>NZ_BMPI01000221.1 GCF_014647515.1 Dactylosporangium sucinum | reverse complement strand
TCGCGGCGGATGAAGACGGTGTTGCCGCCGAGCGGTACGAAGCCGGTGCGGACCTGGTAGAACATGCGGCTGGTGAACCAGAAGAAGTACTCCATGACGTTGTGCACCTTGAACCAGTCGCGCACCCGCCGGCCCAGCGTCATCAGCTGCACCCCGCCCTGCACGACGTCGGCGTCGGTGCGCGCGAGCAGGGTGTTGACCCGGGTGAGCAGCTGCGGCGCGACGTCGTCCTCGGCGTCGACGACCCCGATGACGGTGCCGGTGGACACCGCCAGGGCGGCGTTGAGCTGGCGCGGCTTGTTCGACTTCACGTACGAGCGCACGACGGTGCGTACGCGGTTCCCGGGATCGTGGTTGGCCTGCACCCGGGAAACCTCGGCGATGGTGGCGTCGTCGCCCTCGCACAGGGAAACGAGGATCTCGTAGTCGCCGTAGTCCTGTTCCAGCAGGTGGCGCAGGGTGCCGGCGATGACGAACTCCTCGTGCAGCGCCGGCACGATGATGG
>NZ_BMPI01000219.1 GCF_014647515.1 Dactylosporangium sucinum | reverse complement strand
ACATCACCGGTGGTGTTCAACCCGATCACCGGCTCACGCGCCGGCACACTCGCCACCACCGCACGGAACTCATCGAGGATCCCGTCCAGATGGTGACTGTGGAACGCGTGCGAAACCTTCAGCAGCTTCGCCTTGCGTCCCTCGACCAGCGCCATCACCGCATCGGCATCACCGGACACCACCACCGAGGTGGGCCCGTTCACCGCCGCCAGCCCGACCCGCCCCTCAACGAGATACGGCCGGATCTCCTCCTCCGACGCCACGACCGACGCCATCAACCCACCAGAAGGCGCCGACGCCATCAACCGGCCCCGAGCCGCCACAATCCTGCACGCGCCCTCAAGGTCCCACACGCCGGCCAGATACGCAGCGGTCAACTCACCGATCGAATGCCCACCCAACCACCGCGGCCGCAACCCCCACGCTTCCAACTGCCGGTAGACCGCCACCTGCACCGCGAACAGCCCCACCTGCGCAAACTGCGTCTCATCGATCCGCTCACCCAGGTCGACATCCACATACGACCGGACCTCGTCCAGCGCGGC
>NZ_BMPI01000218.1 GCF_014647515.1 Dactylosporangium sucinum | reverse complement strand
ACCTGCCGGAACTCGTCGAGCATGCCGTCCAGGTGATGGCTGTGGAACGCATGCGACACCTTCAACAGCTTCGCCTTACGGCCCTGGACCAACTCCCGGACCGCATCGGCGTCGCCGGACACCACGACCGACCGCGGCCCGTTCACCGCCGCCAGACCCACCCGCCCCTCAACCAGCAGCGGCCGAACCTCCTCCTCCGACAACTCCAACGCAGCCATCAACCCACCAGCCGGAGCCGAAGCCATCAACCGGCCACGAGCCTCCACAATCCGGCAAGCACCCTCCAGATCCCACACCCCAGCCAGATACGCAGCGGTGAGCTCACCGATCGAATGACCGCCGAGGTGCTGCGGCCGCAGCCCCCAGGCTTCCAACTGCCGGAACGTCGCCACCTGCACGGCGAACAACGCCGACTGCGCGAACTGCGTCTCATCGATACGGTCACCGAGGTGGACATCCAGGTGCCGGCGGACCTCGTCCAGACCCGGCAGATCCGCGCCCATCCCGGCACGCTGCGACCCCTGACCCGAAAACAGCACCGCCACCGG
>NZ_BMPI01000217.1 GCF_014647515.1 Dactylosporangium sucinum | reverse complement strand
GGATTCGTCACATCCCCGTACAACCCGATCACCGGCTCACGCGCCGGAACACTCGCCACAACCCGGCGGAACTCGTCCAACATCCCGTCGAGGTGATGGCTGTGGAACGCATGCGACACCTTCAACAGCTTCGCCCTGCGACCCTGAACCAACTCCGTCACCGCATCGGCGTCACCGGACACCACAACCGACCGCGGCCCGTTCACCGCCGCCAGACCCACCCGCCCCTCAACCAGCAGCGGCCGAACCTCGTCCTCGGACAACTCCAGCGCAGCCATCAACCCACCAGCCGGCGCCTGGCTCATCAACCGGCCACGGGCCTCGACGATCCGGCAGGCACCCTCCAGATCCCACACCCCGGCCAGATACGCAGCCGTCAGCTCACCGATCGAATGCCCGCCGAGATATTGCGGCCGCAAACCCCAAGCTTCCAACTGCCGGAACGTCGCCACCTGCACGGCGAACAGCGCCGACTGCGCGAACTGCGTCTCATCGATGCGGTCGCCGAGGTGGATGTCCAGGTGCTGGCGGACCTCGTCCAGACCCGGCAGATCCGCGCCCATCCCGG
>NZ_BMPI01000216.1 GCF_014647515.1 Dactylosporangium sucinum | reverse complement strand
GCATCGCCAACGCCACCGCCGCGTCGCGGGGGTCGGGGCAGGTCCGTTCGGCCCAATCGGCCAGCCGCGCCGCCTGCCCCACCAACGCCCCCGACGACCTAGCCGAAACAACCCACGCCGTCGGACCCCCATGAGCGCCTGACTCCGGGTCGGGATCACCCTCCTCCAACACAACATGAGCGTTGGTACCGCTGATCCCGAACGACGACACGCCAGCCCTGCGGGGACGGCCGTTCGGCCAGGGACGCGGCTCGGTGAGCAGCGAGACCCGGCCGGTGGACCAGTCGACCTCCGGCGAGGGTTCGTCGACGTGCAGGGTGGCCGGCATCGTCGCGTGCCGCATCGCCTGGACCACCTTGATGATCCCGGCGACACCGGCCGCGGCCTGCGTGTGGCCGATGTTCGACTTCACCGACCCCAGCCACAGCGGCTCTTCCCGATCCTGGCCGTAGGTGGCGAGCAGCGCCTGCGCCTCGATCGGGTCACCGAGCCGGGTTCCGGTACCGTGACCCTCGACAACGTCCACATCGGACGGCGACAGACCCGCATTGGCCAAAGCCTGCAGAATCACCCG
>NZ_BMPI01000215.1 GCF_014647515.1 Dactylosporangium sucinum | reverse complement strand
CCGTGAGTTCAACATGGTGACGGCCGAGAACGAGATGAAGCCGGACGCGACGGAGCCCCAGCGGGGGCAGTTCAACTTCTCGTCCGGGGACCAGATCTACAACTGGGCCACGCAGCGTGGCATGAAGGTCCGCGGCCACACCCTCGCCTGGCACTCGCAGCAGCCGGGCTGGATGCAGAGCCTCAACGGCAGCGCCCTGCGGCAGGCGATGATCGATCACATCAACGGCGTGATGGCCCACTACAAGGGCAAGCTCGCCGCCTGGGACGTGGTCAACGAGGCGTTCAACGAGGACGGCAGCCGCCGCCAGTCCAACCTGCAGGGCACCGGCAACGACTGGATCGAGGTGGCGTTCCGCACCGCCCGGGCCGCCGACCCGTCGGTGAAGCTGTGCTACAACGACTACAACATCGAGAACTGGTCGTACGGCAAGACCCAGGGCGTGTACAACATGATCCGGGACTTCAAGTCCCGCGGCGTGCCGATCGACTGCGTGGGCCTGCAGACCCATTTCACCGGTGGCAGCTCGCTGCCGGGCAACTTCCAGACGACGCTGTCGAGCTTCGCCGCCCTCGGCGT
>NZ_BMPI01000214.1 GCF_014647515.1 Dactylosporangium sucinum | reverse complement strand
GCATCGCCAACGCCACCGCCGCGTCGCGGGGGTCGGGGCAGGTCCGTTCGGCCCAATCGGCCAGCCGCGCCGCCTGCGCCCGCAAAGCCCGCTCCGACTTCCCCGACACAATCCACGCCGTCGGGCCCTCGTGGGCTTCGGAGGCCGGGGTGGGGTCGCCTTCCTCAATGATGACGTGCGCGTTGGTACCGCTGATCCCGAACGACGACACCGCGGAGCGACGCGGGCGTTCGGCGTGGCTCGGCCACGGCCGGGCCTCGGTCAGCAGCTCGACGGCACCGGCCGCCCAGTCGACCTCGGGCGTCGGCTCATCGACATGCAGCGTCGCCGGCATGGTTCCGTGCCGCATCCCCAGGACCATCTTGATGACCCCGGCGACACCGGCCGCGGCCTGCGTGTGGCCGATGTTGGACTTCACCGACCCGAGCCACAGCGGTTCGCTTCGATCCTGCCCGTAGGTCGCGATGAGCGCCTGCGCCTCGATCGGGTCGCCCAGCCGGGTGCCGGTACCGTGACCCTCGACAACGTCCACATCGGACGGCGACAGACCCGCATTGGCCAAAGCCTGCAGAATCACCCG
>NZ_BMPI01000213.1 GCF_014647515.1 Dactylosporangium sucinum | reverse complement strand
CGCAGCGGCCCGGGATGGGTCTGGACCTGTACGGCGTGCTGCCGGAGTTCTCCGCCGCGCTGGACGAGGTCCGGTCGCATGTGGACGTCGACCTGGGTGAGCGGATCGATGAGACGCAGTTCGCGCAGGTGGGGCTGTTCGCGGTGCAGGTGGCGGTCTACCGGCAGTTGGAGGCCTGGGGGTTGCGGCCGCGGTGGCTGGGTGGGCACTCGATCGGTGAGTTGACGGCCGCGTATCTGGCCGGTGTCTGGGACCTTGAGGGCGCGTGCAGGATTGTGGCGGCGCGTGGGCGGTTGATGGCGTCGGCTCCGGCCGGTGGGTTGATGGCGTCGGTCGTGGCGTCGGAGGAGGAGATCCGGCCGTATCTCGTTGAGGGGCGGGTCGGTCTGGCGGCGGTGAACGGGCCGACGTCGGTGGTGGTGTCCGGTGATGCCGATGCGGTGATGGCGCTCATCGAGGGACGCAAGGCGAAGCTGCTGAAGGTTTCGCACGCGTTCCACAGCCACCATCTGGACGGGATTCTCGATGAGTTCCGTGCGGTGGTGGCGAGTGTGCCGGCGCGTGAGCCGGTGATCGGGTTGAACACCACCGGTGATGT
>NZ_BMPI01000212.1 GCF_014647515.1 Dactylosporangium sucinum | reverse complement strand
AGCGTGTGCGTGCCGGACAGCGCCGCGGTGTTCACCGGCGCCGTGGACTGGTAGTTGTCCCAGCCGCCGGTGCTGGGCACCGCCGTGGTCGCCAGCAGGGTGCCGGTCGGCGAGTCGGCGCGCAGCTCGATGGAGCCGCCGCCGGTCGGCGAG
Source organism: Dactylosporangium sucinum (assembly GCF_014647515.1). Classification (GTDB taxonomy): domain Bacteria; phylum Actinomycetota; class Actinomycetes; order Mycobacteriales; family Micromonosporaceae; genus Dactylosporangium; species Dactylosporangium sucinum. The sequence continues at coordinate 446 of NZ_BMPI01000212.1, read as the reverse complement.
GAGAGCCGGTAGCTGACGTTCGTGATGCCCTGCAGGCTCATCGGGTTGAACGAGATCCAGTCGTTGTTGGAGATGTCGCCGATGCGTTTGCCGCTCTCGGCGCCGGCCTGGTCGATGACCCGGATGCCGGACTGGGCGGTGAAGTACTCCGCCTGCTTGTGCTTCGGCTGCAGGATCGCCTGGCCGTAGCCGGTCAGCGGGGCCGCGCCGCCCGCGCCGCCGTTGTCGGTGTAGTGGGCGATGAGCGCGTAGAACAGGTTCGCGCCGTCCGGGTGCCCGCCGAGCAGGTCGGTGGAGATGGTGCCGGAGCAGCCGGGGTACTCGGTGGTCTCGTGCAGGTGGTCGTCGTGGCCGAGGGCCGGGTTGACGTAGACCTTCGAGCAGTCGATCGCCGCGCCGCCCGGGTCGGTGACGGTCACGGTGTAGGCGACCTTGTCGCCGAAGTT
>NZ_BMPI01000211.1:395-745 GCF_014647515.1 Dactylosporangium sucinum | reverse complement strand
ATGATGGCCCAGCCGAGGAACGGGTGGTCGTACCAGTACGTGTAGTGGGAGAGCGCGCCGTGGTCGAGCATGGCCCATGCCTGGTTGACGTAGGTGCCCTCGTCGTCGTTGACCCGGCCGGGCCAGCCGTGCAGGTTCCACCCGTTGACCAGCCCCGCCACGAGCAGCAGCGGTCCCAGGATCAGCAGGCTTTTCCGGTGGTACCGCCAGCGCGACTCCCGGGGCGCGGGTACCTCGGCCGGCGCGCGGACTGGGCTGCGCTCGACCTCCAGCACCGCCGTCATGCGGCACTACTGCCTTCGATGGCCGGGGTCCGGGTCGGGGCCTGGGCAGGACGGTGATGGCCGGCA
>NZ_BMPI01000211.1:0-350 GCF_014647515.1 Dactylosporangium sucinum | reverse complement strand
CTTGTGCCAGGTGGTGTTGCCGTCGACGTGCTGCCAGACGGCCCAGAACGCGGCGCCCATGAGCACCCACTGGTAGATCGGCGCCCCGATGAGCAGGAACGCGTAGTGCCGCCACAGCACCTTCTGCCGGTACGCGCGGGCGAACTCGCGCAGGCCGATCACCTGGGTGGCGAGGGTGATGAGGATCGGTAGGAACGGCGCGTACATGAGCATCGCCACGAACACCGGCACCTTGAGCCACACGATCATGGCGAGGGACAGCGGCAGCAGCACCGCGGAGAACGCCTGCAGGAACGGGGTGGCGAGGATGTAGCCGGCGAGGACGCGTTGGCGCAGTGTGGGGAGGGTGG
>NZ_BMPI01000210.1 GCF_014647515.1 Dactylosporangium sucinum | reverse complement strand
GGGAGGGGACTTCGGTCCCGGGCGATCGGGGAGGTTCGGCACCGGCCGCCGGCGCGGTCCCGGGATGACGATGGTGGTGTCACCAAGGGAACGCGGCAGGAGGCCGACGATGAGCACCGCCCACATCCACCAGGTCAGCCAGCGGGTCAACCACCTCGAGCACGTCGAAGCCCCGGGCAGCATGCTCACGAAGACGGCGGCGCGGACCCTCGCGGTCCTGCGCTACGCCACCGGATCGGTCTTCCTCTGGGCCTTCGCCGACAAGACCTTCGGCCTCGGCTACAGCACCCCCGAAGCCAAAGCCTGGATCCACGGCGGCAACCCCACCAAAGGCTTCCTCGCCAACGTCGACACCGGCCCCCTGCAAGGCTTCTTCCACACCATCGCCGGCACCTGGTACGCCAACTGGCTGTTCATGCTCGCCCTGCTCGGCATCGGCATCGCCCTGTTCGCCGGCATCGGCCTGCGCATCGCCGCCGCCGCCGGCACCCTCCTCATGACCGGCATGTGGCTCGCCGAATTCCCACCCACCGCCACCGCCTCGACCAACCCCTTCACCGACTACCACATCATCTACGCCATCGTCCTCATCGCCCTCGCCGCCGCCTACGCCGGCCACACCTGGGGCCTCGGCCGAGCCTGGGCCAAACTCCCCCTCGTCCAGCGCAACCGCTGGCTCATCTGAACAACACCCACCCACACCCGGGGAGCCGGCCACCAGCCGGCCCCCCGGGTTTCGCGTTCCTGGCGGCCGTC
>NZ_BMPI01000209.1:466-775 GCF_014647515.1 Dactylosporangium sucinum | reverse complement strand
GTGAGCTGGTTGTCGCCGGTGATCATCACTGTGCGGATGCCCATGCGGCGCATCTCCTCGAAGCGTTCCCGCATGCCCTGTTTGACGACGTCCTTGAGGTGCACGACGCCCAGCGTGCGGGCCGGCTGACCCTCGACGAACTCGGCCACCAGCAGCGGGGTGCCACCGGAGCTGGAGATCGCGTCCACGATGGACCCGACCTCCTCCGTCGGCCGGCCGCCGTGCTCACGGACCCACTTCATCACCGCGGTAGCGGCACCCTTGCGGATCTGCCGGCCGGGCACGTCGACGCCGGACATCCGGGTCTGC
>NZ_BMPI01000209.1:0-203 GCF_014647515.1 Dactylosporangium sucinum | reverse complement strand
CCGGTCTTGTCGAGCAGCAGGGTGTTGACGTCGCCGGCGGCCTCGACGGCGCGGCCGGACATGGCGAGGACGTTGCGTTGCACGAGGCGGTCCATGCCGGCGATGCCGATGGCCGACAGCAGCGCCCCGATCGTGGTCGGGATGAGGCAGACCAGCAGCGAGACGAGGACGATCCCGGTGACGCCGTCGGCGGTGAGCGCCGC
>NZ_BMPI01000208.1:484-793 GCF_014647515.1 Dactylosporangium sucinum | reverse complement strand
GTGAGCTGGTTGTCGCCGGTGATCATCACTGTGCGGATGCCCATGCGGCGCATCTCCTCGAAGCGTTCCCGCATGCCGTGCTTGACGACGTCCTTGAGGTGCACGACGCCGAGGGTGCGGGCGGGCTGGCCGTCGACGTGCTCGGCCACCACGAGGGGGGTGCCGCCCGAGGTGGACACGCCGTCGACGATGGAGCCGACCTCCGCGGTGGGGTGGCCGCCGTGCTCGCGGACCCATTTCATGACGGCGGTTGCGGCGCCCTTGCGGATTCGGCGGCCGGGCACGTCGACGCCGGACATCCGGGTCTGG
>NZ_BMPI01000208.1:0-203 GCF_014647515.1 Dactylosporangium sucinum | reverse complement strand
CCGGTCTTGTCGAGCAGCAGGGTGTTGACGTCGCCGGCGGCCTCGACGGCGCGGCCGGACATGGCGAGGACGTTGCGCTGTACGAGGCGGTCCATGCCGGCGATGCCGATGGCCGACAGCAGCGCGCCGATCGTGGTCGGGATGAGGCAGACCAGCAGCGAGACGAGGACGATCCCGGTGACGCCGTCGGCGGTGAGCGCCGC
>NZ_BMPI01000207.1:461-796 GCF_014647515.1 Dactylosporangium sucinum | reverse complement strand
GTGCGGCGCTCGCCGAGGAACATGTGCTCGGTGCGGCACAGGCCGATGCCCTGCGCGCCGAAGCGCCGGGCCCGGGCGGCGTCGGCGGGCGTGTCGGCGTTCGCCCGCACCGCGAGCCGGCGGGTCTTGTCGGCGTGGGCGAGGATCCGGTCGACGGCCCGCACGAGCGGGTCGGTGTGCGGGTCGAGCGTGCCCTCGAAGTACCGCACGACGGGCGACGGCTGGACCGGCACCCGGCCGAGGTAGACCCGCCCGGTCGTGCCGTCGATCGAGATCACGTCCCCCTCGGACACCACGGCGTCGCCCACCGTGAACCGTCCGTCCTGGACGTCGAT
>NZ_BMPI01000207.1:0-404 GCF_014647515.1 Dactylosporangium sucinum | reverse complement strand
CAGGTCTTGCCCATGCCGCGGGCCACCACGGCGGCGTGCGAGGTCTTCCCGCCCCGGCTGGTGAGGATGCCCTGGGCGGCGATCATGCCCGGCAGGTCGTCGGGGTTGGTCTCCCGGCGCACCAGGATGACCGGGCGGCCGGCGCCGGCCACCGCGGCGGCCCGGGCGGCGTCGAACACGACGGCGCCGACGGCCGCGCCGGGGGAGGCGGCCACGCCCTGCGCGATGCGCTCGGGCGACCCGGACAGGTCGAACGCCGGGAACATCAGCTGGGCCAGCTGGGCGCCGCTGACCCGGTGCAGGGCCTCGTCGAGGTCGATGAGGCCTTCGTCGACGAGGTGGGTGGCGATGACGAACGCGGCCGCGGCGGTGCGCTTGCCGACCCGGGTCTGCAGCATCCACAG
>NZ_BMPI01000206.1 GCF_014647515.1 Dactylosporangium sucinum | reverse complement strand
GCAGTGCGGGCGCAGCATCGCGACCACGTACGGCAGGTCGGCGGCGAGCGGCGCCCCGAGCCCGCTGGACCACACGAGCACCACCTCGCTCCCGATCCGCAGGCCCTCCAGCAGCAGCGCCGACATGTCGGCGGCGTTGAGCATCCGCCACAGGTCGACGTTGACCACCCGGTCGAACGAGCCGTCCCGGAAGGGCGTGGCCACGCCGAGCAGGTGCAGGTTCTCCTCGTCGGGCGGGGCGAGGTGATCGCAGCGGGGCATGCCCGGCCGCCCGACGCCGAAGCCGAGCCAGAGGTCCCGCTCGACGTCGGGCAGCACCAGGGTGACCCGCGGCCCGGCCCGCAGCGCGTCGAGGCAGCGCTCGTAGAAGGGCACCGCCTGGGCCACCCGCAGCGGCGGGGCGCCGAGCAGCTCCACGTCGAAGTGCCGGTAGCGGTCCTTGATGTAGGGGATGTAACCCTGCGCGCCGGCCCAGTCGACCCGCCAGTTGCGAAAGTGCGGCAGGTGGTAGGTGCGCGCGTCCCCGTCGTAGCGGAAATGGCCCGAGGCCCGGCCCTGGTGCCGGAAGATGCGGTACGCCAGCTCGTTGTCCTCGTAGCCCCAGCGCACGAAGTCCTCGTTGAACCCGCCGACGGCATCGAGCAGCTTGCGCGAGATCGACATGTTGTTGCAGTAGGCGAACAGCCACGGGGTGCGGCTCTGCTCGAAGGTGTCGGGCTCGAAGCCGAGCTGGTAGCGCGGGTCTTCCTCCAGCCGGCTGTGTTGCTGCGGGAACCGGCCGGCGATGAGCTGCGCTAA
>NZ_BMPI01000205.1:462-806 GCF_014647515.1 Dactylosporangium sucinum | reverse complement strand
GTGCGGCGCTCGCCGAGGAACATGTGCTCGGTGCGGCACAGGCCGATGCCCTGCGCGCCGAAGCGCCGGGCCCGGGCCGCGTCCTCGCCGGTGTCGGCGTTGGTGCGCACGCGCAGCCGGCGCCGCTCGTCGGCGTGGGTGAGGATCCGGTGCACGGCGCTGACGAGGGGGTCGGCCTGCGGGTCGAGCGTGCCCTCGAAGTACTGCACCACCGGGGAGGGCTGGACGGGCACCCGGCCGAGGTACACCCGGCCGGTCGTGCCGTCGATCGAGATCACGTCGCCCTCGGACACCACGTGGCCGTTGACCGTGAACTGCCCCTTGTGGACGTTGACCTCGAGCTC
>NZ_BMPI01000205.1:0-404 GCF_014647515.1 Dactylosporangium sucinum | reverse complement strand
CAGGTCTTGCCCATGCCGCGGGCCACCACGGCGGCGTGCGAGGTCTTCCCGCCCCGGCTGGTGAGGATGCCCTGGGCCGCGATCATGCCCGGCAGGTCGTCGGGGTTGGTCTCCCGGCGCACCAGGATGACCTGCTCGCCCTCCTTGGCCATGGCCACCGCGTGCTGCGCGTCGAAGACCGCCTTGCCGAACGCGGCGCCCGGCGACGCGCCGACCCCGCGGGTCAGCTGCTCGGGCTCGTCCGACAGGTCGAACGTCGGGAACATCAGCTGGGCCAGCTGGTTGCCGTTGACCCGCTTGGTGGCCTCGTCGAGGTCGATCATGCCCTCGTCGACGAGGTGGGTGGCGATGACGAACGCGGCCGCGGCGGTGCGCTTGCCGACCCGGGTCTGCAGCATCCACAG
>NZ_BMPI01000204.1 GCF_014647515.1 Dactylosporangium sucinum | reverse complement strand
ACACCCGGAATCGCCTCGTTCGGCTTCGGGATGAACGCGTCCAGCCAGCGGGTCATCACCCGCTCGAACTCCTCGTCGCCGATCGCCCGCAGCCGGTCGGCGTTACGCGGGTTCACCGCGCACAGGTCGGACCACGAACCGGCCGGTCCGGACAGCCGCAGCACCGCCTCGACACCGCCGGCCCGGACCGCACGCAGCTCCGGCATGACGTAGACACCGGCGAGGCTCATCGTGCTGAAGGTGCCGCCGACGATGCACCAGATCGCGAGCCGGCGGACCTTCCCGGGGTACAGCATCGTGAAGACGACCATGTCCCGGGCGCCGCCGGAGCCGCCCACCGCGACGACCCGGTCGATGCCCAGCTCGTCCAGCAGCCGGCCCAGCGTCTCGGCCCGCATGTGCGACTCCGACCGCCCGAACAGCTGGATGTCGGAGCGGCCGCAGTTGGGCCGATCCCACAGCAGCACCCGCTTGCCGCCCTCGGCCAGCGCCTGCGCGAGCGGGCGCACGCCGGGGTAGTCCTTGCCGAACCGGCCGCCCGGGGTCAGCACGAGCACCTCCCCGTCCGGCGGACCGATCAGCTCGTACACGACGACCCCGCCGTTGACCTCTACCTCCGCCACCGTCCCGCTCCTCGCCCGTGCGCTACTCGTCGATGAATTCCAGCAGCGCGGGCACCGCCTGCACCCACGGGTCGAAGAGGCTGCCGCGGCCCTCGGTCGTCGCCCGGACCGCCTGCTCCCACGCGTCCTCGGGCCACGGCGGCTCGATCAGCCGGGAACCCTTGATCAACGCGTGCACCTCCAGCGAGGTC
>NZ_BMPI01000203.1:288-897 GCF_014647515.1 Dactylosporangium sucinum | reverse complement strand
GTGGGGCTGTTCGTGGACGTCAGTCCCGACGGGGTGCTGACGTCGATGATCGCCGCGACCGCGCCGGACGCCACCGTCGTGCCGACACTGCGCACCGGGCACCTCGTCAACGCCGCGGCCGGGCTGTATGCCGCCGGGGTGGAGCTGGACTGGACAGCCGTCCTCGGCGGCGCCTCGGCGCCGGCCGTCCCGCCGACCTACGCCTTCGAGCACACCCACTACTGGCTGAACGCCCCCGGCGCCGGCGACCGGCTCGTCGACGCGGCGATCAGTTTCGCCGACGGACAGGGTTGCGTTCTCACCGGCCGTATCTCGCTCGCGACGCAGCCGTGGTTGGCCGACCATGTCATCGCTGGTACCACGTTGCTGGCTGGTACTGGTTTGGTGGAGTTGGCGGTTCGGGCTGGTGACGAGTCGGGGCTTTCGGTGGTGCGGGAGTTGACGTTGCAGGCGCCGCTCGTCGTTCCTGCTCATGGCGGCGTCGAGTTGCAGGTCACGGTCGGTGCCGATGGTGATCTGGCGATCCATTCGCGGGCTGAGGGTGGTGGGGATTGGACCCGGCATGCCACGGGCGTTTTGGGTGTGGCTGGGACGGTCCCGGCGGCGGTA
>NZ_BMPI01000203.1:0-239 GCF_014647515.1 Dactylosporangium sucinum | reverse complement strand
GTTGGGGCGGAGCCGGTCGGGGTTGACGGCGCCTATGACACGTTGGCTGAGGCTGGGTTTGGTTACGGTCCGACGTTCCAGGGTTTGCGTCGTGTCTGGCGCAACGGTGACGACGTTTTTGTGGAGGCGGTCCTTCCGGACGGTGCGGACCCGTCGGCGTTCGTGTTGCACCCGGCGCTGCTCGATGCGGTGTTGCACGGGATCGGCCTGGCTGTTACTGGGCATCCCGGTCTGGATGG
>NZ_BMPI01000202.1 GCF_014647515.1 Dactylosporangium sucinum | reverse complement strand
ACAACTCCTAACAGAATGATCTAGGGACTTCCGTCCTTTGTAGACGATGATCTACAGTGTCGACCGTGCGGAAGGGCGAGCAGCCACCATGGATCGTGCCGGACGGGTTGTGGGAGCGGATCGAGCCGCTGTTGCCCCAGCACCCGCGGCGGTTGCGCAACCCCGGACGGAAACGGGTACCGGACCGGCAGGTGCTGTGCGGGATCCTGTTCGTGCTGTACACAGCAATCCCGTGGGAGTACCTGCCGCAGGAGTTGGGGTTCGGGTCAGGGATGACCTGCTGGCGGCGCCTCGCTGAGTGGCACGAGGCCGGCGTGTGGCAACGCCTGCACGAGGTGCTGCTGGCCGAACTGCGCGCCGCGGACAAGCTCGACTGGTCCAAGGCGGTGATCGACGGCTCGCACGTACGGGCCCTGAAGGGCGGCCCAAAACCGGCCCGAGCCCGGTCGACCGCGCCAAGACCGGCTCGAAACACCACGTCATCACCGACGGCGCGGGCATCCCACTCGCCGTCAGCCTGACCGGCGGCAACCGCCACGACGTCACCCAACTCATGCCGTTGATCGACGCCATACCACCCGTGCGGGGCAAACGCGGCCGGCCCCGCCGACGCCCGGACAGCCTCTACGCCGACCGGGCCTACGACTTCGACATCTACCGCGACCACGTCCGCGACAAAGGCATCACACCCCACTTCGCCCGACGCGGCGTCGAACACGGCTCCGGCTTGGGCGTTCATCGCTGGGTGGTCGAGCAGACCGTCGCGCTGCTGCGCTGGTTCCGTCGCCTGCGCATCCGCTGGGAGATCCGCGACGACATCCACGAAGCGTTCATGAGCCTGGCCTGCTCCATCATCTGCTACCGCCGACTCATCAAATGATCATTCTGTTAGGACTTGT
>NZ_BMPI01000201.1 GCF_014647515.1 Dactylosporangium sucinum | reverse complement strand
GGCTCGACGGCCTGGATTGTGTCGGCGAAGTCGGAGCGGGCTTTGCGGGCGCAGGCGGCGCGGCTGGCCGACTGGGCGGAGCAGACCGATGCCGGCCTGCATGACACGGCGGTGGCGCTGGCTACGCAGCGGTCCCGGTTCGCGCACCGGGCGGTGGTCACGGGTGCGACGCGGGATCAGCTTGTCGCGGGTCTGCGGGAGCTGCTTGTCACCGGTGCGGGTGTGTCGGGTCCGGTGGCGGTGCTGTTTTCGGGTCAGGGGTCTCAGCGTGCCGGGATGGGCGCGGATCTGCCGGGTCTGGACGAGGTCCGCCAGCACCTGGACGTCCACCTCGGCGACCGCATCGACGAGACGCAGTTCGCGCAGTCGGCGCTGTTCGCCGTGCAGGTGGCCACCTATCGGCAGCTGGAAGCCTGGGGCCTGCGGCCGCAATATCTCGGCGGTCATTCGATCGGCGAGCTGACGGCCGCGTATCTGGCCGGGGTGTGGGACCTGGAGGGCGCTTGCCGCATCGTCGAGGCTCGCGGCCGTCTGATGAGCCAGGCGCCGGCGGGCGGGCTGATGGCGGCGATCGAGGCGTCCGAGGACGAGATCCGGCCGCTGCTGATCGAAGGCCGGGTCGGCCTCGCGGCGGTGAACGGGCCGCGGTCGGTCGTGGTCTCCGGTGACGCCGACGCCGTGACAGAGCTGGTCCAGGGCCGTCGGGCGAAGCTGTTGAAGGTGTCGCATGCGTTCCACAGCCATCACCTCGACGGGATGCTCGACGAGTTCCGCGCCGTGGTGGCGAGTGTTCCGGCGCATGAGCCGACGATCGGCCTGTACGGGGATGTCACCAACCCGGAGTATTGGGTGCGGCAGGCCCGTGACGAGGTCCGGTTTGCCGACACGGTGCAGCGGCTGACCGATGACGGGGT
>NZ_BMPI01000200.1:662-935 GCF_014647515.1 Dactylosporangium sucinum | reverse complement strand
CCACCCTCCCCACACTGCGCCAACGCGTCCTCGCCGGCTACATCCTCGCCACCCCGTTCCTGCAGGCGTTCTCCGCGCTGCTGCTCCCGCTGTCGATCGCGACCATCGTCTGGCTCAAGGTGCCGGTGTTCGTGGCGATGCTCATGTACGCGCCGTTCGTGCCGATCCTCATCACCCTCGCGACGCAGCTGCTCGGGCTGCGCGAGTTCGCCCGCGCGTACCGGCAGAAGGTGCTCTGGCGGCACTACGCGTTCCTGCTCATCGGGGCGCCCG
>NZ_BMPI01000200.1:0-621 GCF_014647515.1 Dactylosporangium sucinum | reverse complement strand
TGGGTGCTCATGGGCGCCGCGTTCTGGGCCGTCTGGCAGCACGTCGACGGCAACACCACCTGGCACAAGACCGCGCACGGCGGCCACCACCGCCCGGCGCTCGCCGTGGAGGCCGCCGCATGACCGCGGTGCTCGAGGTCGAGCGCAGTCCGGTCCGCGCGCCGCTCGAAGCGTCGCCGCCTCGGGAGTCGCGCTGGCGGTACCACCGCCGCAGTCTGCTGATCCTGGGACCGCTGCTGCTCGTCGCGGGGCTGGTCAACGGGTGGAACCTGCACGGCTGGCCCGGCCGGATCAACGACGACGAGGGCACCTACGTCAACCAGGCGTGGGCCATGCTCGACCACGGCGCGCTCTCCCACTACACGTACTGGTACGACCACCCGTTCCTCGGCTGGGCCATCATCGCCGGCTACGCCGGCCTCACCGACGGCTTCGACCGCGCCCCCAGCGCCGTCATGGTCGGCCGCGAGGCCATGCTCATCACCGCCCTGATCAGCTGCGCACTACTGTTCCTGCTCGCCCGGCGCCTCAAGCTCAACCGCGGCTGGGCGGCCGTCGCCGTCGCCCTCTTCGCACTGTCACCACTCGCCGTCTACTTCCACCGCATGGTGTTCCTCGACA
>NZ_BMPI01000199.1 GCF_014647515.1 Dactylosporangium sucinum | reverse complement strand
TAGGTCGTGTCTCGTGGATCTTTGGTGAGGTCGCGTAGCCAGATCTTCATCGTGGCAATGTCGACGGTGGCGCGGTACATGTAGTCACGTTTGTCGTACCTGGTCGCCACGGCGCGGAACTGCTTGAGCTTGTTGATGCAGCGTTCGACGGTGTTGCGCTGTTTGTAGCGTTCGCGGTCGAAGTTGGGTGGCCGGCCGCCGCGGGAGCCTTTCTTGCGGCGGTTGGCCGCCTGGTCGGCCTTGACCGGGATGGTTGCGGTGATGCCGCGTTGGCGTAGGTGTGCCCGGATCGCCTTGGACGAATACGCCTTGTCGGCCAGGACGTGCCCGGGCCGGGTCCGGGGACGCCCGCGCCGGCGCTGCACCCGGATACCGGCCATCACGGGCGCGAAGCCGGTGCAGTCGGCGCGTTGCCCCGGCGTGGTGTGCCGGGAGATCGGCCGGCAGCGCCGGTCCGCGGACAGGTGCAGCTTCGTCGTCAGCCCGCCCCGGGACCGTCCGAGGCACTCCCGGCCGCCCGATTCGTCCTTTGCGGCTTCCCCTTTTTCGGATGGTCGAGGGCTGGGATATGGCAGGCGCCGGCGGCGTGTGGGTGCGCCCGGATTGAGGAACTGTCCACGGACACGGTCCAGTCCTCGCCTTCCTCGGCGTCGCAGTCGATGCGCAGCGCGTCGCAGATCCGCGTCCAGGTTCCGTCGATCGCCCAGCGACGTTTGCGCTGGTAGACCGTCTTCCACGGCCCGAACCGCTCAGGCAGGTCCCGCCAGGTGATCCCAGTCCGTTCCCGGAACAGGATCGCCGAGACCACCGTGCGATGGTCCCGCCAGCGACCACCACGCGGAGGATCAGGCGGCAACAGCGGCTGCAGCAACGCCCATTCCTCATCAGTCAGCTCATGTCGTCGAGACACAGCCGTCTATCTACCGCATCCGACACCGATGATCCACGAGACACGCCCTAG
>NZ_BMPI01000198.1 GCF_014647515.1 Dactylosporangium sucinum | reverse complement strand
GCGCGCGGCGACGGCCTTCACCCGCAACACGGCGTCGAGCCGCTCCGGAGTCAGCGACATCACCATACCGTCGTCCAGCACACCCGCCGCATGCACAACCCCACCCACCGGCTCCACCAACACCGCCGCAAGAGCATCACGATCGGTCACATCGACCGCCTCGATCCGCACCCGCGCACCCAGCACCGTCAACTCCTCGACAAGCCGCTCCGCGCCAGCCGCCGCCACCCCGGACCGCGACAACAACAGCAGACTCCGCACACCATGAACGGCCACCAGATGCCTGGCCACCAACGCACCGAGCCCACCGGTACCCCCAGTGACGAGCACCGTCCCCGTCCAGACCTCGCCAGCCGTCCCGGCCGGGACCACCCGCGCCAGCCGCGCCACCAACACCTTGCCGTCACACACCTTCAACTGCGGCTCACCGGCCACCGCAAGCGCCCGGGCCACCTCCCCATCCTCGGCGTCGACCAGCACGATCCGGTCCGGATACTCCGACTGCGCCGAACGCACCAACCCCCAGATCGCCGCAACCCCCGGATCGACGTCCACCCCCGACGTCACCACCGCCAGCCGCGCATCCTCCCGGACCAAAGTCTCCTGCAACACCAACAGCGTCGCGGCCACCTCCGTCGCCCGGTACACCGTCCACCCGTCCAGGTCGACGGCCGTGTCCGGCTCAGCCACCGCCACCCACTCAACCGTGAACAACGCATCACGCCCCGGGGCCACCGGCCGCATATCCGGCAACGCCCGCGTCACCAACCGATCAACCTCGATGACGGCACCACCCTCGGCATCCGTCGCGACCAGCCGCACACCACCGTCCGCCAACAGCGTCAACCGAGCCCGCAACACCGACGCCCCAGCCGCATACAAGCGCACCCCCGACCAGGCGAACGGCACCCCATCCAGACCGGGATGCCCAGTAACAGCCAGGCCGATCCCGTGCAACACCGCATCGAGCAGCGCCGGGTGCAACAC
>NZ_BMPI01000197.1 GCF_014647515.1 Dactylosporangium sucinum | reverse complement strand
GCTGACTACGGCCCGGACCGCGGCCTGCCGACCACCAACCGCGGGCCCGAGGGCCTGGTCGAGCTCAACGTCATCAAATCCGCCGGCAACTACGGCTGGCCGTTCTGCCACGGCGACAACCAGCCCTACGCGCCGTTCAACCCCGACACCGGCGTGGTCGGCGCGAAGTTCAACTGCGCCGCACCGGTCAACAACTCACCGAACAACACCGGCCTGACCAGCCTCAAACCGGTCGTCGCGCCGAACCTGTGGTACGGCTACGGCGCCTCACCCTCCTTCCCCGAGCTCGGCAGCGGCGGCGCGGCCCCGATGGGCGGCCCCGTCTACCGCTACAACGCCGCGAACCCGTCCACGACAAAGTTCCCGCCCTACTACGACGGCGTCCACTTCTTCTACGAATGGTCCCGCAACTACGTCAAAGAAGTCCACTTCGACGGCAGCACCGCCGTCACCCGCACCAACCCGTTCCTACCCGCCGGCAACTTCAACAAACCGATGGACATGGAGTTCGGCCCCGACGGCTCGCTCTACCTCCTCGAATGGGGCTCCAACTTCGGCGGCGGCAACAACGACTCCGGCCTCTACCGCATCGACTACGTCCAAGGCGGACGGTCACCGATCGCCAAAGCCACCGCCACCCCCACCAACGGCAACGCGCCACTCAACGTGCAGTTCAGCAGCGCCGGCTCGATGGACCCGGACCCCGGCAACACGATCAGCTACCAGTGGACGTTCGGCGACGGCCAGACCTCGACCGCGGCGAACCCCTCGCACACGTACACCACGAACGGCAACTACACCGCCCAGCTGAAGGTCACCGACAACACCGGCAAGACCGGCTTCGCCAACGTCCAGATCACCGTCGGCAACACCGCGCCCGTCGTCACGGTCAGCACCCCGGTCAACGGCGGCATGCTCAACTTCGGCGACAAGGTCGCCTACACCGTGACCGTCACCGACCCGGGCGGCGCGGCGATCGACTGCTCGAAGGTCTA
>NZ_BMPI01000196.1 GCF_014647515.1 Dactylosporangium sucinum | reverse complement strand
GCTGACTACGGCCCGGACCGCGGCCTGCCGACCACCAACCGCGGGCCCGAGGGCCTGGTCGAGCTCAACGTCATCAAGGGCGCCGGCAACTACGGCTGGCCGTTCTGCCACGGCGACAACCAGCCCTACGCACCGTTCAACCCCGACACCGGCGTCGTCGGCGCCAAGTTCAACTGCGCCGCACCCGTCAACAACTCGCCCAACAACACCGGCCTGACCAGCCTCAAGCCGGTCGTCGCGCCGAACCTGTGGTACGGCTACGGCGCCTCGCCGAACTTCCCCGAGCTCGGCTCCGGCGGCGCGGCCCCGATGGGCGGCCCCGTCTACCGCTACAACGCCGCGAACCCGTCCACGACGAAGTTCCCGCCGTACTATGACGGCGTCCACTTCTTCTACGAATGGTCCCGCAACTACGTCAAGGAGGTCCACCTCGACGCCAACAGCGCGGTGACCCGCACCAACCCGTTCCTGCCCGCCGGCAACTTCAACAAGCCGATGGACATGGAGTTCGGCCCCGACGGCTCGCTGTACCTCCTCGAATGGGGCTCCAACTTCGGCGGCGGCAACAACGACTCCGGCCTCTACCGCATCGACTACGTCCAAGGTGGACGGTCACCGATCGCCAAGGCCACCGGCACCCCGACCAACGGCAACGCCCCGCTGACCGTCCAGTTCTCCAGCGCCGGCACCGCCGACCCCGACCCGGGCGACACACTGAGCTACCAGTGGACGTTCGGCGACGGCACCACCTCGACGGCACAGAACCCGTCGAAGACCTACACCGCCAACGGCAACTACACCGCGCAGCTGAAGGTCACCGACAACACCGGCAAGACCGGCTTCGCCAACGTGCAGATCACCGTCGGCAACACCGCGCCCGTCGTCACGGTCAGCACCCCGGTCAACGGCGGCATGCTGAACTTCGGCGACAAGGTCGCCTACACCGTGACCGTCACCGACCCGGGCGGCGCGGCGATCGACTGCTCGAAGGTCTA
>NZ_BMPI01000195.1:288-1009 GCF_014647515.1 Dactylosporangium sucinum | reverse complement strand
GCCGGTGATCGGGTTGTACGGGGATGTGACGAATCCGGAGTATTGGGTGCGGCAGGCCCGTGACGAGGTCCGGTTCGGCGACACGGTGCAGCGGCTGACCGATGATGGGGTCAAGGTTTTCGTGGATGTGAGTCCGGACGGGGTGCTCACCTCCATGATCGCGCTGACGGCTCCGGACGCGGTGGTGGTGCCGACGTTGCGGCCGGGGGACGGGCTGCTCAGTGCCGCGGGTGGGTTGCATGCCGCCGGGGTCGAGGTCGACTGGACCGCTGTCCTCGGGGCGGCCGTCGCGCCGGTCGAGCTGCCGACGTATGCGTTCGAGCACGAGCGGTACTGGCTCGGAACCGCCGGTAGCGGGCCGCGGCTGCTCGACTCCGTGGTGAGTCTCGCCGATGGGCAGGGTTGCGTTCTCACCGGCCGTATCTCGCTCGCGACGCAGCCGTGGTTGGCCGACCATGTCATCGCTGGTACGACGTTGTTGGCTGGTACTGGTTTGGTGGAGTTGGCGGTTCGGGCGGGCGATGAGTCGGGGCTTTCGGTGGTGCGGGAGTTGACGTTGCAGGCGCCGCTCGTCGTTCCTGCTCATGGTGGCGTCGAGTTGCAGGTCACCGTTGGTGTCGATGGTGATTTGGCGATCCATTCGCGGGCTGAGGGTGGTGGTGATTGGACTCGGCATGCTACTGGCGTTTTGGGTGTGGCTGGGACGGTCCCGGCGGCGGTG
>NZ_BMPI01000195.1:0-239 GCF_014647515.1 Dactylosporangium sucinum | reverse complement strand
GTTGGGGCGGAGCCGGTCGGGGTTGACGGCGCCTATGACACGTTGGCTGAGGCTGGGTTTGGTTACGGTCCGACGTTTCAGGGCCTGCGTCGTGTCTGGCGTGGCGGTGATGACGTTTTTGTGGAGGCGGTCCTTCCGGACGGTGCGGACCCGTCGGCGTTTGTGTTGCACCCGGCGCTGCTCGATGCGGTGTTGCACGGGATCGGCCTGGCTGTTACTGGGCATCCCGGTCTGGATGG
>NZ_BMPI01000194.1 GCF_014647515.1 Dactylosporangium sucinum | reverse complement strand
GTGGCCGTGATCTGGGTGAACTGCCAGTTGTTCTGGGCGATGCCGCTGCAGTTGGAGACCACGCCGCCGCCCGGGCAGGGGCGGTCGCGGTTGACCGACCAGAAGGCCAGCCGGGCCAGGTGGTTGGACTGCGCGTAGTCGCGGATCTGCTGCCAGTACTGCACGGAGGTCAGCTCCTGCTGGTCGGACAGGCCGTTCATGCCGGAGATGCCCATGTGCGCGTAGGCGGTCGCGTCGCTCCAGCCGAACGCCGTCTTCAGCATGTTCTTGAGGCCCTCGGAGGCGCTGACGGTGCTGTTGTACATGTTGGCGCCGCCGCCGAAGTCGAACGGCATGATCGTGAAGACGTCGATGTTCGCGCCGGTGGACGCGGCCCGGTTGATGAGCTGCTGGGCGTAGTAGCCGGGGCCGGTCGTCGCGGTACCGAACGTGATGATCGTCTTGAGGTTCGGGTTGTTCTGCTTGACGATCTTCAACGCGTCGACGATCCGGTTGCGCACGGTGTCGTTCTCGAACTCGTCCGTGTTCTCGATGTCGACGTCGATCGCCTTGAGGTTGTAGGCGTTGATGACCGTCTGGTACGCGGCGGCGAGGGCCTGCGGGGTCGAGCAGTTCGGGCCCAGCTTGTTGCCGCTCCAGCCGCCGAACGACGGGATCACGTCGCCGCCGCCCGCCCGGACCTGGTTGATGACGGTCTGGTCGACACCGCCGGTGAGCGGCCGGCTGCCGTCCCACGCCGGCGTGCAACCCCCGCCGGAGAGCACGAACGCGAGCGTGAACCACTTGATCCCGGTCGCCGACTGGACCGTCTGCGGGTTCGGCGGGTCACCCCACTGGTACAGGTACGGCGCGGCGGCGAAGCCCGCGGGCGGGTTCGTGGTCCCGCCGGTCGTCGTCGCGGTGACACTGTTCGACGCCGCCGACTCACCCTGCGCGTTGTACGCCTTGACCGTGTACGTGTGCGTCGAACCGGCCACCAGCCCGGACACCGTGGCGGTGGTACCCGTGACCGTGGCGCGGACCGTGGCGCCCTCGTAGACGCGGTACCCCGTCACCGTACCGGTCGACGC
>NZ_BMPI01000193.1 GCF_014647515.1 Dactylosporangium sucinum | reverse complement strand
AGAGGACGTCTGATTCACGAAGTTTGTGAGTTATGTACGTTCAGGTGTCTCGCCAGGTTGGGGTGGTTTCGTCGGTGAGGCGTTTGGCGAGGTTGTCGATCATCGCGATGGTGATCATGCTGGCGGAGTTGTCGGGTCGGGTTTCGTAGTCACGCACGAGCCGGCGGTGGTGCATGAGCCAGCCCAGCGTTCTTTCCACGACCCAGCGGCGTTTGACGACCGAGAATCCTTTGATGGCAGGGTTTTTGGTGACGACCTCGACGTCGATGCCAAGGCTGGCACCGTGTTCGACGACGGTGTTCTTGAATCCGGCGTCGACCCATGTTTTGGCGAGCGTGGGATGGCGGGTGGTGGCCTCGTTGAGCAGGTCAACGCCGATGGCGTTGTCGCTGACGCTGGCGGCGGTGACGATGACGGCCAGGAGCAGGCCCAGGGTGTCGGTGATGATGCCCCGCTTGCGCCCCACCACTTTCTTGCCCGCGTCGGTGCCCTGTGTGGACAGTGGAACGTTGGTGGAGGTCTTCACGCTCTGGGTGTCCATTATGGACGCGGTGGGGGTGGTCTGCTTGCCGGTGCGGTCACGGACCAGGCCGGTGAGGTCGTAGTTCAGTTCGGCGAAGATGCCTTCTTTGGTCCAGGCGGCGAAGTAGCCGTAGACGGTGCGGTAGGGCGGGAAGTCGTGGGGCAGGTAGCGCCAGGGGATGCCGGTGCGGTTGACGTACAGGATCGCGTTGAAGATCTCGCGTAGGTCGTGCGTCGGTGTGCGGCCGCCGACGCCGGCGTCGGTGCGGGTCTGGCGCCACGCGGTGAGTCGGGGGGCGATGAGGGCCCAGCGGGCGTCAGACAGGTCGGAGGGGTACGCGCTGCGTTCAGCCATGCCAGTGTGCGTACGGTGGCGGTGGGCCGGTCTGACGGACACCGGGTCCGTTGTTTCCGTGACGAAAGTGAATCAGACACGATCCGCTGCTGAAACGTCTCGTATGCGGCAGACTCGAATCGGCTGTAATGATGATGTTCTTGGCCACTTCAGGCACACGTGGGTAGTGACTGTCGATGGGCGGACCGGACGTTATCCATCCCAACCAGAATCAAACGTCCAGT
>NZ_BMPI01000192.1:433-1103 GCF_014647515.1 Dactylosporangium sucinum | reverse complement strand
TCCCCCGCGCTCCCGCCGATGCCGGTCCAGGGACTCCACGCCACCCGGAACAGCGACCGGTCCGCGACCCGCAGCTGGTCGCCGGTGACGGGGCGCTGGACCATCGAGCCGACGGTGAGGACCGGGGCGCCGGTCTCGTCGGCGGCGAGGATGCCGATGCCGCCGTCCGCGGTCGCGTGGATGCGGACCCGCAGCCGCGCGGCCCCCGAGCGGTGCAGGGACACGCCGGACCACTCGAACGGCATGCGGACCTCGGCGCCGCGCTCGTCGTCGCGGGTCTGCCAGGCCTGGAGGGCCGCGTCGAGCAGGACGGGGTGCAGGCCGTACCCGGCGCCCTGGACCCCGTCGGGGAGGGCGACCTCGGCGAACACGTCGCCGCCGCGGTGCCAGACGCGGTGCAGGCCGAGGAACGCCGGCCCGTAGGCGACGCCGCGGGCGGCCAGCCGGTCGTACAGGTCGCCGAAGGCGACGGCCCGCGCGCCGGAGGGTGGCCACACCGCCAGGTCGTCCTCGTCCGCGGCGGGTCCGTGGCCCGGCGCGGGCGCGACGAGGCCGGTCGCGTGCCGGTTCCAGTCGCCGTCATCCCCGGCCCGGGCGTGGATGCCCAGATCACGGGTGCCGTCGGGGCCGGCCGGCCCGGCCACGAGCTGCAGTTGCACGGCGCCGGTGT
>NZ_BMPI01000192.1:0-383 GCF_014647515.1 Dactylosporangium sucinum | reverse complement strand
GGGGCGTGCAGGGTCAGCTCGCGGACCGTACCGCAGCCGGCCTCGTGCGCGGCCCGCGCGGCCAGCTCGACCATCGCCGTCCCGGGCAGCAGCACCACGCCGGACACGGCGTGCTCGGCGAGCCACGGCTGGGCCGCCGGGGACAGCCGCCCGGTGAGCACGTACCCCTGCCCATCGGCGAGGGCGATCGCCGAGCCGAGCAGCGGATGCCCGAGACCGGCACCGCCGGCCTCGACCACCGGCTCGGACCAGTACCGGCTGTGTTCGAACGCGTAGGTCGGCAGCTCGACCGCGCCTCGGGCGTCACCGAGCAGCTTCGCCCAGTCCACATCAACCCCGGCACAGTGCAGCACCCCAGCCGCGGCCAGCACCTGCACCCGCTC
>NZ_BMPI01000191.1 GCF_014647515.1 Dactylosporangium sucinum | reverse complement strand
GCAGGCGGCGCGGCTGGCCGATTGGGCCGAACGGACCTGCCCCGACCCCCGCGACGCGGCGGTGGCGTTGGCGATGCAGCGGTCGCGGTTTCCGTATCGGGTGGTGGTTGCTGGTTCGGATGTGGCGCAGTTGGTTGCGGGTCTGCGTGGGGTGGGTGCTGCGTCGGCGGTGGCGGTGGCTGGTGTGCCGAGGACGGTGATGGTGTTTCCGGGTCAGGGCTGGCAGCGTGCGGGTCTTGGTGCGGAGTTGTTGGCGTCGTCGCCGGTGTTTGCTGCGTCGATTGATGAGTGTGGTGCGGCGTTGGCGCCGTGGGTGGATTTTGATTTGCGGGCGGTGTTGTGCGGTGATGGCTGGCTGGGTCGGGTGGAGGTGGTGCAGCCGGTTTTGTGGGCGGTGATGGTGTCGTTGGCTCGGGTGTGGGAGTCGGTTGGGGTTGTGCCGGATGCTGTGGTTGGTCATTCGCAGGGTGAGATTGCTGCTGCGGTTGTTGCGGGTGCGTTGAGTTTGGCGGATGGTGCGAAGGTTGTTGCGGTGCGGGCTCGTGCGCTGCGGGAGTTGGCTGGTTCTGGTGGGATGGCGTCGGTTGGGGCGTCGGTGGAGCTGGTTTCGCGGTGGTTGGTTGATGGTCTGTCGATTGCGGCGGTGAATGGTCCGGCGTCTGTGGTGGTGTCCGGGCCGGCGGAGTTGTTGCGGGATTGGGTGGCGGGTCTGGCGGTGCAGACTCGGGTTCTGGATGTTGATTATGCGTCGCATGGGCCGATGGTGGAGCGGGTCGAGGCGGGTCTTCGGGAGCGGTTGGCGGATGTGCGGCCGCGTTCGGCGGTGCTTGGTTGGTTTTCGACGGTGTTTGGGCGGTGGTTGGACGGGGTCGAGGCTGATGGTGGCTATTGGTACACGAATTTGCGGGAGCCGGTGCGGTTTGCGCCGGTGGTGGAGGCGTTGGTTGCCGAGGGGTATTCGGCGTTTGTTGAGGTGAGTGGGCATCCGGTGTTGACGGTTGGGATCAGCGACGTTGTGCCGGTGGTGACGGGGACGTTGCGGCGCGACGAGTCGGAGCGGGTGCAGGTGCTGGCCGCGGCTGGGGTGCTGCACTGTGCCGGGGTTGATGTGGACTGGGCGAAGCTGCTCGG
>NZ_BMPI01000190.1:465-1138 GCF_014647515.1 Dactylosporangium sucinum | reverse complement strand
TCCCCCGCGCTCCCGCCGATGCCGGTCCAGGGACTCCACGCCACCCGGAACAGCGACCGGTCCGCGACCCGCAGCTGCCCGGTCGGTACCGGCCGCAGGACCATGGCGGCGACGGACAGCACGGGCGTGCCGGTCTCGTCGGCGGCCTCCACAGCGACACCGTCGTCCCCGGCCGCGGTGATCCGGACCCGCAGCCGGTCGGCACCACCACGGTGGACGGTCACCCCGGACCAGGTGAACGGCATCCGGGCCGGAGCGTCCGGCCGGTCCGCGACGGGACCGAGCCCGGGGGCCAGCCACGCCTGGAGGGCCGCGTCGAGCAGAACGGGGTGCAGCGCATACGCGGCACCCTGAGCGGCGACGCCGTCGGGCAGGGCGACCTCGGCGAAGACCGCACCGTCGCGCCGCCAGACCTGCCGCAGACCGTGGTACACGGGGTCGTACACGACGCCGGCATCGGCAAGCCGCTCGTACAGACCATCGATCGGTACCGCGGATGCGCCGGCCGGCGGCCACGAGGCCAGGTCGCCCGGAGCGGCTGGTTCGCCGGCGTCGAGCAGGCCGCTGGCGTGCCGGGTCCACGCCTCCTCGCCCTCGGGCCGGGCGTGCATCCCGAGCTCATGGGTGCCGTCGGGGCCGGCCGGCCCGACCACGAGCTGCAGCTGGACGGCGC
>NZ_BMPI01000190.1:0-401 GCF_014647515.1 Dactylosporangium sucinum | reverse complement strand
GGGGCGTGCAGGGTCAGCTCGCGGACCGTACCGCAGCCGGCCTCGTGCGCGGCCCGCGCGGCCAGCTCGACCATCGCGGTGCCCGGCACCAGCACGACGCCACCGACGACGTGCCCGGCGAGCCATGGCTGGGTCGCCGGGGACAGCCGCCCGGTGAGCACGTACCCCTGCCCATCGGCGAGGGCAACGGCGGCGCCGAGCAGTGGATGCGCGGCATCCCCGAGCCCGGCGGCCCGCAGGTCACCGGCGCCACCGGCGCCCTCCAGCCAGTACCGGCTGTGTTCGAACGCGTAGGTCGGCAGCTCGACCGCCCCTCGGGCGTCGCCGAGCAGCTTCGCCCAGTCCACATCAACCCCGGCACAGTGCAGCACCCCAGCCGCGGCCAGCACCTGCACCCGCTC
>NZ_BMPI01000189.1 GCF_014647515.1 Dactylosporangium sucinum | reverse complement strand
CACCTGCTCGAATTGTCATTCTCGCAGTCAAGCGGGCTTATGCCATTGCACTAACCTCACGATGTCCAACCGTGATTAGCCCACCTTCGTGCTCCTCCGTTACTCTTTGGGAGGAGACCGCCCCAGTCAAACTACCCACCAGGCACTGTCCGCAACCCCGATAAGGGGTCGACGTTAGAACATCAACACTACAAGGGTGGTATTTCAAGGACGGCTCCACACATACTGGCGTACGTGCTTCAAAGCCTCCCACCTATCCTACACATGTAGGGTCAATGTTCAGTGCCAAGCTGTAGTAAAGGTTCACGGGGTCTTTCCGTCTAGCCGCGGGTACACTGCATCTTCACAGCGATTTCAATTTCACTGAGTCTCGGGTGGAGACAGCGTGGCCATCATTACGCCATTCGTGCAGGTCGGAACTTACCCGACAAGGAATTTCGCTACCTTAGGACCGTTATAGTTACGGCCGCCGTTTACCGGGGCTTCGATCAAGAGCTTCGACCGAAGTCTAACCCCATCAATTAACCTTCCGGCACCGGGCAGGCGTCACACCGTATACGTCATCTTACGATTTTGCACAGTGCTGTGTTTTTAATAAACAGTTGCAGCCACCTGGTATCTGCGACTCTCAATAGCTCCATCCGCGAGGGACTTCACCGTCGAGAGCGTACCTTCTCCCGAAGTTACGGTACCATTTTGCCTAGTTCCTTCACCCGAGTTCTCTCAAGCGCCTTGGTATTCTCTACCCGACCACCTGTGTCGGTTTGGGGTACGATTCCTTACAATCTGAAGCTTAGAGGCTTTTCCTGGAAGCATGGCATCAATGACTTCACATCCGTAGATGCTCGACGTCGTGTCTCAGCCTTAAAAAGAGCCGGATTTACCTAACTCTTAAGCCTACGCACTTGAACCTGGACAACCGTCGCCAGGCCCACCTAGCCTTCTCCGTCCCCCCATCGCAATTGTAAGAAGTACGGGAATATTAACCCGTTTCCCATCGACTACGCCTTTCGGCCTCGCCTTAGGGGTCGACTTACCCTGCCCCGATTAACGTTGGACAGGAACCCTTGGTCTTCCGGCGAGGAGGTTTTTCACCCCCTTTATCGTTACTCATGTCAGCATTCGCACTTCTGATACGTCCAGCATGCGTTACCACACACCTTCAACCGCTTACAGAACGCTCCCCTACCCAAT
>NZ_BMPI01000188.1 GCF_014647515.1 Dactylosporangium sucinum | reverse complement strand
GGCATGCGGGAACGCTTCGAGGAGATGCGCCGCATGGGCATCCGCACAGTGATGATCACCGGCGACAACCAGCTCACAGCCCGCGCGATCGCCGAGGAAGCCGGCGTCGACGACTTCCTCGCCGAGGCCACACCCGAAGACAAAATGGCCCTCATCAAACACGAACAACAAGGCGGCAAACTCGTCGCGATGACCGGCGACGGCACCAACGACGCCCCCGCCCTCGCCCAAGCCGACGTCGGCGTCGCCATGAACACCGGCACCAGCGCCGCCAAAGAAGCCGGCAACATGGTCGACCTCGACTCCGACCCCACCAAACTCATCGAGATCGTCGAGATCGGCAAACAACTCCTCATCACCCGCGGCGCACTCACCACCTTCTCCATCGCCAACGACATCGCCAAATACTTCGCGATCATCCCGGCCATGTTCGCCGCCATCTACCCCGGCCTCGACAAACTCAACATCATGCGCCTCGCCTCACCCGAGTCCGCAATCCTCTCCGCCGTCATCTTCAACGCCCTCGTCATCATCGCCCTCATCCCCCTCGCCCTGCGCGGCGTCCGCTACCGACCCGGCACCGCCGCCAGCATGCTGCGCCGCAACCTCCTGCTCTACGGCATCGGCGGCATCATCGTGCCCTTCATCGGCATCAAAGCCATCGACCTCGTCCTCCAACTCATTCCCGGGATCGCGTGATGCGCCTACCCTCCTGGCTCGCCCAGCACGTCGCCGCCCTGCGCGCGCTCGTCGTCATGACCGTCGTGCTCGGCCTGGCCTACCCGCTGCTCATGGTCGCCGTGGCCCGCATCCCGGGCCTGTCCACCAAGGCCGACGGCTCGATCGTCAGCCACGACGGCAAGCCGGTCGGCAGCCACCTGATCGGCCAGTCGTTCACCGACGCCCACGGCAACCCGTTGCGGCAGTACTTCCAGTCGCGCCCGTCCGCGGCCGGCGACGGCTACGACCCCACCGCCACGTCGGCGAGCAACCTGGGACCCGAAAGCGTCGTCGACACCCCGGACAAACCCAGCCTCCTCACCCAGGTCTGCAGCCGCAGCAAGGCAATCGGCGAGCTCGAAGGCGTCGACGGCAGCCGGCCCTACTGCACGTCTGGGGGTGTCGGCGCGGTCCTCGCGGTCTACCACCAGAACGGCTCGACGGGCCCGGTGACCCGCGCGGTCAGCCTCAACGAG
>NZ_BMPI01000187.1:286-1264 GCF_014647515.1 Dactylosporangium sucinum | reverse complement strand
GTGTCGGCGCGGTCCTCGCGGTCTACCACCAGAACGGCTCGACGGGCCCGGTGACCCGCGCGGTCAGCCTCAACGAGGCCTGCCCCGCGACCCCCTTCATCACGTCGTACCAGGGCGTCACCGTCGAGTGCGCGACCCCGGGCGAGGACTACAGCAAGGGCGTGATCACCCCGATCCGGGGCAGCGCGCCCGACAAGCCCGCCGTCCCCGCCGACGCGGTCACCGCCAGCGGCAGCGGACTCGACCCACACATCAGCGTCGCCTACGCCAAACTGCAGGTGAACCGGGTCGCCGCAGCCCGCCACCTCAGCACCACCGAGGTGACGAAGCTCGTGGACGAACACACCACCGGCCGCGCCCTGGGCTTCATGGGCCAGCCGGCGGTCAACGTCCTGGAGCTGAACCTGGCCCTCGACCGGGCCGCGTAAGGGAGCCGGGCGTGGCGACGCGCGGAACGCTGCGGGTGTATCTGGGCGCCGCGCCCGGCGTCGGCAAGACGTACAAGATGCTGGAGGAGGGGCGGCGCCGCCGGGATCGCGGCACCGACGTGGTGGTCGGGTACGTGGAGACCCACGGCCGCCCCTTCACCGAGGCCATGCTCGACGGGCTGGAGGTGCTGCCGCGGCGGAACCTGACGTACCGCGGCAGCGCCTTCACGGAGCTCGACCTCGACGCCGTCCTCGCCCGGCGGCCCGAGGTCGCGCTCATCGACGAGCTCGCCCACACGAACGTGCCCGGCAGCCGGCACACCAAGCGCTGGCAGGACATCGAGGACCTGCTCGACGCCGGCATCGACGTCCTCACCACCGTCAACATCCAGCACCTCGAGTCGCTCAACGACGTCGTCGAGCAGATCACCGGGGTACCGCAGCGGGAGACCGTCCCCGACGCGGTGGTCCGCCGGGCCGAGCAGATCGAGCTGGTCGACATGACCCCGGAGGCGCTGCGCCGCCGGATGGCCCACGGCAACATCTACAA
>NZ_BMPI01000187.1:0-229 GCF_014647515.1 Dactylosporangium sucinum | reverse complement strand
CGACGCGGCGCTCGGCAACTACTTCCGGGTCGGCAACCTCACCGCGCTGCGCGAGCTGGCCCTGCTGTGGCTGGCCGACAAGGTCGACGAGCAGCTCGACCGGTATCGCGCCGCCCACGGCATCGACAAGACGTGGGAGGCCCGCGAACGCATCGTCGTCGCGCTCACCGGCGGCCCCGAGGGCGACACCCTCATCCGCCGCGCGGCCCGCATCGCCGCCCGCAGCAAG
>NZ_BMPI01000186.1 GCF_014647515.1 Dactylosporangium sucinum | reverse complement strand
TAGTACTGCAACGGCGGTTCGTCACGTATGATGGTGTTTGAGGTGTTTGCGGTAGTGGCTGGCTGTAGCTTGGGCTTGTCGGCGGCGACGCCAGCCGGACCAGTGCAGCACGTGTCCCGCCGTGTTCCGTCCAATGAGGACGAGTTTGCTGAGCAGGCGGCGGATTTCGTTGCTGCTCAATGGGATCAGCGTGTGATCGCCGTCGTCGGTGCCCCTTTTGCTGCCTCGCCGGCGCGGGTGACGACCAGGAACGCGGCGGCGAGCATGGCCAGGGTGATGTGGGCGTACCAGGCGTCGTAGCGGCGGACCTGGTACTGGTCCAGGCCGACCTCGTTCTTCGCGGTCTGGAACGATTCCTCGACCGCCCACCGACTGCCGGCGACCCGCACCAGTTCACGCAGCCGGGTGCCGCGCTTGCCGAAGCACACGTAGTAAGCGATCTCTGTCGGGTCGCTGACGCTACGCCGGGCAAGGACCCAGCCGCGGCGGCCGTGCAGGAACGGCCGGCGGATCGGCAGCCAGGCCCAGTCATAGACCCGGGGCCCGTGCGCCCCGTCGCCGCAGGACGTACGCCGCCACGCACCTCCCGGTACCTTGCCGATCAACGCGTCAACCCGGGTAGTGGTGTGCAGCCCGGAGGCCACCTCGTCGTCGCAGCGGGTCGCCATCACATACGAGATGTCCTGCTCCTCCAGCCAGCCACGCAGACCCGGGTTCTGCCCGTAGAGTTCGTCGGCGGTGAACCACGCGAACGGCACCCCAGCCGCGATCGCCCGCTCCAGCATCATCCGGGCCTGCTGCGGCTTGGTCGCGAAGGCGACCTCGTCCGGGATCGCCGCCCGCCGGCACCGATCCCGGTCGCCGGTCCACGACACCGGCAGATACAACTCCCGGTCGATCAACGCCCGGCCCTTGCCGGTGGCGTAGGCCAGGAACACCCCGATCTGACAGTTGTCGGTACGGCCCAGCGTGCCCGAGTACTGCCGCTGCACACCCGCCGACCGGTTGCCCTTCTTGGCAAACCCCGTCTCGTCGGCGATCAGCACCCCATCCGGGTCGCCGATGTGTTCCACCACGTAGTCGCGCACATCGTCACGCACCGCGTCGCGGTCCCAGCACGGGCTACACAGCAATGCCTGCACCCCGTCCGGCGAACCATCACCCGCCTGCTCGGCCAGGGTCCACCCGTTGCGCCGCTCCAGCGGCGCCAGCAGCCCCCGCACATAGGCGAAGCCCCGCTTTCGCGGCTCCACCCGAGTAAACCGCCCCGCGATCCGCGCCAGCAGATCCCCAAGCTCGTCGTCCCACGACGCAACCAACCCCACACTGACCACAATGGAGGTTAACCGAGCGACGAGCCTGAGTCACGAACCGCCGTTGCAGTACTAGGCGG
>NZ_BMPI01000185.1 GCF_014647515.1 Dactylosporangium sucinum | reverse complement strand
CTAGATCCTTGGGTTTGAGAATCTGGACAGGAGAGTCAGGTTTTCAAGCTGGGTTTTTGGAGGCGGGCTCGAGTGATGTAGTCCTGGACGTGCTGGTCGATGGTGTTCAGGGCGTGGCGGAGTTCGGGTGGGGCTTGGGGCTGGTCGGCGGCTGTGAGTGGTCGGAGGAGACGGTTGTGGAGTTTGGTGTAGAAGATCGCGAGGCGTTGCCCGTCAGGGGTCAGGACGTAGGTGTGGGTGTGCTCGACGCGGGTGATGAGGCCGTTGAGCCGCAGGCGGCGTAGGTCGTAGGTCATCTGGCTGGTGGTGTAGGTGGTGCCGAGCAGCCGGGCGGTCAAGGCACGGAGGCGCTTGTTGGTGACGCCGGTGACGGCGAACAGGTGCAGGCAGAGGGCGCCGGTCAGGGCCATGACCCGAGGGTCGCCGAAGCGTAGGGCTGGGGCCCTCCTGCCGTCCTCGGTGAGGGTGGGCTGCGCGACCCGCTCAAGGGCTGGGCTCGCAAGGACGCAACCCTGACCGACCCGGATAGTGTCCAGCAGCCGGCGGTTGACGTCACGGGTCTTGGCGATGATCTCGTCGAGGTGTTCGAGGCGGCGCAGCACACCGAGGTCGTAGGTGTCGTTGATGACGGTCTCGATGCGCAGCGCGCGGCGGTCTTTGAGGTAGTACTTGATCCGGGAGTGGCGGTAGAAGGCGTTGACGACCACGCCGTCGTTGTCGCGGTCGATGGCGGTGCGGAACACGCCGTGAGTGGTGGAGCGGATCTGCCGGTCGAAGATGATTTCCATGTTGTCGGGGCGGCCGATGTCGAGGTTGTCCGCGGTGAGGGCTTCGAAGAAGGCCCGGGCGTGGCGGGGTGTGGTGAACACGATGGTCTTGGCGACCTCGACCTGGCGCATGGCGATGTCCCACCAGTAGCCGGCGGCCCGGTCGGTCGGGGTGAACGGCAGCGGCAGCCGGGCCCACCACCGTTCGGTGAACACGGCGATGGTGCCGGGACCGAACCGGTCGCAGATCGCCTGCAGCGCGGCGGGGTCATCGCACGCGGCGAAGCCGTTGGACAGTTCCCGAAAGCCGATTCCGGCCTGGGCCGCTTGACGTTTGGCCCACTCGTGCCCGTTGATCCAGATCTTGCCGGGGTAAGGGAAGTAGGCGCAGACCTTGATGAACGCCGGGCCGAAGTCGGTGTCCCACAGGTAGAAGTAGTAGCAGGTCACCCGACGCTCGGTGCGCTGGTAGGTGAACCACACCGCCCCGGTGCCGGTCGCTGACTTGGTGCCGGTGAACACCCGTTGGAACTCCTGGGCCACGCCGACGGCGACGACCTGGGACCGGCCGGTGGCGGCGGCCTTACGGATCAGCGGCATCACCTGGTCGATCTTGCGTTCCGGCCATGGGGTGTCGGCGAGCAC
>NZ_BMPI01000184.1 GCF_014647515.1 Dactylosporangium sucinum | reverse complement strand
TGCTGCACCGCCTTCGTCAGACCATCACCGAACCCGTGCTGCGCCGCCGAGTCGAAATGGATGTACGCCACCCTCGGAGCCGGCTTCGGCACCAGATCCTTGATCAGCGCGAGGGTCGGGGCGACCTGGAAGTTGGGGCCCGACTGGGGCTGGAACGCCCACGGGTTCGGGGTGGGCGGCGAGATCTGGGACGGCGCGGTGGCCGTGCAGAACAGCGGCACCTTGGCCTCGGCCACGGTGTCGCCGAGCGCCTGGCAGATGCTGCTGACCGTGATGCCGGTCAAGACCACCGGCTTGTCCTGGTTGAGCAGCTGCTGCACGTTACTCAGCGCGCGGTTGACGTCCGCGGCATCGTCGGCGGTCACGAGTTTGACCTGTCGGCCGGCGACGCCACCCGCGGCGTTCGCCGCGTCGAAGTACGCCTTCATCCCCTTGAGCGCACCTTGGCCGGTAATGGAGAAGCCG
This sequence comes from Dactylosporangium sucinum, assembly GCF_014647515.1. Classification (GTDB taxonomy): domain Bacteria; phylum Actinomycetota; class Actinomycetes; order Mycobacteriales; family Micromonosporaceae; genus Dactylosporangium; species Dactylosporangium sucinum. The sequence continues at coordinate 965 of NZ_BMPI01000184.1, read as the reverse complement.
CCGGACAGATCGCCGTTGTACGCGATGACGATGGGCTCGGAGGAGTTTCCGCCCGCCGCGTCACCGCCTCCACACGCGACGACTCCGACCATCAGCACGCCTATACCGGCCGTTGTGAGAACGGTCCTGCGCATCGATGCCCTCCTGTTTCCAGCGAGGAGAACGCCCACCGGCGCCACCCTGCGCTGCGTTTCGATGAGGTTACGAGCACCTCGAGAGAACTGTCAACAGATGCGTTGAAGAATCTGCCGAGACCGGTCTTTCACCAGCTCAGCCAGCAAGTGACGACGGTCAGTCGCCTGCAGCAGATCCGCTCCGTCAAGCGATGGCGCCGGGTCCCGACTCCATCGACCCGCAGGCCGGACTCAACCGTCTGCTACGCCTCGGCCCGCCGATGCGAGCCGGGCACGTCGGCCACGACGACGAACGCCTGAGGCAAGCCCGGCCGTTCGCTCCAGCGGGACGGTCGCGGCCGGCAAGCGCACAATGACGCCGTCATGTCCGAGTTTGTCAACCTTGGTGGTGCCGTTACCGGCCCCGGGAGGCGACGGGCACGCAGCGACCGTACCTCTCACGGCCCGCCGCCCAGTGCCGAACCTGGCCTAGCCGGTGAGCCCGGTGCCGGTCTTGAAGTCCCCGACCAGTTCAACGCCGTTGTTGCGTCGATAGATCGGCACACCCTTCACGCCCTGATGGCTGTCTGCGGTGAAGCTGAGATCGCCCGGAGTGATGCCGTTGGCCGGGACCGTCGCGCCCACGAGGGCTTCGCGCAGCTTCTCGCCCGTGCACCCACCGCAGTGTTCGAGCGCGGTGCCGAGCACCAAGGCGTTCAGGTAGCCGCGGACGGCGTAGGCCGTGCCGACCGGCAGGCCGGCGGCCTCGAACGCCTGCACCATCTTGGCCCAGTTCTCGTCGCCGGTGATCTTGTCGTTCGGCGTGTTGTCGATGTACGAGTGGGTCATCAG
>NZ_BMPI01000183.1 GCF_014647515.1 Dactylosporangium sucinum | reverse complement strand
TAATACCGCATGATGCCTACGGGCCAAAGAGGGGGACCTTCGGGCCTCTCGCGTCAGGATATGCCTAGGTGGGATTAGCTAGTTGGTGAGGTAAGGGCTCACCAAGGCGACGATCCCTAGCTGGTCTGAGAGGATGATCAGCCACACTGGAACTGAGACACGGTCCAGACTCCTACGGGAGGCAGCAGTGGGGAATATTGCACAATGGGCGCAAGCCTGATGCAGCCATGCCGCGTGTGTGAAGAAGGCCTTCGGGTTGTAAAGCACTTTCAGTCGTGAGGAAGGTAGTGTAGTTAATAGCTGCATTATTTGACGTTAGCGACAGAAGAAGCACCGGCTAACTCCGTGCCAGCAGCCGCGGTAATACGGAGGGTGCGAGCGTTAATCGGAATTACTGGGCGTAAAGCGCATGCAGGTGGTTTGTTAAGTCAGATGTGAAAGCCCGGGGCTCAACCTCGGAATTGCATTTGAAACTGGCAGACTAGAGTACTGTAGAGGGGGGTAGAATTTCAGGTGTAGCGGTGAAATGCGTAGAGATCTGAAGGAATACCGGTGGCGAAGGCGGCCCCCTGGACAGATACTGACACTCAGATGCGAAAGCGTGGGGAGCAAACAGGATTAGATACCCTGGTAGTCCACGCCGTAAACGATGTCTACTTGGAGGTTGTGGCCTTGAGCCGTGGCTTTCGGAGCTAACGCGTTAAGTAGACCGCCTGGGGAGTACGGTCGCAAGATTAAAACTCAAATGAATTGACGGGGGCCCGCACAAGCGGTGGAGCATGTGGTTTAATTCGATGCAACGCGAAGAACCTTACCTACTCTTGACATCCAGAGAACTTTCCAGAGATGGATTGGTGCCTTCGGGAACTCTGAGACAGGTGCTGCATGGCTGTCGTCAGCTCGTGTTGTGAAATGTTGGGTTAAGTCCCGCAACGAGCGCAACCCTTATCCTTGTTTGCCAGCGAGTAATGTCGGGAACTCCAGGGAGACTGCCGGTGATAAACCGGAGGAAGGTGGGGACGACGTCAAGTCATCATGGCCCTTACGAGTAGGGCTACACACGTGCTACAATGGCGCATACAGAGGGCAGCCAACTTGCGAAAGTGAGCGAATCCCAAAAAGTGCGTCGTAGTCCGGATTGGAGTCTGCAACTCGACTCCATGAAGTCGGAATCGCTAGTAATCGTGGATCAGAATGCCACGGTGAATACGTTCCCGGGCCTTGTACACACCGCCCGTCACACCATGGGAGTGGGCTGCAAAAGAAGTAGGTAGTTTAACCTTCGGGGGGACGCTTACCACTTTGTGGTTCATGACTGGGGTGAAGTCGTAACAAGGTAGCGCTAGGGGAACCTGGCGCTGGATCACCTCCTTAAACGATGATTACTCACGATGAGTGTCCACACAGATTGATACGGTTTATAAAGTAAAGAGAAGAAGAGTTCCCAAACT
>NZ_BMPI01000182.1 GCF_014647515.1 Dactylosporangium sucinum | reverse complement strand
GCATGAGTAGCCCTGTGTCAAGCCGCCGGTTGTTGGAGGGCTTGGAGTGCGCCGTGTTTGTCCGGGTTGTAGGGGGTGTTGGTCTGCCAGCATTTCCAGATGATGTGCAGCCAGGCGCGGGCCAGGATGCGGGTGGCGTGGGGGTGGTCGTGGCCGCGGTTGATGGCTTGCCGGTAGAGGTTCGCGGCCCAGGGGTTGGCGTGTCTGGTATCGCTGGCGAAGTCGGTGACCGCGTCGCGCAGTTGTTTGTCGGCGGCCCATCGGAACGTGACAGTCTTGATTTTGCCGGATTGTCGGGTGGATGGGGCGACGCCGGCCAGGCAGGCCAGGGCTTCGGGGGTCGGGAACCGGCCGCGGGCGTCGCCGATCTCGGCGAGCAGCCGGGCGGCGCGCACGGTGCCGGAGCGGGGCAGCGATTGGAAGATCGCCGCGTCGGGGTGCAGGGCCAGTTGTTCGGCGATGTGGGCCTCCAGGGCGTCGATCTGGGCCAGGACCGCGCGGATGGCGGCGACCAGGGCCAGGGTGATGTGGGCCAGGGCGGCGCCGTGCTCGCCGGTGGCGCCGCGTGGTGCGGCGGCGAGGTGGGCGTGCACGGCTGCTCCGGGGCGTCGGCCGCAGTAGTGGGCGGCGCGCAGCCAGGCGGTCATGCGGACTGGGGAGAGCCAGTCGGCCTTGTCCTGGCTGGGGAAGCGGGTCAGGAACCGCAGGCTGATATCGCTGTCGAGGTCGGCGAACAGGCCGACCGCGCCGGGGAATGCGGTCTGCAGGTGGGCGCGCAGCTGGTTGGTCAGCGCGACCCGGTGCCCGACCAGGTCCTTGCGGGTCCGGCAGGTCGCGCGCAGCGCGACGGTGGCCGGGGTGTCCCGCTGCAGGGCACGCAGCCGCAGCCGGTCGGTGCGCACGGTGTCAGCCAGCACGAACGCGTCGAAGCGGTCGTCCTTGTTCCCGGCCGAGCCGTAGCGGCCCCGCAGGTTCTTGAGCTGGTTGGGGGAGATGACGTAGACGGTCAGTCCGGCGGCCAGCAGCGCTTCGACCACCGGCCCGTCCGGTCGTTCGATGCCCACCTCGGCGACGCCGGCGCGCAGCAGCCGGCGGGTCATCTCCCGCAGCCCGGCCGCGGTGTGCGCGACGGTGAACCGCAGGCTCTGACGTCCGTCGCTGTCGACCACCGAGACCGCGTGGTCGTCTTTGGACCAGTCCACTCCGCCGGTCGGTGGCCGGCCGTCGAGCTGCTGGGTGACACTCATCCTTGCCTCCTCATCGCTGCAACGGTGGGAAGGCACCCGGTGGTCCCACGGCACGACAGCCGGTCGCTCACTGATCGGCGCTCAGGCTCGGCGCTCAGCCCTGTCGCCAGTCGGCGTGCCCGGGGCCACCGGACCTCGCAGAACTCATGCCGGACCTCGAAGGTCAAGCGAGCAGGGCGATGGCCCGGTGGTCACCAGTGGTGCATCGGCACTCTCTCAAACGCCGACACAAGGATGGTGGCCCAGTGAGC
>NZ_BMPI01000181.1 GCF_014647515.1 Dactylosporangium sucinum | reverse complement strand
GCGAAGCGGAGGAGGCCGGTCATCATGGGCTCAGTTTGGAGGGCATGCGGCCGGAGCGGAGCGGAGGACGCATGACCACCCCGGCGGACGAGCGGCTCATCGCGGCGCTGCAGGCCGAGCACGCCGCGATCTACGGCTACGGCATCGCCGGGCCGAAGCTCGACGGCAGCACGATCGGCCTGGCCCGCACCGCCGAGGCGGCGCACCGCAACCGCCGCGACGCGCTGGTCGTGCGCCTGTCCGGCGCCGGGGTGACGCTACCGGCGGCCGCACCCGCCTACCAGATGCCCTTCCCGGTCACGGACCGTGCCTCCGCGCTGAAATTGGCGGTACTGCTGGAGGAGCGCACCGCCGCCCAGTGGCGGCTCGCGCTGCCGGCGACGGCGGGCGAGGTGCGCAAGCTGGCGCTGGACGCGCTCATCGACTGCGCCACCCGCGCCGTGACGCTCCGCCAGGCGTCCGGCACCACGCCGGTGTCGGTGCCGTTCCCCGGAAAAGCCTGACAAACCGGGCACGGACCCAATACTCCCGAAAGCGTGCCACAGCAAGGCCGCGTCACCCCGTAGGGCTGTCCGCTCCGCGACGATCGTTGCATCACGCCACGAGCGTCCGAACGAGAGGAGGCCAACATGCGCCGCACCGCGTGGGCCGGTCCGACGATGCAGCCGCGTCGTTAGTCACACCCGTCTCGTGAGCCCTACCGTCTCGGGGATCACCATAGCCCCGAGACGGTCTAGGCCGCGAAGAGCAGACCGATCGCGAATGTGGCTCCGGCCGCCGCCGCACCCAGCAGCAGCTGCCGCAGCCCCGACCACCACCACGGCCGCCGGGTGAACCGGGCCACCAGGGCGCCGGCGACGAACAGCCCGGCGCCGCCTGCCGCGAGGGAGATCGTCAACGAGGACGCTCCCAGCAGGTAGGACAGCAGCGGGACCAGAGCACCGATCGAGAAGCAGACGAAGGACGATCCGGCGGCGACCCACGGGCTCGGTGAGTCGTCCGGGTCCATCCCGAGCTCCTCCTGAGCGTGCACGCGCACCGCCTCGTCGGGGTTGCGCCCGACGATCGAGGCGACCTGCAGCGCCAGCTCCGGCGGCACACCGCGGGCCTCCCAGACGCGGGCCAGCTCCGCCGCCTCCGCCTCCGGAAACTTGATGAGCTCCTGCCGCTCTTTGGCGACCTCGGCGGCGAGCTGCTCGTTCTGCGCGCGGACGCTGGTGTACTCCCCCAGGCCCATCGAGATCGCCCCGGCGACCAGCCCGGCGGTGCCGGTGAGCACGATGTCGTCGGCCGCGACCCCGCCGCCGCCGACCCCGGCGATCAGCGCGATGTTGGTGACCAGCCCGTCCATCGCCCCGAAGACAGCGGCGCGTAGCCAGCCCCCGGAGACGTCGGCGTGATGGTGCGCATCCTCTGCGGCCGGATGGTGAACGGCCCCTCCGCTACGCTCCGGACCGCTCACGGCCCCTCCGCTTCGCTCCGGCGCCGCGAGTACAGGCTGAACCGAT
>NZ_BMPI01000180.1 GCF_014647515.1 Dactylosporangium sucinum | reverse complement strand
CAGGCGCGGTACCTGCGGATCAACATCATCGCGCCGACCAACAACAGCGACACCGCCGCCCGTATCTACGAGTTCGAAGCGTTCGCCTCCTAAAGGACCATGGTGATGAGACGCAAACTTCTCGCCGTCGCGGCGGTCACCGCGGCGCTGCTCGTGGGCGCCCACGCCCCGGCGGCCTCCGCCGACACCGCCTTCGACGTGCTCGTGTTCTCCAAGACGGCGGGCTTCCGCCACGACTCCATCCCGGCCGGCATCACGGCCATCCAGCAGCTCGGCGCGGCCAACGGGTTCACGGTCACCGCCACCGAGGACGCGAACGCGTTCACGACGGCGAACCTCGCGCAGTACGAGGCGGTGGTGTTCCTGAGCACCACCGGCGACGTGCTCAACGCGGCCCAGCAGACGGCGTTCGAGTCCTACATCCGGGGCGGCGGCGGCTACGTGGGCATCCACGCCGCGGCCGACACCGAGTACGACTGGCCGTTCTACGGCGAGCTCATGGGCGCCTGGTTCTCGTCGCACCCGGCGATCCAGCAGGTCACGATGAAGGTGGAGGACCGGACCCACCCGGCCACGGCCCACCTCGGCGCGACCTGGGTGCGCACCGACGAGCTCTACAACTACCGCACCAACCCCCGGTCCACGGCCCACGTCCTGGCGACGCTCGACGAGTCGACGTACAGCGGGGGCACCATGGGCGCCGACCACCCGTTCGTCTGGTGCAAGACGATCCAGAGCGGGCGGTCGTTCTACACCGGCGGCGGCCACACCCAGGAGTCGTACGCCGACGCCGCGTTCCGCGCGCACCTGCTCGGCGCGATCCGCTACGCCGGCGGCAAGGTGGCGGCGGACTGCTCGGTCGGGCCGACCCCGCCGACCGGCCGGATCGAGGCCGAGTCGTTCAGCTCGCAGTCCGGCGTGCAGATCGTCGGCGACGGCAACGCCCACGGCGGCAACCGCGTCGGCTACATCGACAACGGCGACTGGGTCGGCTACGCGTCGGTCAACGTCTCCGGCAAGACCGGGATCACCGCACGGGTCGCGTCGGGCGGCACCGGCGGCACGATCCAGGTCCGGTCGGGCTCGCAGACCGGCCCGGTCCTCGGCACGCTGACCGTGTCGAACACCGGCGGCTACGGTAACTTCGTCGACGTCAGCACCGCGCTGTCCGCCGGATCGGGATCGCTGTTCCTGGTGTTCAACGGTACCGGCAGCGGCGGCCTGTTCGACGTGGACGACTTCGCGTTCACCTCGGCACCGCCGCCGGCGACGAACCTCGCGCTGAACAAGACGGCCACCGCCGACAGCCAGTGCGCGTCGACCGAGGGACCGGCCAAGGCCGTGAACGGCACCGTCAACGGCGGCAACGCCGACAAGTGGTGCTCGCTCGGCACCACCAAGTGGTGGCGGGTCGACCTCGGCTCGGCCCAGTCCGTCGGCCGGATCGTGGTCCGCCACGCCGGCGCCGGCGGCGAGAACACCGCCTTCAACACCCGCGACTACGACCTGC
>NZ_BMPI01000179.1 GCF_014647515.1 Dactylosporangium sucinum | reverse complement strand
GCTCATTGGTTCACCATGGTTTCGCTCGTTCCGGTTAGGGTTCGGGCGCACCGGTGTCCGTCGGGCCATCGCCCTGCTCGCTCGGCCTTCGAGGCCCAGCATGAGTTCTGCGAGACCCGACGGCCCGGGACACCCCGACTGGCTACAGGGCTATGCGCCGCCGCTTGCACCGGCGAGCGCCGCTCAATGAGCGACCGGCAGTGGTGTCCCGGGACCGCCGAGTGCTTCCCCACTGACAGCGCAGCGGAGGAGCAACTATGAGTGTGACCGGCACCGTGACGGCGAGGCGAGCCTGCGCCGGGGTGGACTGGGCCAAGGACAACCACGCGGTCTGTGTGCTGGACGCCGATGGTGAAGTACTGCACCGGGTCACGGTCGCCCACACGAAGGCCGGGCTGGCCAGGCTGATCCGGACCCTGGGCCAGCACAACGTCGAGGCCGTTGGCATCGAGCGACCGGACGGCCCGGTCGTGCAGGCCCTGCTGGCCGCTGGACGCACCGTCTTCGTGATCCCGCCGTCGCAGGTCAAAGCGCTGCGCCGCCGCTACGGCTCGGCTGGGAACAAAGACGACCGGTTCGACGCCTACGTCCTGGCCGACACCGTCCGCACCGACCGGCGCCGGCTCACGCCGCTGCTGTGCGACAGCGCGGCGACGACCGCGCTGCGCGGTCTGTGCCGGACCCGCAAAGACCTCGTCGCCCACCGCGTCGCGGTCGCCAACCAGCTGCGCGCGCACCTCGCCATCGCGCTGCCGGCCGCGGTCGACCTGTTCGCCGACATCGACTCGGCCATCAGCCGGCGATTCCTGACCCGCTTCACCACCCAGGACGCCGTGGACTGGCTCTCGCCGAAACGGCTCGCCGCCTGGCTGGCCAGCGTCGGCTACTGCGGACGCTGCGACCCGGCCGCACTGCACACCCGGATCACCGCCGCGCCCCGCGGCGCCACCGGCGAGCACAGCCAGACCCTGGCCGGCATCACCCGCGCCTACCTGGCCCTGCTCGACACCATCACCACACAGATCGACGCGCTCGCCGGGCAGATCGCCGAAGCGCTCACCCTGCACCCGGACCGCGACATCTTCACCAACCTGCCCCGCTCCGGCTCCGTCCGCGCCGCCCGGCTCCTCGCCGAGATCGGCGACGCCCGCGGCCGGTTCCCGACCCCGGCATCCCTGGCCTGCCTCGCCGGTGTCGCACCCTCCACCCGCGAGTCCGGCAAGGTCCGCATCGTGGCGTTCCGCTGGGCCGTCGACAAACAACTCCGCGACGCCGTCTGCGACTTCGCCGGCGACAGCCGCCGAGCCAACCCCTGGGCCGCCGACCTCTACGCCAAAGCCCGAGCCCGCGGCCACGACCATCCCCACGCCGTGCGCATCCTCGCCCGCGCCTGGCTCACCATCATCTGGAAATGCTGGACCACCAACACCCCCTACGACCCCGCCAGACACGGAGCCCTCCAACACCTGCTCAACCAACATCAACAAGCAACGGCTTGACACAGGGCAACTCATGCG
>NZ_BMPI01000178.1 GCF_014647515.1 Dactylosporangium sucinum | reverse complement strand
CCCACCGGACCCGAAGGCGTCATCCCGTCGCTGATTGAGCGATTCAACTCCGGCAAGGTCAGCGAGATGATGACCTTGTACGAAGGAGCCGTGCTCATCGCGGACGACGGGCGGACCGTCACTGATCGCGCCGAGATCGCTGCCGAACTCGAGCGCGATCTCAGTCTCGGCCTGCCGCTGGAGGCCAAGGCGCGCCACGTGTTCGTTGCCGGCGACATCGCCGAGATCGTGGTGGACTGGTCAATTGACGGCACCGGTTCCGACGGCAAGCACGTGCACGTCGAAGGCACGGCAAGCGATGTCGCGCGCCGCGGCGCGGATGGCCGCTGGCGGTACCTGATCGACAATCGTCTCGGGACGGCGGTGCGACAGCCCGCCTGACACGGGTGCGTCACGGCAGCTCTCGGCGAACGGAGGATGCGCCATGACGACTATCAAGCTGTACCCCGACGACGTTCACAACCAGCGGACGATCCGCCAGGGCCACCCACCTGACTGGGTCAACCGCGACGGTGGTGACTACGACCTGGTGGTGCTCGGCGGCGGACCGGGCGGCCTCACCGCCGCCACGACAGCTGCCGGAGACGGGCACCGCGTCGCGATGACTGAGCAGCGACTGACCGGGGGCACCTGTGTCAACTTTGGCTGCACGCCGAGCAAGGCGCTGATTCGCTGCGCACGCGCGGTACACGATGCCAGCCGCGGGGCCGAGTTCGGCTTCCGGCTCGACGCCCCACCCCACACCGATTTCGGCGCGGTCATGGATCGGGTCCGCAAGATGCGTTCCCTGAGCAGCTCAGGCGATGCGGTCGAGATGGCCGAGCAGGCCGGGGTGGAGGTCTACCTCGGGCACACGCGCTTCACCGCGCCGAACGCCGTGGAGGTCGAGGGCCAGCCGCTGCGGTTTCGGAAGGCTGTGATCGCCACCGGATCGGTCCCCGTGGTGCCCCCCATCGAGGGACTGCGCACCGGCGAGTACCTGACCAACGAGACCGTCTTCGCACTGACCGAACTGCCAGCCAGGCTGGTCGTCATCGGCAGCGGCCCGCTGGGATGCGAGCTGGCCCAGGCCTTCCGCCGTCTCGGCAGCGAGGTCGACCTGGTCAGCCACCCCAGAACCCTGCTGCCCCATGATGAGCCGGAGGTCGGTGAGCTGATCCGTCGCCGGTTCGAACAGGAGGGGATCAGGCTCCATCTCGGGTTCAGGGCAGTACGGGCGGGCGCCGGCCGGTTGCTGGTGCAAGGCCCCGACGAGACGCGCGAGCTGTCCTATGATGCGCTGCTGCTCGGCACCGGCCGCAAGGCGAACGTCGAGCACCTGGACCTGGACGCGGCAGGAGTACACGTCGCCAGAGACGGCGTGCAGGTAGATGCATACCTGCGCACCAGCAACCCCGACATCTATGCCGCCGGCGATGCAACCTTCCCGCAGAAGTTCACGCACGCGGCCAACGCGACAGCACGGCTCTGCATCGCGAACGCGCTGGATGGAGCGCATCGCCCGGCACGGGAACTCGTCATTCCCCACTGCACCTACACCGATCCCGAGG
>NZ_BMPI01000177.1 GCF_014647515.1 Dactylosporangium sucinum | reverse complement strand
CTAGTGCAGCACCGCGTTAGTTCGTCGGGGGTGTGAGCCAGGCGGTGGGGTTGTTGAGGTAGAGGCCGCAGGCGCAGTCGAGGGCTTCTTCCGGGCTGCCCATGGGCAGCCCGGAAGGCAGGAGGTTGTCCTGGTAGCCGTCGCGGCTGGCGAGGTAGATCGCGAAGCCCCAGGTGTGCAGGACGCCGCCGAACCGCAGCCGGCACAACGGCTGGACGTGGCCGTCGGGCAGGAGCCCGTCGATGTAGGCGAACCCGGCCCGGTAGCGGATCTGCACCGAGGTCAGTTGCGGCCAGTGGTCGCGGGCGTGTTCGTTGAGGCGTTGCCGCAGGTGGTGCTGCATCGACTCGGGCGGGTTCTTGCGGGCCATACGCCCATGCTGCCCTGCCCGCCGGTGGCGCGCCATGATCGGCGATGATCCGCCGGGTCGGGTCGGGGTCGGGTCCATGGACGGGCTGGGTGGGTCGTGGTGGTGGCAGCGGTTGCGGTTGTGCTGGACGAGCAGGCCCGCCGGCAGTTGCAGCGGACCGCCCGATCCGTCCGCGCCGAGGTCCGGGCGGTGCTGCGGGCGAGGATCGTTCTGGCCGCTGCTGATGGACTGCCCAACACCCGCATCGCGATGCAACTGCAGGTCGGCGTGGACACGGTCCGCAAATGGCGGGGCCGGTTCGCCGCAGCGGGACTGGCCGGGCTCGCCGACGCGAAACGGGCCGGGCGGCCCCGCCGCCACGGCGCCGGCGTGCGGGTCCAGGTCGTGGCCGCGGCGACCTCGGTCCCACCCGGCCCGGAATCGACCTGGTCGCACCGGCGCATCGCCGAACACCTCGCCGACACCGGTATCTCACCGTCGCAGGTCGGGCGGATCCTGGCCGACTGCGATGTGCGCCCGTACCGGGTCCGCGGCTGGCTGACCCGCAAGGACGACCCGCTGTTCTGGACCCGCGCCGCCGATATCTGCAGCTTGTATCTGCATCCACCCGCGGACGCGGTGGTGCTGTCCGTCGACGAGAAGACCGCGATCGCCGCCCGGGCCCGCAAACACCCCGGCCGGGCCGCCACCCCCGGCCGCCCGGCCCGGCAGGAGTTCGAATACGTCCGGCACGGCACCGTGTCGATCGTCGCGGCCCTCGACATCCAGACCGGGCAGGTCCTCACCGAACCGATCCAACGCAACGACTCGGCAACCTTCCAACGGTTCCTGACCACGCTCGACGCGGCCATCGACCCGACCAAACAGATCCACGTCGTGCTCGACAACGGCTCCTCACACGTGGCGAAAGCCACCCGAGCCTGGCTGGCCGCGCACCCCCGCTGGCACGTGCACTGGACCCCGGTGCATGCGTCCTGGCTCAACCAGATCGAGCTGTACTTCTCCGCACTGACCCGCCGGGTCGTCCGCCACGGCGACTTCACATCCCGCGACGACCTCATCAACAAGATCGAAACCTATGTGATCGCCAAGAACACCACCGCCAAGCCCTACCGATGGACCTACGACGGCACCCCACTCAAGGCCGCGTAACCCCCGACGAACTAACGCGGTGCTGCACTAG
>NZ_BMPI01000176.1 GCF_014647515.1 Dactylosporangium sucinum | reverse complement strand
GGGCCGAGGGCCAGTGCGGGCAGGTAGGTCAGGGCGACCACGACGATCGTGACGCCGACCACCATGCCGACGAACAGGGGTTGGTAGGTCTTGAGCGTGCCGGTGGTTTCGGGTACGGGTTGCTGGCGGGCGAGGGAGCCGGCCAGGCCGAGGATGAAGATGATCGGGAGGAACCGGCCCAGCAGCATGCACAGGCCGAGCGCGGTGTTGTAGAACTCGGTGTTGACGCTGATGCCGGCGAAGGCGGAGCCGTTGTTGTTCGACGCTGACGTGAACGCGTACAACACTTCGGACAGGCCGTGGGCGCCGGTGTTGAGCATCGATGAGCGGGCCTGCTTCGAGGCCATCGCGACGGCGGTGCCGACGAGGACGAGGGCCGGGGTGGTCAGCAGGTACAGCGACGCGAACTTGATCTCCCGCGCGCCGATCTTCTTCCCGAGGTACTCCGGGGTCCGCCCGACCATCAGCCCGGCCACGAACACCGTGATCACGGCCAGGATCAGCATGCCGTACAGGCCGGAGCCGGTGCCGCCGGGGGCGACCTCACCCAGCATCATGTTCAGCATCGTGATCATGCCGCCGAGCGCCGTGTAGGAGTCGTGGAACGAGTTCACCGCGCCGGTCGAGGTCAGCGTCGTGACCGCGGCGAACGTCGCCGAGTTCGACACCCCGAACCGGGCCTCGGTGCCCTCCGTCGCCGCGCCGACCGCGGTCGGGACCGTCCCGGCCCCGTGCAGTTGCAGCGCGTTGAGGGCGATGACGCTGCCGATCGCGAGGATCGCCATGATGCCGGCGATGGCCAGGCCCTGCCGCCGGTCACCCACCATCCGGCCGAACACGCGGGGCAGGGTGAACGGGATGAGCAGGATCAGGAACAACTCGATCCAGTTCGTCCAGCTCGTCGGGTTCTCGAACGGGTGCGCGCTGTTGGCGTTGTAGAAACCACCACCGTTCGTGCCCAGCTCCTTGATGACCTCCTGGCTGGCCACCGGCCCGCCCGTGATGTGCTGGGTAGCACCGGCCAGAGTGGTCACGTCGGTGCCCGCACTGAGGTTCTGCACCGCACCACCGACGATCAGCAGCGTCGCCCCGATCACCGCGACCGGCAGCAGAATCCGGACACAGATCCGGGTCAGGTCGACCCAGAAGTTGCCCAGCTGGTCCGTCTTCGACCGGGCGAAACCACGCACCAGCGCAACCGCCACCGCGACACCGACCGCCGCCGACGTGAAGTTCTGCACCGCCAGACCCGCCATCTGCACCAGATGGCCCATCGTCGACTCGCCGGAGTACGACTGCCAGTTCGTGTTCGTCACGAAGCTGACCGCCGTGTTCCACGCCTGGTCCGGCTGCACCGGGCCGAAACCCAGACTCAGCCACAGATGGTGCTGCACCCGCTGGAACAGGTACAGGAACAGAATCGACACCGCCGAGAACGCCAGCACGCTACGGGCATACACCCCCCACGACTGCTCACCCTCCGGGTTCACCCCAACCACCCGGTAGACGACACGCTCAACACGCAAATGCCGCACCGACGTGATCGCCCGAAACATGTAATCCCCGAACGG
>NZ_BMPI01000175.1 GCF_014647515.1 Dactylosporangium sucinum | reverse complement strand
TTTGATCGGGTTTGGTCGATAATAGGTGGGTGCAGGGTAGGTCGGGTTCCGCCGCGCAGTTGTTGGATACGGCGGCGTTGGTGGGGCATCTGGTGCCGGCGGGCAGTGTGTACGCCTTCCTGGCCGGACACCGCGATGAGGTGTTCCCGGATGGGTTGTTCGCGGACCTGTTCCCGTCCGGGCGGGGCCGCCCGTCGGTGCCGGGTGCGGTGATCGCTTCGGTGTTGGTGCTGCAGACGTTGCAGGATCTGTCGGATCCGGAGGCGATGACCGCGCTGCGCTGTGATCTGCGGTGGAAGGTGGCGTGTGGGCTGCCGATCGATCATGCCGGATACCATCCGACGACGTTGACGGTGTGGCGGCAGCGGCTGCGGGCCTCGGACCGCCCGGACCGGATCTTCGAAGCGGTCCGGGCGGTCATCGCCGAGACGGGAGTGCTGCAGGGCAAGACCCGCCGGGCCCTGGACTCGGTGGTCTTCGACGACGCGGTGGCCACTCAGGACACGATCACCCAGTTGATCGCGGCGATGCGGCGGGTGCGGCGGGAGGTGCCCGGCGCGGCCGAGATCATCGCCGCGTCCTGTCATGCTCATGACTGGGACGATCCGGGCAAGCCCCGTATCGCCTGGGACGACAAGACCGCCCGCGACGCGCTGGTCTCGGCGCTGGTGGGCGACGCGACCTCGGTCGTGGCGACGTTCGCCGGTGTCGAACTGGACGAGCCGGCCGGGCAGGCGCTGGCCCTCCTCGCTCTGGTCGCCGGGCAGGACGTGGAGCCGGCCGAGGGCTCCGACGGCACCGACGGGCGGTGGCGTATCGCCCGGCGGGTCGCGCCGGAGCGAGTGATCTCCACCGTCGACCCGCAGGCCCGGCACGTGCACAAGACGGTTCACCACCGCCAGGACGGGTTCAAAGGCCACGTCATCATCGAGCCGGACACCGGCCTGTTCACCGGCGCCACCCTCACCGAAGCCGCCGGTGAGAGCAACCACGAGGCCGTCGTCGGACTGGCCCTGCTCCAGCAGGACATCGACGCAGCCACCACCGACGACCCGCGTGCGTTCGAGGTGCTCGGTGACACTGCCTACGGCACCGGCGAAGCCCGCGCCGCCCTCGGCGTGGCCGGGCACACCGCGATCATCAAACCAGGCCCGTTACGCCCGGCCGTGCCCGGCGGGTTCACCCTCGACGACTTCACCGTCGACGAGGACACCGGCACCGTCACCTGCCCGGGCGGGCTCACCCGGCGGCTGAGCGCCAAACGCACCGCCACGTTTGGTGCCGGCTGCCGCGGCTGCCCATTACGCGCACAGTGCACCACCGCCAAAGACGGCCGCACGCTCACCCTGCACCCACACGACGCGCTGCTACGCACCGCCCGCCGCGACTGGGCCACCAACCCCAGCCTGCGCGCCACCTACCGCCAGCATCGGCCCATGGTCGAACGATCCATCGCCTGGCTCATCGGCCCGAAAGGCCGCTGCCGCAAACTGCGCTACCACGGCACCACCGCCAACACCTGGTGGCTGCGCACCCGCATCGCCGGACTCAACCTCCGCCGCCTGCTCAACCTCGGCCTCACCCGACAAGCCACGAATTGGGCCTTGACCTGAACACCCGGG
>NZ_BMPI01000174.1 GCF_014647515.1 Dactylosporangium sucinum | reverse complement strand
GGCGGATGTGCTGGCGGGGGTGCCGGAGCGGTGGCCGTTGCGGGGTGTGGTGCACACCGCCGGCATCGTCGACGACGCCGTCGTCGAGCAACTGGAGCCACGACAGCTCGCCGCCGTCCTCGCCGCCAAGGCCGAGTCCGCCTGGCACCTGCACGAGCTGACCGAGCACCTGCCGCTGACGGTCTTCGCGCTGTACTCCAGCGCCGCGGGCATCTTCGGGGCCGCCGGTCAGGCGAACTACGCCGCGGCGAACGGCTTCCTGGACGGGCTGGCGTCCTGGCGCCGGGACCGTGGCCTACCCGGGGTGTCGCTGGCCTGGGGGCTGTGGGACGAGGCCGCCGGCATGGGCGGCCGGCTGGGCCAGAGCGACCGGGCGCGGCTGATGCGGGTGGCGTTGCCGATGTCCGCGGAGCAGGGGCTGGCGCTGTTCGACGCCGGTGTCGCCGGTGCCGATGCGGTGGTGGTGCCGATGCGGCTCAACCCGGCGCCCGCCGGTGAGGTGCCGCCGCTGCTGCGCGGCCTCGTCCGCGTCGCCGCCCGGCCCGCCGCCGCGGACGACGGCCTGCGCGGCCGGCTGGCGGCACTGGACCCGGACGCCCGCGAGCGGGCCCTCCTCGACATCGTGCGGACCCGGGCCGCCGCCGTGCTCGGGTACACCGACGGGGTCGCCGACGACCGGACGTTCAAGGAGCTCGGGTTCGACTCGCTGACGGCGGTCGAGCTGCGCAACGGCCTGCGGGAAGCGACCGGCCTCACGCTGTCGGCGACGCTGGTGTTCGACCATCCGAGCCCGCCGGCGCTGGCGCGGTACCTCTCCGGGCTCTTGGGAGGGGAAGCGCCGACGGCGGTCGTGGTCCGGGCCGCGGCCGGGGTGGACGAGCCGATCGCGATCGTCGGGGTCGGCTGCCGGTTCCCGGGCGGTGCCGATGACCCGGAGCTGTTCTGGGACCTCATCGCCGCCGGTGGTGACGCCGTCACCGGCTTCCCCACGGACCGCGGCTGGGACGAGGCCGCCCTCTTCGACCCCGACCCGCAGACCCCCGGCCGCACCTACACCCGCCGCGGCGCCTTCCTGCACGATGCCGCGGAGTTCGACGCCGGGTTCTTCGGGATCAGCCCCCGTGAGGCCCTGGCGATGGACCCGCAGCAGCGGCTGCTGCTCGAGACCTCGTGGGAGGCGCTCGAACGGGCGGGCATCGACCCGGCGACCCTGCGCGGTACCGCCGCCGGGGTGTTCATCGGCACCAACGGCCAGGACTATGCCACGCTCGCGTCCGGGCTGCCGGACGAGGTCGAGGGATACCTCGGCATCGGCAGCTCCGCCAGCGTCATGTCCGGTCGGGTCGCCTACACCCTCGGGCTGACCGGCCCCGCCGTCACCGTCGACACGGCCTGCTCGTCGTCGCTGGTCGCCCTGCACCTGGCCGGACAGTCACTGCGCGGCGGCGAGTGCGGCTTGGCCCTCGTCGGCGGCGTCACCGTCATGACGAAGCCCGGCCCGTTCGTCGAGTTCAGCCGCCAGCGCGGCCTGGCGCCGGACGGGCGCTGCAAGGCGTTCGCGGGCGCCGCCGACGGCTTCGGCATGGCGGAGGGCGTCGGCGTGCTCGTCGTCGAGCGGCTGTCCGATGCCCGCCGCAACGGCCACCGCGTCCTCGCGGTGGTCCG
>NZ_BMPI01000173.1 GCF_014647515.1 Dactylosporangium sucinum | reverse complement strand
TCAGCGCGTGCGAGCGCTGCCGGAGCGAAGCGGAGGCGGCGTGAGCGGTTCGGAGCGTAGCGGAGAGGCCGCTCACCAGGGGGTCAGCGCGTGCGAGCGCTGCCGGAGCGAAGCGGAGGCGGCGTGAGCTGTGAGCACATTTCGGCGTCGGAGAAGGTCGACGCGCCCGTGGGGCTCGAAGGGTGTCCGGAGTGCCTGGCCATGGGCTTCCACGACTGGGTGCACCTGCGCCAGTGTCTCGCCTGCGGGCACGTCGGATGCTGCGACTCGTCGCCGCGCCGGCACGCTACGCAGCACTTCCTCACCACGCGTCACCCGGTGATGCAGTCGATCGAGCCGGGCGAGTTCTGGCGCTGGTGTTTTGTGGACGAAACCGTCGGGTAGACGGCTCCCGCCCCGGGGTCCCACCTGCGGGTACGCGTTTCTCAGCGCGTTCTAAGGAGACACGGGACACAATCATGCGAAGTTGGGCATGGTGGCACGTGCAGTCGTGTTGCCATGGTCAACGGGGAATGACTGCGGCCGGTGACGGGGTTTGGGGGCAGGCCATGGCGAGCTCGGCATGGTGAACGCGATATTGGATCTCGTGGGCGGGCCGGGCGTGCTGTACGGCGTCGTCCTGGTGCTCCTCACCCTCGACGCGTTCGTCCCCGTCGTCCCCGCCCAGGCGCTCATGATCGGCGGCGGCGTCCTCTCCGCGACCGGCCACGTCCAGCTCGTCCTCCTCGTCCTCGCCGGAGCCGCCGGTGTCGTCGCGGGCGACCTGATGGCCTTCCTCGTCGGGCGGCGCCTCGCCCACCGCGACTCGACCCGTCTCACCAGCCGGCGCAAGCCGCGGGCGATCACGCTGCGGCTGACCGAGGCGATGCGTAAGCACATCTTCCTGGCCGTGCTGTTCTGCCGGTTCGTCCCGGCCGGCCGCATGATCACCGCGGTCTACGCGGGCCGCAACGGCGTGTCGACCCGCCGCTTCGCCACCTACGACGTGACCGCCGCCGTCCTCTGGGCCTCGTACGGTGGCCTGCTCGGCCACTTCGGCGGCGAGGCCATCGCCAGCTCGTCGTGGGTGCCCCTGGTCTTCGTCGCCGCGTTCGCCGTGCTCTTCCTGGCCGGCGCCCCGCTGATCGGGCTGATCAGCCGCGCCCGCCGCCGTGCCGCCGTCGGCCGTGCCCCGGTCGTGCGCACCCGCGTCGCCCGCTGCCGCCGCAGCGCCTTCGAGACGCTCGCCGCGGTCGAGCCGCTGGCCGCGATCGAGGTCATGGCCGCCGCCGAGGCCGTCGCGGCCGCCGAGTCGGTGGTCGTCGAGGTGAACGGCCTGCAGGCCACCGCCTGATTGCTCGGCTCACAGCCAGGGGCGCAACCCGGAGGCCGGGTCGCGCCCCTGACTGATGGTCCCGCGAAGACTACGGCTTGATCTGCGCTCCGTTGTCGTTCCAGGTGTTGTTGCTCCACTCCGGCATTGTCGAGGCGGAGAAGGCCTGGGTGCCGTAGTAGCCGCCCTTGGGCCAGAATCCGCCGCCGGAGGAGCGCATGAACTTGTTGTTCGTGACCTTGCCGTTGGTGATCTTGTAGTTGGCGTCGTACCAGTAGAACGAGTAGCCGCCGCCGTTCATCAGGTTGCTGTCGACCACGACGTCGCTGATCGAGCCGATGTCGGCCTTGAGCAGGATGCACGAGGTCTGGGTGTGCTGGTTCTCCAGCCGGTTGTGCAGGATGCGGATGTACTTCGCATTGGTCGACTGGATGACGTCGTTGTGCTGGGCGGAGCCGACGCCGTTGGGGTCGTGCAGCCAGGAGTCCTGGACGGTGCCGCGGCCGTCGATGCGCAGGATGTCGCCGGAGCC
>NZ_BMPI01000172.1 GCF_014647515.1 Dactylosporangium sucinum | reverse complement strand
GTAGGGTCGGGCGCTGGCGCGGTGACTCGATCTGGGCGTAGGTCCAGCAGCCTTCGTGCCGGCGGTTTCCCGGCCGGTTGTCCCACTGCGGTGACCGTGTCCAGACTGTTCCGTTTCCAGCACCCGCCCATCGAACCGTGCATGCGGTTTTCCCGCACACGGCTCACCGACGTCGTTCACCGCCGGCATTCGGTCTGTCCCGCCGCCAGGGCTTGAACGGCCTTGGCGCGACGACGGTTCCCATGAGCTCGACCAGGCCGAGTTCGTTGTGGGACTGGAAGACCAGCACCTGCACCCCGAACGCTCGGCTGCGCTTATGACGTTTGGCGATCACGATCGCCAAACGCATCTTCGCGTAGTCCCTGATCTTGCCGAAGTGTCGGGCCGAATTGCCGTACTTGAAGTACCCGGCCCAGCCGCGCAGGAACTGGTTGATGTCCTGCACGATCCACTCCACCTTCAGCAGCAGCCGGCGCCGATCCGTGAGTTGCCGGATCCGATCGCGGGCGTGCTGCATGGCCTTGTTCGCGGGCCAGCGTGCCAGGAACGTGACCTGCTTGGTCCCGGTCCGAGCCCACGCGCGCACCAGCCGATGGTGGAAGCCAAGGAAGTCAAAGCCTTCCCCACCAACCTCCAGACGCACGATGCGCGTCTTGGCCTGCTTGGGTTCCAACCCAAGCTCGGCCAGCAGCTCCGTGAGCCGCGCGAGGGCGGCTTCGGCCTGCTGACGGGACGTGCACATCACGATCGCGTCGTCGGCGTAGCGCACCAGAACCCCGTGCTCGCGGGTCGACCATGCCCGGTCGATGCGATGCAGGTAGACATTCGCCAGCAACGGCGAGACCACGCCGCCCTGCGGGGTTCCGGTCACCTCACGCCGAACCACGCCGTCGTCCATCACCCCAGCGCGCAGCATCGCACGCAGCAGCTTCAGCACGGCCTGGTCACAGACGCGTTCCTCAACAGCTTGCATCAACTGGTCGTGCGGAATCGCCGAGAAGCAGTTGGCAATATCCGTCTCGACCACCCACCGCCTGCCCCGCCAGGTCTCATCCACGAGCACCTGCAGAGCATCGTGCGCCGCCCGCTTCGGGCGGAACCCGAAGCTGCACTGCAGCATGTCGGCCTCGAAGATCGGCTCGAGCACGATCTTCACGGCGGCCTGCACGACGCGGTCACGAACTGCGGGGATCGACAGCGGCCGTTTCTCGGTCGTGCCGGGCTTCGGAATGAACACCCGACGCGTCGGCAACGGCCGGTAACGGCCCTCCTTCAGCTCGACGGCCAACTCGTCGAGCAGCCGGGCAACCCCGTACTCCTCGACCTCAGCCAAGGTGGTCTTGTCGATGCCCGGCGCACCATTGTTGCGGCGCACCGCGACCCACGCCCGCCACAAGACGTCTCTGCGGAAGACCTTGTCTCGCAGCGCATGGAACCGACGCCCGGGATCGGCCTTGGCCGCCCGGTACAGCGCATGCTGCAAGGCACGAACCGGATCCGGAATGGACCCCAACGCGGTGGGACTAGCCGAAACGGCACTCACCGGGCACTCCCCTATCAGCAGTACGCACCGACGAAGTAGCGGCCCTTCCCATCACCGGCGGTTGTGTTGTCCGCTCGGCTCAACCGGTACTACGGCCGCCTCCGACTCCCTCCCGACACGAGATCCACTTCCCGGGTTCACCGGTTATAGGACCCGACGCTCCGGCACGCATCCGCAGCACACCGGGCCGGGGAGGGCCTCCCAAGTTCCCGCCGCCACCATCTGAACGTTCCGCACCCCATACGCCGGGGAGTTCCTCGCGGCTGCAATCCAGGAGCTACACCGCTTCCATGGCCTTCACCCTGATTTCGGGGGCTCGGCTCTCCCTCTGCCCCGCCCAATAGGCGAGACCCCTAACGACGCCGCAGGTTTCGCTTGATGCTACGGACCACTCAGTCGCTCCCCCTGAAGGGCTTTTGACGCTGGGCTTCGACCCGACCCGTTTCCAGACCGAGCCGCCAGCCTGCTACCGGGCCTCCTGGCAGCTACCCGGACCGGACTCACACCGGCAGGCGACGACGAACTTACGACTCAAGGTCCACTACACGAGCTCACCTCCGAGTCTGCTTGGCGCACG
>NZ_BMPI01000171.1:499-2153 GCF_014647515.1 Dactylosporangium sucinum | reverse complement strand
GGCGGATGTGCTGGCGGGGGTGCCGGAGCGGTGGCCGTTGCGGGGTGTGGTGCACACCGCCGGCATCGTCGACGACGGCATCTTCGAGTCCCTGACCGCCGAGCGCCTGGCCCGGGTCCTGGCCCCCAAGGCCGGCGCCGCGTGGCACCTGCACGAGCTGACACAGCACCTGCCGCTGACCGTGTTCGCGCTCTTCTCGGGCGCCGCCGGCATCCTCGGCTCCGCCGGCCAGGCGAACTACGCCGCGGCGAACGGCTTCCTCGACGGGCTCGCGTCGTGGCGCCGGAGCCAGGGTCTGCCCGCGGTGTCGCTGGCCTGGGGCCTGTGGGAGGAGGCCGCCGGGATGGGCGGCCGGCTGACCGAAGGCGACCGCCAGCGGTTGATGCGGGTGGCGTTGCCGATGTCCGCCGAGCAGGGGCTGGCGCTGTTCGACGCCGGTGTCGCCGGCGACGACGCGGTCGTCGTGCCGATGCGCCTCAACCCGGCGCCCACCGGCGATGTCCCGGCGCTGCTGCGCGGCCTCGTCCGCGTCGCCGCCCGGCCGGCCGCCCGGACGCCGGGCCGCCTCACCGACCTCGAGGAACTCTTGGAGCTGGTGCGTGGCCAGGCCGCGGCCGTGCTCGGGTACGCCGACGGGGTCGCCGACGACCGGACGTTCAAGGAGCTGGGCTTCGACTCGCTGACGGCGGTCGAGCTGCGCAACGCGCTGCGGGCGGCGACCGGGCTCACCCTGCCGGCGACGCTGGTGTTCGACCATCCGAGCCCGCCGGCGCTGGCGCGGTACCTCTCCGGGCTCTTGAACGGGGAGGCACGGACGGCGGTCGTGGTGCGGGCCGCGGCGGTGGCCGACGAGCCGATCGCGATCGTCGGGGTCGGCTGCCGGTTCCCGGGCGGCGCCGATGACCCGGACCGGTTCTGGGACCTCATCGCCGCCGGCCGCGACGCGATGACGAGCTTCCCCACCGACCGCGGCTGGACCGCCACCGGCAAGGGCGCCGGCGGCGTCCGCTACGCGCGCCGCGGCGCCTTCCTGCACGACGCCGCCGAGTTCGACGCCGGGTTCTTCGGCATCAGCCCCCGTGAGGCCCTGGCGATGGACCCGCAGCAGCGGCTGCTGCTGGAAACCTCGTGGGAGGCCCTCGAACGGGCTGGCATCGACCCGGCGACCCTGCGCGGTACGACCGCCGGCGTGTTCGTCGGCACCAACGGCCAGCACTACGCCACGCACGGCGGCGGCCTGCCGCCCGAGGTCGAGGACTTCATCGGCGTCGGGGGCTCCGCAAGCGTCATGTCCGGCCGCGTCGCCTACACCCTCGGGCTGACCGGGCCGGCGGTCACGGTCGACACGGCCTGCTCGTCGTCGCTGGTCGCCCTGCATCTGGCCGCGCAGTCGCTGCGCGGCGGCGAGTGCACGCTGGCCCTGGCCGGCGGCGCCACCGTCATGGCCACGCCGACGCTGTTCCCCGAGTTCGCCCGGCAGGGCGGCCTGGCCGCCGACGGGCGCTGCAAGTCCTATGCGGGTGCGGCGGACGGTACCGGCTGGGGCGAGGGCGTCGGCGTCCTGGTCCTGGAGCGGCTGTCCGACGCGCGCGCCAACGGCCACCGCGTCCTGGGCGTCGTGCGTGGTTCCGCGGTCAACCAAGACGGCGCCTCC
>NZ_BMPI01000171.1:0-461 GCF_014647515.1 Dactylosporangium sucinum | reverse complement strand
CTGACGGCTCCGAATGGTCCGTCGCAGGAGCGGGTGATTCTGCAGGCTTTGGCCAATGCGGGTCTGTCGCCGTCCGAGGTGGACGTTGTCGAGGGTCACGGTACCGGCACCCGGCTGGGCGATCCGATCGAGGCGCAGGCGCTGCTCGCGACCTACGGGCAGGACCGGCAGGAGCCGCTGTGGCTGGGGTCGGTGAAGTCGAACATCGGCCACACGCAGGCCGCCGCCGGCGTTGCCGGGATCATCAAGGTGGTTCAGGCGATGCGGCACGCGACGATGCCGGCGACGCTGCACGTTGACGAGCCGTCGCCGCAGGTCGACTGGACCGCCGGCAACATCTCCCTGCTCACCGAGTCGCGTCCCTGGCCGAACGGGCGGCCGCGCCGGGCGGGTGTGTCGTCGTTCGGGATCAGTGGCACGAATGCGCACGTCATTATCGAGGAGGGCGACCCTACTCCGGT
>NZ_BMPI01000170.1 GCF_014647515.1 Dactylosporangium sucinum | reverse complement strand
TACCGCGCCACCGTCGACATTGCCACGATGAAGATCTGGCTACGCGACCTCACCAAAGATCCACGAGACACGACCTAGGCGGCTGGTTGCCAGCCCCGCCGCGATGAAGACCACGACGGTCAGCAGATCCCGGCCCGCGGTGAACTCGAACGCCCGGAAGGGCGGGACGTGAAAATAGTTGAACGCGAGGGCGCTGGCAACGGCCGTCAAGACGCTGAGCCAGGGCTTCCACACCATGGAGACGGCCAGGACGCCGCAGAGGTATACCACGGCTGTGGCGGCCGTCGGGGAGTTTGCCCTGAGGGGAAACAGCACGAGGGTCTCCGCCGCAATGAGCGCCACGGCGACGACCACCCCGAGCCAGGGCGGTGGCGGCTTCGGTCTCAGCAGCAACGGAACCAGGTTTGTGGACACCGGCGACCGTCTTTCACCTCGCCGTCAACACGCTGCGCCGGCGCGTACGCGGTCACCGCGGATGCGAACCATGGATCGCTGGGCGTGCTGGCACAGCTTCCTGCAAAGGCATTTTACCGCGAAGCAACGGCCTGATCGACACGGCGTCGCTACCCGGGTTCGCCGGTCGCCCCCGAGCTCACCAGCCTGGTCACTCCCTGCGCGCTGTCTCCTGAGACCATGAGGCGGGTCAACGCCGCACCAGCCGCTGCCGCCAGCGACTGAAGCCGGGTCAGCTCCTCGTCGGTGACCTGGTGTGGCTGGATCCAGTATGCGCCGATCGCCCCGAGCGGGTCCTCGACGCGCATCGGGACGATGGCGAGGCTCTTCACGAACGTCGGTCGGTAGGCATCCTGCGGCACCCGTTCGTCGACCTGGATGTCCGGCACGACGGCCGGCTGACGGTTGAGGATCGACCATCCACTGATGCACTGCCGCACAGGGAATCGCTGGCCCTTCCACAGCGGGCTCACCGCGTCCTCGTCGGCGTAGAAACAGTACCCGTGGTCCAGCAGCACCACGCTGGACCCGTGAGCGTTCGCCAAACGCCTGGCGGCGCTACGGATGATCTGTTGAGCCTGCTCCACGTCCTGCACCAGGGCCAGGTCGGCCACCGCGGTGTTCAGCAGCTCGGACTCATCCATCATCGATGGTCCTTCCCGTCACGATGCCGCACGCCCTGGCGACGGCCCACCTTTTGACGACCTCACTACCAGGTTGTTCCCGCCGTTCCGCAAGGTGTTCTCATCCTTTCCGGATGATCGTCGCCGTAGCTGCGCGGTCCAGGGCTGTCACGACGCAGCCCGGGGGAACGGACCCGCACGCATTCGACGGTAGATGAGCGCATCCGGTCCCGGCGTAGGGAAAGCGTCAAGAAACGCGATGCCGGCGTAGGGATTTCGTCAATGCATCTGGGCAGGGCCATCGGCCGGGATTTCACTGACACCGGATCCGGGGACGGCAGGCCCATCGCCGGTTGTCGTGCCGAGTGTCGAGGCGGTTGTTGCGAGATGAACGGGACCTGGTGGTTGGTCCGGCCGCGGTTCGCCGCGCCGGCCGGCCTCACCCTGGCGGCCGGAGCGGCTGGTGTCGTGGTCGTCGCGGTGCTCTGCGCCGCCACGACCACGCCGTCGTCGACGGCCGCCCGTCTCGTCGCGCTGGCGTTGTGGAGCGCCGCGATCGGCGCCGTCGGCGACCTGGTCGCCGCGACCGGAACCGCCGCGATCGCCTGGACGGTGCTCAACGGGTTCCTGGTGAACGAGTTGGGCGAACTGACCTGGCACGGCCCGGCCGACGTGGCGCGGCTCGGCGTGCTCCTCGGCGCCGCCGTCCTGAGCTGGCTGGCGGTCCTCGTGCGCCGCGTGCTCCGGCACCGCCGGGAGGTTGTCCGGCTGCGGATCTGGCTCTCCGGCGACGCGTTCGCGTCGCCGATTCCCCCGTTCAAGGAGGCAAGCTCCAGTGGCTGATGTGGTGTTCGTGCTGCTGACGATCGCGTTGTTCGCGGTCCTCGGCCTGGCGGTGCGGGCGGTGGAGCGGCTGTGAACGCCGAGAATCTTGTCGGTTTGGTGCTCGCGGTGGCCCTCACCGTGTTCCTGGTGGCTGCGCTGTTGTTTCCGGAGCGGTTCTGATGATCCCAGCATTGTTCGTCGGCTCGCTGGTGCTCGCCTTGGTGGTTGTGTTCCGGCCGTTCGGGGATTACATGTTTCGGGCGATCACGTCGGTGCGGCATTTGCGTGTTGAGCGTGTCGTCTACCGGGTGGT
>NZ_BMPI01000169.1 GCF_014647515.1 Dactylosporangium sucinum | reverse complement strand
GCAGTTGCCGCCGGTCCACTTGCCGAGGTCGTTCTGGGCCGCGGACGGGTAGGCGGGCGAGCCGTCGAAGTCGTCGAGGACGAGCCCGGGCGGCGTCGGCGGAGCGGTCGCGGCGGTCACCGCGGCCGACGCGGCGGAGAGGTTCCCGGCCGCGTCCCGGGCCCGGACCGTGTACGTGTACGAGCCGGCGGCCAGCCCGCTGTCGGTGTAGGACGTGCCGGTCACGGTCGTGCGCAGGACCCCGTCGCGGAACACCTGGTAGCCCGTCACGCCGACGTTGTCGGTCGACGCGGTCCAGGACAGGGCGATCGACGTCGGGGTCGTCGCCGTGACCGTCAGCCCGGTGGGCGTGGACGGCGCCGCGCAGTCGGTGCAGCCGACGCCGACCGTCACCGCGTTGCTGGACGCCGACTCGTTCCCGGCCGCGTCCCGGGCCCGCACCGTGTAGGTGTGCGACCCCGCCGGCACGCCGGTGTCGGTGTACGAGGTGCCGGTCACCGTCGCCACGGCGGTACCGTCGCGGAACACGCGATAGCCGGTGACGCCCACGTTGTCGGTCGCGCCGCTCCAGGACAGCGACACCGAGGACGACGTCGACCCGGCAACCGTCAGGGCGGGCGCCGTCGGCGCCACGCAGTCCGCGGTGCACGAGCCGACCGTCACCGCGGAGGCCAGCACGTTGTAGCCCTTGGTCGCGTCCCAGGTGCCGGTGTTGGCCAGCCGCACCGAGTAGGCCGGGTTCCCGCGCAGGCCGGTCGCCTGGTCGGGCAGCCACAGCGCGAGCTTGTACGTGCCGGCCGCCATCGCCGGCAGCGTGACCGTCTGGGTCGGGACCGTGGTGGCGCCCGGCCGCCAGGTGCGCGGGTCGAGGCCGGTGAGCGGCACGTCGTACCGGTTCGTGCCGTTGTCGAAGACCAGGAACACCGGGCGCGGCTTGACGATGCCCGCGTAGCCGTCGTTGGCCAGGTGGGCGGCGAACGTGAACGGCGCGCCGGCGGTGGCCTGCGCGGTCCAGGTGGCGTCGGCGAGCCGCAGCCGGTAGCCGAGCTTGCGCTCGACGCGGTGGAACAGCGTCTCGGCCGGGTCGACGGCGGTCGCCGGCAGCTGCGCCTGCTTCCAGATGTCGATGTTGACCGGCGCGTAGTCCTCGTTGATCTCGGTCCAGTGCTGGTGCGACAGCTCGTACTGCGCGTTGACCCCGGCCGCGTCGTTGGCGCCGCTGGCGTTGCAGGTCTCCCCGCCGACGAGCTTGTTGCCGCCGGTGGACGTCGCCATGTCGTACACCCACTGCTTCTTCGTCGCGACGTCGAACCAGCCCAGCCAGGAGTTCTGGTCGTACGTGCCCATGTCGGCGGTGTCGGCGAGGAAACAGTCGTCGTGGAAGCCGAGCCGGTCGAAGTCCTGGGTGGTCATCAGGCAGTTGTCGGGCAGCGGGCAGCCGGGCGGCGGCGTCGTGCGCCGGGCGAACTCGTAGTTGAAGATGGGGTAGCGGATCGCGATCGGGATCGTCGCCGGCGTGCTGCTCAGCAGCTTCTTCACCAGGCGGTACCGCACGGGCGCCTGGCTCTCCTCGGAGGATGCGGTGTACGGGCTGGAGTGCCATTCGCCCCACGCGCCGAAGAACCCGCCCTCGATGTGCATGACGACGTCGGCGTTCGCCGCCAGCACCGGGGCGAGCTGGTCGAGGTGACGCTCCATCTGCGGCTCGGTGACCGCGGAGTACCCGTCCCAGACGTAGGCGAACCGCAGCACGATCTTCATGCCCTGGGCCCGGATCGCGGCGAGGCCGGTCCCGAGGTTGTCGAGCAGGGCCGGCGGCAGGTCGCTGGTCTGGTACTTGTCGAGGTGGACGTAGCTGTGGATCAGCGTGTTGCCGGCCGTCCGCGCCCGGGCGAACGTGCGGTCGAGCATGTCGGGGTTGAAGCCGGGGATGGTGTTGCTGGCGTAGTCGTTGACGGCCGGGTCGTTGACGATCTCGTACCGGTTGTGGAAGCCCCGCTCCGGGTTGGTGAACACGGTGGCGGCGTCGGCGGTGAAGGTGGCGGTCGTGGTGGGCGGGTCGGCCGCGGCCGGGCCGGCGGGGCCGACCGTGCCGGTGACCGCGAGGAGGAGGACCGCCGTGGCGGCGGCGATCCGGCGAACAGAGACGTTCATAGCTCTCCCTGAGGGGCCGGAACGGTTAGTTGCTGAAGGAGAAGCCGTCGATGGTGATGCTGCTGTTGCCGCCGTACCAGAAGCCCATCGCGAGCTGCGCGGGGCTGGACCGGTTGATGCCGTTGGCCGCGAGCGGGATGCGGATGTCCTGGTAGGAGGTGGTGATGGTGGGGTGTCCGCCGCCGTCGAGGGTGTAGTCGGCGAAGAGTTT
>NZ_BMPI01000168.1 GCF_014647515.1 Dactylosporangium sucinum | reverse complement strand
CAGGCACACGTGGGTAGTGACTGTCGATGGGCGGACCGGACGTTATCCATCCCAACCAGAATCAAACGTCCAGTCAGGCCCTGTTTCACAACTGGGGCCGGGCTGCGGCGGGCCCAGATTCCTCCTGGCGGCACCCCGCGAAAGCCCGGTTACAACACCGGTAGCCAGACTTCCGCGGGGTGCCGCCAGGAGAAATCTGGACTCCGCCTCGCTCCGACCCCAGTTGTGAAACAGGGCCTAGGCCGGGGCGTTCGCCTTCAGGAACGTGGTCAGGGCGGCGAGGGCCTCCGGGGCGCCCTCCGCGGCGATCGTCACGAACGCGGTGCCGTGCAGGGAGCCCGGGACGAGCTGCAGGGTGCGCTTGTCGCCCGGCGTGGCCGCGTGCAGGGCCTTGGCATCGTCCGCGAAGCCGCTGTCACCGGTCGCCGCGAGGTACAGCACCGGGGCCGTCAGCTTCGGCACCGCCGCGAGGGCGTCCATGCCGCTGTAGGTCGACGGCGCCGACAGGCTCACGACCGCGGTCGGGTTCGCCGTCGGGGCCGCGGTCAGGACCGCCGTGCCGCCGCGGGACGCGCCGATGAGGACCACTGCCGTCGCGCCCTGGGACCGCACGAACGCGGCCGCGGCCGTCACGTCGCCGGGCATGGTCGAGCCGGGGCCGCGGCGCGAGCGGCCCTCGCCGGCGAAGTCGAAGGCGAGCACCCGGTACCCGGCCGCGGCCTGCTGCTTCGCCCACGACAGCCAGGAGCACGCGTTGGCGCTGGCCTGCGGGGCGAGGACGAGCGCGGTGCGCCCGGTGCCCAGGAGGTAGCCGGAGAGGTACACCCCGGCGCTGTCGGCGAACGTGACCTGCCGCTCGTCGAGCTCCGGGTCGGAGCACCGGCCCGGCGTCGGGCTGGGCGCGGCCTCGGCGGCGGGCGCCGACCCGGCCGGCTCCGGCGCGCCCGGCTCCGGTGCCGACCCGCAGCCGGCGAGGACGAACAGGGCCGCGGCGACGGCCAGCGATCTGCGCAAACCGAGAGGCATACCGATAGGACCCACGACGCGCGTCAATGGTTGCGGCGGGTGCCCGAAATCCTGTCGGCGCGGCGTCACCGGGCCGGCGACCGTAACCGGCTTGCGCCTGCCGGCGCGGGAGGGGTAGAACTCACGGCGGCGGCGAACGACCGCCAGGGAGGAGGAGTCCGCAATGTTCCGCTTCGTCCTCCTTGGAGACAGCACATGCAGTATGACATCCGCCCCATCCGCGGGCGGGACGAACTCGACCTGTTCCGGTCGCTGCCCTATCAGCTGAACGACGAGCTCGACGACGACCTCGCCGCGGGACGGCGCCGCCCCGACTGGATGTGGGTGGCGACGGGTCCGGACGGCCGGCTGGCGGCCCGGACCGCCTGGTGGTCGCGCACCGGCGAGCCCTACCTGCTCGACATCCTCGACTACGCCGACGGGCGCGAGGACGCCGCCGACGCGCTGCTCGCGACCGCGATGCGGGCGGTCCTGCCGGTCGGCACCACCCCGCCGGCCTACACCCGGTTCCTGCGGTCCGACTGGCGCGACACCGAGGCCGGCGGTGTCCGGGGGCGCATGGCCGTGGCCGAGCGGGCCGGCGCGAGCCTGCTGGTGGAGCGGCTGCGCCTGGAGTGGCGCGCGGGGACCCCGGTGCGCGCCGACGAGGGGCGCCTGCGGTATCGCGGGTTCCGCGACGACGACGAGGCGCTCGACCTCATGACGGCCACCCTCGACGGCACGCTCGACGCGCACTCCCGCGCCGACCTGGCCTCGGCGGCGCCGCGGGAGGTCGCCGCCGAGCACTTCCACGGCGAGCTGGAGCGCTGGCCCAGCCCGCGCGAGTGGTGGCGGGTGGCGACGCTGCCGGACGGGGAGCCCGTCGGGTTCGTGTTCCCGGCCCGCAACGACTACAACCCCATCATCGCGTACCTCGGGGTGCTGCCCGCCCACCGCGGCCACGGCTACATCCACGACGTCCTCGCGGAGGGCACCCGCGTGCTCGCCGCGCAGGACGTGCCGCGCATCCGGGCGACGACCGACGTCGGCAACACCCCGATGGCGGCCGCGTTCGCGGCGGCCGGCTACGTGAACTTCGAGCGCGAGGTCGTCATGACCTGGTCCTGACGCCAGGAAGGCCGGTCGCCCGTGCGAGGGGCGACCGGCCTGCGTGCGCAGTGCGGTCAGTTGGAGGCAACGCCCAGCTGGCCCGGGTCGCCGTGCAGCTCGGTGCCCGAGGCGAACTCCGACTGGAAGGACTCACGCAGCGCGTCCAGGTTGGAGAACTCGGCCTGGTGCGAGGACTCCGAGCCCTCGGCCGCGAAGATGTGGTTCGAGTCGTACTGGTCGTTGCTGTAGTTCGTGAACTCCT
>NZ_BMPI01000167.1 GCF_014647515.1 Dactylosporangium sucinum | reverse complement strand
GCGGGCGCGCCGATGATGACATTCTTGATCGTGCCGCCGTTGGCGACCTCGAACATCGGGTCCTGGCTCTCGCTCTGACCGCCGTCGCCGATGCAGCAGTAGCGCTTCATCCCGCCGTCGAGCGTGCCCGACACGGAGATCGTGCCACTCACCGACACGTCGCCGGTCTTCGTCGGCCAGGAGCCCGACGGGTTGGTGCCGGTCGGCGTCGGCGTGGGCGTGCGGGTCGGCGTGGGCGACGCCGTGGTCGGCCCCGTCGTGGTCGGGCCGGGGCCCGCCGCGTCGCTGACCGTGACGTCGTCGAACGACCCGCTCGCGTAGGCGGTCTGGATGCCGATCCGCCCGGTGGAGGCGACGCTGCTCGATCCCGAGCCGACGACCGAGCCGTCGACCGAGCCGGAGATGCTGCTGCCCGAGACCGTGAGGCTCAGCGTGTACCAGGTGCCGTTGCTCACGGTGCGGCTGGCGGAGCCGAGGACCGTGACCGAGCCGCTGTTGACGGCCTGCAGCTGCACCGCGTTGCCGGGCAGCAGCGCCAGCCGGTAGAACGTCGTCGAGCTCTTCGCCCGCGCGAGCAGGCCGACGAGCCCGTTGCTCCCGATCGACGAGGGCTGGACCCGGGCCGAGACGGTGTAGTTCGTCCAGCCGGCGTCGCCGGCGAACAGCCGGGCGTTCTCGCTGCCGGCGTTGCTCTGGTTCGCGGCGCCGGAGACGACGGCCCAGGTGCCGCCGGACTTCGACCAGCCGCTGGTGTCGCCGTCGCTGAAGTTGTCGCTGAACAGGGTGGCCGCGAACGCGATCTGGCTGAAGATCGCCGCCGCGGCGGTGAACGCGACGGCGCTGCCGGCCACGATGGGCCATCGGCGCCGTCTGGGACGGGTGACCATGCATACCTCCGGAGATGGGGCGGAGACGCGTGCATGGGGTGTTCACGGCACGTGACTGGGCGGGTCTGCCGTGCTGCGCGCCGGGGGAGAAGCTTCGAGGAAAGCGCTTTCCCCCTCGGCGCTCAACATAGACCTTCATCTACGGCAGGTCAACCGTCAGGAGGCCGGCGCCAGGTGCATCCAGGTGAAGACGAGCGGCACGTCGCCGTCGCTGACCAGGTGGTGGTCCTCACCAGGCTCGATGATGAGGATGTCGCCGGCGGTGAACCGCGTGTCGCGGGCGCCGTCGAGCTCCAGCACGCCCGCACCCTGCACGATCGTGAAAATTTCAGGGACGTCGTGCGTGTGGCGGTCCGACTCGGCGTGGGTGCGGTGCCCCGGCGCGTCGTACCGGCTGATCCCGCCGCGCACCACCGGCCCCCAGCCGGTGCCGATCGCGGCGAGCGTCGCCGGGGTGCCGCCGTCGGGCAGGTCGGCGATGTTGAGCTTCCTCACGGCAGGGCTCCGATCTCTGAGAACAGCGCGCCGCGCGCGGCGGCGGCGCGGACGTGGCCGGCGATGCCGGGAATGGCGAGCCCGTCGCCGTCGGGGTGCGGCGCGAGCCGCTCCCGGGGCAGCAGCACCGCAGCGGGGGCGGCCATGACCGCGGCGGCGAGGGCGGTGAACGGTTCGGTCCGCTCCAGCGGCACCAGCAGCGGGGTGCCGTCGGCGCGGTGGTCGAGGAGGTTCTCCAGCAGGCTCACCCGGCCGGGCAGCACCTCGCCGTCGAGCCGGTCCTGCGGGTAGACGACGGTGGCGGTGCCCGCGGTCCCGGTGACGGTGAGGTCGCCGGGGACGAACTCGTCGGAGCACAGCGTCACGGCGGCCGTCACGACCGTCCCGCCGGGCCCGGTGAGCCGCAGCGTGGCGGTGTCCTCGACGTCGATGTCGCGGGTGCGGTACCGCTCGAGCTCCAGCGTCCACGGCGGCCGGACGCCGGCGATGGCGAGGGCCTGCATGAGCCCGTGCGCGAGGGGGTTGCACAGCGCGCCGTCCATCGTGGGCCGGCCGCCGACGCTGGACCGGCCGGCCCACGGGGACCGCTTCCAGTAGGCGTCGCCGCGCCACCAGGCCCCGGCGAGCGCGACCGAGGTCACGGTGCCGACCCGGGCCGGCAGCGCGGCCAGGGTCGGCGAGCCGAGCGCCTGGAAGCCGACCTGCAACGCCCGGCCGGACGCCGACACCGCGGCCAGCAGCGCGCGGTGCTCGTCGAGCGAGAGCACCGGCGGCTTCTCCAGCAGCAGGTCGGCGCCGGCGGCGAGCACGTCGCGGGCGATCGGGAGGTGGGTGTGCGGCGGGGTGCAGACGACGACCACCTCGGGCGAGTGCCGGTCGAGCAGCTCGCGATGGTCGGCGTACACGGGCACGTCCGCGTCCTCGACCGGCCGCACGTCGCCGAGCGCGACGAGCCGGACCCGGTCGCCGAGCGCGGCGATCGCCCGCCGGTGCCACATCCCGTGCCCAGTCGCCCCGATCAGCGCGACCGTCGTCATGCGTCCTCCGCTTCGCTCCGGCCGCAGGCCTGAACACTGAGCCGACGATGACCGGCCCCTCCGCTGCGCTGC
>NZ_BMPI01000166.1:1594-2515 GCF_014647515.1 Dactylosporangium sucinum | reverse complement strand
CGGTCGCCGAGGTGGATGTCCAGGTGCTGGCGGACCTCGTCCAGACCCGGCAGATCCGCGCCCATCCCGGCACGCTGGGAACCCTGACCGGAGAACAGCACCGCCACCGGACCCGACACACCCGCACCGGTGGTCGACAGGTCACGCAGACCCGCGACCAGGTGAGCGACGTCCGAACCGGTCACCACCGCGCGGTGCGCGAACCGGGACCGCTGCGTGGCCAGGGCCACGGCGGTGTCGTGGGGGTCGGGGTCGGTCCGTTCGGCCCAGTCGGCCAGCCGCGCCGCCTGGGCGTAGAGCGCCCGCTCGGACCTGGCCGAGACGACCCAGGCGGTCGGGCCCTCGCTGGGTGCCGGCGCCGGGGTGGGGTCGCCCTCCTCGATGATGACGTGCGCGTTGGTACCACTGATCCCGAACGACGACACACCGGCCCGGCGCGGGCGGCCGGCCGTCCGCGGCCAGTTGCGCGGTTCGGTGAGCAGGGAGATGTTGCCGGCGGTCCAGTCGACCTGGGGCGTGGGCTCGTCGACGTGCAGCGTCGGCGGCATGGTCTCGTGCCGGAGGGCCTGCACCATCTTGATGATGCCGGCGACACCCGCGGCGGCCTGGGCGTGGCCGATGTTCGACTTGATCGACCCCAGCCACAGGGGTTCTTCCCGGTCCTGGCCGTAGGTGGCGAGCAGCGCCTGGGCCTCGATGGGGTCGCCCAGCCGGGTGCCGGTACCGTGGCCCTCGACCAGGTCCACTTCGGACGGTGACAGACCCGCATTGGCCAAAGCCTGCAGGATCACCCGCTCCTGCGACGGGCCGTTCGGGGCCGTCAGACCGTTGGAGGCGCCGTCCTGGTTGACGGCGCTGCCGCGGACCACGCCGAACACCCGGTGGCCGTTGGCACGGGCGACCGACAGCCGCTCCAGGACG
>NZ_BMPI01000166.1:0-1555 GCF_014647515.1 Dactylosporangium sucinum | reverse complement strand
ACGCCCTCGGCCCAGCCGGTACCGTCCGCCGCCCCCGCATAGGACTTGCAGCGCCCGTCGGCGGCCAGGCCGCCCTGCCGGGCGAACCCGGCGAACGTGTTCGGCGTCGCCATGACCGTCACACCACCGGCCAGCGCCAGCCCGCACTCGCCGGCCCGCAGCGCCTGGACCGCCAGATGCAGCGCCACCAGCGACGACGAGCACGCCGTGTCCACCGTCATCGCCGGGCCCGTCAGCCCCAGCACGTAGGCGATCCGGCCGGACAGGGCGCTGCCGGCGTTGCCGGTGTCCACGAAGCCGAGCACGCTCTCCGGGAGGACGGGCAGGCGGGCGGCGTAGTCGTGGTACATGAGGCCGGCGAACACGCCGACCTGCTCGCCGCGCAGCGTCGCGGGGTCGATTCCGGCGCGTTCCAGGGACTCCCAGGTCGTCTCCAGCAGCAGCCGCTGCTGCGGGTCCATGGCCAGGGCCTCGCGGGGGCTGATGCCGAAGAACCCGGCGTCGAACTCGGCCATGCCGGGCACGAACCCGCCCTCGGCGAGGTACTCACGCTCCAGCGTCGCGTCGAAGATCCGGTCGACGTCCCAGCCGCGGTCGGTGGGGAACACGCCGACGCCGTCCTTGCCGGTGGCGACCAGGTCCCAGAGGTCTTCGGGAGTCCAGACGTCGCCGGGGTACCGGCAGGCCATGCCGACGATCGCGATCGGCTCGTCGGCGACCTTGGCGGCCCGGACCTGCACCGTCCGGGCGACGCCACCGAGCCGGTCCCGCAGGTACCCGGCCAGCGCATCCGGGTTCGGATAGTCGAACACCAGCGTCGCCGGCAGCGTCAGCCCGGTGGCACGGGCCAGGCCGTTGCGGAACTCGATCGCCGTCAGGGAGTCGAACCCGAGCTCGCTGAACGCCCGCCCGGCCGGCACCGCGTCCGCCGACGTGTGCCCGAGCACGGTGGCGACCTGCGCGCGCACGACGGCGAGGATCGCCGCGTCCCGCTCGGCGTCGCCCAGCCCCGCCAGCCGCTCGGCCAGCGCACCGGTCACCACGCGGCCGGCGTCACCGGCCGTCCGCCGGGCGGGCCGGATCAGGCCGCGCAGCAGCGCCGGCACGGGCGTGTCGGCGGCCTCGCGCCGCAGCCGGGCCAGGTCGAGCCGGTTCGCCACCACGAGCGGGGCGCCGGAGCGCACCGCCGTGTCCAGCATCGCCAGGCCGTCCGCCGGGGTCAGCGCGGCCCCGGCCTGCGACAGCCGGCGCACCTGGGCCTCGTCCAGCCGGCCGCCCATGCCGCCGTCCACGGCCCACAGGCCCCACGCCACCGACACGCCCGGCCGGCCCTGCCGCTGCCGCTGTGCGGCGAGGGCGTCGAGGTAGGCGTTGCCAGCGGCGTAGTTG
Organism: Dactylosporangium sucinum; assembly: GCF_014647515.1. Taxonomy (GTDB): domain Bacteria; phylum Actinomycetota; class Actinomycetes; order Mycobacteriales; family Micromonosporaceae; genus Dactylosporangium; species Dactylosporangium sucinum. The sequence continues at coordinate 166 of NZ_BMPI01000166.1, read as the reverse complement.
GCCTGGCCCGGGGCGCCGAACACTCCGGAGGCGCTGGAGAACAACACAAACGCGGTCACCGGATGATCCGCGGTCAACTCGTGGAGATGGCGCGCGGCGACGGCCTTCACCCGCAACACGGCGTCGAGCCGCTCCGGAGTCAGCGACATCACCATACCGTCGTCCA
>NZ_BMPI01000165.1 GCF_014647515.1 Dactylosporangium sucinum | reverse complement strand
GCGGCCGCAGGTGGCGCAGGTGGTCATGCGTCCCAGCGTGCTGTAATGGCCTTGTGCAGTTCAACCATTACGGCGGCACCGGCACCTTCCTCGCCGCGGCGCTGCTCAACGCCCCCGAATGCACCGTGAGCAGAGTTTCCGCGCTGCTCGTCGAGCACGAGATGCAGAGTCGCGTGAGCAACGCCACGCAGGCGGCCGAGCTGCGGGCCTGGGTCGAGCGGGCCCGGCCGGTGTTCGGCGAGCCCGACCCGCGCGCGCAGCTGGCGCTCGTCAACGAGCTGCTCGGCGACGCCACCACGTCCGTGCGGTTGTCGGCCCACGACGGCAACCCGCCGCACCTGCACTACATCACCGACACCGACGACCCCGTCGCCCGCATCCGGGCCGCCATCGCCGGCGGCCTGGCCGTGGCGCTGTGCGGCGCCGGCGGCGACCGGCTCGGGCGCTGCGCGCGGGACGGCTGCGCGATCGTCTTCGTCGACACGTCGCGCAACGGCCGGCGGCGGTTCTGCTCGCTGACGTGCGCCAACCGGGTGAACGTCGCCGCCCACCGGGCCCGCGCGTGATGGACGGCCCGGGACTGCCTCGCGGTGCCGCTGCCGGACGACGACCTGTGCGCCCCGGAACGCTCGGCCGCCCGGCGGCTCCTCGGACGATAGCGCCGCCGCCGGAGTACCGTGATCCGTCATGACGCTCGCGGACCCGCTCGCCGTCCCGGTCGGCGCCGACGCGCTGCCGGTGGCGCCGTGATCACCATCGACGCGGGCTCGTCCGTGCCGCCCTACGAGCAGCTGCGCCGCCAGGTCGCCCGGCAGATCCAGGACCGCACGCTCGCGGTCGGCGAGCGGCTGCCCACGGTGCGGGCGCTCGCCGCCGAGCTGGGTCTGGCCGTCAACACGGTCGCCCGCGCGTACCGGGAGCTGGAGGAGGCCGGCCTGGTCGAGACCCGCGGCCGGGCCGGCTCGTTCGTGTCGGCGGCCGGCCAGCAGAGCCGGGAGCGGGCCCGGCGGGCCGCGGCCGAGTACGCCGCCGCGGTCGCCGGCCTCGGGCTCGACCCCGACGAGGCCCTCCGGATCGTCGAGGCCGCCCTGCGGCAGCGGTGACGCCCGGACGTCAGAGCACGTCCACCGAGCGCAGGTCCCGGTTGGCGTGGTGGACCTCGACGATCTCGGCGCAGCCCGTACACCCGCCGCAGCCAGGCCTCGGCCTGCTCGAAGGTGCTCATCCGGCCAGCTCCCTCGCGACGTGGTCCGGTGCCGGCATGCGGGCGATCTCGTCGGCGAGGGCCCGGGCGGCGTCGCGGTGCTCCGGTGCCCGCAGCCGGTGGGCCAGCTCGGCGACCGCGTCGGCGGTGACGTCGTGCAGCTGCAGCGCGGCCCCGGCGGCGACGAGCGCGCCCGCGTTGGCGAACTGGTCGGCGCCCTGCGGCAGCACCAGCTGCGGCACCCCGGCGGCGAGCGCCCCGAGCGTGGTGCCGCTGCCGCCGTGGTGCACGACGAGCGCCGCGCGGGCGAGCAGCCGGTCCTGCGGCGCCCACGGCAGCACGGTCACGCGGCTGGGCAGGTCGTCGAGCTCCTCGGGCGGCACCCGCCCGGCCGCGACGACGACGGGCAGGCCCAGCCGGTCGACCCCCTCGGCGGCGGCCCGGATGAGCTCCGCGGTGCCGAATGCGGTACCGAAGGTGAGGTACACGATCGGCGACCCGGCCGCCGGCTGCGCCTCGACCGGCCGCATCGGGATGCGCTCGGCGGATCCGACGAAGTCCGGATCCTGCAGCGAGGGCGGGCAGACATCGACGTGCGGCCGGTCGTTGCCGGGCCGGGCGAGGCCGATGCCCTCCGGGAAGAGCCGGCCGAACCCGTGCCAGAGCGAGGGAATCCCGGCCCGGTCCGCGGCGACCGCCACTCCCGGCACGCCCCAACCGTGCACGATCAGCTCCGGCCGCAGCCGCTCGATGTCGCCGGCGATGTCGTCGGCGTAGATCTCGTAGAAGGCGTCGGCGGGCCGGAAGACCTGCAGCCCGCGAGCCTTGAGCGCCGCGTGCACCTCCTCGCCGGCGGCGAAGTGCACCTCGTGCCCGGCCGCCCGGGCGGCAACGGCGAGCGGCACGAGTGGAAAGGCATGCCCGGGCGAGGCCAGGCTCGCGAAGAGGACCCGCATGCCGCTGAACGCTACCTGAGCGCTCCGACGGGCACGCCTACAGCAGCGATGCCGCGAGCATCCGGGTGAGCCACTCCTCGTAGGCGTCCGCGGTCCAGCCTCTGTCCACAGTGGATAGCCGGTACAGCTGCGGCGACAGCAGCACCCAGCAGGCGTCCGCCGCCGCGGCCGGGTCGAGGCCTCCGCGCAGGTGGCCCGCCGCCGCGAGGTGCCCCACGAAGGCCGTCACGCCCGCCAGGCGCTCGCGGTCGGTCTCGGCCGTCAGGTCGGCGGCGTCGGGGCCGCCCGCCGCCAGGGCCGCGGCGCTCGCGTTCGCGCCGTAACAGGAAAGGTCCCGGACCCCTCGGCGAGGGGTCCGGGACCGGCGGCCGGGTCAGGCGTTCGTGAGCT
>NZ_BMPI01000164.1 GCF_014647515.1 Dactylosporangium sucinum | reverse complement strand
AGCGGAACTGTTCGCCGCGGGTGGCTTTGTCCAGCAGGAGCTGTGGCGGTTCGAAGCGGGAGCCGTAGCGGGCGGCGAGCTCGCGGGCGCGGGTGACGAAGCCGTTCAGGCCGCCGTCGTATTGGTTGATGTACTGCAGGACGCCGCCGGTCCAGCCGGGGAACCCGATGCCGAGGATCGACCCGATGTTGGCGTCGGCGACGGACGTGAGCACGCCCTCGTCGAGGCACTTCACCGACTCCAGGGCCTCGGCGAACAGCATCCGCTCCTGCATGTCGGCGAACGGCAGCTTGACGTCGTCCTTGGCGAAGTGCTCGCGCAGCCCCGGCCAGAGCAGGCCGCGCTTGCCGTCGGCGTAGTCGTAGAACCCGGCGCCGCCGGACCGGCCGGTCCGGCCGAACTCGTCGATCATGCGGTCGATCACGGCGTCGGCGGGCGTCGGGGTCCAGGCGTCGCCGTACTGTTGCCGGATTTTGCGCGGCAGGGTGAGCGTCAGCTCGTCGATGAGCTGCAGCACCGGGGCCGGGTAGCCGGCCTGGGAGCTGGCCTGCTCGATCGAGGCGGGCGCGATGCCCTCGGCGAGCATGGCGACGCCCTCGTTGGTGAAGGTGCCGATGACGCGGCTGGTGAAGAAGCCGCGGCTGTCGTTGACGACGATCGGTGTCTTGCGCAGTTGCCGCACCACGCCGAGCGCCCGTTCGACGGCCTCGCCGGACGTCTCCCGGCCGCGGATCACCTCGACGAGTGGCATCTTGTCGACGGGTGAGAAGAAGTGCAGCCCGACGAAGTCCTCACGCCGCTTGACGCCGTCGGCGAGGGCCGTGATCGGCAGGGTCGAGGTGTTGGAGCACAGCAGGGCGTCGGGGGCGACGACGTCCTCGATCTCGGCGAACACCTTGTGCTTGAGTGCCGGGTCCTCGAACACGGCCTCGATGACCAGGTCGGCGCCGGCCAGGTCGGCCGGGTCAGCGGTCGGGGTGATCCGCGCCAGCAGGTCCGGGCCGCCGCGGCCCTTCTGCACCAGGCGTTCCGAGTAGGCCTTGCCCTGCTGGGCGGCGTCGGCGGTGACGTCCTTGAGCAGCACCTGCATCCCGGCCCGGGCACACACGTAGGCGATCGCCGCGCCCATCATGCCGGCGCCGAGGACGGCAACCTTCTGCAACGGCGCGGCCGTCGAGCCGCGGGCGTTGGCGGCCTGCAGGTCGAAGAAGAACGCCTGGATCATGTTCTTCGCGATCTGCCCGGTGGCCAGCTCCGTGAAGTACCGGCCCTCGATGTCGAACGCCGTGGCCAGATCGACCTGCGCACCCTCGACGGCGGCGGCGAGAATGTTACGCGGCGCGGGGTAGGGCGCGCCCTTGAGCTCCTTACGCAACCTCGCCGGGAACGCGGGCAGGTTCACCGCGAACGCCGGCGTGCTCGGCGTCCCACCCGGAATCTTGTACCCCTTCACGTCCCACGGCTGGACCGCGGCCGGGTTCGCGGCGATCCACGCACGGGCTGCGGACTCCAACCGCCCGGCCGGGACCACCTCGTGCACGAGCCCGACCTGCAGGGCCTTCGCCGGCTTGTGCCGCTGCCCCTGCAACAACACCTGCAGCAACGCCTCGGCGATACCCAGCAGCCGCACCGTGCGCACCACCCCACCACCACCCGGCAGCAGCCCCAGCGTCACCTCCGGGAAGCCGATCTCGATCCTCCGATCGTCGGCGACGATCCGGCGATGACACGCAAGCGCCAGTTCGAGGCCACCACCCAGCGCCGAGCCGTTGATCGCCGCGACGACCGGCCTGCCGAGGGTCTCCAGGCGGCGCAACTGGTCCTTGATGCGCTTGGCGGTGGCGTACGTCTCGGCGGCCTGGTCGGGCCCGATGCTGCCGAGGGCGTCGAGGTCGCCACCCGCGAACCAGGTCTTCTTCGCCGAGGTGATGACGACGCCGGCGAGGTCTTTGTCCGCTTCGAGGCGGTCGAGGGTGGCGTCCATGCTGGCGACGAACGCCTCGTTCATCGTGTTCGCGCCGCGGCTGGGGTCGTCGAGGGTGAGCACGACGACACCGTCGGCGCCCCGGTCATAGCGAATGGCCATCAGATCCGCTCCACAATCGTGGCGATGCCCATGCCACCGCCGATACACAGGGTCACCAGCCCATACCGCAACTGCCGCCGCTCCAACTCGTCAACCACCGTCCCGAGCAGCATCCCGCCCGTCGCCCCGAGCGGATGCCCCATCGCGATCGCACCACCGTTCACATTCACCTGCTCCAGCGAGAAGCCCAGGTCCTTCGCAAAGCGCAGCACCACCGCCGCGAACGCCTCGTTCATCTCCACCAGGTCGATGTCACCGACCGTCAGCCCCGCCTTGGCGAGAGCCTTGCGACTGGCCGGCGCCGGCCCGGTCAACATGATCGTCGGATCGGCACCGGACACCGCAGCGGCGACGATCCGCGCCCTCGGCGTCAGCCCGGCCTCCCGCCCGGCCCGCTCCGAGCCGACCACCACCAGCGACGCCCCGTCCACGATGCCGGACGAGTTACCGGCCGTGTGCACGTGGTCGATACGCTCGACCCAGTGGTACTTCTGCAGCGCCACGGCATCGAAGCCCGCCAGCTCGCCGATCGTGCCGAACGACGCCGGCAGCGCGCCCAGACCCTCCAACGTCGACGCGCGGACGTGCTCGTCACGATCGAGGACCACCAGGCCGTTACGGTCACGGACCGGCACCACC
>NZ_BMPI01000163.1 GCF_014647515.1 Dactylosporangium sucinum | reverse complement strand
TTCCGGAGCGAAGCGGAGGAGGCCGCTCATGCTGGGCTCAGGGTGGAGCTCAGGCGGCCGGAGCGAAGCGGAGGGCGAATGAGCACCGTGGTGCGTCCGTACGGGGACACGACCGGCGACGGGATGGTGCAGCTGTCGTTCACGCTGCCGCTGCCCGCCGACAAGCGCGGCGAAGGCGCCGCCCTGCAGCTGGCCGGGAAGATGGGTGTCGACCCGGCGATGGTCGTGCACAGCCGCGCCCTCGGCGGGCAGCACACCTTCTTCGTCGTGTACGGGCGGGTCAACCACCTCGTCGAACCCGGCAAGGTCGTCGTCGCCGAGCGTGACTACCCGCTGCTGTCCGCGAAGGAGATCAACGCCGCGATCCGGGCCCGGCTGCGGCGCAAGCTCGTCGTCGTCGGCGCCTGCATCGGCACCGACGCCCACACCGTCGGCATCGACGCCATCCTCAACGTCAAGGGCATCGCCGGGGAGAAGGGCCTGGAGTACTACCGGGAGTGCCGGGTGCTGAACCTCGGCGCCCAGGTGTCCGTCCCCGAGCTCGTCGAACAGGCCCGCGCCGAGAAGGCCGACGCCGTCCTCGTCTCGCAGGTCGTCACCCAGCGCGACGCGCACCTGCACAACACCCGCGAGATGTCGGCCGCGTTCCGGGAGGCGTTCCCGGCCGCCCGCCGGCCGCTGCTCGTCGTCGGCGGGCCCCGCTTCGACGAGATGATGGCCCCCGAGCTCGGCGTCGACCGGATCTTCGGCCGGGGCACCACCCCCCGTGAGGTCGCCTCCTACCTCGTGCACGCGGTGGGTGCGCGGTGAAGCTCGGGACCACGGTGGTGCACCGCCGGTACGTGCCGTATGCGCACGCCCACTACGCCGGGAACCTCGTCGACGGCGCCTACAGCCTCGCCCTGTTCGGCGACGCCGCCACCGAGGTGTGCATCCGCACCGACGGCGACGAGGGCCTGTTCGCCGGGTACTCCGCGGTCACGTTCCACGCGCCGGTGCGGGCCGGTGACGTCGTCGAGGTCACCGCGACCGTCACCCGGGTCGGGAACCGGTCGCGGACGATCGAGTTCACCTGCCACGTGGTGTGCCGGGGCACCCCGGACGTGTCGGCGTCGGCTGCCGCGGTGCTGGATCCGCCGGTACTGGCGACGTCCGCGACCGGCACCGTCGTCGTTCCCGCCGGCTGATGCTCGTCGCCTGCCTCGACGTCGGGTCGACCGACACGAAACTCGCCGTCGTCGACGTCGGTGACGGCACGCTCGTGGCCACCGCCAGCCACCCGACCACGGCCGGCACCGACGTCCTCGACGGCGTCGACGCGCTGCTGGCCGGGTGCGGCCCGGTCCGGCGGGTGTACTGCTGCTCGTCCGCCGGTGGCGGGCTGCGCCTCGCCGTCGTCGGGCAGGAGGCGCTCGTGTCCGCCGACGCCGCCCACCGCGTCGCCCTGTCCGCCGGGGCGCGGGTCGTGCACGTCGCCGCCGGCCGGCAGACCCCCGACGGGCTTCGCACCGTGCGGGCCGCCCGGCCCGACGTGCTGCTGCTCGTCGGGGGCACCGACGGCGGCGACCCCGACACGCTGCTGCACAACGCCCGCCGCCTCGCCGCCGCCCGCTGGCGCGTCCCCGTCGTCGTCGCCGGCAACGCCGACGCCCGCGACGAGGTCACCGCCCTGCTCACCGCCCGCGGCCTGCCCGTCGCCGCCACCGGCAACGTCCTGCCCCGCATCGGCGTCCTCGACCCCGTCCCGGCCCGCGCGGCGATCCGGGAGGTGTTCCTGCGGCACGTCATCGGCGGCAAACGCCTCTCCCGGGGGCCCCGCTTCGCGCGGCTCGTCTCCGCCGCCACCCCGGACGCGGTACTGACCGGCGTCGGGTTGTACGCGGACCAGCTGCCCGGGGACCTGCTCGTGGTGGACGTCGGAGGGGCGACCACGGACGTGTACTCGGCGCTCGTCCCGGACGAGACCGCCGGGGCCGCGGTGGCGGGGAGGCTGTGGCGGGCCCGGACGGTCGAGGGGGACCTGGGCGTGCGGTGGAACGTCGACGGGATCCTCGCCGCCGCGGCCGCCGAGAAGGTCACCGGCGGCGACGACACGCTGGGCCGGGCCGCCGCCGCGTGCGTGGTGGCGGTGCGGCGTCACGCCCGCGCGGGACGGGATCTGCGAAACGTCGTGTCGGTCGTGGCGTCCGGCGGGGTCTTCCGGCATGCTGAACCGCACGCCGCCGCCGCGGCGCTCGCACCGACCCTGCACGACCACGCCGGCGGGTGGGCGCTGCCCCGCGCACCCCACGTCGCCGTCGACCGCGACTACGTCCTCGCGCCGGCCGGGCTCCTCGCCGCCGACCACCCGGACGCCGCCGCCGCACTTCTGCGACGGCACCTGCACCGACCGTGACCGTTCGTGTGATCAGCGGTGTGAAACGCGCCCGACACGCGGCGCGACACGCCGCCCCACCCGAATTCAACCCCGGGGGGCGGTTGACAGTCCCCCCGAGCGTGCGCGTACCGTCTTTGCGTCCTACTTCGGGAAGGATGACCACGGTTCGCTTCTCCCCAACGCCGGCTGGCCGGACGTCCACACCAACCGGTGGGACGCCGCCAGGTCCAGCGGGCGGGGGTCGGCGGGGGCCGCGAGCCGGTCATCCACCGGTGTCAGGGCAGGGGGGATCACGCGGCCAGTAGACAACGGCACGTCACGGGCAGCCAGCCCGGCGCCGAGCCGGAACGAAGGCCGCGCACGAACGCCACTGCCGCACCGGCCGGACAAAGGGCCTGGGAGCGCGGGGCGCGACTTCGGTCGCGCCCCGAATTCAGTTTCTAGCGCAGTTTCTAGCTCCGCGGGCTTCGCCCGCGGTTTTGTGGGGGGTTCCCACCCCACACCCCCCATGCGTCGCTGCGCGACGCACTTCTTGTTCCGCGGGGCTTCGCCCGCGGTGTGGTCGGGGTTTCCAACCTGCGGACCCCGGTGCCGCTGCCGACGTGACG
>NZ_BMPI01000162.1:401-3126 GCF_014647515.1 Dactylosporangium sucinum | reverse complement strand
AGCGGAACTGTTCGCCGCGGGTGGCTTTGTCCAGCAGGAGCTGTGGCGGTTCGAAGCGGGAGCCGTAGCGGGCGGCGAGCTCGCGGGCGCGGGTGACGAAGCCGTTCAGGCCGCCGTCGTATTGGTTGATGTACTGCAGGACGCCGCCGGTCCAGCCGGGGAACCCGATGCCGAGGATCGACCCGATGTTGGCGTCGGCGACGGACGTGAGCACGCCCTCGTCGAGGCACTTCACCGACTCCAGGGCCTCGGCGAACAGCATCCGCTCCTGCATGTCGGCGAACGGCAGCTTGACGTCGTCCTTGGCGAAGTGCTCGCGCAGCCCCGGCCAGAGCAGGCCGCGCTTGCCGTCGGCGTAGTCGTAGAACCCGGCGCCGCCGGACCGGCCGGTCCGGCCGAACTCGTCGATCATGCGGTCGATCACGGCGTCGGCGGGCGTCGGGGTCCAGGCGTCGCCGTACTGTTGCCGGATTTTGCGCGGCAGGGTGAGCGTCAGCTCGTCGATGAGCTGCAGCACCGGGGCCGGGTAGCCGGCCTGGGAGCTGGCCTGCTCGATCGAGGCGGGCGCGATGCCCTCGGCGAGCATGGCGACGCCCTCGTTGGTGAAGGTGCCGATGACGCGGCTGGTGAAGAAGCCGCGGCTGTCGTTGACGACGATCGGTGTCTTGCGCAGTTGCCGCACCACGCCGAGCGCCCGTTCGACGGCCTCGCCGGACGTCTCCCGGCCGCGGATCACCTCGACGAGTGGCATCTTGTCGACGGGTGAGAAGAAGTGCAGCCCGACGAAGTCCTCACGCCGCTTGACGCCGTCGGCGAGGGCCGTGATCGGCAGGGTCGAGGTGTTGGAGCACAGCAGGGCGTCGGGGGCGACGACGTCCTCGATCTCGGCGAACACCTTGTGCTTGAGTGCCGGGTCCTCGAACACGGCCTCGATGACCAGGTCGGCGCCGGCCAGGTCGGCCGGGTCAGCGGTCGGGGTGATCCGCGCCAGCAGGTCCGGGCCGCCGCGGCCCTTCTGCACCAGGCGTTCCGAGTAGGCCTTGCCCTGCTGGGCGGCGTCGGCGGTGACGTCCTTGAGCAGCACCTGCATCCCGGCCCGGGCACACACGTAGGCGATCGCCGCGCCCATCATGCCGGCGCCGAGGACGGCAACCTTCTGCAACGGCGCGGCCGTCGAGCCGCGGGCGTTGGCGGCCTGCAGGTCGAAGAAGAACGCCTGGATCATGTTCTTCGCGATCTGCCCGGTGGCCAGCTCCGTGAAGTACCGGCCCTCGATGTCGAACGCCGTGGCCAGATCGACCTGCGCACCCTCGACGGCGGCGGCGAGAATGTTACGCGGCGCGGGGTAGGGCGCGCCCTTGAGCTCCTTACGCAACCTCGCCGGGAACGCGGGCAGGTTCACCGCGAACGCCGGCGTGCTCGGCGTCCCACCCGGAATCTTGTACCCCTTCACGTCCCACGGCTGGACCGCGGCCGGGTTCGCGGCGATCCACGCACGGGCTGCGGACTCCAACCGCCCGGCCGGGACCACCTCGTGCACGAGCCCGACCTGCAGGGCCTTCGCCGGCTTGTGCCGCTGCCCCTGCAACAACACCTGCAGCAACGCCTCGGCGATACCCAGCAGCCGCACCGTGCGCACCACCCCACCACCACCCGGCAGCAGCCCCAGCGTCACCTCCGGGAAGCCGATCTCGATCCTCCGATCGTCGGCGACGATCCGGCGATGACACGCAAGCGCCAGTTCGAGGCCACCACCCAGCGCCGAGCCGTTGATCGCCGCGACGACCGGCCTGCCGAGGGTCTCCAGGCGGCGCAACTGGTCCTTGATGCGCTTGGCGGTGGCGTACGTCTCGGCGGCCTGGTCGGGCCCGATGCTGCCGAGGGCGTCGAGGTCGCCACCCGCGAACCAGGTCTTCTTCGCCGAGGTGATGACGACGCCGGCGAGGTCTTTGTCCGCTTCGAGGCGGTCGAGGGTGGCGTCCATGCTGGCGACGAACGCCTCGTTCATCGTGTTCGCGCCGCGGCTGGGGTCGTCGAGGGTGAGCACGACGACACCGTCGGCGCCCCGGTCATAGCGAATGGCCATCAGATCCGCTCCACAATCGTGGCGATGCCCATGCCACCGCCGATACACAGGGTCACCAGCCCATACCGCAACTGCCGCCGCTCCAACTCGTCAACCACCGTCCCGAGCAGCATCCCGCCCGTCGCCCCGAGCGGATGCCCCATCGCGATCGCACCACCGTTCACATTCACCTGCTCCAGCGAGAAGCCCAGGTCCTTCGCAAAGCGCAGCACCACCGCCGCGAACGCCTCGTTCATCTCCACCAGGTCGATGTCACCGACCGTCAGCCCCGCCTTGGCGAGAGCCTTGCGACTGGCCGGCGCCGGCCCGGTCAACATGATCGTCGGATCGGCACCGGACACCGCAGCGGCGACGATCCGCGCCCTCGGCGTCAGCCCGGCCTCCCGCCCGGCCCGCTCCGAGCCGACCACCACCAGCGACGCCCCGTCCACGATGCCGGACGAGTTACCGGCCGTGTGCACGTGGTCGATACGCTCGACCCAGTGGTACTTCTGCAGCGCCACGGCATCGAAGCCCGCCAGCTCGCCGATCGTGCCGAACGACGCCGGCAGCGCGCCCAGACCCTCCAACGTCGACGCGCGGACGTGCTCGTCACGATCGAGGACCACCAGGCCGTTACGGTCACGGACCGGCACCACC
>NZ_BMPI01000162.1:0-344 GCF_014647515.1 Dactylosporangium sucinum | reverse complement strand
GACCGGGCGAAGTAGCCACCCGCCCAGGCCTTCGCCGCCCGGGTCTGCGACTCCAAGGCGTAACTATCGACATCCTCCCGGCTGAAACCCTCCATCGTCGCGATCAGGTCCGCACCGACGCCCTGCGGGACAAACCCAGTGGCGTAGTTCGTCTCCGGGTCCATCGCCCACGCACCACCGTCGGAGCCCATCGGCACCCGCGACATCGACTCGACCCCACCGGCAAGGACCAGATCCTCCCAACCCGCCCGCACCTTCTGCGCCGCGATATTCACCGCCTCCAGGCCCGACGCGCAGAAACGGTTCAACTGCACCCCGGCGACGGTGTCCGGCAGCCCGGCCGC
>NZ_BMPI01000161.1 GCF_014647515.1 Dactylosporangium sucinum | reverse complement strand
TAGCGAAGCGGAGGGGCCGGTCACCATCGGCTCAGTTCGACAGTCGCGCGACCGGAGCGAAGCGGAGGTTGCGTGACGTTCGGCGCGTGCCGGGGTGAGACCGGCGCGCGCCCGCTAGGCTGACAACGCCTTCGTGGTCCCCGACCCGAGGGCGTTTTCGTGTGGCTTGCTTCAGGGGGAGGGTGCGCATGCCGCCGCGTCCGGTGGTCCAACAAGGTCAGACGCTCCGGGTGTGGCAGCGCAAGGCTCTCATGGAGTACCTGCGCGGCAAGCGCGAGGACTTCCTGGCGGTCGCGACCCCGGGCGCCGGCAAGACCACGTTCGCGCTGCGCGTCGCGCTGGAGCTGTTCGGTGACGGCACGATCGACAACCTGACCGTCGTCACCCCGACCGAGCACCTCAAGACCCAGTGGGCCGAGGCCGCCGCGCGGGTCGGGATCGACCTCGACGCCGGCTTCCGCAACTCCGACGTGCACGCGGCGTCGGACTTCCACGGCACCGTCGTCACGTACGCGCAGGTCGGCATCGCCCCCGCCGTCCACAAGCGGCGCACGATCACCCGCCGGACGCTCGTCGTCCTCGACGAGATCCACCACGCGGGCGACTCCCGCTCCTGGGGCGACGGGGTCAAGGCCGCCTTCGAGCCCGCCGTGCGGCGGCTCATGCTCACCGGGACGCCGTTTCGCTCCGACGAGAACCCGATTCCGTTCGTGCAGTACGAGCGAGGCTCTGACGGCCTGCAACGCTCGCGCGCCGACACGGTCTACGGCTATTCCGACGCCCTGCAGGACGGCGTCGTTCGTCCGGTGATCTTTCTCGCGTACAGCGGGGAGACGCGCTGGCGCACCTCCGCCGGCGACGAACTGGCGGCCCGGCTGGGCGAGCCGATGACCCAGGACCTCATCGCGCAGGCCTGGCGCACCGCGCTCGACCCGACCGGGGACTGGATGCAGCAGGTCCTGCGGGCCGCCGACGCCCGCCTGCAGAACCTCCGCGCCGGCGGCATGCCCGACGCCGGCGGCCTGGTCATCGCGACCGACCAGCAGTCGGCCCGCGCCTACGCGAAGGTCCTCGGCGAGGTCACCGGCGAGAAGGCGGTCGTCGTGCTCTCCGACGACGTGGGCGCGTCCGGTCGCATCGCCGCCTTCTCGGCGTCGCAGGAGCGGTGGATGGTCGCCGTCCGGATGGTGTCCGAGGGCGTCGACATCCCGCGCCTGGCCGTCGGTGTGTACGCCACCTCGGCCTCGACCCCCCTCTTCTTCGCCCAGGCCATCGGCCGCTTCGTGCGCGCCCGCCGCACGGGCGAGACCGCGACGGTGTTCGTCCCCAGCGTGCCGCACCTGCTGGAGCTGGCGAGCGAGCTGGAGGCCCAGCGCAACCACGTCCTGGGCGAGCCGAAGACCAAGGACGGCCTGGACGACGACCTGCTCTCCCGCGCCCAGCGGGAGGAGGACGCGAGTGGCGAGCTGGAGAAGCGCTTCGAGGCGCTCTCGGCGACGGCGGAGCTGGACCAGGTCATCTTCGACGGCGCGACCTTCGGCATCCCGGCCCAGACGGGGACGCCGGAGGAGGAGGAGTACCTCGGCCTGCCCGGCCTGCTGACCCCGGACCAGGTCACGACCCTGCTGTCGAAGCGCCAGGCGGACCAGCTGGCCGCGGCCAAGCGCCGCGGCGCCGAGGCGCCGGTGGCCGCTGCGGAGCCTCCGTCGGCGCCGCAGCAGCCGCGGACGGCGGGCGAGCGGCGGATCGTGCTCCGCCGGCAGCTCAACACGCTGGTGGCCGCGCACCACCACCGCACGGGGCTGCCGCACGGCAAGATCCACGCGGAGCTCCGGCGCCTGTGCGGGGGGCCGCCCAGCGCCCAGGCGACGATCGAGCAGCTGGAAGAGCGGATCGCAACGATCCAGACGCTGTAGCCCCGGGCCGGCCGCTCACCGGGCTTTCGCGGGGGGTGTCTGAGTCGCGTGCCTGCCCTGGCCTGCGCGGAGCGCGGCGTCGGGCCGGGCGGTGCGGCCTTTGGGCGAAAAGGCCGCAGGGCGCCCAGAGGGCGCCCTGCGGCGGTGCTGATATCGGGTCAGCTGGCCGAAAGCTCGGTCCCGCGCCACGTGAAGTCCGGGGCGACGGCTACCTCAACAGCGATCTTGACCAGCTGGTCAGCGTACTTGTTGGCGTGATGTCCACAGAAGATCAGATCGCCACCCTCGGCGAGCCTGACCCGAAGTTTCCCTGCCGCGTTGCAGCGGTCGCACCGTTCATCGGCGGCGGGGGGCGCTGCCGTCTCCGGCGGCGGCGTGAGAGTCGGGGTCATCGCCTTCCTCCTCTGGTCGTCACCGACGAACGCTTCCTTGCGTCGTTCACAGTTGGTTCAACACCAGGTTGCCCGACATCGTTCCCAGTTGGTGCGCGGGACCGGTGTCACATTTCCGTCGAGCCTCGCGGGAGTCGATCGAACCCCCGCCAGCCCTTCCTATCGCGCCCCGGCTGCGATCACAAGTGGGTTGGCGCGGCGCCACAGCGTTGTGATGCCCTCCGTGACCCGAAACACACCCGGGCTACCCCAAAAGGGGCAGCCCGGATCCGCTGAGAGCGAACATCAGTCCAGGTAGTCGCGCAGGACCTGGGATCGGGAGGGGTGGCGGAGCTTGGACATCGTCTTGGACTCGATCTGACGGATGCGTTCGCGCGTCACGCCGTAGACCTGGCCGATCTCGTCCAGCGTGCGCGGCTGGCCGTCGGTGAGGCCGAACCGCAGCCGGACCACGCCCGCCTCGCGCTCCGAGAGCGTCTGCAGGACCTGCTGGAGCTGGTCCTGCAGGAGCGAGAAGGACACGGCGTCGACCGCCACGACGGCCTCGGAGTCCTCGATGAAGTCGCCGAGCTGGCTGTCGCCCTCGTCACCGATGGTCTGGTCGAGCGAGATGGGCTCCCGCGCATACTGCTGGATCTCCAGCACCTTCTCGGGCGTGATGTCCATCTCCTTGGCCAGCTCCTCCGGGGTGGGCTCGCGGCCCAGATCCTGGAGCAGCTCGCGCTGGATGCGGCCGAGCTTGTTGATGACCTCGACCATGTGCACCGGGATGCGGATGGTGCGGGCCTGGTCGGCCATGGCGCGGGTGATGGCCTGGCGGATCCACC
>NZ_BMPI01000160.1 GCF_014647515.1 Dactylosporangium sucinum | reverse complement strand
CCAGCTCATACCACGCACTGGTGTCCACCGTCGCCGCCGAAGCGGTCGTCACATTGATCGCGACCACCACCCCGGCGGCCACGACCGTCGCCGCGAGCGCGGCGCCGATGAGTCTCATTTCGGGGTATCTCCTTCGTCAGATTCGGACGAGTTGCCACTGTTGGTTGTTGCCGCCCCAGTCGGCGTACTGCACGACGGCGCCGCCGTCGGCGGTGGAGGCGTTCTGGACCTCCAGGGCCTTGCCGGAGTTGCGGTTGATCAGCCGGTACCAGCCGCCGGAGTCGGCGAGGCGCCACTGCTGGTTGGTGCCGTTGTGATCGCCCCACTGCACGACGGCCGCACCGTCCGCCGTGGAGACGTTGTAGACGTCGAGCACCTTGCCGGAGTGGCGGGCCTTCAGCCGGTACCAGCCGCCGCCGGAGTCGACGAACTGCCACTGCTGGTTCTGTCCGCCGGAGCGCGTGTACTGCTGTACACACGCACCGTCCGCGGTCGAAACACCGCAGACGTCGAGGGCCTTGCCGCTGTTGCGGTTGACCAGGGTGTACCAGGCGCTGGTGTCTACCCCCGTCGGGCCGGTGGTGGTCGGGGTCGGGTTGCTGCCGCCGGCGTTGAGGGCGTTGAGGGTGGAGGTGTACGCGGCCTTCTTGTTGCCGTTGCCGTCGAACAGCAGCGGGTTCTCGCCGGTGCGCCAGGAGTCGCTGTCGCGGATGCCCCACACCGTGATGCCGGTGCACCGCGACACGGCCAGGCAGGCCTTGACGACGTTGGCGTAGGCGGTGGCCTGGCTGGAGCCGGAGATGTCGAGCTCGGTGATCTGCACGTCGACGCCGAGGTCGGCGAAGCGCTGCAGGTTGGCCTGGTAGTCCGACGGGGGCAGGCCGCCGAGGTGGGACTGGAACCCGACGCAGTCGATCGGCACGCCACGCGACTTGAAGTCGCGGACCATGTTGTAGATGCCGGTGCTCTTGGCGTTGATCCCGTCGGTGTTGTAGTCGTTGTAGCAGAGCTTCGCGCCCGGGTCGGCGGCCCGCGCGGTGCGGAACGCGACCTCGATCCAGTCGTTGCCGGTGCGCTGCAGGTTCGAGTCGCGCCGGCCGCCGGAGCCGCCGTCGGCGAACGCCTCGTTCACCACGTCCCAGGCGTAGATCTTGCCCTTGAAGTGCGTGGCGACCTGGGTGATGTGGTTGACCATCGCGTTGCGCAGCGCACTGCCGGACATTCCCTGGGCCCAGCCGGGCTGCTGGGAGTGCCAGGCGAGGGTGTGCCCGCGCACCTTCTGCCCGTGGGACTGGGCGTGCGCGACGATCTGGTCGGCGCCGGTGTAGCTGAACCGGCCCTGGGACGGCTCGGTCGCGTCCCACTTCATCTCGTTCTCCGGCGTGACCGAGTTGAACTCCCGGTCGAGGATGCCGGTGTACGTGCCGTTGCTCAGCTTGCCGGCGGCGACGGCCGCGCCGAAGTACCGGCCCTTCTCGGCCGCGGAGGCACCGAGGGTGGTGCCGGCGTTGGCGGTGCCGGCGAACCACGTCGTGAGGCCGGCGGCGAGCAGGGCGGCGACGGCGATGGGCAGGACGGCCCGCCATCGTCTTCTGTGCATGGGCTTGCCTTTCTGACTAGGGGGCGGTCTGTTCGAAGCGCTGGACGGTGACGGCGCCGCCGAGCGACTTCGTGGCGTAGTTGAAGACGCCGTAGCGGTAGCCCATGAAGAACTGCCAGGCGTTGTTCAACGTCAGCGCGGAGCCGAGCGGGGTGAAGGTGACGCCGTCGGTGCTGTACGAGAAGCGGGCCTGCCGGCCGGAGCCGGGCCGGATGTCGGCGGTGGCGCGCAGCCAGATCCGGCCGCCGGACACGACCGCGCTCGCCGCTTCGGTGCCGGTGCCGGTGGTGTTCCAGCTGCCGTCCATGGCCAGCCCGGTGACCATCGAGACGCGGGTCGTGGACCCGTCGCGCCGCACGCCGATCCAGGCCGAGGCGTCGCGCAGCATCGCGAGGCCGGCCCGGTCGCCGTCGGCCATCGCCGAGTAGTCGAGCTGGACGGTGGCGGTGGACCCCGGCCCCTGGATGCGCTGGGTGAGGGTGTTGCGGGCCGAGTACAGGTCGCCGGTGACGGTCGCGGTCTGCAGCCGCAGCCCGTTGCCGGCCGACCACTTCGTGTTGTCCGGGTTGTGGTTCCACTCCCACTGCGGGCCGAGCGCGGCCGTGGTGAAGGTGTCCGCGCCGATCATCGGCTTGACGGTCTTGGACGTCTGGATGTCCGGCGTCGGGTAGGACGCGCCCCAGCCGCCGTTGACGGTCTGGACGCTGGGCCAGCCGTCCGCGCTCCAGCTGATCGGGGCCAGGACGGGGATCCGGCCGCCCGGGTAGGCGTCGACGAAGGCGGCGTAGTACCAGGCGCCGTTCTGGGTCTGGACGAGGCCGCCCTGGTGCGGGATGCCGGCGCCGCTGACGGGCGTGGGCATGTTCAGCAGCACCTGCCGCATCTCGTACGGCCCCCACGGGCTGGTCGAGCGCAGGACGTACTGGCCGTTGGCGGGCCGGGTGACCCAGATGTAGTAGTAGCCGCCCCGCTTGTAGAAGCGGGAGCCTTCGAGGGTTCCCACGCTCGACGGGGTGCTGAACACCTGCTGGTGGCGGACCTCGCTGAGCCCGTCGGCGGACAGCTGCGCGACGCTGAGCGTGGAGTTGCCGTAGGCGACGTACATCGTGTCGTTGTCGTCGACGAGCAGCCCGGCGTCGTAGTAGCAGTTGTTGATCCGGGCCCGTTTCTGCCAGGTGCCGTCGACCGACGAGGCGGTGTAGACGTACGTGCGGTTGAACTCCACGCAGCCGAGCCAGTAGAAGGTGCTGTTGCTGGCCCGGTAGTTCAGCGCCGAGGCCCAGATGCCCTTCACGTAGGCTCGGCCGCCGGTGAGGTTGTAGGCGTTGGAGTCGAAGTCCAGGCTCGGCACGGAGTGGCCGGCGTATTCCCAGTGCACCAGGTCGTACGAGCGCAGGATCGGTGCGCCCGGCGAGTAGTGCATGGTGGAGGCCGAGTAGTAGTACGCGTCGCCGACCCGGATGATGTCGCCGTCGGCGAAGTCCTGCCACACGATCGGGTTCGTGAACGTGCCGGTGGGTGCCGTCGCGCCGACCTTGACGAGCTGCCACTGCTGGTTGGTGCCGTCCCAGTCGCTGTACTGCACGACCGCGCCACCGTCGGCGGTGGAGGCGT
>NZ_BMPI01000159.1 GCF_014647515.1 Dactylosporangium sucinum | reverse complement strand
GCAACAGCGTCGCCGCATGCCAGAGCCTGGCCACCGGCTCCTGCGGCACGGCAAGCGCCCGCAACCCGGCGTACAGCGCCCGACCCTCCGTCGGGGCACTGACCGCGGCCCGGGCAGCAAGCTCGGCAACCCGCACCAAACCCCGGGAGTCGGCGAGCTCCCCGATCATCTGCCGCAACGCCGTGGCGCTGCCCCGCTCGCGCACCGCGATCGCCTCCTGGGGGGTGGTCTTCCCCCACACCCACGGGATATGGCGCGCCACCTCACCGTCGGCGAAGTTGTAGAACACCGCGTGCACCACCTCGGCCGGTACCAGCCCCAACGGTGCGGCCCGACCCGCAAAGTATCCGTCCCAATAGTTCCGCATACCGAGGGCCAGGAACGCCTCGTTCGGCACCTCGGAGAACGTGACGGTGGCAATCGGCTCGACGAGCTCGAACATCCGGCGAACCTTGGCCAGTGGGTGCGGCATCGGTCGGCCCTCCTGTGGTCGTGACAGCGCCCTCGTAGGCAGCCTCTCACCCGAGCTACGAACAGCGCGGCCCCGATCCGACAACTCCGGTCAACATCAACCCAGCCAAGATCAGCCTTACTCCCGAGCCGCCGGCTGTGCGAGGTCAAAGCTTCACTGTCCTACCAAGCTGAGGTCGATCCGGGTGCCTCGGTGATCACACGCCGTGCGAGCGTTTCGCGAGGCATCCGGATCGAGAAACTGTCAAGACCTGTGGATTGGGTGTGGGCGGCCAGCAGCATCTGCCCGCCGGCGGCCAATAGAAGCTGCCGGACATGGCCATCTCGTCACGCAGCGTGCGGATGCCGAGTAGCTCGGCACCCCGCCCGAACCGTCATCTACCGGCACCTCGGGGATGCAGGTTGCGCCGTTCTGTCCGCACGTTTGAGACGGTCCGAACCCTCGCATCAGGCGCGAGAACCGTCGTTCCGTCGCGAGGCAGCGGCCAACGTGCCAGGACAAATCACGTCAAGCCGCTACTCGCGTGGGCCGGTATCGCACGGCGACCGCCCCCGACCGGAACTCATGGCGATCCACGAGCTCGAGCTGGATGCGCTCGCGCAGGCCGGCGAGCAACGTCGGCCCGTGTCCGGCAAGGACCGGCTGCACAAGGAACACGTACTCGTCGATCAGTCCCAGATCTGCCAACGCCAGGGGAAGCGTCACGCCGCCCACGAACAGGCCCTCGCCTGGCTCCTGCTTGAGCCGCTGAACCGCTTGCCCCAAGTCGCCCCGCACCAGCTCGGCGTTCCAATCGACCCCGCTCAGCGAGCTCGACACGACGTACTTCTTCGCCCGGTCGATGGTCTCGGCGAACGGGATCTCCCACTCACCCATCCAGTCAGGCCACGTGCCCGTGGCCGGCTGCCGCCACGCCGACTCCATCATCTCGTAGGTCACCCGGCCGAATAGCAGGGCATCGGCTCGTTCCATCTCAGCGGTCCAGTAGCGCATCGACTCCTCATCGGGGTGGATCCCTGCCTCGTGATGGCAGCAGCCGTCGAGTGTGACGTTGATCGAGTATCGAAGTGGTCTCATCTCGTTGCTCTCCCTTGATGCGCGCAGCGCGTTTTTACCGGACCGTACTCAGACTGCTGTCAGCGACATTTCTCATCGGCGCCCGATCCCACCTACTCAACACCGTCGTGGTGCGAACCAGACCGCAGACCGAGCGCGCGACCGATTCGGCGATCTGCCCAAGCCGCGGTCAGCCGGCGGCTGTCCCAGAACGCGCGGCCGCGGCGGCTCCATCGCATCGCCGACCGCCGGCACGCTGGCTGGGGCGCGTCGCGGCTCTCCTTGACTCTCACCACGCCACGTTTCGGGCGGCGGCAGGATCTCACGAGCGGCAGCGGCGGCAGCCGTTCTTGGACCGATTTTCGCTGGCCTGCGTCGACATGGTGCTGTCGGAGACGGTCGAGGCCGTACAGCGATGCGCGCGACGAGACCGACAACGACCGCGCCGCGCTCGCCGATGACCTGACCGCGGTGACGTTCCCCCGCTACCCCGACGAGTCCAGCAGCCGGTGGTACGTCGGCGCCGACATTATCCTTCGCCACGACCGTGGCTGGGTCGCCGGGCGCTGCTGATGCTGTTCCTGTTCAGCGAGGTCGGTGAGCAGGACGCCCCGACCCGGATCCGGGTCGGCGCCACCTTCAAGCACGGCAAGCTCGTCGAACGACCCGCGAAGGTCGCCGCATGGGCGGGCCAGTCACCGCGAGTCGTCGTTCCGGGCGGACCCGCCGGCTACCTCGGGCCGGTCGGCCAGCTCAGCTCGGCCGGGGACGGATCCAGTCGTGATTTTCACGGACGACGGTAAAGCCGGCCGACTTGTACAGCGCCACCGCCGCCGTCAGGCTGGCCGGTGTCACGACGGCGACCGCGCTGGCCCCGCGCTCGACCAGGGCCGCGCATGCGCCGAGCACGGCGTCGCGCCCGTAGCCGTGGCCGCGATGGTCCACATGGGTGCCGACCGGCTCGAGCAGTCCGCACCGACCCACACCGGCGAACCATCCGGTCGCGGCGGCAGCCGGCTCTCCGTCGGGAGTGCGCACGATCGTCTCCACGGCCAGCTCGCCGGCCGGTGACTGCTTCATCCTGCGCCAGCCCTCGACGGTGAACACCGAGTTCGCGAAGGCCGATCGTTGCACCAGGACCCGGTCGGCAGCGTCAGCCTCGCCGACCGGCTGGGCCCGGACGGACACCGGCCGCGGCGCCCACGACAGAACCACCCACGGGTCCGGATCGCGTTCCCACCCCGGTATGGGCAGGCCGTCGCACGCGTTGTCGCCGGGCCCGAGCAGCGTCCCGGCATCGGCGGCGAGCGCGTCGAGATCGGTGCCGGGAGCGGCGGTCGCGCGCAGCACCTTATGGTCGAGGAAGCCGACCGCCACGGGCACCTCGCCGTCGGTCCAGAGCAGGACCGTGGCGTTGTCGCGCCACAGATGCCAGCCCACGTCTCCAGGGTGGAGGCCACCGACCGGGGCATCGGCGGGCGTCCACTCGCTCAATACGCGCAGCGCCGGGCCGGCTTTGGCGGGCGACAGGCAGTGCCGCGCGAGTGAGACCATGGTCGGCACGCTAGAGAGCGCGCCACCCACGACGCAAAGCCTTTACCGTGCCTGCGGCCCCGTACCAACCCAGCAATCCGCAGCTACACCGCAGGACCTGGACCGCAATGCCGCCGGCGCCGCCTTCGACGGCAACGGTGGTGGCGGAACTGTTGAGGCGGCCCGGGGCGCCCTGGGGCGCCCCGGGCCGCGGGGGTCAGCGGAAGTCGACGGTGTAGCCGTCGGTG
>NZ_BMPI01000158.1 GCF_014647515.1 Dactylosporangium sucinum | reverse complement strand
CAGCGGCAGCAGGATGTTCTCCTCGGCCGTCAGCGTCGGCAGCAGGTTGAACTGCTGGAAGATGAACCCGACCTTCGAGCGGCGCAGGTTGGTCAGGCCGCGGTCCGACAGCCCGGTGATCTGGGTGTCGCCGATATACACCTGACCCCGCGACACGGCGTCGAGCCCGGCGAGGCAGTGCATGAGCGTCGACTTGCCCGAGCCGGACGGGCCCATGATGGCGGTGAAGCGCCCCTTCTCCAGCTCCACCGAGACCCCGCCGAGCGCATTCACCTGCGCCTCGCCGGTGCCGTAGACCTTCCAGACGTCGACCGCCCGCGCGGCCACCTCGGTGCGCGTCGCAACCGTTGCAGTCATGATTCCCCCTGGTGAATGGTGTGCATTCAGCTTGGGGCCGGACGCGGGCGTTCTCCTCCCTCCGCAGGGGTAGCCGACCACGGGTTTTTGGCTGGGGGAGCGTCCCCGATACCGGCTCAGGGGGAACCCTTATGGCGCGCGTCTCAGGCTTCTCAGAATGGGCTGTGAAATGGCGAAGGGCCGGTCGGGGAGACCCCGACCGGCCCATTCTTGTTGCGCCGGTGTGCTATTCGTACGCGATCGCGTTGAGCACGTTGAGCCGCACGGCGCGAATCGACGGGATGAACCCGGCGACGGCGCCGACGAGGAGCGAGGCGACGAAGTACACCACCATGAGCGTCCACGGCAGGGTCACCGCGCCGAACCCGATGACGTCCTTGAGCGCGGTCACGATCGCCGCGCCCAGCCCGGCGCCGACGGCGAGGCCGAGCACCGTGCCGAACACCGTGATCACCACCGACTCGGTGGTCACCATCAGCCACGTCTGCCGGCGCCGCAGCCCGACCGCGCGGAGCATGCCCAGCTCCCGGGTCCGCTCGATGACCGACAGCAGCAGCGTGTTGATGACGCCCAGGACCGAGATCGCCAGGGCGATGAGCAGCAGCACCTGGACGATCGCGAGGATCGCGGTGAACTGCGCCTGGTTGTTCTCGACGTACTCCTGCTTGGTGTAGACGCTGACCTCGGGGTTGTCCTTGATGATGGCGTCCACCGCGTCGCGGGTCTCGCCGACCGACGCCCCGTCCTTGACGCTGATGAACGCCTGCCACGGCTGCGGGAACGCGAACCCGTTGCGCGCGTCGTCGTAGGACACCACGATGCCGGCGCCGACGGCCGTCTCACCGGTGATGCCGGTCAGCTTCAGGGTCTGCTCACCGGTCTTGGTGAACGTCACCGTGATCGTGTCGCCCAGCTTCCACTTGCGGTCCTCGGCGGTCTTCTTGTCCGTCATGAACTCGCCGCTGTTGAGCTGGTCGATGCGGCCCTGGTCGGTCTTGAGCTTGAGCACCTTGACGACCGCCGCCGGGTCCTCGTACGAGACGACGAAGTTCTGCTGCCCGTTGACCTGCGCCGCGTCGGCGGTGAACGTCGCCACCGTCGCCGCGCCCGGCAGCTTCTTCATCTGCTCGACCTGCTCGGGCGTGATCGTCGGCGGGATCTCGCTCGTCTGCTGGCCCAGCACCACCAGGTCGGCCTGGAGGTCCTTGTCCAGCTCGTCGCCGAGCGCCGTGGACAGCGAGGTGAAGAGCGTGCTGATCGCCGTGACGATCGCGATGCCGATCATGACCGCGCCGGCCGTGATCGCCGTGCGCCGCGGGTTGCGGGCCGAGTTGCGCTTGCCCAGCTTGCCCGGCACCGTCCAGGCGAACAGCGCCCCCAGCCCGGCCACCAGCGGCCGGCTGATCACCGGCGTGAGCAGCGCGACGCCGACGAGCAGCGCGAGCACGCCGCCGAAGACCAGCCACAGCGTCCCGTCGCCGGCCCCCGTCAGGCCCCACGTCAGGGAACCGACCGCCAGCGCGGTGATGACCGCGCCGAAGATCGTGAGCTTGGTCAGCGGCCGGTCCGGGGTCGCCGACTCCCGCATCGCCGCGATCGGGGCGACCCGGGCCGCCTTGAGCGCCGGCATGACCGCGGCGATCATGGTGACCAGGATGCCGATCGCGAACGACGCGATGATCGCCGAGACCGGGAAGCCGAGCGAGGCCACCTCGGCACCGTCGGCCAGGCCCACGAACAGGTACGCGCCGAGCGCGCCCAGCCCGAGGCCGACCAGGAAGCCGAAGAGCGAGCCGACGACGCCGATGAGCAGCGCCTCCAGCAGCACCCCACGCAGCACCTGCCCGCGGCTCGCGCCCATCGCCCGCAACAGCGCCAGCTCCTGCGTGCGCTGCGCGACGATGATCGAGAAGGTGTTGAGGATCAGGAACACGCCGACCAGCAGGGCCACCGCGCCGAAGCCGAGCAGCACGTAGTTGAAGTAGTCGAGGATCTGCTTGATCTGCTTGCTCGACTCCTCCGACAACTGCTTGCCGGTCTGCACCACGAACCCGCCGCCGAGCTGCTTGGCGACGTTGTCGCGCACCTGCTCGTCGGTGAAGCCGTCCTTCGACCGGACGTCGATCACGTTGTACTGGTCCACGGCGCCGAGCATCGAGAGCTGGGCCTGCTTCGTGGTGAAGAAGATCGCGCTCTCGCCGGCCATCGACGCTCGGCCGCCGGCATACTGCATGAGGCCGACGATCTCGTACGTCTTGCGCTCCTTGTCGCGCGTGATGACGTCCATCGAGTCGCCGACCTTGTACCGCGCCGTGGTCGCCAGGCCCTGGTTGACCACGATCTCGTCGTCGGCCTCCGGCCCGCGGCCCTCGGCCAGCGAGACCAGCTGGTCCTCGCCGGTCCAGTTGGCGCCGAACTGCTGGCCGGTCTGGTTGGCCACGACCTTGCCGTTGCGGCCGACCGGGATGGCGCCGTTGAGGAACACCTGGCCGGTGGCCTTGCCCACGCCGTCGACCTTGGCGACCTCGTCGACGACCGCGGCCGGGAACGGGTTGGTGCCCCCGCCGCCGGTGTCCCCGCCCTGGGGCGCCACCTGCGACTTCGCCGAGACCTGGACGTCGGTGTAGGTGAAGATGTTGGCGAACAGGTTGTCGAACGTGCGGCCCAGCGTGTCCGTCAGCACCAGCGATCCGGACACGAACATCACGGACAGCACGACGGCGAGCGTGGAGAGAACCAGCCGCAGCTTGCGCGCCAGCAGGCTCTTCAGGGTCGCGCGCAGCATCGTCTACTCGCCCGCCTTGTCCAGACCCTTGAGCTTGTCGAGCACCGCGTCGGCGGTGGGCTCGAGCAGCTCGTCGACGATCTTCCCGTCGGCCAGGAAGATGACCCGGTCCGCGTAGGACGCGGCGTTCGGGTCGTGGGTCACCATGACGATCGTCTGGCCGAACTCCCGCACCGAGTTGCGCAGGAACGACAGGACCTCGGCGCCCGAGCGCGAGTCGAGGTTGCCGGTCGGTTCGTCGGCGAAGAT
>NZ_BMPI01000157.1 GCF_014647515.1 Dactylosporangium sucinum | reverse complement strand
ACCGATGACGGGGTCAAGGTCTTCGTGGATGTGAGTCCGGACGGGGTGCTCACCTCGATGATCGCGCTGACCGCTCCGGACGCGGTGGTGGTGCCGACGTTGCGGCCGGGGGACCGGCTGCTCAGCGCCGCGGCCGGGCTCCATGCCGCCGGGGTCGACGTGGACTGGAGTGCGGTGCTCGGTGGTGGGGGAGCCGTCGACCTGCCCACCTACGCGTTCGAGCACACCCGCTACTGGATCGACCCGCCGGCTGGTGCTGTTGTCGAGGCCGCCGTGTCCGACAGCCGGTTCTGGGACGCGGTCGGCCGCGCCGACGCCGGTGAGCTCGCCGATGTGCTCGGCCTCGACGCCGCCGAACGGCCCGCCCTGGAAGGGCTCGTGCCCGCCCTCGCCCGCTGGCGCGACCGCGAATGGGCCGCCGGCCGGCGCTACGACGTCACCTGGCAGCCCGCCCGGCCCGGCGCCGCCGCGACGCTGTCGGGGCGGTGGCTCGTCGTGACCGGGCCCGGTGTCCCCGCCGGCCTGACCGAGACGGTCCGCGCCGGCCTCACCGCGCGTGGCGCCGACGCCGTCGTTGTGGACGGCATTCCGGCCGGCCTCGCCGGGTGGGAGTCCGCGGACGGTGTCGTCTCGCTGCTCGGCTGTGCCGAACAGGCCGCTCCCGGGGGCCTGGCCGCCGGGCTGGAGGCCACGGTGCGGCTGCTGCAGTCCGCGCCGCCCGGCCGGCTCTGGGCTCTCACGCGGGGCGCGGCGCCCGTTGCCGGTGGTGCGCCCACCGACCCGTGGGCGTGGCAGCTGCGCGGCCTCGGCCGGGTCGCGGCGCTGGAGTACCCGCGGCTGTGGGGCGGCCTCATCGACCTGCCGTCCACCGTGGACGCTGCCGCCCTCGACCGGCTCGCCGCGATCCTGGCCGGGGACGGCGTCGAGGACCAGGTCGCCATCCGCGCCGGCGCCGTCTGGGTGCCTCGGCTCACCCGGCTCACCGGATCCGAACCGGAGCGGGCGTGGACCGCCCGCGGTACCGTCGTCGTGACCGGAGCCAGCGGCGCGCTCGGCGCCCGCGTCGCCCGCTGGGCCGCGCAGGCCGGCGCGACCAGGCTCGTCCTCGCCTCGCGGCAGGGCGACGCCGCCGGCAACGCGGCCGAGCTTGCCGCCGACCTCGCCGCCGCGGGCGCGGAGGCCGTCTTCGTCCGCTGCGACCTCGCCGACCCGGCCCAGGTCCCCGGCCTGCTCGACGCCGCCGGCGACGACCTCACCGCCGTGTTCCACCTGGCCGGCGTCGGCCGCATCGGCCCGCTGGCCACCGCCGACCCCGGTGAATGGCCCGGCCACATGGCGGCCAAGGTCGCCGGCGCCTGGGCCCTGGACCGGGCCCTCGGCGACCGGCCCCTCGACGCGTTCGTCGTCTTCTCCTCCATCTCCGGCATCTGGGGCAGCGGCGGCCACGGCTCCTACGCCGCCGCCAACGCCTTCCTCGACGGCCTCGCCGTCGCCCGCCGCGAACGCGGCCTCGCCGGCACCGCCGTCGCCTGGGGCCCGTGGGCCGGCGGCGGCATGGCCGCCGGCGACAGCGACGGCTACCTGGCCCGGCTCGGCCTCGCCGCCCTCGACCCGGACACCGCCCTCACCGTCCTCGGCCAGGCCATCGCCGCCGGCCGGCCCACCACCACCGTCGCCGACGTCGACTGGGCCGTCTTCGCGCCCACCTTCACCCTGGCCCGGCCCTGCCCGCTGCTGCACGAGCTCCCCGAGGCCGGCGACCCCACCGGCGGCGCGGCCGCGGACCCGGCCGGCGCCGACCGGTCGCTCACCGCCCAGCTCGCCGGCCTCGACGAGGCCGGACAGCGGCGGCTGCTCCTCGGCCTCGTCCGCAGCCAGGTCGCCGCCGTCCTCGGCCACAGCTCCGGCGACGCCGTGCCCGCCGGGCAGGCGTTCAGCGAGCTCGGCTTCGACTCCATCATGGCCGTCGAGCTGCGCAACGCCCTGGCCAAGGCCACCGGCCTGAGCCTGCCGGCCACCCTCATCTTCGACCACCCGACCCCCGCCGACCTCGCCGAGCTGCTCCGCGAGCGGGCCGGGGGCACGGCCCGGGCCGCCGTCGTCGTCCACGCCGCGGCCGCCGCCGACGAGCCGATGGCGATCGTGGGCATGGCCTGCCGGTACCCGGGCGGCATCGCCTCCCCCGACGACCTGTGGGACCTCGTCGCCCGCGGCGGCGACGGTGTCGGCCCGTTCCCCGCCGACCGCGGCTGGCTGTCGCGCGGGCTGCTCGGCGCCGACTGGCTGGAACGGTACCGGCCCGAGGGCGGTTTCCTGCCCGACGCCGCCGGCTTCGACGCCGCGTTCTTCGGCATCAGCCCCCGCGAGGCCCTGGCCATGGACCCCCAGCAGCGGCTGCTGCTCGAGGTGACCTGGGAGGCCCTTGAGCACGCCGGCCTCGACCCCGCCGGCCTGCGCGGGAGCCGGTCCGGCGTCTTCGTCGGGGCCAGCGCGCCCGACTACACCGTGCTCACCGGCGCCAACCCCGCCGCGGTCGAGGGCTACGCGCTCACCGGCAACGTGTCAAGCGTCCTGTCCGGCCGCATCGCCTACACCCTCGGGCTGACCGGCCCGGCGGTCACGATCGACACCGCCTGCTCGTCGTCCCTCGTGGCATTGCACCTGGCCGCGCAGGCGCTGCGCAGCGGCGAGTGCACCCTGGCTCTCGCCGGGGGCGTCACCGTCATGGCGACGCCGGCCGGGTTCGTCGAGTTCGCCCGGCAGGGCGGCCTGTCCGGCGACGGGCGCTGCAAGTCCTACGCCGGGTCGGCCGACGGCACCGGCTGGGCCGAGGGCGTCGGCGTCCTCGTCGTCGAGCGGCTGTCCGACGCCCGCGCCAACGGCCACCGGATCCTCGGCGTCGTGCGCGGTTCCGCCGTGAACCAGGACGGCGCCTCCAACGGTCTGACGGCCCCCAACGGCCCGTCGCAGGAGCGGGTGATCCTGCAGGCCCTCGCGAACGCGGGCGTCACGGCCGGCGAGGTCGACGTGGTGGAGGGCCACGGTACCGGCACCCGGCTCGGCGACCCGATCGAGGCGCAGGCGCTGCTCGCGACCTACGGGCAGGACCGGCAGGAGCCGCTGTGGCTCGGGTCGGTGAAGTCGAACATCGGCCACACGCAGGCCGCCGCCGGCGTTGCCGGGATCATCAAGGTGGTCCAGGCGATGCGGCACGCGACGATGCCGGCGACCCTGCACGTTGACGAGCCGTCGCCGCAGGTGGACTGGTCGGCGGGCCGAGTGTCGCTGCTCACCGAGTCGCGTCCCTGGCCGAACGGGCGGCCGCGGCGGGCGGGTGTGTCGTCGTTCGGGATCAGTGGCACGAATGCGCACGTCATTATCGAGGAGGGCGACCCTACTCCGGT
>NZ_BMPI01000156.1:652-3623 GCF_014647515.1 Dactylosporangium sucinum | reverse complement strand
GCCGCGAACACCGGCGACGACGCCAGCAGCTCCGCACCCAGGCCGGCACGCTGCCAACCCTGGCCCGGGAACAGCATGACCGTCTTCGGGGAGCCCGCCGGCGCCCCGGCCGTCACCCCGCGCAGGTGGGCGACCAGGTCCTCGCGGCGGGCGCCGGTGACGACCGCCCGGTACGGGAAGTGGGAGCGCCGGGTCGCCAGGGCCAGGGCCGTGTCGGCCAGGTCGGCGTCGCTGCCGGCCGCCCAGTCGGCGAGCCGGGCCACCTGCGCGCGCAGCCCGTCGGGCGTCTTCGCCGACACCAGCCAGGCCGTCGGCGCCTCGGGGGTTTCGGGGGCCGGGGTGGGCTCCGGCACCGGGTCGCCCTCCTCGAGGATCACGTGGGCGTTGGTACCGCTGATGCCGAACGCCGACACGCCGGCCCGGCGCGGGCGGCCGGCCTCGCGCGGCCACGGCCGGGCCTCGGTCAGCAGGGACAGGTTCCCGGTGCTCCACTCCACGTGCGGGGACGGCTCGTCGACGTGCAGCGTGGCGGGCATCGTCTCGTGGCGCATTGCGAGCAGCGCCTTGATGATCCCGGAGACGCCGGCCGCCGCCTGGGTGTGGCCGATGTTCGACTTGATCGAGCCCAGCCACACCGGCTGGTCCTCGGGGCGGTCCTGGCCGTAGGTCGCCAGCAGCGCGTGGGCCTCGATCGGGTCGCCCAGCCTGGTGCCGGTGCCGTGACCCTCGACCAGGTCGACCTGCTCCGGGCGGAGCCCGGCGTTCGCCAGGGCCTGCAGGATGACCCGCTCCTGGGAGGGCCCGTTGGGGGCGGTGAGACCGTTGGAGGCGCCGTCCTGGTTGACGGCGGAGCCGCGGACCACGGCGAGGACGCGGTGGCCGCGCCGGCGGGCGTCGGACAGCCGCTCGACGACCAGCATGCCGGCACCCTCGCCGACGCCCATGCCGTCGGCGGTGGCCGCGTAGGCCTTGCACCGCCCGTCGGAGGACAGGCCGGACTGGCTGCCCATCTCCGCGAACAGCATCGGGGTGCCCATGATGTGCACGCCGCCGACGAGCGCGATCCCGCACTCCCCGCCGCGCAGCGCCTGCGCGGCGAGGTGCAGGGCGACCAGCGACGAGGAGCAGGCGGTGTCGACGGTGACCGCCGGGCCGATGAGCCCGAGGGCGTAGGAGATCCGGCCGGACATGACGCTGGCGCCGTTGCCGGTCATGAGGTAGCCGCCGACGCCTTCCGGCACGCTGGTGAGCCCGGCGGCGTAGTCCTGGCCGTTGGTGCCGACGAAGATCCCGGTCGCGGTGCCGCGCAGCGACAGCGGGTCGATCCCGGCCCGCTCGATCGCCTCCCAGGCCACCTCGAGCAGGATCCGCTGCTGCGGGTCCATGGCCAGCGCCTCGCGCGGGCTGATACCGAAGAAGGCCGGGTCGAAGCCGCCGGCGTCCAGGACGAACCCGCCGGTCCCGGCCGGGCCCAGGTTCTCGTCGAGGACCCAGCCGCGGTCGGTCGGCGGCGCGGAGACCGCACAGGTGCCGCCGGCCAGCAGCCGCCACATGTCCTCGCCCGACGCGACGCCGCCCGGGAACCGGCAGCCGAGGCCGACGATGGCGATGGGCTCGTCGACGGCCCGCTCCCGCACGACCACGGCCCGGCTGGTGCCGGCGACCCGGTCCCGCAGGTGCCGGGCGAGGGCGTCGGCGCTGGGGAAGTCGAAGATGAGCGTCACCGGCAGGTTGAGGCCGGTGGCGGTGTTGAGCCGGTTGCGCAGCTCGACCGCCGTGAGCGAGTCGAACCCGAGATCGTTGAAGGGCCGCTCCGGCTCGACGGCGTCGGCGGAGCTGTAGCGGAGCGTGGCGGCGGCCTGGTCGCGGACCAGTCCGAGGATCTCGGCGTGCCACTCGGCGGCGTCCAGGCGCGCGAGACGGTCGGCGAGCAGCGAGCCGCCGGTCGCGCCGTCGGTGGACGCGGTCCGCCGCACCGCGGCCCGGATCGCCGCGGGCGCGTTGCTCGCCGAGGTGCCGGCCGCGGCGACGGCCGCCGAGGCGAGCCGCCCCATGTCGACCGGCCGGAACGCCAGTGACCCAACCGAGAGGACCGCCTGCCCCGCCGGGTCGGCGGCGACGACGGTGACCGCGTCGCCCTCGGCCGGCGTCAGCCGGACCCGCAGCGCGGCGGCCCCGGCGGCGTGCAGCCGGACGCCGGCGAAGCTGAACGGCATCCGGTTGACGGCCGCCCCTTCGTCCCCGGGGCCGCCGGCGGCGAGCATCCAGGCCTGCAGGGCGGCGTCGAGGAGGGCGGGGTGCAGCCCGTGGGCCTCGCCGGGATCGGCGGCACCGGCGGTCAGGGCGAGTTCGGCGAAGACGTCGGTGCCACGCCGCCAGAGGCGCCGCAGGGCCCGGAACGCCGCCCCGTAGGTCACGCCGCCCTCGGCCAGCCCGTCGTAGAGCCCGTCGAGCGGCAGTGCCTCGGCCCCGGCCGGCGGCCACTCCGCGAGGTCGGCGGCCCAGGCACCGGACCCGTCGCCGGCGCCCCGGACGCCATCGGCGTGGTCGGTCCCGTCTGCGCTTTGGGCGCCGTCGGCGTGGTCCGCAGCGAGGATGCCGCTGGCGTGCCGGGTCCATTCGCCGGTGCTGCCCTCGGGGCGGGCGTAGACGCCGAGCTCCCGGGCGCCGTCGCCGGCCGGCGCGCCGACGGTGACCTGCAGCAGGATCGCCTCGTGCTCGGGGACGGCCAGCGGCGCGTGCAGCGTGAGCTCGCGGACCGTGCCGCAGCCGGCCTCGTCGGCCGCGTGGATCGCGAGGTCGACCATCGCGGTGCCGGGCAGCAGCCGGACCCCGGCGACGACGTGGTCGGCCAGCCACGGCTGCGCGGCGAGCGACAACCGCCCGGTCAGCAGTGTCCCCTGCCCGCCCGCGAGCTCGACCGCGGAGTCCAGCAGCTTGCTCCCGCCGGCCGGAGCCTCCAGCCAGTACC
>NZ_BMPI01000156.1:0-266 GCF_014647515.1 Dactylosporangium sucinum | reverse complement strand
GGATTCGTCACATCCCCGTACAACCCGATCACCGGCTCACGCGCCGGAACACTCGCCACAACCCGGCGGAACTCGTCGAGCATGCCGTCGAGATGGTGGCTGTGGAACGCATGCGACACCTTCAACAGCTTCGCCTTACGGCCCTGGACCAGCTCTGTCACGGCGTCGGCGTCACCGGAGACGACCACTGACCGCGGCCCGTTCACCGCCGCCAGACCCACCCGCCCCTCGACCAGCAGCGGCCGGACCTCGTCCTCCGACATCTC
>NZ_BMPI01000155.1 GCF_014647515.1 Dactylosporangium sucinum | reverse complement strand
TGCGGCCGGCGGCGGTGTCACGCCAGCGCGCGTCGGTGACGGTCGATGTACGATCCTGGGGCATAGTGCTGGCCCTTCGTCTGGGTGGTCGGTACTGCGAGGCCTCGGCGGGTGCCACCGTCGGGGCCCGCTGTTTTCAGGCCGTGGATGCCGCGGGCTGGCTGGTTTCGACGAGAGCTCGGCGGTGAAGCTCGTCGACGCGCCACAGCTCGCCGAGTTCGGCGACGGCGTGCAGGGTCTGGGCGGGCATGTCAGGCCGCCTTCCGGCGAGACGCGTCCCGCGCCCGCTTGCATGTCTTGCACTCGCGGTACGTCCGGCCGGCCTTGACGCCGCGGCCGATGTTCTCCGCCGTGAACGGGTGCCCGTTTGTGCAGTGCGTCTTCGCGGCGTTCAGGGAAGCGACCGATGTCCGGGACCGGAGCGTGTTCTCGCGGGAGGTAACCGGCGCCAGGTGGTCGGGGTTGACGCAGCGGCGGTGCAGGCACGGGCCGCCGGGGCAGGTCGTGTCGCGGGTGTGGCACTCGTGGTCGAGTTGGGCGCCGTGAGGGATCGGGCCGACCGCGAACTGGTACGCGGCCCGGTGGGCGGGCATCGACTTGCCCTTGCTGACGCCGAAGGAGCCGTAGCCGCTGCGGGGCTGAATGCTGCCGGTGTAGATCCAGCAGCCGTCGGGACCCATGGCGACCTTGCCGAGGAGGCGGGCGTAAGGCTCCATTACGCGGCCTTGCGGGGTCGCTGGCGGCGGCGCGGGGCTTCCTGCTGCTCGGGCTGGGGGAGTGCGGCGACGGTGGCCAGCTGCCGGCCTTCCTCGGCGAGGAAGTCGTTGAATGCGGCGGCGGCGTCGGCGATCGCCTGCTCGTAGGTCTTCATGCGGCGGCCGGCATGTCGTCGTCGCCGAAGTCGAAGACCCGGCGGAGCGGGAGCTTGGGCAGCTTCTTGACGATCGCGGCGATGACGCCGGTGCCGGGCTTCGACTCCCCACTGCGGAGGCGGGAGACGGTTCCTTCTCCGAGGTCGAGGAAGTGGGCGACTTCGAGGTTCGTCTTGTAGCCCTCGGACTCCATGACCTGGTCGAATTCGGCGCGGCGCAGCAGGACCGTGTGCTCGGAGCGACGCGGGCGAATGCCGAGCTGCTCGTTGCGGAGGGACCGTGCGGTCCGCTTCCGGGTCTGGGTTGCGTGCATGGATGAACGGTATATCCATCCACGGATGGTTGGCAAGCAGATCTGGTCATCCGCGTGGATGGTGTTCGCGGATGATCGGCCGGGCGCTACTCTGCTTTCATGACAGCGATACCTCTCGATAAAAAATCACTGTCGATGCGTCGGGCCGTGCGGCACCGGACCGGCGGGTCAGTTCATGACATACGCTCCATCCATCAACGGATGGGGGAGGCAGGCGTGGCCGCGAAAGAGCCGACCAGGCTGGGGCATTGGCTGCTCAAGCAGATGAGCCAGCACAACCTGAGCCAGACCGACCTCGGCGCCCTGGTCGGTGTCGCCCAGGCCACGATTAGCCGTTGGATCTACCGGCCGGACATCCAACCCGAACGCGAGAAAATCGAGCTCCTGCCGGCCGCGCTGCGGCTCAGTGTCGACGAACTCGCGGAGCTCGCCGAGATCACCGGGTTCAACCTTGCGGCCGACACGATCAGGGTCGCCGGTGCAGGGACACCGCTTCATCCGCTCGCCGTGGAGATCGGGCGAATGCTGGAGCCGACGTCACCCATCTCGGTTGCGGACCGCCGCGTGCTCGAGGAGCTGCTCGACCGCATCGTCGAGCCGCACCGCAAGACGATGCGTGGCCGGCGCCGAAAAGCCGGTTGATGATCACTCGTTCGGGTCATCCATCCACGGATGCGCTGACGGCGTGGCTACTGGCGCGTACGGTCAACCACCTAGCGAAACGCACCGGGGCCAAACGGGACAAAGCGCACGCCTGCGGGCGTGCACTTCCTCCAGACGGAGGTACCGCCGTCATGTCTAACTTCAGCCGCCTCCGGCTCACCACCCTCCTCGTAGGCGTCTTCACCACCGCTCTCATCGGCTTCGCTGTCATCGCCGAAGCCGCCACCAACATCGAACTTCTCTCCGAAAACATCTCCCGCGGCCTCTGGTTCATCGCCGCCCTCGCCTGGTTCGGCAACATCGCCGCCGTCTGCCGCGACACCATGCTTAGGCAGCTCCACCAGCGCCTCGACCGCCTCGCCGCCTCCATCGGCGACTACGGCGACCAGCGCGAAACCGACGGCCGCCTCGCCGGCATGCGCGACACCGCCGAAGCCATCAACCAGCGACGCCCCCACCTCGTCCAATGACCCGCGCGGCAAACCCCCGACTCCGGGCCGTCCCGGAACAACCCCTTCGCGCGATCATCTACGTCCGGCAGTCAATCTCCCGAGACGACTCCGTCAGCCTCGAACTCCAAGAAACCGCCGCACGCGACTACGCCGCACGCCGCGGCTACAACGTCATCGACGTCGTCTCCGACCCCGGCCGCACCGGCACCACCCTCAAACGCCGCCAGGTCACCGCCACCATCGCTCGCATCGAAAACCGCGAAGCCGACATCATCATCGTCTGGCGCTGGTCCAGGCTCTCCCGATCCCGCCGCGACTTCGCCGTCGTCTGCGACATGGTCGAAAGCGTCGGCGGACGCATCGAGTCGGCTACCGAGCCCATCGACACCAGCACCGCCTCCGGCCGATTCGCCCGCGGCATGATGGCAGAGTTCGCCGCCTACGAATCCGAACTCAAATCAGAAGTGTGGAAAGAAGTCCACGCCCGCCGGCGCAACAACGGCACCCCCGCCCAAGGCGGCCAGCGCTACGGCTACATCCACCAGGCCGGCACCAACACCTACGACATCGACCCCATCACCGGCCCGATCCTCGCCGACATGTACCGCCGGTTTATCGACGGCGCCGGCGGCAACAGCATCGCCGCCTGGCTCAACCGGGAAGGCATCCCCAACCGCATCGGCCGGCCGTGGCGGGCCGACGTCGTCCGGCGGCTCCTGGACTCCGGGTTCGGTGCCGGGCTCGTCACCTACGGCAAAGCGACAAAGACCGGAATGCAGCAGTGGGCGGTCGGCGTCCACCCGGCCGTCATCACCGACGACGAGTGGAAGGCGTACCGGCGGGCGCGGGGTGTGAAGACCAGACCGCCGGAGCCGTCCGAGGCGAAGTACATGCTGACCGGACTCATTCGCTGCGGCGACTGCGGGTTCCCGATGCATCCGACGAAACTCGGCGTCCGGACCGGCTACGGATATGTGTGCTCGAAATGGGCGCAGACGCACACGTGCCGATGTGTGACGGTGACCCGGTCGAAGGTGGAACGGGCGGCCTACCTGTTTCTGAAGGATCTCGCGACGGACATTGACTCTGCGGGGGAGCGGCAGCGGGCCGCGTCCGAGCGGCGGGTGGTGCTGCGATCGGAAACCCAGGACCTGTCGCGGCGGATCGCCCGCGCCGATGAGCGGCTGGTGCGGCTGACGTCCGGCTGGACGGAGGGCCTTGTCCCGGATGCCGCGTACCGGGCGACCCGGGATGAGATCGAGGAGTTGAAGGCACGGCTGGAGCAGCAGCTGGCGGCGGCGGAGTCGGCAACAGCGCGGGTTCCGGCTCGCCCCTCAGTGCCGCCGGGGCTGTTGCAGGCGTGGCCGAGCATGCCGGCCGCGCGGCAGCGGGCCGTGCTGCGGGGGCTCATAGACCGGATGGGGGTGCTGCGTCCGCCAGGAGAGTCCGGCGTGCGCGGCGGCAGGTCCCGGGTGAGGGTGGAAATCCTGTCAACGTGGGGCGAAACGTACTATCCGCTGGAGTCGGAGTAGGGCCTGGGCTGCGACTACTACGGTCTGCCACATAGGTGCCGGGAACACTCGTCCACGAAGAAGTGTCCGGGCGTGTGTGTCAAGCATCACAACCCTGCAGCGGCGACCACCTACCGTGAACACTCATCCATCACTGGA
>NZ_BMPI01000154.1:3866-4178 GCF_014647515.1 Dactylosporangium sucinum | reverse complement strand
GCGACGTTCCGGCAGTTGGAAGCCTGGGGGCTGCGGCCGCAGCACCTCGGCGGTCATTCGATCGGTGAGCTCACCGCCGCGTATCTGGCTGGGGTGTGGGATCTGGAGGGTGCTTGCCGGATTGTGGAGGCCCGTGGCCGGTTGATGGCCGCAGCGCCCGCCGGTGGGTTGATGGCTGCGTTGGAGATGTCGGAGGACGAGGTTCGGCCGCTGCTGGTTGAGGGGCGGGTGGGTCTGGCGGCGGTGAACGGGCCGCGGTCAGTCGTGGTGTCCGGCGACGCCGATGCGGTCCGGGAGTTGGTCAAGGACCGC
>NZ_BMPI01000154.1:0-3581 GCF_014647515.1 Dactylosporangium sucinum | reverse complement strand
ACCGATGACGGGGTCAAGGTCTTCGTGGATGTGAGTCCGGACGGGGTGCTCACCTCGATGATCGCGCTGACCGCTCCAGACGCGGTGGTGGTGCCGACGTTGCGGCCGGGGAACGGGCTGCTCAGTGCCGCGGGCGGCCTCCATGCCGCCGGGGTCGAGGTCGACTGGACCGCAGTGCTCGGGGCGGCCAGCGTGCCGGTGCAGCTGCCGACGTACGCGTTCGAGCACGAGCGGTACTGGCTCGACGCGCCGCCGCCGGTCACGTCCGGGGACGGCGGCGGGCCGTTCTGGGCGGCGGTCGACCGGGCCGACGCCGACGGGCTCGCCGACGTTCTCGGCCTCGGCGACACCGACCGGCCGGCCCTGGCCGGGCTCCTGCCGGCCCTCGCACGCTGGCGCGGGCGGCAGCTCGGCGCCGGCTGGTGGTACGACGTCGCCTGGCAGCCCAGGCCCGAACCCGCCACCCGCCCGCCCCTGAGCGGCCGATGGGTACTCGTCACGTCGCCCGGGGTGCCGGCCGACCTCACCACCGCCATCGACACCGCCCTCACCCAAGCCGGTGCCGGAACCATGACGGTCGACGCCGGCTCGCTGGAATCCGTCGACTGGTCGGCCGTCGGCGGTGTCGTGTCGCTGCTCGGCTGCGCCGAAGGGCCGTCCGGCGCGCTGCATGAGACCGTGCGGCTGCTGCGGCGCTGCTCCGGCGAGGGCGTCACCGGCGCGGTGTGGTGCCTCACCCAAGGTGGTGCACCGGTCGCCGGCGGCGTGGCCGTCGAGCCGGCGGCATGGCCGCTGTGGGGGATGGGCCGGGTCGCCGCCCTGGAGTACCCGCGCCTGTGGGGCGGACTCGTCGACCTGCCCGCCACGGTGGACGCGACGACCGCCGACCGGCTTGTCGCCGTGCTTGCCGGTGGGCACGGCGAGGACCAGGTCGCGGTCCGGGGCGACGGGACCTGGGTCCGGCGGCTTGTGCGGGGTACCGTGCCGGACGCCGACCGGTGGACGCCGCGCGGGACCGTCCTTGTCACCGGGGCCAGCGGAGCGCTCGGCGCCCACGTCGCCCGCTGGGCCGCCGCCTCCGGCGCCGACAGGATCGTGCTGGCGTCCCGGCGCGGCGAAGCCGCTCCCAACGCCGTCGGCCTGGCCGCCGACCTCGCCGCAGCGGGCGCCGAGGCCGTCTTCGTCCGATGCGACATCAGCGACCCCGGCCAGGTCGCGGACCTGGTCGCCGTGGCCGGGGACGGGCTGACGGCCGTGGTGCACGCCGCCGGTACCGTCGCCCTCACCCCCCTCGCCGACGCGGACCCGCAGGACTGGACGGACCTGCTCGCCGCGAAGGCCGGCGGCGCCTCGGCCCTGGATCGGGCCCTCGGCGACCGGCCGCTCGACGCGTTCGTGCTGTTCTCCTCGATCGCCGGCGTCTGGGGCAGTGGCGGCCAGGCCGCCTACGCCGCCGCCAACGCCTTCCTCGACGGCCTCGCCACGGCCCGCCGCGAGCGCGGTCTCGCGGGTACCGCTGTCGCCTGGGGCCCGTGGCGCGGTGGCGGCATGGCCGAGGGGCCGGCCGCCGAGCACCTGGCCCGACGCGGCCTCGCGACCCTGGACCCCGACCTCGCCGTCACCGCCATGGCCTACGTGGCCGCCCGCGACCGGGCCACGGCCGTCATCGTCGACGTCGACTGGGCCACGTTCGCGCCCGCGTTCACGCTGACCCGGCCCGCCCCGCTGCTGGACACCGTCGCCGAGGCGGCCGCGGCGATCCGGGCCGCCGCCGAGGAGCCGGCGCCCACCGGCAGCGGCGGCCTCGCCGACCGGCTCGCCGGGCTGAGCGCCGCCGAGCGGCAGGCCCGGCTGCTCGACCTCGTCCGCGAGCGGGCTGCGGCCGTCCTCGGCCACGCCTCCGCCGCGGCGATCCCGGCCGGGCAGGCGTTCAACGAGATCGGCTTCGACTCCCTCACCGCCGTCGAGCTCCGCAACGGCCTGGCCCAGGCGAGCGGCCTGAGCCTGCCCGCCACCCTCGTCTTCGACCACCCGAACCCGGAGGCGCTCGCGGAGTACCTCGGCGGGCGGCTCGGCGGCCCCACCCGCGCCGTCGTCGTCCACGCCGCCGCGGCCTCCGACGAGCCCGTCGCCATCGTCGGCATCGCCTGCCGCTTCCCCGGCGGTGTCGCCTCCCCGGACGACTTCTGGCGGCTCATCGCGGCCGGCGAGGACGGCATCACCGGGTTCCCGACCGACCGCGGCTGGGACCTCGACGGACTCTTCGCCGCCGCCCCGGACCGCGAGTACCTCCCCGAGGGCGGCTTCCTGCCCGGCCTCGCCGGCTTCGACGCCGCGTTCTTCGGCATCAGCCCCCGCGAGGCCCTGGCCATGGACCCGCAGCAGCGGCTGCTGCTCGAGGCGTCCTGGGAGGCGTTCGAGCAGGCCGGGATCGACCCGCAGGCGCTGCGCGGGGCCCCGGTCGGCGTGTTCGCCGGCGCCGGCACCTCCGAGTACTCGGCGCTGCTCGCCGCCAACCGCTCCCGCGTCGAGGGCTACGGCCTCACCGGCAACGTCGCAAGCGTCCTGTCCGGCCGCGTCGCCTACACCCTCGGCCTCACCGGGCCGGCGGTCACGGTCGACACGGCCTGCTCGTCGTCGCTGGTCGCGTTGCATCTGGCCGCGCAGTCGCTGCGCAGCGGCGAGTGCACGCTGGCCCTGGCCGGCGGCGTCACCGCGATGGCCACGCCCGGGACGTTCGCCGAGTTCGCCCTCCAGGACGGCCTGGCTGCGAACGGGCGCTGCAAGTCCTACGCGGGCGCCGCCGACGGTACCGGCTGGGGTGAAGGCGTCGGCATGCTGGTCGTGGAACGTCTCTCCGACGCGCGCGCCAACGGCCACCGCGTCCTCGCCGTGCTTCGCGGCTCCGCGGTCAACCAGGACGGTGCCTCCAACGGTCTGACGGCCCCGAACGGCCCGTCCCAGGAGCGGGTGATCCTGCAGGCTTTGGCCAATGCGGGTCTGTCACCGTCCGATGTGGACGTTGTCGAGGGTCACGGTACCGGTACCAGGCTGGGCGATCCGATCGAGGCGCAGGCCCTGCTCGCCACCTACGGGCAGGACCGGGACGAACCGCTGTGGCTCGGGTCGGTGAAGTCGAACATCGGCCACACCCAGGCCGCGGCCGGCGTTGCCGGTGTGATCAAGATGGTGCTCTCGATGCGCCACGCGACGATGCCGGCGACGCTGCACGTCGACGAGCCTTCCCCGCACGTGGACTGGTCGGCGGGCCGTGTCGCGCTGCTCACCGAGTCGCGTCCGTGGCCGAACGGCCGCCCGCGGCGGGCCGGCGTCTCTTCGTTCGGGATCAGTGGCACCAATGCGCACGTCATCATCGAGGAGGGCGACCCCAGCCCGGCCTCCGAAGTCCACGAGGGCCCGACCGCCTGGATCGTGTCGGCAAAGTCGGAGCGGGCTTTGCGGGCGCAGGCGGCGCGGCTGGCCGAGTGGGCCGAACGGACCGGTCCCGACCCCCACGACACGGCGGTGGCGCTGGCCACGCAGCGGTCCCGGTTCGCGCACCGCGCGGTGGTCACGGGTGC
>NZ_BMPI01000153.1:1030-4933 GCF_014647515.1 Dactylosporangium sucinum | reverse complement strand
GAGATGTCGGAGGACGAGGTCCGGCCGCTGCTGGTCGAGGGGCGGGTGGGTCTGGCGGCGGTGAACGGGCCGCGGTCGGTTGTGGTGTCCGGTGACGCCGACGCCGTGACGGAGTTGGTTCAGGGTCGCAGGGCGAAGCTGTTGAAGGTGTCGCACGCGTTTCACAGCCATCACCTCGACGGGATGCTCGACGAGTTCCGGCAGGTTGTGGCGAGTGTTCCGGCGCGTGAGCCGGTGATCGGGTTGTACGGGGATGTGACGAATCCGGAGTATTGGGTGCGGCAGGCCCGTGACGAGGTCCGGTTCGCCGACACTGTGCAGCGGCTGACCGACGACGGGGTCAAGGTCTTCGTGGATGTGAGTCCGGACGGGGTGCTCACCTCCATGATTGCGCTGACCGCTCCGGACGCGACGGTGGTGCCGACGTTGCGGCCGGGGGACCGGCTGCTCAGCGCCGCGGCCGGGTTGCACGCCGCCGGGGTCGACGTGGACTGGACCGCGGTGCTCGGAGCGGCCGTCGCGCCGGTCGAGCTGCCGACGTACGCGTTCGAGCACGAGCGGTACTGGCTCGACGCGCCCACCGGCGTCGGTGACATCCGCGGCGCCGGGCTCGACGCCGCAGGCCACCCGCTCCTCGGTGCAGCCGTCACCATCGCCGGCGGCCAAGGCCACGTCCTCACCGGCCGGCTGTCGCTGGCGGCCCAGCCGTGGCTCGCCGACCACGCCATCGCCGGCACGGTCCTGCTCCCCGGCACCGCGCTGCTAGAACTGGCCATCCGCGCCGGCGACGAGGCCGGCTGCGGTACCGTCCGCGAGCTCACCCTGCACGCCCCGCTCGCCATCGCGGAGCGCGGCGGCGTCCAGCTGCAGGTCGTCGTCGCCGAACCGGCCGCCGACGGCACCCGCGCCGTCACCATCCACTCGCGGCCCGACACCGACGCCGGCCCGGACTGGCAGCACCACGCCACCGGCATCCTCGCCCCGGACGGCACCGCGCCGGCCACGCTCGACGCCTGGCCCCCGCCGGCCGACTCCGAACCCGTCGCCGTGGACGACCTGTACGACCGGCTGGCCGACGGCGGGTTCGCCTACGGCCCGGCGTTCCGGGGCGTCGAGCGGGTCTGGCGCCGGGGCGGCGACGTGTTCGCCGAGGTGGCCCTGCCGGAGCGGGTGGCCGCCGGCGGGAGCGCCTTCGGGCTGCACCCGGCACTCATGGACGCGGTGCTGCACACCCTGGCCGTGGCGGGGTGGCAGGGCTCGGGTGTTGAGGGGTTGCCCTTTGCCTGGTCGGGTGTGCGGCTGTTCGCGGGTGGGGCGTCGGCGCTGCGGGCGCGGCTGACCCTGCTGCCGGAGGGCGGCGTGCGGGTGGTGGCCGTCGATGCCGCCGGCGGTGTCGTCGTGGAGATCGATCGACTGGTACTGCGAGCGCTGCCCGCGCTGCGTTCGCCCGCGCCGGGCGGGGATGTGCTGTTCGGCGTGGACTGGGTGCCGGTGGCCGAGCCGGACACGGCCGTCGACCTGGACGGGTGGACGGTGTACCGGGCGGCCGAGGTGACGGCGACCCTGCTGCGGCTGCAGGAGGTGATGGCCGACGAGGACGCGCGGCTGGCGGTGGTGACGTCCGGCGCCGATGTGGATCCGGAGGTCGCCGCGGTGTGGGGTCTGGTGCGCTCGGCGCAGTCGGAGTACCCGGGCCGGGTGGTCCTGGTCGATGCCGGGGACGCGGACCTGGGCCGGGTGCTGGCGCTGGACGAGCCGCAGGTGATGGTGCGCGCGGGCGCGCTGTCGGTGCCGCGGCTGGTGCGCCTGGGGTCCACCCCTCAAGAGGAGCCCGTGTGGGGTTCACTGGGGACGGTGGTGGTGTCCGGCGGTACGGGCGGGCTGGGCGCGCTGGTGGCCCGGCACCTGGTGACGAGGCACGGGGTGCGGAGCCTGCTGCTGCTGTCGCGGTCGGGGCCGGCCGCCTCCGGCGCGGCAGAGCTGGTGGAGGACCTGGAAGGGCTGGGTGCGGAGGTTCGCGTCGAGGCGGTCGATGTGGCCGACC
This sequence comes from Dactylosporangium sucinum, assembly GCF_014647515.1. GTDB lineage: Bacteria > Actinomycetota > Actinomycetes > Mycobacteriales > Micromonosporaceae > Dactylosporangium > Dactylosporangium sucinum. The sequence continues at coordinate 2,889 of NZ_BMPI01000153.1, read as the reverse complement.
GGGTGGCGCTGGCGGAAGCACTGGCGGGTGTGCAGGTATGTGGGGTTGTGCACGCGGCCGGCGTGCTGGACGACGGTGTGCTCGCCGGGCTGACCCCGGAGCGGGTCGCCTCGGTGATGCGGGTCAAGGCCGACGGCGCCCGCTGGCTGCACGAGCTGACGCTGGACCAGCCGGTGACCGCGTTCGTGCTGTTCTCCAGCGCCTCCGGGGTGTTCGGCGCCCCGGGCCAGGCGAACTACGCCGCCGGCAACGCCTATCTCGACGCCCTCGCCGCCCGGCGGTTTGCCGACGGCCTGCCGGCGACGTCGATCGCGTGGGGGCTGTGGGAGCAGGAGACCGGCATGGGCGGCCGGCTCGACGAGACCCAGCAGCGGCGCCTTGCCCAGGGGGCCGCCCCGCTGTCCGCCGAGCTCGGCCTCGCCCTCTTCGACGCCGGACTCGGCGCGGGGCGCCCGCTTGTCGTCGCCGCCCGCCTCGACCTGGCCGCGCTGCGCACCCAGATCGGCGCGCAGCCCGTGCCGCCGCTGCTGCGCGGCCTGATCCGGCCGGCCCGGCGGGCCGCCGGCGGCGAGGCGGTGATCCCCGGCGACGCGTTCCGGCAGCGCCTGGCCGGCCTCGGCGACGCCGACCGCGACCGGGCGCTGCTCGACGTCGTCCGGGCCCAGGTCGCCATCGTCCTCGGCCACGAGGGAGCGGCCGACATCGAACCGGACAGCGGATTCCTCGACCTGGGATTCGATTCGCTCACCGCCGTCGAACTTCGCAACAGATTGAATGCGACGACCGGGTGCCAGTTGCCCGCAACACTTATCTTCGACTATCCCACCCCTAGCGCGGTGGCGAAGCGGATAGGGGTTGTTCTTCGTCCTGAGGCTGGTAGACACGTTGGTGTCGATTCCAGCGAGGCGGAGATCCGCAGCGCCCTGGAGTCGATTCCGGTCGGCCGCCTGCGGCAGTCCGGCCTGATGGATGCCCTGCTCAAGCTGGCCCGCACGGCCGACGAGGGCGAACTGCGGGACACGGACGAGGACGCGGACGTCTTCGACGAGATGGATGTCGACGAACTTGTTCAGCGAGCATTGCACAACTCTGAATCGTGATTGCATATCCGGATCGGGGCTAGAATGACCGCATCTGCCGAGCGGGTGGTCAAGGCACTTCGGGAATCGCTCAAGGAAAACGAACTGCTACGCCGGCAGAACGGTCACCTCCTGGCCGCGCTGAATGAACCCGTCGCGATCGTCGGCATGGCCTGCCGGCTGCCCGGCGGGGTCGCCTCGCCGGACGACCTGTGGCGGCTCGTCGCCGAGGGCCGCGACGGCGTGACACCGTTCCCGCGCGACCGCGGCTGGGACGTCGAGCGGGTGTTCGACTCGGCGCTGGACCGCACGTATCTCGCCGAGGGCGGCTTCGTCGCCGACGCCGGCGCGTTCGACGCCGGGTTCTTCGGCATCAGCCCGCGCGAGGCCCTGGCCATGGACCCGCAGCAGCGCCTCATCCTCGAAACCACGTGGGAGGCCCTCGAACACGGCGGCGTCGACCCGGCGACCCTGCGCGGCAGCGACACCGGCGTCTTCACCGGCCTGATGCTCCACGACTACGCGATCGGCGCCCAGCAGGTGCCCGACGAGGTCCGCAACTTCCTCGGCACCGGCGTCGCCGGCAGCGTCGTCTCCGGCCGCGTCGCCTACACGCTCGGCCTCACCGGGCCCGCCGTCACCGTCGACACCGCCTGCTCCTCGTCGCTCGTCGCGCTGCACCTCGCGGTCCGCGCGCTGCGGGCCGGCGAATGCGGCCTGGCGCTGGCCGGTGGCGTGTCCGTGATGGCGACGCCGGTCGGCTTCGCGGAGTTCGCGCGC
>NZ_BMPI01000153.1:0-999 GCF_014647515.1 Dactylosporangium sucinum | reverse complement strand
CTGGCCGCCGACGGGCGCTGCAAGTCCTATGCGGGGGCGGCGGACGGTACCGGCTGGGCCGAGGGCGTCGGCGTCCTGGTCCTGGAGCGGCTGTCCGACGCCCGCGCCAACGGCCACCGCGTCCTGGGCGTCGTGCGTGGTTCCGCGGTCAACCAAGACGGCGCCTCCAACGGCCTGACTGCCCCGAACGGCCCGTCCCAGGAGCGAGTCATTCTGCAGGCCTTGGCCAATGCGGGTCTGTCACCGTCCGAGGTGGACGTTGTCGAGGGCCACGGTACCGGCACCCGGCTCGGCGATCCGATCGAGGCGCAGGCGCTCCTCGCCACCTACGGGCAGGACCGCGACGAACCGCTCTGGCTCGGCTCGGTCAAGTCCAACATCGGCCACACCCAGGCCGCCGCCGGCGTCGCCGGGATCATCAAGATGGTCCTGGCGATGCGGCACGCCACCATGCCGCCGACCCTGCACGTCGACGAGCCTTCCCCGCACGTGGACTGGTCGGCGGGCCGAGTCGCGCTGCTCACCGAGTCGCGTCCGTGGCCGAACGGCCGCCCCCGCCGGGCCGGCGTCTCCTCGTTCGGGATCAGCGGCACCAACGCGCACGTCATCATCGAGGAGGGCGACCCCACCCCGGCGCCGGCACCCAGCGAGGGCCCGACCGCCTGGATCGTCTCGGCAAAGTCGGAGCGGGCCCTGCGGGCGCAGGCGGCCCGCCTGGCCGACTGGGCCGAACGGACCGACCCCGACCCCCACGACACCGCCGTGGCCCTGGCCACGCAGCGGTCCCGGTTCGCGCACCGCGCGGTGGTGACCGGTTCGGACGTTGCTCACCTGGTCGCGGGTCTGCGTGACTTGTCGACCACCGGTGCGGGTGCGCCGGGTCCGGTGGCGGTGCTGTTCTCCGGGCAGGGGTCGCAGCGCCCCGGGATGGGCGCGGATCTGCCGGGTCTGGACGAGGTCCGCCAGCACCTGGACATCCACCTCGGCGACCGCATCGAT
>NZ_BMPI01000152.1 GCF_014647515.1 Dactylosporangium sucinum | reverse complement strand
CGACGAAACCACCCCAACCTGGCGAGACACCTGAACGTACATAACTCACAAACTTCGTGAATCAGACGTCCTCTGAGCAAGGGCGGTGGTGTCCATCGGGCGAGTCTGCCCGCGCCGGGTGACGCTCAGGTGGCCGGCGTGTAGCGGTACACCGCGAAGACGAAGTCCGGGCAGATCAGCTGGCACGCCGTGCAGCCGGTGCAGCCGTCGTGCAGCTCGGGGTAGCAGTACCCCTGCTCGTTGACCGTCGCCGACATCGTCAGCACGTTCGGCGGGCAGGCGGTGATGCACAGCTCGCAACCCTTGCAGCGCTCGGCGTCGATCTGCAGGGTGCCGCGGGTGGTCCGGCTCACGACTTCTCCTCGATGACGGCCGCCACGTCGGTCCACAGTGGGCCGGCCTCGGACGACGCCTCCTGGAAGACGCCGCGGCGGTGCAGGGCGCGGACCGCGTTGTCGGCGGTCAGGCGCAGGTGGGCCAGGGCGGCGGCGCCGGCCGCGTCGGGCGTGCCGTCGCGCAGCGCCAGGTACTCGGCGCGCAGCGCCGCCCGCTCGTCGGTCAGCGCGTCGTCGATCGAGAACCGGGCCGCGGCCGGCACCAGGCCGCTGAACGTGCGCAGCAGGGCCCGCAGGTGGTTGCCGGCGCCGGCGACGTTGACGACGCGGCGGAACTCGCGGGCCAGGGACTCGAACTCGGCCGGGTCGTCGCAGCGGGACAGGGCCTCGTCGAGCTTGCCGAGCGCGTCGAGGACGCCGGGGTCGCGGCGGGCGGCGACCCGCCGGTTGGTCAGGGCGCTGAGCATGCCGTACAGCGCGAACGCCTCCCGCACCGTGTCCTCGCCGAACTCGGCGACGTGCGCGCGGCGGTAGTGCGCCCGGTCGACGAGGCCGTCGCGCTCGAGCTGGATGAGGGCCTCGCGGACGGGCACCCGGCTCACGCCGAGCTCGGCGGCGACCTCGTCGAGGTCGATGCGCTGGCCGCTGCGCAGCCGCCCGGCGAACAGCCGCTCCAGGATGTGCGCGGCCACCGCCTCGCTGGTGTTGGCGCGTTCGAGGGTCACGGCGTCACCAGCTCTCCCAGCGGGTAGGTGGCCTCCATCGTGTCCTGCTGGTACGTCGGGCCGTCGGCGGTGGGCACGAACCAGCCGGTCGGGCACATCGTGAGGATCTCGACCAGGCTGAAGCCGGCGCCGCTGAGCTGCGCCTCGAAGGCCTTGCGCAGCATGCGCTTCGCCTGCAGGACCGCACCCGCGTTGGACACCGCGCCCCGCGCCACGTAGGCCGTCCCGCGCAGCCCGGCGACGAGGTCGGCGACGGGGATCGGGTAGCCGTGCGCGGCCGGGTCGCGCCCCTCGATGCTGGTCTTGGTCCGCTGGCCGAGCACCGTGGTGGCGGTCTGCTGCCCGCCGGTGTCGCCGAAGACGCCGTTGTTGAGCATCACGCAGGTGATGTTCTCGCCGCGCGCGGCCGCGTGCAGCACCTCCTGCAGGCCCTCGTTGGCCATGTCGCCGTCGCCCTGCAGCGTGAAGACGGCGACGCCGGGCCGGACCCGCTTGATGCCGGTGGCGCAGGCCGGCGCGCGGCCGTGCAGGCACTGCAGGACGTCGACGTCCATGATGCGCACGAAGCTGCCGTAGCAGCCGTGCCCCACGACCCCGATCGTCTGCTGCACGATGTCGAGCTCCTGCAGTACCTCCAGGAGGATGCGCAGCGCGACGGGCTCGCCGCAGCCGGGGCACAGCGAGTGCTCGCCGAGGATGAGGTTCGGCTTGAAGTCGGCGACCTTCCGCGCGTCGCGGACCGGCGGGCCACTGGTGTCGATGGTCATGCGGTCGCCTCCAGGATGCGCTCGCGGATGACGGGAGCGTCGAGCAGCGGCCCGTAGGACAGGCCGGACTCGGCGATGCTGACCCCGCCGATGAACCGCACGGCGCGGCGGTCGGCGGCGTGCAGCCGGACGTCGTCGAGCATCTGCCCGGCGTTGAGCTCGAAGACCAGCACCCGCTTCGCGGTCCGCGTCGCGGCCTCCAGCGCGTCGCCGGGGAACGGCCACAGCGTCACCGGGCGGAACCAGCCGATGCGGTGCCCGTCGGCGCGCAGCTCGGCGACGACGTGCTCGACGAACTTCGCCGCCGAGCCGAACGCGACCACCACGGTCTCCGCGTCCTCGACATCCGCCTGCTCGTGGCGGGCCTCCAGCTCGGCGATGCGGTCGAACTTCGCCGCGATAGCCCGCCAGTGCCCGTCCGGGCCGGGCCCGGGGTCGGTGGCCTTGCCCATCGCCCAGGTCCACACCTGCCGGCTGCGGCCGGTGCCGCCCCCGGTGCCGTCGAGCACCCAGTCCTTGGGCGGCAGCGGCCCGAAGTCGCGCGGCGAGACGTCGACGCCGACGCGGGTCTGCGCGAGGAGGGGGTCGCCGTACAGCACGACCGGCGCCCGGTGCTTGTCCGCGAGGTGGAACAGCAGCTGGGTGTGCTCGACCGCCTCGGGCACGTCCTTGGGCGCGAGGGTGATCGTGCGGTAGTCGCCCCAGCCGCCGCCCCGGGTGGCCTGGAAGTAGTCCTGCTGGTTGCGGGCCAGGTTGAACACGACGAACGGGGTCTCGTTGAGCGCGGCCTCGGCGATCGCCTCCTGCATGAGCGCGATACCCTGCCCGCAGGAGCCGGTGGCGGCCCGCGCCCCGGCCGCGGCGGCGCCGAGGGTCATGTTGACGCCCTCGATCTCGCTCTCGGCGTTGAGGCAGACCCCGCCGGCCTTGGGCAGCCGGCGCGACATCTCCTCCAGGAGGCCGGTGAACGGCGACATCGGGTACCCGGCGAAGAACCGGCACCCGGCCGAGATCGCCGCCTCGGCGATGGCGGCGCCCCCCTCAAGCAACTGCAGGCTCATGCGTCCTCCGCTCCGCTCCGGCCGCCTGAGCTCCACACAGAGCCCATGATGAGCGGCCTCCTCCGCTGCGCTCCGGAACCGCTCATGCTGCGGCCCCGGCCCGAAGCGCGCGGACGTTCGCCTCGGCGTGCTGGCGCCGGTACGGCGGGAGCAGCCTGGTCATCGCGTCCTCCAGCTCCTGCGGCGCCACGATCCGGGCCCGCGCGTTGTAGGCGCCGAGCAGGACGAGCCCCAGCGCGTTCGGCGCGTTCACGGACTGGGCGACGGTCTTCGCGTCGACGGTGGCGACGGTGAGGTCGCCGCGCAGGTGCGCCGGGTCGACGAGCGGGGCGTTGGCGAGGACGAACGCGCCGGGCCGCAGCCGCTCGACGACGTGCTCGCTGAAGCGGTGGTGGGCGAGGATCGCCGACCCGGCGCTGGGCAGGATCGGCAGCGCCCGCAGCGGCGCGCTCCCGACGACGACCGAGGCCTTCGACGGTCCGCCGCGCATCTCCCCGCCGTAGTCGGCGGCGAGCATCGCGTGCCGGCCCTCGCGGGTGGCGGCCTCGGCCAGGGTCTTAGCCAGCAGCTGGATGCCCTGACCCCCGATGCCGCTGACCACGACCTCCCACTCGCCGGTGCCGTCCCAGGCGACCGGCCCGGCGACTTCGAGTACCTCCATGCGGCCTCCCTTGACGCGGTTTGAATATTGAATACAAAATCTGATTCGGCCGTCAAGGGCGCCCGGATCGGCGCCCGAGGCGGGCGGCGCGAGATGCTGGAGGTGGTGCGGTGCGGGCGCTCGTCATGCGAGGGTTCGGGGACGTGGCCGTCGAGGAGGTGCCCGACCCCGTCGCCGGGCCGGGTGAGGTGGTGATCGACGTGGCCTGCGTGCAGCCGAGCGTCACCGAGTGCATGCTGCTCGCCGGGGAGCCGGTCGCCATGCACGGGGTGCTCGCCGCGCGGCTCGCGGCCGGGCCGACCCGGTTCGGCGGGCACGAGTTCGCCGGGGTCGTGCGCTCGGTGGGAGGCTCCGTGGGAACCGGAGCCGGCGACGTCAAGCCCGGCGACCGGGTCACCGCCGTGGAGACCGCCGCCTGCGGGCGGTGCGCGGCCTGCCGCCGGGACCGGCCCGACGCCTGCCCGGCGCCGAGCGTGCTCGGCTTCAGCGGGCCCGGCGCGTTCGCCGAGCGGGTCGTCGTCCCCGCGAAGACCGTCGTCCCGGTCCCCGCCGGTGTCGGCGCCTCCGCCGCCGCGGCCGTCCAGCCGCTCGCCGGGGCGATCCACGGGCACGCCCTGGCCGACGTGCGGCCCGGCGAGACGGTCCTCGTCCTCGGCGCCGGGGTCATGGGCGTCCTGCACGTCCGGCTCGCCCGGCTGGGCGGTGCCGGCACCGTCATCGTCACCGGACGCAGCCCGGCCAAGCTCGACCTGGCCCGCCGCGCCGGCGCCGACCTCGTCCTCACCGCGGACGCCGACGTGGAGGCGGCCGTCCGGGAGGCCACCGACGGCATCGGGGCCGACGTCGTCTTCGAGACCGCGGGCGGCGCCCCCGGCGCCGGCCTCAGCGGCACCTCCACCCTCGACCTGGCTGCCCGCTGCGTGCGCCGCGGCGGCCGGATCGTCGTCGTGTCCGTGCTGCCGGACCGCTCCCCGGCGCCGCTCGGCCTGCTGCGCGAGCGGGCGGTCGCGCTGCTGCACCCGCGGTCGGGAGCGGGCGGATACGCGCCTGGTGCGAGCGCCTTCGACCACGCGTTGCGGCTGGTGCGGCGCGGCGACGTCGACCTCGGCGCCCTGGTCACCCACCGCCTGCAGGGCGTCGAGGCGCTGCCCGAGGCCCTGGCGATCACCCGCGACAAGTCGGCCCACGGCGCGCTCGGGCCGGCCCAGGTGGACCTGCTCGACTGGGGGCAGGACGCATGAGCGGTTCCGGAGCGAAGCGGAGGAGGCCGCTCATCATGGGCTCAGTTTTGAACTCAGGCGGCCGGAGCGAAGCGGAGGACGCATGAGTAGCCCTGTGTCAAGCCGCCGGTTGTTGGAGGGCTTGGAGTGCGCCGTGTTTGTCCGGGTTGTAGGGGG
>NZ_BMPI01000151.1 GCF_014647515.1 Dactylosporangium sucinum | reverse complement strand
CAACCCCACACTGACCACAATGGAGGTTAACCGAGCGACGAGCCTGAGTCACGAACCGCCGTTGCAGTACTAGGCGGGACTGGCCCTTCTTGATCGACCGTTCGCGCTCGGCGACAAGTCTCCGGAGCGCCGGGTTGTCCGCCACTTTGTCGACATCGCCTCGGACCACGTCGTCCAGCCACCGGTCGATGAACTGCCGGCCTTGGCCGTTGCCCGCGATGCGAGGGTTCTGCGCGATGACCCGTACCCACATGTCCTTGCGGTCCCAGTTGGTCAGGATCCGCTCAGCCGTCACGTCGTCCGTCCATGCCGAGAGCTCCTCGCGGTACCGCGAAACAGGCTCCTCGTGATCCGTCAGGCCAACCTGCTCGTAGCGCTCGGCGACGAGCAGGTTGTACAGGAGCGCGGCGCCGAGCATGACCAAGGAGAACCGGGCCGCGTGCTGGACCAGGGCGCGAATGTCCGCAGGTGCCGACGCGCCCGCAGCATCGTCCCACGGTGCCCACGATTCGGCGTCGGGCCGATGAGCCGGGTCCAGCAGGTGCGCCAGCAGGGTGCCGGAGGTCGTGCTCAGGATCCGGTCCCGCAGCCAGCGTGCTTCCTCGGGACGCAGCCGGAGGCCGCCTTCCACCTCGTTGGGGAAGCCGTCCGGCGCGGGCGGCAGGGTCGGATGCCAGGTACCGCCAGCCCGTTCGGTCAGTTCCTCCGCAGCGGCAAGGGCCTCGGCCAGACGGCTCCGTCGTGTCGTTGCGCCGTCGTCGCCAGTTCGGATCCCGTACCGAAGCAGCGCTGCGCCATAGATGCTCGACGGCAGCGTCTTGACGCCGGCGCCAGCCCGGCGGCCGATCACGCCGTCGGTGTCGTCGGCCTGCAGCAGACTGGTCACCACCGTGCGTTCGGTGCGGTCCACCTGGGCCGCGAAACGGTCACCTCGGAGTCCACGGCGCTCGGCCGCCTGATGGCACCAGGGGACGATCAGGAGGTACCGTGCGCGGGTCTGGATCACCGACGTGCCCGGGAACAGTGCATCGCTGAACGCGTCACGGACCTGACCGATGCCCAGCTCGTCCCGACTCTCAGTGTCGCTGAAGAGCTTCAGCATCTCGCGGATCCGCTGCTGCTCGTCGCGGGAACTGTCCAACCAGCTCAGTCCAGAGGGCATTGCCGTCCTTCGAGTCGTCCGAGTCAGACGTCGCGGGTCAGCGCGTCGTACACGGCAACGGGCCAGGGAACCGTGAAGTACCTGCGCTCGACCTTGCGAGCGAGGAGCGCCTGGAGCGCCACGCCGCCGATCTCCACCAGACGGAAATGCGCAGGGTCGCCCTGTCGGACGTTCTCCACGACGTAGAGCCAGAAGTCGGGTTGGTCGCCGCCTCGTCGATCTGTCTCGGCTCGAGCCAGAGCTCCTGCCCACGTGCGGATCCGCCGTACGCCTTCACCTCGATGACCCGCCCGTCGCTGGCGACGTCAGCGGCTGCGTTGGCACCGCGGGTGTCACGGGCGGATCGACCGTATTTCGCCTCGTGGGCGATGACGAACGCGATCGCGGCGTTCTCGACGGCGCGGTTACTGGTGATCGGCTCAGGCATCGTCATGGCGTCCACGCTTCGCTGGTGAAACCGCCCTGCGCGTCGAGCAGGACGACGTGGATACCGGCGGCGCTCCGGCCGGTGCGGGTCCGGGCCGCCAGGTCGCGGTAGCGCGGATAGTTCGGCAGCACCATGAGCGACTCGTGCCCGGGCTTGTCGTCGAGCAGCATCATCGCCTTGCTCAGGGCCTCGGCGAACCAATGACCGGCTTGGGTGCTTGGCTGGGTGCGCTTGACCTCGTCGGCGCGTCGGGGGTCGGCGTAACCGGTGGAGGGCCAGCCCTTCACCTCGGCGCCGAGACGGCGGTCTTCCTTGGATGCGAGCACGTCAACGCCGGCGGCCTTCGTAGCAGTGTCGGCCATCGAGGTGATCGACCAACCGCGTCTCTCCAGGAGTTGGCCGAAGATTGCCTGGACGCTGCCCTCCCATGGCCACTCGTGCGCTGCTGTCGTCGGGCTCCGGCGTTTCTCAGCCGCCTGGGGTGCGGCAGTTGGGACTGACTGGCTGAGAACCTCAAAGCCCAGGTTTCGCAGATGTCGCTGTGCGATGTGGCTGGTGAACTCGGTGCGCGGCAACCGGACAGCTCGCTCGAATGCCTGCTTGACCGGATAGACGACGCCGCCGACGCGGACGCCGTGCTCACGTACTGCCTCTGGCTGCACGTCCCGGAGCCGGGCGACGACCGTTGGCGCGTCGAGATCCATTGACACGCCGTTCAGCACGAACCGCATCGCGTCTCCGTTCAGTCGTTGCCGGTCCCGCCGAAGGCCGGGGCACTCCGTCGGCGTTCCATAGCACCGTATGGCGGTGCGACCCGAGCGGGCAGGACCGACTGTGCACGGTTAGCTATCCGAACATCCACCGACGTGGACGCACGACAGGTGCGATGGAAACGAACGGCATGCCCGGCGCCCACAGACTTACTGACGGACCTGCCCGCGCCTGAGCGGAACGATCCTCTCCTGCTCCCCCCTGCCGTCGGTCCAACGCAATGTGACCTCGAACCGGCGAACGATGGGATGTTCGTTGGAGTTGAAGAACTCTTCTAGCTCGGGGGCGAATTGGACCGGGTACCGACCGTCGCGGTCGATGATGCTCAGAGGGAACTCATCTTCGTCCACACTGGCCAGGTTGATGATTTTGCTGTCACGCGGTCGACGAACCTCGAGTCGGATGTCTCGGGCCATCGCTGGGCCCTGGTTCCAAATGACCAAGTTGTAACCAACATGGATCTTTCTGTCCGGAAGGTCTACTCGAGACTTTTCCCGGTTCCAATGAAAGTAGGCAGTCAGCCGTGCGGTTCGCGACTCCTGCCTCTTCTCGAGGCGAGCTGCTACGAAGGTAGCGGTGGCGACGGCAAGTGCCAGTCCTGCGATGACGGCACTGACCCAATTCGACATGCGACTCGTCCATCCTGGCCTCGATTCGATCGGCGTCCTGCCGATCATGCGACGATGCAGCTTATCGATCTAAGGTGGCATGGACGAGTGCGAGGCCCGGAATCGTAGCCGGAGTCGGATCGAGGGTTGTTGCCAACGACCAAGCCGGGACTTTTTGGCCGGGTAGCATAGACCGTGACCACCGAGCGAAGATGATATTCGGTTCCTGGTTGTCGTTCGAGCGGGGAGCGGCGGGAGGTCCATGGGCGAGTTCCACGAATGGCAAGACGTTCGGGCCGAGCTGGACGATGGCGACACCGATGCGTTGGCCGACGAGCGAGCACGGACCGAAGCATGGGTCATTGCCTTGAACCTCACCGAAGAGCGTAATCGGCTGGGCTTGACACACCAGGCAGCCGACCTCATGGCATCACGCCGGGCCGAGTAGATCAGATTGAGAGCGGCGGTCGCAACGTCAACGAGGCCGCCACCCTCAGTCGCTAACCCAGGCGCTTGGTGTTCGAATGCCGATCATCTTCGACTCCGGCAACGACCTTCGCCAGATCGTCTGACCTGTGCTCGAACTGGAAGGACTCACGGTGGATGCTGAACGGGTGGCGGCGCGAAGAGAGTCCTTGACTCAGGCTGCTGCATCGGTGCGAGCGGAAGGTCTCACCATCAGCTGCGGTGCTGAGGCGATCCTCGAGCGATGGGCCCGCGGTGAACTCGATACGGAGTCAGATGCGAGAACTCGTACGGCGGCAGTGCGCCCGGCTATGAAGCCTTCTTCTTTGCGATCGCGGATGGGTTCACCTTCCGGGCCGTGACGCCGGCTGACCGACGAGAAGCGCCAGCGGCCTTACGAAGCTTGCCCGCTGCCGGTGCAGCGACGCGCCCGGCACCACTCACGGCCGGAGGCGTCAACAATGGGAACCGTCGACGTCCCTGCACGGCGACGATCTCCAGACCTCCGCCCGGCAGAAGCGCGCCGACATACCGCTCCAGCAGGTCGAGCGTGATGTTCGAGGAGCGCTCGATCGCGGCCACGCGTGGCTGAGATACGCCGATACGCTCGGCCACCTCTGCCTGGCTGAGGCCGGCCCGCTCACGCAGCGCCGTCAGACCAGCGGCCAGGCGCAGCTCCTCCTCGATCTCGGAGATCCGCTCTGCCGCACCCTCGGCGGCAAGAATCCGCTTCTCCCAATCCTTCAGGCTCATCGTCGCCGCCTCCCCCTTGTTCCTGAACTCCGATCGCGCGTGCTCGTTGCTTGGTTCCTGTGTGCGCCGAGCGCTGCCTGATGTTCGCTGAACCGCTGGTCGGCGATCGGGATGTTCGCCTCATACCAACCAGACCAGTTTCCGCTCTTGTCGCCACCGACGAGCAGGATCGCCTGTCGTTGCACGTCGAATGCGAACAGCACGCGAATCTCGGTGCGGCCGGTCGAGCCGGGGCGAAGCTCCTTCATGTTGGCGTGCTGGCTGCCCGTGACCGCATCGACCAGTGGCCGTCCGAGTGCTGGGCCCTGGTCGCGGAGGACCCTGATCGCCGCCAGCAGGGCCTCAGCGTCCGGCTGGTCCAGGGTGTCGGCCCACTTCTCGCACTCCGCGTGGAACTCGACCGCCCACTCACGTAGAGCCACGACATAACGATAGCGTTATCGGTACGAGGTGGCAAGCAGCGGTGATAGCGCAAATTGGACGCCGGACGAATTCTCGTCTCAGCTCGAGCGCGGTCACGTCGCGGTAGCGCCTCGCCGCGGAAGGCGGCGACGACCTCGGCACCGAGCTGGGCGATGACGTAGTGGTAGAGGTAGGGGTAGAACCTGCCGTCGGGACGGTGTGGCCTGAAGCGGGCGGGCCACCAGTTTGAGCTTGTACAGCGTGGTGAGCCGGCGCTGGCAGAAGTCCAGGGGGGAGGGGAACAGTGCGTTGGCAAGCTGGAACGACGTGAAGACGCCGTGGTCGTACAGCCAGCCGAGCAGGAGCCGGTCGCGGTCGGTCAAGCGGAATTGAACGCGGAGCACAGGGTCATCCATATCGCCTCCCGCCCCACCGGAGACCGCAGACGTGAGGGCCTGTCGCAGTTGATAGGGATGGGTCGGAAGTGCCTCTGCTACCTAGTACTGCAACGGCGGTTCGTCACGTATGATGGTGTTTGAGGTGTTTGCGGTAGTGGCTGGCTGTAGCTTGGGCTT
>NZ_BMPI01000150.1 GCF_014647515.1 Dactylosporangium sucinum | reverse complement strand
GAGAAGCGGAACGGGTTGCGGAAGCCCATGGCGTAGACCTCGGGCCGGGTCTGGGCGGTGCCCTGCGGGTAGAGGTTGCCGGCCGGGATGGTGTAGCCGCCGGACGCCGTGGGGCGGATCCGCAGCAGTTTGCCGCGCAGGTCGTTGGTGTTGCCGGCGGTGCGTGCGGCGTCGAGGTTGGCCTTGCCGGAGCGCCAGTCCAGCGGGGCGTAGCCCTGCCAGTTGGGGTCGAGGTTCGGTGGGGTGTCGTCGCCGGTACCGATGTAGAGGTTCCCGTCGGGGCCGAAGGCGATGTAGCCGCCGGTGTGGCCGGGCTCCGGGAACGTGCGGTCCCGGTAGGCGGGGACGTCGATGACGACGACCTCGCTGGCGAGGTTCAGCGTGTCGCCGCTGAGCGTGAACCGGGAGACGCGGTTGATGTCGGTCGGGCTCGCGGCGGGGGAGTGGTAGAGGTACACGTAGCCGTTGGTGGCGAAGTTCGGGTCGAGGGCCAGGCCGGTGAGCCCGTCCTCGCCGCCGGTGTAGACGCTCAGCGTGCCGGCCGTGACCGTCGTGTTCGTGCTCGGCTTGAAGATCTTCACCTGGCCGGCCCGCTGGACGTAGAGGACCCGTCCGTCGGGCGCCACCGCCAGGGCCATCGGGTCGGCGGTGTTGTCGTCCAGGGCGCGCTTCTCGAAGTTGCCCCAGACCGTGCCGCCGCAGTCGCCCGCGGCGTTGCCGGCGGCCCACCGCACGCCGCCGAGGACGTGGTTGCGGAAGTTCGTCTCGCTGTACGACTCGATGGCGTGGCCCATCGCGGTCGTCCAGACCCGCCCGCCGGCGGCGTTGCGGCACCACGAGATCGGGTGGTCGGCGCCCATCGCCGCGCCGCCCGGATTGTAGGTGCGCTCGTCGGCGGTGACGAGCACGTGGACGTCGCCGCGCGGGTTCTTGTCGAAGTTGTACCACTCCTCGCTGCGGTTCCACCGGTCCGGCAGCCCGGCCGTCGACGGGTGCTGCTTGTCGGCGACGATCGCGGTGCCGGGCAGCACGCCGGGGGAGTGCTCCGGCATGTGCGCGCCCGCGTTCACCGTCTGGTCCCACCACGGGTACTCGCTCTCGATGCCCATGTCGGTGGCGTTGTGGATGGCGACGATGCCCTTGCCGGAGGCCAGGAAGCCCTCGACGGCCTGGCGCTGGGCGGTGCTGGTGAAGACCATGCCCGACGTCTGGAACATGATGAGGACGTCGTACGTGGCGAGGTTGGCGGGCGTGAAGACGTTCGCGTCCTCGGTCTGCACGACTTCGAAGTTGTTCGCGGCGGCCTGCTGCTGGAACATCGCGATGCCGGCGGGGATGGAGTCGTGCCGGTAGCCGGCGGTCTTGGTGAACAGCAGGGCGCGGAAGGCGGGCGCGGCCGCCGCGGGCCGGACGAGCGCGATCGACAGCAGCACGCCGATGATCGTGCCCAGGATGAGGGTGCTTCTTCGCATGCCGTTTCCTCTCGGCGGGGCAACGGGACGCGAGCCACGGGCGCACGGGAGCCACCCCGCACCGCCCGTGCGGGGTCCAGCAGAGCGTGAGAAGAGACCGTCGTCCGCCGCGACGCACAGTCACACTTCGCGATCCCGAACCGTGGTCTCGCGACGCTCAGCGTGCTGGAGACATCTCAATAAGTCAATGTCTTCGGGAGTTCGGGCAGGTTGCACCCGGTTTGCCGCCGCGTGGAGCACCGCCGAGTCGGATGATCGGATCGGCGAAGCTGGATGATCGGCGGATGCCAGGCAACGGAATTGTTTCGGTCCGATGACGTCGTTGCCTCCCGGCATCGAAACATTTAATGTCCTCATCGCCAGCTTTAGTGTGGCCAAGCAAAAGTTCAACGTTGAACTTCGAAAGTCCCCACGGTGGGTGCGCGAGCGAGTGCCCGACCGTTAGCGCGATCACCATCGATGGTTACGGTCAGTCAGGGGTTTCCATGCCTGCACCACTGCTCGACATCCGCGGGATCGGCAAGTCGTTCCTCGGCGTCCGCGTGCTCTCCGGCATCGACCTCGACCTGCGCGCGGGCGAGGTGCACGCGGTCGTCGGCGAGAACGGCGCCGGCAAGTCGACCCTCATGAAGATCATCTCCGGCGTGTACGCGCCGGACGGCGGCACGCTCACGCTCGACGGCGCGCCGGTGACCTTCCGCGGGCCGCGCGACGCGCAGCGGGCCGGCGTCGGCATCATCCACCAGGAGTTCAACCTGCTGCCCGAGCGCACCGTCGCCGAGAACGTGTTCCTCGGCCACGAGCCGGTGCGACGCGGGCTGGTCGACCGCAAGGCGATGCACGCCCGCACCGCCGAGCTGCTGGCCACCGTCGGCGAGACGTCGTTCGACCCGGCCGCGAAGATCGGCCGGCTCGGCGTGGCCCAGCAGCAGGTGGTCGAGATCGTGAAGGCCCTCGCCCTCGACGCCCGGGTGCTCATCATGGACGAGCCGACCGCCGCGCTCGCCGACCACGAGGTCGAGCTGCTGTACCGCCTCGTGCGCCGCCTGCAGGAGCGCGGCATCGGCCTGCTCTACGTCTCGCACCGCCTCGCCGAGGTGTTCGACCTGTCCGGCCGCATCACCGTGCTCAAGGACGGCCGCCGGGTCACCACGCTCGACACCGCCGGGACGAGCGCCGACCAGCTCGTGCGGCACATGGTCGGCCGGGACCTCGCCGGGTACTTCCCGCCCAGGGCGGCCGAGGGCGACCGCGGCGCGGTCCGGCTCGCCGTGCGCGGCGGCACCAACCGCAAGCTGCGCGGCGTCACGCTCGACCTGCACGCGGGGGAGATCCTCGGCATCGGCGGCCTGCAGGGCTCGGGCCGCTCCGCCCTGGCGCGCGCCCTCTTCGGCGCCGATCCGTTCACCGCCGGCACGGTCGAGCTCGACGGCGCGAACGTGCAGCTGCGCTCGCCCCGCGCCGCGATCCGGGCCGGCATCGCCTACGTGACCGAGGACCGCAAGGGCGAGGGCATCGTCGCCGGCCAGTCGGTCCTCGACAACGCACTGCTGGCCGGGCGCGCGATCGGGCCGCTGTACCGGGGGCGCGGCGCCCGCACGGTGAAGGTCCGCGACCTGCTCGCCACCGTCGAGGTGCACGCCGCCGGCGAGGACCAGGAGATCCGGTTCCTGTCCGGCGGCAACCAGCAGAAGGTCGTGCTCGCCCGCTGGCTCGCGCTCGGCCCGAAGATCCTGCTCTTCGACGAGC
Organism: Dactylosporangium sucinum; assembly: GCF_014647515.1. GTDB lineage: Bacteria > Actinomycetota > Actinomycetes > Mycobacteriales > Micromonosporaceae > Dactylosporangium > Dactylosporangium sucinum. The sequence goes on along the minus strand of NZ_BMPI01000150.1, from coordinate 2,375 downwards.
CGACCCGCGGCATCGACGTCGGCGCCAAGTCGGCCATCCACGACCTGGTCCGCCGGCTCGCCCGGGACGGCGCGGCCGTGCTGATGATCTCCTCCGAGCTGCCCGAGCTGCTCGGCATGAGCGACCGGATCGTCGTCATGCGCGACGGCGCGATCGCCGGCGAGCTGCCCGCCGGCGCCACCGAGGAGGAGGTCGTCGGCCTGGCGACCGGAGCCCTGACCGAGGAGGCCGCATGACCGTGGCGTCACTGACCGCCGTCACCAAGGCGGGACCCGCGAGAGGCGTGTACCTGGCCCTCGCGCTCACCCTGGCGATCGGCTGGATCGTCGTCGCCGCCGAGGGCGGCCAGCTGTTCAACCAGTCCACCGTCGTCAGCCTGCTGCACGTGGCGACCGCCCTCGGGCTGGTCGCCGTCGGGCAGACGATCGTCATCCTGGCCGGCTCGCTGGACCTGTCCGTCGCCTACGTCATCAGCCTCAGCACCCTCGTGGCCGCGGAGACGATGGCCGGCCGGGACGGCAACATCCTGCCGGCGGTCGGCCTGGTGCTCCTGGTGGCCGCCGGGGTCGGGCTGCTCAACGGACTGCTGGTGACGAAGCTGCGGATCAACGCGTTCATCGCCACAGTCGGCGTCGGGCTGCTGCTCAAGGGGTACCTCGACAACGGCTACGACGGCCCGGCCGGCAAGACCGCCCCCGCGTTCGTGCAGAGCCTCGGCTACCAGCGCATCGGCCCGGTCCCGGTCGCGTTCCTGCTGCTGCTCGGCGTCGCCGCCGCCGTCTGGTTCGCGCTGCGCAGCACCCGCTTCGGCCACCACCTCATCGCGATCGGCGGCGACCCCGACGTCGCCCGGCTCTCCGGCGTGCGCACCGGCCGGGTCCTCGTCGTCGCCCACGTCCTGTGCGCGCTCTGTGCCGGCCTCGCCGGCATCTACCTGGCCAGCCGGCTCGGCTCCGGCGCGCCCCGGGTCGGCGTCGAGGGCCTCTACGACCTCGAGTCGATCGCCGCCGTCGTGCTCGGCGGCACCGCCCTCGCCGGTGGCCGCGGGGGTGTGCTCGGCACCGTCGGCGGCGTGCTGCTGCTGGCCAGCATCGACAGCATCTTCAACCAGCTCGAGGTCGACGCGTTCTTCAAGCAGGTCATCCGCGGCGTGATCATCATCGCGGCGGTGGCCGTCTACGCCCGGCGGATGCACCGGCGGGCCGCGACCCGGAAGGCGGCGGCATGACCACCGAGACCCAGACCCGCCCGCTGACGAGGCGACTCAACGTCGGTACCGCCCCCGTGCTGGGCCTGCTCGCGATCCTGCTGGCCCTCATGGCGTTGCGGCAGCCCGACTTCTTCGCCCCGGCCTCGCTGCTGTCGTTCATCGGCCGCTCCGCGCCGATCATCCTGCTCGCGGCCGGGCAGTACTTCGTCATCGTCTCCGGCGAGTTCGACCTCTCCGTCGGCTCGCTCGTCACCGCGCAGGTCGTCGTCGCGGCCCGGCTCATCGACAGCGACCCCGGCCGCACCTGGCCCGTCGTGCTCGTGGTGCTCGCGTTCGGCGTGGTCGTCGGGCTGGTCAACGGCCTGGTGACGACGCTGCTGCGGGTGCCGTCGTTCATCACGACCCTCGGCATGTACCTCATCCTCGTCGGCGCCGTCTACTTCTGGTCCGACGGCGCCCCCAAGGGCGGGCTCTCCGAGGAGTTCCGCCGCTTCGGCCGCCGCGCGTTCGAGGACGTGCCGCTGCTCGGCCGGGTCCCCTACGCGCTGCTCGTCCTGCTCGGCGCGGCCGCGCTCGCCGTCGCCGTCACCCGCTCCGACTTCGGCCGCACGCTCGTCGCCGTCGGCGGCAACCCGCGCACGTCCGAGCTGTCCGGCGTGCGGGTCTGGCGGGCCAAGACGATCGCGTTCGTGCTCAGCGGTGTCGCCGCCACCGTCGCCGCGATCCTGCTCGGCGGCTACAGCGGCGTGTCGTTCCAGGCCGGTGCCGGCCTGGAGTTCGGCGCCATCACCGCCGTCGTGCTCGGCGGGGTCGCCCTCGGCGGCGGCCGCGGCTCGGTCGCCGGCGCGATGCTCGGCGCGCTGACGCTCGAGACCCTCTTCGCGCTCATGAACTTCTACGGCGTCTCCGGCGCCCTCCGCGCCACCGTCCAAGGCGTGATCATCATCGCCGCGGTCGCGGCCGCCTCGCTCCGCACCCCGTCCAAGTAGAGGAGAACCATGCGAAAGACCATGGCCGTCGCCGCCGCGGCGCTGCTGGCCCTCGCCGGCTGCGCCACCGACGAACCCACCACGAGCGCGTCCGGCAGTGCGTCGCAGGCCGCCGGGTCCGGCACCGGCGAGCAGTCGAAGTTCTTCGTCCAGGCCGACTACGACAACGAGCTCGC
>NZ_BMPI01000149.1:0-3412 GCF_014647515.1 Dactylosporangium sucinum | reverse complement strand
GTGGGTTTGGTGTTGGTTGAGAATTGCACAGTGGATGCGAGCATCTTAAAGCTTTGTGGTCAAGTTGCTGAGGGCGTACGGTGGATGCCTTGGCACCAGGAGCCGATGAAGGACGTGGGAGGCCGCGATAGGCCTGGGGGAGCTGTCAACCGAGCTGTGATCCCAGGGTGTCCGAATGGGGGAACCCGGCACCAGTCATGTGGTGTCACTCCTGCCTGAACACATAGGGCAGGTAGAGGGAACGCGGGGAAGTGAAACATCTCAGTACCCGCAGGAAGAGAAAACAATAGTGATTCCGTGAGTAGTGGCGAGCGAAAGCGGATGAGGCTAAACCGGGCACGTGTGATACCTGGCAGGGGTTGCGTGTTCGGGGTTGTGGGGCATGTTGTGATCGGGCTGCTGACCGGTCGGGCAGTGAGAAAGTCAGTGGTTAGTCGAAGTTCGCTGGAAAGCGGCGCCGTAGACGGTGAGAGTCCGGTAGGCGAAAACTGCTGGCCTGCTTATATGTGTTCCCGAGTAGCGGCGGACCCCTGTAATCTGCCGTGAATCTGCCAGGACCACCTGGTAAGCCTAAATACTCCCTGGTGACCGATAGCGGACGAGTACCGTGAGGGAAAGGTGAAAAGTACCCCGGGAGGGGAGTGAAATAGTACCTGAAACCGTGCGCCTACAATCCGTCGGAGCGTCCCGCATTCGTGTGGGGGTGACGGCGTGCCTTTTGAAGAATGAGCCTGCGAGTTAGTGATACGTGGCGAGGTTAACCCGTGTGGGGGAGCCGTAGCGAAAGCGAGTCTGAATAGGGCGTTCAGTCGCGTGTCCTAGACCCGAAGCGGAGTGATCTAGCCATGGGCAGGCTGAAGCGCGGGTAAGACCGCGTGGAGGGCCGAACCCACCAACGTTGAAAAGTTGGGGGATGATCTGTGGTTAGGGGTGAAAGGCCAATCAAACTCCGTGATAGCTGGTTCTCCCCGAAATGCATTTAGGTGCAGCGTTGCGTGTTTCTTACCGGAGGTAGAGCACTGGATGGCCTAGGGGGCCTACAAGCTTACTGAAGTCAACTAAACTCCGAATGCCGGTAAGTGAGAGCGTGGCAGTGAGACTGCGGGGGATAAGCTTCGTAGTCGAGAGGGAAACAGCCCAGATCACCAGCTAAGGCCCCTAAGCGTGTGCTAAGTGGTAAAGGATGTGGGGTCGCATAGACAACCAGGAGGTTGGCTTAGAAGCAGCCACCCTTGAAAGAGTGCGTAATAGCTCACTGGTCAAGTGGTTCCGCGCCGACAATGTAGCGGGGCTCAAGCACACCGCCGAAGCTGTGGCATTCACGCGTGTACTCGGCCGGATTCTTCGGATGATGGTCCAGGTGTGTGGATGGGTAGGGGAGCGTCGTGTCACCGGTGAAGCGGCGGAGTGATCCAGCCGTGGAGGTGACGCGAGTGAGAATGCAGGCATGAGTAGCGAAAGCAGGGTGAGAAACCCTGCCGCCGGATGACCAAGGGTTCCAGGGCCAGGCTAATCCGCCCTGGGTGAGTCGGGGCCTAAGGCGAGGCCGAGAGGCGTAGTCGATGGACAACGGGTTGATATTCCCGTACCCGCGTAGAAGCGTCCATGCTGAACCTGCTTGTACTAACCATGCGAAGGTTTGATCCCTTTCGGGGGTGATGGCTGGAGTCTGGGAACTTGGGTGGTAGTAGGCAAGCGATGGGGTGACGCAGGAGGGTAGCTGGACCCGGCCGGTGGTTGTGCCGGGGCAAGCGTGTAGCCCGTGCTGTAGGTAAATCCGCAGCACTTGTGGGTGAGACGTGAAGCGGAGCCGTTTAGGTGAAGTCAGTGATCCCATGCTGCCGAGAAAAGCCTCTAGCGAGTTTCGAGCGGCCCGTACCCCAAACCGACACAGGTGGTCAGGTAGAGAATACCGAGGCGATCGGGCGAACTGTGGTTAAGGAACTCGGCAAATTGCCCCCGTAACTTCGGGAGAAGGGGGGCCACCGATGGTGAGACCACGTGCTGGTGGAGCGGTTGGTGGCCGCAGAGACCAGGGGGAAGCGACTGTTTACTAAAAACACAGGTCCATGCTAAGTCGTAAGACGACGTATATGGACTGACGCCTGCCCGGTGCTGGAACGTTAAGGGGACCTGTTAGTCTTTCGGGGCGAAGCGGAGAACTTAAGCGCCAGTAAACGGCGGTGGTAACTATAACCATCCTAAGGTAGCGAAATTCCTTGTCGGGTAAGTTCCGACCTGCACGAATGGCGTAACGACTTCCCCACTGTCTCAACCACAGGCCCGGCGAAATTGCACTACGAGTAAAGATGCTCGTTACGCGCGGCAGGACGGAAAGACCCCGGGACCTTCACTATAGCTTGACATTGGTACTCGAATTCGATTGTGTAGGATAGGTGGGAGCCGGTGAAGCGGCCACGCCAGTGGTTGTGGAGGCAAGCTTGAAATACCACTCTGTTGGATTTGGGTATCTAACTTTGGACCGTGAGCCGGTTCAGGGACAGTGTCTGGTGGGTAGTTTAACTGGGGCGGTTGCCTCCTAAAATGTAACGGAGGCGCCCAAAGGTTCCCTCAGCCTGGTTGGCAATCAGGTGTTGAGTGCAAGTGCACAAGGGGGCTTGACTGTGAGACTGACAGGTCGAGCAGGGACGAAAGTCGGGACTAGTGATCCGGCACTGGCAGGTGGAAGCGGTGTCGCTCAACGGATAAAAGGTACCCCGGGGATAACAGGCTGATCTTCCCCAAGAGTCCATATCGACGGGATGGTTTGGCACCTCGATGTCGGCTCGTCGCATCCTGGGGCTGGAGTAGGTCCCAAGGGTTGGGCTGTTCGCCCATTAAAGCGGTACGCGAGCTGGGTTTAGAACGTCGTGAGACAGTTCGGTCCCTATCCGCCGCGCGCGTAGGATACTTGAGAAGGGCTGTCCCTAGTACGAGAGGACCGGGACGGACGAACCTCTGGTGTGCCAGTTGTTCTGCCAAGAGCACGGCTGGTTGGCTACGTTCGGAAGGGATAACCGCTGAAAGCATCTAAGCGGGAAGCTCGCTTCGAGATGAGGTATCCCACCCCTTGAGGGTTAAGGCCCCCAGCGAGACCACTGGGTTGATAGGCCGGAAGTGGAAGCCTGGTAACAGGTTTGAGCTGACCGGTACTAATAGGCCGAGGACTTGACCTCAATACAAGCTTTGAGCATGTTTTGCATCCACTGTGTGATTCTGAACCAACACCACAACGCACCCTGCCAACAGGTTTGGTGGGTGTGCGGTGGTTGACAGGTTCATAGTGTTACGGCGGCCATAGCGGAGGGGAAACGCCCGGTCCCATTCCGAACCCGGAAGCTAAGCCCTCCAGCGCCGATGGTACTGCACCCGAGAGAGTGTGGGAGAGTAGGACGCCGCCGGACAAACTTTC
>NZ_BMPI01000148.1 GCF_014647515.1 Dactylosporangium sucinum | reverse complement strand
GAGAAGCGGAACGGGTTGCGGAAGCCCATGGCGTAGACCTCGGGCCGGGTCTGGGCGGTGCCCTGCGGGTAGAGGTTCCCGGCCGGGATCGTGTACCCGCCGCCGGACGCCGCCGGTCGGATCCGCAGTAGTTTGCCGCGCAGGTCGTTGGTGTTGCCGGCGGTGCGGGCGGCGTCGAGGTTGGCCTTGCCGGAGCGCCAGTCCAGCGGGGCGTAGCCCTGCCAGTTGGGGTCGAGGTTCGGCGGGGTGTCGTCGCCGGTACCGATGTAGAGGTTCCCGTCGGGGCCGAAGGCGATGTAGCCGCCGGTGTGGCCGGGCTCCGGGAACGTGCGGTCCCGGTAGGCGGGGACGTCGATGACGGTGACCTCGCTGGCGAGGTTCAGCGTGTCGCCGCTGAGCGTGAACCGGGAGACGCGGTTGATGTCGGTCGGGCTCGACGCGGGGGAGTGGTAGAGGTACACGTAGCCGTTGCTCGCGAAGTTCGGGTCGAGGGCCAGGCCGGTCAGGCCGTCCTCGCCGCCGGTGTAGACGCTCAGCGTGCCGGCGGTGACGGTGCTGTTCGTCGCCGGTTTGAAGACCTTCAGCTGGCCGGCCCGCTGGACGTAGAGGACCCGTCCGTCGGGCGCTACCGCCAGGGCCATCGGGTCGGCGGTGTTGTCGTCGAGGGTGCGCTTCTCGAAGTTGCCCCAGACCGTGCCGCCGCAGTCACCGGGGGCGTTGCCGGCGGCCCACTTTACGCCGCCGAGGACGTGGTTGCGGAAGTTCGTCTCGCTGTACGACTCGATGGCGTGGCCCATCGCGGTCGTCCAGACGCGCCCGCCGGCGGCGTTGCGGCACCACGAGATCGGGTGGTCGGCGCCCATCGCCGCGCCGCCCGGATTGTAGGTGCGCTCGTCGGCGGTGACGAGCACGTGGACGTCGCCGCGCGGGTTGCGGTCGAAGTTGTACCACTCCTCGCTGCGGTTCCACCGGTCCGGCAGCCCGGCCGTCGACGGATGCTGCTTGTCGGCGACGATCGCGGTGCCGGGCAGCACACCGGGGGAGTGCTCCGGCATGTGCGCGCCCGCGTTCACCGTCTGGTCCCACCACGGGTACTCGCTCTCGATGCCCATGTCGGTGGCGTTGTGGATGGCGACGATGCCCTTGCCGGAGGCCAGGAAGCCCTCCACGGCCTGACGCTGGGCGGTGCTGGTGAAGACCATGCCCGACGTCTGGAACATGATGAGCACGTCGAACGTCGCGAGGTTCGCAGGCGTGAAGACGGCGGCGTCCTCGCTCTGCACCACCTCGAAGTTGTTCGCGGCGGCCTGCTGCTGGAACATCGCGATGCCGGCGGGGATCGAGTCGTGCCGGTAGCCGGCGGTCTTGGTGAACAGCAGGGCGCGGAAGGCGGGGGCCGCGGCCGCCGGGCGCACGAGCGCCAGCGACAGCAGCATGCCGACCACCGTGCCGATGATCAATGTACTTCGACGCATGCCATCTCCTAAGCGGGGGCAACGGGGGTGTCCGACCACGGGCACGCGGCGGCCCGCACGCCGTGAGCGCAGGACGTGCGGCGCGCCGGTCGGATCGTCGTGCCGTCCGCCGTGACGGGCAGTCAGTTCCGCGGGTAGTCACTCAACGTAACGTCTGTTGACTCCGAACCCGTGGTCGGCGCGCTCAGCCTGCGGCGAAGCATCGGCATATGTCAAGGCTTCGAGCATCGAGAACCCAAGAGCGCGCTCTCTCAAGGATGGCCGGCCACCGTTCGGCCGCTCTGCCGGCCGTCGACACGGGCCGAGCGGACGCCCATGTTTCGATTCGGTTACGGGATTGCGCAGTGATTCATCAGAGGTCTACGCTCGCCTCCACCAAGCTTTAGTCAGGATCAGCAAAAGTATGCGACCTGCTAGCGAAAGATTGGTGCTTTGTGTGGCGATCTGTGTGTTCTCCGTGTTCGTTAGGTGCGCGCGACGGTGACGCGTTCGTGCCCGTGACTACGTTCTGTAGAGGATCTCGCGATGCCTGAATCTCCGCCGTCGCCGCTGCTCGCCTTGCGGGGCATCGGCAAGTCGTTCCTCGGGGTGCGCGTCCTCGACGGCATCGACCTCGCCGTCGCGCCCGGCGAGGTGCACGCCGTCGTCGGCGAGAACGGCGCCGGAAAGTCCACGCTCATGAAAGTCATCTCCGGCGTACACCCGCCGGACGAAGGCACCGTTGAGCTCGATGGCGTACCGCGGGCCTTCCGGAGCCCGCGCGACGCGCAGTGGGCCGGCATCGGGATCATCCACCAGGAGTTCAACCTCCTGCCGGAGCGGACCGTCGCCGAGAACGTCTACCTCGGCCGGGAGCCCACCCGCCGCGGCCTGGTCGACCGGCGGGCGATGCTCGACGGCACGACCCGGCTGTTGGCCGCCGTCGGCGAGACGTCCTTCGCGCCGAACGCGCGGGTAGGGCAGCTCGGCGTCGCGCAACAGCAGGTCGTGGAGATCGTGAAGGCGCTGGCGCTCGACGCGCGGCTGCTGATCATGGACGAGCCCACGGCCGCTCTCGCGGATCACGAGGTCGAGCTGCTCTACGCGCTCGTGCGACGCCTGCAGCAGCAGGGCATCGCGCTGCTCTACGTCTCGCACCGCCTCAAAGAGGTCTTCGACCTGTCCGACCGTATTACCGTGCTCAAGGACGGCCGCCGGGTGACCACAGTGGACACCGCCACGACGACCGGCGAACAACTGGTCCGTCACATGGTCGGCCGGGAGTTGACGAGCTACTACCCGGACCGCGCCGGTCCCGGGGATGTCGGCGGCGTCCGGCTCACAGTCCACGGGGGCGGCAACCACAAGCTGCGCGGCATCGATCTGCAGCTGCACGCGGGCGAGGTGCTCGGCGTCGGCGGCCTGCAGGGCTCCGGCCGCTCCGCACTGGCCCGCGCGCTGTTCGGCGCGGCACCGTTCACGACCGGGGAGGTCACGCTCGACGGCGCGCCGGTGCGGGTGCGCTCGCCCCGGGCCGCGATGCGGGCCGGCATCGCCTACGTCACCGAGGACCGCAAGGGCGAGGGCATCGTGGCCGGGCAGTCCGTCCTCGACAACGCGCTGCTCGCCGGCCGCGCCGTCTTCCCCGCCTGGGCCGGCCGCGGCGCCCGCACCGTCCGAGTCCGCGAGCTGCTGGCGGCCGTCGAGGTCCGCGCCGCCGGCGACCATCAAGAGATCCGGTACCTCTCCGGCGGCAACCAACAGAAGGTCGTCCTGGCCCGCTGGCTCGCGCTCAGCCCGAAGATCCTGCTGTTCGACGAGCCCACCCGCGGCATCGACGTCGGCGCCAAATCGGCCATCCACGACCTCGTGCGCCGCCTCGCCCGCGAGGGCGCGGCCGTGCTGATGATCTCCTCCGAACTGCCGGAGCTGCTCGGCATGAGCGACCGCGTCATCGTCATGCGCGACGGGCGCATCGCCGGCGAACTGCCCGCCGGCGCCACCGAGGAGGACGTCGTCGCGCTGGCCACCGGCACCCTGCGGGTGGCGGCCGGATGAGCGCGGTGGTCACCCTGCCGGTCAAGCGGACCGCGCCGGGCGTATTCATCGCCCTGGCACTGACGCTCGCGGTCGGCTGGCTCGTCGTCATGCTCAACGGCGGGCAGCTGTTCAACCAGGCCACGACCGTGAGCCTGCTGCACGTCGCCGCCGGCCTCGGGCTTGTCGCCGTGGGGCAGACCCTGGTCATCCTCGGCGGCTCGCTCGACCTCTCGGTCGCCTACGTGATCAGCCTCAGCACCCTCGTCGCCGCCGAGACCATGCATGGCAGCGACGCCGCACTGCTGCCGGCGGTCGGCCTTGTGCTGGCGGTCAGCGCCGGGATCGGGCTGGTCAACGGCCTGCTCGTGACCAAGCTGCGGATCAACGCGTTCATCGCCACCGTCGGCGTCGGGCTGCTGCTGAAGGGGTACCTCGACAACGGCTACGACGGCCCCGCGGGCAAGACTGCACCCGCGCTCGTGGCGAGCCTCGGGTACCAGCGGGTCGGGCCGGTGCCCGTGTCGTTCCTACTGCTGATGGGCGTCGCGGTCGCGGCCTGGTTCGCCGTCACCCGCACCCGCTTCGGCCACCACCTGGTCGCCGTCGGCGGCGATCCCGAGGTCGCGCGGCTGTCCGGGGTGCGCAACGACCGGGTGCTCGTCACCGCGCACGTCCTGTGCTCGCTCTGCGCCGGCCTCGCCGGCATCTACCTGGCCAGCCGGCTCGGCTCCGGCGCGCCCCGGGTCGGCGTCGAGGGCCTCTACGATCTCGAGTCGATCGCCGCCGTCGTGCTCGGCGGCACCGCCCTGGCCGGTGGCCGCGGCGGCGTCGCGGGCACGGTCGGCGGGGTCCTGCTGCTGGCCAGCATCGACGCCATCTTCAACCAGCTCGAGGTCGACGCCTTCTTCAAGCAGGTCATCCGCGGCGTGGTCATCATCGCGGCCGTCGCCGTCTATGCGCGGCGCTCGCTGCGCAAGCGGCGCGGGACGGCGGTGTAGGCATGCACACCGCCATTGCTCAACGGCGCCGCCCGACCGCCTTCGCCAAGGCGTTGCGGCCCGGCAGCATCGCACCGATCCTGGCGATCCTCGCTGTGCTGCTGGTGCTCGTCGCCGTCCGGGAGCCGGGCTTCTTCGACCCGCCGTCGCTGCTGTCGTTCGTCGGCCGCTCCGCGCCGATCATCCTGCTCGCGGCCGGGCAGTACTTCGTCATCGTCTCCGGCGAGTTCGACCTCTCCGTCGGCTCGCTCGTCACCGCGCAGGTCGTCGTCGCGGCGCGGCTCATCGACAGCGACCCCGATCGCACGTGGCCGGTCGTGCTGCTGCTGCTCGCGTTCGGTGTCCTCGTCGGCCTCGTCAACGGGCTCGTCACCACGCTGCTGCGCGTGCCGTCATTCATCACGACGCTCGGCATGTTCCTGATCCTCGTCGGCGCCGTCTACCTGTGGTCCAACGGCGCGCCGAAGGGCGGCCTGTCCGAGGAGTTCCGCCGCTTCGGCCGGCGCGCCCTCGAGGACGTGCCGCTGCTCGGTCGGGTGCCGTACGCGCTGGTGGTCCTCCTCGCCGCCGCGGCCCTCGCCGTGCTGCTCATGCGCTCCGACTTCGGCCGCACGCTCGTCGCCGTCGGCGACAACCCGCGCACGGCCGAACTGACCGGCGTGCGGGTCTGGCGTGCGAAGACCATCGCGTTCGCCCTCAGCGGCGTCGCCGCCGCCGTCGCCGCGATCCTGCTCGGCGGCTACAGCGGCGTGTCCTTCCAGGCCGGTGCCGGGCTGGAGTTCGGCGCCATCACCGCCGTGGTGCTCGGCGGTGTCGTGCTCGGCGGCGGCCGCGGCTCTGTGGTCGGCGCGATGCTCGGCGCGTTCACGCTCGAGACGCTCTTCGCGCTCATGAACTTCTACGGCGTCTCCGGCGCCCTCAAGTCCACCGTTCAGGGCGCGATCATCCTCGTCGCCGTGGCGGTCGCGTCCATGCGTTCCACATCTCGATAAGGAGCAACATGAGAAGGTCCATGGCGGCCGTGGCTGCCTTGACGCTGCTGGCCCTCGCCGGCTGCGCCACCGACGAACCCACCACGAGCGCGTCCGGCAGCGCGTCGCAGGCCGCCGGGTCCGGCACCGGCGAGCAGTCGAAGTTCTTCGTCCAGGCCGACTACGACAACGAGCTCGC
>NZ_BMPI01000147.1 GCF_014647515.1 Dactylosporangium sucinum | reverse complement strand
GGCCGGGAAACCGCCGGCACGAAGGCTGCTGGACCTACGCCCAGATCGAGTCACCGCGCCAGCGCCCGACCCTACGTTAAGTGTTGATCAAGGGCCGTGGGATGTCCGGTTGATCTTCATTAGACGGGCGGCCTATGCCCGGGGCATGGTCGTGGCCCGGTGCATGACCGGGCTCCTCCAGGAGTGCTCGTCGGGTCGTGGCGGCGGGTTCAGGTGAGCGGTCGGGGTAGCGCGGTGAGCCGGTCGAACGCGGCGACCAGATCGGTGGCCCAGGGCCAGTGCTCGGCGATGCGCAGCCGGGTTCGTCGGGCGGTGCGGGTGATGCGGGCAGCAACGTGCAGCAGCCGGTAGCGCAGCTTCTTGGGTTCGGCGGCGGCGAGGTCGCCGTCCAGCAGCAGCATCTGGGTCCAGGCGAGCAGGTCGATGGCGGTGAGGGCGAGCTGGAGCCAGGCGGCGTTGATCGCGAAAACGCGGGACGGGAACCGGCCGAAGCCGGTGTCCTTTCCGGTTCGGATGCGGTCCTCGACGCGGGCGTGACCGCGGTGGCGGGCTTCGAGGTACTGGATCGAGCCCTGGCCGGGTGGGGTGTCGGTCGCGAGGACCTGGTGGCGCATGCCTTCGATGGTGTCGAACAGCGACAGCTGCGCGCCGGGGTGCGGCCGTTCGCGGCGCACGATGAACCGGGTCCCGGCCGGGAACCCGTCGTCGGCGACGAGGCCGGTCAGTTCGCAGATCTCGGCGCCGTCGCGGGGTTCGCCGTCGCCATCAAGGGCGGACACCCACTGGCCGTGCTCTTTGGCGGCAAGGATCGCCTGCCGGATCGGTTCGGTGATCGCGACGCCGACGGAGAAGCGCGCGTCGATGCCGTGTGTGCGCAGTTCGCGGATGTGGGCGAGTAGACCGTGGGTGCAGCCGGCGGAGTCGGAGCGGATCAGGATCGGGGTGCCGTGCCGGTGCGCGTCGGGGATCTGGGCCAGGGCGTCGTCGAGGACGGTGATGTGGTCGGCGGTGGTGTTGGACCCGGCCCGGCCTTCGCGCAGCATCCCGGACAGCGCTTCACGGGTGTTGTCCAGGAAGCAGAACAACGGATGGAACCCGAACGTATGTTTCCAGGTCGGGGTCGCGGACTCCTTTTCGGAGTGGCAGATCACGATGGAGGCGTCCAGATCGAGGACCAGACCCGGGACCGGCAGACCGGCCGCGGTCACCTGGGGCAGCCCGCCGCGGGTCTCGATCCGCTGCGCCCAGGCCAGTTCCCGCGCCGCAGCGCGAGCGGCATGCAGCCGGGCGAGGACCGCACTGTCCATATCGGACAGCAGTCGCCACGCCGTGGGGTCCGACGCGACCCGTCCGAACAGTTGCGTCTGATCGCGCAGCACGGCCAGGTCCGAGATCGCCTCACCACCGTCGGCGAGCATCACCGCCAGATCGACCGCGATCCGGCCTGGGTCGTGCACACCGCGCCGCTGCCGCAGGTCAGCGAGGGCCTCACCGCAAGCAGCGGTCAGCCCGGTCGCATCAGCGACGTCAGCCAGCAGCCGGGCGCCGGCATGGCCGACCACGCCACGCCCGTCTGCACTCACGACGATCTTCGGGCGTGTTCCGGTAACCTTCACCCTGCGGGTGCCTTTCGTTGGGATGGATAAGACCCTCAGCAAGTCCTATCTTCCCAGCTCAAAAGGCACCCGTTCCTTATCGACCCACCATGTGGGCAGCCCTCAACGAAGGGCCCAGGTTAGGCCCGGACAAGCCGCGACATCCACCCCGGCATCTGGCTCAGGGCCGACCCGATGCGCAGCGATCCGGCCGATAGGAGAACATAGAAAGGCAGGCACGATCTTCCGTCACGATCATTGGCTTCGACACCCAAATGATCATCGGAAGTCGTGCCTGCACCGTTACACCGAATCGTCACGGCGCGTCCGATTCAATCCCGGACCGATCAGGACATGCCGCGACCTTGCCGGGGCCGTGACGACACCCCTACGATATCGAAGCACCGTTGTAAAACTAACCAGGGCCGCTTGGCGTAGCCGGCCCCGGAAGGTGCGTTTCCGGGGCCGGCCGTTGCATTGTTCGGATTTGTTGCCCGAAATCAGGATGCTGCGCCGATTCCGCCGCTGCAGGTGACGTTCGGGCAGTGCACGACCTTCAGCGCTGGCCAGGCGGAGTAGCTGATCAGCGGCAGGCCGTCGACGCCGGTCGTGATCGAGGGGTAGTTGCCGGTGTCGCCGGCACTGTCCAACGTCACCGTAGTCGTCGAGGTGCAGGCGATGTCGTTGCAGTGGGCGACCTTGGCGTCGTCGTTGTCTTCGTCGGAGTAGACGATGACGCCCAGGCCGTCGCCGCCGATGGTGATCTGCGGGTTCTCGTTGGCGACGACAGCATTGGTGCTGACGGTCGTGGTGGTGACGGCGGTGCAGGTGAAGTTGACGCAGTGCGCGACGAGCACTTCTTCATAGCCGTGGTGGTCTTTGTGTACATAGGTGATCAGTCCGAGCCCATCCCGGCCGATGGTCAGAGAGGGATCACGTATTTCGTGGCGGTAACCGACGAATTGGTCAACGCTGGTCGTGGTGACCGATGAGCAGTCGGCGTTGAAGCAGCGGGCGACTTTCAGGTGGGAGTCGTGGTTGCCGACTTCGGACTCGTAGGCCAGGATCGCGAATCCGTTGGCGGCGGTCGCGATGGACACGTCGTCCGAAACCGGACTGGCGGTGTCGATGATGGACACCTTCGTTTCGCTGCACGATCGGTTGAGACACTTGGCGACCTTGACGTACCACCCGTTGGCCTGGCTGTAATCCCTGTAGGCGATCAGGGGCAAGCCGTCGCCCCCGATGGTGAGTGAGGTCTGTCGGAACGCGGTTGCCGCCGGATCGATGGTGTTGATGGTCACTGAGGTGCAGGCGATGTTGCGGCAGTACGCCACGCGGAGATCGTCGACGGTCTGGCCGGCGGCATTTCTCGGCACGACGTAGCTCATAATCGGCAGCCCGTCACTACCGACCTTGATGGATGCGGGGTCAATGGCGTCGTACATGGAGTCGATGCCGATCGACGTGATGGCGGTACAGCCGGGATTCTGACAACGCGCAAAGCGCAGCTGCTTGACGGGGTTGGAGTCGTGGGGGTCGTAATTCAAGTAGCTCATGATCGCGAGGCCGTCGCTGCCAATCGCCATGGAGCTCATCCTGTTGCCGAGTTTCGGGTTCGGGTCGGCCATTGTGGTGGTGGAGCCGACACCCGGGGCCGGCACGGGAACCGGCGGCAGCGGGCTGGTGCACAGCTCGTTGGAGAACTCCTCGCCGGCCCGGCCGAACATGACAAACGTCGACACCTCGTAACACTGCCGGGTACCGGCCGCGATGGTGTCGGTGAAGGAATAGGTCTGCCCGACACCGGTGCTGCTGGTCGAGGTGACCGCACCGATCTGCAGGAGTTTGCCGCCGGCGGCGTCGCGGCGGAACACCCAGAACTCGTCCTCGTCCTGCGAGCGGTCCGTCCACTGCAGGGAGACCGAAGTCCCGGAGGCCTGTACCGAGTTGAGCACCGCCGCCGGCGTCGAGGGCGGGGTAGCCGCCGCCGGCGCCGCCACAAGCGAAGCCACCACAACCACGGCGGCCAACCCCGCCGCCCGCCCCAATATCTTCTTGCGTATCGTCATCGTCGTCGTCCTGTCCATGAGTCCTGTGCGCTTTCGGCCGCAGCTCACCGTCGGCCCCCGAAACCAGGCCGACAAGCTCCCCGGCGCGGTCGACCGCGAAAAGTGCGACGCGGCCATCGGCGCTCGTCTCCATAGCGAGCGAGCACTCCAACTCCGCGTCCCACGCAATCGACACACGCGAGCAACACAGCGACCATCAGCAGCCGTCACGATATGCTAAAAAGTCGCTGCTGAAGCCACGCTGACGCGACCTACCAGCGCAGCGTCATCAACCTCGGCGTGACACACAACATCGAAGTGAGTGTTGAATCCAAGGAACCCAACCAACGCGGCTTCAAACCCTAACCCAAACGGTGGACAATCGAACGAACGCTGGGCTGGCTGATGTTGTGCCGCCGGTTGGTGCGTGACTATGAAGCACTCCCCGCACGGTCACGAACCATGATTCATTGGGCAATGATCGATGTCATGTCCCACAGGCTGACCGGCGAATCCGCCCCAAGCTGGCGCGGCGACCCTCAGCAATCGAACAATTAGTCATAGCTTCAAATGAAAGATCCTCTTACGGGTTCCGCCCGAGTCGCCGGGCTAATGACGCGCTTGCTGAGGTGCGTCATTACGCCGCTAACTCCTATGGGCGACATCAAGGCGTGTTCGACTGCGTCGATCATGAGCTCATCGTGAAGGCGGTCGCGGCGCATACAGCACCTGGCCGTGTGCCCGATGTGCGCCTGACGAGCAAAGATAGTCGTGGATGTGATGCCTGGGAATGGGCGCCATGAGGTTGCCTGGTCGCTCGCGCCGGCGGCTAGGACGTGCGGCTCGCCTCCGCGATCGGCTCGGCCGAGACGCGGTCGCCACCCGATGGACCTGCTGGTCGGACCGCGCCGAGCTGTTGACGCACCACGCGACAGTGGACGGTCCGTGGTCCGCAGTGGACGTCTATGTGGACCACGAACCGTCCACTGTCGCGTGGAACAGGCTCAGCGGCAGCAGAAGTATCCGGTCGCGACGTTGGAGTTGCTGATCGAAGTAACGCCATCGCCGTCGATGAACATCACCGTGAAGTAGATCTCATCGCGGTAGTTGTTGCCGAGCCAGTCGCTCGGATCCTCGTCGAGTTCACGGCCGGGTGCCAGGAACTGGTACCGCAGATGGATGCCGTCCGATTCGGCCGTGTATCCCGGGTCGTTCCGGAACCAGGTCTTTTCAAATCCCGTGCCGTTGGCGAAGGGCGACAGCAAGGCGTCGAAAAGCGGGTCGTCCGCGAAGAACCGGACCAGCATGCGGGCGCCGTTGTTGTAGTACCCGTGCGAGTCGTACTCGTTCATCGGAATCCAGACGTTTATCGTGACCGGGTACTTACCGCCGGGCTGCGGATTTCGATCGATGCTCAGCTTGGCGGACATGGTCTTGGCCTGGGCCGGTGCGGCGCCCAGACCCACCGTCATGCCAAGTGCCATCGCCAGGCTGACAACCGCTGCAGCGATTCGCGCCGCAGACCGTCTGAGGCTCACCATGGTGCTGCTTCCTCTCGTGGACAATGCCGATCCCTGAGCGCGCTCAGAACGCCTGGGCTTCGTACTCCGCAGGCATTTCTGCACCTCCAGCTCATGCTCGATCGGCTGAACTCACACGACGGTAGGAGCCGAGTGGCGGACGGCGATTGGGGAGATCTCCCTAACTTTTGATGCTGCCGTCGTACCTGCTCGCGGAACCCGACCAGTGCGTAACTGCGGTCGTGGGTGTCCTGGCTGTGCTGGGCCAATTCGCGCCGGTCGATGGCCAACACGGTGCGGCGCCCCCGCTGGAACGGTGACCCGCTCAGAGATCGGTCCGGTACGGACGCCGAGCAACAGTCACGACGTGAATGAGCCTTTCCGGGTAACGGCGGGCGACGCTGTAAAGTCGCTTGCGCTACCGCGGTGGTGACGCGCCGAATCCGGTGCGGTGCAACGAAAAGACGCAGCACCCCGGTATGAAGGGCGACCGCGGGCAGGCCCTCTCAGAGGACGTCTGATTCACGAAGTTTGTGAGTTATGTACGTTCAGGTGTCTCGCCAGGTTGGGGTGGTTTCGTCG
>NZ_BMPI01000146.1 GCF_014647515.1 Dactylosporangium sucinum | reverse complement strand
TGCGTCGCCAGCGCAACGGCCGTGTCATGCAGACCGTCGCCGCTCTCAGCAGCCCAGTCCGCCAGCCGCGCCGCCTGGGCGCGCAGCGCCCGCTGCGACCGCGCGGACACCATCCACACGGTCGGCCCGTCCAGCGGGCCGGGCTGCGGCGAGGGTGCCGGGTCGCCCTCCTCGATGACCACGTGGGCGTTGGTCCCGCTGATCCCGAACGACGACACACCGGCCCGGCGCGGGCGGCCGTTCGGCCAGGGACGCGGCTCGGTCAGCAGCGACACCCGGCCGGTCGTCCAGTCCACGTGCGGGGAAGGCTCGTCGACGTGCAGGGTCGGCGGCATGGTCTGGTGCTGCATCGCCAGGACCATCTTGATGACCCCGGCGACGCCGGCCGCGGCCTGGGTGTGGCCGATGTTGGACTTGACCGACCCGAGCCACAGCGGCTCTTCCCGGTCCTGGCCGTACGTGGCGAGCAGCGCCTGCGCCTCGATCGGGTCGCCGAGCCGGGTGCCGGTGCCGTGGCCCTCGACAACGTCCACGTCGGACGGTGACAGGCTGGCATTGGCCAGCGCCTGCAGGATCACCCGCTCCTGCGACGGGCCGTTGGGTGCGGTGAGGCCGTTGGAGGCGCCGTCCTGGTTGACCGCGGAGCCCCGGACGATGCCGAGCACGCGGTGGCCGCGGCGGCGGGCGTCGGAGAGCCGTTCGACGACGAGCATGCCGACGCCCTCGCCCCACGCCGTGCCGTCGGCGGCGCCGGCGAACGCCTTGATCCGGCCGTCGGCGGCGAGGCCGCGCTGGCGGCTGAACTCAACGAAGCCGCCCGGGGTGCTCATCACCGACACGCCGCCGACCAGGGCCAGGGTGCATTCGCCGTTGCGCAGCGCCTGGGCGGCCCAGTGCAGCGCGACCAGCGACGAGGAGCAGGCGGTGTCGACGGTGACGGCCGGGCCGGTGAGGCCGAGGACGTAGGAGACACGGCCGGACATGACCGAGGCGCCGCTGGTGGCGACGTGGCCCTCGGCGGTGGCCGGGTTGGCGCCCATCAGGACGCTGTAGTCCTGGCCGTTGGTGCCGACGAAGACGCCGGCGGGCTCGCCGTGCAGGGCGAGCGGGTCGATGCCGGCGTGCTCCAGGGCCTCCCACGACGTCTCCAGCAGCAGCCGCTGCTGCGGGTCCATGGCGAGGGCTTCGCGGGGGCTGATGCGGAAGAAGCCGGCGTCGAACCCGGCGACGTCGGTGAGGAAGCAGCCCTGCCGGACGTAGCTGGTGCCGGGCTGGTCGGGGTCGTCGTTGAACAGGCGGCTGACGTCCCAGCCGCGGTCGGCCGGCAGGTCGGTCACGCCGTCGCGGCCGCCGGCGACGAGGTTCCAGAACTCGCCGGGGCTGGTGACGTCGCCGGGGAACCGGCAGGACATGCCGACGATGGCGATCGGCTCGTCGGTCGCGGCGGCGGTGACGCTCCCCTTGGCCGCCGCGGGCGCGCCGCCGCCGGTGCCGAACCGGTCGGCGAGGTAGCCGGCGAGGGCGTCGACGCTGGGGTAGTCGAAGACGAGGGTGGCCGGCAGCCGCAGCCCGACCGCACCGGCGAGGCCGTTGCGCAGCTCCACCGCGGTCAGCGAGTCGAAGCCGAGCTCGGTGAACGCCCGGTCCTGCGGCAGCGAGGCCGCGGAGGAGAACCCGAGGACGGCGGCGACCTGGCCGCTGACGAGGGCGGCGAGCGCGGCCGTGCGCTCCTGCGGGGACAGGGCGGCGTAGTGGCCGGCCGGGGTCGCGGCGTCGCCGCGGCCGGCGACCCGCCGGGCCGGGGCGATGGCGAGGCCGCGCAGCAGCGGCGGCACCGCGCCACGCAGCTGGGCCGCGTCGATCCGGGTGGGCACGAGCAGCGCCAGGTCGGCGTTGACCGCCAGGTCGAGCAGGCGGGTGCCCTCCTCGCTGGTGAGCGGCGCGCCGGCGCGGGCGAGGCGGCGCTGGTCGGTGACGCCGAGGCGGCCGTTCATGCCGCCCTCCTCGGCCCAGGCGCCCCAGGCGAGCGACACGCCGGTGAGGCCGGCGGCGCGGCGTTGGGCGGCGAGCGCGTCGAGGAACGAGTTGGCGGCGGCGTAGTTGGCCATGCCGGCCCCGCCGAACAGGCCGGCGGCGCTCCCGAACAGCACGAACCGCTCCAGCGGCAGGCCGAGCGTCAGCTCGTGCAGGTGCCAGGCCGCCTCGGCCTTCGGGCCCAGGACCCGGCCGAGCCGTTCGGCGTCCTGCGACTCGATGACGCCGTCGTCGGTGACGCCGGCGACGTGCACGACACCGGCGAGCGGCCGGTCGGCCCCGGCGGCCGTGAGGAGCCCGGCGAGGGCGTCGCGGTCGCCGACGTCGCACGGCACGAGCTCGACGACGGCGCCGGCCGCCTCGAGCTCCTCGACGAGCTCGGCGGCGCCGGGCGCGGCGGGGCCGGAGCGCGACACCAGCAGGAGGTCCCGCGCGCCGTGGGCGACGAGATGCCGGGCGACGACGGTGCCGAGCGCGCCGGTGGCACCGGTGACGAGGATCCGGCCGGCGAGGTTCCAGTCGGCGGGCTCGTCGGGCAGCGCCGGGGCGCGGCCGAGCCGCGGGACGAGGACCTGCTCGTCGCGGACGGCGAGCTGCGGTTCGTCGCCGTCGGCGGCGAGCGCCCACGCGGCGGCCGGGACGGGGCCGCCGTCGATGTCCAGCAGCACGAACCGGCCCGGGTGCTCCGACTGGGCCGAACGCACGAGTCCCCACACGGCGGCCGCGACGGGGTCGATGGCCGCGCCGGAGGTGACGAAGAGCAGTCTCGCGGTCTCGTCGTGGTCGTCGCCGAGCCACTGTTGTACCGCGAGCAGCGCCCCGCTCGTGGCCGCGCGCAGGCGGGTCACCAGGTCGGTTTCCGCGGCGACGGGGCTGTGCACGACGAGCGAGCCGGCGCCGCCGGGTCCGGTGTGGACGGTGAACCCGGCCGCGGCGAGGTGCTTCGCCACCGCGTGCGGGTCGGCGCCCACGACGGTCCACGGCCCGGCGGGGGCGGCGACGTCGGTGGCGGCGGGGGTCCAGTCGAGCGCGAACATCGCGTCCCGCAGCGACGGGCCGCGCCCGGGCCCGGCGGTGACGGGCCGCAGGACGAGGGAGCCGACGGACACGACGGGCTCCCCGCCGGCGTCCACGGCCAGGATGGCCACACCGCCCTCGGCCGCGGGCCCGACCCGCATCCGCAGGTGGGTGGCCCCGGTGGCGTACAGCCGCGCGTCGGACCAGACGAACGGCATGCCGTCGGCGCCCTCGGCACCGGCGGCGGCCAGGGCCTGGGTCGCGCCGTCGAGCAGCTGCGGGTGGATGCCGAAGGGGCTGTCCCGGTCGGCGACGTCACCGGGCAGGACGACGTCGGCGAAGACGTCATCGCCGCGCCGCCAGACGTTGCGCAGGACCTGGAACGCGGGCCCGTAGACGACGCCGGCGGCGGCGACCCGCTCATAGAGCCCGTCGATCGGCACCGGCTCGGCGCCGGCCGGGGGCCAGGCACCGAAGTCGGCGCCGGGGGCCGGCCCGGGGTTGTCGGTGAGGGTACCGCTGGCGTAACGCACCCAGTCCTCGTCGTCGCCGGTGGCGGCGTAGATGCCGACCTCCCGGTCGCCGCCGTCGCCGGCCGGCTCGCCGACGGTGACCTGGAGCCGGACACCGTCGCGGGCGGGCACGGCGAGCGGCGCGTGCAGGGTCAGCTCCCGCACGGCCCGGCGGCCGACCTCGTCGGCGGCGCGGACGGCGAGCTCGAGCATGGTGGTGCCGGTGACGAGGACCGTCCCGGCGACCTCGTGGTCGGCGAGCCACGGCTGGGCGGCCAGGGACAGCCGGCCGGTGAGCATACGGCCCTGCCCGCCGGCGACGCCGACGGCGGCCGGCAGCAGCGGGTGGCCGGTGTCGCCGAGCCCGGCGGCGCGCATGTCGCCGGCGCCGCCGGTGGCGTCCAGCCAGTACCGGCTGTGCTCGAAGGCGTAGGTCGGCAGCGCGACGGGCGTGGTCGCGGCGCCGCCGTTGAGCAGGCGGGGCCAGTCGACGCCGACGCCGGCGGTGTGCAGGACGCCGGCCGCGGTGAGCAGCTGGAGCCGTTCGGGCTCGTCGCGGCGCAGGGTGCCGGTGGTGACGACGTCGACGCCGGCGTGCTCGGCGGTCTCGACGACGTTCGCGAGGAGGACGGGGTGGCCGGCGGCCTCGACGAAGGTCGTGTACCCGGCGCGGGCCAGCGCCTCGGTGGCGTCGGCGAAGCGGACCGGCTCGCGCAGGTTGGCGCGCCAGTAGTCGCCGCCGGCGTCCTCGCCGGTCATGAGCGACCCGGTGACCGTGGAGTACCACGGGATGCGCGCGGCGGCGGGCCGCAGCCCGGCGAGCGCGACGCCGGTGTGCTCGGCGGCCGCGGCGACCAGCGGCGAGTGGGAGGCGAAGTCGACGGCGAGGACCCGGGTGCGGACCTCGCGTCCGGACCGCTCGGCCAGGCCGGCGACCCAATCCCGGACGAGCGCCTCCGGCCCGCTGACGGCGACAGCGGCGGGCCCGTTGACGGCGGCGACGGTGATCCCGCCGGTGAGCCAGCCCTCGACCTCGGCGGGCGGGGCCGCGACCGAGGCCATCGCGCCGGGCTCGGTCAGGTCCCGCAGGGCCCGGGACCGGACGGCGACGACCTGCGCGCCCTGGTCGAGGGTGAGGACCCCGGCGATGACGGCGGCGGCGACCTCGCCCTGCGAGTGGCCGACGACGGCGTCGGGCGTGACGCCCACCGATTCCCACAGCCGGGCCAGGGACACCATCAGCGCCCACAGCACCGGCTGCACGCGCTCCACCGAGCCGAGCCACGAGTCGTCGGCCAGCACGGTCCGCAGGTCGAAGTCCACCCACGGGGCGAGGGCCCGGGCGCATTCGTCGATCGACGCTGCGAACACCGGTTCGGTGGCGAGCAGTTCGGTGCCGAGGCCGGCGCGCTGCCAGCCGTGGCCGGGGAAGACCAGGACGGTGCGGCCGGGGTTGCCCGGCGCGGCGCCGGTGATCTCGCGCAGGCGCAGGATGAGCTCGTCGCGGGTGGCGCCGGTGGCGACGGCGCGGTAGGGGAAGTGGGAGCGCTGGGTGGCCAGGGCGACGGCGGTGTCGACGAGGCCGTCGCGGCTTTCGGCGGCCCAGTCGGCGAGGCGGGCGGCCTGGGCGCGCAGCGCGGCCTCGGACCGCGCCGACACGAGCCACGCGGCCGGGGCTTCGACGGGGTCGGGCCGCGGCGCGGGGTCGCCCTGCTCGATGATGACGTGGGCGTTGGTACCGCTGATCCCGAACGACGACACCCCCGCCCGGCGGGGCCGCCCGTTCGGCCACGGCCGGGCCTCGGTGAGCAGCGACACCCGCCCGGCGGTCCAGTCGACCTGGGGCGTGGGCTCGTCCACGTGCAGGGTCGCCGGCATGGTGGCATGCTGCATCGCCAGGACCATCTTGATGACCCCGGCGACCCCGGCCGCGGCCTGGGTGTGGCCGATGTTCGACTTCACCGACCCGAGCCACAGCGGTTCGTCACGGTCCTGGCCGTAGGTCGCGAGGAGCGCCTGCGCCTCGATCGGGTCGCCGAGCCGGGTGCCGGTGCCGTGGCCCTCGACGACGTCCACATCGGACGGTGACAGACCGGCGCTGGCCAGCGCCTGCAGGATCACCCGCTCCTGCGACGGGCCGTTGGGGGCGGTGAGACCGTTCGAGGCGCCGTCCTGGTTGACCGCCGAACCGCGCACCACGCCCCAGACCCGGTGGCCGTTGCGGCGGGCGTCGGACAGGCGTTCCAGGACGAGGACGCCGACGCCCTCGGCCCAGCCGGTACCGTCGGCGGCGCCCGCGTAGGACTTGCAGCGCCCGTCGCCGGCCAGGCCGCCCTGCCGGGCGAACCCGGCGAACGTCCCGGGCGTGGCCATGACGGTCACGCCGCCGGCGAGGGCCAGGCCGCATTCGCCGTTGCGGATCGCCTGCACGGCCAGGTGCAGCGCCACCAGCGACGAGGAGCAGGCGGTGTCGACCGTCATCGCCGGCCCGGTCAGGCCGAGCACGTAGGCGATGCGGCCGGACAGGGCGCTGCCAGCGTTGCCGGTGTCGACGAAGCCCCAGACGCTGTCGGGCAGGGAGGGCAGCCGGGAGACGTAGTCGTGGTACATGAGGCCCGCGAAGACGCCGGCCTGCTCGCCGCGCAGCGAGCCCGGGTCGATCCCGGCGCGCTCCAGGGCCTCCCACGACGTCTCCAGCAGCAGCCGCTGCTGCGGGTCCATGGCCAGGGCCTCGCGGGGGCTGATGCCGAAGAACCCGGCGTCGAACTCGGCCATGCCGGGCACGAACCCGCCCTCGGCGAGGTACTCGCGGTCCAGCGTCGCGTCGAAGATCCGGTCGACGTCCCAGCCGCGGTCGGTGGGGAACGCGGCGATGCCGTCGCCGCCGGTCTCCACGAGGTGCCAGAGGTCGTCCGGGGAGAGGACACCGCCGGGGTACCGGCAGGCCATGCCCACGATCGCCACCGGCTCGTCGACGACCTTGGCCGTGTGGACCGTGACCGTCCGGGCGACCCCGCCGAGCCGGTCGCGGAGGTACGCGGCCAGCGCCCCGGGGTTCGGGTAGTCGAACACGAGCGTGGCCGGCAGCGACAGCCCGGTCACCCGGGCGAGGCTGTTGCGGAGCTCGACGGCGGTGAGGGAGTCGAAGCCGAGCTCGTTGAACGCCCGCCCGGCCGGCACCGCGTCCGCGGAGGCGTGCCCGAGGACCGCGGCGACCTGGGCGCGGACGATGCCGAGCAGCTCGGCGTCGGTGAGCCCGGCGAGGCTCCCGGCGCGCCCGGCCAGCGGCCCGTTGGCCGCGCCGGCCGCGGCGTCGCGGCGGCTACCGCGGATCAGCCCGCGCAGCAGCGCCGGCACGGTCTGGCCGGCCAGCTGGGTCCGCATCCGGGGCAGGTCGAGCCGGGCCGCGACGAGCAGCGGCGACCCGGCGCCGAGCCCGGCGTCGAGGAGGGCGAGGCCGAGCTCGGCGGTCAGCGGAGCCCCGGACTGGGCGATGCGACGCCGCTGGGCGTCGTCGAGCCGGCCCGCCATGCCGGTCTCCTGCTCCCACAGCCCCCACGCGAACGACGTCGCCGGGAGGCCGAGCGCGTGCCGCTGTGCGGCGAGGGCGTCGAGGTAGGCGTTGCCGGCGGCGTAGTTGGCCTGTCCCGGGGCGCCGAACACTCCGGAGGCGCTGGAGAACAGCACGAACGCGGTCACCGGATGATCCGCGGTCAACTCGTGGAGATAGCGCGCGGCGACGGCCTTCACCCGCAACACGGCGTCGAGCCGCTCCGGAGTCAGCGACATCACCATACCGTCGTCCA
>NZ_BMPI01000145.1 GCF_014647515.1 Dactylosporangium sucinum | reverse complement strand
CGCCCGTCCGTGCCCGCGCCCGCCCGTCCGTGCCCGCGCCCGCCCGTCCGTGCCCGCGCCCGCCCGTCCGTGCCCGCCCGCGTCCGTCCGTGCCCGCCGGGCCGTGTCGAGGGTCCGTGCCACCAGCTACTCCGCGATCTTGGAGTTGTGGTCCCGTCTTTATGCCGAAATAGCGGACCTTCCCGGGACCGCAAGTCCAAGATCGCGGGGCGTGGGCGGCGTGGTCAGTGCGATGCGGCGGTGTGGGCGGCGGCCGGCGGGCGGGTGCAGGGCGGCGGCGGGTGCAGGGCGGCGGCGGGTGCACGGCCGGCGGGCGGTGCGGGCGGCAGCGTCCGGGGCCGGGTGGCGGCGCGGCGCGAGTGCTGCATGAAGATGATCAATAGAGTAGATCATCACTCAATGTTGAGTAGGCGACTGCGGAGTCGTTGAGTACCCCATGCGGGGTACAGGGGTCGACGTAGGGCCACCACGACGCTACGTTGGGCATTGGCATGAATTCTGCACGTGAAACTTTGTGCGCGATCGCCCTGCGGATCATGCCATGCGGCTTCGCAGCAGCAGGACAGCCCCCCGCAGGACGAGACCCACAGGAAGCCCGTCATGGATTCCCAGTTATGCCGCCGCGCGCCACGTGGCCCGCTGGCGGGACGAGAACGACGGACCGGCGCCGATGGCGTCGAGCATGAGCGCCTGGACCGCATACGGCTCGGCGGGTCGCCAGCCGTGCGCATCCGGCGGCAGTTCCCACCGTACCCGGCCCCCGAACTGAGGGCTGGGCGGAGCGGGAACCCACGAGCCCTGGCCGTGCAGGACCACGCCGGGCTGCTGCGAGAGCTCGGGCAGGACGCCGTGCCCCGGCAGTACCAGAAACATCCATCGATCGCCGGGAGTCACGGCCACCGGCCCCCGCGCCGCCACGAAGCCGTCGCCGAGCAGCGCCGCGCGCCCGAGCGCGGCCGGCACCTCCAGGATGTCGAACGCCCGGCCGGTCGGCAGCAGCACCGTGTACGGGTGGACGCGCCAGTAGCCGGCCACGACGTCCGCCGCGGTGGTCGGCGGCAGCCGGGTCGGATGGCAGGCCACGGTCCGGCAGCCCGGCTCGCCGCAGTGGAAGCGGCGGGCCCGCGCGCGCCGGCCGACCAGGAACGAGCCGGGCCGGACGGGCCAGCCGTGCGCCGCGTACTCGGCGGCCGCCCGGCGCAGTTTGAACCGTTCCCAGGCCACCATCAACGCCTCCTGCCAGCCGCGATCACACGAAAGTGCGCACAGGACCACGTCGCGTCACCGGACGCATTGTGCGTCGTTGGCCATGGCGACGGGGGCTGCAACTTGCACGACAGAACGTACGAACACGCGAGCCGGACGGACCGCACAATTCGTGCGATATCGACCGAGCGGGGTGACCTCCGGAGGTGAGCGACGTGGATGAGCTGCCCATCGGCCGCCGCGTGGCGTACTGGCGGAACCGCCGCAAGATGTCCCAGCAGGTCTTCGCCGACCGCCTCGGCAAGTCCAAGAGCTGGGTCGACAAGGTGGAGCGGGGTGTCCGGCGCCTCGACAAGTTCTCGGTGGTCTACGAGATCGCCGACGTCCTGCAGCTCGACGTGCAGATTCTGCTCGGCCGCGACCCCGAACGGCGGCCGGACGGCGTCAACTGCGTCGACCAGGTCGAGGTCGAGGAGATCCGGGCGGCGCTGGAGCGCTACGACCAGATCAGCGCGTTCTTCTACGCCCCGCCCGAGCCGCCGCCGCTGGCGGAGCTGCGCAAGGCCGTCACGCACGCCTGGCTGTCGTACCAGCACGCGAAGTACGGCACGCTCGCCCGCACGCTGCCCCGCCTGCTGCGCGAGGCGCAGGCGGCCGACACCGCGTTCAACGACGGCCCGCACGCCGACGAGGCCGCCCACCTGCTCGGCCAGGTGTACCAGATCTCGTCCTCGGCCCTGCGCAAGCTCGGCGAGCACGAGCTGTCCTGGCTGGCCGCCGACCGGTCCATCGCGGTCTCCCAGCGGGCCGGCGACCAGCTCCTGGCCGGCACCGCGACCGTACGGGTGGCGCAGGCGCTGCTCGCGCTCGGGCGGTCCCGGCCCTCGCTGGAGATCAACGTCAACATCGCCAACCGGCTCGCGCCCGGCACCAACGGCAACGACAGCTCGCCCGAGCGGCTGTCCGTCTACGGCCAGCTGCTCATGCAGGGCGCGATGGCGGCCGCCCGGATCGGCGACAGCGCCACCGTGCGCGACCTGCTCAACGGCGCGGAGGAGGCGGCGCGCGGGCTCGACTACGACGCCAACTACTACTGGACGTGCTTCGGCCCGACGAACGTCCAGTTGCACCGGGCTGCGGCCGCCGTCGAGCTGGGTGAGGGACGGCTGGCGGTGGAGGTACACGACCAGCTCGATCCGGAGGGGTTCAACGCGCTGCTGCCCGAGCGGCGGGCCCACCACTACCTCGACCAGGCCCGCGCCCGGGCCCTCATCGGCGACATCGAGCTGGCCAGCGAGATGCTCCTGGAGGGCGACCGGCTCGCCCCCTCGGAGATCCGCTGCCGGCCGCTGGCCCGGGAGGTGCTCAGCGACGTCCTGCGCCGCACCCGGGGCACGCCGTCCGCCTCTGTGGCTGAACTTGCCGAACACATGAGCGTGGGCGTGTAGCAACAGTGCACAATGCCGGCATGTCCGGACGTGTCCTGTACGTCGTTGTGTGCGGATCGCCGTGCACCCAGGGTGCCGGCAAGTTGGTCTCGCTCGCCCAGGAGCGGGGCTGGGAAGTGTGTGTGGTCGCCACTCCGGATGCCCTCAAATGGGTCGACATCCCTCGACTCGTCGCCCAGACGGGGCATCCGGTGCGGCACCGCTACAAGTACCCGGGAGAACCAGACGTCCTGCCGGCGGCCGAGGCGATGATCGTCGCCCCGGCCACGGTCAACACCGTCAACAAGTGGGCGGCCGGCATCGCCGACACGCTCGCCCTGGGTCTCATCGTCGAGGGGGTCGGGCTGGGCCTGCCGATCGTGGCGATGCCGTTCACCAACGCGGCCATGGCCGCGCACCCGGCGTTCGGCCAGTCCATCGAGCGGCTGCGCGCGTGGGGCGTCACCGTGCTCTACGGCGACGACGTCCTGCGCCTGCACCCGCCGGGCACCGGTGACCAGTTCATCGACCAGTTCCCGTGGGAGCTGGCGCTGGACGCGCTGGAGGAGTATCCGTCGGTGCAGGCCCAGCGCATCGCCGGTACCGGCGGGGTGGAGTAACGTCACGCCGTGCGCGTCGCCGAACTGGTGCGGCTGCTGGAGCAGCGCTACCCACCGTCCTGGGCCGAGGACTGGGACCGCGTCGGGTTCGTCCTCGGCGAGCCCGACGCGCCCGTCACCAAGGTCCTCCTCGCCGTCGACTGCGACCCGGCGACGGTCGAGGAGGCCGTGGCGGCCGGGGCCGAGCTCCTGTTCACCCACCATCCGCTGCTGCTGCGCGGCGTCTCGACGCTCGCGCCGACCACCTACAAGGGGCGCATCGTCCACCGGCTCATCCGGGCGGGCGTGGCGCTGTACACCGCCCACACCAACGGCGACGTGGCCAACCCGGGGGTGTCGGACGCGCTGGCCGCCCGCCTGGGCCTGACCGGCCTGCGCCCGCTGCGGCCGTCGCCCGGCGATCCGGCCCGGGGACACGGGCGCATCGGCCGGCTGCCGGAGCCCACCACGCTGGCCGAGTTCGCCGAGTTCGCGGCGCCGCTGTTTGCCGGAGGTGTACGGGCGGCAGGGTCCCCATCCACGCCGGTCACTACGGTGGCGGTGTCCGGCGGAGCCGGCGACGCCTTCCTCGGCGACGCTGTGCGGGCGGGCGTTGACGCATACTTGACCGCGGACCTGCGCCACCATCCGGCCCAGGAGCACCTGGCGAACGGCGGTCCGGCCCTCCTCGACGTCAGCCACTGGGCGTCGGAGCGGCCGTGGCTCGACGACGTCGCCGCGTTCCTGCGCTCGGAGGCCGGCGTGGAGACGATCGTGTCCGATGTGGACACGTCGCCCTGGACCCTGTGGAGGACTCCCACCCGTGAAAGCTGACCCGTCGGCTCAGCGTCGGCTGCTCGACCTGCAGGCGATCGACATCGCGCTGACCCAGCTCGCGCACAAGCGCAAGTCGCTGCCCGAGCACGCCGAGCTCGACAAGCTGGCCCGCGAGCTGTCCGCCCTGGAGGACGAGCGGATCCGGGCCCAGGTCGCCGTCGACGACCTCGACCGCGACATCGAGCGGCTGGAGCGCGACGTCGAGCAGGTGCGCAGCCGCAAGGACAAGGACCAGGCCCGGCTCGACGCCGGCACCGGCCCGTCGCGCGAGCTGGAGGCCCTGCAGCACGAGATCGGCACCCTCAACCGGCGCCAGAGCGAGCTGGAGGACGCCGAGCTGGAGCTCATGGAGCAGCGGGAGACCGCCCAGGCCACCCTCGACGAGGTCACCGGCCGGCTGGAGGCGTCCCGGGCCACCCGGGACGAGGCGGAGCGCCGCCGCGTCGAGGCGCTGGCCGGGATCGCCAAGGACGAGGAGTTCCGCCAGGCCGGGCGGCGGCCGCTCGCCGCCGACCTGCCGCCCGACCTCGTCACGCTGTACGACAAGATCCGCGAGAGCAGCGGCGGCATCGGCGCCGCGATGCTCCGCCAGGGCCGCTGCGAGGGCTGCCGCATCGAGCTGTCCGGCGGCGACCGGGCCCGGGTCAAGGCCGCGCCGGCGGACGACGTCGTGCGCTGCGAGGAGTGCCGGCGCATCCTGGTCCGCACGCCGGAGTCGGGGCTGTAGCGCGGTGCGGGTCACGGTCGAGGCGGACGGCGGGTCCCGCGGCAACCCGGGGCCGGCCGGCTACGGCGCCGTGGTCCGCGCCGAGACGGGCGAGGTGCTGGCCGAGCGGCTCGGCGCGCTGGGGGTCACCACCAACAACGTCGCCGAGTACACCGGGCTGATCGAAGGGCTGAAGGCCGCGCTGGAGCTCGGCGCGGCCGAGGTCGAGGTCCGGATGGACTCGAAGCTCGTCGTCGAGCAGATGTCGGGGCGGTGGCAGATCAAGCATCCGGGGCTGCGGCCGCTCGCGGCGCAGGCGTCGGAGCTGGCCGGCCGGTTCCGGGCGGTGCGGTACGGCTGGATCCCCCGCGAGCAGAACCGCGAGGCCGATCGCCTGGCCAACGCCGCGATGGACGGCGCGGCCGCGCCCGCTCCCGCAGGGAGTTCCTGGGCGCCGCCCGCCACCGGCTCGGCGTTGCGGATGGTGCTCGTGCGGCACGGGGAGACGCCGCTGACGGCCGAGAAGCGGTACTCCGGCAGTGGCGACGTCCCGCTCTCCGACCGCGGCCGGGAGCAGGCCGCCCGCGCCGCCGCCCGGGCCCTGGAGCTGGCGCCGGCGATCGAGGTCGTCGTCTCCTCCCCGCTCACGCGCTGCCGGGACAGCGCCGCCGCCTTCGCCGGGCTGCCGGTCGAGGTCGACGACGACCTGGTGGAGTGCGACTTCGGCGAGTGGGAGGGGCTGACGTTCGGCGAGGTGCGCGAGCGCTACCCCGCCGAGCTCGACCGCTGGCTCGCCTCCACCGCCGTCGCGCCGCCCGGCGGGGAGAGCTTCCAGCAGGTGAGCATGCGGGTCCGGCGGGCCGTGCGGCGCCTGCAGCAGCGGCACGAGGGACGCCAGATCGCGGTCGTGAGCCACGTGACGCCGATCAAGCTGCTCCTGCGCGACGCGCTCGCGGCCGGCGACTCCTTCCTGCACCGGCTGTACCTCGACCCGGCCGGGCTGTCACTGGTGGACTCCTGGCCCGACGGCGGGGTCGCGGTCCGTACCGTGAACGAGACCGCCCACCTGGCTCAGCTCACGGCGCGGTAGAGCAGGATCAGGCCGACGGTCGTGCCGAAGGCCACGATCAGCCCCTTGAGCACCGCGCCCGGCAGCCGCCGGGCCACCCGCGCGCCGACGTAGCCGCCGACGATCGCGGCCGGCGCGACGATCGCCACGTCGGCCCAATCCACCGGCCCGAACAGCCCGAACGCGACGACCGTCACCAGCCCGCCGAGGGCCGAG
This sequence comes from Dactylosporangium sucinum, assembly GCF_014647515.1. Classification (GTDB taxonomy): domain Bacteria; phylum Actinomycetota; class Actinomycetes; order Mycobacteriales; family Micromonosporaceae; genus Dactylosporangium; species Dactylosporangium sucinum. The sequence goes on along the minus strand of NZ_BMPI01000145.1, from coordinate 1,437 downwards.
ATGACGTTCTTGAGCGCGCTGACGCGGGCCATCGACGCGTCGAGCACCAGCCCGAGCGCGGCGACGAGCATGACGCCGAGGGCGGCGCCGAAGTACCCGCCGTAGAGGGAGCCGACGAACACCATCGCGTGCAGGCTCAGCACCCGGCGGCGGGGCGACAGGTGCCGCGGGTGCCCGACCAGGCGCCGCAGCCGGTCCTGGAACGCGAGCACGCCGGCCGCGGCGAGCACCAGGAACGGTACGAGCAGATCGAACGCCTTCTGCGGGGTGGCGAGCAGCAGGGCACAGCCCAGGCTCGCCGCGACGAGCGAGGTCGGCACCAGCCCGAGCAGGGTCCGCTTGCCGGTGTGGTCGCGCGCGAGGTCGGCGAGGTCGGTCCGGCTGCCGTACACGGCGGCGACGTACCCGGGGAAGACCGACACGGAGTTCGTGACGTTGGCCGGCACCGACCCGAGCCCGGTCGCGATCAGCGCCGGGAACGTGATGAGCGACCCACCGCCGGCGATCGCGTTGACGGTGCCCGCGGCGAGCCCGGCGATGGCCAGGAGCACGATGTCTGGGAGGTTCATGGTCGGCTTAGGATAGATGGGAACGGACGAGTCGACCGGGCGGCCGCGTCGGCGCATCCCTGCGGGGTTGCGTCGCCGAGGAACGTCCGGGCTCCACAGGGCAGGGTGGTTGCTAACGGCAACCCGGGGTGACCCGCGGGAAAGTGCCACAGAGAACAGACCGCCCAGCAGTGGGTAAGGGTGAAACGGTGGGGTAAGAGCCCACCAGCGCCCCGGGTGACCGGGGCGGCTCGGTAAACCCCACCCGGAGCAAGGTCAAAAGGGCCCGATCCCTTCGGGGTGACGGCCTGCGCAGGCGTTCGAGGGCGGCCCGCCCGATGCCTGCGGGTAGACCGCTGGAGCCTGCCGGCAACGGCAGGCCGAGATGGATGGCCGCCCCCTGCCGCAGGGCAGGGACAGAACCCGGCGTACAGGTCGACTCGTCCGTCACCCGCTGTCCACGGGGCGGCGCCGGGGCGTCGCGGCTGCTTTGATGGCGCCGTGGCGAAGCAACTGTGGTGGCGGATCGGCGTCCCCGCGGCCGGGGCGGCCCCGGTGGTTCAAGGCCGCCGCCGACCGGCCGCGGTGGGTGCGGGTGAGCGCGTCCGCGGTCGCCGCGGGGGCGCTCCTGGTCGGCTGCTGCTGCGGCGGCGGCACGAACCTCCTCTTCTTCGACCAGCCGAGCGTGCCGTCGTCCGACGAGTTGTTCCCGCTGCCGCCCGGGATGGATGCGAGTTCGCCCGCATGGCGCTCGCCGACCTGGCCCGCAGTACCACGACTGCGGCGCCCCGGGGATGAGCCGGGGCGCCGCCGGTCAGCGGAAGTCGACGGTGTAGCCGTCGGTGGGGGTGCCACCGCGTTCGAGGGCGCGGTCGGTGCCGTAGGGCTG
>NZ_BMPI01000144.1 GCF_014647515.1 Dactylosporangium sucinum | reverse complement strand
GCCGCGAACACCGGCGACGACGCCAGCAGCTCCGCACCCAGGCCGGCACGCTGCCAACCCTGGCCCGGGAACAGCATCACGACCTTCGGGGCGGCGGCAGCCGCCGGCCCGGGGATCACCGAGCGCAGCCCGGCGACGAGCTGGGCCCGGTCCGAGCCGGTGGCCACGGCGCGGTACGGGAACCGGGAACGCTTCGTGGCCAGGGCGGCGGCGATGTCGCCGGCGGCGTCATCGGCTTGCTCGGCCCAGTCGGCGAGCCGGGCCGCCTGGGCGAGCAGGGCGCGTTCGGTGCGGGCCGACACGATCCAGGCGGTCTCCGCCGGCGCGGCGGGCTCGGCGGCCGGGACTGGGTCGCCCTCCTCGAGGATCACGTGGGCGTTGGTGCCGCTGATGCCGAACGACGACACCCCGGCGCGGCGGGGCCGGTCCCCGGACGCCGGCCACGGGCGGGCCCGCGTCAGCAGCTCGACCCGCCCGGCGGTCCAGTCCACGTGCGGCGACGGCGCGTCGACGTGCAGCGTCCGCGGCATGGTCCGGTGGCGCATCGCCTGGATCATCTTGATGATGCCGGCGACGCCGGCCGCGGCCTGGGTGTGGCCGAGGTTCGACTTGACCGAGCCGAGCCACAGCGGCTCGGTCCGGTGCACGCCGTAGGTGGCGAGCAGGGCGCGGGCCTCGATCGGGTCGCCCAGCCGGGTGCCGGTGCCGTGGCCCTCGACGACGTCGACCTCGGCCGGGGTGAGCCCCGCGTTGGTGAGCGCCTGCAGGATGACCCGCTCCTGCGAGGGCCCGTTGGGGGCGGTCAGGCCGTTGGAGGCGCCGTCCTGGTTGACGGCGCTGCCGCGGACCACGGCGAGGACGCGGTGGCCGTTGCGGCGCGCGTCGGACAGCCGCTCGACGACGAGCATCCCGACGCCCTCGCCCCAGCCGGTACCGTCGGCCGCCGCCGCGTAGGACTTGCAGCGCCCGTCACCGGCGAGGCCGTCCTGGCGGGCGAACTCGTTGAACGCGACCGGCGAGGCCATCACGACCACCCCGCCCGCGAGGGCCAGGCTGCACTCCCCGGCGCGCAGCGCGTTCGCGGCGAGGTGCAGCGCGACCAGCGATGAGGAGCAGGCGGTGTCGACGGTGACCGCCGGGCCGGTGAGGCCGAGGACGTAGGCGATCCGGCCGGACAGGACGCTGCCGGACACGCCGGTGGAGACGTAGCCGGCCATCGCCTCCGGGTTGGCGCCGGCCAGGGCGGTGTAGTCGGGGGCGCTGGCGCCGGCGAACACGCCGACCGGCTCGCCGCGCAGCTGCGCCGGGTCGATGCCGGCCCGCTCGACGGCCTCCCACGCGGCCTCCAGCAGCAGCCGCTGCTGGGGGTCCATGGCGGTCGCCTCGCGGGGGCTGATGCCGAAGAACGCGGCGTCGAACCCGGCGGCGTCGGCGACGAAGCCGCCCTGCGGCCGGGCGTCGCCGAGCAGTTCGGGCACGAGCAGGCCCATGGCCTCCCAGCCGCGGTCGGCGGGCAGCGGCGAGAGGCCCTCCCGGCCGTCCGCGACCAGCTCCCACAGCTCGTCGGGGGTGCCGACGCCGCCGGGGTACCGGCAGCTCATGCCGACGATCGCGACCGGCTCGGGCCGGCCGGACTCCAGCTCGGCCACCCGCCGCCGGGTCTCGGCGAGATCCGCCGTGACCCACTTGAGGTAGTCGACCAGCTCTGCTTCCGTTGCCACGCCGTACCCGCCCTCCCCGCTACTTCGAGCGGCCCAGTTGCTTGTCGATGAAGTCGAAGATCTCGCTGGTGCTGGCGGCCGCGAGGTGCTCGGCCGCGCCGGCGGGCGGCGCGCCGGCCGCCGGGACGGAGCCGGGCACGGCCCCGTGGCCGTTGGACGGGCCGGCGAGCAGTGCCTGGAGCCGGGTGACGACCAGGCCGCGGGCGGCGTCGTCGCCCGCGAGCGCGGCCAGCGCCGCCTCCAGCCGGTCGAGGCCGTCGAGGGCGAGCTCGCGCGGCGAGCGCTCCGGCGGCATGACGGCGGTGTGCAGGTGCGCGGCGACGGCGGCCGGGTCGGGGTAGTCGAAGACGAGGGTCGCCGGCAGCGCCAGCCCGGTCTCCCGGCCGAGGGCGTTGCGCAGCTCCAGCGCGGTCAGCGAGTCGAAGCCGAGGTCGCTGAACGGCTGGTCGGCCGGCACCCCGTCGGCCGAGGCGTGGCCGAGGACGGCGGCGACCCGGCCCCGGACGATGTCGAGCAGGCGCCGGCGCTGCTCGGCGGCGTCGAGCCCGGCGAGCCGGTCGGCGAGCGACGGCCCCTCCGCGGTCGCCGGCGCTTCCCCGGTCGCGGCCCGGACCGCGGCGGCGGCCTCGGGGACGGCGGCGAGCAGCGGCGCCGGCCGGCCCAGCGTGTAGGCCGGGGCGAACACCGACCAGTCGACGTCCGCGACGGTGACGGCGGTCCGGTCCTCGTCGAGGGCGCGGCCGAGCTCGGCGAGCGCGAGGCCCGGGTCGAGCGCGGCCAGGCCCCGGCGGGCCAGATAGTCCCCGGCCGGCCCGTCGGCCATGCCCCCGCCGGCCCACGGGCCCCAGGCGATGGCGGTGGCGGCGAGGCCGCGGCGGCGCCGGTCGGCGGCGAGCCCGTCGAGGAACGCGTTGGCGGCGGCGTAGGCGGCCTGCCCGCCGCTGCCCCACACCCCGGCGATCGAGGAGAACACCACGAACGCATCGAGGGGCCGGTCGCCGAGGGCCCGGTCGAGCGCCCAGGCGCCGGTCACCTTGGCGGCCATCGCCGAGGGCCACGTCGCCGGGTCGGTCTCGGCGAGCGGTTCGACGGTGGCCACGCCGGCGGCGTGGAAGACCGCGGTGAGGCCGGCGCCGGCGGTCTCCACCAGCGCGCGGACCTGGACCGGGTCGGCCATGTCGCAGCGGGCGAAGACGGCTTCGGCGCCGGCCGCGGCGAGGTCCGCGGCGAGCCGGTCGGCGCCGGCGGCGTCGGGGCCCTGGCGGGAGGCGAGGATCAGGCGGGTGGCGCCGCGTTCGGCGGCCCAGCGGGCGACGCGTGCGCCGATCGCGCCGCTGGCCCCGGTGACCAGGACCGTGCCGCCCGGCGTCCATTCCTTGGTGTCCGGCGCCTCGGTGGCCCGGGTGAGGCGGGCGGCGCGGGTGGTGTCCGGCCCGATCATGACCTGGTCCTCGCCGCCGGCCAGGACGGCGGCGAGACGGTCGAGGGCGGTGTCGTCCACCGTGGGCGGCAGGTCGACCAGGCCGCCCCACAGCGCGGGGTGCTCCAGCGCGGCGACCCGGCCGAGGCCCCAGGTCCGCGCGGTCCACGGGTCGGCGTCCAGGCCCTGGGTCGCGCACCACAGCCGGCCGGTCAGCCCATGCTCGGCGGCGGCCCGCACGAGGCGGGCGTTGGCGGCCAGGCCGGGGCTGTCCGGACCGTCGGCGCAGCCGAGCAGCGAGATGACGTGACCGTCCCAGCTCGCCGGCCGTTCCCGGTCGACAGTGACCTGGGCGCCGCGTGCGGCCAGCCCGGCCGCGACCAGCTCGGCGAGCCCGTCCGGCACCCACGGCCCCGTGACGACGCTCCAGCGGCCGGTCAGTGCGCCGGCCGGTGCGGCCGGCTCGACCGGCTCCCAGCGGACCTCGTACCGCCGGCCCGCGGAGGTGTCCGCGACCGGCTTGGCCTCGAACCAGAACCGCTCGTGGTCGAACGCGTACGTCGGCAGCTCCACCGGGGTCCGCTCGGCACCCAGCACCGCGGCCCAGTCGACCTCGACGCCGGCCGCGTGCAGGCCGCCCGCGGCGCTCATCAGCCGGTTCCCGGGCCGCAGGGTCGGCACGACCGTCGCCTCGGCGGCGTTGGCCGCGACCATCGACGTCATCGTCCCGTCCGGGCTCACGTCGACGAACACGTTGACGCCCTCGCCGGTGAACCGCCGCACGGTCTCGCCGAAGCGCACCGCGTCGCGGGCCTGCCGCACCCAGTACTCCGGGTCGGTGACGTCACCCAGCACGTCGATCACCGGCTGGTTCGCCGGGACGCTCGCCACCACCGCACGGAACTCGTCGAGGATCCCGTCGAGGTGGTGGCTGTGGAACGCGTGGGAGACCTTCAGCAGCTTGGCCTTGCGTCCCTCGATGAGCGCGGTCACGGCATCGGCGTCACCGGACACCACCACCGACGTCGGCCCGTTCACCGCCGCCAGACCGACCCGCCCCTCAACGAGGTACGGCCGGATCTCCTCCTCCGACGCCACGACCGACGCCATCAACCCACCGGCCGGAGCGGACGCCATCAGCCGGCCCCGAGCCGCCACGATCCTGCACGCGCCCTCAAGGTCCCAGACACCGGCCAGATACGCGGCCGTCAACTCACCGATCGAGTGCCCGCCCAGCCACTGCGGCCGCAGACCCCAGGCTTCCAACTGCCGGTAGACGGCCACCTGCACGGCGAACAGCCCGATCTGCGCGAACTGCGTCTCGTCGATCCGCTCACCCAGGTCGACGTCCACATAGGACCGGATCTCGTCCAGGGTGGCCGTGTAGACGGGCAGGGCGCCGTACAGCTCCGAGCCCATCCCGACCCGCTGCGAGCCCTGCCCGGAGAACAGCACCGCGACCGGGCCGGACGCGCCGTGGCCCGTCACCGCCAGGTCCCGCAGGCCGGCGACCAGCTGCGCGACGTCCGAGCCGGTGACCGCGGCCCGGTGCGAGAAGCGGGAACGCCGGGTCGCCAGCGCGATCGCCGTGTCGTTGATCCCGTGCTCCGGGTGCCGCTCGGCCCAGTCGGCCAGCCGTGCGGCCTGTGCCCGCAGGGCCCGGGGCGACTTGGCCGAGACGATCCAGGCCGTCGGCGCGTCGGCCGCGGGGTCCGCCGGGCCGGGGGCCGGGTCGCCCTCCTCGATGATGACGTGCGCATTGGTACCGCTGATGCCGAACGAGGAGACCCCGGCCCGGCGGGGACGGCCGTTCGGCCACGCCCGGGGCTCGGTCAGCAGCGCCACGTTCCCGGCCGACCAGTCCACCTCCGGCGACGGCTCGTCGACGTGCAGGGTCGCCGGCATCGTGGCGTGGCGCATGGCGAGGACCATCTTGATGACCCCGGCGACGCCGGCCGCGGCCTGGGTGTGGCCGATGTTCGACTTCACCGACCCGAGCCACAGCGGCTCCTGCCGGTCCTGCCCGTAGGTCGCGAGCAGCGCCTGCGCCTCGATCGGGTCGCCGAGCCGGGTACCGGTACCGTGGCCCTCGACGACGTCCACCTCGGACGGCGACAGACCGGCGTTGGCCAGCGCCTGCAGAATGACCCGTTCCTGCGACGGGCCGTTCGGCGCCGTCAGGCCGTTGGAGGCGCCGTCCTGGTTCACCGCCGAGCCGCGCACCAGGCCCCACACGCGGTGGCCGTTGCGGCGCGCGTCGGAGAGCCGCTCGACGACGAGCATGCCGACGCCCTCGCCCCAGGTGGTACCGTCCGCGGCGCCCGCGAACGACTTGCAGCGCCCGTCGCCGGCCAGGCCGCCCTGCCGGGCGAACTCGGCGAACGCGGCCGGGGTCGCCATCACCGTGACCCCGCCGGCCAGGGCTAGGGTGCATTCGCCGTTGCGCAGCGCCTGCGCGGCCAGGTGCAGCGCCACGAGCGAGGACGAGCAGGCGGTGTCGACGGTCAGCGCGGGCCCGGTGAGCCCTAGGACGTAGGAGACGCGCCCGGACAGGACGCTGCCGGCCATGCCGGTGGCCACGTAGCCGGCCATCGCCTCCGGGTTGGCGCCGGCCAGGGCGGCGTAGTCGGGGCTGCTGGCACCGGCGAAAACGCCGATCGGCTCGCCGCGCAGGGCCGCCGGGTCGAGACCGGCGCGCTCCAGCGCCTCCCACGACGCCTCGAGGACGAGCCGCTGCTGCGGGTCCATGGCCAGGGCCTCGCGCGGGCTGATGCCGAAGAACGCGGCGTCGAACTCGGTGGCGCCGGCGACGAACCCGCCCTCGGGGTGCCCGCCGCCGGTGAACCAGCTCTCCCAGCCGCGGTCGGGCGGGACCGGCCCGATGCCGTCGACACCGTCCGCGACCAGCGTCCAGAGCTCATCGGGGGTGCTGACGCCGCCGGGGTACCGGCAGGCCATGCCCACGATCGCCATCGGCTCGTCGGCGACGGCGGCCGACTGCACGACGACCTGCCGGCGGGTGCCGCCACCGATGCGGCCGTGCAGGAACTCGGCCAGCGCGGCCGGGTTCGGGTGGTCGAACACCGCGGTCGCCGGCAGCGACAGCCCGGTCGCCCGGGCCAGCCCGTTGCGCAGCTCGATGGCGGTCAGCGAGTCGAAGCCCAGCTCGCTGAACGCCTGCTCCGCCGGGACGGCGCCGGCGGAGGCGTGGCCGAGCACGGCGGCGGCCCGGCCGCGGACGAGCTCCAGCAGCGCCTGCCGCCGCCCGGCCTCGTCGAGCCCGGCGAGCTTCGCGGCCAGCCCGCCGTCGCCCTCCGCGGGTCCCGGCCCGGCCGCGGCGCGCAGGGCGGCGGCGGCCTCGGGGACGGCGGTGAGGATGGGCGCGGGCCGGCCGAGTGTGAACGCGGGCGCGAAGACGGCCCAGTCGACGTCGGCCACCACGGCGGTGGTCACGTCCCGGTCCAGCAGGTCGCCGAGCGCGGCCAGCGCGGCGGTGGGGTCGAGGGACCGCAGGCCCCGCTTGGCGAGATACTCGCCGGTCGCTCCGCCGGCCATCCCGCCGCTCTGCCAGGGTCCCCAGGCGATGGCGGTGCCGGCGAGTCCGCGCCGCCGGCGGTCCGCGGCGAGGCCGTCGAGGAAGGCATTGGCGGCGGCGTACGCGGCCTGCCCGCCACTGCCCCACACCCCGGCGATCGAGGAGAACAGCACGAAGGCGTCCAGGGGCCGGTCGCCGAGGACCCGGTCGAGCAGCCGGGCGCCGGTCACCTTGGCGGCCATCGGGCCGGCCCAGTCACGCGGGTCGGCGCCGGCGATGGGAGTCTGCTCCCCCACCCCGGCGAGGTGGAACACGGCGCTGAGGCCGTCACCGGCGAGGTCGACGAGGGCGCGGACCTGCTCGGGGTCGGCGATGTCGCACCGGGCGAACACGGCCTCGGCACCGGCGGCGGCGAGCTCGGCGGCTAGCCGCCCGGCGTTGGCGGCGCCGTCGCCCTGGCGGGACGCGAGCACGACCCGCTCGGCGCCGTCGTTCGCGACCCAGCGGGCGACCCGCTCGCCGAGCGCGCCGCTCGCGCCGGTCACGAGGACGGTGCCCCGCGACGGGCGGTGCCGGGCCGCGGCCGTCGGCCGCATCCGGGTCAGCCGGGCCGCGCGAGCGCCGACGGCGCGGACGGCGACCTGGTCCTCGGTGCCGTCGGCCAGCACCGCGGCCAGCTGGTCGAGGGTCTTGTCCTCGAGGATCTCGTCGTCGACGGCGGGCGGCAGGTCGATCAGGCCGCCCCAGAGCGCCGGGTACTCCAGCGCCGCGACCCGCCCGAGGCCCCAGATCTGCGAGGTCCACGGATCGGCGTCGAGGCCCTGGGTGACGCACCACAGTCGCCCGGTCGGCCCCCGCTCGGCACATGCCTGCACGAGCCGCACAGTGGCGTCGAACGCCTCCGGTGAGCCGGGGGCGCAGGTGAGCAGTGAGAGCACGTGCTCCGCGGCGGCCGGCAGGTCCGTGTCGAGGGTGACCTCGGCGCCGCGCGCGGCCAGCCCGGCCGCGACGGTCTCGGCGAGCCCCGCCGGCACGCCCGGCCCGGTCAGGACGCTCCACCGGCCGGTGACCGCCGACACCGGGCTGAAGGGCTCCCAGCGGACCTCGTACCGCCAGCCGGCCGCCTGTTCCCGCCCGCGCCACCGCGCGAGGGCGGGCAGGATCTCATCGGCCGTGGCGGACTCGTCGACGTCGAGCGTGTCCGCGAACTCGGCGGCGTCACCGCGCTCGACGAGATCCCAGAACGGCCCGTCGGCCTCCCGGTTGGCGGCCGGCGGCGGCAGCAGCACCGGCCAGTACCGCTCGTGCTGGAACGCATAGGTCGGCAGCTCGACGGCCGCCCCCGCGCCGAGGACCGCGGCCCAGTCGAGCTCGACCCCGGCGGTGAACAACTCCGCCGCCGTGTGCACCAGATGCCCGGCCCGCAACGTCGGCACGACGGTGGCGTCCGGCGCGGTCGCGGCGATCATCGAGGTCAGCACCCCGTCGGGGCTGACGTCCACGAACAGCCCGACACCCTCGTCGACGAGCCGCTGAACGTCGTCGGCGAACCGCACCGCGTCCCGCGCCTGCCGCACCCAATACCCAGG
>NZ_BMPI01000143.1 GCF_014647515.1 Dactylosporangium sucinum | reverse complement strand
CACGGACGAACGCGGATGATCGTCTTCCCCTTTCGTCGCCCAGTCGGGTTGAGGGCGGCGACGGCATCGTCGAGGGTTGCGATGTTGCCGATGTTTGTCCGGCAGCAGTCCGTCGTCGCGTTCGAGCTATCGAGGATCCGGGGACGGCGGCAGATGAGGACGTCGTGGCACGAGGAATTCGCCATGGGAGGATGCCGAGGTGTCGATCGAGGTCGCTGACGTTTTGGACCATTCGGTCAGCCAGTGGTCGTCCTCGCTGTACGTCCGCGGCCTCATGGTGTCGAATGGTGTTGCCGCGCGGCGCTGAAGGCGATCACCGCGACCGCCGGCTGGTTCGGTGCCGGCGGTCACGGTTGCCGGGTGGTCCTACAACCCTGGGGTGAATCGGGCTGGGGCGAGGTCGAAGTCGTCGTTGTGCATCCGCAGCAGGGCGACGCTGGCGCCGGCGAAGCCGACTGCGGCGACCAGCAGTCCGATGCCGGCGGCGAGGTGGCCGGGCATGAATGGGTGGGTGAACCCGCCGGCGGCGAGTGCGATGCCCATCCAGGCCGGTGCGGCGCCGCTGCGCCACAGGGCCAGGCCGAGCAGCAGCAGTCCGATGACGATGCCCACGATGAACAGCAGGCCGGCGATCAGCCCGAGGGGGTCGTTGTCCGTGGCGTTCTGCAGTTTCGCCATGGTGGTCACGTCGAAGCCGTTGTTGACGGTGTAGTAGGCCAGTTCGTCGCTGCCGCGGATGAGCGGGAAGCCGGCGAGGTCGCCGAGCAGCGCGATGCAGGCGCCGACGGTGGTGAGGCGTGGGGCGCCGCGACGCGCGACCCAGGCGACGGCGAATGTGGCCGGGATCAGGCCGACGAGGAACGGCACGCCGAAGTAGCGGATCGTGCCGACCAGGTCCTTGTGCGCCGTGTACGCCGCGACTGTTTCCTCGAAGGCCGCTCCGCCTTCGGCGGGGTTGAGGATGTAGTAGATGCCCATGCCGAGCATCGGCAGCGGGGCGACGACGGCGAGCAGGACGCGCCAGAAGCCGCGTACGTCGCGCAGCGGCTTGCGGGGCGAGGTGGCCGTGGCAGGCGATTCGATGTCGGTGCGCATGGTGTTCTCCTGGAGGTCGTTTCCCGCCGCGATCAGCGGGCCGGTGTGGCGGCCGTGGGCCTGCGCATCGCGTAGGCGATGGCCAGGCCGGTACCGATGGCGCTGAGCACGAGGCCGATGATCGCCCCGTCGGAGCTCCTCACGAGCGCGACGACGGCGCCGATGAGGTTGAGGGCGCCCACGGTGATCACGGCGGGGGTGGCCCAGGCGACCGAACGCAGCAGCGCGACGGCGGCGACGATGCCGGCCACGCCGAGCAGGCTGATCAGCCAGGCCAGCGGAGCCGTGATGCCGGCGCCCCCGTCGTCGAACGCGATCGGCAGGTTGAGCAGCGACATGACGATGGTGGCGACGGCGGCGGTGTACCGGATCGTTCTCATGACGGCCTCCTTGTGGTGTCAGTGCGCTCAGCGTCCGTCGCGCTGCGTTCACCGGGCCAGGGCGGCAATTCCCGCGCCCACGCGGCGCCGTCCCGGGCGGCCGGGAAAGAGTTCCCGGCTGGTCGGGAACCGCGACCGATGGTCAGGTCCAGGCCGGGTTGCCATACTCACCGCATCGACGCTGCACGAACGCACCCGAACCGTGACGCCAGCCGGTGGGCGGCCGCGACGCTGGCGGCCGTCCTGGTCGGGGTCGTGTTCCTGCTCGCCTGGGTGACCGGCGGCCATTCCTTCCCCGACTCCGGCGACGCGTCCCCGGCGTGGCTGGAACCGCTGGTCACGATGATCGCCTACGGCGTGGCGGGTGCGTTGCTCATCGACCGGCGCCCGGACCTGCCGTTCGGGTGGCTGCTCGCCGTCGCTGCGGTGCTCGTCGTCGTCCAGGTGCTGGCCCTACCGCCGTCGTACGAGGCCGTCGTGCACGGCGACCCCAGCGCGGCGGCACGCTGGGGCCTGACCGTCTCGGCCTTCGGCTTCGCGCCGATCGCAGCGCAGGGCCTGATCAACATCCGGTTCCCGTCGGGCCGGCCAGCCAGCAGGTGGGGCGGCCTACTCGAGAAGGTGCTCATCACCAGCACGGCCCTCGTCTTCCTGGGCGGGGCGCTGAGCGGTTCGAGCCTGCGCGACGTGGCCGGCAACGCGCCGGGAGTGTCGCATCCGCTCACCGCTGGAACAGTGGTCGGACGGGTCGCCGACGGCATGCTCGTGCTGGCACCGGTGGTGGTGCTGCTCGGCCTGGTCGCCGGGGTGGGCGTCGTCGTGCGGTTCGCCCGGGCCCAGGGCGTCGCCCGCCAGCAGCTGAAATGGCGCGCGGTCGGCGTGATCGCCGCCCTGGCGTTGTTCCCGCTGGCCGTCACCGAACGGCTTCCGGCCGGCAGCGGGGTCGTGGACGCGGTGATATTCGTCCTGACTCTGGTCGTTCCCGTGCTGCGGTACCGGCTGTGGTCCATCGACACGATCCTGCGCAGGTCCCTGGCGTACGGCGTGATCACCGCCGCCCTGGTCGTTGCCTTCGCAGCCGTGTCCGCGTCCGCGGCGCAGGTCGTCTCCCGACAGGTGGCGGCTCCCGTCGCGGCGGTCGCCGTGGCGCTGTGCTTCGTGCCGCTGCGAGACCGCAGCCAGCGCGTGGTGGATCGGCTCTTCTACGGCGGTCGCCAGGATCCGTACGGCACCCTGCGCAACCTCGGGCACCGGCTCAACGCCGTGCCCGGCCGCGAGGCGCTCGGCTCCTTCGCGCACGCGATCGCCACCGTGCTGCGGCTGCCCTACGTGGCCATCGAGAGCGCCGACGGCAGCTCGGTCGCCTCCCACGGTGTCGCGGCCGAGCCGCTGGTGCGCCTGCCCCTGACGTACGAGGGGCAGGTCGAAGGCTATCTCGTGGTGTCATCCCGCCGGGGCGAGGACAACCTCGACGACCGCGATCGCGACCTGGTGTCCGACATCGCCGGGCAGCTCGGCATGGCCCTGCACACCCGGACGCTGACCGACGAGCTGCTGCGCTCACGGCAGCGGCTGGTCACCGCCCGCGAGGAGGAACGCCGCCGGCTACGCCGCGAACTGCACGACGGCCTCGGGCCCGTCCTCACCGCCATCGGCCTGACCCTCGACGCGGCCCGCGTCCGCATCGACACCGACCCGGCCGCGGCCCGCCAGCACGTCGACGACGCGAAGGAGGCCGCCGGCCAGGCCATGGCGGACCTGCGCAAGGTCGTCCACGGCCTGCGCCCGGCCGCGCTGGACGACCTCGGGCTCGTCGGCGCCCTGCGCGCGCAGGCCGACCGGCTCACCGCCGGCTCTCACCTGCGGTTCACCATCGACGCCGGCAACCTTCCGAACCTGCCGGCCGCCGTCGAGGTCGCCGCCTACCGCACCGCCGTGGAGGCGATCACCAACGTGGTACGCCACAGCAACGGCCGACACTGTCACGTACGCCTGTCGGCGTCGGCCGGCGAGCTCGTGCTCGACGTCGGCGACGACGGCACGTCCACCGGGCCCTGGCTGCCCGGCGTCGGGGTCACCGCGATGCGCGAGCGCGCCGCCGAGCTCGGCGGCCGCTGCCACGCCGGTCCCGGCCCGCACGGCGGGACCGTCACCGCCCGATTCCCACTCTCGGAGCCGTCATGATCCGCGTTCTGCTCGCCGACGACCATCCCCTGGTACGCCAAGGGCTGCGCGCGGTGTTCGACACCGTCGCCGACATCGAACTCGTCGGCGAGGCCAGCGACGGCCGCGACGCCGTACGCCTAGCCGTCGAACTGCGGCCCGACGTGGTCATCATGGACCTGCAGCTCCCAGGCCTGCCCGGCATCGACGCCACCCGGCAGATCCAGGCCCAGGCGCCCGGCTCGGCGGTGCTCGTGCTGACGATGTTCGAGGACGACGGGACGGTCTTCGCCGCCGTTCAGGCCGGCGCCCTCGGCTATCTCGTCAAGGGCGCCGACGGCACCGACATCGTCGCGGCCATCCACGCTGCCGCTGCCGGGCAACCGGTGTTCGGCGCGGCGCTCGCCGTCCGCCTGCGGACCTGGTTCGCCGCACGGCCCCCGCAGGACGGACCGTTTCCAGAGCTCACGCCCCGCGAACGCGACATCCTCGACCATCTCGCCGCAGGCCTGTCCAACGCCGAGATCGGCCAACGGCTGCACCTGTCGAGCAAGACCGTCGCCAACAACATCTCAACCATCCTCACCAAGCTCCACCTCAGCCAGCGCAGCCAGGCCATCATCCGCGCCCGCGACGCCGGCCTCGGCCGCCCGCGCTAACGGCGGGCGCGGGCTGTACGCGAAGCCGGACGAACGCTCAGTCACACCCCAGGGTGCGCAAGCCGCACCGATGGCGGCCACCGGCCGGCCATGTCCTTCGAGGTCCGGGCGCCAAAGGGCCAGGCCCGAAGCTCGACGATCGCACAGCGGCGCCGGCTGCTGGTCGCCGGCGGGTGGCTGTCGCTGCTCGCCGCAACGCTGCACGTCGACCTGCGCCAGGGCGCCGCGGCCGAAGCGTGGCTGGCCACGGCCGAGCAGATGGCCGAAGACGCCGGGGACGACGAGATCCGCGCGTGGATCCACGAGACGAGGGCGTGGGGCATGCTCACCGCGGGGCGGTACCGGGAAGCGCTGGAGCTGTCGCAGCGCGCCCAGGCGATCGCGCCGGCGGGCAGCGCAGCGCAAGTACTTCGAGATCGAGACGGCCGCCGCCCACCTGCACGGCATGCTGGACGCGTTGAGGGTGGGCTGAGCGATGTCGGACCGGGTGTTCCAGGCCATCCTCACCGGCACGAAGCAGTAGCGAATGTCACGGTCACCGTCAGCCCGCCGCCGTCCCGGGGCACGGCCGACCAGCGGGCCCCGTGGGCCTCGACGATCGCGTCGACGATGGCGAGGCCCAGGCCCGAGCCGTCCTGGCTGCCGGTGCGGTTGCCGCCGCGCTGGAACGCCTGGTGCAGCTTCGGCGGGTCCACCTCGGTCACGCGAGGCCCGGTGCTGGCGACGACCAGGGTCGCGGACGGGCCGGCGACCGTCGTGCCCACCGTGCTTCGCCCCGAGATCCGCGCCTAACCTCGAGAGCTCGCACCAAGCGAGGGCCGCCATCAGTTGGCCGTACGCCGGAAGGTTGCGCGGTAGTCCCTTGGACGTTGTCCGATGTGCTTGACGAAGAGAGCAGCGAAGGTTCCAGAGTCGCTGTACCCGACGGCGGTGGAGATGCTGGCGACCGTTCGGTCGGTGGTTTCGAGGAGGTGGCGGGCGCGACGGACGCGCGACGACTGCAGGTACTCGAGCGGACTTTGGCCGGTCTCGGCTGCGAAGCGCCGCAGCAGCGTCCGAGTGCTGACGTTGAACGTGTCTGACAACGCGGCGAGGTCGTATCGAGCGGCAAGGTTCTGGTCGAGCCACCGCCTAACCCTGCGGGAGAACTCGTTTCCGGGCTGCGGAAGAAGTTGAGCATCAACGTACGGAGCCTGGGACGATCGCGCATCGTCGACGAGCGCCACCCGCGCAGTTGTCCGTGCCACGCTGGCACCGCTGTGTCGGCGGATCAGGTCCAACGCAAAGTCGTACATGGCGCTGAAGGCCGCCGTCGTCGTCACACCCTTGTCGGTGACGACCAGACGTTCGGGTCGGACGTCAGCGTCCGGATAGCGTCGAGCCAATTCGTCCGCAAAAAGCCATGCCGTCGTGGCCCGGCGCTGGTTGAGAAGTCCTGCCTCGGCGAGCAGGAACGCACCGACACAGATCGAGACCACGACATTGCCCGCGGCAGCGTGTGAGCCGATCACGGCAATTTCGGGGGCGAGGGACGCGAGCTTCGCGTCCACGTCGAGGCCCGGCACGAGCTCGAACCCCGGCACGACAAGGACGTCGACCTCGCGCATCGCAGAGACGGCCAGCGCCGCACCACCCGATGCTGCGACACGACGACGAGGGGACACGAACGACACCTCGTATCCGGCGCGGTCCGGGCCGGCAACGCGCATGGCCATCGTCAGGAGATCGGGTACGCCAAACACCTCGGACGCGAAGCAGCCTGGATAGGCCAGGACACCAACCCGCAGCGCGCCCATGCTTGCCTCCTTACCGCCAGCCTCTGGCGAGATTACCGCCATACATGGCGATCGGGCCCGTCGCCTGGGCGGGCACAGCAGTCCACGCTGTGGCCATGAACGCTGCCAACGGACGTCTTGACGATGCGATCACGGACTTCTCCCGCCGGCTCGTGAACGTGGATGGGATGGTGAAGACGGTGTACACCGCAGGTTTCGGGCCAGCGGTCGTGTTGATGCCGGAAATGCCGGGCATCAGCCCTGACGTCCTTCGCCTGGCGCGGTGGGTGCGTGATGCGGGCTTCACCGTCTACGTCCCGTCTCTCTTCGGGGTCGACGGCGCTTATCCCACAATCGAGGGCGGTCAGGAGGTTCTTCGTCGCGCGTGCGTCAGTGCCGAGTTCCGTGCGTTCGCCGGGGGCGGCACCAGCCCCGCCACGGCATGGCTACGCGGGCTCGCGCGTCAAGCCCACGCCGAATGCGGCGGTCCGGGCGTTGGCGCGATCGGACTGTGCTTCACCGGCAACTTTGCCCTCACCATGGCGCTTGAGCCAGCCGTCATCGCGCCAGTGGTCAACCACCCGTCATTGCCGCTGGACGACCCAGCCGGACTGGAGATCAGCGACGAGGATGCACACGCGGTCCGGGACCGCATCAGGCGCGATGGGCTGAAGGTTCTCGCCTACCGCTTCGACGCCGACCGCTGGTGCACCGGCCAGCGCTTCGCCGCCTATCAAGCACTCCTCGGCGACGCCTTCGACGGCCGGGTCCTTCCGGGCAGTGCTGCCAACACCAACCCGCCCCCATTCTTCCGCGACGTGGTCGGGTCCCCCCACAGCGTCGTCACCGCCCACCTCGTCGATGAGGACGGACATCCCACGCTGCAGGCCAGGGACGAGATCCTCACCTTCCTGACCGATCGCTTGAGCACGTCTGGACACTCCGAAGACAATCGTCAAGACCGGTAGATCGGTCTCGATCAGGCCGCGGTCTCAACAGGCGCGCCGAGGTGCTGGGTCGACCGGCCGGGGGCCGACCGGCGGTAGCCGTGGTCGCGCAGGAGCGCAGCGAGTGTACGGACGGGCCGGACCGGACCCGGAAAACGCGGCCGACGGCGAGCGCGGGTGGCGATGATCGCCGTCTTTCCACAACGAATAGAAGTCTCCATTGTCGGTGCCCGTGGAAATGGTCGTCTCGGCGTCGGCGATGCCCGGCACGATCACCGCGGTCCTGACTCGGTGGCTGGCCGCTCGGGGTTCTCTCAAGATTGTCAAGGCTCGGGTTCGCAAAAACTGTTATGAGCGGGCGGCTCAGCGAGTCGTTTCGCGAAATTTCCCTGGATGGCATCCGGTCCGGCTCCGGCGCCGGTACTTCGCAATTCTCCACTGACCTGCGTAGATACGGTGGTCGAAATATCATCCGGGCCTGCTGCGCGAAATCAGGGTGCTTGCCCTCTTGAATCTTCCGAAGACGTCTGGCAACCTCGCGGCCCTGGACGCGAACGTTTCCCGCCCAGCGCTCGCCGATCGACCAGCCTGTCCGGTGCACCCCGGGTTGCGGTCGGCCGAGGTTGTTACCGCTAACGCGACGGTTGCGCCGTCCGAAGGAGCACCGCGCCGCCATCCCGAAACTTCCGGAAAGCGAGTCGGTTCACACCAACCGAAGAACGACACGACGCAGGTCAGGATCTCACCGGCCTGGTCGGCATTTACCTGCACTTATGCGATCTAGGCCGACCGGATTTCTTGCCGGAATCTTTTCGAAAGACATTGCCTTCGATAGAGGTGAGCGGGAACATCGGCGCTGACAAATCGCTCACCACGGACGTCCAGTCGTCCCGCCAAGACGGCTCGGGCGCTGGCCAGAAAGGAGGCCAAGGTGGCTACAAGCCCCTCCGCCCATCGTGGCGGGACCCAGCGGAAGAGATCGCTCATCGGCAGAGTGCTGGTCGCTGGTGTGGTCGGTGTTGTGGCGGTGGCCACGGCCGCGGTGATGATGCCGTCGGCCGATGCGGCGGCGAGCACGCTGGGTGCCGCGGCCGCGCAGTCGGGCCGGTACTTCGGCACGGCGATCGCGGCCGGCCGGCTCGGCGACTCGACGTACAGCACGATCGCTGCCCGTGAGTTCAACATGGTGACGGCCGAGAACGAGATGAAGCCGGACGCGACGGAGCCCCAGCGGGGGCAGTTCAACT
>NZ_BMPI01000142.1 GCF_014647515.1 Dactylosporangium sucinum | reverse complement strand
CGGTTCCGGAGCGAAGCGGAGGAGGCCGGTCATCATGGGCTCAGTTTGGAAGGCATGCGGCCGGAGCGGAGCGGAGGACGCATGACCGTTCGCACAATTGTCACCGTCGCCGCGCTCACCCTGCAGGAGGCGGCCCGGCGCAAGGTGCTGCGTTCGCTCGCCGTGCTGACGGCGCTGCTGCTCGGGCTCAGCGCGTGGGGGTTCTCCCGCATCGGCAGCGAGATGGACGGGGTCACCAGCGGCGAGGCGCGGCTGGCCGCCGCCATGGTGCTCAACCTGGTGATGTTCGGCCTGAGCCTGATCGCCGCGCTGGGCACGGCGTTCCTGGCCGGTCCGACCCTGGCCGGCGAGGCCGAGTCGGGCACGGCCCTCGCGGTGCTGGCGCGGCCGGTCCGGCGTTCGGCGGTGCTGCTGGGGAAATGGCTCGGCCTCGTGCTCTTCGGCACCGGGTTCGTCACCGTCGCCGGGCTGGCCCAGTTCCTCATCGTGCGGGCCACGGCCGGCTACTGGCCGCCCCGGCCGGTCGAGGGCCTGGCGCTGCTCGCCGCGCAGGCTGCGGTGCTGCTCACCCTGGGCCTGCTGCTGTCGACGACCATCTCCCCCATGGCGTCGGGCATCGTCGCCGTCGGCCTGTTCGGCGCGACCTGGATCGCGGGCGTCGTCGGCGCGGTCGGCGAGGCTCTGCACAACGAGAGCATGGAGCGGGTCGGCTCGGTCTCCCGCATGCTGTTACCCACCGACGGGCTGTGGCGCGGCGCCATGAACGCCTTCCAGGACCCGGCCCTGCTGACCCAGTTCCACGAGGCGTTCGAGGGCCACCCGTTCCTGAGCGCGTCGGCGCTGGCCCCGGCGTACGTCGCCTGGGCCGCCGTGTGGATCGCCCTGGTCCTGGGCCTGGCCGGGCTCGCCTGGCAACGCCGCGACCTGTAGCCGCAGCACCACCCGACCGTAGCCGCAGCGCCGCCCGACCGTAGCCGCAGCGCCGCGACCTGAAGCCGCAGCGCCGCGGGACAGCACCCTGCGGGTGTGGCTAGAACGGGAAGCGGCCGCGGCGCCAGTGCCAGTGGCGGCCGGCCTTCAGGTGGTCGACGATCGCGCCCTGGAGCACGGTGCGGCGCGGCAGCTGGTCGAGCGGCGTGGTCAGGGTCCGGAACGCGAACCGCAGCACCTCGACGTCGGCGTCCAGCCCTTCCTGCTCCTCGTAGGGCTCCAGCTCGAACCTCCGCTGGAACCGGACGATGTTGGAGTCCTCCGGCAGGTACTCCAGCAGCTGCGGGTCGAGCAGCCACGAGCCGCACGCGAACGCCGTGTAGCGCTCGTCGGGAAAGTGGCGCGGGAAGAACGCGCGGGCCTCGTCGAGCGACGCCGTGACCGCCTCCGGGGTCATCGGCCCCGACTCGGGGATGTGCAGGTCGATGGCGGTGTCGCCGCGCTGGTGCTGCAGCCGGCCCAGCTCGTAGAGGCCGCCGCGCGCGTGCAGCGTCAGCCAGCTCTGCATGACCGGCCAGCCCTCGCGGTCCATCCGCCGGTCGATCGCGAGGTTGCGGCCCAGGTCCGCGAGGGTCGACCACGACACGGCATCGGCGATGCCGTGGTCGCGGTGATACCCCGTGACGATGTCGACCATGGCCAGGTACGCGTACACGTAGAGATGCCGCCAGGCGGGGCCCCGTTCGCGCGGCAGCGCCGGACCGGGCGCCAGCCAGCCGTAGCCCCCGAGATCGGCGCGGACCAGGGCGATCGTGCGGTCGAGCAGCCAGCGCAGCTCCGGAGTCCACAGCGCAGAGCCGGGTTCGGGCCAGCCCGCCATGATCTCGGCGGCGTCGTCGGGCCGCACCGCGAGCCGGTCGAGGATCGCGGGCGCGTCGGACCTGGCGGGCAGCGGAGCCGACGGCCGGTCGCCGGCGAGCCGGTGCACGCGCTCGACGTCCTCGACGGGCACCCCGAGCCGGGCGGCGATGTCGTCCAGATCCACGCGGACGACGATACCGGCCGGTGCCGATCCGGGTTGGCATGGTGGACGGTACCCGGCACGTAACCCCCGGGCGGCTCAACCTTTCCGGCGGGCGGTGCGTGCATGCTGTGACGGCGTCCGACGGGGAGGCGGCAGCGTGGAGGGCTTCGAGCAGTTCGTGCGGCTGCGGTACACCGAGCTGCTGCACACCGCGTACCTGTTGACCGGGTCGGTGGCGGCGGCCGAGGATCTTGTGCAGACCTGCCTGCTGAAGATCATGCCGCGGTTCGAGCGCGTCGCCGACCCGCTGCCATACCTGCGCCGGGCGATGGTCAACCAGCGCACCAGCTGGTGGCGGGCGCTGCGGCGGGAGCTGCTCAGCGCCGAGCCGCCGGACCGGGCCGGGCCCGACGTCATCGGCGGGTTCGCGGAGCGCACGGCGCTGGTCGCCGAGCTGGCCCGGCTGCCGGAGCGGATGCGGGCGGTGCTCGTGCTGCGGTACTGGGAGGACCTCTCCTGTCAAGCGAAGTTACAGAAATTGTGAGAACATCCACAAGCGCTTGACCTGCTAGGTCCTCCTACTGCGAGGCTCACCCCCCTTCAGGGAAGGTGCTGTCTAGGGTGTCGCGTATCGTTGGGCCTAACGGGGAGCACTGGCAGGGCTTTCTGGGCTGCCAACGTGCCGCACAGAGGGCCGGAACCTGTATTCTGGCGGGCACGCTGAACGCGGGTCGACCCGACAGCCTGCCGGCGGGTGTCGGTCCGGCGCGGTTGAGTGCCGGGCTGGACGGGTGCGGGCAGGGCGGACCGACTAGCGATGGCTGCCAGCGGCGATATGAGTACGTGATCCAATGTGGACAGTCCACTATAGACAATCGCTGAATCCCTTATATCGCAACGATACACTCGTTGACCATTGTCTATTGTGGACACGCTGAAACCCTTACGCAGCAACGGTTCTAGCGACTGTCCACGGTGGACGGGGTATAACCCCTCATCGATGCATCCACGAGGACCGACTAAACTCGCCTCTCGTGGCGCGCAGGTTTCGAAGTCGATCAGAGGCTGCGTTTGAGGCACCCAGCCGCCACGTGGGCCGCCAAACGGGGCCTTCCGGGAGTCCTTGGGTGGCCGCGGAAAGACCTTTCCTCCTGGGGGCTCTCAGCGGGTCGCGGCATGGGAGCGCCAGGAGTGTCGTCGGTGTCCACATTGGACGCTGGGACCTGTAAGCAAAGCCAGAGATGGCGCCTATCGACGATCGTCAGCCGCGTCACTCCCTCCGCCCACATCACGTCTTGATCTCAGGAACGATGCGACCTGCTCGCCGAATTCGGTCAACGCCCACCCGAGCTTGGGTTTGGTTCTGATCGGCGCCTGCTGATCGCCCATAGGATTTTCCGACCATGGATCATGCTCCTGAACATTGTCAATGATCCCGAGTGATTCCAGCTTCGCCAAGAGCGTGTGAATCACCTGGCTGAGGTCAGTAAGAGGAGGATCGCCTAAGGCACTGTCATGGGCATGGCTTCTGAGATGTTCCGTCGTCAACACGGAGTGCACAGGGCTGTGAGGGCGAATGACAGCAAAGCCGCCAAATCGTCGCAACAACTCAAGGTGCATCGGCTCCAACTGCCGGACGACGTCAAGAATCAAGTTCGCGGCGTCCACCTTGTCGTCGTTCCCAACGCCGTGCACAAATGTCCGCGCGAGAAGGTCGATCTTCCACTCGTCACCAGCACGGCTTGCCGCTTCAGAAGCAACGAGGAGCAGGCCAAGCTTTCGCTCGTCGTCCATCACCCCGGAGACAACCTCGTCGAAGGTCAGCCCGTCCGACTCGTCCTCGACCGTCCGAGCGAATCGATCGAGATTCTTCAAGCGCCACGAAGCGGCGAGCGAGATGAGTTCCTCTCCGATCGACCCAACTACAGCCCCATGGACGGCGGCGGACTGCGGATCGAAGCCGTAGTGCAGCGTCAGCAGCGCAGCTACAGCGTTGTTGGTGATGTTGCCTATGGCGCGGCCGGCCGTTGGCCAGGCGCGGCGCTCAAGTTCCGTCACGCACTCATTGTCGCGGGCTGCGCAAGTCGAGGCCGCGCCAGTGGCGAAGCGGCACATGTAGCGACGCGCAGCTCTTTCGCCCACACGGCGCCCGACGATTTGCGCTCAGCGATAAGTCACAAGAGCGTCTGTAATGATGCTTTTGGCAGCCTTGCCATACTTCGCGGCCTTCGTCAGCGCATCGAAGGCGCGGGAGTACAGCGCGATCTCGCGCGGCTGCGTCACTGTCAGCTCGGCCGAAACCGTCTCGACCAACACCACGCGGTCATCGAGCATGCAGAAGCCATTGGTCGGCACGGTGTATCGGTGCCGGGCAGGCACGACGCCCAGGTGGACCCGGGGAACCCCCATGATCGTCAGCACACGGTCGAGCTGGCCCGCCATGACTGCGGGACCACCAACGACGGTGTACAACGCCTGTTCCGCCACGATGAAATGGAAGCGGTGCACGCCTCGGTAGAGGATCTGCTGGCGCTCCATCCGCGCGGCGACCCCGGCAGCAACATCGTCCGGGATCTGCCAGAAGCGGACAAGCGTCGAGAGCATGGCGGCGGCGTACTCGGCCGTCTGCACCAGGCCAGGCATGACTACGGGCTCGTACCAGCGGAAAAGCTCCGTCTCAGCCTCAAGGGCTATCGAGGCTTCCTGTCGACGTTTCGTGCCCGCGCGCAGGGTGCGACGCCACTCGACGTACATCGACTCGATGTGCCGCACCGTTGCGATGAGTTCATCGATCTGATCGGCCGCGCCACACTGTCCGCACCACTGGCGGATGTCGTCCTCGGACGGGGTCTGACGACCGTACTCGATTTTCGACACCTTCGACGGGTACCAGCCGGCAGCCTCGGCAAGCTGCCGGCCGGTAAGCCCCGCATCTTTGCGAAGGTCACGAAGTCGATGCCCGAGAGATTCCCGAGCCTGATGAACCGTGCTGCTCACACGTAGTCGCGATGCGGAATCGCGATTGCCCACACCCCTTCATATGCGGAGCGGCACTGCGAGATGAGCCGCGGGTCCCGTTCCTCGAACGAGCCGAGGAAGCGGCCGTCAGCGTCGAACGGGGTCCACACCACCCGCTCGTCATCGAACAGCCAGAAGTCTTGTGGCGGAAGCTCGATGTTGCCGACCTCGTGTCGCGGCAGCCAACGAACGTCCTCGCCCGCCTCGATGTTCAGCGGAGCGTTGGCGAGACTCCATCGGGTGTAGTCGCTGTGCGGAACGGTGACGATCCGAGCGCGGCTGATCTCCTTGCCCGCCGTCGTCACGTCGCGGACGATCTTGAGCCAGGGCGCATGCCAGGCGTAGTCGTCCGGCTCTCCACGCATGAACCGTTGGAACGGACCCTCTTCAGAGTCGAGTCCGTACTTGTCCCGCATCTCCAGGTGGAACGCCGTTCGCTTGAAGTCGCGGAACAGTGCGTAGAACTCTTCGTCAGTCAGCAACCCTCTTTGCCTTCCCGACCTCAACGCACGTCTCGTGCGCGGGTAGATCCATCTGAGCCAGTGCGGCCTCGTCGGTGACTGGAGCGCCACTTAGGTAGTACGTGTTGGCGCCCGTGTCCCGCAACGTAGCCGCAAGCTCAGTTCCCGCCTCCAGGAAGCGGAGCAAGCCGTGCGGGATCTCTACGCTCGTGATCTCCCCCGACACGCGCCACCCCTGTACGACGTAAGTCTCTCGGTCTGTCGCGTACAGCGTGGGCGACTGCCCACCCTGCGACTCTTTGCCCAGGAACGTTAGCCGCATCGCTTCTCCCCAACCGCGTGGATTGCTCCAGTTTCCTCGGACAGCCTCCATCCTGAGATGTGATCATGTTTCGGTCAATGCCTCCTACGTGAATGTTCCCGCAATGGAGGTCACCGAGGAATTTCGAGCAATATCGTTCCCATGCTCGAACGTCGGCCCATAGCGTCGATGTCAGAACTGGCGGCGATCAACGCCGCATCAAGCTCTCGCGTCGGCTCGCTGGCAGCCTTCCAACGGTGCGGGCGTGAGATCGGGGCCGGCTGTTGTGGCGGTCGGCCCCACCCAAAGCAGAGGGGGCGATATGCACGTCCGGGTCTTCAGTTGGCGGCGCTGGCGCTACGAGTGCCGGCAGTGCCGTCTCCCATGGAGGGGCAAGTTCGAGCGGTGCCAGGGCCAGCCGTTCGAGGAGGCGTACCCGGCTCCGTCGTTCAGTTGGAACAGCCCGACCATCCTGGTCACGTACGCCTTGACTCGGGCGCAGGAATCGCGGGCGACAGGAGGCCAGTGGTGAGCGAAGATCGCGAGACCTACGGCCCGGTCGTCGGCGACATCTGGGTGCGCGACATGCGCGCGAAGGTCAGACTCACCGTCACTGATGACTTGGAGCTGATTCTCGGCGACGGAGACACGGCCGTCACCCTGACGATGAGCTGGACGAGCGAGCTTGAGCTGGCCGCGGACAAAATCGAGGAAGTCGGCAACGAGCTGCACGCGTTCGCCGTTCTGCTTCGGGAGCGCGCGGAGCGCAGGAAGCGGCCACTTCCCGCGAGCCGGCACCCGGAGATGGGCATCCTGCCGACCCAGTGATGCCCTGAAATAGAAAAAAGGCTCGGTCACCCCTGCTCCCAGGGTGGCCGGGCCTTCGTCGTGTCAGGGTGTTGCACTCTGCAACAGGTCGTAGCGGCCCGCCAGTGTCGTGTGGCGAGCCGTGGCCATGCGCGAGCGCCGGACACAATTGCTCGACGAGTACAGGGGGGCAGCTTTACAATCCTAGTCAGGCATGCCCCTCTAGCTGTGTAAACACTGCCGGATGGCTCTCCGTTGCCGCGCCCGCGTCGTGAGTCGCTCGGCGACACGCATGCGCCCCTGGGTTAATCGCCCTCTCAGGTCCTCAAGGTCACCAACACCCGCCACGCCCGCTACCGCCGCCAGGCCAGCCATCTCATGCGCCTGGAACGCACCCTGGTCGCATGAACCGCAATTAGCCACCAGAGCCGATGTATGGCTCGCACTCGGCAAGTACCCGCTTGGCGGCGTCGCGGTGGTCGCCACCTGACTTGACGGCATCGGCTAGGTCAGCCATGTCACGGGCAAGAAGGGTGTAGTTGGTCTTTTGGACGGCGACAGCAGTATCAGCCGCTTCATGGCCGAGGTCCTTCGCTTCGTTCGCGAGACTAGCGGCTTTGGCAAGATCACTTGCCGCATAGCGCAGATTAGGATGGTTTGGCGCATCATTGACTACCTTGGCGAAGAGCTCGCAGGCTTCCTTCGCCTTGTCGTTGGCCGAGGCGTTTGGACTCCAGATTTGCCAAGCCCAGCACGCCAAGACAGCCACAACGATTGCTGCCCCCGCGATCCCCCCACCCCGCTTGTCCATGGCCGCGCAGCATAGTGGACGCCAAGCCAACACGCGAGCCACCTTCGGGTCCGCCTTCAGAGGGTGTCCCTTATGGAGGTGATCACGGCATCTGCGGCGCCGAAGGCGGAGACCTTCCACGGTCGGTTGGCGCAGCCGATCACCTGAACCCTGGCCGCTCGTGCCCCCTCGATGTCCGACAGGGAGTCACCGACGAGAACGCACTCGCGTGGCTCTGCACCGAGCGAGCGAACTGCGGTTCCGCCTTACGGCGGAGCGGGTTGGCGTGAGTTCGCTCACAACCGCTTCACAACTCGACGTTTCCAATCCTCTAAACAGGTAGAGGGATGTGCGTACATCCCTACGAGTAGCCCACAGGGCGCAGCCGCTCAGGCTGTCCCCTGTGCATGCCCGAACACCGGCAGGGAGGAGGAGACAGCGTGCACATCATCGACGGAATTGCCTACCTGACCGTTGCCGAAGCAGCGGATCGGTTGTGGCTCAGCGTCGGCACGCTCAATAACCAGCGGACGGAACGCCGCTCGCCCATGCGCTACGTCAAGCAGTTGGGCCGGGTGCTCTATCCGAGATCCGAGGTTGAGGCGTACGCCCGAACATTGGGCCGCCCGCTTGCTCCGGCGGGCGGAGCGCCAGAAACCCCAAACGGCGTAGGAGTGTGACCTCCGTTACCGACACATGCTGTGTACCGCGCGCTATGCGGGGTCGGCGGGGTAGAATTTGGTTAAATCAGTAAGCGATACCGGTAATTGTCTCTACGCCCCGCAGGGGCGTTAGAACCGAGCTAACCGGTAGCAGGTATCTACGCCCCGTAAGGGGCGTTAGTAGCTGACACTGCCGAGGTAACCGGGTAACCCGGCCATGCAAACGGATCACTTTCACCTTCCGGTGCGGCACACGAAGGTGAGGTGCGACACACTAGTGTCGCCAGTCTGGGTCAGCTTGCGTCGGTAGCAGTGTTGGCCACCTCATTCACCCTCCGCTGAGGCTATCGAAAGGGTGTATCTCCACGCCCCGTAAGGGGCGTTGGTAACCCAGTAACTGAGCTAGTGTCGCATGATTCTGGTGTCGTTACTTCGCATTGTTGTCAACAAGTTGTCTGAGGCTGGTCTGGACCCAGCGGACCTTGGCGAG
>NZ_BMPI01000141.1 GCF_014647515.1 Dactylosporangium sucinum | reverse complement strand
GCACCCGTGACCACCGCGCGGTGCGCGAACCGGGACCGCTGCGTGGCCAGCGCCACCGCCGTGTCGTGGGGGTCGGGGCCGGTCCGTTCGGCCCAGTCGGCCAGCCGGGCCGCCTGGGCGCGCAGGGAAGCCTCCGACTTGCCCGAGACGATCCAGGCGGTCGGACCCTCCCGCTCGTCCACAGTGGACTTCGGGGCGGGGTCGCCCTCCTCGATGATGACGTGCGCGTTGGTGCCGCTGATGCCGAACGAGGAGACGCCGGCCCGGCGGGGTCGGCCGTTGGGCCAGGGGCGCGGCTCGATGAGCAGGGCGATGTTGCCGGTGGTCCAGTCGACCTGCGGGGACGGCTCGTCGACGTGCAGCGTGGCCGGCATGGTCGCGTGGCGCATCGAGAGGACCGTCTTGATAACCCCGGCGACGCCGGCCGCGGCCTGGGTGTGGCCGATGTTGGACTTCACCGACCCGAGCCACAGCGGCTCTTCCCGATCCTGGCCGTACGTAGCCAGCAGCGCCTGCGCCTCGATCGGGTCGCCCAGCCGGGTGCCGGTACCGTGACCCTCCACCACGTCCACATCGGACGGTGACAGGCCGGCGTTGGCCAGCGCCTGGCGGATGACGCGCTCCTGGGACGGGCCGTTGGGGGCGGTGAGGCCGTTGGAGGCGCCGTCCTGGTTGACCGCGCTGCCCCGGACCACGCCGAGGACGCGGTGGCCGTTGGCGCGCGCGTCGGACAGGCGCTCGACCAGCAGCATGCCGACGCCCTCGCCCCAGCCGGTACCGTCGGCGGCCCCGGCGAACGAGCGGCACCGCCCGTCACCGGCCAGGCCGCCCTGCTGGGCGAACTCGGCGAACATCATCGGCGTCGACATGACCGACACGCCGCCGGTCAGGGCCAGGGTGCACTCGCCGCTGCGCACGGCCTGGGCGGCCAGGTGCAGCGCGACCAGCGACGACGAGCAGGCGGTGTCGACGGTGACGGCAGGGCCGACGAGCCCGAGCGCGTAGGCCACCCGGCCGGACAGCACCGCGGTGGCGGTGCCGGTGGCGAGGTAGCCCTCGACCGCCTCGAGGTTGACGCCGGCGAGCGCGGAGTAGTCGGGGTTGCTGGCACCGACGAACACGCCGACCGAGGCGGCGCGCAGCGAGGCCGGGTCGATGCCGGCGTGCTCGATGGCCTCCCACGAGGCTTCGAGGACGAGCCGCTGCTGCGGGTCCATGGCGACGGCCTCGCGCGGGCTGATGCCGAAGAACCCGGCGTCGAAGCCGGCCACGCCGGGCAGGAAGCCGCCCTCGGGCCGGTACCGCGCCAGCCAGTCGGCGTCGATGAGACCGCTGCGCGCCCAGCCGCGGTCGGTCGGGAACGGGCCCATGCCGTCGATGCCGTCGGCAAGGAGCTGCCAGAACTCGGCGGGCGTGTCGGCGCCGCCCGGGAACCGGCAGGCAAGGCCGACGATCGCAATGGGCTCGTCGGCGGCGGTGCGGACACCGGCCGGGACCGCGGGTCCGGCGGTGCTGGCGGCGCTGCCCAAGCGCTCGGCGAGGTAGCCGGCGAGCGCGGCCGGGCTTGGGTAGTCGAAGACGAGGGTCGCCGGCAGCCGCAGGCCGGTGGACTCGGCGAGGCCGTTGCGCAGCTCGACCGCGGTCAGCGAGTCGAAGCCGAGCTCGTTGAAGGCGCGATCCTGCGGTACCGCCGCGGCGGAAGCGTGACCGAGGACGGCGGCGGCGCGGCCGCGGACCAGGTCCAGGACGGCGGCCAGGCGCTCCGCGTCGCCGAGTGCGGCCAGCCGGTCGGCGAGCGAGCCCGTGCCCCGCTCACCCTGGCGGGCGATCCGGCGGCCGGGGCCACGCACGAGGTTGCGCAGCAGGGCCGGCGGCGCCGCGCCGTCGAGCTGGGCGCGCAGCTGGGCCAGCTGGAGCCGCGCCGGGACGAGCAGGGAGCGGCCGGTGGCGAGCGCGGTGTCGAACAGCGCGAGCGCCTCGGCCGTGCCCAGCGGTGCGCCGGCGCGGGCGAGGCGGCGCCGGCCGGTGTCGGCGAGGCGCCCGCCCATGCCGGCGGCCTCGGCCCAGGCCCCCCAGGCGAGGGAGGTGGCCGGGAGCCCGGCCCGCCGGCGCCGCTCGGCGAGCGCGTCGAGGAACGCGTTGGCGGCGGCGTAGTTGGCGATGCCGGGGCCTCCGAAGACGGCGGAGGCGCTGGAGAACATGACGAACGCGGTGAGCGGCCGGTGCTCGGTCAGCTCGTGCAGGTGCCAGGCCGCGTCGGCCTTGGCGCCGAGGACGCCGTGCAGCCGTTCGGTGGTCAGCGACTCGACGACGCCGTCGTCGGTGGTGCCGGCGATGTGGACCACGGCCGTCAGGTCGCGGCCGTCGATCGCCGCGGCGAGGGCGGCGCGGTCGCTGACGTCGCAGGCGACGAGCTCAAGGTCGGTGCCGGCGGCGGCGAGGCCGGCGGCCAGCTCGGCGGCGCCGGGCGCGTCCGGACCGGAGCGGGACAGCACGAGCAGGTGCCGGGCCCCGCGGGCGGCGAGGTGGCGCAGGACGGGGACGCCGAGGGCACCCATACCGCCGGTGACCAGCACGGTTCCGGGCCGCTCCCAGCCGGGCCCGTCCGCGGCACCGGACGCGCCGTCGCCGTCGGGCACGGCGCGGGTGAGGCGGGGCAGCAGCACCTCGCCGTCGCGGACGGCGAACTGCGGCTCGTCGCCGGTGGCGGCGAGGGCCCAGGCGTGAGCCGGGACCGGGCCGTCGTCGGTGTCGAGGAGCACGAACCGGTCCGGGTGTTCGGCCTGCGCGGAGCGGATCAGGCCCCAGACGGCCGCGGCGACGACGTCGATGTCCCCGTCCCCGGCGGCGCTGGCGCCGCGCGTGGCCACGACGAGCCGGGCGGCTGGGCCGCGGTCGGCGGCGAGCCAGTCCTGGACGGCGGCGAGCGTCGCGGCGGTGGCATCGCGCAGCGCGGCGACGACGTCGCCGCCGCCGTCCGTCGCCGGAGTCCACAGCCGGTGGACGGTCGCGCCGGCCGCATCGCGCCGGGCGCCGAGACCGTCCGGGTCCGCACCGGCATCGGCGGCGTGCACGATCGCGCCGGCGGCGGTGAGGCGGATGGCGAGGTCGTGCGGGTCCGGGCCGGTCACGGTCCACTCCCCCGGTGCGGGGCCGGCGGCGGCCGGGGCCGGGCTCCAGTCGAGGGCGAACAGCGCGTCCTGGACCCCGGTGCCGGCGTTCCCGCTGGACACCGGGCGCAGGATGAGGGAGGCCGCGGACAGCACGGGCCGGCCGTCGCCGTCGGCGGCGAGGATCGCGACGCCGCCCTCGGCCGGGGTGATCCGGATGCGCAGCCGGTCGGCGCCGGTGGCGTGCAGGGTGACGTCGGTCCACGCGAACGGCATCACGGCCCCGCCCGGCTCCCCGTCCGGCGCGGACCTGGACGCGGCCGGCGCGCCGAGGCCCAGGGCCTGGGTGGCGCCGTCGAGCAGGATCGGGTGGATACCGTACGCGTTGTCGCGGGCGGCGTCGGGCAGCTCGGCCTCGGCGTAGAGCTCGTCGCCGCGGCGCCAGGCGCGGTGCAGGACCTGGGACGCCGGGGCGTAGCCGACGCCGGCGTCGGCGAAGTGGTCGTAGAGGCCGTCGAGGTCGACCGGTTCGGCGCCGGTGGGCGGCCACTCGGTGAGGCCATCGGGGTCGGCGGCCTCGGCGGCCTCCTCGGCGAGGATGCCGGAGGCGTGGCGGGTCCACTCGTCGCCGGTGGCGGCGTAGACGGCCAGCTCGCGGGTGCCGTCCGCGGCGGGCGCGCCGACCGTGACCTGGAGCCGGGCGGCGCCCTGGGCGGGCACGGCGAGCGGGGCGTGCAGCGTCAGTTCGCGTACGGTCCGGCAGCCGGCCTCGTCCGCGGCGCGGATGGCCAGCTCGACGAGGGCGGTGCCGGGCAGCAGGGCGACGCCGCCGACGGTGTGGTCGGCCAGCCACGGCTGGGCGGCGAGGGAGACCCGGCCGGTGAGGACGTGGCCCCGGTCGCCGGCGAGGCCGAGGGCGGTGTCGACGAGGCGGCCGCCGCCGTCGCCGTCGAGCCAGTAGCGGGTGTGCTCGAAGGCGTAGGTGGGCAGGTCGACGGGGCGGGTGGGCTCGCCGAGCAGCGTGGGCCAGTCGACGGCGACACCGGCGGCGTGCAGGACGCCGGCGGCGGCGAGGAACTGCCGCAGCTCCGGCTCGTCGCGGCGCAGCGTGCCGGTGACGACGGGGGCCAGGTCGCTGATGCCGGGCACGAGGACCGGGTGGCCGCTGGCCTCGACGAAGGTCGTGTACCCGGCGGCGACGAGGGCCTCGACGGCGGGCGAGAACCGGACCGGCCGGCGCAGGTTCGTGTACCAGTAGTCGCCGTCGGCCTCGGCGCCGTCCAGCCATGTCCCGGTGACGGTGGAGAACCAGGGGATGTCCGCGGTGCGGGGCCGCACCCCGGCGAGCAGCTCGCGCAGGGCCGCCTCGACGGGCTCGACCATCGGGCCGTGCGAGGCGAAGTCGATGTCCAGGAGGCGGGCCTGGGCGTCCACGGTGCCCAGCCAGTCGCGGACGAGCTCGGCGGGGCCGGAGACGACGACGGACTCGGGGCCGTTGATCGCGGCGATGCCGATGCCGTCGGGCAGCCAGCCCTCGACGCGTTCGGCGGGCGCGGCGATGGAGGCCATGGCGCCGATGCCGGTCAGCTGCCGCACCGCGCGGGCGCGCAGCGCGACGACCTTCGCGCCGTCCCGCAGGCTCAGCGCGCCGGCCACGACGGCGGCGGCGATCTCGCCCTGGGAGTGGCCGATGACGGCGTCGGGGACGACACCGGCCGAGGCCCAGACCCGGGCGAGGGAGACCATGACCGCCCACAGGACCGGCTGGACCGCCTCGGCGGAGCCGAGCCATTCGTCGCCGGCGAGGGCGGCGCGCAGGTCGAGGTCCGCCCACGGGGCGAGGGCGGCGGCGCACTCGTCGATCGCGGCGGCGAACACCGGCGAGGTCTGCAGCAGCTCGGCGCCGAGGCCGGCGCGCTGCCAGCCCTGGCCGGGGAAGACCATGACGGTGCGGCCGGAGCCGGCGGCCGCCGGGGCGGCGAGGGCGCCCAGCCGCTCAATCAGCTCGGGGCGGGTGGCGCCGGTGGCGACCGCGCGGTAGGGGAACTGGGTGCGCTGCACGGCGAGAGCGACGGCGATGTCGGTGACGGCGTCGTGGCTGTGGGCGGCCCACTCGGCCAGGCGACGGGCCTGGCGCAGGACACCCTCCGGTGTCTTGGCGGAGACGAGCCAGGCGGTCGGCGACTCCGGGACCACCGCGGGCGCCGCCGGGACCGGGTCACCCTCTTCGAGGATGATGTGGGCGTTGGTACCGCTGATGCCGAACGACGACACCCCGGCCCGGCGGGGCCGCCCGTCCGGCCAGGGGCGGGCGTCGGTGAGCAGCGCGACGCGGCCGGCCGACCAGTCGACGTGCGGCGACGGCGCGTCGACGTGGAGGGTGGCCGGCATGGTCCGGTGGCGCATGGCGAGGACCATCTTGATGATGCCCGCGACGCCGGCGGCGGCCTGCGTGTGGCCGATGTTCGACTTCACGGAGCCGAGCCACAGCGGTTCGGCGCGGTCGCGGCCGTAGGTGGCGAGCAGCGCGCCGGCCTCGATCGGGTCGCCGAGCCGGGTACCGGTGCCGTGGCCCTCGACGACGTCCACCTCGGACGGTGACAGGCCCGCGTTGGCCAGCGCCTGGAGGATCACCCGCTCCTGCGACGGACCGTTCGGCGCGGTGAGACCGTTCGAGGCGCCGTCCTGGTTGATGGCGCTGCCGCGCACGACGCCGAGGACGCGGTGGCCATTGGCACGCGCGTCGGACAGACGCTCCACGACGAGCATGCCAACGCCCTCGCTCCAGCCGGTACCGTCGGCGGCGGCCGCGTAGGGCTTGCAGCGCCCGTCGGAGGACAGCCCGCCCTGCCGGGCGAACTCGGCGAACGCCACCGGCTGCGCCATCACGGCCACGCCCCCGGCGAGGGCCAGGCTGCACTCGCCGCTGCGCAGCGACTGCGCGGCCAGATGGAGTGCGACGAGCGAGGACGAGCAAGCGGTGTCGACGGTGACGGCCGGGCCGGTGAGGCCGAGGGTGTAGGCGACGCGGCCGGACAGGACGCTTGACACGTTGCCGGTCAGGCCGTAGCCCTCCAGGCCGGGCCGGTCGCCGGTGAGCAGCGCCGAGTACTCCGACGCGCCCGCGCCGGCGAACACGCCGACCGGCGCGCCGCGCAGCGCCTGCGGGTCGATCCCGGCGTGTTCCAGGGCCTCCCAGGACACCTCCAGCACGAGGCGCTGCTGCGGGTCCATGGCCAGGGCCTCGCGGGGGCTGATGCCGAAGAAGTCGGCGTCGAAGCCGGCCGCCTCGGTCAGGAACCCGCCCTCGGGCCGGTACCGGTCGAGCCATTCCTGGTCGAGCAGCCCGCTGGCGAGCCAGCCCCGGTCGGCGGGGAACGGGCCGATGCCGTCGCGGCGGCCGGCGATCAGCTGCCACAGGTCTTCGGGTGAGTCGACGCCCCCGGGGTACCGGCAGGCGATGCCGACGATCGCGACGGGCTCGTCGGCGACGGCGGCGGCGTGCACGACCACGGACCGGGCCACGCCGCTGATCCGCTCGTCGAGCAGCTCGGCGAGGACGGCCGGGTTCGGGTGGTCGAAGATCAGGGTCGTGGGCAGCGCCAGGCCGGTCGCCTTCGTCAGCGCGTTGCGCAGCTCGACGGCGGTCACCGAGTCGAAGCCGAGCTCGTTGAATGCCTGCCCGGCCGGGACGGCGTCGGCGGAGGCGTGGCCGAGGACGGCGGCGACGTGGTCGCGGACGAGGTCGAGCAGGTGCCGGCGGCGGGCGGGCCCGTCGAGACCGGCGAGCCGGCCGGCCAGGGGCGCGTCCGCGGGGGCGGCGGCCGGTTCGGCGGCGGCCTCCGGGATCGCGGCCAGCAGCGGGCAGGGCCGGGCGGCGGTGAACGCGGGCGCGAACGCGGCCCAGTCGACGTCGGCGACGACGACCACGCCCTCGTCGCCGGCGAGGGCCTCGCCGAGGGCGGTCAGCGCGGCCGCCGGGTCGAGCAGCCGCAGCCCGCGCCGGGCCAGGTAGTCCCCGTTCTCGCCGGCGGCCATGCCACCGCCCTGCCACGGGCCCCAACCGATCGAGGTGCCCTTGAGGGCGCGGGCACGGCGGTCGGCGACGAGGCCGTCGAGGAAGGCGTTGGCGGCGGCGTAGGCGGCCTGGCCCCCGCCGCCCCAGACCCCGGCGATCGAGGAGAACACGACGAACGCGTCGAGCTCGCGGTCGCCGAGGGCCCGGTCGAGCCACCAGGCGCCGACGGTCTTCGCCGCCATCAGCGCGGGCCAGGCGGCGAGGTCGGTGTCGGCGAGCGGAGTGATCTCGGCGATCCCGGCGGCGTGGAAGACGGCGGTGAGGTCCGGCCCGGCCCCGTCGACAAGGTCGCGGACCTGCCCGGCGTCGGTGACGTCGCAGCGGGCGAAGACGGCCTCGGCGCCGGCAGCGGCGATGTCGGCGGCGAGGGCCGCCGCGTTCGCGGCCGTGTCGCCCTGCCGGGAGGCGAGGATCACGCGGGCGGCGCCGGACTCGGCGGCCCAGCGAGCGGTGCGGGCGCCGAGCGCGCCGCTGGCCCCGGTGACGAGCACGGTGCCGCGGGCCCGCCAGGGTGCGCCGGCGGCCCGGGCCGGGGACCGCAGCAGGCGCGGGACCCAGGCGTTGCCGGCACGAAGGGCTACCTGGTCCTCGCCGTCGCCGGCGGTGAGCGCGGCGGCCAGGAGGTCCAGCGCCGGTTCGTCCACGGTGGACGGTACGTCGATGACACCGCCCCAGAGCCGCGGGTACTCCAGCGCGGCGACCCGGCCGAGGCCCCACAGCTGGCAGCTCCAGGCGCCGGGGGTGGTGAGGGCCCACACCCGCCCGCCGACTCCGAGCCCGGCGGCGGCGCGCAGCAGCTCGACCGTCTCGGTGAGCCCGGCGGTCACCCCGTTGTGCTCGGACGTTGCCGCCCCGTGCTCGGACGTTGCCGCACAACCCAGGAGGGACACGATGCCGGCGATCGGGGCGCCGGGCTGGAGGCCCGTCAGGTGGGCGTCGGTCAGGTCAAGCTCGGCGCCGCGGGTGGCGAGGCCGGCGCGGACCGCGTCGGTCAGCGTGGCCGGGACGCCGGAGCCGGTGACGAGCAGCCAGCGGCCGGTCAGGGCCGGGGCCGGGGCCGCCGGGGGCGGCTTGGGCTGCCAGGAGACGACGTACCGCCAGCCGGTGATCCGCTCCCGGTCGCGCCAGCGGGCCAGCGCGGGCAGGATCTCCCGGACGGCGTCGTGGTCGCCGAGGTCGAGGGTCTCGGCCAGGGCGGCGGCGTCGCCCCGCTCGACCAGGTCCCAGAACGGCCCGTCGACCGCGCCGGTCGCGGCGGCGGGGGCCTTCAGCCAGTACTGCTCGTGGTCGAACGCGTACGTCGGCAGCTGCACCGGCGCGCTGGCCGCCCCGAGGACAGCGGTCCAGTCGACCTCGACCCCGGCGGCGTGCAACCCGGCCGCCGCGCTGAGCAGCCGGTCCCCCGGCCGCAACGTCGGCACCACCACCGCGTCCGGAGCCGTCAGCGCGATCATCGACGT
>NZ_BMPI01000140.1 GCF_014647515.1 Dactylosporangium sucinum | reverse complement strand
GCGAGGGCGTTGGCGGACGATCGCGCCGCGGGTCGCGCGGTTCACTGGATCGACCGACCGGTGTCCAGGTCGAATACGTGCAGGCGAGCCGTGTCGACGGCGACCTCGGCCAGTTCGTCCCGGCGGATCCGGGAACGCGGGCTGAACTTGGCGACGAGCTCGGTCGTCGGCCCGGACGAGCCGCCCGGGCCGATCGGGTCGACCGGGTCCAGGCCGGCGTCGCGGGCGAGTTCGCGGGTGTCGTCGGTGATGACACCGGGCGCCCCGATCCGGAAGTGCACGAGGAGTTCGGACCCGAGCGCCTCGACGAGGTCGACGGCGGCGTGCAGCACCGCGCCGCCGGCCGGCACCAGGCTCGCGTCCTGCATGTCCTCGGGCCGGATGCCGACGGCGACCGGGCGGTCGAAGTACGCCCGCACGCCCGGCCGGGCCCGCAACAGCGCCGGGTCGACCCGCAGGTGCTGGTCGGCGATCCGCAGCACCACGCCCTCCGCCGACGTCGTGAAGACTCCGGCGACCAGGTTCATCGCGGGCGAGCCGATGAAGCCGGCGACGAACATGTTCACCGGCCGGTCGTAGAGCTCCTGGGGTGCGGCCACCTGCTCCAGCACGCCCTTCTTCATGACCGCCACCCGGTCGCCGAGCGTCATCGCCTCGGTCTGGTCGTGGGTGACGTAGATGGTCGTGACACCGAGCCGCCGGGTCGTGCGCGCGATCTCGCCCCGCATCTGCACCCGCAGCTTGGCGTCCAGATTGGACAGTGGCTCGTCCATGAGGAACGCCTGCGGCTCGCGGACGATGGCGCGCCCCATCGCGACCCGCTGGCGCTGCCCGCCGGACAGCGCCCGCGGCCGGCGGCGCAGGTGGTCCTTCAGGCCCAGCGCGGCTCCGGTCGCGGTGACCCGGCGCTCGATCTCGGCGCCGGGCAGCCTGCGCAGCTTCAGGCCGAAACCGATGTTGTCGTAGACGTCGAGGTGCGGGTACAGCGCATAGCTCTGGAACACCATGGCGATGTCGCGGTCGCGGGCCGGCACCCGGTTGACCACACGGCCGCCGATGCTGACGAGCCCCGCACTGATGTCCTCGAGCCCGGCCACCATCCGCAGCGCCGTTGTCTTGCCGCAACCGGACGGACCGACGAGCACGAGCAGTTCGCCGTCGGCGATGTCGAGACTCAGGCCGTCGACGGCCCGCGTCCCGTCGGCGTACACCTTGCTCACCTCGTCGAGCCTGACCTCCGCCACGGACCACTCCCGATCTTCTGGGTTCGTTGGATGCATCGGAATTCGCCTGACGGCCGCCCCGCATCCACGGACAATCCGCGACGGCTGGCAAATTCATTGATGTGTGGCGAGTGTTGCCGGATTCACGAGTCGGTGACCAGACCCGGTAACGGTCCGCAATAGAAACGAAAAGACCCTCACAAGATCACAGCCTGGATCCCGGGGAATGCCTTCCGGTGACGCCCGTTTTGCGGCTTTGCTGGGATTTTGCTCCCTGATTCTGGGTGCAAAATCCCGGTCGCCGCATTCGGCGACGCATTTATTCTTGCAACAACCCGCCCGGAGCCGGAATCAGTGAGCGGATGTTTATCGTATCGTGATGCTGCTCCGAAGCATTTCCTGGCACGCTGGACGCCAATCTCGGCACGAACGGCCGACGTTCGACGCCGGCCCCCGCCGGCGACCGCCCGCGATCCGGCCACACCCCCTGTTCCGCCGCCGCCGATGACGCCGGATGCGCCTGCCGCCAGCCCAACGGGATCGAGAGGAGCAACGCCGTGGCGCCACCGCCAGCCGACTCGCGGCGACCTGCCGCCGGGCACGCCGCGGGCGGCTCCGGCGGCTCTGCCATCGCATCGCTGACCGGGTACACGGTGGCGCTGGCGACCGAGCAGCGGCGGCCGGCGCTCGCCGCACCCCTGGAGGAGGCCGGCGCGAAGGTCGTCGCCGTGCAGGCCCTGCGGGTCGTCGCCCAGCCGGACGACGGCGAGCTGCGCACGGCCACCGAGCAGTGCCTGGCTGCGCCGATCGACGAGCTCATCGTCACCTCGCCCTTCGGCTTCCGCTCCTGGCTCGCATCGGCGCGGGGCTGGCACCTCGCCGACCGGCTGGCCGCCGCGTTCGGGCGCGCGCGGCTCCTGGCCCGTGACGGCGCCGCCGCCGACAGCCTGCGCGAGATCGGACTGCGCGAGATCTGGTCGACCGCCGCCGCCTCGACCGACGAGTTGCTGCGGTACCTGCTCACGCGTCCGGTCGCGGGCCGGCGCATCGTGGTGCAGGTCGACACGCCGTCGCTGCGTGAGCTGTGCCGGGCGCTGCGCCGGCGGGGTGCCGACGTGGTGGAGGTGCCGACCTGCCGCACGTTCCCGCCGAGCCACGCCGAGCACCTGCGGCGGCTGGCCGACCAGCTGATCCGCCGGCAGGTCGACGCGATCGCGCTGACCAGCCCGGAGGCGACCGGGAACCTGCTCGAACAGGCCGAGCGCGACCGGCGGCTGCCCGACCTGCTCAACGCCCTGTGCGACGAGGTGACCGCCGTCTGCCTGGGCCCGCTGACCGCGGCGGCGTTGGTCACCCAGGGGGTGCGCCCCCTGGTCGGACCGGTGGGCTACACCGACGACCTCGTCGCGACGCTGATCGCCGCGCTGCCCACCAACGCCGTGCGGGTGGCGCTGGGCCACCACCGGCTGGAGATCCGTGGACAGGCGGTCATCGTCGACGACCGGCTGATCCCGGTCCAACCGGTCCCGATCGCGGTACTGCGGACGCTGGCCCGCAGCCCGGGCCGCGTGATGTCGTGCGCGGACATCCGCCGCAACATCCGGACCGGCACCGCCGTCGACGACCACGCCATCGAGGTGGCGATATCCCGGCTACGCCGCGCCCTCAGCGGCACGCAGCTGATCCGCACGGTCATGCGCCGCGGCTACCGGCTCGCGTCCTGACGGCCCCGCCGCGTTGAGCATTGACAGGTCGAGGCGGGTCCGAGTGGTGAGCCTGCCTCATGCTTCCTCCGGTCCGGACGCCAGCCGGATCGTGGACAGCAGCGTGATCACGCCACGCCCCTCGACGTGGATGCTCTGGGAGCCACGCGCCGGGCGGACCTGGCAGGTGACACCCAGCAGCTGCGCGGCCCGCAGGAGCAGGCGCACCGATGCCCTGTGCCGTTCCCGCAACCGGAGCCCGGCCGAGGACACCCTCGGCGCCGCCGTCAGCAGCGCCGAACGCCACACCGCCGCAGCCCGCGCCCGCAGCGCCACGTCGTTCACCGTGTCACTGCCGAGCAGAAACCCGGCAGTGCACGTCCACTCGTCACGCAGACAACCCACCACAGTGGACGGTTCGGCCCCGTCGACGTCGACGACGAACGTCTCGTACCGCCGCCGGATACCCGTCAGTCGCCGGCGCGTCCAGCATCTGGCGTCGGGCACGGCGTGCATCACGTCGGTGAACCGGGCCGCCGCCGGCTCGGTGTCGAACTCGACCATCAGCCGGACGTCGGTGTCGAGCGCGGCCCACGGGTCCTGGCCGGCCCGGCGGTCCAGGCCACGCGGCGTCGCCGCGCCGGCCAGCAGCATGAGGCTCGCCTCGAACAGGTCGGCGTCGCGATCATCCGGCATGGGCGCTCCCCTGACCATCATCGACCTTCCCCCATCGCGTCCGGCGGCGTGTCATCCGAGTGTTGGGGCCCGGCGAGGGCTCGCACCAGGGGCAGCCGCCGCGTGTAACCGTGTTGCAAGGCGCCGCACAAGATCACGCCAACGGCGCCGGCCCGGACGTGAACTCGTCGCCACCGCCGGGCGTTAAATCTGCCGACCGCCGGATGCCGCCGATCGGTGCACTGTGGCGCTGCCTTGGCGGCGCCGCAGGACATACGATCCGGACCCGATCCGCTGAACCCTCGCCGTTCCGGGAAGGAGACCGTGGCGCCGCAACCGGCGGGCACCGGCAGCACCGTCGACGCTGCGGTCAACCCGACCCTGCTCACCGGATACACCATCGCCGTGATCAGCCATCGCCGCCGGCACCGCCTCGCCGATCTCCTCGAGCAGCACGGCGCCCGGATCGTGTCGGTGCAGGGCGTCCGCGCGGTGCCCCAGCCGGACCCGGACGCGCTGCGCCGGGCCACGACCGCGTGCCTCGACCGGCCGCTCGACGACGTGGTCGTCGCATCCGCCACCGGCGGGCGAGCCTGGCTGCGCGCGGCACCCGACCCGAGCCGGCTGCGGGCGGCGCTGCGCTCCGCCCGCCTGCTGGCCGCCGACGCCCGCACCGCCGACGCCCTGCGGGCCGACGGCCTGCACGACGTCCTCTCGACGGCGACCGGAACCGCCGAGGGGCTGTACCGGTACCTGCTGACCCACCACCCCGCTGGGCGGCGCATCGCCGCCCAGCTCGACACACCGGACCAGGCGGAGCACTGCGAGTCGCTGCGGCTGCGCGGCGCCGACGTGGTCGAGCTCCCCACGTACGTCACCGAACCGCCGAACGACGTCGTCGGCGTGCGGCGCGTCGTGGAGTTGATGAGTCGCCGCCAGCTCGACGCGGTCGCCTGGAACGATCCGGTCGCAACCGGTCACATCCTCCGCTTCGCCACCGGCCATGGGCGGCTGCCGGCGGTGGTCGCACAGCTCGGCGCGCACATCCCGACCGTCTGCCGCGGTCCGCTTGCCGCGGCGGTGCTCCGCAGCCACGACGTGGAGCCGGTGACGTCGCCGATGCCGTTCGACGAGGAAACGGCCGCGCTGCTGGCCAGATCGGTCCTCGACCGGACGGTGCACGCCACCGTCGGCGGCCGGGCGCTCGAGGTGCGGGGGCACGCGGCACTGCTCGACGGGAGGCTCTACCCCATCCAGCAAGGACCCGTCGGGGTCCTGCGGGTGCTCGCCGCCGAGCCGGGAAAGCTGCTCTCCAGCGCGGACATCCGGCGGCTCGTCCCCGGCCTGACCGACGTCGACGACCATGCGATCGAGATGACGGTGTCCCGACTACGCCGGGCGCTGCCGGATCTCGACCTCGTGCAGACGGTGATCAAGCGTGGGTACCGGCTCGCCGTCTGAGCCGCAGGCACCCACGCGCACAGTCGTCCGGGGCCGGCTCAGTGAGCGGACGTGGCGTCGTCGAGCGCCGGTCGACCGGCACGCCCACCTGGACGACCCGGCACGATCCGCTCGGTCGCCGCGCCGCGCCTGCCCCCTCGTGCGGCGGTCAACATCGCGCCGCCGATCACCAGGGCCGCACCCACGAGCGTCGCGGGCCCGACCGGCTCGCCGAGCAGGACCGCGCCGAACAGCGTCGACCAGAGCGGGACGAGATACGTGACGGACGCCGCCACGGTCGGGCCGGCGGCCTGGATGATGCGCAGGTTCATGATGTACGCGACGCCGGTGCCGACCGCCCCCAACGCCACCAGCCCGAAGGCCGCCTGCGGGCCGGGCCAGCCGGGCGCGCCGTCGACGAGCGGGGCGACCAGCGCCAGCTGGAGCGTCGCGGTGCCGATCTGCATCAGCGACAGCGTCGCCGCCGACTCCGCCCGGCCGGAGAGGAATCGGCGCGTGTACGCAAACCCGGCGCCGTAGCAGAGCGTGCCGCCGAGGCACGCGAGCGAGCCGAGCAGCGGCGCCCCGGCGAGCCCGTCCCAGACGCCGAGCACGACGAGCACGCCCGCGAACCCGGCGACCAGGCCGGCCAGGCGGCGGGCGGTCGGCCGCTCCGCGGGGACGAGCACCAACGCGAAGACGAACGTGGTCAGCGGGGTCGTGGCGTTGAACACGCCGGCGAGCACGGTGGTGACCTGCGTCTGCCCGTACGCGAACAGGGTGAACGGCACGGCGTTGAGCAACGCGGCGACGACGAAGGCATGGCCCCACGCGACCCGGTCCCGGGACAGGGGCGCCCGCAGGACCAGGCAGCACACCGCCAGGGCGGCGGCGCCGAAGGCGCAGCGCCAGAACGCGAGCCACACCGGCTCGACGCCGGCGGTGACCGCGACCTTGATGAACAGGAAGCTGGACCCCCAGATCAGGGACAGCACCAGGAACGACGGCACCCAGCGGACGTTGCGCATGGACGGATCATGCGTCGGCGCTGCATCATGAGTCCAACAAGTGGTACGCAGCGTACTATGAGGGTTGCTCATGAATCTGGCACAGCTCCGCGCGTTCGTCGCGGTCCTCGACGACGGCAGCTTCAGCGGCGCCGCGGCGACGCTCGGCATCAGCCAGTCAGCGGTGTCGCACACGATCGCCGCGCTCGAGCGGACCCTCGGCCACCCGGTGCTGATCCGGCAGGGTGGGGTTCGCGCGACCGCGTTCGGCGCGGAGATCGCCGCGCACGCCCGGGCGGCGGTGCGTGCCGCGGCGGCGATCGGGATGCTGGCCGCCCAGCGTGACGGCCGGCCGACCGGCTCGGTCAAGCTCGCCGCGCCGCCGACGGTCTGCCAGGGCCTCATGCCCGGGCTGCTCGCCCGCTGGCGGGACGAACTGCCGGGCGTCGACGTGGCACTGTTCGAGGGTGAGGACGACGAGGTCGCCGACTGGCTCGCCGGCCACACCGTCGATCTGGCCGTGGTCGTGGACCCGCCGCCCGGTCCGGGTCATGTCCTCGCGCAGGACGCGTTCCATGCGGTACTGCGCCGCGACCATCCCCTCGCCGGCGAGCCCGCCGTCGGCGTCGCCGACCTGCAGGACGACCCGTTCCTGCTCTCGCGCGGCGGCTGCGAGCGGCACGTCCGCGAGGCGCACCGGCTCGGCGGCGTCGCGTTCACCCCGACGCACCGGGTGCGGGAGCTGGGCACCCTGTTCGCGATGATCCGGGCCGGGATCGGCGTGTCGATCGTGCCCGGGCTCGCCGCCGCGATGCTCGACCCGCGACTGGTGCTCGTGCCGCTGCGCCCGGTCCTGGCACGGCGGCTGGTGCTCCGCGGCCCGCTCGACCGGCCGTGGCATCCGGCGGTGACCGCCCTGGTGGAGCACGCCGCGGTGTGAGGCGGCGTGAGCGGGCCGCGGGTGCGGGACCGGCCTGCCGCGACTCGCCTCCGAAGGGCATGTGCCCTTCCTGCGCGCGCGTTACGGTTGGCTGGTGGTTGACGTCCGGCCTGCGGGAGCGTTACTGGCTGGACCGGGAGCATGGAGTCATGGGGATGCGGTAGTCATGGGGATGCGGTGCCTCATCGTTGACGACTCGACCGCGTTCCTCGCTGCCGCCGAGCGGGCGCTGACCAGTCAAGGGATCAACATCGTGGGGGTGGCGCACGACAGCGCCCAGGCGATTGCCGGCATCGACGCCCTCCGGCCGGATGTCGTCCTGGTGGACGTCTACCTGGGCGAGGAGAGCGGCTTCGACCTGGCCGAACGCATCGAAGCCACCGCCCGGGACCGCAGTTGGGCGGTCCGGGTCATCCTGATCTCCAGCCACTCGCGGGACGAGATGGTCGACCTGGTCCACGAGAGTCCCGCGCTGGCGTTCGTGGACAAGGCGGAGCTGTCGGCCCGCACGATCCACGACGCGCTGAACAGCACGTGTGACGGCAGCACCGCGTAGCCGCAACCATGGTCAAACCGGATTAAAGTTGCATCATGCGCGCGAGTCCGCTGTCGATGTTGGTGCGGCCGACGCCCCCGCCCCCGTGGTTGGGAATCCTGGTCGCCCTCCTCTTCATCACGCTGGAGACCCTGTTCACCCTTCCGGTCCACACGTTCACGAGAGAATCGACGCCGAGCGTGATCTATCTGCTCGGTGTCGTGCTGGTCTCGGTCGTCTGGGGACTGTGGCTGGGGGTGGCCACAGCGCTCGCGAGCGTCGTCGCGTTCGTGTCGTTCTTCGTCAGGCCGATCAGCAACCTCGCCGACTCCGACGTCCGGGACGTGACGCCGATCGTGGTGTTCGTCAGCGTGGCGGTCGTGGTGAGCGCGCTGGCGAACCAGTCCCGGATGCGGGCCGCACAGGCCCAGGAGTCCGACCTCACCGCGGACCTGGCCCGCCTGCTGCTCGACACGGACGACGTCGCCGCGGCGCTGCCGGCGGTGTCGCAGA
Organism: Dactylosporangium sucinum; assembly: GCF_014647515.1. GTDB lineage: Bacteria > Actinomycetota > Actinomycetes > Mycobacteriales > Micromonosporaceae > Dactylosporangium > Dactylosporangium sucinum. The sequence goes on along the minus strand of NZ_BMPI01000140.1, from coordinate 1,694 downwards.
AGATCACGCAGGCACTGGACCTGCCCGTGGTGGTGATCGAACCGGGGCTCGGGCCGCCCCCGGAGGAGACCGTCCCGGACGAGTTCGCCGCCGACGGGGTCGCCCGCGAGGGTGTCCGGCGAACCACGTTCCCGCTCCGCCACGACGGCACCTTGCTGGGGACGCTGCGCGTGCCCGACGGGGTGCCGGACCGGCAGGTGCTCCGCCTGCAGCAGCGTGTGATCCCGCCGCTCGCGTCACTGCTGCATGCCGCGCGCGAACGCGGGGCCATGGTCAACGCGCTTGCCGAGAACGGGGAGGAACTGCGCGCGCGAGCCGCCCAGCAGGCCGCACTGCGGCGGGTGGCGACGCTCGTGGCGCGCGCCGTCAACCCGGCCGAGGTCTTCCACGCCGTCACCACGGAGGTCAGCCGGCTGCTGGACAATCGCCATACGACCTTGCTGCACTTCGAGCCCGACGACACCGTCACGATCGTCTCGACCAACCAGCCCGGCCTGATGGCGCTGCCCCACGACCGCTGGAGGACGGCGGCGTCCGGCAACGGGCACGGCGAGAACGCCAGCGTCGCCGAAATGGTCCGGCGCACCGGCCAGGCCGCCCGGACCGACTCGTACGCCGACAAGAGCGGCCCCGGCAACGCCTGCCGGCTGGCGCTGGGCATCGAGGCAGCGGTCGCCGTGCCGATCGTCGTCGAGAACCGCCTGTGGGGCACCCTCACCGTCACCTCCGCGCAGCCCGAGCCGCTGCCGCCGGACGCGGAGACGCGCATCACGGACTTCACCGACCTCGCCGCCACCGCCATCGCCAACGCCGACAGCCGGGCCCAGCTCGTCGCCTCCCGCGCCCGGATCGCCACCGCCGCCGACGACGCACGCCAGCGCATCGAACGCGACCTGCACGACGGTGCACAGCAGCAGCTCATCGCCATCAGCCTCAACCTGCGCGCCGCGGAGGAGGCCGACGTGTCGCCCGAGCAGTTGCGGGCGCACATGGCCCAGGCGGCGACGAGCCTCTCCGGTGTCATGGCCGACCTGCGGGAGCTCGCACGGGGCATCCATCCGGCCGTGCTCGGTGCCGGCGGCCTCGCGCCGGCGCTCAAGGCGCTTGCCCGCCGGTCCGCGATCCCGGTCAGGCTTCGCGTCCACACCGACCACCGGCCACCCACGCCGGTGGAGGTCGCCGCCTACTACGTCGTCTCGGAATCGCTGACGAACGCGGCCAAGCACTCGCAAGCGTCGGTGGTGGACGTCAGCGTCACGACACAGTCCGACGTGCTGGAGCTCGCGATCCACGACGACGGCGTCGGCGGCGCCGACCCGGCCCGGGGTTCCGGACTCACCGGCCTCCAGGATCGCGTCGAGGCCCTGGGCGGGCACCTGGCCATATCGAGCCCGCTCAACGCCGGCACCTCGTTGCTCGTCACGATCCCGACCCGCACCGGCAAGCCGGCGGCCGACCTCGGACACGTGCCGGCACCGCGCTGAGCCGCCGGCCGCAGCGAGGGCCCGCGGGCTACGGCCCGACGCCCGCCGGCAAAGACGTGGTAGGGAAGCGGGGCCTATGGCACCAGTTTCCCTACCACGGAACGCGCGCCGGTCCAGGCAGCTCCGAAACCCTCGAAAAGGGGATGAAAGGGGTGAGGTCGGTATACCTGCCAGCAGGTATCAGCGGGTGCGGAAACCCGCACCCGGGGA
>NZ_BMPI01000139.1:4758-9949 GCF_014647515.1 Dactylosporangium sucinum | reverse complement strand
ACACCGGATGCGGTGGTCGGTCATTCGCAGGGTGAGATCGCGGCGGCTGTGGTTGCCGGTGCGCTCAGTCTTGAGGACGGGGCGAAGGTGGTCGCGGTCCGGGCGCGCGCTCTGCGGGAGCTGGCCGGCACCGGCGCGATGGCTTCCGTGGCGGCCTCGGCCGAGCGGGTGCAAGGGTGGCTGGCCGAGGGGATCAGCATCGCGGCGGTGAACGGCCCTGAGTCGGTGGTCGTGTCCGGCCCGCCGGAGGCCGTGCACGCCTGGGCGGCGACACTCGAGGTACCGACGCGGGTCCTGGACGTGGACTACGCGTCCCACGGCCCGATGGTCGAGGCGATCGAGGCCGCGCTGCGCGAGCAGCTCGCCGACGTCCGGCCCCGGGAGGCGCTGCTCGGCTGGTACTCGACGGTCTTCGAGCGGTGGATGGCCGGGACCGAGGCCGACGGCGGCTACTGGTACACGAACCTGCGGGAACAGGTGCGGTTCGCGCCGGTCGTCGAGGCGCTCGTCGCCGAGGGGTACACGGCGTTCGTCGAGGCGAGCGGGCACCCGGTCCTCGCCGTCGGGATCGTCGACGTGGTGCCGGCCGTCACCGGGACGCTGCGCCGCGACGAGCCCGAGCGCCGGCAGTTCCTCGCCGCGGCGGGGGCCCTGCACACGGCCGGGGTCACCGTCGACTGGCCGAAGCTCCTCGGCGGGGCCGGCCGTCCGGTCGACCTGCCGACCTACGCGTTCGAGCGCACCCGGTACTGGATCGACCGCTCCGGCCCCGAGCGCGGGCTGCTCGACGCGGCCGTCGCGCTCGCCGGCGGGCAGGGGTGCGTGCTGACCGGGCGGTTGTCGCTCACCGCGCAGCCGTGGCTGGCCGAGCACGTCGTCGGCGGTGTCGTCATGGTGCCCGGTGCGGCCCTGGTCGAGCTGGCCGTCCGCGCCGGCGACGAGGCCGGCTGCGGCACGATCCGCGAACTGACCCCGTACGAGCCGCTGCTCGTCCCGGAGCAGGGCACGGTGCAGCTGCAGGTCACCGTCGGCGGGGCCGGCGAGGACGGCGGCCGGCGGGTCGGCGTCTACTCGCGGCCCGACGGTTCCGACGGCGACTGGATCCGCCACGCCGAGGGCATCCTGGCCCCGGCCTCCGACGAGGCGCCGCCGTCGCCGGACGGCCCGGTGGCGGACGCGGTGGCCGTGTCCGTCGACGCCGCCTACGAGCTGCTGGCCGAGGCCGGGCTCGCCTACGGGCCGGCGTTCCGCGGGCTGCTGGAGGTGCGCCGCGCCGGCGACGACGTGTATGCCGAGGTCGCCCTGCCGCCCGAGGTGGCGGACCGGGCCACGACCTTCGGCATCCACCCGATCCTGCTTGACCTGACCGTCCAGGCGTGGCTCGCGGCCGGCGGCCTGGCCGACGGCGCGGCCCAGGTGCCCGTCGCGTGGTCCGGGGTCCGGCTCTGGTCCACCGGCGCGGACCGGCTCACCGTGCGCGTCCGGGCCCTGCCCGGCGGCGCCCTCGGTATCGTCGCGTCCGACGCCGACGGCCGGGCCGTCGTCACCGTCGGCGCGCTCACGCTCGGCCCCGCCCCGATCGATCAGGCCCGGCGGCAGGGCGAGCGGCAGCTGCGCGACGCGCGGTTCACGTTCGGCTGGGCACCGGTCCAGCCGGGGACGTCGGACGCGTCCGGGCCGTGGACGCTCGCCGGTGCGGACCCGTACGGGCTCGGCGGCCTCGTCAACGCGCTCGGCGGCGACGGCCCGGCGGTGACCGTGTGCTGCCCGGCACCCGGCGACGACACGACCGACCCGGCCGAACGGGCCCGGCAGGCGAGCGCCGCGGCGCTCGGCGCGATCCAGGACTGGCTTGCCGCCGACCGCGACGACGACGCCCGCATGGTCGTCGTCACCCGCAACGCTGTCGCGGCCGTGCCGGGCGACGGCGTCGCCGACGTCGGCGCGGCGGCGGTCTGGGGCCTCGTGCGGTGCGCGCAGGCCGAGCAGCCCGACGCGTTCATCCTCCTCGACCTCGACGACGGTCCGGTGCCGGTCGCCGCCCTGGCGCTCGCGGCGACCGGGGACGAGCCGCAGCTCGCCGTCCGCGAGGGGCAGATCCTGGGCGCGCGGCTCACCCGCGGTACCGATGCCGCAATGGACGAGGCGTCGTGGGACGAAGCGGGAACCGTGCTCGTGACCGGCGGCACCGGCGGCCTCGGACGGCACCTCGTCCGGCACCTCGCCACCCGCCACGGCGTCCGGCACCTGCTCCTGCTGTCGCGGTCCGGGCCGACGGCACCCGGCGCGGCCGAGCTCACCGAGGAGCTGGCCGGGCTCGGCGCCACGGCCGAGATCGTCGCGTGCGACGCCAGTGACCGGGCCGCCCTCGCCACCGTCCTGGCCGCCATCCCCGAGACCCGCCCGCTGCGCGGTATCGTCCACGCGGCCGGCGCCCTCGACGACGGCGTCCTGGAACTGCTCACCCCGGAACGTTTCGACACAACCCTGCGGCCCAAGGCCAACGCCGCCTGGCACCTGCACGTGCTGACCGCGGGCCTGCCGCTGACCGCGTTCGTGCTGTTCTCCAGCGCCGCCGGCGTCTTCGGCGCGATGGGGCAGGCGAACTACGCCGCCGCGAACGCGTTCCTGGACGCCCTCGCCGCCCACCGCCACGCGCTCGGCCTGCCGGCCAACTCGATGGCGTGGGGCATGTGGGCCGAGCGCACCGGCCTCACCAAGCACATGGCCGAGGTCGACCTCCAGCGCGTGCGCCGCTCGACGTCGACCGCACTGTCCACCGAGGACGGTCTCGCGCTCTTCGACGCCTCGCTGCTCGCCCCCGACCCGGTCGCCGTGCTCTTCCCGCTGCAGCTGGCCACGATCCGCGCCCAGACCGCCGCGACCGGCGCGCCTGCGTTCCTGCGGGCGCTGCTGCCCGGCGGCGCGCGGCGGGCCGCGGCGGCGAGCAGCACCGGCCGGACCGATCCCGCCGGCCGCACCGGCCTCGCCCAGCGGCTGCAGCCGCTGGCGCCGGCCGACCGCGACCGGCTGCTGATCGAGCTGGTCGGTGCCGAGGCGTCGGCGGTCCTCGGGCACAGCGGCGCCGGGGCCATCGCGCCCGGGCAGCCGTTCAAGGAGCTGGGCTTCGACTCCCTCACCGCCGTCGAGCTGCGCAACCGGCTCAACACGCTGACCGGGCTGCGGCTGCCGACGACGACCGTGTTCGACTACCCGAACCTCACCGAGCTCGCCGCCTACCTGCGCGGGCGGCTCGTGCGCAGCGACGAGACGGACGTCGCCGCGGTGCTGGGGGAGATCGAGAAGATGGCGGCGGTGCTCGGCACCGCCAAGCTCGCCGCCGTCGACCGCGTGCGGATCACCACGGGCCTGCAGGCCCTGTTCACCGGCTGGACCAGCGGCGAGACCGCCGCCGCGCCGGCCTTCGACGACATCGACATCGACTCGGCCACGGACGACGAACTGTTCAACCTGGCCGATGAGACGTTCGGGCGCAGTTGAGCGGCATGACCACATGACCACGGCCGGGTTTGGGGTGTGACGGGGAATGACCACCGTGTCCAACGAGGAGAAGCTGCGCGAGTACCTCAAGCGGACCATGGCCGAGGCGCGCCGCACGCAGCAGCTGCTGCAGGGCCTGGAGGACCGCGAGCGGGAGCCGATCGCGATCGTCGGCATGGCCTGCCGGTTCCCCGGCGGCGTCGGCTCGCCCGGCGAGCTGTGGGACCTGGTGGCGGCCGGGCGGGACGGGCTCGGCCCGTTCCCCGCCGACCGCGGCTGGGAGACCTCACCGCCGGGTGAGTTCGCGCCGGTCGGCGGGTTCGTCGACGACGCCGCCGGGTTCGACGCCGCGTTCTTCGGCATCAGCCCGCGCGAGGCCCTGGCGATGGACCCCCAGCAGCGGCTGTTGCTGGAGACGTCGTGGGAGGCGCTGGAGCACGCCGGGATCGACGCCGGGACGCTGCGCGGCAGCCTCGCCGGCGCGTTCATCGGCACCAACGGCCGCGACTACGCCAGCCAGCTGCGCGAATACCCGACCGACGCCGAGGGCTACCTCATGACCGGCAACGCGCTCAGCGTGCTGTCCGGGCGGCTGTCCTACGTTTACGGGCTCGTCGGGCCCGCGCTGTCCGTCGACACCGCCTGCTCCTCGTCGCTGGTCGCGCTGCACCTGGCCGCCCACGCGCTGCGGCACGGCGAATGCTCGCTCGCCCTCACCGGCGGCGTCACCGTGATGTCCACGCCCGCCCTCTTCGCCGAGTTCGCCCGGCAGGGCGGCCTGGCCGGCGACGGGCGCTGCAAGGCCTATGCGGGCGCCGCCGACGGTACCGGCTGGGCCGAGGGCATCGGCATGCTCGTCCTGGAACGCCTGTCGGACGCGCGGCGCAACGGCCACCGCGTCTGGGGCGTCATCCGCGGTTCGGCGGTCAACCAGGACGGCGCCTCGAACGGTCTCACCGCCCCGAACGGTCCGTCGCAGGAGCGGGTGATCCTCCAGGCGCTGGCCAACGCGGGCCTGTCGCCGTCCGAGGTGGACGTCGTCGAGGGCCACGGTACCGGCACCCGGCTCGGCGACCCGATCGAGGCGCACGCGCTCCTCGCGACCTACGGGCAGGACCGGCAGGAGCCGCTGTGGCTCGGGTCGGTCAAGTCGAACATCGGCCACACCCAGGCCGCGGCCGGGGTCGCCGGGGTCATCAAGATGGTCCTCGCCATGCAGCGCGACACGATGCCGCGCACGATCCACGTCGACGAGCCGTCCCCGCACGTCGACTGGGCCTCCGGCAACGTGGCGGTGCTGACCGCGTCGCGGCCGTGGCCGCGCACGGAGGGCCGCCCGCGCCGGGCCGGCGTGTCGTCGTTCGGGATCAGCGGGACCAACGCCCACGTGATCATCGAGGAGGGCGACCCGGTGCCGCCGTCCGAGGCGGCCGAGGTACCGACGGCCTGGCTCGTCTCGGCGAAGACCGAGCGGGCGTTGCACGCGCAGGCGGCCCGGCTGGCCGACTGGGCCGCCGGGACCCGGGACGGCATCAACGACACGGCTGTCGCCCTGGCGACGCAGCGGTCGCGGCTGCCGTACCGGGCGGCGGTGGCGGGCTCGACCCGCGAGGAGCTGGTCGCCGGCCTGCGGGACCTGGTGCGCACCGGCGAGGGCCCGTCCGGGCCGGTCGCGGTGCTGTTCTCCGGG
>NZ_BMPI01000139.1:0-4526 GCF_014647515.1 Dactylosporangium sucinum | reverse complement strand
GTGGCGGTTTACCGGCAGTTGGAGGCCTGGGGGTTGCGGCCGCGGTGGTTGGGTGGGCATTCGATCGGTGAGTTGACGGCCGCGTATCTGGCCGGCGTCTGGGACCTCGAAGGCGCGTGCAGGATTGTGGCGGCTCGGGGCCGGTTGATGGCGTCGGCGCCTCCTGGTGGGTTGATGGCGTCGATCGTGGCGTCGGAGGAGGAGATCCGGCCGTACCTCGTCGAGGGCAAGGTCGGGCTGGCCGCCGTGAACGGCCCCACCTCGGTGGTGGTGTCCGGTGACGCCGACGCCGTGACCGCGCTCATCACCGGCCGGAAGGCCAAGGTGCTCAAGGTCTCGCACGCCTTCCACAGCCACCACCTGGACGGCATCCTCAACGACTTCCGGGACGTGGTCGCGAGCGTCCCGGCCAGGCGGCCGGTGATCGGGTTGAACACCACCGGTGATGTGACCGACCCGGAGTATTGGGTGCGGCAGGCGAGGGACGCGGTGCGGTTCGCCGACGACGTCCAGCGGCTCGTCGACGAGGGTGTGGGGCTGTTCGTGGACGTCAGCCCCGACGGGGTGCTGACGTCGATGATCGCGGCGACCGCGCCGGACGCCACCGTGGTGCCGACCCTGCGGACCGGGAACCGGCTGATGGGCGCCGCGGCCGGGCTGCACGCCGCCGGGGTCGAGCTGGACTGGGCGGCGATCCTCGGCGCCGGGGCGCCCGTGGAACTGCCCACCTACGCGTTCGAGCACACCCCGTACTGGCTGGGCGCGACCAGCGGCGCGCGGCAGCTGCTCGACTCCGTCGTGAGCCTCGCCGTGGGGCAGGGCTGTGTGCTGACCGGGCGGCTGTCGCTCGCCGCGCAGCCGTGGCTCGCCGACCACGTCGTGGTGCCGGGCTCGGCCATGCTGGAGCTGGCGATCCGGGCCGGGGACGAGGTCGGCCGCGGCACCGTCCGCGAGCTGACCCTGCACACGCCGCTCGCCGTGCCGGAGCACGGCGAGGTCGAGCTGCAGGTCACGGTCGGCGGGGAGGGCGAGGTCGCCATCCACTCGCGGCCCGCGGGGGAGGGCTGGACCCGGCACGCCACCGGCCACCTCGACTTCGCCGACGACCGCGCCGCGGCGCCGGATGCCGGGCTGGCGCAGTGGCCGCCCGCCGGTGCGCAGGCCCTGACCGTCGAGGCCGGGCCGGTGCCGCACCGGGCCTGGCGGCTCGGCGACGAGGTCTACGCCGAGGTTGCCCTGGCCGGGGAGCGGGCCGGCGGCGCGTTCGGGCTGCACCCGGCGCTGCTGGACGCCGCGCTGCACGCCTGGCTCGCGGACTCCTCCGCGGACGACCACGGGAGCGTGACGCTCGTCGAGCGGTTCTCGGCGGTCCATCTGTGGGCCGGCGGCGCCGACCGGCTCCGGGTCCGGATCCGGCCGAACGGCGGCAACGCCGTCCGGGTCGACGCCGTCGACGCGCACGGCTCGCCGGTGCTCTCGGCGGCGTCCGTCGAGCTGGCCGCGGTGCCGGTCGCCGAGCTGCGGCGGCCGACGGGCGCCGACTCGATGTACCACATCGCCTGGACCGGCATCGAGACGCCGGCCCCGACCGGCACCGGCGCCGACCTGGTGTTCCGGCCGACGGCGGGCGACACCACCGACACCACCGACGTCGCGGCCCGGGCCCGGGCGATCGCCGCCGAGGTGCTCGCCGCCGTGCGGGACTGGGTCGCCGCCGATCGCGCCGACGGCGCCCGGCTCGTCGTCGTGACCCGGGGCGCCGTCGCCACCGGCACCGGCGACGCGGTCACCGACCCCGCCGCCGCGGCGGCCTGGGGCCTGGTGCGCTCCGCCCAGTCCGAGCACCCCGGCCTGATCGCGCTGGTCGACGTCGACGACGACCACGCCGACCTCGGCGGTGCCCTGGCCGTGGCCGACGAGCCGCAGCTGGCGATTCGCGGCGGCCGCATCCTGGGCGCCCGGCTGGCCCGCGCGACGAGCGCCGCCGCGGCCGCGCCCGCCTGGGATCCGGACGGGACCGTGCTGGTCACCGGCGGTACCGGCGGCATCGGCGCGCTCGTGGCCCGGCACCTCGCCGAGCGCCACGGCGTGCGGAGCCTGCTCCTGCTGTCCCGGTCCGGCCCCGCCGCCCCCGCCGCCCTGCGCCTCGCGGGCGACCTGGCCCGGCTGGGCGCCCGGGTGCGGATCGCGGCCGTCGACGTCACCGACCGCGCCGCGCTCGCCGCCGTCCTGGCCACGATCCCGGCCGACCGGCCGCTGCGCGGCGTCGTCCACGCGGCCGGGGTCGTCGACGACGGCACCCTCGACGCGCTCACCCCCGCCCGGCTCGACGCCGTCATGCGGGTCAAGACCGACACCGCCTGGCACCTGCACGAGCTGACCGCCGACCTGCCGCTGACCGCGTTCGTGCTGTTCTCCGCGGCCGCCGGGATCTTCGGCGCGCCCGGGCAGGCCAACTACGCGGCGGGCAACGCCTTCCTCGACGCCTTCGCGCACTGGCGCGCGGCCGGCGGCCTCCCCGGCACCGCGCTCGCCTGGGGTCTGTGGGCGGAGGAGGCCGGCATGGGCGGCCGGCTGACCGAGGTCGACCGGCGCCGCCTGCTGCGGACCGCGACCCCGCTCACCGCCGGACACGGGCTGGCCCTCTTCGACGCCGGTGTCGCCGACGGCGGGCCGCTGTTCGTGCCCGCCGGGCTCAACCTCGCCGGGCTGCGCGCCCAGATCGCCGGCGGGCCGGTGCCGGCGATGCTGCGGCAGCTGATCCGCGGTACCCGCCGGGCGGCCGGCCCGGCCGAGAGCCTCGCGCCGGAGGCAGGCGAGCGGACGGCGCCCGAGCTGCTGGCGATGGTCCGTGCCCAGGCCGCCGCCGTGCTCGGCCACGCCTCCGCCGACGCCGTCCCGGCCGGCCAGGCGTTCAACGAGCTCGGGTTCGACTCGCTGACGGCCGTCGAGCTGCGCAACCGCATCGCCGCCGCGACCGGCGTCAGCGTGCCGGCCACCCTCGTCTTCGACTACCCGAACCCGGCCGTCCTCGCCGAGTTCCTCGCCGAACGGCTCGCCGGCACGACCCGCCGCGTGGTCGTCCAGGCCGCCGCGTCGGCCGACGAGCCGATCGCGATCGTCGGCATGGCCTGCCGGTTCCCGGGCGGCGTCGGGTCCCCCGACGAGTTCTGGGCCCTGCTGGACGCCGGCGCCGACGGCATCGGCGGCTTCCCGGCCGACCGTGGCTGGCCGGCCGCCGAGGCGCTCGGCCCCGACTGGCTCGACCGGCACCGCCCCGAGGGCGGCTTCATGGCCGACGCCGGCGGGTTCGACGCCGGGTTCTTCGGCATCAGCCCGCGCGAGGCCCTGGCGATGGACCCGCAGCAGCGGATCCTGCTGGAAGCCTCGTGGGAGGCCGTCGAGCACGCCGGGATCGACCCGGCCGGGCTGCGCGGCGAGCCGGTCGGCGTCTTCGTCGGCAGCAACGGCCAGGACTACTCGATGCTGCTCGGGCAGGCCCCGAAGGAGAGCGGCGGCTACATCAGCACCGCCGCCGCCGGCAGCGTCGTCTCCGGCCGCGTCGCCTACGCCCTCGGCCTCACCGGCCCGGCCGTCACCATCGACACCGCCTGCTCCTCCTCCCTCGTCGCGCTGCACCTGGCCGGCCAGTCGCTGCGCAACGGCGAATGCGGCCTGGCCCTCGCCGGCGGTGTGACCGTGATGTCCACGCCGGTGCTCTTCGCCGAGTTCGCCCGCCAGGACGGGCTCGCCGCCGACGGGCGCTGCAAGTCCTACGCGGGGTCGGCCGACGGTACCGGCTGGGGCGAGGGCGTCGGCATGCTCGTCGTCGAACGGCTCTCCGACGCCCGCCGCCTCGGCCATCGCGTGCTCGGCATCGTCCGGGGCTCGGCGGTCAACCAGGACGGCGCCTCCAACGGCCTCACCGCCCCGAACGGCCCGTCGCAGGAGCGGGTGATCCTCCAGGCGCTGGCCAACGCGGGCCTGCAGCCGTCCGAGGTGGACGTCGTCGAGGGCCACGGCACCGGCACCCGGCTCGGCGACCCGATCGAGGCCCAGGCGCTGCTCGCCACGTACGGCCAGGACCGCGACGAGCCGCTGTGGCTCGGCTCGGTGAAGTCCAACATCGGCCACACCCAGGCGGCGGCCGGCGTCGCGGGCATCATCAAGATGGTCCTCGCCATGCGCCACGCGACGATGCCGCGGACGCTGCACGTCGACGAGCCCTCGCCGCAGGTCGACTGGTCGGCGGGCCGGGTATCGCTGCTCGCGGAGGCCCGTCCGTGGCCCGACGGCCGCCCGCGCCGGGCCGGCGTGTCGTCCTTCGGGATCAGCGGGACCAACGCCCACGTGATCATCGAGGAGGGCGACGCCGTGCCGCCGTCCGAGGCGGCCGAGGTACCGACGGCCTGGCTCGTCTCGGCGAAGTCCGAGCGGGCGTTGTACGCGCAGGCGGCGCGGCTGGCGGACTGGGCTGCTGAGAGCGGCGACGGTCTGCATGACACGGCCGTTGCGCTGGCGACGCA
>NZ_BMPI01000138.1:9787-10025 GCF_014647515.1 Dactylosporangium sucinum | reverse complement strand
ACCGGGTCGACGCGGGAGGAGTTGATCGCCGGCCTGCGTGGCCTGTCGGTCCTCGGCGAGGGCCCGTCGGGTCCGGTGGCGGTGTTGTTCTCGGGGCAGGGTTCGCAGCGGCCCGGGATGGGTCTGGACCTGTATGGCGTGCTGCCGGAGTTCTCCGCCGCGCTGGACGAGGTCCGGTCGTATGTGGATGTCGACCTGGGTGAGCGGATCGATGAGACGCAGTTTGCGCAGGTCGGGT
>NZ_BMPI01000138.1:9231-9743 GCF_014647515.1 Dactylosporangium sucinum | reverse complement strand
GTGGCGGTTTACCGGCAGTTGGAGGCCTGGGGGTTGCGGCCGCGGTGGTTGGGTGGGCATTCGATCGGTGAGTTGACCGCTGCGTATCTGGCCGGTGTCTGGGACCTCGAAGGCGCGTGCAGGATTGTGGCGGCTCGGGGCCGGTTGATGGCGTCGGCGCCTTCTGGTGGGTTGATGGCGTCGGTCGTGGCGTCGGAGGAGGAGATCCGGCCGTATCTCGTCGAGGGGCGGGTCGGTCTGGCGGCGGTGAACGGGCCCACCTCGGTGGTGGTGTCCGGTGATGCCGATGCGGTGACCGCGCTCATCGAGGGACGCAAGGCGAAGCTGCTGAAGGTCTCCCACGCGTTCCACAGCCACCATCTGGACGGCATCCTCGACGACTTCCGGGACGTGGTGGCGAGTGTGCCGGCGCGTGAGCCGGTGATCGGGTTGAACACCACCGGTGATGTGACCGACCCGGAGTATTGGGTGCGGCAGGCGCGGGACGCGGTGCGGTTCGCCGATGACGTGCG
>NZ_BMPI01000138.1:0-9175 GCF_014647515.1 Dactylosporangium sucinum | reverse complement strand
GTGGGGCTGTTCGTGGACGTCAGTCCCGACGGGGTGCTGACGTCGATGATCGCCGCGACCGCGCCGGACGCCACCGTGGTGCCGACGTTGCGGGCCGGGCACCTCGTCAACGCCGCGGCCGGGTTGCACGCGGCCGGAGCCAAGGTGGACTGGGCGGCCGTGCTCGGCCGCTCGGAGACGTATGTGCAGCTGCCGACGTACGCGTTCGACCATGAGCGGTTCTGGCTCGACCCGCCGACCGGGCCCGGGGATGTGCGCGCCGCGGGGCTCGGCGAGGCCGGGCATCCGCTGCTCGGCGCCGCCGTCACCCTGGCCGGCGGCGGGGGCCGGGTGTTCACCGGCCGGCTCTCGCTCGCCGCGCAGCCGTGGCTGGGTGACCACGTCATCGCCGGCCGGGTCCTGGTGGCCGGGGTCGCGATGGTGGAGCTGTCCATCCGGGCCGGCGACGAGGTCGGCTGCGACGGCATCCGCGACCTGACGCTGCACGCGCCGCTGGTCGTGCCGGCCGACGGCGCCGTCCAGCTCCAGCTCACCGTCGGCGAGCCGGACGAGGACGGCACCTGCCAGGTCGGCATCTACACCCGCCCGGAGACGCCCGGCGCCGCCGAGCCGTGGACCCAGCACGCCAGCGGCATCCTCGGTACCACGACGGAGCGCACCACGACCTCAACCGACCTCACCAGCTGGCCGCCGGCCGGGGCCGAGCCAGTCGCCGTGGACGGGCTGTACGAGCGGCTCGACTCGGCCGGGTTCGGTTACGGGCCCCTGTTCCGTGGGCTGCGGCGGGCGTGGCGGCGCGGTGACGAGGTGTTCATCGAGGCGGCGCTGCCCGAGCACGCGACCGGCGAGGCCGCCGCGTTCGGGGTGCACCCGGGGCTGCTGGACTCCGTCCTGCACGGGCTCGGGGTCGCCGGCTGGGACCACCCCGGCATCGACGGGCTGCCGTTCGCGTGGACCGGGGTTCGCCTGCATGCCGCCGGCGCGGCCACCCTGCACGCCAGCCTGCGGCCGGCCGACGGCGGCGGCGTCACCGTCACCGCGGTCGACGGCAGCGGCGGACCCGTCGTGGACATCGACCGCCTGGTGCTGCGGCCGCTGCCGGGGACCGTCCGGCCCGACCCGGTCCGCGACGCGCTGTTCGCCCCGGAGTGGATCCCGGTGACCGCGGCGGCCGGGGCCGAGCCGCCGGCGAGCGTCGTGCACTACCCGGCCACCGCCGGCGACGGCGATCCCGCCGTGCGGGCCCGGACGGCCGTCGCGGAAACCCTGGCGGCCCTGCAGGACTGGATCGCCGGCGACCGCGACGACGAGGCGAGGCTCGTCATCGTGACCCGCGGCGCCGTCGCCGCCGGCGGCCCGGTGACCGACCTCGCGGGCGCCGCGGTCTGGGGCCTCGTCCGCTCGGCCCAGGCCGAGAACCCGGGCCGTTTCACCCTGGTGGACCTGCCGGCCGGGGACGACGGTGGACCGGACCTCGACCTCGCGCTCGCCGTGGCCGGGGACGAGCCGCAGCTGGCCGTGCGTGGTGGCGAGGTGCTCGCCGCCCGCCTGGCCCGGGCCGTCCCCGCCGGCCGGCTCGCGCCCCCGGCCGACGCGCCCGCCTGGCGCCTCGAACCCGGCCCCAACGGCACCCTCGACGAGCTGCACCTCGCCGCCCATCCCGAGGCCGCCGCCGAGCTGGAGCCGCACGAGATCCGGGTCGAGGTACACGCGGCGGGCCTGAACTTCCGCGACGTGCTCATCTCCCTCGGCATGTACCCGACCCGCGCCGACCTCGGCTCCGAGGGGGCCGGCGTGGTCGTCGAGGTCGGCGCCGGCGTCACCACCCTGGCCCCCGGGGACCGGGTGATGGGCCTGATCGCCGGCGGCTTCGGCCCCGTCGCCCGGGCCGACCACCGGATGCTCGCCCGGATCCCGGACGGCTGGTCGTTCGCCACGGCCGCGTCGGTGCCGGTCGTGTTCCTCACCGCCTACTACTCGCTCGTCGACCTGGCCCGGGTCCGGCCCGGCGAGACCGTGCTCGTCCACGCCGCGGCCGGCGGTGTCGGCATGGCCGCGGTCCAGCTGGCCCGGCACCTCGGCGCCCGCGTCCTCGGCACCGCCAGCACCGGCAAGTGGGACGTGCTGCGCGGCCTGGGCCTGGACGACGACGCCATCGCCTCGTCGCGCACCCTGGACTTCGAGGCGGCGTTCCGCGCGGTCACCGGCGGCCGCGGCGTCGACGTCGTGCTCAACTCCCTCGCCGGCGACTTCATCGACGCGTCGCTGCGGCTCATGCCGCGCGGCGGCCGGTTCGCGGAGATGGGCAAGACCGACCCGCGCGACCCGGCCCGCCTCGCCGAGCAGCACCCCGGCGTCGCCTACCTGCCGTTCGACCTCATGGACGCCGGGCCCGAGCGGATCGGCGCGATGCTGGCCGAGCTCGTCGCCATGTTCGGCGCCGGCACGCTGCGGCCGCTGCCGCTGCGGCAGTGGGACGTGCGCCGGGCCCGCGACGCGTTCCAGTTCGTCAGCCAGGCCAAGCACATCGGCAAGGTGGTGCTGGCGGTCCGCCCCGGCTGGACCCCCGGCGGCACCGTGCTCATCACCGGCGGCACCGGCGGTCTCGGCGGCGCGCTCGCCCGGCACGTCGTCACCAAGCACGGCGCCCGGCACCTGCTGCTGGTGTCCCGCTCCGGTGAGGCGGCCGCCGGGGTCGCCGAGCTGCGCGCCGAGCTCGCCGGTCACGGGGCCGCGGTCGAGGCGGTCGCCGGTGACGTCGCCGACCGGTCCTCCCTGGCCGCGATCCTGGCGTCGGTACCGCCCGAGCGCCCCCTGACCGCGGTGGTCCACGCCGCCGGCATCCTCGACGACGGCGTCCTCGGCGCGCTGAACGCCGAGCGGGTCGACGCGGTCATGCGGGCCAAGGCCGACGGCGCCTGGCACCTGCACGAGCTGACCCGCGACCACCCGCTGGACGCGTTCGTGCTCTTCTCCAGCGCCGCCGGGGTGCTCGGCAACGCCGGGCAGGCCAACTACAGCGCCGGCAACGCGTTCCTCGACGGCCTCGCCGACCACCGGCACGCCGCCGGGCTGCCCGCCGTGTCGCTGGCCTGGGGGCTGTGGGCCGAGTCTTTCGGCATGGGCGGCCGGGCCGGCGACGGCCGGCCCCGCGCCGGGCTGTCGACCGCCGACGCGCTCGCGCTGTTCGACGCGGCGATGCTCGGCGACGACCCGCTGCTCGTGCCGATCCGCCTCGACCTCGGTGGCATCGAGGCCGGGGGCGGCGACGGCGTACTGCCGATGCTGCGGGGCCTCGTGCGCAGCCGCACCCGGCGCAGCGCCCGGGACGGCGCGGCCGGTGGCGCCCCGGGGTGGCTCGCCGACCTCGCGCTGCTCGGCCGCGACGAGCAGCACCGCCGGCTGCTCGACCTGGTGCGGGCGCGGGCGGCCGCGGTGCTGCGGCACGACTCCCCGGACAGCATCGAGCCCGGTGGCGCGTTCAGCGACCTGGGCTTCGACTCGCTGACCGCGATCGAGCTGCGCAACGGCCTCGGCGCGGCGACCGGCCTGCGGCTGCCGGCGACGGTGGTGTTCGACTACCCGACCCCGGCCGACCTCGCCGGCTACCTGCACGGCGAGATGGTCGGCGACGACTCCCTCGCCGCGCGGTCCCTGCTGGCCGAGCTCGACCGGATGGAGAGCGCGCTCGCCTCCGTCACGGCCACCGATGCCGAGGGCGGCCAGATCCTGGTCCGCCTGCAGGCGCTGACCATGAAGTGGGGCGCCCTGCAGGGCGCCGGAGCCGCCGCGGCGGCCGCCGACGGGCTGCAGACCGCGACCGATGACGAACTGTTCGACTTCATCGACAAGGACCTCGGCCTGTCATGACCACACGGGGTGCCCCTATGAGCAACGAGGACAAGCTCCGCGACTACCTCAAGCGGGTCGCGGCCGACCTCCAGCAGACCCGCCAGCAGCTCATCGAGGCGGAGTCCCGCGAACGCGAGCCGATCGCGATCGTCGGCCTGGCCTGCCGGTACCCCGGCGGGGTGACCTCGCCCGAACAGTTCTGGGCGATGCTCGCGGCCGGCACCGACGCCATCGGCCCGTTCCCCGAGGACCGCGGCTGGCTGCTGGAGGACATCACCGGCGGCGGCTACTTCCCCGAGGGCGGCTTCATGCCCGACGTGGCCGGCTTCGACGCCGGCTTCTTCGGCATCAGCCCGCGCGAGGCCCTGGCCATGGACCCGCAGCAGCGGTTGATGCTCGAGGTCACCTGGGAGGCGATCGAGCGGGCCGGCATCGACCCGGCGAGCCTGCGCGGCAGCACCGGCGGCGTGTTCGTCGGCGCCAGCAGCCAGGAGTACAACTCGCTCGTCGCGGCCAACCCGGAGGGCCTGGGCGGCTACATCCTCACCGGCTCCGCCGGCAGCGTGCTGTCCGGCCGCCTGGCCTACTTCCTCGGCCTCACCGGCCCGGCGATCACCGTCGACACCGCCTGCTCGTCCTCGCTCGTCGCCCTGCACCTGGCGGTCCAGGCGCTGCGCAACGCCGAGTGCGGCCTGGCGCTGGCCACCGGCGTCACCGTGATGGCCACCCCCGGCACGTTCGCCGAGTTCGCCAACCAGGGCGGTGACGCCGGCGACGGGCGCTGCAAGGCGTTCGCCGGCGCCGCAGACGGTACCGGCTGGGGAGAAGGTGCCGCGGTGCTCGTCCTGGAGCGCCTCGCCGACGCCCGCCGCCTCGGGCACCGGCCCTGGGCCGTCATCCGCGGCTCGGCGGTCAACCAGGACGGCGCCTCCAACGGCCTCACCGCCCCCAACGGCCCCTCGCAGGAGCGGGTCATCCTGCGCGCCCTCGCCAACGCCCGGGTCGCGGCCGGCGACATCGACGTCGTCGAGGCCCACGGCACCGGGACGCGGCTCGGCGACCCGATCGAGGCCCGCGCGCTGCTGGCGACGTACGGGCAGAGCCGCCCGGACGGCCGCCCGCTGTGGCTCGGCTCGGTGAAGTCGAACATCGGCCACACCCAGGCCGCGGCCGGCGTCGCCGGGGTCGTCAAGATGGTCCTCGCCATGCGGCACGCCACGATGCCGCGCACGCTGCACGTCGACGAGCCCACGCCCGAGGTCGACTGGTCGGCCGGCGCGGTCGAGCTGCTGACCGAGCCGCGGCCGTGGCCCGCGGACCAGGACCGGCCGCGGCGCGCGGCGGTGTCGTCGTTCGGGGTCAGCGGCACCAACGCCCACGTGATCCTGGAGGAGGGCGACCCGGTACCGGCGCCGGAGCCCGTCGAGGAGCCGACCGCGTGGCTCGTCTCGGCGAAGACCCCGGCCGCCCTTCGCGCGCAGGCGCTGCGGCTGGCCGACTTCGCCGCCGGCAGCGACGACGGTCTCGCCGACACGGCCGTGGCCCTGGCCACCCAGCGCACCCTGTTCCCGTACCGGGCCGTGGTCGCTGGCGGCACCCGCACGGAGCTGGTCGCCGGGCTGCGCGAGGTGACCGCCGGCCCCGCCGCCGCCCCCGGCAAGGTGGTCATGCTCTTCCCCGGCCAGGGCTGGCAGCGCGCCGGCCTGGGCGTCGAACTGCTGGAGGCGTCGCCGGAGTTCGCGGCGTCGATCGACGAGTGCGGCCGGGCGCTGGCGCCGTGGGTCGACTTCGACCTGCGGACCGTGCTGGCCGGCGACTCGTGGCTCGGCCCGGTCGAGGTCGTGCAGCCGGTCCTCTGGGCGGTCATGGTCTCCCTGGCCCGGATGTGGGCCTGGGCGGGCGTGACCCCGGACGCGGTCGTCGGCCACTCGCAGGGCGAGATCGCCGCCGCCGTCGTGGCCGGCGCGCTCAGCGTCGAGGACGGCGCGAAGGTCGTCGCCGTCCGGGCCCGGTCCCTGCGCAAGCTCGCCGGCACCGGCGCGATGGCTTCGGTCGCCGCCTCGGCCGAGCGCGTCGCGGGCTGGCTCGCCGAAGGGCTGAGCATCGCCACCGTCAACGGCCCCGAGTCCGTCGTCGTGTCCGGCCCGCCGGAGATCGTCCACGACTGGGTGGCCACCCTGGACGTACCGACGCGGGTCCTCGACGTCGACTACGCCTCCCACGGCCCGATGGTCGAGCCGATCGAGGAGAGCCTGCGCGAACAGCTGGCCGACGTCCGGCCCGGGCCGGGCAGCATCGGCTGGTTCTCGACCGTCACCGGCCGGTGGATGGACGGCCCCGAGGCCGACGGCGCCTACTGGTACACGAACCTGCGCGAGCAGGTCCGGTTCGCCCCGGCGATCGAGGCGCTCGCCGCGGCCGGATACACGAGGTTCGTCGAGGCCAGCGGCCATCCGGTGCTCATCGCCGGGATCGCCGACGTGGTGCCGGTCGCGACCGGGACGCTGCGCCGCGACGAGCCGGAGTGGACCCGGTTCCTGGCCGCCGCCGGCGTCCTGCACAGCGCCGGGACCACCGTCGCCTGGCCGAAGCTGCTCGGCGAGGCCCGGCGGCCGGTCGACCTGCCGACCTACGCCTTCGAGCACAGCCGCTTCTGGCTCGACCCCCAGGGCGGCGGGCAGCACCCGATCGAGACCGTGGCCGCCCTCGCCGGCGGGCAGGGCTACGTCGGCACCGGGCGGCTCTCCGTCGCGTCCCAGCCGTGGCTGGCCGACCAGCCGGTGGTGCCCGGCAGCGCGCTGCTGGAGCTGGCCATGCGGGCCGGCGACGAGGCCGGCTGCCCGGTCGTGCGCGAGCTGACCGTGCACGAGCCGCTCGTGGTCCCCGAGCGGGAGACCGTGCGCCTGCAGGTCATCGTCGGCGAACCCACGCCCGGCGGCACCCGCGAGGTCGGCGTCTACGCCACCACCGGCGACGAGTGGACCCGCTACGCCACCGGCGTCCTCGCCCCCGACACCGACCCCGAGACGGTCGAGCCGCTTGCCTGGCCACCCACCGGCGCCGAGGCGGTCGACGTCGATGCCGTGATGTCCCCGTCGGTACTGCGTGTGTGGCGCGGCGACGGCGAGGTGTTCGCCGACGTCGTGGTGCCCGGCGACGCCACCCTGCCGGGTGCGGCGTTCGGCCTGCACCCCGCCCTGCTCGACGGGGCGATGCAGGCATGGCGGGCCGCCACCGGCGACGCGACCGGCGAGACCGGCGAGGTGTGGCTGGGCACCAGGTTCGAGGACGTCCGGCTGTCCGCGGTCGGCGCCGACCGGCTGCGGGTCCGCATCGGCCCGGGCCCCGACGGCTCGATCGGCATCACCGCGGCCGACGGGCTCGGCGCCCCGGTGGTCTCGGTCCGCTCGTTCGACTGCACGGCGGTACCGCCGGAGTTCGCCGACCGGCTCGTGCGGGTGCCCGCGGCCGGGAAGGCCCGGCCGGCGGCCCGGCGGGCCGCCGCCACGGGCGTTGCGGCGGACGACGGCGGCCAGGCGGCGCTGCGGCAGCGCCTGGCCGGGCTGACCCGCGACGACCAGCTCACCACCGTCCTCGACCTGGTCCGCACGCACGCCGCCGGCGTCCTGCGGCACGAGTCGGCCGATGCCGTCGCCGCCGACCAGCCGTTCCGGGAGATCGGCTTCGACTCGCTGACCGCCGTCGACCTGCGCAACCGCCTCGCCGCGGCGACCGGGCTCACCCTGCCCGCCACCCTCGTGTTCGACCACCCCACGCCGCTGGCGATGGCCGCCTTCATCCGCGACCAGGCCGTCGGGGCGACCCGGTCGATCATCGTGCACGCCGCCGCGGTCTCCGACGAGCCGATCGCGATCGTCGGCCTGGCCTGCCGGTTCCCCGGCGGGGTCGGCTCGCCCGAGGCCCTGTGGGACCTGCTCGCCGAGGGCGGCGACGGCGTCGGGCCGTTCCCCACCGACCGCGGCTGGGACCTCGGGCCGGCGCCCGCCGACGTGTGGCCGGAGGGCGGGTTCCTCACCGACGTCGCCGGGTTCGACGCCGGCTTCTTCGGCATCAGCCCCCGCGAGGCCCTCGCCATGGACCCGCAGCAGCGGCTGCTGCTGGAGGTGTCCTGGGAGGCGGTCGAACGAGCCGGGATCGACCCCGCGACCCTGCGGGACACCCCGTCGGGCGTGTTCGTCGGCGTCGGCAGCTCCGAATACGCCTCGCTGCTGGCCGCCAACCCGTCCGGCGGCGAGGGCTACCTGCTGACCGGCAACGTGCCGAGCGTCGTCTCCGGGCGCGTCGCCTACACCCTCGGCTTCACCGGCCCGGCCATCAGCGTCGACACCGCCTGCTCGTCCTCGCTCGTGGCGCTGCACCTGGCCGCGCAGTCGCTGCGCAACGGCGAGTGCACCCTGGCCCTGGCCGGCGGCGTGACGATGATGGCGACCCCGGGCGCGTTCGCCGAGTTCGCGACCCAGGGCGGCCTGGCCGGCAACGGCCGCTGCAAGGCCTACTCCGGCGACGCCGACGGCACCGGCTGGGCCGAGGGCGTCGGCGTCCTCGTCGTCGAGCGCCTCTCCGAGGCCCGCCGCCTCGGCCACCGCGTCTGGGGGCTGGTCCGCGGCACGGCGGTCAACCAGGACGGCGCCTCCAACGGCCTCACCGCCCCCAACGGCCCCTCCCAGGAGCGGGTCATCCTCCAGGCGCTCGCCAACGCCGGGGTCACCGCGTCCGAGGTGGACGTCGTCGAGGGGCACGGCACCGGCACCCGGCTCGGCGACCCGATCGAGGCCGGCGCGCTGCTGGCCACCTACGGCCAGGACCGGGCCGAGCCCGTCTGGCTCGGCTCGGTCAAGTCGAACATCGGCCACACCCAGGCGGCGGCCGGCGTCGCCGGGGTCATCAAGATGGTCATGGCGATGCAGCGCGACACGATGCCGCGGACGCTGCACGCCGATGAACCCTCGTCGCAGATCGACTGGACCGCCGGCCGCGTGTCGCTGCTGACGGCGGCGCGCGCCTGGCCGCGCACGGAGGGCCGCCCGCGCCGGGCCGGTGTGTCGTCGTTCGGGATCAGCGGGACCAACGCCCACGTGATCATCGAGGAGGGCGACGCGGTGCCGCTGTCCGAGGCACGCGAGGTGCCGACGGCCTGGCTCGTCTCGGCGAAGTCCGAGCGGGCGCTGCGCGCCCAAGCCGCGCGGCTGGCCGACTGGGCCGCCGGGACCCGGGACGGCATCAACGACACGGCCGTTGCGCTGGCGACGCAGCGTTCGCGGTTCCCGTTCCGGGCGGCGGCCACCGGGTCGACGCGGGAGGA
>NZ_BMPI01000137.1 GCF_014647515.1 Dactylosporangium sucinum | reverse complement strand
TCCGGAGCGAAGTGGAGGAGGCCGCTCATGGTGGGTTCAGGGTGGGGCTCAGGCGGCCGGAGCGGAGCGGAGGGCGCATGAGCGGCAAGGGCGGGCTCCTCGTCGCCGGCACGACGTCCGACGCCGGCAAGAGCATGCTCACGGCGGGGATCTGCCGGTGGCTGCGCCGGCAGGGGGTCGACGTGGCGCCCTTCAAGGCGCAGAACATGTCCAACAACTCGGCCGTGGCGATCGAGCCGGACGGCACCGGCGGCGAGATCGGGCGGGCGCAGGCGCTCCAGGCGGTCGCCTGCGGGCTGGCGCCGAGCGTGCGGTTCAACCCGGTGCTGCTCAAGCCCGGCTCCGACCGGACCAGCCAGGTGATCGTGCTCGGGCAGGCGGTGGGGCACATCGGCGCCGCGAACTACGCCGAGATCAAGGACCGGCTGCGGGCCACGGTGCTGGAGACGCTCGACGACCTGCGACGGCGGCACGACGTGGTGATCTGCGAGGGGGCGGGCAGCCCGGCGGAGATCAACCTGCGGGCGACCGACCTGGCCAACATGGGCCTGGCGCGCGCGGCCGACCTGCCCGTGATCGTCGTCGGGGACATCGACCGGGGCGGGGTGTTCGCCGCGCTCTACGGGACGGTTGCGCTGCTCGACGCCGGCGACCAGGCCCACATCGCCGGGTTCGTCATCAACAAGTTCCGGGGGGACGCCGGCCTGCTGCGGCCGGGCGTCGACTCGCTGACCAGCCTCACGGGGAGGCCGACGTTCGGCGTCGTGCCCTGGTCGTTTGACCTGTGGCTGGATGCGGAGGACTCGCTCGCCTACGACGGGCGGGTCCTCGGCCGCCCCGCGGCGGCGCGCGGGAGCCAGTGGCTGCGGGTGGCGGTCGTCCGGCTGCCGCGGCTGTCCAACGCCACCGACGCCGAGGCGCTCGCGTGTGAGCCGGGCGTCCAGGTGCGGCTCACGGTCGAGCCGGCCGACCTGGCCGACGTCGACCTCGTCGTCATCCCCGGCAGCAAGTCCACAGTGGACGATCTGGAGTGGCTGCGCGAGCGTGGGCTGGCCGACGCCGTGCGGGCGCACGCGGCGGCGGGGAAGGCGGTGCTGGGGATCTGTGGCGGTTACCAGATGCTCGCCGAGCGCATCCGCGACGACGTGGAGAGCCGGCGCGGGGACGTGTCGGGGCTGGCGCTGCTGCCGGTGGACATCGCGTTCGCCGAGCGCAAGACGCTGGCGCTGCCGGTGGGCACGGCGTTCGGCGGGGTGGCGGTGCAGGGGTACGAGATCCATCACGGGACGGTCACCCGGAGCGACGCGGAGCCGCTGATCCGGCTGCCGGGCGGCGGCGGTGAGGGGGCCGTGGCCGGGAACGTGTTCGGGACGCACTGGCACGGCGCGTTCGAGACGGACGGGTTCCGGCGGGCGTTCCTCGCGGAGGCGGCGCGGCTGGCGGGGCGGCACGGGTTCGAGGTCGCGCCGGATACGTCGTTCGCCGCATTGCGCGAGCGGACCGTTGACGTCCTCGGCGACCTGGTGGAGGAGCACCTCGACACCGACGCGCTCTGGCGGCTGATCGAGGGCGGCGCCCCGGCCGGCCTCCCGACCATCCTCCCGGGCCTCCGATGACCGGCGCGGGCGCCGGGCGGCATGAGGGCGCGGCCGAGGGACTGCCCGGCGGTGGCGCGAGCGCCGGGCGGCATGAGGGCGCGGCCGACGGTGGGGCGGGCAGGGGGCGGTTCGACGAGTTGGCCCGGGCGGTGCTGGCGCGGCCGGCCCGGCTCGGGGCCGTGCGGCTGGTCGGGGTCGACGGGCGGGCCGGGTCGGGCAAGACCACGTTTGCGGGGCGGCTGGCGGGTGCGCTGCGGGCCACGGGGAACACCGTGGCCGAGCTGCACACCGACGACTTCCTGGACGGCTGGACCAAGCTGCTGGCCTGGCAGCCCCGGCTGCGGGAGTGGGTGTTCGAGCCGTTCCGGGCGGGGCGGGCGGGGGCTCTGCGGCGGTACGACTGGAGCGCCGAGCGGCTCGAAGACACCTGGTCGGCGCTGGAGGTGCCGCACGTGCTGCTGGTCGAAGGGGTCGGCAGCGCGTCGGCGGGGATGCGGCCGGACCTCACCCTGGGGGTGTTCGTCGAGGCGCCGCGGGCGTTGCGGCTCGCGCGGGGGCTGGCGCGGGACGGGGAGGCGTTGCGGCCGCAGTGGGAGCGGTGGATGGCGGACGAGGACGTGCACTTCGGCGGCGATCCGACGGCCGACGCGGTCGACCTGCGGGTCGACGGAGCGCCGCGCGTCGAACACGATCCGCAAATTGAGTACATCATCGTGCCGGGCGGGTAGACGACCTGCGTAAAACTGGGAGACGATCCGATGAGCGTGGCGAACTGACGTGCTGGTTCGTGGCGGTCGGCGGCCCATGATCGCAAGGACGCGTGAGCGGCAGACGGGGAGGCGGGGCGGATGAGCACCGAGGACGCGCAGAATGGGAACCCTCCGGCGCGACGGCGGGTGGTGTTGACCGGGATCAGCTCCCGGGCCTGGGAACACCCGGCGGACCGTGGGGCCCTGGTGGCGCTGCGGGAGCTGCGCGGGTTCGACGACGTGCTCAAGTCGCTGCACGCGCTGTGGAACGAACGGGCCTGGCGGCTGCAGTTCCTGGGCAACGCGATCCGCGTCGACCACCGGCAGTATCCGCGGGTCCACCGGCTGCTCGCCGAGGCCGGCCAGTCGCTGGACATCGCCGAGCTCCCCGAGCTCTACGTGCAGGCCGACCGGGCGATCAACGGCATGTGCATCGGCATGTCGAAGCCGTTCATCGTGGTCAACAGCGGCGCCGTCGAGCTGCTCGACGACGATGAACTGCGCTGCATGCTCGGCCACGAGCTCGGGCACCTGGTGAGCGGCCACTCGGTGTACCGGACGATGGTCATGATCCTCACCGACTGGGCCGTGCGGCTCTCCTGGCTGCCGGTCGGGTCGATGGTGCTGCGGGCGATCGTCGCGGCGCTCATGGAGTGGTGGCGCAAGGCCGAGCTGTCCGCCGACCGGGCCGGGCTGCTCGCCTGCCAGGACCCGGCCGCGTCGCTGCGGCTCGCGATGAAGCTGGCCGGCGGCGGCGACCTGTCGGAGATCGACACCACGGCGTTCCTGGAGCAGGCGGCCGAGTTCGACCGGGCCGGCGACCTGCGGGACAGCTTGATCAAGATCCGGATGGTGACGGCCCGCTCGCACCCGATGCCGGTCGCCCGGGCCGCCGAGGTGCGGGCCTGGATCGACAGCGGGGAGTATCAGCGCATTCTTTCCGGCGACTACCCCCGCCGCGACGGCGACGGCGACGCCTCGGTGAGCGAGGAGATCAAGGCGGCCGCGGCCTCCTACCGTCAGGCCTTCAACCGCTCCCAGGACCCGCTCGTGTCCCTGCTCCGCAAACTGGGCGACGGCGCCTCCGACGTCGGCGAGTGGGTGGGCGCAAGCGCCGGCCGCATGCGCGGCTGGATGAAGGGCAACGGCACCGACGGCAGCGACACCAGCCCGACCGGTTAGTGCGGTATCCACCAAGGTTGGCCGGTATGGCGCGCGTTCGCCCGGATGCCGGCCGTCCTTGCTCCGCGGCCCGTGCCCGGCGGACCCGGTGTGCCGCTGGACGACATTCCTGACCGGAATAGGTATTCCCGCCAGGAATGTCGCACGACCAGGGCACCCTCCCTCCGGGAGGCAACCCGGCCGACGTTCCCGGACGCCGCATTAGCCGCGAGACCTGGCGCGCTGGAGTGACTGGCGCGCGCTCCGCGAGAGCGCGCGTGCCCACGAGGGTGCGCGGCTGCTGTAGGAGGCGCGGATTGAGCGTGGGCGGCGGCCTGGTTCGACGGCGTTGGGCGCCGTCCGCCGGGCGGCCGCGATCCAGCCCCGCCAACGCGCCCGCCGGCCCGGTCGCGGATCGAGCCGGCCGCCCCAGGACGACGAGCCGCCCCAGGACCAGCCGTCTCAGGACCAGCCGGGCCAGGGCGACCGGCCGCCCCAGGACGACGAGCCGCCCCAGGACGACGAGCCGCCCAGGACCGGCCGGTCAGGAGAGGGAGGTCCGCTCGTGTCCAGCCGTCCGCATCCCGCCGTCCGCGTACGCGGGAGGTGTGGGGTTGTGGGGTGGGGGCATGTGCGGGGCAGTAAGTTCGACAGCATGACTGTGCTCACCGAGGAAGAACTTCGCGCCGCGATCCGGCGGGAGATGCCAGGCGTGCGGGCCGACCTGGAGCGGCTCGTGCGGATTCCGGGGATTGCCTTTGCCGGGTTTGACCATGGGCACGTCGAGCGGTCGGCCGAGGCGGTGGCGGAGCTGCTGCGTGGGGCCGGGGTGCCTGACGTGCGGATCGTGCGCAAGGGTGGGCAGCCGGCCGTCATCGGGCGTCGGCCCGCGCCGCCCGGGGCGCCCACGGTGCTGCTGTATGCGCACCATGACGTGCAGCCCATCGGTGATGCCAGCAAGTGGGAGACCGACCCGTTCGAGCCCGTGGAGCGCGACGGGCGGCTGTACGGGCGCGGGGTCGCCGACGACAAGGCCGGGGTCATGGCCCACATCGCGGCGCTGCGGGCGTTCGGGGACGATCTGCCGGTCGGTGTCGTGCTCTTCATCGAGGGCGAGGAGGAGTACGGGTCGGAGTCGCTCGAGGACCTTCTCCGTGAGTACCGCGACGATATCGCCGCGGACGTGATCGTGATTGCGGACTCCGGCAACTGGGACATCGGCCAGCCGGCGCTGACGACCGGGCTGCGGGGGATCGTCAACGGGTTCGTCGAGGTGCGCGTGCTGGAGAAGGCCGTCCACAGTGGAATGTTCGGCGGCCCGGTTCCCGACGCCCTCATCGCGCTGTCGCGGCTCATCGCTTCCCTGCACGACGACAACGGGGACGTGGCCGTCGACGGGCTGGTTCGGACCGAGTCGGCGCCGCTGGACTACCCCGAGGACCGCTTCCGCGCGGAGGCCGGGATGCTGGAGGGCGTCCGGTTCATCGGCAGCGGACGGCTCGTCGAGCGGCTCTGGACCCGGCCGGCGATCGCCATCCTCGGCATCGACGCGCCGCCGACCGTGGGGGCGCCGAACGCGCTCACCCCCGCCGCGAAGGCGAAGTTCAGCGTGCGGATTGCCCCCGGGGACACCGCCCAGGGCACGTACGACACGATCGTCGAGCACTTCCGCCGGCACGCGCCGTGGGGCGCGCAGGTGAGCGTGGAGCTGGAGCAGCTCGGCGAGCCCTGCGTGATCGACGCGACCGGGCCGGCCTACGACGCGGCGCGGCAGGCGTTCACCGAGGCCTGGGACGGCGCCGCGCCGGTCGACATGGGCGTCGGCGGGTCCATCCCGTTCATCGCCACGTTCCAGGAGATGTTCCCGAAGGCCGCGATCCTGGTGACCGGCGTCGAGGACCCCGAGACCGGTGCGCACGGCCCGAACGAGAGCCTGCACCTCGGCGAGTTCGAGCGGGTCTGCGTCGCCGAGGCGCTGCTGCTCGCCAAGGTGGCGAAACTGCAGTAGACGTCAGCCGCGGGGCGGCAGCTTGACGACGCTCACGAAGAACTCGTCGATCTGCCGCACCACGGCGATGAAGCTGTCGAAGTCCACCGGCTTCGTCACGTAGGCGTTCGCGTGCAGCGAGTAGCTGCGCAGGATGTCCTCGTCGGCCTGCGAGGTGGTCAGCACCACGACCGGGATGCGGCGCAGGTCCGGGTCCTCCTTGATGACCTGCAGGACCTCCCGCCCGTCGACCCGGGGCAGGTTGAGGTCGAGCAGGATGAGGTCTGGCCGGGTCGCCTCCGCGTGCTTGCCCTCGCGGCGCAGGTAGGCCAGCGCCTCCTCGCCGTCCTGGACGACGTTGAGCTTGTTGCGGACCTTGTGCTCCTCGAACGCCTCCTGCGTCATGAGCACGTCGCCCGGATCGTCCTCGACCAGGAGCACCTCGATCGGCAGGGACGATTCCATGGGGGCGGTCATGACACAGACTCCTCGATCAGGGGGACGCTGTCAGCGGCCGGCTCAGGCACCGGCAGCGTGAACCGGAACAGAGTACCCTCGCGGTGCGACGGATCGATCCAGATCCGCCCGCCGTGGTACTCGACGATTTTCTTCGCGATGGCCAGCCCGATGCCCGTCCCGGGGTACGTCTCCTTCGCGTGCAGCCGCTGGAAGATGACGAACACCTTGTCCGCGAACTCGGGCTGGATGCCGATGCCGTTGTCCTCGACGCTGATCTCGTACTCGCCGTCGACCTGGCGGTAGTCGATCGCGATCCGCGGGGCGCGGTCCGGGTGGCGGAACTTGATCGCGTTGCCGATCAGGTTGCCGAAGAGCGCACCGAGCAGCGGCTCCTCGCCGCGGACCGCCGGCAGGTCGGTGAATGCGATCTCGGCGCCGGTGGCCTCCCGCTGGGCGTCGAACTGCGCGGTGGCGTCGACGACCACCTTGTTCAGGTCCACGTCGGTGAACCCGCTGGTCATCCGCCCGATGCGGGAGAAGGCGAGCAGGTCGTTGATGAGCCGCTGCATGCGCTGCGCCCCGTCGACCGCGAAGCCGATGTACTGGTCGGCCCGCTCGTCGAGCTGCCCGGAGTACCGACGCTGCAACAGCTGGCAGAAACTCGCCACCTTCCGCAGCGGCTCCTGCAGGTCGTGGCTGGCGACGTAGGCGAACTGCTCGAGGTCGCGGTTGGAGCGGGTCAGCTCGGAGGCCTGCTGTTCGAGCATCCGGTTGGCCTCCTCGACCAGCCGGCGGGCCTCCTGCACGTCGGTGAGCTCGGCGTTGATCCGCCGCCGCATGACATCGACGTCGTTGGCGAGCGCCGCCAGCTCGGGCGGCCCCGTCCCGAGGATCTCGTGGTCGTAGTCGCCGCCGGCGACCCGCCGCACCTCGCTCGCGAGGTCGGTCACCGGGCGGGTGACCAGCCGCCGGAGCAGCAGCGCCAGCGCCGCGCCGGCCACGACCACGACGACGGCGGCGAAGATGAGCAGCAGGATCAGCGTGCCGCTGGTCGAGCGCACCTGCTTGGCGACCTCGTCGCGGCGGATGGAGAGCGACCGGGCCAGCGCGTTGATACCGTCCGAGGCGGCGGTGTACACGGTCCGTGACCGGTCGCTCGGCGCGGCGCGCTCCGGGCTGGGCCCGCTGGAGCGCGTTTCCGCGATCAACGGTTCGGTGATTTCGCTCCGGTACCGCTGGGTCGCCGCCGCCACGTCACGCACCCCGGCGAGCAGCGCCGGCTCGCCGGCGAGCAGCCGCTCCGTGTCCGCCAGGATCGTGCGCTCCTGCTCCTGGGCGTCGCGGTACGTGTCGAGATCGGAGTCCCGGCCGGTCAGGACGAACGTGCGCGTGCTGGTCTGCTGGCGCAGCAGCTGCGAGTACAGGCGCTCGGTGTTGACCAGTGCGGGGGTGAGCTGGTCCATCACTCTGTTGGTGGCGGTGCGGTTGGCGGTGGCCGTGATCGTCGAGCTGACGGCGATCAGGCCGAGCAGCCCGGCAACCACCGCGCAGAGCGCGATGATGCGCCGCCAGAGCGACCAGGAGGCTGGGGTCATGGCATCCTCATCGGGTTTGCGGGCTCAGCAGCAGTACCGCGATGTCGTCCAACACCGGGCCGCCGTTGTGCGCCTCCGCCTGCTGGGCCAGCCAGGCCGGCAGCTCCGGCGGCCGCGCACGGGAAGGACTCTCCAGCACCCGGCACAGGCCGTCGACCCCCAGCCGCTCCCCGGCGACCGCGTCCGGCCCGGCGGCGCCCTCGATCAGGCCGTCGGTGTACAGGAGCAACGACCATCCGGGCGGCCCGAGCGCCACCTCCGTGGCCGGCCGGTGCAGGCCGGGCATGACGCCCAGCACCAGCCCGGGGTTCACGTCCACCGGCTCGGCCCGGCCGCCGGTGAGCACGATCGGCGGCGGGTGGCCGGCCAGGCGGATGCGCGCGGTGGCGGCGGCGAGGTCGACGGTCGCCACCGCCACCGTCGCGAACAGCTCGTCGGTGCGCCGCTCGCTCACCAGCACCTGCTCCAGTGACGGCAGGATCTGGTCCTCGGGCACCCCGGCCAGCACGAGCGCCCGCCAGGCGACCCGCAGCGCGACGCCGAGCGGCGCCTCGTCGACCCCGTGGCCGCACACGTCGCCGATGAGCAGGTGCAGGCGGGCGCCGTGCTCGACGCCGATCGCGTCGAAGAAGTCCCCGCCGAGCAGCGCCCGGTCGCGCCCGGGCCGGTAGATGGAGAAGAGGTCGGCCGACACCCCCTCCATCAGCGGCTTGGGCAGCAGCCCCCGTTCGAGGCGGGACGACTCGGCCTGGCGCAGCTCCGACTCGCGCAGCAGCCGCGCGTTCTCGTCGGCGCGCTTGCGCTCGACCGCGTAGCGCACGGCCCGCGACAGCCCGGCCCCGTCGACCGTGCCCTTGACCAGGTAGTCCTGCGCGCCCTCGGCGACCGCGGCGATGCCGAGGTGCTCGTCCTCCAGGCCGGTGAGCACGCACACCGCGGTGCCGGCCGCCTCCAGCAGCACCTGGCGCAGGCCGTCGAGACCGCTCGCGTCGGGCAGGCCGAGGTCGAGCAGCACGCACTGCATGTCGGAGAAGCGCAGCCGCGCCTCGCGCATGGTCTGCGCGATCTCCACGTCGAACGGCGCGTCCGCCTCCGCGAGCAGCTCACGGACGAGGAACGCGTCGCCCGGGTCGTCCTCCACGAGCAGCACGCGGATGCGCTCGCCGGCGAGCGGTCCGAGCCGCCGGTTGCGCAGACCCACCGTCGTGCCGACGTCGGCCATGCTCACACCCACCCAAAGGGCCCAGGTATTTGTCGCGCCGCACACATAGGGACGATCCTCTCCTACGTGACGGCTCGATGCACGTGCGGGTGCAGTCTCTCAGGAGTAGCCCCTCACCCGCACGGGCGGTCTGGATAGGCTTCGCCCCGTGCACGGGCTGGAGAACGTCGTCGGACTCATCGCGGTCGTTGTCGCGACCTCCGTGGTCGCGCGCCGGATCGGCGTTTTGTCCCCGATCCTCCTGGTCGTCGTCGGGATCGGCATCTCGTTCATCCCCGGCGTCCTGGAGATCGAGCTTGAGCCCGAGGTCGTGCTGCTCGGGATCCTGCCGCCGATCCTCTACGTCGCCGCGCTCGAGACGTCCGTCCCGGCGTTCAAGTTCAACCTGCGGCCGATCCTCCTGCTGGCGGTCGGCCTGGTGCTGTTCACCGCGGCCGCCGTCGGGTTCACCCTGAACCTGTTGCTCCCGGCGGTACCGCTGGCGGCGTGCTTCGCGCTCGGAGCGGTGGTCGCGCCGCCGGACGCGGTGGCGGCGACGGCGGTCGCCCGGCGGATCGGGCTGCCCCGCCGGGTGGTGACCGTGCTCGAAGGCGAGAGCCTCATCAACGACGCGACCGCCCTGGTGACGCTGCGCGTGGCCGTCGCCGCGGCGGTCGGCCAGGCGGTCGACGCCTGGTCGATCACCGAGCAGGCCGCGGTCGCGGTCGTCGGCGGCGTCGCGATCGGCGTGGCGGGCGGCATCGTGATCGGCTTCGTCCACAAACGGATCACCAACCCGCTCATCGACAACGCCGTGTCCTTGCTCACTCCCTGGGTGGTGTTCCTGCCGGCCGAGTCGATCCACGCGTCCGGCGTGGTCGCCGTGGTGGTGACCGGCCTGATGCTCGGGCACCGGATGCCGACGCTCATGTCGGCCGCGTCCCGGCTGCAGATGGATGCTTTCTGGCGGATGGTGAAGTTCCTCCTGGAGGGGGCGGTCTTCCTCCTCGTCGGGCTGCAGCTGCGCAGCCTGATCATGGAGGTCGAGCGGTCGTTCTGGTTCACGATGGGCGCCCTCGCGGCCGTGGTGGGTGTCGTCATCGTCACGCGGATCGCCTGGCTCTTTCCCACGACGTACTTCACCCGCCTCATCCCGCGCGTCCGCCGCCGCGACCCGTCGCCGCCCCTGGCCGCTCCCGCCGTCATCTCCTGGGCCGGCATGCGCGGCGCGGTCACCCTGGCGGCCGCGCTCTCGCTGCCCACCCAGCTCGCCAACGGCCATGACTACCCGCGCGGACTCTTCGTGCTCCTGGCCTTCGGCGTCATCGTGGCCACGCTGGTACTGCAGGGAGCCACGCTTCCGACCGTCGCTCGCTGGCTGAAGGTCCCGCCCGACGACGAGAAGGAGGACGCGCTCGCGGAGGCGTCGGTCCAGCACGAGGCGTCGCGGGCGGGCAAGCGCCGGCTGGAGGAGGTCGCCGCCGACGCGCCCGAGGGCGTCGTGGAACGGCTGCGGCAGGTCGCCCTGAGCCGGTCGAACATGGCCTGGGAGCGGCTGGGCCGCTCGGACCGGGAAACGCCGTCCGCCGCGTACGCCCGCCTGCGGCGCGAGATGCTCAACGCGGAGCGGGAGGTGTTCCGGCAGGCCCGCGACACCGGAAGAATCCCCGAGGAGACGCTGCGCCAGGCGCAGCGGGACATGGACCTGGAAGAGTCGTTGCTGGAACGTGGGGACCACGAATCGTGAGCGGTTCGGAGCGTAGCGGAGAGGCCGCTCACCGGGGGGTCAGCGCGTGCGAGCGCTGCCGGAGCGAAGCGG
>NZ_BMPI01000136.1 GCF_014647515.1 Dactylosporangium sucinum | reverse complement strand
TCGTAGTCCTTGCGACGCATGCTGTGGCTGCCCCGATCGGCACCACGATGCGTCGAGTCCCGGCCGATTCCTTCCGGGAGTTCTTCCACTTCCAGAAGGCCAGCGTCATTCGGCAACTCCGCCGGCGTCGCCCTGGGGTGGGACACGCGCATCGTCCCCGCGGCCAGGACGGCAGCCGATGATTCGGGCGGATCCACCACGGCGGCCTTGAGCCGTGCGAACTCCTCGGCCTTCGTCCCGACAGGTTGCTCGCCAGGCGTCCACCAGCACACCCACAGGAAGTACTCCGGGTATCCCAACGCCGTCGACAGTTTGGCCATGGTCGCGAGACGGGGACCACGCGCAGCTGCTCGTCCTGCGGCCTTCTCCCGCAGCTGCCTCAATGTCTGCGGGTTGATGTGGGCTCGCCGCGCCAGCTCCCGGTCGTCCCAACCCAGATCACGCAGCCGCTCGTCGAGCTCACGCAGCGCCAGCTCCTGCAACGTGCTCACTCCCCCAGGCATCCCACACGACCGAGGCCGATTCCGTGGCTCTCTGAGAGGCAACCCTGCACCGGCTGCGTTGCGGTGGCGTGAGCGCCGCCGCTGCCGCCCCGCCCTCGGCGGCACCATCCCGGCCACTGGCCGCGCCATCGCCGATCTGCGACCGCGCCCGGTCGCAGATTGATTAGCAATGGCCATATCTTGCTCCGTCACGTCGGCCTTCCGGTTTACCGGCGACGAAGTCGCCGGCGCGCGCACCGCAAGATCACCGAGGAGCCGGGGCTCGACCACGCGGTGATCTTGAAGGTGGCCGCGGAACGGCCGGGCACCGAGTCGCTCCACGGCGGCGCCCCGCCGGCCCGGCACCGTCGACAACGGCGCCGGGTCAGACCGCCAGCACAGGCGCCCGGACAGCGGCGGTAGTGGCGCCAGCTTCTCCTGGTCAGAGGGCATTTACGCGCCCATTCGACCTTGCCGCCACGAGACAAAAGGGGTATCATTATACATGTAGGGGGCGGGACGGCAACCCTCCCCCGCCAGAAGTCCGCTGCAACGGAGGAGATCCATGAGCATGCGCACCACCGATCCGGCGTTCGACCTGATGCCACGGGAGATCCGCGAGGCGATCCCGGCCCTGTACGCGCAGGACGGCAAGGGCGACGAGGCCACGGTCTACGTCAAGTTCTTCCTGCCGGCCACGAGCTGGACCTGGTACGCCACCGAGTTCGACCCCGAGGACGGCATCTTCTTCGGCCTCGTCGTCGGCCACGAGACCGAGCTGGGCAACTTCGCCCTGGCCGAGCTCCAGCAGGTGTCGCGGTACAGCGGGGCGATCCTCGTCGAGCGCGACCTGTACTTCACGCCGAAGACCCTCGCCGAGGTCCGCCGCGAGCTGGCGGGGCAGCGATGAGGGCGGCGACGGTGACGACGATCCCGTTCGAGCCGGTGCTGCCCCTGGGCACCGTCGTGCGCGTCGCACCGACCGGCCAGCGTTCGCCGTGGCCCGCCGAGCAGCTCTTCGTGGTGATCGGCGACCGCAACAACGGCATCACCTACCGCCTCGCCGTCCTCGGCGGCGACCCGCAGCACCGATACCAGACCGGCGTCGCCCGGGCGCTGCTGACCGTCGTCCCGGTCACGTCGATCAACGCCTGATCACCGGCCCGGCGCTGGGGACGGCAACCCGGCGCCGGGCCTTTCCGGAAGTCCCTGCCCATGAAGGAGCCACACCCGTGAACCAATCGGACCCGGCCGGGAGCCTGGCCGTGAGCCCGGCGGTCGTCACCCCGGCGCTGGACCGGCTGCGCGGCCACCTCGACGCCTTCCACCGCGCGCCGGACGGCGCGGCGGCCGGCGACGCCGCCGTGGCGGCCGTGGCGGCGGCCCAGGCGCTGCTCGACGCGCTCACGCTGCGCACATACCCGGCCGAACCCGGCACCGACGACCGTGGCGAGCAGGTTGTCATCAGCGTCTACGGCGTCGACCTGTCGATCCGGCGCCGCGCGGACGGCGTGTTCGTGCACGTCGACAGCGTCGACATGCCTGCGGACCTGCTGCCGCTGATCGGCGAGTTCAACAACGGCGGCGAGAACGTCTACGCCGAGGCGGACGACGATCCGGCGGGCCTGCGGTGACCCGCGGCGCGCGCTCGGTGCGCGTTGAGGCGCCCGCCGGGCGCACCTACGAGTTCCTGGTGAGCGGCGACGCCACCGCGGCCGTGCTCGTCGACGGCGCCGCCGTGCTCGGCGTCGACGCGCACGGCGCCGGTCACTGGCCCGACGGCGAGGTATGGCGGCGGGTGCCCGGCCAGGTTGTCGAGCGCTCCGCGACGGTCCTCGACATGACCGAGGAGCAGTTCCACGCCCTGCTGGCCCACCTCGGCCTCCCGCCGGGCTGGTGGGGCCGGTGGAAGGGCGGGCCGGGCGAGACCCGCCGGCTCGGCCTGAGTACCGAGGAGTGGAGCTGCGGCAACCAGACCCGGCTCGACGTGGCCCTGACCTGGGTGCGCGCCCAGGGCCTGGCCTACGAGGAGACCACGACCGTGCGGTACACCCCGGCCGGCTGAACACCGCCGGCCAGCACGACCCCGGGGCGGGTGGACGGCAACCGCCCGCCCCGGGCCTCCCAGAAGTCCGCGACGTCCCAGAGGAGATCGCCCGTCATGAGCACCACGGACCAGACCGCGTCCCCCGGCCCGGCCGAACAGGCCCCCGCCCTGGTGACCCTGCCGCACAGCGGCGTGCAGGTCCCCGACGCCGCGCTGCGCGTCACCTCGCTCCGGCAGCTGCCCACGCGCGACGGCGTGGCGTTCCAGGCGGTGCTGCGCCGGGGCCGCAACCGGGTCGGCACCGTCGAGAACGAGGGGCGGGGCGGTGAGACCTCGTTCTACCCGGCCGCGCCGAACCTGTTCGGCTACGCCGAGCTCAACGCCTTCGCCGACGCCTGCCGGACCGCGTCGGGCGGCCCGTGCTCGACCGAGCAGCTGCTCAACGAGCTGGTCAACGAGTACGACACCGCCCGGATCGTCACCGCCGACGCTCGGCGCGGCCGGGTCACCGTCCGGCTGATGGCCCCGGTCATCGAGGGCGACCCTGACCTCTACACCGCCGAGTTCGCCTCGGTCGGCGTGCCCTCGGGTACCGCACCGAACCTCGCCGAGGTCGCCCGGGTGCTGGCCACGACCCGACCGGCCGGTCCGCGCGGGCGCTGGCAG
Organism: Dactylosporangium sucinum; assembly: GCF_014647515.1. Lineage (GTDB taxonomy): Bacteria > Actinomycetota > Actinomycetes > Mycobacteriales > Micromonosporaceae > Dactylosporangium > Dactylosporangium sucinum. The sequence continues at coordinate 7,582 of NZ_BMPI01000136.1, read as the reverse complement.
TACTGGACCGGCGCCGCCTGGCAGACCCTCCCGGACCCCGCCGCGGCGGCGACCAGCGGCTGATCCGCCGCCGCCCGGTGCTCGGCCAGGTCCCGACGGTCAGGGGCCCGGCCGGGCTGCCGAGCGGCTACGGCCACCCGCCCAGCCGTCGACCCAGCCTTTCAGGAGGAACGATGTCCGACACGACCACCCCGAACCTGCGCACCCTGGCCGAGCGGCCGGCCCCCGTCGCAGCCCTCCCGACGCCGTGGCAGGAAGCCCAGATCGCCGGCGACCCGGTCCGGGCCGCGGCGCACGAACTGGCCGAACGCAGCGGCAGCGTCTTCGCCGCGCTCACCGCCGCGAAGGCGGCCGACATGCTGAGCCGGGCCTTGCCCGGTGCCGCGCAGGCGATCATCGAGCGGGACTACGCCGCCACCTGCACCTGCCACACCATGAGGCTGCGGCTCGTGCGTGACGACGCCGGCGCGGTGCTGTGGCGCTGCACCGCCTTCGCCGAACACCCGGACGTGGTGCGCCGCGACGAGCTGGAGGCGTACGGCGGGCCGGTGCTGCCGGTCCTGGACGAGGACACCCGGGAGGCGATCGAGTCCCTCGCCGCCGCCGCACAGCGTTGGGGCTCCCCCTTGGCCTCGGCCGACGAGACGTTCACCGAGTTGCACGGCGGCGTGCGGGAGCCCGTGGTCTACGACGGCGAGTTGTACGTCCTGCTCGTCGACGAGGCACTCGCCTTCGCCGCGGCCCCGCCCACCGGCTCCGCGTCACCGGCCATCGCCCTGGTCCGTCTCGCCACCGTGCTCGCCGGCGAGACCGGCGTCATCGTCGCCGAAGACGCCGCGAGCCGGCCGGGCGTCGTGCACACCGAGGCCTCGGCCGCGGCCGCTGACCGCCGGCGCTGACTGGCGTTCCCAGCCGACGCGCGGCGGCGTTTCCAGGCGCTGACCTGCCCGAACAGCGGCGGCCTCGGGTTGTCCGCAATTCCCTTTGACAGGGTATCATTATATAGATCAGATCGACGCTGACCGACTCCCGGCCGGCTGCGCGGGATCTCATCGCGCACGCAGCCGGCCGGAGCCCCAGACCGGCCAATCCCCTCCGACGTAACGAAGGAGTCCCCGATGCCGCGCCACCGTCCGACCGGCACCGCCCCCCTGCCGCTCATCGGCCCCGGCATCGTCGGTGCGGGCATCGAGGTCGCCTGCGAGTACGGCTGCCTGCCCTCGGGCTACGGCCCGCTGACCCGGGCGACGATCGTGTCGCTCGGCGCCACCACCGCGACGGTGCGGGTCTACGGCGAGACGACGACCCGGCGGGTGCCCAACGACATGATCCGGCTGTACCACCGCCAGGAGCTGGCCGAGCAGTACCCGCGCGACCGGCGCGACGTCGCGCGACCGTACGGCGGCGGGTGCACCAACCCGCGTACCTGGCAGTGGCTGCCGCACTACGCGTGGATCGGCTGGACGATCGCCGAGCACCTGCAGTACGCGCGCGGCGAGCGGCCGTTGGCCGGGGAGCCTGCCCGGCCGCCGGCGCGGCTGGTCATCGTCGGCTGCGGCTGGCGCAAGCGGGAGCGGGCCACCGACGCCTTCGACCTGTACGTCGGCTCCTACTACCGGGCCGCGCGCCGCGCCGCCGACGCCCTGCTCGCCGCGGCCGACGACGGCTACCAGGCGATCCTGTCGGCGAAGTACGGCCTGCTGGACCTGCACGACGTGATCGGCCCGTACGACGTGCGCATGGGTCAGCCCGGCGCGATCGGCGCCGACACGGTGGCCTACCAGGCGCAGCAGCAGGGCCTGCTCGGCGCTCGCAAGGTGGTCGTGCTGGCCGGCCGGGCCTACGCCGACGTGGTCACGTCGGTCTGGCCGCACGCGCAGCGGCCGCTCGACGGCACGGCCGGCATCGGCGAGCAGCTGCAGCGCCTGGCCGCGATCGCGGCCGCCGGCGCGACGGCCGGGTGAGCCTCGTCGGCCTGGGGGCAGACACGGATGCGCCGGGGGCGATCGCCCCGGCGCGTCGTATGTGGTTGGGCGTATCAGGCCGCCGGGCGGCTGACGATCCGGTAGCTCCAGGCGGCGAGGGTGGCCGCGATCGGCGCGCCGCCGGCGGTGACGCCGACGATGGCGCGGTCGTCGCCGGTCGCCGCGCTGGTGGTGATCGTGACCTCGGTCGTGGCGGCGCCGTCGGTGCCGTACATGTCGATGGTGTCGCCGGGGCGGAGCCCGCCGGGGGCGCCGGGGGTGTCGTCGCAGCAGGCGTCGGCGAACTCGCCGCTGGCCAGGTCGTTGGTGCGCAGCAGGACCGTTTCGGCCGGCTCGTCGGCGATCTGTGAGGTCACGACGCGGCCGTGCCGGGCGACCCAGTAGGCGGGCAGCCGGCGCTCCGGGTCGCCCTCGAAGGTGTAGAACTCGTCGGCGCTGGCACGGTGGGCGGCCAGGTCGACAGCGGTCGGGACCTCGGCGATGCGCATCTCGTGGTCGGCCGCCCAGGAGCCGAGGCAGTCGGCGCAGACGGTGGCGTCGCTGCAGGCCACGGTGCTGCGGATCGCCAGGCTGACCCACGGGTTGTCCGCACCCTCGGCGAGGTCCTCGTGCAGGCGGATCTGCAGGTCGCGGCCGGCGGGCGTGCGCTGGGGGTGGGTGCTGACGGTTGCGGCGATGAAGCTGGCGATCTCGGCGAGGTCGCTGCCGGTGATGGTCATCGAGGGGCCGCCCTTCGGAGACGTTTATTAGCTTGCCATTATTCTGCGCGGCACCTCTGGAAAATGGCAAGCCAATATGCCATGATTCTTTTCATGGCACGCCATCCCACCCGCAATTTCCGCCCGAACCCTCGCTACTACGACCCGGTCGAGGCGGCGGCCGCCGCCGGCGTCAGCATGAACGTGCTGCTCCAGGCCATGTTGCGCGAGTTCCTCGCCGCTCCGGCCGCCCGGCTCGCGGCTCTCGCACCCCACCTGCAGGCAGTCGCGGCCGAGACCCCCCGCCGCGGCCGGCCATCCACCGCCGACGCGGCCGTCCCGGTCGCGTCGGCGCGTTCCGACGAGGACTGACCCGCTGCGGGCCGCCCCGCGACCGGCCGGAGTGCGATGTGCCACGACGATGTCAGCGCTCATCGGTCAACCCGATGTCAGCGAATGTGTCACGAGATGTCAGCCATGATCGCTAGGCGCAGCAGCAGTCACGATGATAGGTGGCGTAGTGGCCTCGCCGACGAGCCGTTCCGAATTACTCCGACCGGCGCAGCACAGCTGACGATGATGCTCGTGCCCGCTCGTGCAGGTCCCGCGCCGCCGGGTACTCCCCAAGCATGTACAGCGTGTCGGCGAGGCGGTTCATCGACCAGGCGGTGTGGGGATGGTCATCGCCGAGCAACTGCTGGTGCAGGGCCCGGGCGGCCTGCCAGGCGGCCACTCGTGCCGCCGTCACCAGGAGTTGGCTGGCCGTAGAGGGCGACGACGAGCCGTACCAGGCCGTAGATGATCCCCGCAGGACGGCCACCAGGCCGCGTAACGCCCCCCGGCGCAGGCCTCGATCCGGCTCAGGAAGAGCGGGCGGCAGAGGCGTTACCGGCTCGGTTCCCGTTGCTGCTAGCTCAGCGGCGTTCGCCGCCACGCTGCACTCCCGCAGGGCGAGCGCAGTTGCATCGCAGTTTCGCGCCGCAGGAGCGGTGTAGTTCTGTGGGGCCCGCCGCGGCTACGGCAGGCCCCGCCGACGCCGTCCAGATCCAGAGGCCGTGTCGGGCTGGGAGCGTCCGGTGTGATCCGGCCTGCTCCGCTGGAACTAGGATCGTCGTTCGCCGGTCAGCCCTCCACTACCTCAACAGGTAGTAGGCACTCGCGTTCCGCCCTGCTTTTGGTAACAACGCCCTTGGGATTTGGCAACAGTTCACCCGGTGACGGGCCACCGGTCGGACGGCGATACTTCCTGCAGCGGGACCCCGGTGTCGAGCGGCTACTCGGCCCCGGACGTTCGTCTCGTCCTGGCACATGCCGTCCAGATCCAGCGGCGGGCTCCCGGGGACTGCGGTCCCCGGACGGCTCGTCTGCGTAGAGAGGCCGATGATGAGTGCACCCTCCCGCGGCTCCGCCGGCGACCCGCCCGGCAGGAAGACGCCCCCGACCATGGCGCCGACGTTGCTCGTGCTGCCCGTTCTCATCTTGCTGATGGGTTTCTCCGTCTGCGAGGTGCTCCTTGATCAGCCGGCCATGGCGACGGCGTCCGGCGTTGCCGCGATCGGCCTGGCCACCGAGATGGCCCGCCGGCTGCTCCGCGCGCACCCCTCCGACCAGCGACGTCGGGCGTGAGCGCGCCATGCCTCGACCTCTCTCGGCGGCGGCTAGGCGCCAGCTGAGCCAGTTCGCCGCCGACCTGCGGGCCGTCCGCGAAGCAGCGGGCACGCCGACCTATCGGCGTATGGCCGTCGTCGCGCGCCACGCGGCACCCGCGCTGTCGCGAGCGGTAGCCGGCCGCGCTGTTCCGAGTTGGGCCTGCGTCGAGGCATTCCTGCATGCCTGTTCCGTCACGGACAGACGCGAGGTGGACCAGTGGCACCGCCGGTGGGCTGCGCTGCGGGCGGCTGCCGCGCCGGAAGCCGGACGGCGGCGGGAACGCCGCGCCGCCCAGCCATCAGCCCCGGCGCAGCCCGAGAGTAGTGAGCCCGCCGTCCTGGTTGCGAGCCTGCCCGATCACACCAGACGCATGCTGCAGGTCGCCTCCGCGATCGGCACGTCGTTCGGTCTTCTGGACCTGGCCCGGCTCATGCGGTGCGGGACTGCCAGCTTGTTGCCCGCGCTCGACGAAGCCCTACAGTCGGGCATTTTGGTCGTAAAAGACGACCTCGTTGCCTTTTCCAGCGTCTCGGCTCATCAGGTAGTTGAGGCGTCCCTCCTTCGCCCCGTGGCAGTGGCGCTCAGAGAGGAGCTGCTGGCCCGCGGCTCGTCGGGCGGCGCGACCGTTGGCCAGGACCACCCGGATGGCGGGAGGCCGCCGCCGAACCAGCAGGAGACAGGCCTCGCCCGACAGGCGGGGACAGCACTGCTCCCCTCCCAGGCCGCCGAGCCGTTCGCTGATCAGCGGCTCGGCTACTCCGCCGGCCAACGTCGTCCGGGCGGCTGGGAGTCGCTCACCGAGCGGGAGATCTACATCGCGGGCCTGGTCGGGAAAGCATTGACCAACCAGCAGATCGCTCACCGGATCGGGATCAGCCGGCACACCGTGAACTACCACCTGCGGCGGATCTTCTCCAAGCTCGGCATCGTCTCCCGGGTCGAGCTGGCGTCGGCGGCGCGTGAACGACAACGCTCGACTGCTTGAGCAGGGGCCGATAAGACCATTATGGTGCGCCGTCGGCTCGGTCTTCGACGCAACTCTGGAGGGCGACGCTCACAACTTTGCGCTCAGGTCGATCTGCCTCCGAAAGCTCATCTCCCGAGCGGAACGGAGACTCGATCATGACTACTGCGACGAACCCCCCATCGCCTTTACCGCCACCGCCACCGTCGCGCTCGGCCTGGATCGCGTTGGTCCTGATCGGCGCGGTGATCGTGGGCGCGGCGGCCGGTCTGCTCGCGTACGCCGGGGGCAACAACGTGCCCACCGCGGTGCTCGCCGGCGGCAGCGCGTTCGGGGCTACCGTGTTGCTGCTGCTCGCCCTGCTCAACTTCGCGTCGAGCAGGCCGTAAGGGGCACAGTCGGATTTCGGCGCAGCGATCGCAGTCGGTGGGCGGGTTCCCCGCCCACCTTTTCATGATCGACACCAGGACCAGAGGTGATCAGGCCGAGCAGCCACCGACTCAAATTCTTCAAAAGAATCTTGGCGTGTTCGCTCACACCTGTCGTCTCTGCGGGATCGACCATGAAGAGCCGCCCGCCACGGACGGCATTCCCGCCCGTCGGAGGATCGGAGGTGGCGCCCGAATTGGACGCCGACAGCCAAGCGCCACAGACGATGGGCGATCCGCCGCCCAAATACGTCGGCTTCTTCCGCGACCACTATCGGGAGCTGATGCGGGTCGCGATGTACACCGGCGCCGTGGAGGACGAGGCGCACGACGCGGTACAGGACGCGCTGCTTGAGGTGCTGAAACGCTGGTACAAGATCGAAGACCCCATGTCGTATGCGTGCATCACCGTGATCAACAATGTGCGGAAGATCAAGCGGTCCGAACGCAGCCGTCTGAGCCGGCAGAACACCTACCTGGTAGAGAGCTTCGAGCGCCCGGCGGACGAGCCGAACATCTGGATCGACCGCGATGGAGTGGAGGCGATGCTGGGCGAGCTCACCCCCGGCCAGCGCGAAATCGTGCGGGAGCTGCTGCAGGAGCTGACCCCGGCCGAGGTCGCGGAGGTACTCGGGCGTTCCTACGACGCGGTGCGCACCGCCCTCACCGACATGCGAAGACGGCTACGAGCCGCCGGGTACGAACCCAGGCCCTCAACTACCAAACGTCGAGGCGATCAAGAGAGCCAACACCCCACGAGGGAGGAGGACCGGTGACCATGAACCTCGAACCCCGCCAGAACAACGGGCCTACCTCGCTCAAGCACCTGTTCCGGGAGACGTACGACCTTGTCGACGAGGCCGTCGCCAACACGACCGACGAGCAGATCGACGACCGCCTCCGCGCCGTGCTCCGCAAGGCGGGCTACTCCGAGAAGGCTGCCGCTACCGAGCCCAACCATCCGCTGCCGGTAGCCGTACCGCACCGGGGCCGTGGCGCGACCGAAGGTCCCGATCTCGAAGACGATCGTCGTCAAGACAGCCAACTGGTCTACGCCGAAGGGGAACTCGTCCAAGGCCACCGGCGAGAGGTCGAGCGCGACGAGCGGGCGCTCGATCTTCAACTGGCCGAGCAGGCGCTTGCCCTCCGTGAACGCGAGATGGCCCTTCAGGCCCAGCAGGCCGAGCTCGAGGAACGGCGCGAGAACGCCCGACACCGACGCGAGCTCGAAACCATCGAGGTCCACGCAAAGATCCATAGTGAACGGCGGGCACCGGTACGCCGGATGATCACGCAGATCGTCATCGCGACGGTCACGGTCAGCGGGTACACCGTGTCGGCGTGGGTCAACGCCGTGTCGCTGCCCTCCCTGTCCATCAGCGCCGCCGTCCTGCTGTATCTGGGCTTGGTGCTCGTCGTGACGCTCCGAGCAACGAGAGGTTCAGATCGGGAGCGCGAATCGGCATACCAAGTGCTGCAGGTGCTATGGCCCTTCCACCGCTTGACGCCATTCTTCCGGGGCAGGGACCGCGGGTACGACAGCGCCCAGACGGCTAGACAGAAGGCACCAGCCTCGGAGCAGGAGTTAGCAGACTGAGAGCACCCGTTCGGGTCGCTCCAAGGTCAGTCAGCCCCATGGGCCAAGCTCCGGCGGCGCGGGCAGGTTGGTCAGGCGCAGCCCGAACGTGAGATCGGGGTGCGCGGTGAGCCGGTCGTCGCCGGCGTCTGGCCCTGCCGGGCGGGCCCGGACCGCGAGGTGGCGCTGGACGAGGTCCCGCCGGTACCGGCGGTCCTTGTCCTCGGCCAGCCCGTCGGTGTGGGCGTCCGCGGTGGGCGGCGGCCTGGGTGAGGCGTCGT
>NZ_BMPI01000135.1:1832-10913 GCF_014647515.1 Dactylosporangium sucinum | reverse complement strand
ACGACGCCTCACCCAGGCCGCCGCCCACCGCGGACGCCCACACCGACGGGCTGGCCGAGGACAAGGACCGCCGGTACTGTCGGGACCTCGTCCAGCGCCACCTTGCGGTCCGGGTCCGCCCGGCAGGGCCAGATGTCGGCGACGACCGGCTCACCGCACACGCCGACCTCACGTTCGGGCTGCGCCTGACCAACCGGCCCGCACCCCCGGAGCCTGGCCCGGGAAACTGGCCGGGGCCGTAGCCACGTGGACGAACGGCTGGCCGTCAAGAACCCGGAGCCGTCCCCGGCCACCACGGCGGCACGGGCCCGGCCCACTGCGGCGATGTTGCCTCGGTAGTCGGCAATGGCCTCCCGGTCCGTCGCCGACAGCGCGTACGGCTCCGGCCCGGTACGGCGCGGTGCTACTCGCGGGGCCGCATCGTCCAGCCAGCGCCACACGGTGCGCTCGCTGACGCCGTCGCCCTGCGCGGCCAGGCGCACATGCTCCGTGGTCAGCGAGCCAGTCACGCGCAGCGCCGCCAGCCGCGCCACTGTCGCAGCCCGCCGCTCCGCCTCGACCTGCGCCCGTACCAACTCGCGGCCTTCTCACCCCGGAGATCACGCTCGGGTGCGCATAGCACCAGGTCCGCGGGAAAGTGAGGGAAACGCAGCGACGACAGTTGCCATTTGGGTGCAAAAGACCGCTTTTTCCGCTTTTTCCCACGCCTTGGGTGACGTTCCACGCCACGATGTTGATGCGCGGGTCGTTTGACGCCCCGTAGAGGTGAGAGCTCCGGTTCTCGTTTTGAACGGTCCGCCGCCAGCGCGCGCCCTAGCCCGGATGCACTCGGCGGCGGACCACAAGATTCATATCGCGTGACGGCCCACAAGGGGAGAGGGCCGTCGTGGGGTGCTGCCCTAATTCGGGCGTTGGCGTTGCCAGCGTCCGCTTCATGCTGTCTACTGGCTCTAACTCACTGCTGCCGAGTGCATCCGGGCTAGGGCGCGCGAGGCCGGTGGGGGTGCCGTTCAAAACGAACGAACTGGACCAAGGAGTCCGAGCATGGAGTTCTCCATGCCCCGAGGGGCGTTACCTACGCCCTGCGGGGCTTTCCGTCTGCCTCCCGGGGCGTTGCCGTGTATTGATGACGGCCGACCGGCGTACCGGCGGATCCGGCCGATCGGGGTGGTGATCGTCATCGTCCTATACGGGGCGGTGCACTTCCCGGTCGAGCTGCCGGCGCCCTGGCACGCGCTGGTCGTGTCGGCGTTGCACACCGCGGTCACGATGCAGGCGATCGCTGAGGCTGGCGTCGCTGCGCGCCGGGTGGCGGCGATGGCGGCCCGTGCCGCTAGTGCGGTGCGCAGGGTGGTGACCACGGCGGCCCGCCGGGCCGGCCGCTGGATCGCCGACCACGTTTACATCAACTTCTTCGTCGGCAGCAGGAGCGCGGTCCGCCGCGCCCGGCTTGCCGCGGGGACGTGCTGACCCGCGAGGGTGGCGCGTATCTGACCGGTCAACTCCTCCGCGAGGAAGGGGTGGACGTGCCGGTCGGCGCGTCCACCCCCGATCGTGCGGCGTTCGAGGAGTTCTACCGCGGCCACGTTCGGCAGCTCTTCAGCTACCTGCTGTCTGTCGGTGCCGATAGCGCCGAGGCCGCCGACGTCGCGCAGGAGACCATGATCGACATCTACACGCGGTGGTACCAGATCGAGCACCCCGAGCGGTACATGTTCACCGTGGCCCGTCGGGCGTACTGGAAGTTGCGGGACCATGCACACCGCCAGACGCCCACGTCGGACATCGAGGCAGTGATCGACGCCGTGAACGGGGTCGAAGTTCCCTCGGCCGAGACCAGCGTGATGTCGCGGATGGTCGTGGCCGAGGCCATCGCGGCTCTGCCCGACCGGCAGCGAACCGTGCTGGCGATGTTGATCGACGGCGCGTCCACGGAGGAGATCGCGCGGCGCACCGGATCGACGCCGTCGTCGGTTGGATCGAGTCTGCATCTCGCCCGACGCCGGCTGCGGCATTGGCTCGAGCAGCGTGAGCAAACAGCGGACGCCCCGCGCATCCCGCGGCAGCGGACGGGTGAGCACGAGCAGCTGCCGGCGCGGGCGCTCTCGCGCATCCCGCGGCAGCGGACGGGCGAGGAATCGCCGCGGACCGACTGGAGGGCAGCGCAGGAGCAGCTCGCCGTGCAACTGCGACAGGTGCACCGCGAGGCGGGGAGCCCGTCCTTCCAGGAGCTGGCCAGTCGCGTGCCGGACGGCCCGTCGAAGTCGACCATGTTCCGCGTCGTCTCCGGACGACACGTGCCGAACTGGCCAACGGTGCGCAGCTTCCTGCTGGCCTGCAACGTCGAGGAGCACGAGATCGACACTCTGTGGCACCAGCGTTGGGTCGATCTGACGGCGCTCGCGGATGCCGCAAACCAGGCTGAGGATCAGTCCGCCGTCTAGACATAAGCTCCTTCCGACCGGATCGGATCTTGTCCGAAAATCGATCGATTCCCGGACAAGATCGAAAACAGGCTGTCCGGCCGGTCGGCGGCGCCCAAGAAACCCGTCCAGAAATTCGGCGTGTCCAACAACCCGCCACACCGTTTCTCGGGCACCCTGTGAGGCACACACCCGGCCCCGAGCCCCGGAGAGCATCGTGATCGAGTCGCTGACCGCCGAGACGGTGCTGCAGCTGATGGAGCTCGACGTCGCCGCCGACCCCGTCATCGCCCAGTCGCCGTCCCTCGGCGCGTGCGCCCTAGACGCGCGGGGAGCCGAGGCGGCCGGCATGCGGGTCATCGCCTCGCAGCTCGACGTGATCAGCCGGTGGGGCGACGGGCCCGTCACCGCGCAGTGGTGCGAGACCGTCGCGGCGGAACTGCGCCAGCGGCCCGCGGCGTGACCGCCCCGACGCCGCTCGACAAGCGCGACCTGCTCGCGCCGGCGCCGCTCGCCGGCGTGCTCGTCGGCTACGGCCGGGTCTCCACCCGCGAGCAGAACCTCGCCCGCCAGGAAGCCGCGCTCACCGCGGCCGGCTGCGCCCGCTGCTTCTTCGACAAAGCCTCCGGCAAGACCACCGACCGGCCCGAGCTCACCAAGGCGTTCGACTACCTCCGCCCGGGCGACGCACTCACCGTCGTCTCCCTCGACCGGCTCGGCCGCTCCCTGGAAGACCTCATCGCGATCGTCGGCCAGCTCAACCGCCAGAACGTGGGGTTCCTCTCCCTGCACGAGAAGCTCGACACCACCACCCCCGGCGGGATGTTCATCTTCCACGTCTTCGCCGCGCTCGCCGAGTTCATCCGCACGATCATCGTGGCCAACACCAACGAGGGCCTGGCCGCCGCCCGCGCCGCCGGGCAGCGCCTCGGCCGGCCACCGGCGATGACCCCGGAGAAGCTCGCCTACGCCCGGCAGCTGCTCGCCGAACCGGACCGCACGCTCAGCGCGATCGCCAAGCTCGTCGGCGTCTCCCGCAGCACCCTGTACAAGGCCCTCCCCGACCTGCTGCCGCCGCAGCTCGCGGAGCAGCGCGTCGCCACGCAGCTCGCCGCGCTCCCCGCCGACCACCGGGCACTGCCGACCGTCGCGCCGTACGACCAACTCCTCAGCAGGCGCACCGCCGCGGCGGAACCGAGCGCACCAGCCGGTCAGCGGTGAACGACCCGACACGGCTGGCCGAAAAGGCCGCAGCGGCCGTCGACCGGCTCGCCGCCTGCCTGGCCACCGACGTACAAATCGACCCGGGCCGGGTAATCCTGCCGCTGATCCAAACCGCCCATGGGCTGCACGACATCGCCGACGAGCTCAGCCGGGCGGCGATCTCCGTCGACGAAGCCGCCGCGGCCGCCGCCCGCGCCGCCGCGGAGAACTTCCTACACGCGGCCACCGAACTGGGCAACGCGATGCTCCGGCTGCCCGAGCAGTCCCGCTAAGCAGCCGGGCGCCCGGCCATCACGGCGACCCGCCACGCCGGCGCCCTTCCCAACTGGTCGCCGTCGGCCGGGCTCGTCACCGCACCGACGCCGCAGCGGCGGCCATGCTTCGCGCAACTGCTGCGCCTGTTCGGCCATTGAGGGAACCGCAGGTCAACCCCTCATGCGTGCGAGCACCCAGTCACCGGTGTTGAACCTGCGGCTGAAGGGATCAAAGCCAACCCACCTGCCCGTAAGCACTCCTCCGCCGTCCATCACCAGTTGGAGCGCACCGTGGAATCGTTCTCCTCGATACTCCCCGTTCGGGTCGGTGACCTCCGACCAAGTCCCGGTCACGATCCACCCGGCGACGTCGAGCGAGAGTTTGAGGGTTGAGGCGCAGCCTGGCCGGCTCCGGACCTCCAGGTGATCACCGTCCTGCGTGATGATCACCTCGTGGGTGCCGATGACGTCCTTCTCTTGGCTGGTTGAGAAGCCGTCGTATCGGCTGAACCAGGCGCCCGAGTAGTCGTATTCGCTCACGTAACGCTCCCCCCGGGGCGGGTACCCATTCAGGGCTGGATGGTCCTCGCTCCGATGCAGAGACTACTGATCCGCCCGACCGCATCCATGAACTGGCTCAGGACATCGGCGTCCCACGTCTCCGGGCGTGGCCGAACTGGACCGGCTGGTCCGAACGGGTTCATCGTCCCGAGGTCACTGACATCAACCTGTCGGCATCCGCTGACATCAACTTGTCGGTCAACACGTGCACCACATCCCGCTGCCGGCCCGGCCGCTGATCCGCGCCGCCCGGACCTTCCTGCTCGGGCGCAGCCCGGACCCGCGGCAGCGGGTATTCGCCGGGATTTCGCCGTTGCACGAGCGCATCGCCGCGGCCGCCGAGCGGTGCGGCGTTCCCCTGCCCGCGCACCCACCGGGCCTGGCATCGCCGGCCTGTCGCTGTACCGCCAGGCCGGCCAGCGCCTCGGGCAGCGCTGGTCACCCCGTGGCGGGTACGCCCCCACCGACGGGGTCCGGCTGCTGCGCGGCTGGCTCGAGCACCCCAACGGCTACGTGCAGGCGGCAGCCCGGGCCGAGCGCCACGTCGACGCGGTCCAGCTGCCCCGCCAGGCGAGCGCGCCGCCGTACCACCGCGATCTGGTCGAAGCCCACCTCGCCGTCGACGTCGGACCCGGCCAGCCGCGCACAGCGCTGCCACCAGCGCATTCGCGCGCTGCACCGCGGGCCTCCGCGGAGCACTTCGGAATGGACCTGAGCGCCCCAACCATTGAGCCCGGCCGCTGCCGACGATGACGCTCCGGTGAGCGCGGACGGTCGCTCGCCAGGAACGTCCAGGCACTCTCGCGGTCGTGGCCGCTGACCCGCCGGTTGGTCTCCAGCTTGCGCCGCGCGCGCACGACCCACAGCTCGTCGGGCTCGGCGGACTCCACCGAGGCCCGGGTGTGGGTGTCGGCCGTGAGCGCGGCCATCGACTCGGCGAGCCCGACGAGGCTGTCGCGCCAGCCGGCGGGCCGGTCGGTCAGGTCGCCGACGGCGTCGACGGCCTGGGTGCGGTCGGCCCAGACGCGCACCTTCTGCGCCCGGTCCAGCTCGTCCTGCAGCTCGGTGGCCCGGCGGCGGATCCGCTCGGCCACCGCCCACGGGTGGTCCGACAGGTACCACTCGTAGGCGTCGTCGCCGCGGAAGCCGTCGACCCGCTACGTCGACAGGTCCGGCACGTCGGTCTCCTCCGGTCCGCGGTGTTGGCATGGGTCGACTGGTGGAACTTCGGGCGGTGGAGCCTGTGGCCCCGGATGGACCTGCGTTCCCTTCGGCACCTTCACAGCAGCGCACCGTTCGGCCACCCGCCGGATCGCTGACTCGCCGACGAGCCGCCCGCCGGCCTGGCCGCGCTGCGCGTCCCGGGCGATGCACACCTCCAGCGGCACGTCACGGAAGTCCCACACGTGCAGGTCCGCGCCGGTGGCCACGGCGAGCTCCACCCAGGCGTCCATGGTGGACTGTGCCTGGCAGGTGTCGTCCACGACAACGTCGAGTCCAGCGTGCAGCCAGGCCGCCACCGCGGCGTGCTGTGCCAGGGTGACCATCTGCTCGACGTCGGCGGGGTTCGTGTCGCGTCGCCGCCATAGCCGATCGCCTGCCGCAGCCCGTCGCGTGACAGCCGTGCCCATCCGGCGGGCCGCCGGTCCGCCCACGTGGACTTACCACAGCCGGGCGGCCCGACCGTCACATGCAAGGCGGCCACTACGCTCCTCCAGTCAGCACAGAACTGCTCGACCACGACGTCCATGTCGGGGAAACTGCGGCCACAGGTGAGGCGCCTGCGAGTGCTCGGGGATAGACACCCGGTCCGGGCCCAGCTGCGGAGCCGGCGGCATCGCCGTCCCCGTTCAGCCGGAGCGGCGATCCGTTCTGAACCCCCGGCCGCGCCGTTTCACCGACTCGACATCCGCCCTGCGATAGACGTTCTCCCCACCCCGGCCCGGCGCCCGCGAGACCGCCTTCACCTGGGCGCGATCAAGCGCCCGACGCGCGCTTCTGGGATTGTCGATGTTGAGGATCGCCGCGGCCTCGGTCAACGTCACCGTCTCGTCGTCGATTGCCACGCGGCTCCATCTCTCGTCGTACGGTGCAAGCAAGGGCGTTGGCGCCAGCTGGAGTCTCGACAGTTCGGGGCTGCCGCTTCACTCTCTCGGCCCGGTCCAGCAGCCGCCAGGGCCCGACCCCGAACGGCTCGTCCTCGGATACCCCCGCCATGGGGATACCGCGCCATCGTCACCCGCCGCGGTGTCGAACCGCTGCCGTCCTCTTGCGGATGGTGTGCCACGCCCGTTGTTTCCGCGGTGGTCGTGGCCTGTCCCGCGCGTCGTTTCCCCGAGTGACGCTCTCCGGCCCCTTGATCACTGGTGGCTATCCACGCTGCCTTTTCCCGCAGTGGCACTCTCGGGCGGACTTTCACGGGGCCCGCTCCCGTATTGCCCTCCCAGTATGTCTCACCGTGAGACAAAGTGCAAGAGGTGGGGTCGTGTTCACGCTCGCCGGGGTCGGCCGGCGGAGGCCATCTGGCGTCAGCCGTGGCGAATCCGCTGACATCGAGATGACCGACGAGCGCTGACATTGTTGTGGCACATCGCAGTCAGCGGGCGCGCCAAGGGTTGTCAGCAGATGCGCCACGAGGTGTCAGCAGGACGGCTGGCCTCCCGTAGATTGAGCGCGCGCTGGTTGGGCGCGATCAGGGAGGAGCGGCCAGTGGCTGCTGCCGGCGCGCGGCGCGCGCTCCGGGACGTTGCGGTGCGCCGCCTGGCGGCGCTGGCCGCGGAGGGGCCGGTGTCGCGGGAGCAGGTCGCGCTGGTCGCGCAGGGCGCCCGGGTGTCCGACCGGACCGTGTGGCGCTGGCTGGCGCAGGTCGAGCAGAGCGCGTCGCCCGGCCGGGCGCAGTTCACGCTGGACGCGGCGATCCAGGAGCGGCTGGTGTTCTGGCGCGGCAACGTCACCGCCGTGCACCGCGAACTCGTCGACGCCGCGGCCGCGGGCGGACCGCCGGCGCCGAGCCTGCGCACGCTGCAGCGGGCGGTGCACGAGGCGCTGTCGCCAGGCGAGCAGGCCGGGCTGCGCCGGGGCGAGCGGGCCGCGCGTCTGCACGACGTCTTCCTGCGGCGGCCGGCGACGCACCGCAACGCGGCGTGGGAGGCCGACCACGTGGAGGCGTCGGTCGAGGTCGACGTCGAAGGCCGCCTGATCAAGCCGTGGGTGACCTGGTTCGTGGACTGCGCGACCAACGTGGTGCTCGGCCTGGCGGTGACGCCGTGCGCGCCGAGCCGGGAGAGCGTCCTGGCCGCGCTGCGCGCCGCGATCGCCGTCGACGAGCCCTACGGCCCCGCCGGCGGGCTCCCGACGCTGCTGCGCGTCGACCGGGGCAAGGACTTCCTGTCCACGACCGTCGCCGCGGCGTGCGCGGTGTTCGCGGTCCGCGTGGTCGACCTGCCCGGGTACACGCCGCACCTGAAGGGAACCGTCGAGACGCTCAACGCCGCAGTGAAGAGCATGTTCTTCGCCGGGCTGCCCCGCTACACCGCGGCGCCGCGGCTGGCCAACGGCCGCACCGCAGACCCGGACGCACCAGCGCTGCGCTTCGAGGTGTTCGTCGACGAGCTGCTCACCTGGGTCGGCTGGTGGAACACCCGCCACGAGATGGACGTGCTCGACGGGCGCACGCCGCTGCAGGCGTGGCTCGACGACCCGACCCCGATCACCACCGTCCCGGCCGAGGACCTGCGCCTGTTCACCCTCGAAGACGACGGCCGCGTCCGCACGATCACCGGCAAGGGCGTGCAGTGGCGCACCCGCTTCTACATCGGGGCGTGGATGAACGGCAGCGCCAACGCCGGCCGGCAGGTCCGGGTGCGGTGGATGCCACACCACGACCACGAGATCGAAGTCTTCGACGCCCGCACCGGCACGCACCTCGGCCGCGCCGTACTGGCCGACCAGGCCGGCCCGGAGCAGGTCCGCGCGGTGCAGCGGGCCCGGACCGCACGCCGGGACCGGCTGGCCCGCGAGCTCAAGGCGGTCGAGCAAACCCGTCGCCAGCGCTACGCCGCGGCGACCACGCCGGAGCCGGCCCAGCCGCTCGGCACGATGACCACGAGCGAGGCCTCCGCCGAACTCGCCGCCGCCGGCGACACCGCGCTGCGCGGGCAGGCCCGGCCTGGGCTGATCCCGCTCGGCCCGCCCGCCCCGGGCTGGGTGCTGCCCCGCCCGCTGCGCCCCCGAGCGACACCGGCCGCCGAGGACCAGGACGAGTCGGCCGGCGGGGGCGGCGCGTGACGGACTGGTTAGAGATCGACGAGCGCGACGACCACTACCTGGGCCTGGCCGGCGCGCACGTGGTGGCGACCGAGGCGCTGCTGCGGATGCGCGACAACCTCGCCGACGTCGTGGCGGAGCGGGCGATGATGTGCGTGCACGGCGACGCCGGGCTGGGCAAGACACTGTCGGTCAACGCATCGCTGCGCACCCTGGCCCCGGACGAGGTGTGCCGGGTGCAGTTCCGGGCGAGGCCGACGCCGCGCGATATCCGCCACGTGCTGTTCGACGCGCTTGGCTGCTCGGGCGCGCCGCCGGCCCGGCCGATCGAGTTCGACGCGCTGCTCAAGCAG
>NZ_BMPI01000135.1:0-1780 GCF_014647515.1 Dactylosporangium sucinum | reverse complement strand
GCGGGTGCTGGTGTGCGACGAGGCGCAGTGGCTGTCGCGGGAGTGCTTCGAGTTCTGGCGGCACCTGTGGGACGACCCGCGCACCGACATCGCGATCGTCTTCGTCGGCGGCGGGGACTGCTACCGGGTCCTCAAGCGCGAGCCGATGCTCTCGTCACGGGTGTACGTGTGGCAGGAGTTCCGGCGTATGACTCCCGGCCAGGTCTTGCAGGTCATTCCCGTCTACCACCCGGTGTGGGCCGACGCCGACTCGGAGCTGCTCGCCTATGCCGACGCGCACGCCGGGCACGGCAACTTCCGCGCCTGGGCCAAGATCACCGCGCACGTGGTAACCGCGCTGGACCGCCTTGGCCGCAACCGCCCGGACGCCGACGTGCTGCAGTGGGTGTTCGGCCGCCTCGGCGGCCACGATGCCTGACCAGGCCGCGCCCTGGGTGTGGGACGGGCCCGCGCAGGGCCGCGTTGACGTGCTGCTCGACCCCGCCGACGACGCCGCGGTCACCGCGGCGCTGCTCTCGCGCCACGACCCGGCGGCCGGCCGGGTCGTGATCCATCCGACGCCGGGCGGCCGCGGAGACGCCGGCCTCGCCCACGACGTGCTCGCCGCGCTCGGCGTGCCCGTCCAGCAGTTCGCCGCTGAGCGGCTCGGCGGCGCCGGCCCGGCCTGGCGCGCGGCCGCGGCGTGGTGCCACGCCGCCGAGGTGACCGAGCTGGTGGTGCTCCGGGCGCACCGGCTCACCGCGACCGGCTGGGCGCGGCTGCTCGGGCTGACCCGGGCCAGCCGAGCGGCGCTGCTGCTGGTCTGCCACACCCGCACCGTCCCGGCCCACCTGCGGACCGCCCTCGGTGGCGTCGCGCACGAGGTCCTCGAGGACCTGGCCGTGCTGCCCGGCCGGGACAACTCGCCGCCGGGCCGGGCCAAGGCCTCGCCGGCCGGGCAGCGCGAGTTCGTGGCTCTGCCGGGCCGGCTGCCTACCGGGCAGGTCCTGCACTACCGGGCCGACGTGTACCGGCGCCACCCGCTGCACGTGTTCGCCCGCGTCGACGACCTTTACGGCCGCGGCCTCGACGATGCCTGCCGCTGGCTGGCCCACCGCGACCCACCCGGCCCGCACGACCCGCCGACCGACCCGCGGCTGCAGCGCTTCCTCACCGAACTCGTCCACGACAGCCCCACCCGCCAGCACACCACCGCCCTGCTGCGCGGCGCCCAGGCAGGGTTCCTGCTGCACGGCAGCTGGCTGGCCCTGCCCAACCTCACCACCGCCGGCGGGCCCGGCCTGGGCACCACCCCGCTCACCGCCGACATCGCCGCCCGGATCCGCGCGCACGTCGCCCACCCGGTCCTGGCCGCCGGTGTCACGCTGGCCCTGTTCACCGGGCTCAGCCTGCCCAGCCTGCGCACACTGCGCCTCGACGCACTCGCCCCACCGACGCTCGCGCTCATCGCACCGCGGCCGCGGCGCGGGCCGTACCCGGCCCACCAGGTGATGTTCCACATCCCCCGCCCCGCCCGGCCGCTGCTCCGCGCCGCCCGGATGTTCCTGCAGGCCAGCAGCGACAACCCGCGGCAGCGGATCTTCGCCGGGTTCGCGCCGATGCCCGCCGCAGTCGAGCAGGCCGCCCAGCGGTGCGGCCTGCCCCTGCCCCGCCGCCCGGTCGAGCTGACCGACGCCTGGCCGGCACCGGCCCGATGGACCCAGCTCGGCGAGCCGATCCACACCACCGGCTCCAGCCCGGACGCACCAGCCGGGCAGGTCTGCGGCACCGCCCACCCGGT
>NZ_BMPI01000134.1 GCF_014647515.1 Dactylosporangium sucinum | reverse complement strand
TTGGCGCCTCCCGTGACGATCATGTCGACGCGCCGGTCGCTGATGTAGAGATAGCCGTCCTCGTCCTTCCAGCCGAGGTCGCCGAGCGTCTCCCAGCCATTGAGCGACCTCGCCTCCGCGCCGACGTACTCGTAGGAGAGCCCCATGCCCTCGCTGCCCTTCATGTAGATCTCGCCGATCTCACCGGCCGGCGCCTCCTCACCGTTGGCGTCGAGCACCTTCATGTCGCCGACGATCGGCCGCCCCACCGAGCCTCGGTGCCGGAGCCACTCCTCGCCGGTGATGACCGTCATGGCGATCGACTCGGTGCCGCCGTAGAGCTCCAGAACCTTCTCCGGTCCGAGCATCTCGATCCACTTCTCCTTGAGCCACTCGGGGCACTTGGAGGCGGCGTGCCAGAGGATCCGGATGGAAGAGAGGTCGCGGGCCCCACCGGACTCGATGACCCGGTACATCCGGTGCATCATCGTCGGCACGAGCATCAGCCACGTGATCCGGTGCTTCTCGATCAGCCGCAGCGTCTCCCCGGCGTCGAACTTGTCCATCACCACGATGTGCTGGCCCAGGAGAAGGCCGCCGACCGACATCGACAGCGACGAGTTGTGGTAGAGCGGTGCCACCACCAGCTGGGTGTCGGCGGAGGTGTAGCGGAACAGCAACTGGTTGATCGCCGGTGACGCCTCGGCACCGGCACCGGCACGAATGATCTTGGGCTGCCCGGTGCTACCACCGGATGTTGGCGCCTTCCACGCCGGGGAGATCACCTCGGGCAGCGGTTCGTCGCTCACCGAGTCGTCCGGCTCGAACCCCGACGGCAGAACGGCGTAGCCGGGGTGGTCCCCCGCATTCACGCCGACCAGGAGCGCCGCCTTGGCGAGGTCGATGATCGCCTGCCGCTCCGTGATCGGGAGGCGGTACGACAGCGGTATCGGCACCGCGCCGACCTTGAGTGCCGCGAAGAAGGCCACGTAGAAGTCGATCCCGTTCGGCAGGGCGATCACCACGTAGTCGCCGAACGTCACGCCCTCGCCGAGGTAGACGCGAGCGAGCCGGTTGGAGCGCCGCTCGAGCGTGCGACGGGTGACGACGTCATCCCCATGACTGATGGCGACGAAGTCGGGGGCCTCCCCCGCGAGTCGCGCCATCGTCCGCACATAGGGCTCGGCTGGGTTTGCGGCTATGAGCTCCGCCACGGCTGCAGCGTCCATTTCACACCTCTCCTCAACGAGCAACTAGACCAACTCTATGCTAGGCACCATAGAGTGAGGCAAGTAACTCGGCGAGATTTCGGCGAAGGTGGCCGGCTCGGGCTGACGGCCGAGCCCAGGAGATGCGGTGAACGATCGCCAGCCGGGCAGGACCCGTCGTCAGCCGAGTCACCACGGACGGCACGGCCTGGCGAGTCCGCCCGGCTCTCGGCCCGACGAGGTTCGGGGACGCCCCCAGTCAGCGGGACTTGCTGCGTCGGGAGCCGCTGCCCTTGCCGGGCGTGCGCTCCTTCTCCGGTGTGGGCTGCGCCCACACATCGGCGACGTGCTTGTCGAAGACACTCGCCAGCGCCTGCAGCGCCGCGTCGAGGTCGATGCCGTCGGGGTCGACGAGTGCCTGGAGGTGGATGCCGGTCACCGCTCCGTTGAGCGCCACGGCGAAGGCACGCTCTCGCTCCGTCGCGAAGGTCGGGTCAACCCCGTCGGGACGCTGCTTGCGCAGCCAGAGCTCGACGCCCTTGCGTCGCCTGGCGAGAAACTCCTGGTACTGGGTGTGGACCGCGCCGGTGCTCCTCATCGCCTCGGTGAGGATCATGAACATCAGCGCCGAGTTGCCGCTGCGCAGCCAGTTGGCGTACTCGTCGAGGACCTCCGCCAGGCGGGGGACGGTCTCGTAGTGCTCCGGACCCATCGCCCGGTCGATGGCGCGCCCAACGACGGCCAGGACCAACCCGTCCTTGTTCTTGAAGTGCCACGGGATCGAGCCGCGGCTGATGCCGGAGCGCTCGGAGATGTCCACGAACGAGGTCCGATCGAAGCCGCGCTCGGCGAACAGCTCCTCCGCCGCGTCGAGGATGCGCCGACGACTTTCGTCGCCGATCTCGTCGATCCGCCGCCGTGCAGGTGAACTCACGGTGGCCATCATAGACAGGACCGCCCCTCCGGCTGTCGCAAACCCGGTCCCGCGCCGACTCCAGCAAGGGTGCCGGCTCTCGGCCGGGCTGGTGCCACGGCCTCACCTGCGGCGCACCCCCACAGCCTGGTCGGCTGCCGGGTCCGGCTGGAAGTTCGCCAGGAACGCCTCGGCATCGGCCATGGCCGCGGCGATCGCCTCGGTCCGTTGACGGAGGTGCTCCGGAATCGCGTTGCGCGTGGCGATGTAGGGCGCGTTGCTCTCCACGGCTCGGAGCACCAGCTCGCCCACGCCGTTTGGCGAGGCGCCATGGGCGTTGAGGATCTGGTGGGCGGTGTCGAGGATCTGGGTCACCCGCGCCGAGTGGGTCGGGGCCGTGTCGGGACGCAGCTGGCGCGTGTTCTCGACGATGTCGGTGGCCACCGGACCCGGGAAGAGCACGGAGACCCCGATGCCGAGGTGGGCGAGCTCGGCCCGCAGCGACTCGCTCAGCCCGACCACGGCGTACTTGCTCGCGTGGTAAAGGAAGCCCGATCCGGCGGGATGGAGCCCCGCCTCCGACGAGGTGTTGACGATGTGACCGCGGGCGCCGGCAGCCAACATCCCGGGCAGGAACGTCTGGATCCCGTTGTAGACACCCGCGAGGTTGATCCCCATGGCGTAGTCCCACATCTCGAACGTCGCCCTGGCCGGGCTCACCGAGTCGATGATGCCGGCGTTGTTGAAGAGCAGCGTCACGTCACCGAGGTCGCGCTGCACCTTGGCGGCCGCCTCCGCGTACTGCTCCCGGTCGGCGACGTCGAGCCGGTAGCAGCGCAAGCGCTCCGGCCCGGTGGCGAGCAGATCGCCGGCGCGTTCGAGCGCATCGGCGCTGATGTCGGCGATCGCGACGTTCGCACCGCGTCGCAGCAGCGCCCGGACGATGCCGAGGCCGATGCCCCGAGCCCCGCCCGTCACGAAGGCGAGGCGCCCCTCGAAGTCGGAGATGCCCTCGCTCGTGTCCGCGGAGGTGTTCATGGTCTCGTCCTCACCCTTCGTATCCGCCGCCGGCCACGAGCACCTGTCCCGAGACGTAGTCCGCCTCCGGGTACGTGAGCATGACCACCGAACCTGCTGCTTCCTCGGGCGAGCCGGCGCGGCCCAAGGGGACGATCATCTTGATCGCCTCGTACGCCTGCGCCGGCACGCCGACCTTGATCTCGCGCCCCTCGACCTCGATGGTCGAGCCGCCCTCGGCGATCGGCTGGGAGAGTCGTGTCTCGATGAAGCCGAAGGCGACACAGTTGACGTTGACGTGGTAGCGACCCCACTCCTTGGCGAGGGTCTTGGTCAGGCCGAAGAGGCCCGCCTTCGCCGAGGAGTAGTTCGCCTGCCCGGAGTTGCCGCGGATGCCCGACACCGAGGACACGTTGACCACCTTGCGGTGGACCACGATGCCCCGCTCCGCCTCCCGCTGCACCGCGGCCCTGATGATGGGCTGGGCCGCGCGAAGGATCTGGAACGGCGCCTTAAGGTGCAGGTCGACGATCGCGTCCCACTGCTCGTCGGACATCTTCTGCACCACGTTGTCCCACGTGTAGCCGGCGTTGTTGATGATGATGTCGACGCCGCCGAAGCTCTCGACTGCCGCGCCGATGAACCGGTCCGCGAAGCCGTTGGCCGTCACGCTGCCGGGGACCGCGATCGCCTGCCCGCCGGCCGACGTGATCTTCTCGACCGTGTCGGCGGCCGGCCCGGCGTCCAGATCGTTGACAACGACGGAGGCACCCTCCGCGGCCAGCTTGAGAGCGGTCGCCCGGCCCACGCCGCGACCCGCCCCGCTGACAAGCGCCGCCCTGCCCTCCAGCTTGCCCATCAGCCGTCCACCTTCTGGTACATGGTCACGACGCAGGCACTTCCCATGCCCATGTTGTGCTGCAGGGCCGTGGTGACACCGTCGACCTGGCGGCCCGCGGCCTGTCCGCGCAGCTGCCAGACCAACTCGGCACACTGCGCGAGTCCTGTAGCCCCGATCGGGTGACCGCGGGCGATGAGGCCGCCCGAGGGGTTGATGACGACCTGGCCGCCGTAGGTGTTCTCGCCATCGAGCACGAATTTCTCGGCCGTGCCCTTCGGCGTGAGGCCGAGCCCCTCGTAGATCAGGAACTCATGCACCGTGAAGCAGTCGTGCACCTCCGCGACGCGCACGTCCTCGGGGCCGATGCCGCTCTGCTCGTAGACCGCCTTGGCCGCAGAGGCCGTCAGGTCGTAGCCGACGAGCTTGCGCATGTCGCCCTCGAACGTGTTCGTGTAGTCGGTCGTCATCGCCTGACCCGCAATGACGACGTCGCCGCGCAGGCCGTGCCTCGTCGCGTACTCCCGCGAGACGACGACCGCGGCGGCCGCACCCGAGGTGGGAGGACAGCACTGGAACTTGGTGATGGGGCCGTAGATCTGCCGTGACGCCAGCACCTCCTCGATCGTCAGCGGGTCGCGGAAGACGGCGTTGGGGTTGTTGGCCGCATGCCGGCGAGCCTTGACGGAGATGTGCGCGAAGACCGTCGGGTCGATGCCGAACTCCTCGACGTACTCGTTGCCCGCCGCGCCGTAGAAGAGGGCAGCGCCCGGCACGCTCTCCGGCATGCCGTACTTGCCGATCACGACCTTCGCGAAGTCCTCGAGCGGGTGCGGGCGCTCGGGCCACCTGCCCTCGACGCCGGGCTCCATCTGCTCGAAGCCGACCGCCAGCACGACGTCGGCCAGTCCGCATTCGACGGCCTCGCGAGCGAGCAAGAGCGCACTGGAACCCGAGGAGCAGTTGTTGTTGACGTTCATGATCGGGATGCCGGACTGCCCGAGCTTGTAGAGCGCCTTCTGACCGCCGGTCGAGTCGCCGTAGATGTAACCGACGTACGCCCGCTGGACCGCGGTGTAGTCGATCCCCGCATCCGCCAGCGCTCGGCGAGCAGCCTCGGCGCCCATGGCATCGAACGGGTCGCTGCGGCCGGCCTTGGCGAAGGGGATCATCCCCACCCCGGCGACCACTGCTCTGTTGTCAGACATGCCCTCTCCTCGTCTCGGCAGCACTGCGGACGATCAGCCGAAGCGTCGTGGAGTCTGCCACCTGATTAGCACCACGTTCAAGTCTATGCTGGGTGTTATAACTGTCGCATGACAAACGGATCTGGATCGGACGGTCGGGCCACCCTCCGCGTCGAGGTACGCGACGGGGTCGGCATCGTGACCCTGGCGCGCCCGCACCGGCTGAACGCGATCACCTACACCCTGCTGGTGGAGCTGCGCGAGGCCCTCCTCGGCCTCGGAGCACGCGATGACGTACGGGCCGTCGTGCTCGCCGGCGAGGGGCGGGCGTTCTGCGCGGGCCTGGACCTCGAGGCCGGCCTGGCGGATCCCGCGCTGGACGATCCGGTCGAGGCGATGCAGGCCGGCATGGAGGCGGGCGCAGCCGTCACCTGGGCGATACGCACGATCCCGCAGCCCGTCATCGCCGCCGTCCAGGGTCATGCCGTGGGAGCCGGCTTCGCCTTTGCCGTCGCCGCCGACGTGCGGATGGTCGGGGCCGACGCCCGGTTCTCGGCACCGTTCCTGCGGCTGGGAATGAGCGTCGGCGACTTCGGGCTCTCCTGGCTGCTGCCCCGCATCGTCGGCCACGGTCGTGCCGCGCACCTCTTCTTCTCGGCCGGCGCCCTGGATGCCGACCAGGCGGTCGCCGCCGGCCTCGCGGCCGGGATCAGCGCGGACCCGCTCGCGGCGGCGACCGAGCTCGCGTCGCACCTGGCGGACCAACCGCCCTACGGCGTTCGAGCGAGCAAGAGGCTGCTCGATGCCGGCCTGAGCTCCCCGTTGCACGACCACCTGGCCGCCGAGGCGCGAGCCCAGACGATCGGGGCGCTGAGTACCGCCGCACAGGCAGCCATGGCGGAGGCGCTCGCGGCCACCAAGCGCCGCGACCGCTGATCGTGGACGCGGGCGATCCGGCGTCGGAGGAGACGATTCCCGCCACCGGGATCAGCCTCGGATCGGGGTCGTCTCAGCCCAGCGCCGCGGCGAGGCGGATCGCCGAGCGCCAGGCGAGGGCAACGGTCGTCAGCGTGGGATTGGCTGCGGTCGCCGTGGGGATGACTCCGTTCCCGCCGACGTACAGGTTCTCCACGCCCCACACACGCGAGTACGGGTCGCAGACGCTGAGACCGTCGTCAACCGCCCCCATGCGCACTGTGCCCTGGTAGTGCAGCGACGAGCCGCCGGCTGCGAGCGTGGGCTCTTCGATCAGCCGCCCGATCAGCTCGGCGCTGCGCAGGGAGTTGCGGCGCATCTGCTCGATCGTTTCCAGGTCACGCTCGGTGCGCCCGTAGCGGATCGACATCTTCGGCATCCCGTAGAAGTCGGTCTCGGTCTCGCTGAACTCGACCGCATCGCGGTGCAGCACGTCCTTCGCGCCGTACCACGCGACCAGCCCGAGCCGCTGCGTGGCGGGGTCGTCGCCCATGCTCAGCTTGTAGGGCGAGTTCGCGAGGGCCATCACGCCGCCCTGCATCGGGCGGGCGTCGGAGAACGGGATCAGCACGTAGCCGAGCGCGCCCCGCTCGTCGGGCGGGAAGGCCGCGGGGTCGAACTCGTCGTTGAGCTGGACGAAGGACACCATCTGGAAGTGCTCGTTGAGGTGGTGCCCGAGCGCGGGCGGGCGCACGCCGGAGGCGAAGAGCACCTGCGGCGTGCGGAGACCATCGGCGCAGACCACGACATGGCGGGCTCGGACCAGGGTGACGGCGCCGGTGCGGCGGTCCTCGATCTCGGCGCCGATCGCCACACCGTCCTCGACGACCACCCGTCGGGCGAGCGTCTCCGAGCGCAGCTCGAAGCCGGGCACGGTCCGCTCGATCTCGCCGAGAATCACGCCGGTCCCGGAGAAGCGCAGGGTGTCGCCCTCCCACCGGACGGCGCTGGGCATGAAGCCGACCGGGGAGAGCCCCGGTCCGTCGAACTCGGCAGCCATGGCCGCCCGGAGCGCGCCGGGCACGCCGATGTCGCCACCCTCGACGCGGGAGACGCCGAGCAGCTGCTCGGCCCGGTCGAGCGCGGCGTCCAGCTGGTCGCCGGGGATGCAGGCAATGCGCTCCGACTGGCGCGGGCGGGGACATGAGGCGGCCCAGTAGATGCCCATGCCGCCGACGCCGCTGGCCATGCTCGCTGCGGGCAGCCCCACCTCGCCGCACCCATGGACCGGCCGCGGGTCGACGAAGAAGAGGCCCGGCAGGACGGTCTGACGGAACTCGAGGCTGGGATCGATCCCCTCGGCGATGTCGGCGAGCGCCGTTGCGCGCTCGATGCCGGCGTGGGGTCCCTGGGTGAGCAGCTGTGCCGCCACGCGGTCGGACTCGGTCATGTTCTGGGTGTGCTCGCCCCGCACGCCGGGGATCGCCGGCCCGACCTCCACCATGAGGATGGTGGCCGACGGCACGGCATCGCCGATCGTGCGGGCGAAGGCGGCACCGGCAGGGCCGCTGCCCACGATGAGGACATCGACGTCAGGTGTCGTTGCAGCCATCTCAGTGCCCCGTCCGTGCAACGGCGAGCGCCTCGCGCGTAGCTTCGAGCACGCGACGGGACTTCACCCAGGGGTCACCGCCGGCGCCTTCGTACTCGACGGCGTACGGCCCGTCGTAACCGTGATCGACAAGTATGCCCAGCGCCCGCCCCAGGTCGACGGCACCGATCGTGCCGTCGTCGGCGACCAGGTGCGTCTTGACGCTCACATGCTCCGCCCGCGGAGCCAACGCCTCGATGCCGGCATAGAGCTGGCTGAGGTCGAGCCCGGCGAGGAACCCGGCCACCTCGGGGTCGTCGGCGTCCGGGATCTGCTGGAACCTCGCTCGCATCGGCTTCAGCAGCGAATCGAAGTTTCCGAGGTCGAGCAGCAGGCCACAGGATTCGGCGCCGACCGCGTCCAGCAGCGCCGCGAGCCACCACGGGTCGCTGCTTCGGCCACCATGGTTCTCGACCAGCAGTCGCGTCCCTTCGGCGACCGCGAAGGACCCCAGGTCGACGAGTGCCTCCACGAGCTGGTCGGGGGGTTCGGTACCGTGGTGTGCGCTCATCGGCGAGCCGGCGTTCACGCGGACGAACGTCGATCCCATGGCGGCGAAGCGCGCGATCCAAGCCTTCAGCTCGGCGACGTCGACTGTTCGGCGCTCGGGGTCGGGGTCGGCAAGGTCGCCGACGTCGACCGCGATGTTGAGCAGGCTGGTCCCCGACGCACGTAACCCAGCCGCGAACCGGTCGATCTCGGGATCGTCGAGGCCGGTGAATTGGAACCCGGTGGTCTCGATCGCGTCGATCCCGAACGCGTCCCGGGCACGGCGTGGGTAGTCGCCGAGGCCGAACAGTTTCGGGTTGTCGAGGGTGAAGGTCTGCTCGGCACCGGAGGGATCACGGAACCGGAAGACGATCGGTCCGAGCTGTTCGCGGAGACTGAACGACGAGACGGACAGAACGGTGTCGGGCACGGCGTACCCCTTTCAGGAAATTGGTAGTGACTCCCGGAATGGTGGCTAACCCGTTTCGGAGGCATGGTCTGCGAGGCACACCCGCGACCCGTGGGAGCGGGCCGCCGACCGCACCCTGGCGGCGATTGCCCGGACCCGGCTCGTCATTCCCCGGCGCTGACCGGTCGCCGGCCACCTGCCGCCGGCCCGGTCCGACCGGCAGGACGTCCGCCCGGCCGGTGCTGGCGCCCTGACGCAAGCGCGCTCCTTCGTGTTCGCACCTCTGGATTCTCTGTGCCGCTCAGCATAGTCTATTGCCCCCTGGCAACGCTCGGGTGAACGCACAAAGGGGGTGACCATGTCCCATCCGACGACAGCCACTGAGGCCCTGGTTTCCGGACTTACCGCCAGCGAGTGCCCGCGGTGGCACGACGAGCAGCTGTACATCTCGGACATGCATGCCCGCACCGTCCTCGCCGTCGCGGCCGGCGGAGCGACCCGCGTCGTCGCGGAGGTGCCCGGCGGAGCGGGGGGCCTCGGCTGGCTGCCCGACAACAGCATGGTGGTGGTCTCTCAAGCGGAGCGCCGGGTCCTGCGAGTGGACGCCGACGGCGGCGTACACGTGCATGCCGACCTCACCGACAGTGGCGAGTCCCCGCTGAACGACGTGTGGGTCGACGGCGACGCCCGCGCCTACGTGGGCGAAATGGGATTCGACGTCCACGCGTTCCTCCACCCGCGACCGGACCAGCCGAAGGCCGAGTTCCGCCTCGGACGGATCTACGCCGTCGAGCCCACCGGCGAGGCGCGGCCCGCGACGGCCGAGGGTCTGCGCTTCCCCAACGGCATCGTGACCTGCCCGGTCAGCGGCCGGCTGGTGGTCGCGGAGTCGTTCGGATTCGCCATCGCCTCCTTCGAGCGCGACGCCTCCGGCAGCCTGACGAACGCCGAGACCTGGGCGCAGCTGACCTTCGCCCCCGACGGCATCGCCGCAGATCGCGACGGATGCCTGTGGGTGGCGGATCCGGCCGGCCGCCGAGCGGTGCGCGTCGCCCCCGGTGGCGAGGAGCTCGAGGTCGTCACCACCGATCAGCAGTGTCTCTCGGTCGCGCTGGGCGGCAGCGACGGCCGGGCGCTGTTCCTGTGCACCACGCCCTCCACCCAGCCGGACGAGGCACGCCGGCTCCCAGCTCACACAGCCGATGCCGGTGATGGTCGAGTTCAGCGCGACCGCGGACGGCGACCAGTTGGTCGGCAACGCGACGGTGCAGCCCTTCATCAAGATCCCCTTCGACGGCAAGCGTCGATAGCCGAATCTCCCGACGGGCCTGTGTGCCCATGACGTCGATGACGTCCGACACCCGAGAGGTACACCATGGATGCTGCGATCATGGAACAGACCCTGGCCGCGAGCCCGTCCGAGCCGTTCATGCGGACGATGGCGCGACTCGCGGCCGAGGACCCGGACTTCGTGGCCCTCAGCTTCGGCGACGAGTCCATGACACGGCGCCGACTCGAGCAGGAGTCGAACCGGCTGGCCCGGGTCTACTCCGAGATGGGCGCGAAGCTCGGCGACTACATCGCGGTCGCGCTGCCCAACAGCATCGACTTCTACGTCGCCTTCTTCGCCGCGCTCAAGGTCGGCGCGGTGCCCATGCCGCTCTCCTACCGCCTGCCCGTCGCCGAACGGCAGGGCATCATCGAGCTGACGAAGCCTGCCGTACTGGTGGGGGTCGGCGGAGACGACCACCCCGGCTACCCGTCGCTGCCGGTCGGGTTCAGGCCTGACGACAGCGTGAGCGATACACCCCTCCCCGAGGTGGTCTCCCCCTCGTGGAAGGCACCCGCCTCGGGCGGCAGCACCGGTCAACCGAAGATCATCCGCAACGGGACGGGCGCGGAGGGATCACCCGCGCTCACGGCGCTGGCGTACCAGTACGGTCCGAACGACACCCAGGTCGTCGTGGGCCCGCTTTACCACAACATGTCGCTGGCCAGTTCGGTCGGCGGTCTCCTGCTCGGCCAGCACGTCGTGGTCATGGCCAAGTTCGACGCAGACGAACTGCTCCGGCTGATCGACCGGCACAGGATCACCTGGATGGTGCTGGTGCCGACGATGATGCACCGAATGTACCGCCGGATCGAGGAGGGCGGAGGGTACGACCTCTCCTCGATCCGGCTGTTCTGGCACATGGCCTCCAAGTGCCCTGAGTGGCTCAAGGAGAAGTGGATCGAACTCCTGGGACCGGAGAAGGTCATGGAGCTCTACGGCGGGACCGAGGCGATCGCGATCTCCATGATCTCCGGGACCGAGTGGCTCCGGCACCGTGGGTCCGTGGGCCGGCCGGCCATCGGCGACATGAAGATCCTGGACGACGAGGGCAACGAGCTGCCTCCGGGCGAGGTCGGCGAGATCTACATGAAGGGCCCCGAGGGCATGCCCGCGAGCTACGAGTATGTCGGCGCGGAGGTCAAGTCGGTCAACGGCTGGGAGACGCTCGGCGATCTCGGCTGGAAGGACGAGGACGGCTATCTCTACATCAGCGACCGGCGCGTCGACATGATCGTCACGGGAGGCGCCAA
>NZ_BMPI01000133.1 GCF_014647515.1 Dactylosporangium sucinum | reverse complement strand
CTCCATCGAGTTCATCGACCAGCCACTGCGCGACGACTCCGGCAAGGTACGCCGCAGCAAGATGCGTGACGAAGCCATCGAAAGGATGAAGAGCAATGCCTGAGACCACCCCCGAGACCGGCTTCGAGAGGATCCGCTACGACGTTCCCGCCGAGCACGTCGCCCGGATCACGCTGGCGCGCCCGGAGCTGCGCAACGCGCAGGACTACCAGATGCTCCACGAGCTGGACACCGCGTTCCAGAAGGCCACGACTGACGACGAGATCAAGGTGATCGTCCTGGCGGCGGACGGACCGCACTTCTCCTCCGGTCACGACCTGACCAACAGCGCAAGCGGCGCCGACTTCGAGCCGCACTGCATGACCGGTGGCTACCTCCAGCCCGGCCAGGCCGGCGGGATGGCCAACGAGGAGGAGTTCTATCTCGGGATGTGCTGGCGCTGGCGCAACGTCCCGAAGCCGACGATCGCCCAGGTGCAGGGCAAGGTGATCGCGGGTGGCTTGATGTTGGTCTGGCCGATGGACATCATCATCGCCAGTGAGGACGCCTCGTTCTCCGACCCGACGGTCGCGTTCGCCGTCAACGGCCACGAGTACCACACCCACACGTGGGAGCTCGGGGCGCGCAAGGCCAAGGAGATGCTCTTCCGCAGCAACGCACTCACCGCCGAGGAGTGTCGCCAGCTCGGCATGGTCAACCACGTGGTGGCGCGGGCCGACCTCGAGAAGTTCACGCTGGAGATGGCATCGGAGATCGCCCGGCGCCCGGCATTCGGGCTCAAGCTGGCGAAGCTGTCGGTCAACGGTGCACTGGAGGCGCAAGGCCAGTTCAACGCCCTGCGCCATGCCTTCGCCCTGCACCAGGCCGGCCACGCCAACGCGCGCGCAGTCTTCAACGGAATCCCGGTCGATCCCATGGGCATCGACGTCATCCGCCAACTCTCCAAATCCTAGACCGGAAGGATTCCACGTGCGCAAGATCATTCTGATGGCCGCGGCCGTGAGCCTGGCGCTGGTCGCGGGCTGCGGCGAGAGCACCGAGGACGTGGACGCCGGCCAAACGCCCTCGGCCTCGGGCTCGCCCTCGACATCGGCGCCGAGCAGCGAGAAGACGGACGGCGGAGGGGTGGCCTACTTCCAGACCAAGCTGACGCCCGACGCGAACGTCGCGGCGGGCACGGTGCTGACCGCGACCGCTACCGGTGCCAAGCCCTCGACCTCGTACTACTGCCTGGTCGCTGCGTACTCCACCGAGCAGGCCGGTGTCTCGGCGCCGCTGATGTCCTCGTTGACGAAGGTGGAATCCGGCGCTGACGGGAGCCTCGCCTGCAAGGTGACGTACCAGCCGTTCGAGGCGCAGGACACCAGGGGCGTCGTGCGGCATTGCCCGACGACGGCCGCGGACCGCAAGGATGGGTTCCTGTGCGGCGTCGCGCTGGCCGACGCAGCCACCACCGGCGCGCTCTCGGCCTCCGTCGCGAGCTTCACGCCCGCGGAGTAGCGCTCGAACCGCCGCGGGGCGGCACGACCCTTGGTCGTACCGCCCCGCATGCTCCGGGAGGCCCCGGCCCTCAGGAGACGCCGGATGCCGCCGCGGGGAACGCGTCGAGCAAGGCTTCCGCCCGCATCTTCACGTACGGCGCGATCTCGCTGTCGGTGAGGATCCAGGTCGCCTTCGACTCCATCCCGGCGAGCACCATTTCACCCACGACGTCGATCGAGAGCCCGGTGCTGATGTAGTCCTCGGTGCTCTTGCGGGCGGCGGCTCGCTGGCCGAGACCCGCCGCGGAGCCGAGGGTGTCGGTGCTGCGCAGGATGTTGGTGGCCACCGCGGCGGGACACAGCACGCTCACGTCGATGCCGTACTTGGCGGCCGCGTGCTTCAGTGACTCCGACATTCCGACGATCGCATACTTCGAGGTCGTGTAGAGGACGTTCGGCCCGGCAACGAGCCCGGCGCCCGAGGCCGTGTTGACCACGTACCCGCCCTTGCCGCGCTCGATCATCCGTGGCAGGAACGTCTGGACGCCATTGATCACCCCGTGCACGTTGACCCCCATGACCAGGTCCCATTGCTCGTACTGCAAACGGGGCAGTGATGAGTACGGCGCGATGCCGGCGTTGTTGAACAGCAGGTCGACCGGGCCGAGACTCGACTCGGCCTCGTCGGCGACCGCGGCGAACGCCTCGCGGTCGCGCACGTCGAGCCGGTAGGTCTCGACGCCGGTCAGTGCGGCGAGCTCCCCCTTGCCGGAGGCCAGCGCCGCCTCGTCGATGTCGGCCAATGCCAGACGTACACCACGCTTGGCCAGCGCTCGCGCGATCCCGAGGCCGATTCCCTGGCCACCGCCGGTGATGAAGGCGACCGATCCCTTCCATTCCCTCACAAGACTGCCCTGCTCCCTGGTCATCACTTCTCTATGTCGGATGGTTGACCCTATGATAACCAGCACAGGAGCTTGTTGGCCTCATGTCACACAGCGGCAGAGGGAGATCCGAAGACATGGCGAGCATCGAGCGGGGCGGTGATCGCGCAAGCCGGGGCGACGCCGCCTGCCTCGGCAGCTCGGACACCGTGAAGGTCACCGCCAGGCGCTGAGCGGCCAGAGCATGCGTCGCCGACCAGCGCGGCGCTGGTCGGCCCGACGCAAAGCCCGCCCAGCGTGCCGCCTGACCACCGCGTCATGACCCCAGTACACCGTGAAGGGACGCCGATGACTGACGAAGATCGCGCTACGCCCCGTGATCCGCGATTACTCGCCTCCGTCGTGCTGGACCGGGACTCGACCCGCCACCACCACGGATCCGACGACGATGGCCTGCGTGCCGCCGAAGCAGCCCTCAAGACCGCAGCCGAGCC
This sequence comes from Dactylosporangium sucinum, assembly GCF_014647515.1. Taxonomy (GTDB): domain Bacteria; phylum Actinomycetota; class Actinomycetes; order Mycobacteriales; family Micromonosporaceae; genus Dactylosporangium; species Dactylosporangium sucinum. Next base: position 8,493 of record NZ_BMPI01000133.1, on the reverse strand, counting down.
GGAGGCGACCTTCAAGGACGTCATGAGCGCTGGCGGCCGGATGACCCTCGGGGTGCTCTTCGGCCTGGCCCTGATCGACAGCGTGGACAACGCGATGTTCACGGTCTTCGCACCCGACATCCGCGAGTCGCTCCGGATCAGCTCCTCCGCGGTGGCCGTGGTCGGTGCGCTGGCCGGCGTGATGGTCTCCCTCGGGGCGCTGCCGCTGGGCTCGCTGGGTGATCGCTTCCGTCGCACCTTCATCGCCGGCCTGTGCACGCTCGGTTGGGCGGTGGCCGCCGCCGGCCTCGGACTCGTCCAGGCGCTGTGGCAGCTGGTCATCGTGCGCATCATCGCCGGCCTCGGCAAGGCGAACGAGGGGCCGATCCAGGGCTCGCTCCTCGCCGACACCTACCCGCCGGCCGGACGCGGCCGGGTCTTCGGCGTCCATCGCAGTGCCCTGCCGCTCGGCATCGTGCTCGGTCCGGTGCTCGCCGCCGCGGTCGCCGTGGCCGTGCCGGGCGACCGGGACGCCTGGCGGTGGGCCTTCGCCGTCCTGGCCGTGCCGGCCGTCATCCTGGCGCTGGGTGTACTCCGTCTGCCCGAGCCCGCGCGGGGACGATTCGAGCAGGAGGCACTCCTCGGCGGCGAGCTGCCGCCCGATCCCGACGCGCTCCCCGTCACGCTCGCAGCCGCGTTCGCGCGGCTGAAGAAGATCCGCACCTTCTACTTCGTGATGGCCGCGCTCGGCGCGTTCGGCCTCTGCGTCACCACCGTCCCGATCTACCTCAGCCTCATTCTCGAGGACCACTTCGGCCAGGGTGTCGAGGCGCGCGGCATGATCGGCGCCGTCACCGCGCTCGGGGGCCTCATCGGCGCCGCGCTGGGCGGCGTGTACAGCGACCGCCTCTTCCGCCGCAGCCCCGAAGCATGCCTGTACATGGGCAGCGGCGCCCTCGCCGCCCTCGGCGTCGGGTTCGGCATCCAGGCATACGCCCCCAACGTCGCGATCTACGTCGTCGTCGGCCTGATCACCTCGGCGATCCTCTTCTTCGGCCTCGTCCCCCTGACCCTCGTCGTCGCGTCGGTCACTCCTACCGAGTTCCGCGCCACGGCCTTCGCCCTCGTCGGGCTCTACCTGGCCCTGGTCGGTGGTCTCGGCGGCGCCCTGGTGACCGGTCTGGCCGAGGAGTCGTGGGGTGCGCGGGCCGCGATCGCCGTGGTCGCGCCCGCGGCCTCCGTCCTCGCCGGGATCATCCTCGCCAGCAGCGCCGGACACCTGCGCGGTGACATCGCGCGCGCCGCTGCCGACCTCCTCGAGGAGCGCACCGAGCGGCTGCGCCTTGCCCGGGGAGACGAGATGCCGCTCCTCCAGGTCAGTCACCTCGACTTCTCCTACGGCCCGGTCCAGGTCCTCTTCGACGTCTCGCTCGAGGTCCGCCAAGGGGAGACCCTCGCGCTGCTCGGCACCAACGGCGCCGGCAAGTCGAGCCTGCTGCGGGTCATCTCCGGCCTCGAGCACGCCGACCGCGGCGCGGTGCGCATCTCTGGTCGCACTGTCACCTACGCCGATCCGGCGACCCGGGTGAAGCTCGGCATCGTCCAGGTGCCCGGTGGCCGGTCGGTCTACCCCAACCTGAGCGTCTCGGACAATCTGCTCATCGGCGGGTACACGCTGCTCGGCGACTCCCGCAACCTCGAGCAGCGGGCCCACGACGTACTCGAGCGGTTCCCGCTCCTGCGGCAGAGGCTCGACCAGCCGGCGGGCACGCTCTCCGGCGGCGAGCAGCAGATGCTCGGCCTGGCCACCGCGATGCTGCTGCGACCGGAGATCCTGCTCATCGACGAGCTCTCCCTCGGCCTCTCGCCGGTCATGGTGCAGGAGGTGCTCGCGATCATCGAAGGGTTGAAGGCCGACGGTCTGACGATGGTCATCGTCGAGCAGTCGGTGAAGATCGCCCTCTCGATCGCCGACCGAGCCGTCTTCATGGAGAAGGGGCAGGTCCGCTTCGAGGGCCCGGCCCACGAGCTCGCGCACCGCGACGACCTGGTGCGCGCGGTCTTCCTCGGAAAGGGCGCAGGTGCCTGAGATGGACATCCCCGCTACGACGTGGTCGATCACGTCCGACATGCTGGTCTTCGGACTCCTCACCGGCCTGGCCTACGCGATCCTCGCCGCTGGCATCGTGCTGGTCTACCGCGCCACCAAGGTGATCAACCTCGCGCACGGTGAGATCGGCGCCTTCGGTGCGGTGCTGCTGGCCAAGATGGTGCTGGACTGGCACTGGAACTTCTGGCTAGCGCTGGCGGCCACCCTGGTGTGTGGCGCCGCGATCGGCGCCGTCGTCGAGATGGGCGTCATCCGAAGGCTTGCGAAGGCGCCGCGCCTGATCCTGCTCGTGGCCACGCTGGGCGTCGGCCAGCTGGTCTTCCTCGGACGCGTGCTGCTCCCCGAGATGGAGAACTACGGCTCCTTCCCCTCGCCGTTGGACCGCGAGGCCAACATCGGCGGAGTGGTCCTGAGTTCCCCGCACTTCATGATGCTGGCCTTCGTGCCGGCGGTGATCGTCGGGCTGACTGTCTTCCTGACCAGGACGCCGTTCGGCCTCGCGGTCCGTGCCTCGGCCGACAACCCCGACCGGGCCAAGCTCGCCGGTGTCCCGGTGATGCGCGTCTCGACGACCGTGTGGGCGATCTCCGGTGCGCTGGCGGTGCTGACCGTGGCGCTGCTCAACCCGATGACCGGCGCGGTCGTCGGCCTCCCGACCGCCTCGGTCGGTCCTGGTCTGCTCGTCCACGCGCTCGCTGCGGCGCTGGTCGGTGGTCTGACGTCGATGCCGCGGGCCATGGTGGGCGGCCTCGCGGTGGGACTGATCGAGACGGTGATGGTGTCCAACGGGGCGCCCACCGGTTCGCCCGAGCTGGTCCTGTTCCTGGCGATCCTGGTCCTGACCCTCCTGCGCCGCCCCGGCATGGGCGGTGGCGCCGACGGCCTCGGCATCACCGTGAAGACCCCGCCGATCCCGAGCGCGATGCGCAACGTGTGGTGGGTGCGTCGCTCCGGTCTCATCGGTGCCGTCGTCGCGGTGGCTGTCGCGGCTCTCCTCCCGCTGGTCTTCACCACCTCGGCGGACCAGTACATGTTCACCAGAGTCCTGATCTTCGCGTTGGTCGGGCTCTCGGTGACCGTCCTCGCCGGTTGGGCGGGCCAGCTCACCCTGGGGCAGTTCGGCTTCGTCGGGATCGGCGCGCTCGTGGCCACGCAGCTTGCCTCGAACGGTGTCCCGTTCCTCGCCGCGGTCGCGCAGGGTGCGGTCGCCGGTGGCCTCGCCGCCTTCGTCGTCGGGCTCCCCGCCCTGCGCGTCGAGGGCCCGTTCCTCGCCGTGACGACGCTCGCGTTCGCGGTGGCGTGCCAGTCGTGGCTCTACGGGCAGGGAATCTTCGGCGAGGGGCCGACCTATACCTTCCCCGCTCAGCGGCTGTTCGGCCTCGACCTCTCCTCCGAGCGCACGTTCTACCTGCTCACGCTGGCGATCGTCGTCGTCTGTGCCGCAGCGGTCGTTCGCCTGCGACGCACCGGCGCCGGCATCTCGATGATCGCGGTGCGGGACAACGACCGGGCGGCCTCCAGCTTCGCGGTCGCCCCGGTCGGTGCGAAGCTCTCGGCCTTCATCTTCGCCGGCGCGCTGGCCGGCCTGGCCGGTGGCCTCTACGCCGCGGCGGCCGGTCAGTACGGCCTCGCCTCCGCTACGTCGCCGGCGATCTTCGGTCCGGAGCAGTCGACCTTGATCATCTCGATGGTCGTCATCGGCGGCCTGGGCCGAGTCTCCGGCTCCATCCTGGGCGCGATCTATCTGATCGGCCTGCCGGCCGTGCTGGGTGACTCGTTCTCGGTGAGCCTGGCCACCTCCGGCATCGGCGTCCTGGTGCTGATCCTCTTCCTGCCCGGGGGACTGACCCAGCTCGGACTGACCGCCCGTTCGGCGATCCTCAGCCACCTCACCCGCGGGCGTGCTGCGGTCCCGGACCCGGTGCGGCCACCGATCGAGACCTTGCCGCGTCCCGAGCCGGTCCTCGTTACCGACCCTGCCGCGCCGGCGATCGCGGTCACCGGCGTGAACGTGAGCTTCGGCGGCCGCATCGCGCTCAAGGACGCCTCCCTGACCGTCGCGCGGGGCGAGGTCGTCGGCGTGATCGGGGCCAACGGCGCCGGGAAGTCGACCCTGATGAACGTGATCAGTGGCTTCGTGCGACCGCAGTCGGGCCGTATCGAGATCGGCGGCGTCGACGTCACGTCATTCGCCCCGCACCAGCGTGCGGCCCTGGGGATGGGCCGCGTCTTCCAGGACGCGCGCCTCTTCGGCGACTTGACCGTGCACGAGACCGTTCGGGTGGCATTGGAGGCCCGCGATCGCTCGGCGTTCGTCCCGTCGCTCCTCGCGCTGCCCGGAGGGTGGGCGCGTGAGCGGAGGAAGTTCGCGGACGCCGACAGCTACATCGACTTCCTCGGGCTCGGCCGGTACGCACACTCGCTCACCTCCGAGCTCTCCACCGGCACTCGCCGCATCGTCGAGATGTGCTGCCTGCTCGCCCAGGGGGCCGACGTGCTGATGCTCGACGAGCCGACCGGCGGTGTGGCCCAGAAGGAATCCGAGGCGTTCGGCCCGCTGATCAAGAGCATCCAGCGCGAACTGTCGGCCACCGTGGTCATCATCGAGCACGACATGCCGCTGACCATGTCGATCTCCGACCGGATGTACTGCTATTCGGCCGGTCAGCTGATCGCCGAGGGCACCCCGGAGGTCGTCCGCGACAATCCCGATGTCGTCGCCGCCTACCTCGGCACCGACCGGCGCGCGATCGAGCGCAGTGACAGCCTCATCAGCGCTGGGGGATCGGCATGACCGACCGCGATCGCACCCACCGGCCCCGTCCCGTGCTGGGCCTGTCCGCCGGCCAGTGGCAGACGATCCTCCTCGCCCTGATCCTCGCCGCTGCCCTCCTCGCCGCGACGCTGCCCCCCGTCCTGGACGCACACGACGGCGCCCGGCAGCGCGGCGATGCTGCCGCCTGCCCGAACCCCGCCGAACTCCGCACTCGCTGCCCCGAGGGAGACCGATGAACCCCCCACCGCATACTGAGCACTTCCGCGTGGTGGCACCCGCTCGCGCCTACGGCGTGCTCGTTGCCCTGTCCGGCCTGCTCCTCGCCGTCGGCCTGGCGATCCCGCTCGGGCTGGCGTCCTCGGCGCCGTCCACGGCCGGTGCGGGCCGGTCCGGCAGCGGTCCCATCGAGCTCGATGGTGACAACATCGGCGCCGGTTCGGGTGGTCGGACCGGCACCTCGACGGCCGACCAAATCACCGACGTGGCCCAGGGCGTCACCGACACCACGATCAAGGTCGGCGTCATGATGCTCGACCTCTCCGCCGCCGAGCCACTGGGCCTCGGCCTGCCGAACTTCAGCGTCGACCTCCAGCGGGCGGCCTACCAGTCGCTGTTCGACAAGATCAACGCTGGAGGCGGCATCAAGGGACGGGCGATCCAGCCCGTCTACACCAGCTGGGATCCCCTCACGACGACGGGGGAGCACTCGGACAAGGCGATCTGCATCCATCTCGCCAAGGATGAGAGGGTCTTCGCCATCCTCGGCACCAACGACGCCAGCCGCTGCGTGGGGCCCCAGTACCAGCTGCCCGTCGTCGCCATGATGCCCTCCCTCGAGCAGGTCTACCGGGACTCGCACGGCCTCCTGGTCAGTCTCGACCCCGCACTCGAGCGGACCGGTCGCAACTGGGCGTCGATCCTGCTGAAGGCCGGTCAGGTGGAGGGCCGAACGCTGGGTGCGGTCGCCGTCGCCGACGGCGCCATCAGCCAGCTGCCGGTCAAGGCCGCGGCCGACAAGCTCGCCGAGCTCGGCCACCCGCTGGCCGTCCTGGGAGAGCTCGACCCGGCCAACAGCATCGCGCAGGTCCCCGCGCTCATCCAGAAGATGAAGTCGGCCGGCGTCGACTCGGTCATGCTCGGCACCGACTTCGCCAACGCACTGCGCTTCATCGCCCTCGCCGAGTCCCAGCACTTCTATCCGCAGTACCTCACCAGCGACATCGGGGCGCTCGCCGCCAACGGCGTCCTGGCCAACGCCGGGGACAGCTTCGACGGTGCGGTCGGGTTCACGGCCAGTGCCTGGCCGGCCGAAGGGCAGGTGGAGACGCCCGAGAACACCGCCTGTATCCAGCAGTACAACGAGACCACCGACGCCCCCGACGTCCCGATCGGCGAGGAAAACGCCGTGGCGATCATCTGCGCGGTCGTGGAGGTCTTCGCCAACGCGGCCACGGCCGCCGGGGATGCCCTGAACCCCCGGACCTTCGTCCAGGCCGTCGAAGGCCTCGGCACGATCGACGGGCTGCCCGCAGTGCTGCCGGGCTCGTACGGACCGGGGAAGACCGACTACGCCGACCGGCTCCAGCCGGTCCGTTGGTCGAGCAAGACGAAGAGCTACTCCATCGACGGCAAGCCGATCTCCGTGAACTAGCCCGCGTATCGCACGCGCACCGAGCCGGGTGCGCGATTTCCGACGATCCAAAGAGGGGGTTCCGTCGCCATGAGCACCATGACGCCGGAGTGGTTCAGTGCCGCACTCGGAAGCCGTCCCGACGAGGGCACGACCGACGTGGACGGCACCTCGATCACGTATCGGGCCTGGGGCGATGCCGGCATGCCGGGCGTCGTGCTCGTTCACGGCGGCGCAGCGCATGCGCACTGGTGGGACCACATCGGCCCGCTGCTCGTCGAGGGGCGGCGGCGCGTGGTCGCGGTCGACCTCTCGGGTCACGGTGACAGCGGTCGCCGCGAGCGCTACGAGCTCGACATCTGGGCGGAGGAGGTGCTCGCCGCGGCCGCGTCCGGTGGCATCGAGGGCCCACCGGTCGTCATCGGGCACAGCATGGGTGGCTTCGTCACGCTCCGGGCCGCCGCCCTCTTCGGATCACGCCTCCACGGGGCTGTCGTCGTCGACTCGCCGGTCAGGGAGCTCACGCCCGAGGAGCGGGCGGCACGCGCTGGACAGGCATTCGGACCGTTGCGGGTCTACGCCACGCTCGAGGAGGGAATGACGCATTTCCGCTCGGTGCCGGACCAGCCCGCTCTCGACTACGTCACCCGCCACGTGGCCCGGCACTCGCTGCGTCGCGTCGACGACGGCTGGACGTGGAAGTTCGACCCGCGCGTCTTCGTCCGGGCCCACCTGGGACCCTCGGTGCTCACCCGGCTCGAGTGCCGGATCGCGCTCCTCCGTGGTGAGCACGGGATCCTCTCCCAGCAGATGAGCGAGGTGATGTACGACCGGCTCGGCCGTGCGGCTCCGGTCATCGAGATCCCCGACGCCGGACACCACATCATGCTCGACCAGCCGCTCGCGCTGGCCACCGCACTGCGCACGCTCCTGGCCGACTGGGATCACTCCCAGCCCAGCACCGGCCCGGTCGCCGTCGGAGCACGCCTGCAAGGCCGCGCCGGATGAGCGGCGCCGCGCCGTGGAGCGCCGGGTACACGCGCCGCTTCTTCGAACACGGCGGCGGGACGGTCAGCTGGCTGGAGCTGACCGATCCGGCGCGTCCGCCGGCCCTCCCCGTCGTGCTGGTCCATGGGATGCAGGGGACCGCGCTCGAGCACTGTGGCGTGGGCCGCCGCCTCGGCGCTCCGGCGTACCTGCTGGACCTGCGCGCCCACGGCCGGTCCTCGCCGGCCCCGTCGAACCCGGACGCCGGCTCCGTGGCCGATCAGGTCGCGATCGTGACGGCCTTCATCCGCGAGGTCGTCGGCCGCCCGGTGGTACTCGTCGGCAATTCCTTCGGGGCGATGATCTGTGCCCTCGCGACGCGCTCGGCACCGGACGACGTGCTCGGGCTGGCGCTCATCGGACCGGCGGTGCGGCCCTCGCGTCTGCCCATCGACCCGGTCCGCTCCCTGCAATGGCTGATCGTCAAGGCACCCCGGGCCCGGGCGGCCTTCGACCGTGACGTCCAGGCGGGGAAGCGCCCCGAAGACCCGGATGCCCTCGTCGCCAGCGCGACGCCCTACCTCGACCTGATCCCGCAGGCATACCTCCAGGAGTTGCGCGCCGAACCGGAGCCCGCCTGGTCCGTCCGCGACCCGGACGGCCGGGCCGCACTGTGGCGCAGCCGTAACGACGCCCTGGTGCAGCTGAGCCGCCCACGCCGATGGATCGGCCTGCTCAGCGAGCTGACCCCGCCCGCGCTGTGGCTGCACGGGCTCGATGACCCGCTCATGCCCGCAGCCACGGCCGAGACCGTTCGCCGCCTCCTGCGGCGGTGGGAGGTGGTCACGCTCGGTGCCACCGGGCACATCCCGCACCTGGAACGGGCCGAGGAGACCGCCGCGATCCTCCAGGAGTGGCTGGGTTCGACGGGCCTCTAGATCCTTGGGTTTGAGAATCTGGACAGGAGAGTCAGGTTTTCAAGCTGGGTTTTTGGAGGCGGGCTCGAGTGAT
>NZ_BMPI01000132.1 GCF_014647515.1 Dactylosporangium sucinum | reverse complement strand
GCGGTTCTGTGGGGGGTTCCCACTGCACACCCCCCACGCGCCGCTGGGCGACGCACTCTGGTTCCACGGGCTTCGCCTGCGGGTCGTGGGGGTTCCGCAAGCCGACGCACCCGGTTGTTCGACTTCGTTCGGGTGTCCGGGACTGTCCGGACATTCCCGGCCACCCGAACGAAGTCGAACATCCGGGTGCGTCGCCGTTTGTCCACCTTCCGACCTCGCCTTGATCACCCGCCGGACACGCGCACACAATGCGGCGCATGGGTCTGGGCGATCTCCTCGCGATGCGGCGCCACCGCCGCCAGCAGCGCCATCACAACAAGAAGCGCAAGCGGGACGGGTGCGACTGCGGCGACTTCGACTTCTGTGACTGCGACTGCAGCCCGTTCATGCTGGGCTCGCTGCTGAGCCTGATGGCGATCGCCGCGCCGACCCGGCCGCCCCGCGCGACGGCGAGCGGCCCCGGCCGGGCCGGCATGGCGGCGATCCGGGGCTACCAGCGCTGGCTCTCCCCGCACCTGCCCACGCGGTGCCGGCAGACCCCGTCGTGCAGCGCATACGGGATGCAGGCGGTGCAGCGGTACGGACTGGTCGAGGGCTCCCGGCTGACCGCGGCGCGCATCAGGCGCTGCAACCCGTCCACCCCCCGCGGCACCCACGACCCCGTGCCCTAGGCCCGCTCCGGCCCCAGTCGTGAAACAGGGCCTAAGTCCTGGCGCGGTGGAAGGCGCGGACGAGGTCCTCGACCTGCGCGCGCAGGGCGAGGAACGACGGCTCCCGCTTGACCGTCAGGTCGCGGTCGGCGGGCAGGTCGACCGCCACGTCGGCGGCGACCCGGCCGGGATCGCTGGCCAGGACGACCACGCGCTGCCCGAGGTACACCGCCTCCTCCACGTCGTGCGTCACCATGAGCACCGTCGTCCCCGTGTCCCGCCAGACCTGGCGCAGGAAGACCTGCATGTCCTCCTTCGTCTGGACGTCGAGCGCCCCGAAGGGCTCGTCGAGCAGCAGTACCGCCGGCTCGCACGCCAGCGCCCGGGCGATCGCGACCCGCTGGCGCTGGCCGCCGGACAGCTGCTTCGGCAGCGCGCGGCGGAGCGGTTCGAGGCCGGTCTCGGCGAGGTACCAGTCGACGCGCGCCGTGCGCTCCGCGCGGCTCAGGCCGAGCAGCTCCAGCCCGAACGCGATGTTCCGCTCGACGGTCCGCCAGGGGTACACGGCCCCGGACTGGCAGACCAGGCCGCGCTCCGGGCCGGGGCCGGTGACCGGCGTGCCGGCCAGCGACACCGTGCCCGACGACGGCGCGACCAGGCCGGCGACGATCGACAGTAGCGTCGACTTGCCGGAGCCGCTCGCGCCGACGACGCAGACGAACTGGCCGGCCTCGACGCCGAGCGAGACGTTCTCGAGTGCCGTCCTGGATCCGAAGGTACGGCCGACGCCGTCGAGCATCAGCATCAGGCCCACCGTCCGATCCGGTTCCGCGCGAGGCGCAGCAGGACGTCGGTGAGGACGCCGATCACCGCGATGACCACCAGGATCGCGAAGATCTTGTCGGTCTGGGTGAACCGCTGCGCGAGCAGGATGCGCTTGCCCAGGCCGGTCTCGCTGTTGACGAGCTCGGCCACTACGACGAGGTTCCACGCGGCGGCGAAGTTGACCCGCACCGCGTCGATGACGCCGGGCAACGCGTGCGGGACGATGACCTTCGCGAGCACCTCCCGCCGGCGCGCGCCGAGCGTGTAGGCGACGTCCAGGAAGTCACGGGGCACCAGGCGTACCACGTCCGCCACCATCAGCATGTTGAAGAACACGGTGCCGAGGAAGATGAGTGCCACCTTCGGCGGTTCGCCGATGCCCAGCCAGATCAGCAGCAGCGGGGTGAACGCCGCCGCCGGCAGGTATCGCAGCAGTCCGCTCAACGGCTCCAGCACCGCGTTGGCGGCGGTGAAGCTGCCCATCGCGATGCCGAGCGGCACCGACACGAGCACGGCCAGCCCGAATCCGGAGAGGATCCGCTCGACCGTGGCCCACGTGTCGGTCCACAGCTGCCCGCTCGCCGCCAGGTCCAGCCCCGCGCTCCACACCTCCTGCGGCGTCGGCAGGAACCGCGGGTCGACCGCGCCGGAGGCGCCGAGCAGCAGCCACGCGGCCAGCGGCACCAGCACCGACAGCGTGGCGAGCACGGCCCGGGTGGCGGCCGGCAGCGGCGCGCGGATCGCGAGCGCCGCCCGCGGCGGCCCGACCGGCCGCCGGCGGGGCAACGGCCGCCAGGACGCCCGGGTGGACGGCTTGGCGGCGGTGACGGTCACGGCACGGCCTTCACGAACTTGGGCTCGAAGAGCCCGTCGAGCGGGGGCTTGGCGTCGACGAGCTTCGTGCTCACGAGGAACTCGGCGATCTTGTTCGCCTGGAAGTCGAGGTGCTTCGCGTCGGCGCCGGCCGCGAAGGCCTCCAGGTTCTGCTCCTTGGTGAAGATGGTCGTGCCGGCGTCGTAGGTCAGGTAGTCCGCGTCGGAGACGCCGCCCTTCTTCGCCATGATGCTCACCGCCTCGGTCTTGTTCGCGGCGATCCAGGCCAGCGTGTCGAACCAGGTCTGCACGACCGCCTGGACCTGGTCGGGGTGGTCCTGCACGAACTGCGACTGGAACGACAGCGTGTCGGGGATCGCGCCCGGGAAGTCCTTCGACGTGGCGATGGCCGTGCTGCCGGAGCGGCCGAGCGCGGTCGTCGTGAACGGCGCGAAGACGCCGACCGCGTCGACCTGGCCGGCTACGAACGCGGCCGCGGCGGCGTCGGTCAGCAGCGGCGTGAACGTCACGTCCTTCTCAGTGAGCCCGGCCTTCTCCAGGGCGAGCAGCAGCAGGTAGTGGTCGACGGTGCCCTGCTCGGCGGCGACCTTCTTGCCCTTGAGACCGGCGACGGAGGTGATGCCGGGGCCGGCGATGATCTGGTCGTTGCCGGTGGAGTTGTCGTTGACGAGGACGATTGTCTGCTTCGAGCCGCCGGACACCGACGACAGGGTGTCGTTGAGCGTCTGGCTGTTGCAGGTCAGGTTCCCGGTCGCCAGGGCGTTGAGGCTGTCGGTGTAGCTGTCGAAGTACTTCAGCTCCACCGTGACGTTGTTCTTGGCGAACAGCCCCTTCTCCTGGGCCACCTGCCAGGGGAACCAGCCGGGCCAGGCGGAGAAGCCGAGGGTGACGGTGCCGGGGGTGGCCGCGTCCGAGGTGTCCGAACCGCAGGCCGCCAGCAGTGCCGCGCCCGCGGCACCCAGCAGGAGCGAACGACGCTTCATGAGGTCCTCCGGGGAAGGTGCCCGGCGCGCACCAGGCAGCCGAGGGTGTCGCAGATGACGCGGGTCGCGATGAGCGACGTGATCTCCGCGTTGTCGTACGGCGGGGAGCACTCCACGACCTCGATGCCGGCCAGGGGCTTCTCCGCGATGAGCTGGATGAACTTGAGCACCTCGCGGGGCAGGAAGCCGCCCGGCTCGGGCCAGCCGGTGCCCGGCACGAACGCCGCGTCGAGGCAGTCGACGTCGAACGACAGCCAGACCGCGTCGGCGCCGTCCCAGGCCACCTCGAGCGCCCGCTCCGCGGCGGCCTCGATGCCCATCTCCACGCAGTCGGTGACGGTCATGATGGTGGTACCGCGCTCGCGCCCGACCTTCACGCCGGGCCGGGGCGCCTGCCAGCCGCCGATGCCGATCTGCACCAGGTTCTTCGGCGGGACGTTCGGGATGTCCGTGGCGTGGAACCACGGCGTGGTGTGCATCCGCTCGTCGAGGTCCGTCTCCTGGGTGTCGACGTGCCGGTCGAAGTGGATGATGCCGAGGTTGCCCTGCAGGTGCTGGGCGACGCCGCGCACGGTGGGGTAGCCGATCGAGTGGTCCCCGCCGAGCACGACCGGGAAGGCCCCGGACTCGTACACGTGGGCGACCGCCTTGGAGATCTGGTCGAACGTCTTCTCGATGTTCGCCGGGATCGTGAAGATGTCGCCCAGGTCGGCGATCGTGATGGACTCGCGCAGGTCGACGCCGAGCTCGAAGCTGTACGGGCCGTAGAGCGCGGAGATCTTCCGGATGCCCTGCGGGCCGAAGCGGGTGCCGGAGCGGTACGTCGTGCCGCCGTCGAACGGCGCGCCGAGCACGGCGACGTCGTACTCGCCGCAGCGGCGGACGTCTTCGAGGTACGGCGCCTTGAGGAAGGTGTTGATGCCGGCGAAGTGCGGCAGCTCGCCGCGGGAGAACGTCGGGATGCGCTTGTCGACGATGGAGTCGGCCCCGGGCAGGCCCAGCTCCAGCCCCCGCGCCACCTCCTCCTCCCACTTGGTGGTCGGCAGCTCGGCCTCGCGCTCGACGGCGTAGCGGGCCTCCGGCCCGTAGTTCCCATGGTGGTGGAACAGACCCACAGACAGTCCCTTCCGGGTTGGCTGTCCGGCCGCGGAGCAGCCGGAAGCGTCGGCTGTCTCCCGGGCTTTTGTCCCGCCGTGGAACGCCCCGGTGCGCGGGGCGCCTGCACCTCTCGGACCAGTCCGTCGCATCGACGCGGAACCCTAGGCGCGCCTCACCATCGGTGAGTCGATGCGAGTAGACGCCCGCGCCGTTACTGCGGCTTTGCCCGCCTATTGCGGCGCTGTAACCAGGAGGCCGGTGATCGCCCGGGTCGCCGTGAGGTCCTGACCGAGGACCGTGACCAGCGTGCCGCCGGCGGCGAGCGGCATGATCTCCGGCAGCTTGTGATCGACGGTCCTCGTGGTCAGCAGGCTCGCGTAGACCCGGTGCTGGAGCACGGCCGGGTTGTCTTCGAGGCTGACGTCGCTGCGGTGGAACGGACGGCCGTCGCGGCGGACCGTGGTGCTCAACCTCGCCTCGCCGCCCGGCTCCCCGTGCCGGCCGCGGACCACCTCCTCACGCCAGACGAGCGTGGCGTCCCCGGAGAGGTCCACCGTGGACTCGGTCAGGTGCCGGCAGCGGGCGGTGGCGACCAGCGGGTCGGGCAGCCACAGCAGGGTGCCCGCCACGCTGGCATTGATCGACAACCGCGACCATTCGTTGCCGCGGCCGGGCAGCGCGATGCTCGCCGCCACCGTGCGGACCACCAGCAGCGCGCCCGGGCCGACCTCGATCTCGATGCTCAGCTCGTCGCCGCCGAGCGGGCCGGCCGCGCCGCCGACGAAGTGCACCTCGTTCGGGCCGGTGCGGCGCGGCAGCAGCGGCGGCTCGCCCTTGAGCACGGTCAGCGCGGTCCGTGGCCCGTCGGCCTGCGCCACGACCCGGGCCGCGGCCCTCACCGCACCAGGCTTCGGATCCAGTCCTGCACCGGTGCGGCCGTCCGGTCCTCCACCAGCGACAGGAACACGGTCGGCAGGTCGCCCCGGCGGGCGGCCGCGTCGCGCGCCATCACCCCGAGGTCGGCGCCGACCAGCGGGGCGAGGTCGGTCTTGTTGATGACCAGCAGGTCGGCGCTGGTCACGCCCGGGCCGCCCTTGCGCGGGACCTTGTCGCCGCCGGCCACGTCGACCACGAAGATCTGCTGGTCGATCAGGCCCTTGCTGAACGTGGCGGTCAGGTTGTCGCCGCCGCTCTCGACCAGGATCACGTCGAGCGGGCCGAGGCTCTCCTCCAGTTCCTCGATCGCGTCGAGGTTGGCCGAGATGTCGTCGCGGATCGCGGTGTGCGGGCAGCAGCCGGTCTCGACGGCGCGGATCCGCTCGGCCGGCAGCACGCCGTTGCGCAGCAGGAAGTCGGCGTCCTCGGTCGTGTAGATGTCGTTGGTGACGACCGCGATGCGCAGGTCTTCGGACAGGCTCCGGCACAGCGCGGCGACCAGGGCGGTCTTGCCCGAGCCGACCGGGCCGCCGATGCCGATGCGCAGCGCGCGCTCGCCGTTGTGCAGCGGCGCGTGCGGGTCGTCGTGCGGATGTGGATGCGTGTGCTCGTGTTCAGCTGGCAAAGAGCCTTACCTCCCATGCGGCGTGGTCCTCGGCGGAGATGTCGAGCAGCGGCGCCGATGCCGCCGGCAGGTCCGCCGCGGGCCCACGGGTGAACGCCGCGGCCTCCCGGGCCACCTCGTCGCACTCGTTCCCGAGCGCGGCGAGCAGCCCGTGCACGCGGTACGGGTCGAGTCCCAGCAGGCGGACCGCCGCGCTCGCCGGGCCGGAGATCGAGTGGTACGCGCTGATCAGCGCCGCCTCGCCGGGGGTCACGTCGGCGGCGTCGGCCACCACCCCGAGCGCGATCGGCTGCGAGACCTTGGTGCGGGCCGCCCGGGCGACGTGCTCCCCCGGCCAGACGACCTGCGCCGCACGGATCAGCGACCGGCCCTGCCGCCGGGCGGCGAGCCGCTGGGCCGGCGACGGTGTCCGCGCGTCGAGCTCCGCCTCGAGTTCGTCCATCGTGGACGGTCGCGCGCAGGCGGCGGCCGCGAACGCCGCGCCCACCAGCCCGGCGGTGCGCAGCCGCCCGCGCAGAAACGCCTCCAGGTCGGTTTCGTTGTGCACGCGTCGCTGGTGGACCGCCGCCTCAAGGCCGCCGGAGTGGGCGTGGCCACCGGACGGGAACCGGCCGTCGGCCAGGATCAGCAGCTGGGTGAACGCGCGCATCTCAGAACAGGAAATACCGCTGCGCCATCGGCAGCTCGGTGACCGGATCCGGCTCGACCACCTCGCCGTCGATCCGGACCGTGAACGTGTCCGGCTCGACCTCGATCCTCGGCAGCGTGTCGTTGCGGGGCAGGTCGGCCTTGCCCCGGCCGCGGGTGTCGGCGACGGCGGCCAGCGTCCGGCGGACGCCGAGCCGGTCGGCCAGCCCGTCGTCGAGCGCCGCCCGGGCCACGAACGCGAGGCTCGTCGCGGGGGCCGCGGCACCGTACGCGCCGAACATCGGGCGGGACAGCACCGGCTGCGGCGTCGGGATCGACGCGTTGGCGTCGCCCATGGCGCCCCAGGCGATCGCGCCGCCCTTGATGACGACGTGCGGGCGGACCCCGAAGAACGCCGGGTCCCACAGCACCAGGTCGGCCAGCTTGCCGACGGCCACCGAGCCGACCTCGTGGTCGATGCCGCTCGCGACGGCCGGGCAGATGGTGTACTTCGCGACGTACCGCTTGGCCCGCTCGTTGTCGGCCGGCCCGTCGCCGGGCAGGGCACCGCGTCGCCGCTTCATGACGTGCGCGGTCTGCCAGGTGCGCAGCACCACCTCCCCGACGCGGCCCATCGCCTGCGAGTCGGAGCCGATGATGGAGATCGCGCCCAGGTCGTGCAGCAGGTCCTCGGCCGCCATCGTCGAGGGCCGGATCCGGCTCTCGGCGAACGCCAGGTCCTCCGGGACGCTGGGGTTCAGGTGGTGGCACACGATGAGCATGTCGAGATGCTCGCTGAGGGTGTTTCTCGTGTACGGGCGAGTCGGGTTCGTCGACGACGGCAGGACGTTCGGGTGCGACGCGACCGTGATGATGTCGGGCGCGTGGCCGCCGCCGGCGCCCTCGGTGTGGTACGCGTGAATCGAACGCCCGGCGATCGCGCGCAGGGTCTCCTCGACGAAGCCGGCCTCGTTGAGCGTGTCGGTGTGGATGTTCACCTGCACGCCGGACGCGTCGGCGACCCGCAGGCAGGCGTCGATCGCGGCCGGGGTGGTGCCCCAGTCCTCGTGCAGCTTGAAGCCGCCGGCACCGCCGCGCAGCTGCTCCCACATCGCCTCCTCGGAGACGGTGTTGCCCTTGCCGAGCAGCAGCACGTTGACCGGCCACGGGTCGAGCGCCTCGAACATCCGGGCCAGGTGCCACGCCCCCGGCGTGACGGTCGTGGCCTTGCTGCCCTCGGCCGGCCCGGTGCCGCCGCCGACGATGGTGGTGATGCCGGAGGCGAGCGCCTCCTCCAGGATGAGCGGCGCGATGAGGTGCACGTGGCAGTCGATGGCGCCGGCGGTGAGGATCCGGCCGTTGCCGGCGATCACCTCGGTCGACGGCCCGATCACCAGCGCCGGGTCCACCCCGTCCATGGTGTCGGGGTTGCCGGCCCGGCCGATGCCGACGATCCGGCCGTCGCGGATGCCGACGTCGGCCTTCACGATGCCCCAGTGGTCGAGCACGACGGCGCCGGTGATGACGGTGTCGGGGGTGCCCTCGGCGCGGGTCGCCCGCGACTGCCCCATCGACTCGCGGATCACCTTGCCGCCGCCGAAGACCGCCTCGTCGCCGCCCACGCAGTGGTCGTGCTCGACCTGGATGAACAGGTCGGTGTCGGCCAGCCGCACGCGGTCCCCGGTCGTGGGGCCGTAGAGGTTCGCGTACCGGCGGCGGTCGAGCTCGGTCACAGCGCTCCTCCAGCCTTGCCCCGCAGTCCGGGCATCACCCGGTTGCCGCCGAGCGGCACCAGCACGACCTCCCGGGCCACGCCGGGCTCGAACCGCACGGACGTCCCGGCCGGCACGGCGAGCCGATGCCCCCAGGCCCGTTCCCGGTCGAAGTCGAGCGCGTCGTTGGCCTCGGCGAAGTGGTAGTGCGACCCGACCTGCACGGGCCGGTCGCCGGTGTTGTCGACGCTGAGCCGCAGCTCTGCCTTTCCGGCGTTGATGACCACGGGCCCGTCGCCGGGCACGATCTCGCCGGGGATCACGGGATCGGGTGGTGGACGGTCACCAGCTTGGTGCCGTCCGGGAAGGTGGCTTCCACCTGCACCTCCACGAGCATCTCGGGCACCCCTTCCAGCACGTCGTCGCGGCCGAGCACATGCCGGCCGGCCTCCATGAGGTCGACCACGGTCCGTCCGTCGCGCGCCCCTTCGAGCAGGAAGGCGGTGATGATGGCGACGGCCTCGGGATAGTTGAGCTTGAGCCCGCGGTCCTTGCGCCGCTGCGCCACGTCGGCGGCGACGTGGATCAACAGGCGCTCCTGCTCGTGGCGGCTCAGGAACAACGAGGTCCTCCCGTCGGGACGGTGGTGGCCGGGATGTTGTCACCTTGATGTTTCGCCCCGATTACACCGCGTCCGCCGCTCGGCCGCCGCCGTTCGCGCTCCGCAGCGCTCACCCTCCGCGCCCCGGGTCCGACCACCCAGGTGAGCAAACAGGGCGAATTCCGCAATCAGCGGCGACGGACCGGGTGTGCGGCGGGGTGCCCGTGCGGGGGAATGAAACGGAAAGGCGTGCAACCAGCGCGTGTTAGGCTCCAGCCCTGGACTGGCCCGGTGGGCTGTAGCTCATGGTCAGGGCCCCATCACCTAGAGAGTTGCGGCATGAGCAATCACCGGTCCGTGGTCATCAACGGCGACCTGGGCAGCGGGAAGAGCACCGTTTCCGTGGCGCTCGCCGGCCGGTTGGGCCTGCGGCGGATCAGCGTCGGCGACATGTATCGGGAGATGGCCCAGCGCCGCGGGATGACCGCGCTGCAGCTCAACCTGCACGCCGAGCTCGACGACGCGATCGACAGCGCCGTCGACCAGTTGCAGTCCGACATCGCGAAGTCCGGCGAGCAGCTCATCGTCGACAGCCGCCTCGCGTGGTTCTTCTTCCACGAGGCGTTCAAGGTGCACCTCGTCACCGAGCCCGGCGAGGCCGCCCGCCGCGTGCTGGCCCGCCCGCACAGCGAGGTCGAGAACTACTCCTCCCTCGACGAGGCGAAGACCAACCTGCGCAGCCGCAGCGAGAGCGAGCGGATGCGGTTCCTCACCCGATACGGGGCGGACAAGTTCCGGCTGCGCAACTACGACCTGGTGTGCGACAGCACCCGGGCCCGGCCGGAGGAGATCGTCGACCTGGTGCAGGCGGCCTTCGAGGGGCGGCTCGGCGCCGACATCCTCCGCGAGCAGCCGCCGCTGCTGCTGCTCGACCCCATGCGGGTGTATCCCACACGCGAGCTCGACTTCCCGGCCCCGACCGACGACGTCACCGTCCCCGAGGCGATGGAGCCGCTGACCGTCGGCCACTCCGGCCCGGACTACTACATCATCGACGGCCACCGCCGCCTGAGCGCGGCCGTGCAGGCCGGGCTCCGGCTGGTGCCGGCCAGCCTGCTCGCCGAGGGCGAGGAGCCCGTGACCAACCGGCTCAGCGCCAACGACTACTTCCGCGTCCACGTGACCGCCGACATCGTCGACTCGTGGGAGCGGCTGCACAAGATCGAGCTGCCGGTGCCGGCGCACAACCCACCCGAGGTCCACGTCGGGCACTGATTGAGTAGGGCTACTCAGGCGGCCGGGGAGCCGGCCGCCCGAGACTGGTGCGCATGACGACTTCCGTGCCGCCGAAGACCACCGCCGCATTCTTCATGCAGTCCGCGCTCTCGTTCGCGGCCGCCCTCACCGGCGTTGCCGCCGGCATCGCATATCTGCCCGTCAACGGGTGGATGCGTGCCTTTCTCGCCGTCGGGGTGCTCTACACCGTCACGTCGGCCTTCACGCTCGCCAAATGCATCCGTGACCGGCAGGAAACCGAGTCGGTGGTGCAACGCGTCGACCAGGCCCGGCTCGACCGCATTCTCACCGAACACGACCCGTTCCGCGCGCAATAGCCATTCCTCGGCGCAATGGCGATACGCCGCGACCCGGATTCCGCACCGGCAAAGGAACGTCCTACCACCCTCGGCGGCCGCCCGCCGCTCGATAGCGCCCCGCTCAGCACGGCCAGCGAATTATCTCGTACCACACAAATCACCCCTGCCCACTGTGCCCGATTTTCCCGCATACTCGGGACAATCCGGTCATAGCGACCGTGCATGCGATCGACGGTCTGCTACATCACACCCGGCACTACTAGGCCAAACAACGACGTCGCTGTAGGGTTCACGGCATCGCGAAGCTGGCGAAGATCGCCAAATGCGCATCGAAGTTGCAGGCGTGATCTGGGCCACTCGATGGCCGCGCCGATATGCCCGATCCGACGGGTTCGTGGGGCTTTCCAGTCGTGCGGTTTCTTAGGCCGGACTTAAGAATGCTAAAGGTAGCCCTTCCGGCACGCCCCAGGGTTTCACTCACCCGCCGAACCATGGCATGCTTCGGACCGGCAAAGGTTACGCAAGGTTGCGAGCGACGCACAAAAACCGATCATGGCGGCCCATATCTGGGCATTGCCGAGGACAATTCGGTGGCGTTTCCCGCGGACATACGAAGTCGAAGGAGCGGAACACCAACCGACTCTCACGCCGAAAAGCTCCGACTGGCCCCAATGGCCGTCGACTGACGGATGTCGACTGACCGGGAGGATTCCCAAAGCATGAACCCGCACGGCGCACCGCATGACGCACCGCACAACGCCTCGCACGGCGAGCACAACCTGCTCCACCAGCCGACGTTCGCCGGCCGCAGCCCGCTGCGCCGCGCCGGCGTCGGTGTGATGGCCGTGGCACTGCTGGCCGGCGGCCTCGCCGCCTGCAAGAACCCGCCGCAGACCGGCGCGCAGCCCCGCCCGTCGGTCAGTGGCGCGCCGTCGCAGTCGGCCGGCCCGATCGCCTCGACGTCCCCGATCGCGTCGACGTCCCCGTCGGCCTCGGCGTCGGCTTCACCGAGCAAGACCAGCAGCACGACGAAGCCGCCCACGGGTGGCGGCGGCGTGCCGCCCACCTACACGGTCGCGGGCTTCCCGGCCGAGAACAACACGGGCTACCCGAAGGGTCTGCCGGGTGACACGCGCAAGAAGGTGACGCTCACGCCGTACACCGGCCCGATGACCATCACGGTCGCCGGCACGGTCATCGA
>NZ_BMPI01000131.1 GCF_014647515.1 Dactylosporangium sucinum | reverse complement strand
CTTACGCTGACAATCACGAACCAGATGCCCTTGGCCGCGCTGGCCAACACGGTTCACTGCTACCCAACACAGGCCGAGGTCTTCCAGCGGATCGCACTGCAGCACGCCGGACACCAGAGGGTCGCGGCGGCCCGCTAACAGTACTCGCCGACCGCGGGCCGCCGCAGAGCAGGCCCAGACCGGTGCGGTGGGCCGACTCGACGAGCAGCTCCCGCGCGAACGCGCGGGCGACGACGGCCGACGGGCCGAACTCCGCGAGGGCACCGTCCACCGCGTCCGGCGGTGCCGCACCGCGGGCGAGCCGGACGTCGACCGCGCACGCGAGGCCGTCGGCGAGCTCCGCACGAATCGCCGACCGGGCGCGCCGCCCGGCGGGCAGGGCACGCGTCACGGCGTCGAGGTAGGCCTCGATCCGGTCCGGCGCGGACGGGCTCATACCCGCCGATGTTACGACCTCGCCGCCGGCTCCTCCACGGTCAGCAGCGCCGCCAGCTGCCGCAGCACGCCGGCACGAGCGCGGTAGTACACCCAGGTCCCCCGCCGGTCGGCATCGACCAGGCCCGCCTCGCGCAGGGTGCGCAGGTGGTGCGAGATGGTCGGGCCGGACAGTTCGAACGCCGGCGTCAGGTCACACACGCAGATCTCGCCACCCTCGGCCGAGGCGATCATCGACATGAGCTGCAACCGGACGGGGTCACCCAGGGCCTTGAACGCCGGGGCCAGCACCGCGGCCGTCCCGGCCGGGATCCGCTGCTCCGCGAGCGGGCTGCAGCAGGGCTCGGCCGCGTTGAGGTCCGTGAGGGTGAGCACCGCCGGGTGTTTCGACATGCCTCTAGGTTGACAGATCTCGAATCAGCGTGCAACCGTTGTTTAGACCAACGTCGAGACAGCCTCGCCGGCCCGCGCCGACCGCAGGCCTCGGTTCCGGCTCGCTGCCTTCTGTTCCGCCTCCCCAGGAAGGACCACGATCATGAACAGCGCCGACACCACCACGCAGGCGACCGAGGCCGGCGGGTTCGCCGGTGATCCCGCCGCCGCGCTCGCAGTCGCCGGGACGGGCGGCTGTTGCGGCAACCCGCCCACCGCCCTCGCCCTGCCGGACTCGGCCTCGGACGGGGCGCCGTGCTGCGGCACCCCCGCCGAGGCGACCGCGGAGCGTTCCTGCTGCGCTACCGCGGCGAGGACGGACGCGGTTGCCGCAGGCCAGGGCTGCTGCGGATGAGCACCCCGGCCCACTCCCCCGCTCCGGCGGCGCTCGTCGCGGACCGGCTCCGGGCCGTGCTCAGCCGGGTTTCCGGCGAGCGGATGGCCGCGACGGTCACCGCCCTGGCCGGCGAGGCGTTCGCGGGGCGGCGGGTCGGCAGCGCGGGCGGGGCCGCCGCCCGCGCCTGGCTCGCCCGGCGGCTCGCCGATGCGGGTGCGGCCGTGACGCTGGAGCCGTTCGCGGCGCCGCACGTCCCGGAGGTCTACAGCGCACCGACCGTGCACTGGACGGACGGTGACGCCGAGCGGCATCTGGCGTTCGGCCGTCAGGTGGCCGTGCACCTGGCCTCCGTCGACGAACCGCTGATCCGCCGCGGCCCGCTCGCCGTCGCCGGCGTCGGCGACCCGGTCGGGCGGTGGCTGGCCGTGCCGGCCGGCATGACGCTGTTCGACGCCTACGGCCACGCACACGGCGCGCTCGGCCTGCTACTCGGCCGTGGTGTCGACGCGGACGGCTGGCAGTACACCATGCTCGCCGGACCAAACCCGGGACCGCAGCCGATCCTCACCCTCGACGCCACCACCCACGCAGCCGTGCTCCACGCCGCGCAAGCGGGCACCGGCACCTTCGCCGCGAACACCCCGATCCGGCGGCTCGACCTGCCGGCCGCGAACGTCCACGGCCGCTGGCGGACGGCCGCTGGCGGCGCCGACATCCTGCTCACCGCGCACTACGACGGCGTCGGCGACCATCCCGGACTGCGGCAGCCCGCGGCGGCGGACAACGGCAGCGGAGTCTCCGTCGTCCTCGAAGCCGCGACGATCCTCGCCGGCGTCCTGCCGCCGACGGCAGGACTTGCGGTAGCGCTGCTGGACGGCGAGGAGGCCGGCGCGCTCGGGTCCGCCCACCACGCCGCCCGGCTCCGCGCGACGGGCGCGACTCCGGCCGTGCTCAACGTCGACGGCGCGGGGCACCTGCACGAGGCGGCGGCAGTCGAGGCGGGTGGGCCCGCGCACGGGCTGCTCGCCGCGCTCGACCAGGCCGGCCGGCACACCGGCCTGCCGCTCGTCGCCGGGCCGGTCGCCTCGGACAACCGCCGGTACGCCGCCGCGGGCCTCGCCGCCGTCGGGATCGGCGCGGGGATGGCCGGCTACCACAGCCCGGCCGACACCCCGGACCGCGTCCAGCGCGCCACGCTGACCGCGGTGGCCCGCCTCGTGGTGGCGACGGCGTTGCTGATCGGCGCCGACCCGGGTACCGTTTCATCGCAGATCGGCGATAGACGATGAAGTTGGTGGATGGTGACCGAGCTGCTCGACCGGGCGGCCGCGGAGACGTACGCGTCGTGGTTCCGGGCTCTGGCCGACCCGTCGCGGGTGCAGCTCGTGGAGTACCTGGCGCGGCAGGGCCGGCCGATGAGCGTCGGCGAACTCGTCGCGGCGGTGGGGCTGGCGCAGTCGACGGTGTCGCAGCACCTGAAGATCCTCACCGAGACCCGGTTCGTCCTCGTCGAGCCCGTGGGCACGGCCCGGCACTACCGGATCAACGAGGCGTGCATCGCCTGCTTCCCGTCGGCCGCCGACGTCGTCATGGGCCGCCCGGCCCCGGCGCCGATCGGAGGCTGCGCATGAGCGTCACGATCCGGCCGATGACCGCGGGTGACGCCGACGCCGTGCTGGCCATCTACCAAGCGGGGATGGACGGCGGCAACGCCAGCTTCGAGGACACAGCTCCGGACTGGGCGGCGTTTGACGCGTCGAAGCTGCCGGGGCATCGGTTCGTCGCCGTCGACGAGGCCGCAACGGTGCTGGGGTGGGTCGCGGTGTCGCCGGTGTCCGCCCGGGCCGTGTATGCCGGGGTCGTCGAGCACTCCGTCTACGTCGACCGCGCCGCGCAGGGCCGGGGCGTCGGGCGGGCACTGCTCGACGCGCTCATCGCCTCCACCGAGGCCGCCGGCATCTGGACCATCCAATCGGGGGTGTTCCCGGAGAACACCGCCAGCCTCGCACTGCACCACGCCGCGGGGTTCCGGGTCCTCGGCATCCGCCAACGGGTCGGCCGGCACGCCGCCCAGGGCGGGCGCTGGCGCGACGTCGTCTTCATCGAACGCCGCAGTACCAAAGTCTGATCCCGCACCGGATGCGCGCCGCCGGCCGCAGTCTGCGCACCTGATTCGACATTCATCAAGACACTGAAAGGACTTCTTCAGCTATGAGCACTGCGCTTCCCGTCGTCGTCATCGGGGCCGGCCCCGTCGGGCTGGCCGCCGCGGCGCACCTCGCCGGGCGCGGCCTGCCGTTCACCGTCCTCGAGGCCGGCGACGGCCCGGCCGCCGCCGTGCGCCAGTGGGGGCACGTCCGGCTGTTCTCGCCCTGGCGGTACAACATCGACACCGCCGCCCGCCGTCTCCTCGCCGACGCCGGATGGGCGGAGCCCGACCTCGAAGTGCTGCCGACCGGCGCGCAGCTCGCCGCCGACTACCTGCAGCCCCTCGCCGACCTGCCGGCCCTCAAGCCGCACGTCCGCTACGGCGCCCGGGTCGAGGCGGTCACCCGGCTCGGCGTCGACCGGCTGCGCACCGCCGGCCGGGAGGACGCGCCGTTCCTGGTGCGGCTCGCCGACGGTACCGACGTGATCGCCAAGGCCGTCATCGACGCCTCCGGCACGTGGACCACGCCCAACGTCCTCGGCGCATCGGGCATCCCCGCCCGCGGCGAGCGCGCCGCCGCCGGCTTCGTCGAGCACGCGCTACCCGACGTGCTCGGCGCCGACCGGGACCGGTTCGCCGGCCGGCGAACCTTGGTCATCGGCGCCGGGCACTCGGCCGCGAACACGCTCCTGTCGCTCGCCGAGCTCGCCGAGCAGGTCCCCGGCACGAGCGTGGTGTGGGCGATCCGCGCCGGCAACGCCGCCCGGACCTACGGCGGCGAGACCGCCGACGCGCTGCCCGCGCGCGGCGCGCTCGGCACCCGCCTGCGCGAGCACGTCGAGGCCGGCGTCATCGAGCTCGTCACCGGATTCTCCGTCCAGAGCCTCGCAGCCAGCGGCGACGGCCGGGTGACGGCCGCTGACGGGACCCGGGAGCTCACCGCCGACCGGATCGTGTCCGCCACCGGGTTCCGGCCCGACCACTCGCTCGTCGCCGAACTACGCCTCGACCTCGACCCGATCCTCGGCTCGACCCGCGCCCTCGCCCCGCTCATCGACCCCAACGAGCACTCCTGCGGCACCGTGCCGCCGCACGGCGTCGACGAGCTGTCGCACCCGGAGCCGGGTTTCTACGCCGTGGGCGTCAAGTCGTACGGCCGCGCGCCGACGTTCCTGCTCGCCACCGGGTACGAGCAGGCGCGCTCCGTCGTGGCCGCCCTCGCCGGGGACTGGGACGCGGCCCGCGACGTGCAGCTCGACCTCCCGGAGACCGGCGTGTGCAACAGCAACCCGATCGTCGGCGACACCACGATCGCCGCCACCGGCGGCGGCTGCTGCGGCCCGGCCCCGGTCGCCGTCGCCGCGCCCGGGCGGGGCCTGGCCACCGGGATCAGCGGCGGGCTGCCGTCCGCGCCGCTGACCCTGCTCCCCGTCACCGGCACCGGCGGCGACTGTTGCGGCTGATGACGCCGGACACGCCAACGGCCGCGGCCTCTGCGGGCCGCGGCCGGCGGATCGTCGCCACGTTCGCCGTCACCCAGACCGTCGGCTACGGCACCCTGTACTACGCCTTCGCCGTCGTGCTCCGGTCTCGTCGTGCGTGTGAGACGCGGCGTCCAAGCCTGCGCTGGACGTGGTAGCTCACCCTCGCTGTTTGCCGGTGCCGGTGTTCCTTGCGGTTGACGACCCTGCCGCGGGGTCCGCGCCGAACAGGCCGCGCCGCAGCAGTCGTTGGTTGGCGGCGCTGCGGTGGGCCAGCACGTCGGGGTCGAACATCGGCCGGTTCAGGTTGGGTTGCATCACCGGTTCCAGCAACAGCGGGCCGAGGATCAGGCACAGCATCTGCAACGGCGCCCACTCCAGATCGCCGTCGACGTGGCCGCCTTCGGTCGCGGCCAGCCGCTCCAGCTCGGTACGCGCGCCCTCCAGCAGGCGCCCGAACAGTGCCGCGCTGGCCGCGCTGTCCTCCTGCAGCACGCGGCGCAGGTAGCCGCGCAGCAGCGGATCGGCGCCGAACATCCGCGCGGACACCTCACCCAGCGACGCCATGAGATCCCCGCCGCCGGGGTCCAGCTCCCGCAGCGCGGCGCCGAGCCGGGCCAGCACCTCCTCGTCGACGGCGGTGCGCAGGCCCTCCTTGGACCCGAAGTGGTGGATCACCAGGGCCGGCGACAATCCGGCCTCGGCGGCGACCGCCCGGGCCGAGGTGGCTGCGAAACCGCGCTCAGCGAACAGGCGCAGCGCCGCTTGGCGCAGTCGCGCCCGCCCGGTCAGGTCCGACGGCGACGCTTGCATGCCAGCACGGTATGCCACCGCGGCGGCCAGCCGCTCAGGGGCATCCCGGAGACCTGAACTCCGTGGTTGCACCGATCCGGTACTGAACATCTGTTCAGTATCTTGAACACATGAACAGCATTGTCGAGCGGCCGCCCCGCACTCAGCATCTGCACTACCTGGACAACCTGCGGGTGGCGATGATCCTGATGGTGGTGATCCACCACGCCGCACAGGCCTACGGCCCGGCTGACTGGTGGTACTTTCACGGCGACCAGCGCGCCGACGTGCTGGCGACCCTGTCCGCGGTCGGCGGGGCGTTCCGGATGAGCCTGCTGTTCCTCGTCGCCGCGTTCTTCGTGCCGCGCGCCGTCGACCACAAGGGCAGCTGGGCGTTCCTGCGCGGCCGGCTCAAACGGCTCGGCATCCCGTTCCTGGTCGGCTCCGCCACGATCATCCCGGCGCTGCTGTACGTCTACTACGTCCAGTACCGTGGCTACCCGCCGATCTCCTTCGGCCGCTACTACATCGACGTCTTCCTGGGCCTCGGCGAACAGCCGGCGGACTGGACCGGTCCGATCTGGCCCGACCTGCAGTTCGGGCACCTGTGGTTCATCCAGAACCTGCTCGCCTTCAGCGCCCTGTACGTGCTCCTGCGCCGGCTGGGCGGGCTGGCGCGCCGGGTACGGCCGCTACCCAGCCCGACGTGGCTGACCCGGGTGCCCGGCAACCGCACCCTCGTGATCTTCACCCTGGCGCTGTCGGCGGTCGTGTTCCTGGTCCGCATCCGCTACCCGCTCGACACCTGGGTGCCGCTGTTCGAGTTCATCCAGGCCGAACCGGCCCGCCTGGCTCAGTACACCGTCTTCTTCACCGCCGGCATCCTCGCCTACCGGCACGACTGGCTGACCCGACTGCCCCGCTCCACTGGCTACACATGGCTGGCCATCGGCAGCACACTCACCGTCGCGCTGTTCCTGAGCGGCACCGACACCCGGTTCTTCGCACCCGGCGGCGCATCGTGGGCATCCGCCTGCTGGACCCTGGTAGAGACGTTTCTGTCGGTCGGCCTCTGCGTCGGGCTGCTCACCCTCTTCCGCGACGTGTTCGCCGGCAGCAACCGGCTCACCCGCGCCATGGCGGCCAGCTCCTACACCATCTACATCATCCACCTGCCGATCGTGGTCGCCCTGCAGTTCACGTTCGCCCACACCGGCCTGCCCACGCTGGGCACCTTCGCCGCGGTCGCCCTCACCGGCACGGTCCTCAGCATCGCCGCGGCCGTGGTCATCCGCCGCCTGCCCGGACTCCGCGCCATCCTGTGACCAGCCCCGGGGCGGCGACCAGCCCAGACCCGTGCGGTAGTGCCTGATCCCAGGGGCGGCCATGGACGGCGGCCGCCCCGCGCTGGGCCGAGCGGGCCCGGGCCGTTTCGGCCGCGGCCCGAACCGCAGTCGCCGGTTCGCCGCGAGCCTGCAGCAGACGTGCCCGCATCAGCAGAATCAGCACTCGTCGGTCAGGGCGCGGAGGCGGTCGAGGCCGCCTTCGACCCACCGCTCGCACGCCTGTTTCGCCACGGCCGGGGTCGCCGGCCATGGAGGCGATCATGGCGGTGTCGTAGACCCAGACGGTCAAGGCGTACGGGTCGCCGGACCGGTCCCAGGTCGGGAGCCGGGAACCGCGGCCTGGCCCGCCGCGCTCACTCTGGCGGGGTCAGCGGCGTCTCGGGCGGCGGGGCGAGCGCCGCCTTCCAGGCCGGAGTGCTGGTGCGGGGCAGGCCGCCCGGGATGCCGAGGTCCTGCCGGGCGGCCCGGTAGTACTCCGCCCGGGCCACCCCGAACTCGCGCCGGGCCGCCGCCCACTCGGCCGGGCCGGTGAGCCGGCCGCGGGCGAAGCACTCCAGGTGCCAGACGGCCTGGTGCCAGCGGCGGGCGGCGGCGACGGTCCGCGGGTCTCCGACGAGCAGCACCGCCTCGAACCGCGCCGCGCGGTCGGCCTCCGCGTCCCCGAGCGCCGCGTCGGGGTCCGCGACGGGCCGGGGCCGGCCCTCGCCGTAGCCGTGCCGCGCCGCGACGGCCAGCACCACCTGGTACATATCGCGCACCGCGGTGGCGTACTCGGCGTAGACCGTCATGCGTTGCGGGTCCCAGCGGATGGCCGCGTCGCGGCGCCAGCGGCTGCGGTCGGCGACCGCGGAGAGCACGAACGACAGCAGCGCCCCGGCGGCGACCCCGATGATCGCAGGCGCCTGCTCCCACAGCCCGCTCACGCCGGCGTCCCCGGCGGCCGGACGTCCGACGCCCAGTCGGCGGCCCCGGCGACCAACTGCTCGAGGGAGGCGTAGTGGTAGGCGGCCAGCCGCGGCTCGGCCCGCCCCGGGGCCGCGAGGGCGACCGTGCAGCCCGAGACGGTCGCGAAGTGGATGTGCCCGTCGGCGAGCCACACCAGCTGCAGGTGTACCGCGGGAAACGGCTCCTGCGGGTCCGGGACCGCCCGCAGCCAGCCGTCCGCGTCCGCCAACCCCGGCAGCCGGGCGACGACGTCGGCGAGCATCGCGGTCGGGATCCAGCTTCCCAGGCCCGGGTGCTCGGGCCACGATGGGAACTCCAGCTCGCTCACGCCGCACCGCCGTCCGCGCCGGTGAGCGGCCGCACGGCGAGGATCTGGTCGACGCCCATCCGTCCGTCCTCGAACGCCTGGGCGCCGCCGGTGAGGTACAGCCGCCAGATCCGGGCCCGCTCAAGGCCGATGAGGCCGACCGCCGCCGGCCACTGCGCCTCGAGGCGGGCCAGCCAGTGGCGGATGGTGCGCCCGTAATGCTCCCGCATCGCCTCGACGCTGCGGACCTCGAGCCCGACCGCCTCCAGCAGCGACACGGTCGCGCCGAGCGGGCGCATGTGCATGTCGGGAGCGATGTATGCCTCGATGAACGCGCCGCCGCCGGGCCGGCCAGGGCTGCGCGACATCTGCTGGACCAGCACCCGCCCGCCCGGCCGGACGAGGCCGCGCAGGCGGGCCGCGAACGCCGGGTACCCGGCCTCGCCGACGTGCTCGCCCATCTCGACCGCAGCGATGGCGTCGTAGTCGCCGCCGACCGGGTCGCGGTAGTCCTGCCGCCGTACCTCGACCCGGCCGCCGAGGCCCTCGTCGGCGATCCGGCCGGTCACGAAGGCGTGCTGGCGGGCCGAGACGGTGACCGCGGTGACCCGGGCGCCGTGGTGGCGGGCGGCGTGGGCGGTCAGCGAACCCCAGCCGCAGCCGACGTCGAGCAGCCGGTCGCCGGGGCGCAGCCGCAGCTTGGCGCAGATCAGCTCGAGTTTGGCGTGCTGGGCCGCGGCGAGGTCAGCGGGCCCGTCGTCGGGCCAGTAGGCGCACGAGTACGCCATCGACGGATCCAGCAGGAGCTGGTAGAACTCGTTGGACAGGTCGTAGTGGAACGCGACGGCGGCCTGGTCGCGCTGGCGGCTGTGCCGTCCGCCGGTCAGGGCCGCTTCCGTCGGCGGCCGGGCCGGCGGGCTCCCCGGCAGGCCCAGCCGCAGCCCGAGCGCGGCGCTGCGGGCGCCGAGCGCCGCTCGGACCGACCAGGGCGCGCGGCGGACCGCGGCGGCCTCGGCACGGGCCAGCCGCAGCGCCTCGCCGAGGTCGCCGTCGACGTCGAGCTCTCCGGTAGCGTAGGCCCGGGCCAGGCCGAGCTCGCCGGGGCGCCAGAACAGCCTCCGCAGGACGGCGCGGTCGGCCAGGACCAGGGCGGGCGCGCCGACCGGCCCGGCCTCGCTGCCGTCCCAGGCCCGCAGGCGCAGGGCCGGGTCCCGGCCGGTCGCGGCGCGGGCCAGGGCCAGGAGAAGGTCGGCCACGCCGGGCCGCGTCTGCCCGGGGGTCGTCGTCGCGGTCATGACGCCCGGTCCAGCAGCAGGTGCTCGACGTCGAGGTGCCCGGCGGCGAAGCCGGCTTCGGAGTACGCCAGGTACAGGTGCCAGGTGCGCCGGAACACTCGGTCCAGGCCGAGCGCGTCGACCTCGGCGGCGTGCCGGTCGAACCGCTCGCGCCACAGCCGCAGGGTGGCCGCGTAGTGCGGGCCGTAGGAGCCGGCGCGGTGGACCCGCAGCCGGGTGTGCCGGCGGCAGGCCGCCTCGACGGCGGGCACCGACGGGATAAGGCCGCCCGGGAAGATGTACCGATGGATCCAGGTGTCCTTCGACCGGGTCGCGAGCATGTCGTCGTGGCGCATGGTGATGGTCTGGATCGCCGCCCGGCCGCCGGGGACCAGCAGCAGGTCGATCGTGGCGAAGTAGTCGGGCCAGAAGTCGTGGCCGACGCCCTCGAGCATCTCGGCGCTGACGACGGCGTCGTAGCCGCCGGCACCGCGGGGCCGGATGTCGCGGTAGTCGCACAGCTCGACCCGGACGCGGTCGGCGACGCCCGCCTCGGCCGCCCGCCGACGGGCCTCGCGGCACTGGTTGACGGACAGGGTGACGGTGTGGACGTCGGCGCCGCGCCGCGCGGCGGCGACGGCGAGGGCGCCCCAGCCGGTGCCGGTCTCCAGCAACTGGGTGCCCGGCCCGACCCGGGCCAGGTCGAGCAGCCGGTCGATCTTGCGGCGCTGGGCGTCGGCGAGCCCGGCCTCGTCGGCCAGCGGGCGGCCGTCGGCGCCGGTCGGAAAGATCGCCGCGGAGTACGTCATGGTCTCGTCGAGGAACAGCTCGAACAGCTCGGACGGCAGGTCGTAGTGGTGGCGGACGTTGCGCGCGGCCACCCCGGCCGTGTTGCGGGTCGCGGGCGGGCGGCGCCGGTCGGCCTGCAGTCGGGTCAGCCACAGCACTGGCCGCGGCGCCATCGCCCGCAGGTGCCCGGCCACCGTGCTCAGCAATGCCGTCAGGTCGTCGGCGTCCCACTCACCGGCCTGGTACGACTCACCGAACCCGATCGGCCCGAGCGCCCCGAAGCGGCGGTAGAGGGCCTCGGGGTCGTGCAGGCGCATCAGCGGCGCTCGCGGGTCGGGGCGGCCGAGCACCCGCCCGTCGGGCAGCGCGACCCGGATGCCGAGCCGCCGGGCCATCGGCGCGACCGCGAGGCGGGTCAGGCGGCCGAGCAGCGGGGCGGCCGGGATCGTCTCCGGCGGCCGCCACCACGCGGCGGTGGCGGCCGGTGCGGGCGCAGTGGACTCCTGGGTGCTCACAGCTCCTCCTCGACGGTCAGTGCGGGCGCGGCGGGCCGGTGAACCGGCAAGCCGCGCAGGTAGAGCCGGACGCCGTGGAAACGGATGCCGGCGCTCACGGCAAGGGTGGACAGCGGGTAGCGGGCGGCCAGGCGAAGCAGCGCGCCCGCGGTGCCCGGCCGGCGGCGGCCGGTGAGGCCGGCGACGAACTCTGTGGTGCCGTTGCGGCGCAGCGTGACGCCGACCGCGAGCCGCTCGCCGGGCGGCGGCACCCGGATGCGGTAGGAGCCGTCGACCGGGAAGAACGGCGAGACGGGGAAGGTCTTGGTCACCTCGGCGCGGCCGTGCGCGTCGGGGTGCAGGAGGTACCGGTGCCGCCCGCCGTAGGTGTTGTGGACCTCGGCGACCACGCACGCCGGCGCGCCGCCCGGATAGCCGCACCAGTACAAGGTCAGCGGGTTGAAGACGTGGCCGAGCACGCGTGCGTGGGCGAGCATCCGGATCCGGCCGCCGCGCAGGTCGATCCCGTGCGCGGCCAGGTACTCCTCGACGCCGGCCCGCAGGGTCGCGCCGGGCGGGCCGAGGTGGTCCTCGGCGCGGAAGCCGGCCAGGCGGCGGAGCCACCACGGCAGGGCCGGCAGCTCGTCGAGGTCGACCAGCCACAAGTAGGTGCGGTGGCGCAAGCCGTAGCGGACCGGCACCCGGCGTTGGTGACGGACCTCGCACTGGTACAGCGCGGCGCCGCTCACCAGCCGGCGCCCCACAGCGCGGCGGCTGCCGCCCCGGAGCGGCAGCCGTCCTCGTGGAAGCCCCAGCCGTGGTAGGCGCCGGCGAAGGCGACGCCGCCGCGGTTGAGCTCCGGCAGGCGGTGCTGGGCATCGACGGCGGCGCGGGTGTAGATCGGGTGCTCGTAGACCATCCGGGCGAGGACCAGTTCGGGG
>NZ_BMPI01000130.1 GCF_014647515.1 Dactylosporangium sucinum | reverse complement strand
TCGTGTGGTCCAGCGGGCTCGGGGCGCCGCTCGCCGCCGACCTGCCGTACGTGGTCGCGATGCTGCGCCCGCACTGCTGGCTGGCCCTCACCGAGGACGACGGCCGGGGCTATGCGCTGCTGCGGTGCCGCCCGCGCGACTGAGGCTGAACCGCCCGGCTACGCGCTGCTGCGGGACCGCCCCGATCGTCGTCGCGCAGTCGCTCGGCGGCTTCGTCGCCCCGCTCGTCTGCGACCTTCTGGCGGTGCGGATGCTCGTCCTCGTCGCGCCCATGATCCCCGCGCCCGGCGAGGCGGCCGCCGACTTCTGGACCAACACGAGGTACGGCGACGAGCTACGCGAGCGGTACGACGGCACGATCGTCCTGTTCTGCCAGGACGTGCCGCCCGAGCTGGCCGCCGAGGCGATGCGGCGGACCCGGACGCAGTCCGAGGCCGGCTCGGGGAGCCGTCCCCGCTCAAGGGCTGGCCCCCCGTGCCCACCAGGGTCGTGCTCTGCCGCGACGACCGCCTGCTCCCCGCGCCCTTCGTGCGCCGCGTCGCCCGGGAACGCCTGGGTGTCACCCCCGACGAGATCGACGGCGGACACACCCCCGCGCTGAGCCACCCCGTCGAGCTCGCCAAGCTTCTCGACGCGTACGCGATCAGCGGACGGTGACCCTCGCCGAGGCCGGGTCGGTGGCCGCGGCGGCGCGGGTGCGGCCGAGGACGGTCGCGCCGAGCGCGCACCACAGCACGTCCCAGACCGCGATGATCCACAGCGCTAGCGGCGCCGGCGGTCCGCCCGAGCCGATCATCACCGGGATCAGCACGAGGATGGTGTACACGCCCAGGGCGAGCGGCAGGAACCGGGCCGGCCCGGCCCAAGCGCCCGCGCGGGCGACGGCCACGCCGGTGGTGATGAGGCCCGCCCCGGTCAGGATCGGCGCCACGGCGAACAGCACGTCGCCGAGGTCTGGCAGGTGCGGCCAGAGCACCTCGGCCGCGGCGATGGCGAGCTGGCCGGCGATCGCGGCGGCCAGGCCCATGCGGGCGGCTGGGCCCCGCCCGGCGGCGGCCGAGAACGCCAGCGCGGCGACGGCGGACAGCTCGCCGAGGTGGATGATCGCCTGCAGCAGCCAGCCGAGCGACGGCTCCCAGCCGGCGGCGGCCAAGCCGCCCGCGTAGACGACGGCGAATCCGGTGACGATGAGGGCGGCGACGGCGCTCGCCCGGGACTTGTCCATGCTGAGCTCCTCACAAGGGTTACGGACCTGCCGACACCGTGCCGCGGATGGGGTGTCCGGGGCAGCCGGGCGGGCACCCGTTGCGCAACAGGTGCCAGCACGCTTGTGACCGCCGGGCCCGCGCTGCGAGCATCGCGGCATGGCTCGGTTCGTGACGCGTGTGCTGCCGGTAGCGCTGCTGGTGCTAGCCGTGCTCGGTGCCGCCGGCTCGGTGCCGCCGTCGCTGGGCCGGGAGCCGCTGTTCGACACCGTGCTGTACCCGCTCAACGGGGTCGTGCTCGCCCTGGCCGGTGCGCTGATAGCCTGGCACCAGCGGGCCAATCCGGTCGGCTGGCTCCTGGCCGGCATGGGCGTCGAGGCATCCTGGGTCGAGTTCGCCGAGGGGTACGGCGAACACCCGCAATGGCCGGCGTCCGGCGCGGTCGAGTGGATCGGCAACTGGGCCAACATGCTGGGCATCGGAGCGACCGCAATCGCGCTCACCCTGTTTCCGACCGGCCGGGGGGTCGGCCGGGGCCGGCGGGCGCTGGTGTGGGCCGGCGCCGTGTCCACCGGGCTCCTGGCGTTCACGGCGGCGTTCGGCCACGCCGCCGACCCGTCCTTCAATTCCGGGCGCAACCCGTATGCGATCGACGGTCTCGAGCCGTTGTACTACGCCGGTCAGCTGCTGTTCTCGGCGTCGCTCGTGGCGGCGATCGTGGTGCTGGTCGTGCGGTTCGTCCGCGCGCGCGGCGTCGAGCGGCAGCAGCTGAAGTGGGTGGCCTACGCGGTGGCCCTGCTGGCGGTCGCCGGTCCGCTGGCCATCTTCCTCTACAACGACAGCCTGCTGGTCCGAATCATGATCGCGGTGGTCGTCACCGCGCTGCCGGCGGCGATCTGCGTCGCGATCCTGCGATACCGGCTGTACGACATCGACATCATCATCAACCGGACCGTCGTCTACGGTCTGCTCACCGTGCTGCTGGCCGCGGCCTACCTCGGCACCACCTTCGTCCTCGGCGCGGTCCTCGGCCGGCCCGGCTCGCCGTGGGTGACGGCCGGCGCAACGCTCGCCGCGGCCGCCGCGTTCCGGCCGCTGCGCGCGCGGATCCAGGGCGCCGTGGACCGGCGGTTCCGGCCTCTGCGATACCAGGCGTTCGCCCGCGTCGACACCTTCCTCGCCGACCTGCGGGCCGGCCGGGCCGACCCAGAGGCGCTGGAGACGTTGCTGCGGGAGGTCACCGGGCGGCCGGAGCTTCGGCTGCGGTACCTCATGCCGGACGAACCCCCGCCGGACCGGCGCAGCGAGGACGGGCGCGTGCAGCGGATCGTGGAACGGGCCGGCACGCCGCTGGCCGTGCTCGGCTACGCCGAAACCGCGCCGGACACGGTGCGGCTGCTGGTGGAGGTGGTGGAGCGGGCCGGGCTGGCGGTCGAGATCGGACGGCTGCGGGCCGAGGTACACCGCCGGCTGCTGGAGGTCGAGGCGTCCCGGGCCCGGATCGTCGCCGCGGGCTACGAGGAGCGCCGGCGCCTGGAGCGGGACCTGCACGACGGGGCACAGCAGCGGCTGGTGAGCGTCGGTCTGGCGCTGCGGCACGTGCAGTTCGCGTTCGGCGACTCGCCGGCGTCCAAGGCCATCGACGGCGTGGTGCAGGAGCTGACCGTCGCCATCGGCGAACTGCGGGAGCTGGCCAACGGGGTACGCCCGGCATATCTCGACGACGGCCTCGACGTCGCCCTGCGCGAGCTGGCCGACCGGACCCCGCTGCACGTCACCGTCCATACCGGACCCGACCGGTTCCCGGCCGACGTCGAGGCCACCGCGTACTTCGTCGCCTGCGAGGCGCTGACGAACGCGGTGAAGCATGCGGGCGCGGCCAGCGTCGAGGTCCGCACCGAGATCCGCACCGGGATCCGCGACGACCGGCTCGTGCTGACCGTCCGCGACGACGGAGCCGGCGGCGCCGACCCGGCCCGCGGCACCGGGCTGCGCGGGCTCGCCGACCGGGTCGCGGCCCAGGGCGGCCACGTGCACGTCGACAGCCCGCCCGGCGCGGGCACCACCCTCACCGCGGAGCTGCCATGCGGATCGTGATCGCCGAGGACCAGGTGCTGCTGCGCGAGGGGCTGGCGCGGCTGTTCACCGACCGCGGCCATGACATCGTCGCCGCCGTCGGCGACGCCGAGGCGCTGTGCGCGTCGGTCGACGAGCACCGGCCCGATCTGGCCGTGGTCGATATCCGCATGCCGCCGACATTCACCGACGAGGGGACCCGGGCCGCCCGCGCCATCAAGGACGCCCATCCAGACCTGGGCGTGCTCGTGCTCTCCCAGCACATCGACACCAGGCACGCGATCGCGCTGGTCAGCCGGGCCGGGTTCGGCTACCTGCTCAAGGACCGGGTGCTCGACGTGGACGAGTTCCTCGCCGCGGCCCAGCGGGTCGCCGGCGGCGGCTCGGCGCTCGACCCGCAGGTGGTCGGCGCCCTGTTGGCGGCCCGCCGCGACGACCCGCTCACCGCGCTGTCCGAGCGTGAGCGCGACGTGCTGGCGCTGATGGCCGAGGGCCTCAACAACCCCGCGATCGCCCGGCGCCTGGTCGTCAGCGAGCGCACCGTCGAGGGGCACGTCCGGCATCTGCTGCTCAAGCTGGGCCTGGCCGAGTCCGGCGACGGGCACCGGCGGGTGCAGGCGGTCCTGACGTACCTGCGTTCCGAAGTACGGTGAGCCGATGAACGCCACAGGGCACCGGCTCGGCATCGATCTTGGCACCTCCAACACGGTGGCGGCCCTCGCGGAGCCCGGCGGCCGCGTGCGCCCCCTGCTGTTCGACGGGTCCCCGCTGCTGCCGTCCGCGGTCTTCGCCGACGGGGGCCCGCTGCTCGTCGGCGCGGACGCGGTCCGGGCCGCGGTGGCCGCGCCCGCCGGGCTGGAGGCCAACCCGAAGCGCCGCATCGACGACGGCACCGTGTGGCTCGGTGAGCGGGAGTACCCGGTGACGCAGCTGCTCGCCGCGGTGCTGAGCCGGGTTGCCGCCGAGGCGGAACGGGTGGCGGGCGAGGCGGTTACCGACGTCGTGCTCACCCATCCGGCGGCGTGGCAGCGCACCCGCCTGGGCGTGCTGTCCGCCGCCGTCGAGCAGGCCGGCCTCGGCCCCGCCCGTTTCGTCCCCGAGCCGGTCGCGGCCGCCGCCTACTTCGCCACCGTCCTGGGCCACCGCGTCCGCCCGGAGGGCGCCATCGTGGTGTACGACCTGGGCGCCGGCACCTTCGATGTCAGCGTGGTGCGCCAGTCTGCCCCGCTCACCGGCGTCTCGGCGGCGCCGGGCGGCTTCGAGGTCGTCGCCGCCGACGGCCTGACCGACGTCGGTGGCCTGGACCTCGACGCCCTCGTGGTCAAGCACGCCCGCGCCGCCACCGCCGCGGCCCGCGACGCGTGGCAGCGGCTGGACTGGCCGCAGGACCTGGAGGACCAGCTGGCCCGGCAGGGCCTGTGGCAGTCGGCCCGTGCTCTGAAGGAGCAACTGTCCCGCCACCCGCAGGGCGACCTGCACGTGCCGCTGGCCAACGCGGCGATACACCTGACCCGCGAGGAGTTCGAGAAGGCCGCCGAGGAGCAGCTGTCCCGAACCGCGGCCCTGACCCGCAGGGTGCTGCAGTCGGCGGGCGTGCCCCCAGAGGACGTCGCCGGTGTGTTCCTCGTCGGCGGCTCGTCGCGCATCCCGCTCGTCGCGACGCTGCTGCACCGGTCGCTGCGGATCGCGCCGACCATCATCGACCAGCCCGAGCTCGTTGTCGCGGAGGGCTCCCTGCACGCGGCGACCGCTCCCTCGCCGTCGCCCGCCCCGCCCACCCCGCCCGCCGTGGCGCCACCGCCGCCCGTCACCGCCCCGTTGCCGGCTTCTCCGCCTCCGGTCGCTGCGGCGGCGGTTGCCCCGCCGTCGGTTGTGCCGTCGCCGGTTGCTCAGCCGCCTCTGCAGCCGCTTTGGCCGCAGGACACGCAGCCCACCGCGCCGCCACCTCGACCGCGGAGGCGCAGGTCCGCCGCCGTCGTCCTCGCGATCGCCGGCGCCGCGCTCTACACGCTCGGCGTCGCGGTTGCCGCGAACATCGCCGGCAGCCCCGCCTACGAGAACGACAATCGGTTCACGGGCGTGGAGGAGGTCGTCGTCACGCTGCTGCTGCTCGCGACGCCCGGCGCGTTTCTGCTTGCCGTCGGCCTCAACCTGACCTTCCGCACACCGGCGCTGCGGGCACTCGGCTGGATCGTCGCCGGCCTGGCGCTGGCCGTCGTACCCCTGGCCTGGCTGCCTTACTGGACCCACGGCCAGGGCGTCTTCCTGCCGGTCGTCGCGGGGATCGGCGTCGCCGGCGCCCTCTACGGCCTGGTCAACCTGCCACGCGCCCTGCGATCACCGCGGGACAATGCCTGAGCCCCAAACCGGCCCCCGCGTCACCTAGGCAGCGTTCGAGGTTCATGGCCGTCCGCGCGGTGTGTGAAGTTCCACCCCAGGACCGGACACCGGGGTTATGCCGCGAGGGCGATAGGTGGACAATAGCAGACGCGGGCTTCGTACGGGGTTTGCCGGTTGAGTGTCGAATGTAGACGGTTACGGTTGTAGTAGGTGATGTAGGCGAACACGGCCCGGCGGGCGTCGGCGCGGGTCGCGAAGACGCGGGTGCCGATCTCGGCCTTGAGGCTGGCGAAGAACGATTCGGCGACGGCGTTGTCGTAGCACGAGCCGACCCGGCCCATCGACGCGCGTAGACGCAGCTCGGTCAGCTTCGTTCGGAACTGGGCCGAGGTGTATTGCGATCCTCTGTCCGAGTTAAACCGATTTCGGTTTAAACGGGGAGGCGGTGCAGAGCCCGGGCTACGTGATCAATGCCCTCATCGGTGGCCAGGTCCGCGACCGCAACCTCGACCGAGCCATCCGGCAAGGAGCTGACGAGCTCCGTCAGGCGCTCCCTGCGGCGGCCGACGACGATGAGGTCGTAGCCGTCACGGGCCAGGCGTTGGGCGAAGGCGCGGCCGATGCCGGGCGAGGCGCCTCTGACCAGCGCCAGCGATTTTCCCGTCGCGGGCTACTTCGCTTCGGCCGGGAGGGTGGCCAGGAGCGTGCGAGTCTCTGCGATGTACCGGGCACTGAAGGCGACGTCGGTGACCTGCTTCGAGGCGGCCATGGGCTTGCCGTTCTCGTCGTAGTAGACGCCTGTCGCGTTCGAGGGGTCGGTGAGGATCTTGGCGATCAGGCGGCCGGCGATCTTCGGGGTGCTCCAGTACTTGATCATCGGGGCCAGCGGCGACATAACGCGCTTGGCGACGAACTGCAGGAACGGGCTCGCATCCCGGCCAAGGTTGGTGCCGGGGCTGAAGCCCGGCTCGATCGCCCGGAAACGCAGCCGCGGGAACTCCCTGGACAGGCTGAACACGGCGGCGAGGTTCCCCTGCTTGGAGGTCGCATACGCGTCATAGCCCGGCTTGCTCGATCCGCCGGCGACCCACTGACCGCGAGCGCTGGCCTCGGCCGACAGGTAGCGTCCGCCGCGGAACCCGGCGGCGGCGGCGGGCTTGCGCTCCGGGTCCTCCACAGCGGAGCAGGTGAACACGACGTTCGCCCCGTCCGGCAGGTACGGGATGAGAGCCTCGGTGAACGCGAACGGTCCAAGGTGGTTGGTCGCGAACGACAGATCCCAGCCCTGCGCACTGATCCGCCCGTCCGTGGTGGCCATCATGCCCGCGTTGTTCGCCAGGCCCGCCAGCGCAAGATCCAGGGACACGATCTGCGATGCCGCGTCGCGGACACTGCGGATGTCCGCGAAATCACAGACGACCGTGACCGCGTGGCCATCCGGCAGTGCCTCGACCTCGGCCTTGACCTCATTGAGTTTGCGCACGTCGCGGCCGACCAGCACGACCGTGCCCTGCTTGGCCAGCTCCAGCGCGGCGACATGGCCCATGCCGGAGGTCGGCCCAGTGATGATCCATGCCTTCGCTGGCGTGGCGGGGACGTTGGGGTGAGTGTTGGTCATGGTGCTTCCTCCGTGGTTGTCGTCGTCAGTTATCAGCTGGTCGGGCCGGTCAGCATCCGCCAGAGGGCCTCGAACGCGACGGCGCTGCGGTCATCCGCGTGCGCGGGCTCGCGGATCATCGCGTCCATGGTGGCGTCGGCGATCGCCGTCGCCAGCGTGAGCACGAACCCGAGCGGGGCATCCCCCATCGGCCCGGCGGAGCGTGCTCGTTCAATCAGCCCAGC
The DNA here is from genome assembly GCF_014647515.1 of Dactylosporangium sucinum. Classification (GTDB taxonomy): domain Bacteria; phylum Actinomycetota; class Actinomycetes; order Mycobacteriales; family Micromonosporaceae; genus Dactylosporangium; species Dactylosporangium sucinum. The sequence goes on along the minus strand of NZ_BMPI01000130.1, from coordinate 4,550 downwards.
CATGACCCGCTGGGAGTCACTGACGAATCGGTGACTGTCCTCGGTGATCTCTTCAGCCACCTGCAGCTGCGCCAGTGTGGATCGCTTCTCAGGGTTGGTCGCCGCCCACGCCAGCCACTGCGTCCACATATGTTGAACCAGCTCGCGAGTCTCACCCTCGGCGGGAAGGCCGGCGACCGCTGCTGATCCCATTTCCGCCTTCAGCGCGAGGTACAGCTCGTTCAGCAGCACGCTCTTCGTCTCGAAGTACACGAACAGCGAGCCTGCGGCGACCCCGGCCTCCTTCGCTATGGCGGCTGTGGAGACGCCGAGGCCCTGCGCCGCGATCGTGCGCGTGGCTGCGGCGAGAACCGCTTTTCGCTTCTCTTCGCTGAGTGGACGAGGCATACCACAGAGGCTATTAGATGAGTGACTAGTCAGTCAACTGCGGGTACTGGGATGTGTTGGGGGTACCTGACCGATGACGCAGGGACGGGGTTACGGTGCGAAGCCCCACCGCCCCAGCGACGAACACGCCGCAGTCGGGACGTACGCAGGCGCGAGAGGGCGATGCTCTCGGGTGGGACGTGTCGACAACCGCGTAAGTTTGGGCGCCACCATCGGATGCCACGACTACGCCTGTGGTCGAACCGGCGCTGCGCTCACACATAGTGACGAGCGGCGGGAAACCGGGCGCGCGTTGTATCCGGTTGTCCGGTTGTCCGGTGGTTCGGCGGCGATGGTGTCCGGATCAGGCGGCGCTGCGTTCGACGGCTGGGCGGCGGCGCAGGTTCGGGTTCAGCACGGCCGGGGGCGCGTAGGCCTGGTCGAGGCGGGTGACATCGGTGCCGGGCGGTACGATCTCGTCGATGCGGTCGAGGATATCGTCGGAGAGCGCGACGTCGGCGCCGGCAAGCAGGTTGTCGAGATGTTCCATGGTGCGTGGGCCGAGCAGGGCGCTGGTGACGCTGGGGTGAGCGATGGTGAAGGCCATCGCGAGGTGGGTCATCGGCAGGCCGGCTTCGGCTGCCAGCGGGATGAGCTGCTCGACGACGTCGATGCGGCGTTCATCGGTCAGGTGCTTGGAGAATCGGGCGCGGCGTAGGTCGTTCTGCTCGCCCTTGCGGACGCGGCCGGTGAGCATGCCCTGCCCGAGTGGGGCCCAGACGATGGCAGTCATGCCGTGGCGCTGCGCGGTGGGCAGAACCTCACTCTCGATGCCGCGGTTGAGGATCGAGTAGGGCGGCTGCTCGGTCTGGAAGCGTTCCAAGCCGCGCCGCTCAGCTACCCACTGGGCCTCGACGATGTCGGAGGCGGGCATGGTGGACGTGCCGATCGCACGGACCTTGCCACTGCGGACCAGGTCGGTGAGCGCGGAGAGCGTCTCCTCGATGTCGGTGTCCGGGTCCGGGCGGTGGATCTGGTAGAGATCGATGTAGTCGGTCTGCAGCCGGCGCAGTGAGTTCTCGACCGCCTTCATGATCCAGCGGCGGGAGGCGCCTCGGTGGTTGAGGTCGTCATCCACCGGCCGACCCACCTTGGTGGCCAGCACGACGCTGTCCCGCCGCCCCTGCAGGGCGCGGCCGACGATCTCCTCCGAGTCGGCGTACGCGTCGGCGGTGTCGACGAAGTTGATCCCGGCGTCGAGAGCCCTGTGGATGATACGGACGGATTCCTCGGGGGCATTGCCCATGGCGGTGGCGAACATCATGGCGCCGAGCGCGTACGGGCTGACCTTGATGCCGGTCCGGCCCAGGGTGCGGTACTGCATGATCGCCTCCTGGCGGTATCGTGAGTGAAGCGGAATCTCTTTCCGGAACTATACGGAAAGCTATTCCGGATAAGCAAGGGGAGGCGACTGTGTCCGACGGCACCACCGGTACGGCGACGGGCGCGCGTGCGCCGCGCCGGATGCGCACTGACGCGCGGCGCAACGTCGAGTCGCTGCTCGAGGCGGCGAAGACGGTCTTCGCCACCTCGGGCGTGGACGTGCCGGCAAAAGAGATCACCGATCTCGCCGGTGTCGGGGTCGGCACGCTCTACCGGCACTTCCCGCAACGCTCCGATCTGATCAAGGCGGTGATCGAGCGGGAGATCGACGCCTGCGCCGACGCGGCCCCAGCGCTGGCCGCCGAGCACAAGCCAGGGATCGCCCTCGCAAGATGGCTCGATCGGCTTGCCGCTTTCGTCGCGACCAAACGCGGGTTCGCGGCGGCCCTGCACTCCGGCGATCCGGCGTTCGACGGCCTTTCCGGCTACCTGATGGAGAAGCTGGGGCCGGCTCTCGGATCCCTGCTCGACACCGCGACCGCCGCCGGAGAGATCCGAGCCGAAGTGAGCCCACAGGACCTGCTCTACGCGGTCGCAAAACTGTGCGCGCCGCTGCCGGACGAAGAGCCCGACTACGGCCGTCGCATGGTCGCGCTCCTCGTCGATGGACTTCGTCCGGCGGATTCCAGCGCTGACCTACCTTTCGCGAGGTAAGGCGGAACCAGAACGGCGGCGGGCCGCATCCTCTCAGGCCCGTGATCTCAGCGTGAACGGAGCGGCAGCGCTACCCCGAGCAGAAATCGCGACAGGCAGAGCCGCGTCCAGGTCGCCAGTCTGCGCGTCGCGTACGGGCCGGATGGTGCCGAGGTCCCGCGCAGGCGAGGTCATACGGGCGCCGCAGAAGGCGAGCCCGAACCTCGCCGAACTGCGGGAACGCCCACGAGGTCGGCCAGCGCTTCACGGACCACAACGAGGCATGGGTCAAGCGGGACTGGCCGAGGATCAACAGTGGGGCTCGACGACGCGGCGCGTGGATGTGCTTCCAGGACGAAGCAGATTCTCGCTCCTGCCCGAGGTCCTGGTTGCCGATGGCGAACGCCCAGTCGGCGACCGCTTCGGGATCGGGGGCGATGTCGGCGGTGAAATGGGTGCAGATCGCGGGCAGGTCCCTCAGGGGCCACAATTCTCTTCCGGTAACGGAGACACGAGCGGCACAATCATCGACGTGCGAACCGATGATCATGATCGGCCGGACTCCGCGAAGCGGCTGGCGCGGGCCGGGCAAATCGACGAGCTGCGCAGGCGGGCGGATGTCGGCGACGCCCACGCGGCGCGGCACCTGGCGGTCTGGCTGGCCCGGGCCGGTCACCTCGACGAGTTGCGGGAACGGATGGCCGCCGGTGACCGGTCGGCGCGTTGGGCGTACTCGGACTTCCTCGTTCGGCGCCGGCGCATCCCGGAGGCCGTCGACGTGTTGCGTCCGTTGGCGGAACTCGGAATCCCCGGCGCCCAGCGACGCCTGGCGCGCCTGCTGGCCGGGCTGGGACACTGCGCGCAGGCCATGGCGGTACTGGCGCAGGCCCCGCCGCACTGGGCCGACCGTAGGCGGGTGGAGGGCTGGTTGAACTCCCGCGACCTGCTCGACCTGTCCGTTGGCCCGGTCAGCCTGCGACGCGATTACCTCGACGCACTCCGTCGTGGAGTGGCTGCCGGGGATCCCGACGCAAGGCAACAACTGTCCTGGATCGTGCTGCTGCGGTGGCGGTCGCGGCGCCTCCGGATCGACGATACGGTCGCCCTGCTGGACGACATCGGGCCAAGCGACTGGCTGCACGAACGCCTGGTGTGCGAGTCGCAAGGCTGGTGGCTCAGCGGCTTCCGGGCGGCCGCCGCCGACGCGCTCGCAACGGCCGATACAAAGGCGTACCACCGCACACGGGCAGCACTGCTGATGCTGCAGGGCCAGCACAACGACGCAGTGGCGCAGCTGCGGTCACTCGCCGCCGACGGCGACCGGCACGCACAGCGGGACCTGGCCGTGATCTTCGACGCCGAACCACCCCAGCGGGAGATCAGGATCGCTGACCACCCGAACCCGATCTCCCTGAACGGGATCGTGTTCGGCCCGGACGGTAAGACGCTCGCCGCCTGGGGCCACGACGTGGAAAAACAGGCGCTGGTCGTGGTGTGGGACATCACCACCGGGGCCCAGCGCTACGCGCAGGGCGTGTCCAACCCTTGGGCGAGCGGCATGGTCTTCCGCCCCGACGGAGCGCTCCACGAACTGCCCGGTGATCCCCCTTGGAGGCACCGCCGGTACTGCCTGGCCTCGCCCGACGGCAGCGTCCAGGTCGACCGCACGCGCGGGCGCGTGCGGCTGCGCAGGGCCGCCACCGGCGAGCTCATCCGTGACATCATCGTGCCCGGGCGGCGTCACGGCGCCGCGATGGCGTTCAACCCGGACAGCACCGTGCTCGCCATCGGTGCCGGCATCGCCGGCGTCCACTTCTACCAAACCGCCACCGGCCGGCCGATCCGAACCATCGCCACACCAACCGACGCGGTGGCCTTCCACCCCGACGGCACGATGCTAGCCACCGCCAACTCCCTCGACGGCACCATCCGGCTATGGGGGCACGGGCAGACCGAGAATCCCGAGGAAGATCAAGGGTCGCCCAGCCCACTGGCCGAGTAAGCCGGCGCTGGCGTACTGCCGGTGCCGCTTTAGCGCAGCTCATCGCCGGCCGGTTCCCGCAGCAACACAGCCGGCTGGAGGAAGACCCGCGCTACCAGCTCGGCTT
>NZ_BMPI01000129.1 GCF_014647515.1 Dactylosporangium sucinum | reverse complement strand
CGGTCGCCGAGGTGGATGTCCAGGTGCTGGCGGACCTCGTCCAGACCCGGCAGATCCGCGCCCATCCCGGCACGCTGCGACCCCTGACCGGAGAACAGCACCGCCACCGGACCCGACACACCCGCACCGGTGACGGCCAGATCACGCAGGCCAGCGACCAGCTGGGAGAGGTCCGAACCGGTCACCACCGCCCGGTGCGCGAACCGGGACCGCCGCGTAGCAAGTGCAACCGCCGTGTCGTGGAGGTCGGGGCCGGTCTGCGAGGCCCAGTCGGCCAGCCGCGCCGCCTGCGCCCGCAGGGCCCGCTCCGACTTCGCCGAGACGATCCAGGCCGTCGGACCCTCGTGGGCGTCCGGCGCCGCGGTGACGTCGCCCTCCTCGATGATGACGTGCGCGTTGGTACCGCTGATCCCGAACGACGACACACCCGCCCGCCGCGGCCGGCCATCCGTCCGCGGCCACGGGCGCGGCGACGTCAGCAGGGAGATGTTGCCGGCGGACCAGTCCACCTCCGGCGACGGCTCGTCGACGTGCAGGGTGGGCGGCATGGTCTCGTGCTGCAGGGCGAGGACCATCTTGATCACGCCGGCGACGCCGGCCGCGGCCTGGGCGTGGCCGATGTTCGACTTCACCGACCCGAGCCACAGCGGCTCTTCCCGGTCCTGGCCGTACGTGGCCAGCAGCGCCTGCGCCTCGATCGGGTCACCGAGCCGGGTGCCGGTACCGTGGCCCTCGACGACGTCCACGTCGGACGGTGACAGGCTGGCATTGGCCAGCGCCTGCAGGATCACCCGCTCCTGGGACGGACCGTTGGGCGCGGTCAGGCCGTTGGACGCGCCGTCCTGGTTCACGGCCGAGCCGCGGACGATGCCCAGGACGCGGTGGCCGAGGCGGCGGGCGTCCGAGAGGCGCTCCACCAGCAGGACGCCGACGCCCTCGGCCCACCCGGTGCCGTCCGCGGCCCCGGCGTAGGACTTGCAGCGACCGTCGGAGGCGAGGCCGCCCTGCCGGGCGAACTCGACGAACCCGGCCGGCACCGACATGACGGCGACGCCGCCGGTCAGGGCGAGAGAGCACTCGCCGCTGCGCAGTGCCTGCGCGGCCAGGTGCAGGGCGACCAGGGAGGAGGAGCAGGCGGTGTCGACGGTGACGGCCGGGCCGTTGAGGCCGAGGACGTAGGAGAGCCGGCCGGACAGGACGCTGGCCGCGGTGCCGGTGCCCATGTACAGCTCGGCGTCGGCCGGCACATACGGGCGCAGGCTCTGGTAGTCCTGGGCGTAGGTGCCAACGAAGACGCCGGTGGCGCTGCCGCGCAGGGTGACCGGGTCGATCCCGGCGCGCTCGACCGCCTCCCACGACACCTCGAGCATGAGCCGCTGCTGCGGGTCCATGGCAAGGGCCTCACGCGGGCTGACGCCGAAGAACGCCGCGTCGAAGTCGGTCGCGTCGTAGATGAAGCCGCCCTCGGTGGTGAAGCGGCGGCCGGGCTCGTCGGTCGGGAAGTCGTAGATGTGCTCCAGGTCCCAGCCGCGGTCGGTGGGGAACGGGGCGATGCCGTCACGGCCGTCGGCGACGAGCCGCCAGAAGTCGCCGGGGTTGGCGACGCCACCGGGCATCCGGCAGGCCATGCCGACGATCGCGATCGGCTCGTCGACGCCGACGGCGGCGCGGACCGCGACGGTGCGGGCCGAGCCGAAGACCTGCCGGAAGAGGTACTCCGCGACCTCGGCCGGCGTCGGGTAGTCGAAGATGAGGGTCGCCGGCAGCCGCATCCCGGCCGCGGTGCCGAGGCCGTTGCGCAGCTCGACGGCGGTGAGGGAGTCGAAGCCCATCTCGTTGAACGCCCGGCCGGGCTCGACGGCGTCGGCGGAGGCGTGGCCGAGCACGACGGCGGCCTGGGCGCGGACGAGGTCGAGGATGGCGCGCCGCTGCTCGCTGGGCTCCTGGCCGGCGAGCTGGCCGGCCAGGGACGACTTGGCGGCACGGCTGGCGCCGGCGGCGGGGCGGGCCGGGACGCGGACGAGGCCGCGCAGGATCGGCGGCACCGAGTCGGCGGTGGCCGTGGCCTGGATGGTGGGCACGTCGATGCGGGCCGGGACGAGCGTGGCCGCGCCGGTGGCCAGGGCGGCGTCCAGCAGCGCCAGGCCGTCCACGGTGGACAGCGCGCCGCTGCCGGCGCGGGCCATGCGGGCCAGGTCGGTGTGGCTGAGCTGGGCGGTCATGCCGGTCGGCTCGGCCCACAGGCCCCAGGCCAGGGAGACGGCGGGCAGGCCGTGGTCGCGGCGCCACCGGGCGAGGCCGTCGAGGTAGGCGTTGCCGGCCGCGTAGTTCGCCTGGCCGGGGCCGCCGAAGATGCCGGCGGCGCCGGAGAACAGGACGAACGCGGTCAGCGGCAGGTCTGCGGTCAGCTCGTGCAGGTGCCAGGCGCCGGCGGCCTGCGGGGCGAGGACCCGCCGCAGGCGGTCCTCGGTGAGGGCGACGACGACGCCGTCGTCGACGAGGGCGGCGCCGTGCACGACGCCGCGCAGCGGCCGATCGTCCGGGATGCCGGCGAGCAGGGCGGCGAGCGCGTCGCGGTCGGTGACGTCGCAGGCGGCGACGGTGACGTGGGCGCCGAGGGTGGCCAGGTCGGTGACGAGGGCGTCGACGCCCGCGGCGCGGGGCCCGGACCGGGAGACGAGCATCAGGTGCCGGACGCCGTGGGCGGCGGCGAGGTGCCGGGCCACGATGGCGCCGAGCCCGCCGGTACCGCCGGTGATGAGCACGGTGCCGTCCGGGTCCCACACCGGCGGTTCCGCGGCGGTCGACACCACGACGCGTTCGAGGCGAGGCGCGAGGGCGCGGCCGGCCCGGATCGCCAGCTGTGGTTCGTCGCCGGCGGCGGCGCGGGCCAGCAGCGCCCACGAGGCCGGGTCGTCGTCGAGGTCGGCGAGCACGAACCGGTCCGGGTGCTCGTTGAGGGCGGTGCGCACGAGGCCCCAGGCGGCCGCGCCGGTCAGGTCGGTGACGGCGTCGCCGGGCGCGGCGGCGACGGCGCCGCGGGTGACCACGGCGAGGCGGGTCGACGGGGGGTGCTCGCCGGCCGCCCACTCCTGGATGGCGGTGAGCAGGCCGGTCAGCGCCGTCGCAGTGGGCCCGGGCGAGGGTGCGCCGCTCACGCAGTACACGACGAGATCGGTGCCGGCCTCCCGGACCTCGATGCCCGCGGCGGCCAGGCCCGCGACGGCACCCAGGGTGTCCTCGCCCGCGACGGCCACGCTCGGCACGTTCGCAGGGGCGGACACCGAGGTCCAGCCGGTGGCGAACAGCCCGTCGACGCCCCGGCCGCGCAGCTCCCCGGGGTCCAGGGCCCGCGACCGCACCGACGCGGCCGTGAAGACCGGCTCCCCGTCCGCGCCGACCGCGGTGATTTCGTTGGTACCGCTCGCGCCCGGCCCGATCCGCACCCGCAGCACGGCGGCACCGCCCGCATGCAGGCGCACGCCGGTGAAGTGTGCGGCGGTGCGCGGGGCCGCGGCGGGCCCGTCGGCCTCGGCGGCCAGCCACGGCTGCAGGGCGGCGTCCAGCAGCGCCGGGTGCACGCCGAACCAGCCGGCCTGCCCGGCGATCGCGTCGGGCAGCGACGACTCGGCGAACAGCTCCGCCCCCCGCCGCCACGCGGCGGTGAGGCCCCGGAACGCGGGCCCGTAGGCGGCGCCGGCCGCGGCGAGCCGCTCCCGGACGAGGTCGGCGGCGACCGGTTCGGCGCCGGGCGGTGGCCACGCGCCGGCAAGCGCGGCGGCGTCCACTGTGGATGGTTCGGCGGCCGGGGCCAGGGTGCCGGTCGCCCGCTCGATCCAGTCGCCGGTGTCGCTGTCGCCGCCGGTGTAGACGGTGACCCGCCGGGTGCCGTCGCCGGCCGGGGCGGAGACGGCGACCTGCAGGGCGACGGGCGCGCTGTCGGGCAGCACGACCGGGGCGCCGATCTCCAGGTCGCGGACGTGGCCGCAGCCGACCTCGTCACCGGCGCGGATCGCGAGCTCCAGCAGCGCGGCGGCGGGCAGGACGACGGCGCCGCCGGTGACGTGGTCGGCGAGCCAGGGGTGGGTGGCGGGCGACAGCCGGCCGGTGAGCACGACGCCGTGGCCGCCGGCCAGGGAGACGGCGGCGCCGAGCAGCGGGTGCGCGGCCGCGCCGAGCCCGGCGGCGGTGACGTCGCCGGCGGCCGCCGGCGGGGCGTCGAGCCAGTACCGGGTCCGTTCGAACGCGTAGGTCGGCAGCTCGACCCGGTGCCCGGCGGAGCCGGAGGCGAGCGCCGTGGGCCAGTCGACGGGCACGCCGGCGGCCTCCAGCGCGGCGCCCGCGCCGAACAGCGTCGCCGTCTCCGGCCGGTCGCGGCGGGCGACGGGGATCACGACCGGGGCGGGATCGGCCGGCAGCGCGCCGGTGATCAGCGAGGTGAGCACGCCGTCGGGGCTGATGTCGAGGAAGATGCCGGCGCCCTGGGCGGCCATCCAGCGCACGCCGTCGGCGAACCGGACGGAGTGCCGGGCGTGCCGCGTCCAGTAGGCCGGGTCGGTGACGAGGGCGGTGGCGTCGCCGCCGGTGAGGTTCGAGACGAGACCGGGCCGCGGCGCGTGGAACCGCACGCCGGCGAGGACGTCCGCGAAGTCGTCGAGCAGGCCGTCCATGTGCGGGGAGTGGAACGCGTGCGAGACCCGCAGCGGCCGGACCTTGCGGCCGGCGTCGCGCCACCGGGCGGCGAGCGTCTCGACGGTGTCGGCGTCGCCGGAGACCACGATGGACGCCGGGCCGTTGACGGCGGCGATCGCCACCAGGTCCGCCAGGCCGTCCAGGTCGGCCTCGACCTCGGCCTCGGTGGCGGTGACGGCGAGCATCGCCCCGCCGGGGGTCGCGGCCTGCATGAGGCGGCCGCGGGCGGCGACGACGGCGCACGCGTCGGGCAGGTCCCACAGGCCGGCGAGGTGGGCGGCGGTGAGCTCGCCGATGGAGTGGCCGCCGAGCAGCTCGGGCCGCACGCCCCAGGCCGCAAGCTGCCGGAACCAGGCCACCTGGACCGCGAACAGGCCCGGCTGGGTGTACCGCGTGGAGCCGATCCGCTCGTCGCCGAGGACCTCCAGCAGCGGGACGCCGAGCAGCGGGTCGAGGTGGCGGGCCACCTCGTCGAGGGCGGCGGTGAACTCGGGCAGCACGCCGTGCAGCGCCAGGCCCATGCCGGGCCGCTGGGAGCCCTGCCCGGAGAAGAGCGCGGCGAGCCGGCCCGGGGCCGGGCCGGTGCCGCTGTGCAGGTTGGACCGGGCGCCGCCGGCGGCCAGGGCGCGCAGCCCGGCGACGATCTCGTCGCGGTTCGCACCGGCGACCGCGGCCCGGTACGGAAAGCGGGAGCGGGAGGTGGCGAGCGCGAGACCGGCGACGGCGGGCGGCGCGGTGGTCGTGGCGGCCCAGTCGGCGAGGCGGGCGGCCTGGGCGCGCAGCCCGGCCTCGGTCCGGCCGCTGAGGATCCAGGCGGCGGCGCCGTCGCCCGCCGGCACGGCGGCCGGGGCCGGGTCGCCCTCCTCCAGGATGACGTGGGCGTTGGTGCCGCTGATGCCGAACGAGGACACGCCGGCGCGGCGGGGCCGGTCCCCGACGGACGGCCACGGCCGGGCGGCGTCCAGCAGCGCGACCCGGCCTGCCGACCAGTCCACGTGCGCCGACGGCTCGTCGACGTGCAGCGTCGCCGGCATGGTGGCGTGCCGCATCGCGAGGACCATCTTGATGATGCCCGCGACGCCTGCGGCGGCCTGGGCGTGGCCGATGTTCGACTTCACCGACCCCAGCCACAGCGGCTGGTCCCGGCCCTGGCCGTACGTGGCGAGCAGCGCCTGCGCCTCGATCGGATCGCCGAGCCGGGTGCCGGTACCGTGGCCCTCGACGACGTCCACCTCGGACGGTGACAGGCCCGCGTTGGCCAGGGCCTGCAGGATCACCCGCTCCTGGGCGGGGCCGTTGGGGGCGGTGAGGCCGCTGCTGGCGCCGTCCTGGTTGACGGCGCTGCCGCGGACCACGGCGAGGATGTCGTGGCCGTTGGCGCGGGCGTCGGACAGGCGCTCGACGACGAGGACGCCGACGCCCTCGGCCCAGCCGGTGCCGTCGGCGGCCGCGGCGTAGGACTTGCAGCGCCCGTCGGCGGCCAGGCCGCGCTGGCGGCTGAACTCGATGAAACCGTCCGGTGTGGACATCACCATGACGCCGCCGACGAGCGCGAGGGAGCACTCGCGGTTGCGCAGCGCCTGCGCGGCCAGATGCAGCGCGACGAGCGAGGAGGAGCAGGCGGTGTCGACGGTGACGGCCGGGCCGGTCAGGCCGAGGGTGTAGGCGAGCCGGCCGGAGACGAGGCTGGAGGCGTTGCCAGCGGTGAAGTAGCCCTCCATGCCGGGCGGGGCGTGCAGCACGAGCCGGGCGTAGTCCTGCATGCTCGTGCCGACGAACACGGCGCCGTCAGTGCCGCGCAGCGCGTTCGGGTCGACGCCGGCGCGTTCCACCGCCTCCCAGGCCACCTCCAGCAGCAGCCGCTGCTGCGGGTCCATGGCCAGCGCCTCACGCGGGCTGATGCCGAAGAAGCCGGCGTCGAACTCGGCGACGCCGTCGACGAAGCCGCCCTCGGCCACATACGTGTGACCGGGCCGGTCCGGGTCGGGGTCGTAGAGGTCGGCGACGTTCCAGCCGCGGTCGGTGGGGAACGGCCCCACCGCGTCGCGGCCGTCGGCCAGCAGCCGCCACAGGTCGTCGGGGGTTCGCACGCCGCCGGGCAGCCGGCAGCCCATCCCCACGATCGCGATCGGCTCGCGCATGCCGGCCTCGAACTCACGCAGCCGCAGCCGTGTGCGCTGGAGGTCGCCCGTCACGCGCTTGAGGTAGTCGAGAAGTTCGTCTTCCCTGGTCATCGCGCACCCCGAGACAAGGCGAGCCGGGCCGGCGTCGACTGCGACGCCGGCCGGGCGGTTCGTATTGGTGGAAGGACGGGCCGCCTAGGCGGCCGTGGACGCCGTGACCGGCTCGGCCTTGGCGTAGAACATGCCATCCGGGTCGGCCCGGACGCGGGCGTCGAGGTCGGCGGCGTCGGCGCCGACGAGGATCCGCCAGCGCCCGGCGCGCACCGCGTCGAGGATGATGCCGGCCGCCTGGGCGGCGGTGACGGGTGCCATCTCGCGGAACAGCTCGTTCGGGCGCAGCATGAACGCCCGCAGTTCCTCGGTGGTGGCGTCGTCGGCGACGCCGTACTTCTTGAGGATCGGCCGCATGTCGTCGAGCTCCGCCGCGCTCATCGTTGCCGGGTCGGGCTCGCCGTGCGCGCGGCGGCTGTTGGCGAAGAAGTCGGTGCCGATGTGGCCGGGCATGACCACGGCGACCCGCACGTGCGGGGCGTGCTCGGCGAGGTCGTCGATGAGCGCCTCGGAGAACGCCTTCACCGCGGCCTTCGCCGAGCCGTAGGCGGTCAGCGGCCGGCCGACGCCGTGCGACGGGTAGAAGGCGTTCATGCTGCTGGTGTTGACCAGCACGCCCTCGTCGGCGGCCATCAGCAGCGGCAGGAACGCGCGCGTGCAGTAGTAGACGCCCCACCAGTCGATCGCGAAGACCCGCTCCCACATCTCGCGGGAGTCCTCGACGAAGCTTCCGGCGCCGCCGATGCCGGCGTTGTTGAACACGAGATTCAGCGGCACCCCGGGGTGCGCCCGCGCGACCTCGTCGCGGAACCGCAGCACCTGCGCCTCGTCGGAGACGTCGCAGGCGTGCGCGGTGACCCGGGTGCCGGGCGGCGCCGCGGCGACCGCGGCCGCGGCGGTCTCCGCGGCCCGGTCGTCGAGGTCGCAGCAGGCGACCGAGCAGCCCTCGGCGGCCAGCCGCAGGACGAGCTCCCGCCCCATGCCGGACCCGCCGCCGGTGACGACGGCCAGCTTCCCCGCGAACGATTCCATCGTCATGCCCCGCTCACCGCTGGCGCAGGGTCGCGGCGACGAGCATCAGGTTGTCGCCGCGCTCGGCGTAGCCGCTGACGGTGTAGCCGTTCTTGTCCAGGAAGCTTCGCAGCTCGTCCGGCTCGAACAGGTCCATCGTCTTCATGTTCAGCTGTTGCTGCTGGTGCCGGCGGATCGGGTCGCGGCCCGCGCGGTACGCCAGGAACGTCAGGGTCCCGCCCGGGCGCAGGCAGCGCGCCACCTCGGCCAGCAGCGACTCCTTGTCGCTGGCCCCCTGCCAGACGTTCCAGCAGTTGACGGCGCCGAGGCTGTGTTCGGTGAACGGCATCGTGTAGCACATGGCCCGGACCGTGAACAGCTGCGGCCAGCGGCCGCGCAGGAAGCGCAGCATCGGGCCGGACTGGTCCAGCACGACGACCCGCCCGGCGCCGAACCGCTCGACGAGCTGCTTGGTCGACTTGCCGTTGTCGGGCCCGATGTCCAGCACCGGGCCGTCCTCGGCGTGGGTGTGCGTGGCGAGGAACTCGTCCTCCTCCGCGGCGGTCAGCACGGCGCCCCAGTTGCGGCCGATGACCCGCAGGTACGCCTCGCGGATGCCGCGGCCATAGGCCGGCAGCACGAACGGGTCGTAGATGTCGGGGATCTCGGGGATGAAGTCGATGGCGTCGTAGCCAGCCGCGTACACCTTCTCGCACGTACCGCACTCGACACCGGTGTCGGTGACGGTGAGCGGGCCGCGGCAGGCCGGGCAGCGCAGCGCGTCACCCAGGCCGGCGACGGCGGTGCGCCAGTCGACGGGGCCCGGCTCGGGCTCGCTGACGACGACCGTCCCGGCCGGCTCGTAGGGTCGCAGGGTGCCGCCTTCGGCCAGCCACAGGGCACGGCCCGACTCGTAGGCCTTCAGCGCGCCGGTGTCCACGGCCCACATCTTCGCCACGGTGTCGCTGTCCAGGCCGATCCAGGTCGCCCAGCCACCGGCCCGCTTGAGGTCCTCGTCGGCGACGTCCCAGACGGCCGGGGACGGGAACGTCCGCCCGGCCCGCAGGACACCGATCTCGTCGTCGGGGTCGATGGGGGTCAGGCACCGCTCCAGGCGGCTGGCCTCGTGCTTGTCGAGGCCGAGGCCGGCGGTGACGGCCAGGATGCGCTCACGGTCGGCGGAGAAGTTCCCGACGAGGAACAGCAGCGCCGAGCGCAGGCCCTCGTCGGCGGCGCCGGCCGTGAGGTGGTCGAGGAACGCGCCGAGGTGCTCGCGCACGGGCACCTCGCCGGTGTCGGCGAGCAGGCCCAGCACGATCGCGGCGAGCGCGGCCCGCCGGGGGTCGGCGGGGTCGAGCGCGGCGACGAGCTGCGGCACGGCCGCGGCGGCGCCGGGGAGGGCGACACCGACGGTGCCGCCCGGCGCGGCGGCATCCTCCTGCCACACCGAGCCGAGCAGCGGCCAGAAGGCGGCCGTGAGCTCACCGGGGGCCGCCGCCCGGAACGCGGCGAGCGCCTCGCCGAACGTCAAGGTATCGCCGGACGCAGAAATCTCTTCGCTGATCGGCATGGTCGAATCCTAAGCAGAGGGCCCGGGGGCGGACAGATTGTTAGGGGGCGCAGGTGGCGCACCCCTACTGGGATAGGGGCGCGGGCTTCTTCAGGTAGTTGCTGTACAGGCGCATGTTGCGCCGGATCGACTCGGCGGAGTCCTGCTTGGTGTACTTCACCAGCAGCCCCAGGAACTGCAGGCCGGCCTTGCTGTCCATGAGCTTCGCGGTGATGGTGAGCGCGCGGATCTTCGACCGGCGGGTGTTGCAGTAGCGGCGCAGCTGCGCGGCCGGGTCACCCTTGTCCGACAGCGTCTGCGTCAGCACCCACGCGTCCTCGAGGGCCTGGTTCACGCCCTGCGCGGTGCGCGGCGCGACGACGTGCGCGGCGTCGCCGACGAGGGTGATGCGGCCGCTGCCCCACTGCCGGGGCACCCGGTGCCGCACGAACGGGAAGAGGCTGATGTCCTCGTCGGTGATGGACTCCAGCAGCTGGGGCACCGGCTCGGACCAGGCGCTGAAGCGGGTGCGCAGGTTCTCCACCACGGAGCCGCCCGCGGGCAGCAGGTGCGCCTCGGCGTCGCCGGCCGGCGACGTCGCCGGCAGGACCTGGCCCTCCCGCCACGGCGTCTCGAACGCCCAGAACAGCTGCCCGTAACCGATCGGGTGCAGCGCGGCGACACCGGCCGGGCCGGAGTACGCCTGGACCTTCGGCAGGTCCGTCAGCTCGATCGGCGCCTTCGTCGCCCCGTGCCACGCGCACCAGCCCGTGTAGGCGGCCGGGGTGTTGCCGTGCAGGTGCCGGCGGACGACCGAGCCGAGCCCGTCGGCGCCGATGAGCACGTCGGCCTCGACCTCGGTGCCGTCCTCGAACGTCGCCACGGCACCGGCCGGCTTGCCGCCGCGCGCCTTGACGTTGCGGACCGCGGTCACCTTCGCGCCGAGGTGCAGCACCCCTTCGGGCAGCGCGCCGGCGAGCCGCTCGACGAGACGCTGCCGGCCGATCAGCATGATCGGGATACCGTAGTACTGCGCCACATCGGTGTAGTCGGTCGAGAAGATCTTCGTGCCGTTGTCCAGCAGCTGCTCGCCCATGTCCATGCGCATGCCGAGCTCGTCGGGCTGGACGCCGAGCTCCCGCAGGATGCCGGTGCCGTTCGGCCACACGATCATGCCGTTGCCGGCCGCCCGGACGGTCTCGGACCGCTCGTAGACGTGGACCTCGTGGCCCGCGGCGGACAGGCCGATCGCGGACGCCAGCCCGCCCACCCCGGCGCCGATGATGACTACCTTCATGCGACTGCTCCCGCTTCCTTGTCGGTACTGCGTGCAGGACTAGAACTGGTGGCCGTCGGACGTGCTCGACAGCCCGAGGTCGTCGATGAACGACAGCACCTCATCGACACCGGCGGATGCCAGGTCGGGTATTCCGTCGGCCGTGCCCGCACCGGTGTCCGCGGCGCGCCACCGCGACAGCAGCCGCTCCAGCCGCGCCGCGATCCGGTCCCGCTCCGGACCCGGTACCGCGAGGGCGCGCTCGAGCCGGTCGACGTCCGCGCCCGGTCCGCCCCCGGGCCCGGCCGCCTGCTCTTCCAGGAGCCGTGCCAGATACTCGGCGACGGCGGCGACCGTGGCATGATCGAAGATGAGCGTGGCGGGCAGCCGGACCCCGGCCGCGGCGGCTAGGCGTTGGCTCAGCTCGACCCCGGTGACCGAGGCGAACCCGAGCTCCAGGAACCCCCGCTCGGCGTCGATACCGACCCCACCCGGGTGCCCCAGAATGTGGCGAACGTGGTCGTGCACGAGGTCCCGGACGAGAGCGGGGCGCTCGGCCGGCGCGGCGGCGGCGTAGGTCTCCCGCCACGTAACGGCAGGCTCACCGTCCCCGGCCCGCATGAGCACGGCCGCCTCCGGCACCCCGAGCCACGCCCGGCGCCACTGGCGAGCGGGCCGGTCGGCAATCGCCCGCTCCCAGTCGACGTCAGCGGCAAGGATGCGCGAATGCCCGGAGCCCACGGCCCGGTCCAGCACCGCCCCGAGCAGCTCAGGCGACTCAACGATCGCCGGCTCCAGCCACACGGTGGTCGCGGCCCGCCCTTGCTCGGACCACGCGGCCAGCGCGGCACCAACCGCCGCCGCGACCTCGGTTTCGGTGGTCTCAGCCGGCAGAGTGCCGGCGCCGGGAGCGACGGTGAGGAGCACCGCGGTTTCGGTCGCCAACTCGCGCAGCATCGCGGCCGTTGCGATGCTCTGGTGGATCGCGGCAACACCGCCGTCTGCGCCCGGTGCATACGCGACGGCCGCTACCGGGTGGTGTCCGACCACGGCCGCAAAGGAACCGGGATCGGCCGGATCGACCGTCAGGACGGGATCGGCACCACGGTCCCGGAGCCAGCGGGCGAGCCGCCGAGCCGTCTCCGGGTCGTCACCGGCGACCAGGCCGGCACCGTGGATCACCGGTGTGCCACTGTCTCCAGGGTCGAGGCGCTGGATGCGACGCACGTACGCTTCCGTGCCCCGGATCGCCAGACGATCCTCACCCTCGGGCCCGGCCAGCAACTGGGCGACCCGGTCAAGGGCGTCGGCGCCGACATCGGCCGCCAAGTCGATGACGGAGGCCCGATCGAGCCCCCAGGCCGGACCCGCGCCGCCGTTGACGATCCAAAGTGGAGTGTCGGTGGCGACTTCGGCGAGCGTCGTGCGCACCGCCACCGTGTCCTCGAGGCTCGCACCGGGCACGACGACAACGCCTTGAAGGCCTTCGCCAACCGCCTGCCGTGCGTACTCGCCGAGGCCGTCCCGGTCGGGCGTGATCCGGACCTCGGCGGCGCCGTGGCGGAGCATCGCCGCGCGCAGGCCGGTGGCCAGACCGGCGGGCGCGTCGGCGGCGGCGTGCAGGAGCCACATCCCGTCGAGCCGGCCGGTTGCGGTGATGGGCTCCCAGTCCTCGCTATAGCACAGCTGGTCGATCGCCGAACCTTCTCGGCGGGTTCGGTGCCAGCGTTCCAGGGCGGGCAGGACCGCGCCGACGGCGTCCTGGTCGTCGAGGTTCAGGGTCTCGGCCAGGGCGGCGGCGTCGCCCCGCTCGACCAGGTCCCAGAACGGCCCGTCGACCGCGCCGGTCGCGGCGGCGGGGGCCTTCAGCCAGTACTGCTCGTGCTCGAACGCGTACGTCGGCAGCTCGACCGGCGCGACGGCCGTCCCGAGGACAGCGGTCCAGTCGACCTCGACCCCGGCGGCATGGAGCCCGGCCGCGGCACTGAGCAGCCCGTCCCCCGGCCGCAACGTCGGCACCACCACCGCGTCCGGAGCCGTCAGCGCGATCATCGACGTGAGCACCCCGTCCG
>NZ_BMPI01000128.1 GCF_014647515.1 Dactylosporangium sucinum | reverse complement strand
CTGCGCCTGCGGCCTCTACCTCAACAACCCCACCGCCTGGCTCACACCCCCGACGAACTAACGCGGTGCTGCACTAGTCCGCCCCACCGCCTCGGCCCGGCCCGCCTGCCTCGCCCGCTCCACCGCCTCGGCCCGGCCCGCCCGCCTCGGCCCGCCCTGTCGCGTCCGCCTACTCCGCCGCCTCGCCCACCTCGCCCGCTCCGCCGGCCTCACGCGGCCAGCTGCGGCGATCTTGGAGTTGTGGCCCCAGATTTGTCCGATATTTCACGATAAAGTCGGGACCACAAGTCCAAGATCGCGGAGTAGGGGCGGGGCGGTGGGGCGTGGGAGCGTCGAGCCGTTGAGCAAGCAAGGGGGCAGGCGCCCGACGGCGCCTGCCCCCTCGGATGACGGGCTACTCGGCGGTGAAGCGGACCTGGCGACGGCGGCGGATGGCGAACACCAGCGCGGCGCCGCCCGCGACGAGTGCGGCGCCCGTGCCGACCAGCGGCAGCGTGTTCGAGGTACCGGTCACCGGTAGGCCCGGCACCGACGCCGACGGGGTGGCGGCGGGCGGGGTGGTGGCCTCCGGCGGCTTCGACGGCGACTTGGAAGGCGACGGCGACGGGCACGGCCCGGTCAGCGACACCTTGTCGCTGGTCACGTGCTGGTGGTAGTTGTCCGACCACTTCGCGTCGAACTCCACCGTCGCGAACTTGTCGTCCTTGTTCGCGTTCGAGGTGAACTGGACGGTGGTCTTCTTGCCGTTCTGCGTGGCGTCGATGCTCGACGGGAACTTCGCGGACGCGTCGGCGGGACTCAGCTTGAAGTTACTGAGCGTAACCTCTTTGTTGTAGTCGTTGGTCAGCGTCCAGGTGATCGCGACCGAACCGTCGGCGTCAACACACTCCGCTTTGCCAGCAACACCCGCCGTATGGGCGCTGGCCGGAGCAGCGAACAACGTCGATAGGCCAACGGCCGCGGCGGCGGCGAGAATGCCGACCGCAGCCCTCCTGAACAGCAGCTTTCCCACATCGACTCCAACCCGATGGAACTTGGCGACGACACAACATAGAGGCAGCGAGGGGGTCTGCGACAGTTGTTGCAGGGCATAGATTTCGCGGGCGGTCCGACTTTGTACCGATTCATCCGTGAAAATAGTGAAGATTACCTACGCCGCCCGCTGAACGGACCTGCGAAGATGCGCGATCATCGACGTCTTGACTAGGCTCTATCACCATGAAACGGGGACTGACAGTACTTGTGGCGTTACTCCTTGCGGCCTGCTCGACGACGAAGCCCGTCGATCAACCGGACCCCGGTCCGCGGCCCGGCGACCACCGCATCAAGGTCACTGTCGGTAACACCGAGCGCGAATATCTCCTCCACGTCCCGGAGGGCTGGAAGCCCGCGCACGCCGCGCCGGCGGTCGTCGCGCTGCACTACCGCCCGGGCAGCGCGCAGGCGATGCAGAAGCTCACCGGGTTCGACGCGCGGGCCGACCGCGACACCGTCCTGGTCGCCTACCCGGAGGGCGTCGGCGGGCAGTTCAACGCGTTCGGCTGCTGCGGGGCACAGGACGACGTCGCGTTCGTGAAGGCGGTCGCGGCCCAGCTCGTCGCCGACTGGAACGCCGATGCGCGCCGGCTGTTCCTTGCCGGCGTCTCCAACGGCGGCGACCTGGCCTTCCGCGCCGCGGTCGAGGCGTCCGGCACGTTCGCCGCGATCGGCGTGGTGAGCGGCGGCTTCTACGGCACGCGCACCGAGGCGGCCGACTACAAGCCGGCGAGCCGGGTCGACGTCATCACGCTCATCGGCGCGACCGACCCGCAGGCCGACACGTTCCGCCGGGGCATCGCCACCTGGCGCGAGCGGCTGGGCTGCACGCCGGCGCCGAACTCCCAGCCCGACCGGACCCTCACCCGGTGCCCGGACGGCTCCCGCGCCGACTCATACGTCGTCAAGGAGGGCGGCCACGCCTGGTTCGGCGCGACGACCGGCGAGCTCGCCGACACCAAGACGACGACGAACGCCTCCGACGTCGTGTGGACGTTCTTCAAGGAGCGCACGCCGCAGTAGGGTCGCCCCAATGGAGACGGCGTGAAGACTCTGCTGGAGCACCTCGAGGGACTGCCCGCGACCCGGCTGGCCCGGCTCGCGGCGCTGCACGAGCTGGCGCCGGCGACGCCGGCCGAGCTCGCCGGGCGGCTCGTGTCGGTCGACTCGATCGTGCGGGCCCTCACCGTGCAGCCGCTGCCCGGCCTGCAGGTCGCCGAGGTGCTCGCGCTGCGCGCGGCCGGCACCCGGCGGCGGGACCTGGCGGCGGCCCTCGGCGTCCTGCCGGACGACGCCGGGCTCGACGCCGCCCTGACGGCGCTGGAGGAGTGGGGTCTCGTCTGGCCGGATGACGGCGACTGGCTGCGCTGTGTCCCGCTGTACGAGGTGATCGCGGGCGGTTTCGGCTTCGCGCCGTCGGTGGTGGTCGGCCTTGGAGCGGTGCCGACCGGGCAGCTGCAGCGGGTCGCGTACGAGCTGGGCGCCCCGGTCGGGCGCACCCAGCGCGAGCTGGTGACGGCGATCGCCGCCGCGCTCGCCGACGCCGCCGTCGTCCGCGCGCAGTTCGGGGAGGCGCCGGAGGAGGCCCGCGAGCTGCTGCGCGACCTGTCGGGCACCGACCCGTACTGGTACGACCCGCGGCACATGGCCGCGCTGCGCAACGGCCGGCGCACCCCGCTGCGCTGGGCGATCGACCACGGCCTGGTCGCCTGGAACCCGATCGCCGGCGGCGCCGCGATGCTGCCGAGCGAGGTCGGCGTGGTGCTGCGCGAGGACTTCGTCGCGCCGTTCGACCCGGCACCGCCGCTGCTGGCGCCGGTCGAGGTGAGCACCGCGATGGTCGAGCGCGACGGCGCCGCGGCCGCGCGGGCGGCCCTCGCCGCGATCACGGCCGTGCTGGAGGAGTGCGGCCGCGCGCCGGTGCCGATGCTCAAGAACGGCGGCGTGGGCGTGCGCGAGCTGCGCCGGCTGGCCAAGACGGTCGGCGGCACCGACCTCGAGCTGCGGCTGTGGCTGACGCTGGCCGGGTTGAGCGGGCTCCTCGGCCTGGCCGGGGACCGGGTCGCCCCCAGCCCGGACTTCGACGCCTGGATGAAGCTCGAACCGGCCCAGCAGTACCGCCGAATCCTCGACTGCTGGTTCGGCATGCATGCCGCACCCCTGCTCGCCACCGACACGCCGGCGCTCGTGCGCAGCCAGCGCGAGGAGGGGGCGGCCCTCGCCCGGCACGCGGTCGTCGGGCTGCTCGGCAGCCTGCCCGACGGGCTGGGCGTGGCGAGCGCCGACGTCATCGGCGCGTTCCTCGTGTTCGCCCGCCCGCTGATCGTCGCCGAGCCCGACCAGGCGCTCGCCACGGCGGTGGCCCTCTGGCACGAGGCCGAGCTGCTCGGGGTCGGCGCCCACCTGGCACCGACGGAGATCTGCCGGGCCCTGCTCGACGACCGGGGCGGCGAGCACCTGACCGAGGTGCTGGCCCGGTACCTCCCGGCCGCCGAGCAGACCGTGGTCCTGCAGGGCGACCTGACCGCGGTCGCGACCGGCACACCGTCGGCCGCGCTCGCCGCGTTCCTCGACCTGGCCGCCGACCGCGAGTCCCGCGGCGGGGCGTCGACCTGGCGCTTCTCCGCCGCCTCGGTGCGCCGGGCGTTCGACGCTGGTCGATCGGCCGAGGAGCTGCTGGCGGCGCTGGAGGAGGCGGCGACGGGCGGACGGGTGCCGCAGCCGCTGCGGTACCTCGTGAGCGACGTGGCCCGCCGTCACGGTGGCGTGCGCGTGCGCGCCGTCGGCTGCGTCGTCCACAGCGAGGACGCGACCCTGCTGGACGAGATCCTGCGGGTCAAGAGCCTCGCCCGGCTGGAGCTGCGGGCGCTCGCGCCGACGGTACTGACGAGTGTGCTGCCACCCGAGGAGACCCTCGCCGCCCTGCGCACGGCCGGCTACGCGCCCGCTCGGGAACATCCGGACGGCTCGATCGCGGTGGAGCTGGTGACGCGCTTCCGGGCCACCGAGAGTTGAGGACAGCACCTGTCCGGATCCGGCCGTAGCGTCGGTGCCGTGAAGCTCACCACGCGCCGGCTCAACCGGACCTACCTGCGGCGACAGCTCCTGCTGGAGCCCGACCGCCGCCCGATCGAGGACGTCGTCGCGCATCTCGTGGCCGTGCAGGCGCAGGAGGTCGACGCGCCGTACGTCGGGCTGTGGACCCGCACCGGCCTGGGCCACGAGCAGCTCACCGCCGCGCTGGAGGACCGCCGCCTGGTGCGCGGCGGCCTGCTGCGCAGCACCCAGCACATCACGACCGGCGCCGACTACCTGTGGCTGCGCGCGCTGCTCCGGGAGCGGATCGGCGCCACCGGGCTGTCGATCTTCCGCCGCGAGTTGGAGGGCTTGGACCTCGCCGAGGTCGCACGGGCCGGCCGCGAGATCCTCGACGGGCAGCCGATGACCCGGCCGAAGCTGGCCAAGCAGCTCGCCGAGCGGTTCCCGGGCCGGCAGGGGATCACCCTGGCCTGGGTCGTCCAGCACCAGCTGGCGCTCCTGCACCCGCCGCCGTCGGGCGTGTGGCGCCGGCGGGGGCACGTGTCGGTGGCGCTGGCCGAGGATTGGCTGGGCGCACCGCTGGCCGAGGCGCCCACGGTGGAGATGCTGCTCCGGCGGTACCTCCGGTCGTGCGGCCCGGCCACGCACGCCGACCTGCAGAATTGGTCCGGACTCCGCCGGCTGCGAGCCTCGGTCGAGGCGTTGCGTCCGCATTTGCGGGTGTACCGCGCGGAAGACGGCCGCGAGCTACTCGACCTGCCGGACGAGCCGCTGGCCGACCCGGACGAACCGGCGCCGGTACGCTTCCTGCCCGAGTTCGACAACCTCGTCCTGAGCCACGCCGACCGCACCCGGATCGTGAGCGACGAGGACCGGGCGCGGGTCTGCCCGGGCTACTCGATGGTCCACCCGACGTTCCTCGTCGACGGCTTCGTCGCGGGCCTGTGGGCGGTCGAGCAGGGCACGGTCCGCGTCCGCCCGTTCCGCCGCCTGGGCGACGAGGCCGCGTCGGCGGTGCTGGCGGCGGCAGCCGACCTGCTGGAGTTCCTGCAACTGGGCCCGGGCGCGGGCGTGGAGCTGTCGCAGCCGTAGGTCTCCTGCTTTTGACGTTGGTCGATCTACCCTCGGTTCGATCTTGAATTGCGAGGGTAGATCGACCAACGTCTCAGCCTGACCCGCGAACCGGATGCCTGACACCAGCAGCGCGCGACACAGAAGGCGCGCGGCCGCGGGAGCGGGACCGCGGCAAGCGCGCACGGGTCGAGCGGACCAGGCGGGGTGGTAGGCAGGGGCTAGCATCGCGGCCGTGG
Organism: Dactylosporangium sucinum; assembly: GCF_014647515.1. GTDB lineage: Bacteria > Actinomycetota > Actinomycetes > Mycobacteriales > Micromonosporaceae > Dactylosporangium > Dactylosporangium sucinum. The sequence continues at coordinate 8,516 of NZ_BMPI01000128.1, read as the reverse complement.
TGATCTCGGATCGGACAGTGCGGCTCAGCGGGCTCGGCGTCGTCGTCGCAGCGCTCGGCCTCGCGTTCGGGATCCGGGCGCTCAACGGGCAGTACATCGAGACCAGCAGCCCGCTCTCGCAGTACTCCGGCACCGCCCTCTACGCGACCATGGCGTACGGCGGGCTGCTCGCCCTCTGGCCGCGGCTCACGCCGCTCGCCACCGCCGGCCTCGCGCTCGGCTGGTGCTGGGGCGTCGAGCTGCTCCAGATTACCGACCTTCCCCGCACCCTATCCGCGCACAGCCTGCTCGCTCGGCTCGCGCTCGGGGTGGCGTTCGATCCCGTCGACCTGCTCTGGTACCCCGTCGGGGTCGTGCCCCTCGCCCTCGTGCACCGGTGGCTGCGGGGTCGTTGAGCCGGCCACCCAGATGCCCAGCAGGGCCGGGACCAGCGCCACCGAGAACGCCGCCAGGTAGCCCGCCGGGGTGTCGACCAGCAGCGCGAACAGTGAGCCGCCCACCGCGAGGACCGTCGTCGTGAGCAGCGCGTCGCCGACCTGGAGGGCCGAGCTGTTCGCGCCCTGCGTGCCCGGCGCGGAGAGCGAAAGGACCAGCGCCGACATCGTCGGGTAGGCCAGGCCCATGCCGAAGCCGCCGATCGCCCAGCCCACCAGCACCACCGGCACGGGGACCGACGGCACCACCAGCGAGAGGGCCGACACCACGCCCACGGCGATCGCGACCAGACCCAGGCGCAGGCGGGCGGCGGACGTCAGGCGCTGCGCCTGGCGGGCCTGCAGCCAGGAGCCGGCCGACCAGCAGATGGCGCCGGTGGTCAGGGTGAGGCCGGCCAGTGTCGGGCTCAGGCCGCGCTCGCGGGTGAGGAGCAGGGGGATGAACACGTCGGTCTGGACGAAGGCGGCGCCCGCCAGGCCGCGCAGCAGGACCACGCTCGGCAGGCCGCGGCCCGCCCGGAACGTGCCCCGCGGGAGGAGCCTCGGCGCGCAGAACACCACGCCGGCCAGGCCCAGGCCGAGGTACAGCAGGGTCAGGAAGTCGACCCGCTGACCGCCCAGGTACAGCAGGCAGAGACTCGCCGCGGCGCCGATCGCCCACGGTACGCGGCGGTTGACGGCCGTCGCCGCCGGCTGGCCCGTGATCAGGCGGATCTGCGGCCAGATCATCAGCGTCGCCGGTACCGACGCGAATGCCACCAGCAGGAAGACCCAACGCCAGCCCAGATGCTCCACGATGACGCCGGCCACCGTCGGGCCCACGACCGCGGGCAGGACCCAGGCCGCGGCGAAGGCGGAGAAGATGCGTGGGTGCTGGTCGTTCGGGTACGCGCGACCGACGACCACGTATGCCGCCACGGTGAACAGGCCGCCGCCGAAGCCCTGGACGAGCCGGCCGGCGACCAGCGCCCACATGTCCGGGGCGAGGCCGGCGACCAGCAGGCCGAGGCAGAACAGCGCCACGCCGACCAGCGTCGGGCGGGCCGGGCCCGCCCGGTCGCTCCAGCCGCCGGCGAGCACCATCGCGACGACGCTCGTGGCGAGCGGGCCGCCGAAGGTGAAGCCGTACAGCGCGAGGCCGTCGAGGGCCCGGGCGACGGTCGGCATCGCCGCCGTCACGGCGACCGCCTCGAAGGCGGCGAACGTGACCAGCGAGACCATGCCGATGGTGAGGGCGCGTCGGTTCTGCACGGCAACCAGGGTGCAACTTGAACCCCTCTTCAGGTCAACTTGCAGCACCAACAGCAGTTGGCCTACAGTCGTTGGCAAACAGATGTTGGCATAGAGGAGAAGCCATGAGGAGCGTCATCGTCGGCGCCGGGCCGACCGGGCTGCTGCTCGCCGGGGACCTCGCCGCGGCCGGGGTCGACGTCACCGTGCTGGAGCGGCGCGGCGCCGAGTCCAACCTGACCCGCGCGTTCGGCGTGCACGCCCGCACGCTGGAGCAGCTCGACGCCCGGGGGCTGGCGGAGGAGCTGATCGCGACGGGCACCGCGATCCGCCGGCTGCGCCTGTTCGAGCGCGTGCGGGTCGATCTGGGCGTGCTGCCGTCGCGCTTCGCGTTCCTGCTGATCACCCCGCAGTACCACGTGGAGAGGATCCTCGAGGAGCGCGCCGTGGGGGCGGGCGCCCGGCTGCTGCGCGGCGTCGAGGTGACCGGCGTGCGGCAGGACGACAACGGGGTCGAGGTGGTGACCGGCGACGGGACGTTCGCGGCCGACTACGTCGTGGGGGCCGACGGCGTGCGCAGCGTGGTCCGCTCGGCGCTCGGCGTGCCGTTCCCGGGCTGGGCGGTGCTCCGCTCGATCATGCTGGCCGACGTGCGGCTGACCGACGCGCCCGAGGACACGCTGGCCGTCAACGCCGGCGCCGAGGGGTTCGCGTTCGTCGCGCCGTTCGGCGACGGGTGGCACCGGATCTTCGCCTGGGACCGGCGCGCCGACCGGCCCGACGACGCCCCGCTCACCCTCGACGAGGTCCGGGAGGTGACCCGGCTGGCGCTCGGCACCGACTTCGGGATGCACGACGCGCGCTGGATGTCCCGTTTCCACAGCGATGAGCGTCAGGTTCCGCGGTACCGCGTGGGGCGCGCGTTCCTCGCGGGCGACGCCGCGCACGTGCACTCCCCCGCCGGCGGCCAGGGCATGAACACCGGCCTGCAGGACGCGGCGAACCTCGGCTGGAAGCTGGCCGCGACCGCCGCCGGCTGGGCCCCGGCGGGCCTGCTCGACTCGTACCACGACGAGCGCCACCCCGTCGGCGCCCTCGTCCTGCGCAGCAGCGGCGGCCTGATCCGGCTGGCGATGCTCCAGTCCCGGGCCGCGCGGGCCGGCCGCGACCTGCTCGGCGGGGCGCTGCTGCACGTGCCGACCGTCATGCGCCGGGCGGCCGGCACGGTGTCGGGCATCGGCATCGGCTACCCGCACGCCCCTCGGCAGGCAGACGTGACCGTGCCGACCGGGCAGCGGCTGTACGAGCTGCTGCGGTCCGGCCGGCACGTGCTGCTCGGCCCGCCGGCGGTGCCGGCCGGCTATGCCGACCGGCTCGTCGCCGCCCCGCACGACCGCTGGGTGCTGGTGCGGCCGGACGGCCACACCGCCTGGACGGGCACCGAGCGAGACGCTCCCGTCGCGCTCCGCCGACACCTGGGCGAGCCACGGTGACATCCGACACCTCGCCCTTGACATGGGAGCGTTGATCGATGTGTCATGCCGATCACAGAGCGGTTCTCGTTGGGTTGCCGCCGCCATAGGGACGACGCACGGGGACGACGGAACGCTTGCGAGACGTGCCGGGCCCCGCGCCGCCACGGGGGGCCCGGCACCTCAGCCGTGCTGCAGGCGTGGCTTGTCGCCCTTCTTCTCGACGACCACGAACTGGCCCATCATCCCCTCGTCCTCGTGGCGCAGGACGTGGCAGTGGAACATGTAGGCCGTCGTCGGGTCGGCGTAGTCGGCGAACCGCGCGATGACCGAGAACTTGCGGTGCGGCTCCAGGAAGAGCGTGTCCTTCCAGCCGCCCAGCGGCTCCGGCGGCGCCGCGCCGTCGATCGAGAGCACCTGGAACTGCACGTCGTGGATGTGGAAGCTGTGCGGCGTGTCGTGGCCGTTCTCGACGTTCCACACCTCGGTCGTGTTCTTCACGACCACCGCGTCGACCCGGTCCATGTCCATCCCGTCGCCGTTGATGTCGCGGCCGGAGAACGTGAAGTCGCGCTTCGCCGCCGCCTGCTTCGGGTCGAGCCGCGGCGTGTCGACGAGGGCCGCCGGCAGCTCGGGGCTCTTGCGCAGCGTCGGGGCGGCGCGCAGCTGGAGCACGTCGAACGAGTCCTCGCCGCCCTGGAACTTGCGGTTGCCGAAGTCGAAGTCGGGCAGCGGCCGCTCGCTGCGCAGCGCCAGGTGCTCCCCCGGCTTGAGCTCGACCACGATCTCGGCCCGCTCCCCCACGGAGAGCCGCAGATGATCCGTCATGTACGGCCGGGCGAGCAGACCGCCGTCGGAGCCCACCATGGCGAACTGGCGGCCGCCCTCGAGCGTGAAGTTGTAGACGCGCGCGGTCGAGCCGTTGAGCAGGCGCAGCCGGACGCGTTCGGTCTGCACGTCGAGATACGGGCCCGGGGTGCCGTTGACGAGCAGCTCGTCGCCGAGCACGCCGATGTCGCTGCCGAACCGGTCGCTCATGCTGAGCTGGCTGCCGTCGAACACCTTGTCCTGCACGATCACCGGCACGTCGTCGACGCCGTACTCGTGGGGCAGCTGCGCGCTGTCCGTCGCCGGGTCGTCGACGATGAACATGCCGGCCAGGCCGCGGTAGACCTGCGCCTCGGTCCGCTCGCTGGGGTGGGGGTGGTACCAGAGCGTCGCGGCCGGCTGGTCGAGCTTCCACGCCGCCTGGAACATGCCGCCGCCGGCCGCGATCGGGCGGTGCGGGCCGCCGTCGGCCTGGGCCGGCAGGTGCATGCCGTGCCAGTGGACCGTGGTCGGCTCGCCGAGGCCGTTGTGGATGTTCACCACGAGCTGCTCGCCGCGCTTGGCGCGCAGGGTCGGCCCGAGGTAAGACCCGTTGTAGCCCCAGGTGCGGGTCGCGCCGTGGCCGAGGTCGCTCTCGCCGGCCTGGGCCTTGAGCTCGAAGACGCGCCGCCCCTGCCCGTCCACGGCGGACTCGGCCAGCGGCGGGATCTTCAGCGCACGGTCGAAGTTCACCTTCCCGATCGTGTTGACGGCGCTGCGGTTGAGGACCCAGGTGATCGCGGCGACCCCTCCCCCGCACAGGACCAGCAGCAGGCCGAGCCCGCCGAGAAGCCACTTGCGCACGGTCGTCGTCCCTTCGTCGTTCATAGGTAGTGCGTCTACATGTAGCCGCCCTTGTCCTCGACGCGCCAGACGTGCGCGGACAACCCGGGGAAAGGTCAGGGTCAACCCTCAGTCGCCGTCGCACGCGCGTCGGCATACTGAGGTGGTGGTGATGGTTGCTGGCCCGATCGACGCGTATGTCGCCGCGCTCCGCCGCACGCTGCGCGGCCCGCGCGCGGCCAAGGCCGACCTGGTGACCGAGGCGCGCGACAGCCTCGTGGACGCGGCCGCGCGATACGAGGAGGACGGCCTCGACCGGGCCGCGGCCGAGCGCCAGGCCGTGGACGAGTTCGGCGCGGTGCACGAGCTGGCCCCCGACTACCAGCGGGAGCTGGCGCTGGCCCAGGCCCGCCGCACGGCCCTGATCGTGGCCGGTGCGGTCGCCGCCCAGAACATCATCTCGGAGCTGGCCTGGCGCGGCGCGTCGACCGGCTGGTCGTGGGAGCCGGACCGCTTCTACGCGGTGCTGGCCAACACGGTGGACTACGCGAGCTACGCGGTCTTCGCCGGCGCCCTGCTGGCCGCGCTGGCCTGCGGCATCGGCACCCGCTTCGTCACGGTGGGCCGCCAGTTCGCCCGCGTGACGGGCATCGCCGCGCTGGCGACGGTGGCATTCTTCGCGGTGGGCGGCACGCTGCTGTCGGCCCTGAGCCCGACGTGGGACGCGGCGGGGGCGGCGACGGGCTCACCGCTGCAGCTGGTGTCGAACAGTCTGGCGCTGACGCTGCCCGGCTGCATGATCTTCTCCGGGCTGCGCAGCATCCGCGCCGCTACCACAGCTCCGGCCAGCACCTGACACCCACCTGCGGGCCCTGCACTCACCACCCGTGCGCGGTTTTCCACAGACGTTGGTCGATCTACCCTCACCGACCAGGCCCGCAAACGGCCACCGCAAGCAGGCGCAGCGTGGTCAGCGCGACCACGATGGCTTCCAAGATCGATGGAGACTTCCGGTCGCTATGACAGCCAGCCGGCTCCATCGATCACGGCAGCACCCGTCAGGAGAGGAACAGCGCGGCGATCTTCGGCAGGTGCTTGCGGACCGCCTCGTCGTCCTCGTCGTCCCAGTCGTCCGTGGTCAGCGGGGCCACCTGGCCGGTGCGGGCGCGCAGGAGCATCGGGTAGTCGTCCTCCTCGCCGTACAGCTCCTCGGCCAGGTCCTCGACCTCGCGCGGCGCCAGCTCGTGGGCCGGGAGCTCGCCCGCGGCCACCGCGCGGACCACCGGGTCCTCCGCCAGCGCGTCGGGGTCGGCCACGGCGCGCTCGTAGACGTCGCGGCCACGCGCGATCAAGCCGTCGACGAACGCGTCGGCGAAGCGGGCCACGATCCGGCCCGTCGCCCACATCGCCGGGGAGTTGGCGCGGGCCTGCAGCTCCGTGCGGCGGGCGTCGAAGTCGAGCAGCTCGCTCTTGTCCAGGGTGGCCAGGCGCATCCGCAGCGCGGCGGTGAAGCGCTCCGCGAAGCCCGGCGTGACACGGTCGCCGGCGGCGGAGCGGGCCCCGTCGATGATCGACCAGAAAGTTTCGCTGTCCACGGCAACGAAGTCTGTCATCCCCGCGCACCAAACGGCCACCGCGTGGGCGGGGCGACCCCACCCACGCGGCGACACCCTAGGCGGGCACCAGGTCCAGGAAGCCCAGCACCCGGTCGATCCGGCCGTCCGGCGCCAGCGTCACCACGTCGAAGCCGGCCACCTCGGCCGCGCCGCCCGGCCGGGCGCCCTCCCAGCCGAAACGGGCCTGGTCGTGGTGCCCGTCGACGGTGCCGGCGAGGCTCAGCACGTAGCCCGGCAGCTGCGCCTGGACGGCGCCGATCAGGCTGTCGATCGCGGCGCGGCCGGCGACCGCCGCCGTCGGGTCGACGAAGGTCACGTCCGCGGTGAACAGTGCATCGATCGCCGCCCGGCGGGTGGTGGGGTTCGTGTCGTTCCAGATCTGGAGGTACCGCCCGGCGAGGTTCTCGTAGTCCGTCATGCCCAAGAGGCTGCCCGGTACCACCGCACGCCGTCGATTACGCGAGAGGTAATGGTCGCGCTGTCGGAGGCCCTCCTACGATCGGAATCATGGAAAATCGGCCGGTGGGGGTACTGCTGCGTGAATGGCGGGAAAGGCGCCGGCTGAGCCAGCTGGAGCTGTCGATCCAGGCCGACATCTCGACCCGGCACCTGAGCTTCGTGGAGACCGGGCGCTCGCGGCCGACGAGCGCCATGATCCTGCGCCTCACCGAGCAGCTCGACGTGCCGCTGCGCGAGCGCAACGCGCTGCTGCTGGCCGGCGGCTACGCACCGGCGTACCCGGAGGGCCGGCTCGACGGCCCTCAGCTCAAGGAGGTCCGCGCGTCGCTGCGCCAGGTGCTGGCGGGGCACGAGCCGTATCCGGCCGTGGTCGTCGACCGGCGGTGGGACATGCTCGACGCGAACGCGCCGATCGCCCGGCTCATCGAGGGAGTGGCCGCGCACCTGCTGGAGCCGCCGGTGAACGTCCTGCGGCTGTCGCTGCACCCCGACGGGCTGGCGCCGCGGATCGTCAACCTGGCCGAGTGGCGGGCGCACCTGCTGAGCCGGCTGGAGCGGCAGGTCGCCGCGACCGGCGCCGCGGACCTGCGCGAGCTGCTGGAGGAGCTGCGCGGCTACCCGGGCGGCGGCGAGGCGCCGCCGAAGCGCGCGCAGGACGTCGTGGTGCCGTTCCGCATCCGGGTCGGCAACGCCGAGCTGCGCTTCTTCAGCATCACGGCGGTGTTCGGCTCGCCGCTCGACGTGACCGTCTCCGAGCTCGCGATCGAGTCGTTCTTCCCCGCCGACGAGGCGACGTCGGCGGCGCTGCGGCGCCTCTGAGGCGTCTCCGCGGCCCCTCTGCGTGGTGGCACGTTTCCGGGATTCGATGGGCTGTGGCGGACCGTAACGTTCTATCCATCGCAAGGCCACACCAACCACTTCCCAGAAGGAGCGCACCATGAGCGAGATCGAGACCTACGACGACCCGCAGGGCGTCGACTACGGCCACTACGAGGCCGGTGCCGAGAGCGGCGAGCTGGAGCACCTGCAGCAGGCCTCCGGCAGCGAGTCGGACTACGACAGCAACTTCAACGTGTACGAGCAGGACACCGAGTCGGCCGAGTCGACCGACTTCCAGCAGGGCCGCCACGTCGAGTTCGAGGACCCGTCGGGTGCTCGCTACGAGGAGACCGAGTACACGAACTACAGCCACGACGAGTACGACTCGAACCACATCTTCGCGGCCGAGGGCTCGGAGTCCTCGCACCAGGCCGAGTGGAGCCAGCTGGACGCGCTGCGCGAGCGCTTCGCCTCCGAGTTCGTCGAGGGCACCCAGTACCACGCCGACGGCGGGTCCGAGCTGACCGCCAAGTAATGCTGTTCCTAGCTCCACGGGCTTCGCCCGCGGTTCTGTGGGGGGTTCCCACCCCACACCCCCCATACGCCGCTGCGCGACGCACTTCTTGTTCCACGGGCTTCGCCCGCGGGTCGTGCGGGCTTTCCAGCTCCACGGGCTTCGCCCGCGGGTCGTGCGGGCTTTCCAGCTCCACGGGCTTCGCACGCGGGTCTGTGGGGGGTTCCCACTGCACACCCCCCACGCGCCGCTGCGCGACGCACTTCTTGTTCCACGGGCTTCGCCCGCGGGTCGTGCGGGCTTTCCAGCTCCACGGGCTTCG
>NZ_BMPI01000127.1 GCF_014647515.1 Dactylosporangium sucinum | reverse complement strand
CTTACGCTGACAATCACGAACCAGATGCCCTTGGCCGCGCTGGCCAACACGGTTCACTGCTACCCAACACAGGCCGAAGTCTTCCAGCGGATCGCACTGCAGCACGCCAGACCGCAGAGCTAGCTGTTCAGCTTGGGTGACGGCCTGTTGAACAACGAACGTTCAAGATCGCTAGTGCCGGATCACACCTTCGTATTCACACGCACTCATCGGCGGACTTTCGCGAAAAGTCCAGGCTTGACTGACGCCAAACGGACCAGGAGCGAACGCATGGAACGGGAAATCATCCGGGTCGAACCCATCGACAGCAATTTCGAGAAGTGGGGCGCGCCGGTGTCGACCTGTACCCGGGCCGGCAACCTGGTGTTCGTCTCGGGCATGCCGCCTTTCGACCCCGACACCGGGGAAATCCTCCCGAACGCACCGTTCGAACACCAGGTCGAGCTCATCCTCACCCAGATTAAGAAGGCGCTCGAGGCCGCCGGCTCGGACCTCGAGCATGTGCTGAAGTGCAACGTCATGTGCATCTCGGCCGAGCACTTCAACGCTTTCAACGAGGTCTACAAGCGCTTTTTTCCGAACAACCCGCCTGCCCGCATCTTCTTCTGCGTGCCGGAGTGGACGGGCCCTTTCGACGTCGAGGTCGACTGTATCGCCGTCACGAAGGACTGAGGGCATCGGCCGCCGGGCAGCGCGGCGAGCGCTGAGCGCCGCGCTCCGCGTTCCGACCGCGGCGCGGAGCGCGTCGAAGAATGATGCCACCACGACGATGGTGTGCGCCGCCTCGATCAGCTGGTAGCGCGCCATCCCGGTCGCACCCATCAATCGCAAGGTGAGTTTATCGATCAGACGTCGGCTCTGTGTGATGGCCTCGTTCTTGGGGTCGACGAGACCGAGGAACGGATCGCCGTATACTGCCCCCGCGCCCAGGATCAGGCCTCCGAGCAACGAGTCGATTGCTTCGAGCGCCGGGCGGTCGAACTGGCCGAGCACCTGCAAGGCACCTTTGAAGCTGATCGACGGCTCGATGTGCATTCTCCACACTCTGGCACCGCGCTTCGGCGTTCGGTAGCTGATTTCCGTCAGAATCCGCGTGGAGGGCTCGTCAACGTCGTCAGTCTGCTCGTGGCGGGCCGAAGTGGGCGGTGCGTCATGTAACACGAGCAGGGCAGGTCTGCCGTTGCTCCTTGGCGGACCGGCTCCGTTGCGTTTGGGCATTGGCTCGATCGAGGGACGCTTGATCGGTGAAGCTGTCGAGCCTTCGTCGCCCGGGGCTGCCTCCGAAGTCGGCGTTCGCTGGGTACCGGATTTCCTCCGGAGGTGATCGTGGTGGCCGTGCGCTGGTACCTGCGCCATGGCTTGTCGTACCGCGACGTGGAGGAGTTGCTGGTCAAGCGTGGCGTGCAGGTCGATCACGTTACGGTCTTCCGGTGGGTACAGCGGTTCACCCCGCTACTGGCGAGCCGACGCCGCCCGGTTCTGCCGCCATACCCCCAGTGACAGGTGGCATGTCGATGTGCCGTACGTCAGGGTCAACGGGGTGTGGCGGTACGCGCACCGGGCGGTCGACCAATACGGGCAGGTCATCGACGTGCTGGTCTCGGCACGCCGTGATGCCGACACAGCGCGGAGGTTCTTCCAACGGGCGCTGCCGACGTTCAGTGACACCCAGCGAGGTGGTCACGTGACCGGCCCGCCGCCGCGGTCTACCCCGGCGTGCTGGATGAGCTAATGCCGCAGGCATGCTGGCGTGCGCCGTCCTGCGCGGCCGAGCCCAGCTGACGACCGCCCGCCCGGTGCTCAGGTGCGTGGTTGGACCAGGCCGTTGTCATAGGCGAAGATGACGGCCTGGATCCGGTCCCGTGCGCCGATCTTGGCCAGGACGCGTCCGACGTGCTTCTTCACCGTTGACTCGGTAAGGCTCAAGCGTTCGGCGATCTCGGTGTTGGTGGCGCCCTGCCCGATTGCCTCGAGGACCTCCCGCTCACGCTCGCTAAGCGTGGCCAGCCGGGGATCGGTGTCGGCTATCGGTGCCGGGTCTTGCAGGTAGGCGTCCATCAGCTTGCGGGTCAGGCTGGGCGCCACCACCGAGTCTCCGCTGGCGACGGCTCGGATGCCCGCGAGCAGCTCCTCGGGGCAGGCGTCCTTGAGCAGGAAGCCGCTTGCCCCGGCTCGTAGCCCGGCGTAGATGTATTCGTCCAGGTCGAATGTGGTCAGGATCAGCACGTGGGTGCGGGAGCCGGCCGCGGTGATGCGGCGGGTGGCCTCGATGCCGTCCATGCCGGGCATGCGCACGTCCATCAGCACCACATCGGGCCGGGCCTGTTCGACCATTCGCACCGCCTCGGCGCCGGTGGCGGCCTCGCCCACCACGGTTATACCGGGGGTGCCCTCGAGCAGCATCTTGAAGCCCATGCGCTGCAGCGGCTGGTCGTCGACGATCAGGACAGTGGTCATGAGGGCTCCTTGAGGACAACGTCGACGAGCCAGCCGTTCCCGGCCGGGCCGGCGGTCACCACACCGCCGTACATGGCGGCGCGTTCGCGCATGCCGAGCAAGCCGTGGCTCGCGGCGGCCGGTGTGCCACGGCCGTTGTCGCGAACGCGTACCCGTACCTCTCCGTCGGAGGCAGCGAGAGTGACCGCCGCGGACGCGTCGCGCCCCGCATGTTTCAGGGTGTTGGTAAGCGCTTCCTGAACGATGCGGTAGACCGCGAGCTGCACGCCCTTGCCGAGGGTGTGCAGCTCGCCCGAGGTGGAGTAGGTGACCGGCAGCCCGGCGGCCCGTACGCTGGGCAGCAGCCGGTCGAGGTCGTCGATGCCGGGCTGAGGGCTCAGATGAGGGTCGGCGTCTCCCTCGCGCAGTACGCCCAGCATGCGGCGCAGCTCGGACAGCGCCTGCCGGCCGGTGTCCCCGATCAGCCGGAGTGGCTCGGCGGTCTGCTCCTCCCGCGATGTCGCCAGGGCGACGCCTCCGTCGGCCAGGCCCACGATCACTGACACGTGGTGGCCGACGATGTCGTGCATCTCGCGGGCCACCCGGGCCCGCTCGTCGGCGACGGCGAGGCGGGCCCGCTGGTCGCGCTCGACCTCCAGGCGGGCGGCGCGGTCTTCCAGAGCGACGAGGTACGCCCGGCGGGTGCGCACCGCTACACCGGACGCGATCGCAGCCACCGTCAGGCCGAGGGCGAGGAGCAACGTGAGGATGCGGTTCTGAGTGACCGGTCCGAGAAGGTAGATCTGGGCTGTCAGTATCCCGATGGTGATCCCGGATGCCCAAGCCAGCGCCCGCCATGAACCGCGGGAGGCCACCCCGAAGAGCATCACGAGCAAGATCGCCCCGGCGCCGACGCCGACGTCCAGCAATGCCTCGACTGTTTCGATGGTCGCGGTGACCAGGAACGCGGGAAGCGGGTACCGTCGCCGCCAGTACAGCGCCGGCAGCAGGACCAGCGTTGCGATCGTCGCCGATAGGGGCTTCTCGATCAGGTCTGGAATGCTGAGGAGCACGATCGGTACGGCCACCAAGGTGTCCATGACCCACGGGTGGCGCCGGCCGAAGGTCCGCAGCCGTGTCTGCCGGTCCACCAGCCGTCCCTGCGTGCTCATCAGCCGATTCTCCTCTACGCGCCGTTAAGCGTCGGTCTTCTTGAGCCCATACGCCGCTGCGGCGAGCGTCACGATCACGTATCCGGCGAAGACCGCGAGACCGGTCCACGGCGCCAGGGTGCCGTCTCCGGGGGTCAGCGCCATCACGGCGCTGCCCGCGTTGCTCGGCAGGTACGGGGTGATGGCTTCGGAGATCGAGTGCGGCAGCAGCGCGGCTAGACCGGGCACGATGAGCAGCACGCCGGCCAGGATCGTGATGGCGCCGGCGCTGGAGCGCACGAGCATGCCGAGCGCGACGCCGAGCACCGCGACCAGGCCCAGATAGAGGCCGGCGCCGAGAAGGGCGCGAAGGACGCCGTCGTCTCCGAGGTCCAGGCCGCCGACGTTGTCGTTGAGCACGGCCGACCCCAGTGCGAAGGCGGCGAAGGCGCCTGCAGTCATCGTGACGAAGGCGGCTGCCCCGGCCACGAGGCTCTTCGACCACAGTACCGGCAATCGGCGTGGCACGGCGGCGAGGGTCGCCCGGATCATGCCGGTGGTGTATTCGCTCGCCCCCAGCAGCGCGCCGAGCGCTCCGACGGACAGGGCGGCCAGGATGCTGCCGGACAGGGCCAGGTCGATCGAGGTCATGCCGTCGCCGGAGAAGGAAGCCGAGGCGATCATGCCGAAGGCGATCAGGAGGACGGCCGAGATGCCGGTCGTGATCCAGGTGGAGCGCAGCGAGGAGAACTTGGTCCATTCGGCGGCAACGACGCCCCCAGCAGTGATCTTCATCGGGAGGCCTCGTATTCGACAGCGTCGCGGGTCAGGTCCATGAACGCCTCTTCGAGGGAGGCGTTCTGTGGGGTGAGCTCGAACAGGGGGATGCCGCGGGTGGCCGCGGCCAGCCCGATCTGGCGGGCGGAGGCGCCGGTGACGAACAGTTCCTCGGCGCCGGTCGAGGTGATGGTGACGCCCGGGCTAGCGATCACCGCGCGCAGCGCGTCGGGGACGGCAGTGACGACCCGGACGCCTTCGGTGGTCACGAAGTCGGCTACGGTGGTATCGGCCAGCAGTTTGCCTCGGCCGACGATGACCAGGTGGTCCGCGATCAGCGAGACCTCGCTCATCAGGTGCGAGGACAGCATCACGGTGCGGCCCTCGGCGGCCAGGCCGGCGAGCAGGTTGCGCACCCAGAGGACACCCTCCGGGTCGAGTCCGTTGACCGGCTCGTCGAGCATCACCACGGCCGGGTCGCCGAGCAGCGCGGCGGCGATGCCGAGCCGTTGGCCCATGCCGAGGGAGAAGGCGCCGACCCGCTTGTGGGCGACGGCCGAGAGGCCGGCCAGGTCGAGCACCTCGTCGACGCGCGAGCGCGGGATGCCGTGCGTGCGGGCCAGGGCGAGCAGGTGGCTGACCGCCGTGCGGCCGGGGTGCACGGCCTTGGCTTCGAGCAGCACGCCGATCTCGCGCAGCGGGGCCTTCGACGACACGTACGGCTTGCCGTTGACCAGCACGTCGCCGGAGGTTGGCGCCGTGAGGCCGACGATCATCCGCATGGTCGTCGACTTGCCGGCGCCGTTGGGGCCGAGGAACCCGGTGACCTGACCGGGCTTCGCGGTGAACGACAGGTGGTCAACGACGGTCTTCGCGCCGTACCGCCTGGTTACTTCGCGTACCTGAATCATGCTCACCACGTTAGGCTCGCGTAGCGCCAAGGTCGTGGTACCGCAGTCGGCTCTTCCAGACCGCCGGTGGTACTCCGGTACCACCGGCAACCCGTCAGATCCAGGCGATGCGGGCCCGGAGGGAGGCCGCCAAACTGAGCCTGCGAGCCATAGCCAGACGGGCTCACGTCGACGCCGGGCATCCCAGCCGGATCGAGTCCGGCAGCCGACGTCCCACCCTTGCCGTCGCCGAGGCGGTCGACCAGGTCCTCGACGCCGACGGAGCACTCGTCAGCGTCGCCCGCCGGTCGTCGCCGTTGAGCTGGTGGCGGGGCCGAAGTCGCCGACGAACTCGGCCGCGCATTGTCGCCCTACGACTGCAACAGCACCATGAGGGAACCCTGGCCGGACTCGCCGACTACCTGGACCTGGGACTGCCACTCAAGACCTCTTACAGGCCGGAGCTGCCAGTCGTCCAGGCGCAGAGCCGGTCGGGGCCCGCGCCGCGCGCCGACGTCAGGACAACCCGAGGGCTGCTCGGCTGAGGGCGGCGGCCACGTCGGCGGCATCGGACCGAGATCGGAAGGCCGGCGTCCGAGCGAGGTCGTTGACCACCATTAACGCGGCTTGCACCGTGATGGTCGCGGCCGGGACGCCCGCGCCCGGATGCAGGCGTCGGTAGAGATGGACCCACTCGGCGACGTACTCGCGCTGGGCCATGGTCGAGGCCGCGGTCTCCTCGGCACCCAGGCTCCTGATCTCGGTGATCAGGGCGTCGACGAGCTCCGGATGGCGCATCGCGAACTGTGCGTAGATCGCGACGAGCCCGTCGAGCGCACTGCGCTCGTCGGGCGCCATCGCCAACACCTCGTTCGAGGTGAGCTGGAGGTAGCCGGTGCCGCGCTGCAGGGCGACCCAGAGGATCTCGGCCTTGCCGCTGAAGTGGAGATAGACGCTCGACGTGGCCATGCCGGCCGCCTGGGCGATCTCCTCCATGCCGACGCTGGCGTAGGTGCGCTCGGCGAAGAGACGCATCGCCGCAGCGAGCACATCCTCACGCCGGCTCGCGGGGGTGAGACCGCTCCGACGGGCGACCGGCGCCGGTGCGGGAGGCACGTCCACGTCCGCCACGCGGGACGCGACCTCCACCAGCCGCTCCTCGAAGCCCGGGCTCGCCATCGAGGTGTGATGGAAGGACGGGCTGAAGAGTGCTCCCAGCGTGGCCACGGAGAGCGCCCGAGCCTGGTCCAGCGCCAGCCGGGGACGCTCACGGAGCACGGCGGCCGCGACGTGGTCCCGGATGGCGCGAAGATGGTCGCGGACGGGCGCCCACAACTGGGCCGGCAGCTGCCTGGACTCGCGTTGCCACAGCACGGCGGAGAAGCGGTGCTCAACCGAGTACGCCGCCAGGTCGACCAGCACCGACCGGAGCGACTCCGCGCCCTCGGTACGCCGGATGAGCTCGGCGGCGACCTCACCGATGGCAGCCACGAGCAGCTCCGCCTTGCCGGGGAAGTGCCGGTAGAGCGCGGACGGGCCGACGGCGACCACCTCGGCGATGTCGCCCATGGCGACATTCTCGTAGCCTCGCTCGGCGAAGAGCGCCGTCGCGGCATCGAGGATGAGCGCGCGCCGGTTCGTCGGCCGCGTCCCCCGGACCGGGCGACCTACCTCAGGCATCTGCCCCCTCACCGCATGTCAGCCGAGCTTCAGCGACCGGCCGATGATCTCCTTCATGATCTCACTAGTGCCACCGTAGATGCGAGTCACGCGAGCGTCGGCGAAGGCGCGTCCGATCGGATACTCGCGCATGTACCCGTACCCGCCGTGCATCTGGAGGCAGGCATCGACGACGCGGCCCTGCAGCTCGGTGGCCCACAGCTTCGCCTTCGCCGCGTCAACGGCACCGAGGTGGCCGGCGTTGAGCTCAAGGATCGCCCTGTCGACGTACGTCTGCGTAATGTCCACCTCGGTCACGAGCTCGGCGAGCCGGAACCGGGTGGCCTGGAACTCACCGATCGCCTGGCCGAAGGCTCGACGCTCACGGACGTACGCGACGGTCCAGTCGAGCGCCGCCCGGGCCGAGGCGACGGCGGAGACGGCCAGCGACAGCCGCTCCTGCGGGAGGTTGTTGGTCAGACCGACGAAGCCGGCACCTTCCTCGCCAAGGATGTTCGCCGCTGGCACGCGGACGTCGGTGAAGAACAGCTCGGCCGTGTCCTGTGCGTGCTGGCCGACCTTGTCGAGGTTCCGGCCCCGTTCGAAGCCGGGCGAGCCGGTCTCGATGAGGATCAGGCTGATGCCGCGATGGGGGTGATCGCCGGTGCGGACCGCTGTGATCACGAGGTCGGCGTTGATCCCATTGGTGATGAACGTCTTGGCGCCGTTGATGACGTAGTCGTCCCCGTCGCGCACGGCGCGAGTGCGGATCCCGGAGAGATCGGAGCCCGTGCCCGGCTCGGTCATGGCGATGGCCAGGATCGTCTCCCCCGTCGCAACGCCCGGCAGCCAGCGCCGCTTCTGCTCCTCGGTGGTCAGGTCGAGCAGATACGGCATGCAGACGTCCGCCTGGAGCGTCGGACCGAGGATCGCCGGGCCGACGCCGAGGGCCGCGGCTTCCTCGAGGAGCACCGCGTTGTAGCGGAAGTCGGAGATGCCGGCACCGCCGTACTCCTCGGGCACGGCGGCGAACGCACCCAGCTCGGCGACCTGGGTGAAGAGCTCACGCGGCACGATGCCGTCGCGGTCCCAGTCGTCGTAGTGAGGCACGACCTCCTTCTGCAGGAACGTGCGCACGCTCGCGCGGTACGCGTCGTGCTCGGACTCGAAGATCGTGCGGTCCATCGGCGCCTGCCTCAGATGTGGAAGCCGCCGCCGCAGACGAGCGTCTCCCCGGAAATGTAGTCGGACTCCGGCAGCGTGAGCAGGTAGACCGCCCCGGCCGCCTCCTGCGGGGTGCCGGCCCGCCCGAGCGGGATCTGGGTCTCCATCGCGTCGAGGATCTGCTGGCTCACGCCGACCTTGAGCTTCCGACCGGCGACGTCGATCGTGCCGCCGTCGCTGGCCGCCGCGGTGAGGCGGGTATTGATCACGCCGAACGCCACCGTGTTGACGGTGACGTTGTAGCGACCCCACTCCTTGGCGAGCGTCTTGGTCATGCCGGTGACGCCCGCCTTCGCGGCGGCGTAGTTGACCTGTCCGGCGTTGCCGCCCAGTCCAGCGATCGACGAGACGTTGACGACCTTGCGGCAGGGCACCGGCTCTCCGGCTGCCGCGCCGGCCTTTGCAGCCGCGGAGATGACGGGCTGGGCCGCACGCAGGATCCGGAACGGCGCCGTGAGGTGTACGTCGATCATCGCGCCCCACTGCTCGTCGGTCATCTTCTGGATGACCGAGTCCCAGGTGTAGCCCGCGTTGTTGACGATGATGTCGAGACCGCCGAAGGCGTCGACCGCGGTGTGGACGAACCGCTCGGCGAAGCCGTCCTCGGTGACGCTGCCGACGACCGCGACCGCCCTACCGCCGGCGGCCTCGATGTGGGCAACCGTCTCCTTCGCCGGCGCGTCGTCGATGTCGTTCACCACGATCGCCGCGCCCTGCGAGGCGAGCTTGACCGCGATCTCACGTCCGATGCCGCGACCGGATCCGGAGACGATCGCGACCTTCTCGTTGAGCGTGCCCATGGGCTTCCTTTCGTTTCGACCGGGGACTCGGTGGTGGGAGTGAGAGCATCAGCCGATGCGAATGTCGGCGTGGCCGATCAGCGTGACGGTGCCATCGGCGAGAGCGACCTTCAGATCGACGCGCGCGACGCCGTCCTCGACGGCAGACACGACGCCGGTGCACGTCGGCTGGGCGTGGACGGGTGTGATGGCGGCGAAGCGCACGCCGAAGCTCAGGATCCGCTCCTGGGGAACCCAGCCGGTCAGCAGTCGGCCGAGATAGGCCATCGACAGCATGCCGTGCGCGAACACGTCGTCGAACCCTGCGGATCTGGCGACGTCGAGGTCGATGTGGATCGGGTTGGTGTCGCCGCTGGCGCCGGCGAAGAGCGCGAGGGTGGACCGAGCGATCGGTGCCACCGCGAGCGGCGGCAGCTCGGTGCCCGCATCGAGGACTCGCCCGTCCATCGGGGCCGTTTTCCCGGTCATGCACCCTCCGCTTCGCTCCGAGCCGGTCATGCGGCCGCCTCATGGTGCCGGACCACGAGGACGGACTTCGCGGTGGCCACCAGCGTGTCGGCGCGATGGAACGCGGTCTCCTTGACGATGAACTCCATCGCACCGCCCCGCTTGTCGTAGACGTCGGTGATCCTGTCCTCGAGGACGAGCGTGTCGCCGGCGTACGCCACCTGCCGGTAGTCGAAGGCCTGCTCGCCGTGCAGCACGAACCGCAGGTCGACGCCGAGTTCGCCGAGGTAGCCGAGCGGCTCGTCCCGCTCCAGGCCCATGGTGAAGAAGAAGGTGGGAGGGACGGGCACGTCGGGGTGTCCCGCGGCACGAGCAGCGTCGACATCCCGGTAGATCGGGTCGGTCTCGCCCGTCGAACGCGCGAACGCGCGCAGCCGGCCGCGCTCGACTTCGAAGGTCAGCGGGGCGAACGGCAGCGACAGGGCTCGGTCACGATCGATCATGCGCCGACTTTCTCGTAGAGGGTCACGACCGCGGCCCCGCCGAGGCCGATGTTGTGCTGGAGGGCGAGCGTGACCCCGTCGACCTGACGCGGCCCGGCCTCGCCTCGCAGCTGCCAGGTGAGCTCGGCACACTGAGCCAGTCCGGTCGCCCCGAGCGGGTGCCCCTTGGAGAGCAGGCCGCCGGACGGGTTGGTGACGACGCGACCGCCGTAGGTGTTGTCGCCGTCGAGGATGAATTTCTCAGCGGTACCTTCGGGGGTCAGCCGCAGCGCCTCATAGCTCAGCAGCTCGTTGGTGGTGAAACAGTCGTGCAGCTCGACGACTCTGATGTCGGCCGGGTCAACGCCGCCGGCCTCGTAGACCTCGTCGGCGGCGCGCTGCGTCATGTCGTAGCCCACGAGGCGGCCGAGATCGCCGTCGAACGTGCTCGCGTTGTCGGTCGTCATCGCCTGCGCAACGATCGCAACATCCGCCCGCAGCCCATGGGCAGCGGCGAACTCCTCGCTGACGATGACCGCGGCAGCCGCGCCGCACGTGGGCGGACAGCACTGCAGCCGCGTGAGCGGGCCGAAGATCCGGGGGGACGCCAGCACCTCGTCGACGGTGACGGCACCGCGGAAGACGGCGAACGGGTTGTTCGCGGCGTGCGCGCGGGCCTTGACCGAGATCCGCGCGAACGTCTCCGGCCGGGTCCCCCACCTCTCGGCGTACTCCGCACCGGCCGCGCCGAAGAGTTGTGCGGCGAACGGCGCCTCGCTGACGCCGTTCTTGGCCTCTGCGATCTCCATGAAGTCCGCAAGCGGGCTCTGGCGGTCCGGCCACCTGATCTGCAGCGCACCCCGCTCCATCTGCTCGAACCCGAACGCGAGCACACAGTCGGCGACGCCGCTGGCCACCGCCTGCCGGGCGAGGTAGAGCGCCGAGGATCCGGTCGAGCAGTTGTTGTTGACGTTGACGATCGGGATGCCCGTGGCACCGACCTGATACAGCGCTCGCTGACCGCTCGTCGAGTCGCCGTACACATAGCCGGCGTACCCCTGCTGCACCCGCTCGAGCGTGATTCCCGCATCGGCCAGCGCGGCACGCACAGCGGCCGGAGCCATCACGTCATACGGCTGGCCCTTGCTGGGCGTCGCGAACGGGATCATTCCAACTCCGGCTACCAGTGCGCGGCGCATCGGAATCACCTCCATGTGGCTCGATTGGAAGAATCGTTCTTCACTTAGCCTGTCACACAGCCTTGATTCCGGGTCAGGTGCGACCTACTGTGTAACGCAGATCACGCACATGATGATTCACTAGCGCGCGTTCCGACCGGCACCCGAGGGGACCATCGACATGCAGCTCACGCAGTCGCTCCGCAACGCGGCGCAACGCGATCCGGGTCGCACCGCCACGATCTATCGGCGCCGCACGCGAACCTTCGGCGAGACGATCGACCGGGTGTCACGGCTTGCCGGGGCGCTCTGCACGCTCGGCGTGAAGGAGGGCGACCGCGTCGGGATCTACTCCCTCAACAGCGACCGTTACCACGAGCTGCTCTTCGCCGTGCCGTGGGCGGGCGCCGTGGTCAACCCGGTGAACGTGCGCTGGAGCCCGGCGGAGATCGCGTACTCGCTGCGCGACTGCGGCACCGACGTCCTCTTCATCGACGACACCTTCGCGCCGCTCGTCGACGAACTGAAGGACCGCGCGCCCAACCTGCGCACCGTCGTCTTCTGCGGCGAGGGCGAGGCACCACCGGGGTTGCTCGACTACGAGAGGCTGGTCGCCGACACCGCTCCGGTAGAGGACAGGGGCCGCGGCGGCGACGACCTCTACGGCGTCTTCTACACCGGCGGGACCACCGGGGACCCCAAGGGTGTGATGCTGTCGCACCATGCCTGCCTGGCCTCTGCGATGGGCAGCCTCGTGACCACCGACATCCTCGGACGGGGCGGCGTCCTGCTGCACGCGGCCCCGATGTTCCACCTCGCCGACATCGCGGCCTGGAACATCGGCAACCTGACCGGCTCGACGCATGTGATGGTGCCGTCGTTCACACCGACCGGCGTCATCGAGGCCATCGAGAAACACAAGGTCACCGACACGCTCCTCGTGCCGACGATGATCCAGATGCTCGTCGAAGCACCCCAGGCCGCCGGCGCCGACCTGTCCAGCGTTCGACACGTGTTGTACGGCGCCTCTCCGATCTCCGAGACCGTGCTCGCCAACGCCCGCGCCACCATCTCGAACGCCTCGTTCACGCAGGCATACGGCATGACCGAGCTCGCCCCGGTCGCCACCCTGCTCACCGCCGAGGACCATCAGGACCCGTCCCTCGCCCGCTCGTGCGGACGTCCCGCCGCCCAGTCCGAGTTGCGCATCGTCGACGCCGACGACAACGAGCTTCCGCGTGGCGAGGTCGGCGAGATCGTCGTCCGCGGCGACCACGTCATGACGGGCTACTGGAACAATCCGAAGGAGACCGAAGCCGCCCTCCGCAACGGTTGGATGCACACGGGCGACGCGGGCTACATGAACGAGCGCGGCTACGTCTTCCTCGTGGACCGCATCAAGGACATGATCATCACCGGCGGAGAGAACGTGTACTCCGTCGAGGTCGAGAACGCCGTCGCGAAGCACCCATCCGTCGCCCAGGTCGCCGTCGTCGGCCTGCCCGACGAGCGGTGGGGCGAGCGCGTGCACGCGGTCGTCGTCCCCCGCGAGAACGCGAGCGTGACGCTCGAGGAGATCCAGGACTTCTGCCGGCCGATGATCGCCGGATACAAGCTTCCCCGCAGTCTCGCCCTCGTCGACGCGCTGCCGATCTCGGGCACGGGCAAGATCCTCAAGCGCGAGCTCCGCAAGCAGCACTCCGAGCCGCCATCAGGTCAGTAGCACGTCTCGTTGGTGCGCTTGCACAGGCGGCTGCAGCACGAAGTCCGCCGACCCGGCGACGGCCACCCCGCCACCCTTCCGAGCGCAGGTCAACGCCACGGCGACGAGCACCTGCTCCCCGACGGCTCGACAGCGGTCACCTCGCGCAGACGAGTACGTCGCCGGGCCACACCTGCTCCTTGAACCGCACGGAGAAGCGGCGAACGGTGTCGGCGCCGAGCCAGTCGGTGGCATAGGTGGCCAGCAATCCTGCTTGGAACATCCCGATCGAAAAGACCGACGGAAAGCCGACCCCCTGTGCCAGTGGCTCGTCGTAGTGGAGCGGGTTGAGTCGCCCGACGCTCCGGCGTAGCGGACGAAGTCGGTACGCGTGATGGGTCCCACGAGCTTGCGCGGACCCGCATCGCCCACGGCGGGCACCGGCAGTATCTCGGTCACGCGGTCGCCTCCGTGGACACGGCCCCGCTCGTGGACGGCGTCCGTCCGGTCTCGACGAGCGTGGTGCGCTCCTCGGCGACCAGCACTCCGGCGGCATCCCGGAACTCGTTGATCAGGACAGCGAAACGCAGCACCCCGCCGCGATTGCCCTGCTTCTCGTACCGCTCGCCCAAGCGGGGCGTGACCGTCAGCGTCTGCCCGGCCTTCGGCGGCGCGCCGTGGAAGATGAACTCCTCCCCGGCATGGAGGACGCGCTGCAGGTCGAAGTCCGGCGGGAAGACACCCACGCCCTCGGACCACAGGTACTGCGCCGTCGTGAACGTTTCTGGTCACAGCACCAGTGAGGCTCCGCCTCGGACCGCCGAGGTGGGTGGCTGGGCTGGTCAGGCCGGTGCTGGGGGTTCATCCTCACTGCTACGGGGCCATGTGGGGAGGACCGTGATGGCGGCGCGTCTGTCGAGAGTGAATCCGGTGACGGTCAATGACGTGCTCGACGGGCGGAAGCTGCTGGAGATCGACTGTCTGGACCGGATCTATCTATCGTTGACGGTGCCGAGCCTGGTGGTGGGCGGGCAGGTGGTCGGCTTCCTCACCGGACATGAGGGCCAGCCCATCCCGTCGCCGGCGCTGCTGGAACGCCGGGGGCAGACGTTCCGCCGGGCCGTGGAGTCCTTCGCCCGGTCCAACAACATCCCGGTCATCACCTTCGCCGGCAAGAAGGATCAGCGCCGTCCGGGGGTGCTCGCCGACACCCCATGGCCGGAACGCAAGATCGACCAGGTGATGCCGCTGATCCGTAAGGCCGCCGCCACCGG
>NZ_BMPI01000126.1 GCF_014647515.1 Dactylosporangium sucinum | reverse complement strand
TCATGGCTGGAGGGATCGGGCACAGGCAGCCCGAAATGATGCCTCTCAAGACGCCACCCATCCCGCCGACCGTTGCCATTCACCCCGTCGCGTACCTGACAGCGCACCGCTGCGGCGGCAGCGGCCTGGCTGCGGGCTTCGACGCCGTCGACAACCCCGGCGGCGTCGGTCCGGTGCGGTGTCATGCCGGGCCGGCGGCGACCTCGGCGTTGCTGCGGAGGATGCAGAACTCGTTTCCCTCGGGATCGGCGAGCACGACCCAACCGGTCCCGTCGGGGTTGCGTCGGTCGGCGACAGTGGTCGCACCCAACTCGATCAGCCGGGACAGTTCAGCATCGCGAGAGCCTTCAACCGGGCGTAGGTCGAAGTGGATTCTGTTCTTGACCTGCTTTGCGTCTGGCACCTCGACAAACAGCAGGCGATGCTTCCCGTCGCGCGAGAAGATCATGCATTCCTCGTGTCCCGGCTCGTTCGGATCGTCGGGGTCGTCAACGTAGTCCAGGACGGCTTGCCACCATCGGGACAAGGGGTATGCATCGGCACAGTCCACGGTGGTGTGGGAGATGAAGGACGTCACCCGGGCATCGTCGCAGGACGCGTCGAGATGGTCGAGGAGATTGCGGCACCAGCCATGGGCGGGCTGCCAGCCGTGGCCGGCGCCGCGGTAGAGGTCGAGTTCGCCGTCGAGTTCGACGGCGAGGACGGTGGCGTACGGGTCGAGCCGGGTCGGGGCGTCGATGCAGAGCACACCGGGTACGTTGTGCGCCGGGAAGCCACCGAGCGTGCGGTGGTCCAGCTCTTCCCCGGTCCCCACGACGGTGACCCGGCGGACGGCGTTGTGCAGGCCACGCACCGCCACCATCTCCCGGAGTGCCTAAGCAGGTCAGGTAGATGGTTCGCCGGTCCACCGCGACGGTTGAGGGGCCGTAGTGATGTCCGTACGGCAGGCCCGCGACCGTTCCGAACACCGCGTCGGAGTGCCGGCGGATCCAGGCTCCGAGCCCTTCCAGCCGTTCGGCGTGCTCGGGGATGATCGTGCCGTCCTCCTGCGGCCCGACGTCGAGCAACAGGTTGCCGCCGGCGCCGACGGTCTCGGCGAAAACCCGGATGAGCTGGCGCAGCGGCTTGTGGTTGTGGTCGGCATGCTGGAACCCCCAAGAGTCGTTGATCGTGTAGCAGAGCTCCCACGGGCCCTCGGGCCAGACGATCGGCACGCCCTGCTCGGGCGTGAGCCGGGGATCGGGATGGGGGCGCTGGAACGGCGTCACCGCGGGGCGGCCGGTGACGACTCCCTCGTGCTCGCGGCAACGCCGTTTCCGGACGACACGCTGGGTCCTGAACAGGAACCCTGGATCACCCTGCTCGCGTCCGGTCAGATGCCGGCTGCGGCATCGGGGGCACCGGGCACGGCACCGGTGTCGTACGTGACCGACGCGGCGTGGGAACCGTACCTGAAAGCCGCGGAGGGCTGGCTTGCGCGGCTGCATGAGGGCGTACTGTATGCCGCCCGGGGCGACCTTGCGGCAGCCGAGAAGGCTTGGTCACGGTCGATCGAGGACACCCCGAACGCGTGGGCTTGGCGCAACCTCGGCGCCTTGGCGGCGCATCGCGGCCAAACGCCGGATGCGGTTCGCTTCTACCGGCAGGCCCACCGGATGGCTCCCGACCTGCTGCCGCTGACTCATGAACTGCTGGATGTCCTTGTCCGCGCGGACCTCCCTTCCCTGGCCCTCGCGACGGTCGAGGAACTGCATGCCGATCACCGCGCCGACGGCCGAGTGCGGATGTTCGAGGCCCGGGCCGCGCTCGACGCGGGCGATGTCGACCGCTGCCGCGCCCTCATCGATCAGGGAATCGAGGTCGCGACCGTCAGGGAAGGCGAAAACTCACTCCGCGAGCTGTGGCACGACTGCCAGCAGCGCCGGATGGACACCGGTGGGCACGACAACGTCGCAGGGCGGCCGACGCAGGTGCCGGCACTGCCCAAGATCTACGACTTCACCTTGCACCCGGAAGCCTCCCGACCCCGGAACCACGACCGCGACACCCGATGACGTCGACCCACCCGCGGACGTGGCGGTGTGGTCATCGGGTGGGTCCGGGCCGCTCGGCGTCGGGTTCGTCCCAGGTCCAGCGGGCGCGGGGCGGCACCGCGGCGCTCGGTGCCGGGGTCCCGAGCGGTGGCTCGGCGTGACGGCGGACCGCGGCCTCCCTCGCCGGCGCCTTCGGCGACGGGTGGTGACGGTGGTGGCGGCTGGCGATGAGCGCGGCGAGGGCGGTGGTGATCGGTACGGCGGCGATGAGGCCGATGGTGCCGACAGCCGAGCGGACGATCTCCTGGGCCAGCAGCTGGGAGGTGAGGACTTCCCCGAGCGGTTGGTTGCTGGCGGCGAGTAGCAACAGCAGCGGCAGGGACGCGCCGGCGTAGGCGAGCACGATGGTGTTGACGACCGAGGCGATGTGGGCTCGGCCGATCCGGCTGGCCGCCCGGTACACCTGAGCGAAGCCCAGCGTGTGGTTGGCCGCGGACAGCTCCGCCACGGTGAACGCCTGGGTCACCGCGACGTCGTCGAGGACGCCGAGGGAGCCGATGAGGATGCCGGCGAGCAGCAGCCCGCGCATGTCGACGTCGTGGTACATCACGGTCAGGAACGACGACTCCTCGCTGGCCACGCCGTTGAGGCTGGTCGCCGCCGTGGCCACCTGGGACAGCACCCCGGTCAGGCACAGGCTGGCCAGCGTGCCGACCACCGCCACCGAGGTCGCGGTGTTGAACCCGTGGGTCAGGTACAGCACCGCGAGCATGATCGCCGCCGAGCCGACGACCGCGACGAGCAGCGTCGGTTTGCCGGCCAGGATGGCCGGCACGATGAAGTAGAGCAGCACCCCGAACGTCACGCCGAGTCCGGCCAGGGCGGTCACGCCCCGCCATCGACCGAACGCAATGATCGCCACGGCGAAGCATGCGACCAGCAGCCACAACTGCATGCCCCGCTCCGCGTCGATGATCTGGTACTGCGGAGCAGCGGCTGGGTCGGCTGGGTCGTCCTGGGTGATGACGAGGACGACCCGGTCACCGACCTCGACTCGGACCGCGCCCGGACCGGCCGGGACGTCGCTGTTGACCAGCTGCCCGCGGCCCGGACCGTCGGTGATCCTGACCTGCACGCTGCCGCAGTCCGACGGCATACCCGCAGGGGCCGCCGCCGGATCCACGTCCGGGCAGGGCGCATGATGCACAGCGCGGACCTCGCCGCTGGCGCGGATCGCGCCGCCCCCGGTGTCCACCCGGTACCCTTCGCGCGGCCACAGCAGCGCCATCGCCACCACGACGAGCACCCCGGCCGGCACGATCACTGCCAGGCTCAGCCGCACCGCCCGCCGCGACAGCCGGACCGACCCGTGCGCGCCGTGACTGTGCGCCACCAGCGAGTCGGCAGGCCCGACACGCTCCGCGCCGTCCAGCGGCCCATCCTGTCCGTCCCGTCCGTCCCGTCCGTCCCGCACCATCGTCCCCTCAATCTCAAGGCACGCTCCAAGGAACCACCGCAGCGGCCGTGCATGCCGGCGGCCGCTGCGAGGATGACGTCACCGGTGAGACCGGTGCGGTCGCCGGCCCGCCGGCTACCGGCGGCCCTGCAGTTTGGCGAGCAGCCGACGCAGTCGCTGCTGGTTCTCAGGCCTGGCGAGCTGGCGCCGGCCCTGCTGGATCAGGCGCTGTCCTTTCGGGCTGGTGAGGAATGCGCGGATACGCTGCGACAGCGTTGCCATGTCTGCTCCTTCAGGGAGGTTTCACGCGTCAGTGGACGACGGCTTCTTCGTTGTGCTGCATCCGGGTCCGGCGAAACGGCGCGGAGAGGGTGGACACGATGTGCCGCCGGTTGCGGATCAGGGCACCGGCAGCGAGAGCGGTGTAGACCGCGCTGAGGACGTAGCGGGCTTCCTGCCCGGGGAAGACGAACTGCAACGCGAAGAGGGCGAGCAGGGTGACCGCGAGCCAGCGCGGGAATCGCAGCGCCAGCAGCGCCGCCACGCCGAGCAGGGTCTGGGTGGCGGTGAGCAGAAACTCCTCGACCTGCCGGCCGTCGAGTGCGAGCGCGGGGCCGCCACCACCGATCAGGTACGCGATGGGCAGGCTGCCGACGAGCAGGGTCCATTGGTTGACCTTGCTGGAGATCAGGGTGCCGATCGCGTCCGAGCCCCTGCCCTGCACGGCGAACAGGATCGCGACAATGAACTCGGGGGCCTCGGAGGCCAGCGGCGCCAGCCATTGGACCAGCAGGAACTCGTCGATGCCCAAGTCGCGGCCGGTGGTGATGAGGGAGTCCGCGAACGGCTCGGCGGAGGCCACGATGACCGCCGCCGCGAAGCCGAACAGGCCGATCACCAGAGCCCGGCGCGGCCGCGCCGGGAGCCCGCCGATGTTCGCCGCGGGCCCGACCAGGTCGGGCTCCTCGGCCTCGACGCGGGAGACCTTCCACAGGTAGAAGGCGAAGAAGCCGAGCAGGGCGAAGCCGAGGACGAGATGGATCTGCCCGGTGAGCGGAATCACGAAGGCGACGATCGAGGCGATCGCGAGAAAGCCCAACTCGACGCGGTGCCCGGATTCCAGGACCAGTTCCTTCACGGTACGGCCGGAGCGCCGCGACGCCACCACCAACCCGATGATCACCACGACCGACCAGCCGAGACCGAGCAGCAGCCGGTTCGAGCCGGTCATGTTCGCGGCCGCATACGGCACGTAGGCGGGATCGCTGCCGGCGGTGTGCGCGAAGTACAGGTCGACGGCGTACTCGGGCAGGACCGCGATCACCGCGAGGATGGCGATCGCGAGCGAACCGGAGATGTCGACCCGGGCGGCTTCGGCAGCCCAGGCGAGCAGGAACGACGCCGCCACCACGGCGGCGCCGAAGAGCAGCAGCCCGAGCAGCGCCGGGGCCTCGACCCCGCCGAACCGTAGGGCCAGCCCAGGAACCGTCAACACGATGCACAACGCGATCGGGCGGAGCAGGTTGACGGGCACGGCAGCCTCCGGCGGCGCTCGGCCATGACCGGAGATCGGGGGAACTCCGGCCAGGGCATGGTCACTGGCCGAAGGTCTCGTCCACCCGCTGCAACACGGGCCCCGGCGCCGGAGGTCGCAGGACCTCAGTGTGTCGACGGTCGGGCTTGGCGGACTACTCCCCTTCGAACACGACCAGTCTGGCACACCCTTCGTCATATACGCAACTAACGGAGCGTTGAGCTGGCGCGACGAAGCCCCGACAGGGAAGACTCAAGCCATGGCGAACCATCCCGGTCCGGGGCCGACGCTGATCCCGACCGCCGACCCGGACGCGCCGACCCAGCCGCAGCTGCATGCCGCCGCGGCCACCTTCGCACTCCTGAGCAGCCCCGCCAGGTTGCACCTGGTATGGCTGATGGCCCATGAACGCGCCGATGTGGGAACACTCGCCGGACTGATCGGTCTCAGCGTCACCACCACCAGCCAGCACCTCGGCAAGCTCCGACTCGCCGGCGTCATCACCGCACGCAAACAGGGCCGGCACGTCTTCTACGCCGTCGAGGACCCGCACGTACTCATGCTCATCGATCAAATCTTCAGCCACATCGCACCCGACGGCACACTCGCCCCCGACCCGCAGTGATCCACCGGCCATCGATCGCACCTACGACCGCAACCCGACCGGCAAATACGTAGCGAGTTGGTGCGCGCGTGGGGACACTGCCTCGATGACCGGCTCCGCACTGCCTCAACCGCTTCGACCTCGTGCCCTGAGGCCCGGCGATCTCGTCGTTATCGCGGCGCTGTCCGGGCCACTCCCTGCCGCTTACGAGCCCAACGTCGAGCAGGCGGTGGTTGTGCTCGAACGGATGGGATTCCGCGTGCGTCTTGCACCGCTCCTCGAAGTGGGGCGCCGCCATTGGTGGAGCGCGGCTACGCCGGCGGAGATCGCCGCGGAGCTCAACAGCCTCCTGCGTGATGCCGAGGTGCGCGCGATCATCGCGAATGACGGCGGCCAGACGGCGTTCGGCTACCTCGACCTGATCGACATTGAGGCGATCAAGGCCGACCCCAAGCCGATCCTCGGCTACAGCGACATCTCCCTGCTGCATCTGGTGCTCTTTGCACGCACGGGTCTGGTCGGGTTCCATGCCGACATGGCCGTCCCTGGCTTCGGCGGGCATTGGCAGGCCGTGCCAGCGACCCGCCGAGCGGAGTTCGAGAAGCTCTACTCCAGGTTGCTGACCGGCACCGAGGCGATCGGTGCGCTGCCTGCGAGCCCGTCGTGGGAGTGCTGGCGCGCCGGTCGTGCCGAGGGCCGGCTGATCGGCGGGGTGATCAATCGCATCGCGCTGGTACAGGCGACGCGGTTCGCGGTGCCGCTCGAATGGTTCGACGGCGCGGTGCTGTTCTGGGAGGAGATGGGCGGCCAGGCTTCCTACGTGTGGAGCTATCTGCAGGTGCTGCGGCACTGCGGCATTCTCGATCGGATCTCCGGCATGGTCGTCGGCGTTCCGCGCGAGATCATCGGACTTGAGGCGCCCGACGCGTCCCCGACGCTTGCCGAGATAGTCCTCGACGTCCTCGGCGACCGTGACATCCCGGTCCTGGGCAACGTTGACTTCGGTCATGCCGGCCCGAATCTGCCGATGCCGGTCGGCATCCGCGTCGGCCTTGATGCGCAGCAGCTGACATTGTCCCTACTCGAACCAGCAGTGCAGCCGCTCGCGACAACACCACCGGCCGGCCGGCACCGCGGATGAGTGAGCCGACGGCCCCGGCAGCAACGACGGCGGTCATTTACCGATGGGCAACTCGACCTGCATGGAGGTGCCGTGACCGGCGGGGCTGTCGACTGTGATCGTTCCGCCCAGCGCTTCGATGCGGTCGGCGAGTCCGATGAGGCCGGAGCCTCGTGCCGGATCGGCGCCACCGATGCCGTCGTCGCGCGCCGACAGGTGGAGCGAGCCGTTCCGCATCGCCGCCTCGACGCGTACATGCGATGCGTGCGCGTGCTTGGCGGCGTTGGCGAGCGCCTCCGCGACGACGTAGTAGGCCGCTACCTCGATGGGCTCGGGAAGCCGGCTTGGGAGGTGCACGTCGAGGTCCACCGCGACAGGGCTACGACGCGCCAGTGCCTTGAACGCGGGCCGCAGACCGCCCTCGGACAGGATCGCCGGGTGGATGCCCCGCGATATCTCTCGCATGTCGTCCAGCGCGGTGGTCAGTTCGTCTGCGATCGCGGACAGTTGCGCCCGGGGCCCGGCAGCTGTCTCGGGCGGCAGGCTCGCCTCGGCGTTGCGCACGTCCAGCCCGAGCGAGACGAGCTGCTGCTGGATGCCGTCATGCAGGTCGCGCTCGATGCGTCGGCGCGCCTGGTCGGCGGCGACCACCACCCGGGCCCGGGAGGCGACCAGGTTGGCGCGGGCGTCGGCGCTGGCGATGGCGGTGGCGACCAGGTCGGTGTAGTCGGTCAGTCGTGCCTCGGCGTCCTGCTGGAGCGGCTCCTCGTTCGTCGAGAGGCCGACCAGCGCACCCCAGAGGCGTCCCTCGACGTAGATCGGGGCACCGACCGCCGAGCGGACGCCATGATCGCGGAGCTCAGCGGCGACCGGACCCGGAGCGTCCGCGTAGGTCTCCATCCGGGCGGCCCGACCACTGCGCAACACCAGCACGGAGAGATTGCCGCCTTCCAGCGACACGCGGCTGCCGACCGGGATCATCACATCGAGCACGCCCCAGGCTGCGACCACGGTCGCCGTGCCGTCGGCCTCGTAGCGGACAAGCCTCGCGCCGTCGGCGCCGATGAGGCGCGCCACCTCCGCGGCGACCGCAGAGAAGACCTCAGTCGGGGGCACGGCATGCGCAACGAGCGTGGCGACGCGCCTCAGCGCAGACTGCTGGTCCAGGAGCCGGGTGAGCTCATCGCGGCTCTCGGCGTTTGCGATGGCGGTGGCTACGAGTTCGGTGAAGTCGGCGATCTGCGACTCCGTGTTCGCGGGGAACGGCGCCTCGCCCTTCGTCGAGGCGGCGATCACGCCCCAGAGGCGTCCGGCGACGATGATCGGACAACCGACCGACGAGCGGATTCCCAGCCGTCGAGCCTCTTCTGCAATTGGGCCGGTGGCGTGAGCGAAACTGTCTATCCGCGCTGCACCGCACGCGTGCTGCACGATCGCGGCGATACTCGTACCTTCGAGGACGAACCGCGTGCTGATGGCGAGTTGGCTGCCGTCCTCTCTGCTCCAGATGCCTACGCCGGTCACGCTGCCGTCCGTCTCGTAGCGCTCCATGCGTGCCAGATCGGCCCCGCAGAGCTGGCCGACCTCGGCAGTCACAGCCTCGAAGACCTTGGCAGGAGACACCGTCTGCGCAACCAGCGTGGCGATTCGCCTCAGCGCAGACTGCTCCTCCAGGAGACGACGCAACTCGCCCCGGCTGACTTCGAGCGTTTTCGTCATGGTTTGAAGAACCGTTCCAGCGCACCGATCTCGGACCTGCCGTGCTCCAGCGTCCACCGACAGACCGGGCTTACCTTACAATTATGACAAAAAGGACGCCGGACGCCTACGTTCGCTCCTGACCAACCCGAGCACCCGGCTACAAGAAACGCCGATGAGCACGCGCACATCAGCGGGTTGCGAATGGCACGTCGATGAAGAGTCGGATGTCGCGCTCCGGGCTGCTTTCGATCGTCGTCGCGCCGCCCAGCGCCTCGACACGGTCGCGGATGCCGACCAGTCCGGGACCTGACGCGGCGTCCCCGGTCGGCATGCCGTTGATCTCGATGTGGAGCAGCAGCCGACCGCTGCGCCCGGACGCCTCGATGTTGACCAGGGTCGTGTGCGGATGTTCGTTCGCGAGGGCGAGGGCTTCGGCAACCATGTGATAGGTGCCGGTCTCCACCCGCTCGTCGAGCCGTTCAGGAAGGTCGAGGCTCGTCTCGACCGGAACCTGCGAGCGACGGGCCAACGATCGGACCGCCGACGGCAGGCCACGCTGCGAGAGGATCGCCGGGTGCACGTCACGGGCGATGCTCGCGAGGTCGTCCAACGCTCCGCTCATGCGGGCAGTCAACACGGAAACCTGGGTGTGGAGTTCGGTGAGGTTTGCCGGTATCTGCGCATCCAGCGCTTGCAACGCCCACAGCGACGCCATCAACCGCTGCTGCGGCCCGTTGTGCAGCTTCCGCTCGATCGTGCGGCGGGTCTCGTCGGCGGCGAACATGATTCGCGCGCGTGCCTCGGCTACGTCCGTGCGCGCCTGGTGGTCGGCGACCGCGATCGCGACGAGGTCCGTGAACGGCGCGGCCCGGGACATGACGTCCTCGGGCAGCGCCTCCCGCCGCCGTGACATCAGCCGCAACACGCCCCAGGCGCGGCCGGCGACGATGACCGGCATCCCGATCGCGACCTGCAGGCCGAAGTGGGCGGGTCGCTGCCATGCGGGTGCCGGGGCGCCGGGGCGGGTGAGGCAGACCGCACGGCCGGACTGCAGCACCTGGGCGGCCATGCCTTCCGGCTCGAGCCGGACCCGTTCCGCGGCGGACAGATCCCACTGCGCGTGGCTCCACGTCGCCGCAATACTCGCGGTACCGTCGCGCTCGAAGTGCAGCAGGTCGGCCAGGTCGGCGCGGAAGAGCGTGCCGGCCTGCTCGGTGACCGCGTCGAACACCGCTTCGGGTGGTTGCCCACCCGCGGCCATCGTCGCCGCACCACACAACGCCGACTGCTCGGCGACCTTCTCGTTCAGCGAGTGTCGCCGCTGCGCCAACGCACTGACCATGTCGTTGAACACGCGTTGACATCGGCCGGTCTCCGCGGGACCGTCCTCGCGCACCCGGATGTCGAGCTCGCCGTCGGCGACCTGGCCCGCAGCGGTCTCGAGCCTGCGCACCGAACTCGCGACCGCCGTCGCGCGGCGGCGCATCAGCACCAGGGCGACCACCGAGAACAACGGCAGTACGACGCCGGCGAGGATGCCCGCGTTGCTGTGCGTCTCGGCCCTCGCCCGGGCCGCGACGGTGGACCGGGTCACCAGTTCCAGCAGGCGGTCCAGGTACGACCGAACCAGGTCGGCGTGTCGGCGCGCCGCCAGCATGATCGCATCCGGCACGGCACGGCCACCGGAACGGCTCGCCGCCAGAGCCGGTGACAGGTAGTTCCTGAGGTACTCGCTCAAGTACAGATTGATCTGCCGGACCAACGTGATCTTGACGGGGTCGTGTGCGACGCTGCCTTCCAGCTCCCGCTCCCGATGCGGAATCACGTTCAGATCGTCGGCCAGACGCGTGCGGAACAGCTGGTCGCCATCGACCGCAAGACCACACCGGGCTGCCTCGGCATCCGTCACGAGCAGTGCCAGCGCTGTCACAGCGGATCTCGCCCGGTCCTCGGCCTCGGCTGTGCGCTCGGCCCGCCGCCGCTGATCGAAGGAAATGAACATGGTGCCGAGCGCAGCGCAGATCGCCATCACGAACACGACGGTGAGCACCGACGAGGATCTGGCTGGCCCGCGCATCCGTACGATCGCCTCCTATCGGATCTGGCGGTGGATCGCCATGCGGCTACCCCTCCCGGCAAACACCGCACACCGGGGCGCCCCCGCCACCCCGGATCTCACTTCGCTCCCGACGGCGGCGTCCGGCATCGGCAGAACTGGCCAACTTGGTCACGCGGCTACGGCAGGGTGAGGCCGGCTCGCCTCGGTACCGTCGACGGCCGCGGGTGGAGGCAGGACGGTGAGTCTGCGGGTGAAAGGCATCGTCGCTCGGTGTGCGACCGGTGGTGTGGGTTGGCGGGCCACCGCCGGCGTTGGGCGCCGCGGTGCGCGCCGCCGGGGCAGCGCAGTCAACTGCAACCCGGCACCCGCCAACCGGCCCGCGCAAGCGCGGCAGACCTGGTCTCGACCGATTCAGCGAGAGTGTGCACTCCAGGCCGCAAGCTGCGCCCTGACGCGCGCGATGGTCGTAGCACCGTCGGTGTCATCATCGAGCGCGGTGGTTTCGCGGATGTGTTCGGGTCCGGTCGCAAGGGTCAGATATCGACGCCACGCCTCGGCGGCTTCGTCCAACCGGCCCAGCTCTGCGAGGACCGCACCATGCGAGTGGAGCAGCCGCAGCTCGGCATGGGCGGCACCGTCACGGCGAAATACGTTCAATGCGTGCTCTGCGTCATCGGCCGCCTCTTCGAAGCGACCCGTCCGCGCCAATGCCCGTGAACGACCCGAAAGTATGTGCGGTTCGAGAGAGAGGAGGTTTCCCGCCGGGCCGGCAAGCTGCCGGGCTTCATCGAACGCCTCCACCGCATCCTCGCAGCGCCCGGCCCAGAGGTATCCGAGTCCCAGGGAATGGACCGACATGGCCAGCGTCGGCTGGTCCTCGAGCTCACGGACGACCGCCACTGACTGTTGGAGCATCGCGATCCGCTCGGCCGAATCCATCGGCAGCGTGACGCCCATGCTGCGATAGACAGCGGCCAAGCCGGGAGCATCGCCGGCCTGGCGATACGCGGCGACGGCTTTCTCGAAGTACGTCCGGGCGCGGTCGTGCTGATCGGTGCGGGCGAAGTTGGAGGCCGCATCTCGGTAGACCTCGGCTCGTACCGCGAGGTCGTCGACGTGTTCAGTCGCTCCGAGCGCGAGTTCGGCGAAGGGCAACATGTCGCGCCGGGCATCGATCGCCTGGCTCATCGGCCGCCAGTCGAGCATCAGCAAGAGCGCCGACCGGTGGTCGCCCAGGTCGAGTGCTCGGCGGAAGACGGCGTGCAGGACGTGCCGGTCGTCCGCGTACCACGCCGTGGCGTCGGTGCTTGACGTGAACTCCTCGGCGACCACGCCGTTCAGCACATCGGCGGCCCTGGCTGTCGGGGTCTGCCCGAAGCTGGCGATCGCACGGCCGGCCGAATGGACGTAGTGATTGACGAGGCGGCGAGATGCGTCGGCGAAGCCGTCGCCAAGCAGTTCGGTCGCGTACTCGCGAACGAGATCATGGAATGCGTACCGATCGGGCCTCGTCGGACGAAGCATGTTGGCGCGGGTAAGCTCGTCCAGCACCTCGCGCGTTCGGCGGCGACCCAGCCCGGACATGCTGACCGCGGCAGCGGCCGATATTTCCGGGCCCGGGTGAGCGCTGAGAACGGCGAACACCCGTGCGGCGTCGCCGGTCAGACCTTGCCGTGACCAGGAAATGACGTTGCTGAGGTCCACCTCCGCGCTTCCGGCGTTCAGCACGGGGAGCACAGGTCGCCCCACAGCGAGCTCCGAGACGAACAGATCAAGCGGGAAGTGCGGATTGACTTGGGCTCGCGCCGCCACGACCGCGAGCGCGAGGGGAAGGCCGCCGCAGGCTCGCCCGAGTCGTATGAGGGCCTCGCGGTGATCCCGGACCTGGTATCGGGGAAGCCGCTGAACGAAGAACTCGACGGCTTCCTCATCGTCGAACGGCTCAAGCACGATCGGCTCGACCTGATTGAACGCCACCAAGCCCGGCAGGGCATTGCGGCTGGTGATGATCGTCAGGTTGTCACCCGCGCCGGGCAGGAGGGGCTCAACCTGGTGGTAGTCGCGCGCGTTGTCCAATACCAGGAGTACCCGCCGGCCGGCCAGGCGGCTGCGCAGCAATCCCGATCGGGCCCCGAGCGAATCGGGCATCATCTGGGCCACCACGCCGAGGCCGTGCAAGAGGTCCTGAAGGGCATCGAGCGGATCGGTCGGGCGGGCGGCCGCGTCGAACCCTCGAAGGTTGACGTACAGTTGGCCATCAGGGAAGTGGTCTGCGACGTCAGCCGCGTGCCGAAGCGCGAGCGAGGTCTTGCCCACGCCCGCCATCCCGGTGATGAGTAGGCGACGGGAAGCGACCCGATCAGTCGCGAGGGCGGCGAGTTCCGCGCGGCGGCCGGTGAAGGTGGGCAGGGGGCTGGGCAACTGCGCCGGAACCGTGTCCGCGGGGCTGAGGGTGGGCCGTTCCCCGGAGGCTCCGTCGCGCAGCGCAAGCGTGTGTGCCGTTTCGAGTGCCGCACCAGGCGACGTCCCGAGCTCGTCTCTGAGCGCCTCGCGGACAGTCCGGTAGACCGCCAGCGCCTCAGCGACGCGACCCGTCCGGTGCAGCGCGGCAATCTCATGCGCCCGAAGCGACTCGTCGAGCGGATGTCGACTGCCGGCCGCACGAAGAACCGGCAGCACCGCCGCGTGGTCATCAGCGGTCTCGCAGAGGTTGGCCGCGGCGACGACGGCCCGAATGCGTTCATCCTCCAGACCGACGAACACGGGGAGCGCGCGTAGCCCTTCGTCGCCTGCCGGGGCGCTCGCGATGTCCAGTGCCGCAAGGTAGAGGCGGAGCGCATCGCGCCGACCGCCACTCTCGACCAGACGCACCGCTCGTTCGACGAACGCGCGGAAGCGCAGCACGTCGGAGTTCTCCGCGTCGAGTATCAGACGGTATCCGCGGCCCGCGGAGGTGATGTAGCGGCCCTTGTGCCGAGGCGGCAGACCGGGTTCACAGAGCCGCCGAAGGGCACCGACATGCCTGTGCACCTGGTTGACCACCGACGCCGCCGGCTCGCCCGGCCACAGCGTGTCGATCAGTTCCGAGAGCGTGACCAGCTCGCTCGGTGTAGCGAGCAGCATCGACAGGATCCCGCGCTGCTTGGGTTGCGTGATCTCAACGGCAACCCCGTCGCGGACAAGGCGGACATAGCCAAAAAGACCGAAGCGGATTATTCCGTCGGTCTTGGCCTCATCCTGCGCCATTCCGCCCAAACGTTATGCACCTCTGACGTACCGCCCGGCCGACTGCCAGGGTGCGGCCGAGCGTAGCAGCCCTCGAACTCAATCCGTCCTGCCGGAAGACAGCCTCGATGCCGCGGCCGGACGAGTCAGGCGCTATCGCTGGCGACGACGCCGAGCGTGCCCCGGTCCGTGGTGGGTGGTGGACCGGGGCACTTGCCGCAGGCGTCAGGAGGTCGCCCTGGCGGCGTCCTCGATGAGGTCGGCGGTGATCTTCGGGTGGCTGATCATGACGATGTGGGATGCGGTCGGGACCTCGACGACCTTGCGGAAGTTCGCGCGGCTGTACATCCACCGCTCGCACGCGGGCGGGATCGCCTTGTCCCGGCCGGCGACCAGCCCCCAGGACGGGATCGTTCGCCACGCGGCGGCCTGGGTCGGGTAGCCGAAGGAGTCCGCGTCGAACGGCCGCTGCGTGGCCTGCAGGAGCCGGAACGACGCCGCGGGAATGTCGGCGGCGAAGGCCGCCTGGCCGTCCTTGCTCAGGTACAGGTCGGTGCCGGTGGTGCCGTCGGCCTTCGTGTACGGGACCGGCACGCTCACGGGCAGGACCTCGCTGCCCGGGAACTTGTTGATGAGATCCCCCTGCGTCT
>NZ_BMPI01000125.1 GCF_014647515.1 Dactylosporangium sucinum | reverse complement strand
CCCTGCACCCACCTATTATCGACCAAACCCGATCAAACCGGTGCGACGGCACGCCGGATTATTCAGCGGTCTCCTAGATCTCACCGATCGCAGCGGCCTGGATCGATTTCTGCAGGGCGGGGCCGATCGGTTCGCTCAGCTCGGTGAGTTCCTGGATGCGCTGTTTGTTGGCGCGTTTGGCCTTGCGGTCGAGGACGAGCCTGAGGTCGCCGGCGGCGATGATGGCCACGAGTGCGGCGTCGGCGGGGTCGATGGTGCCGATGGGTTGGTGCAGGGCGGTGTTGACCCGGTCGAGGAGTTCCTTGCGGGCGCGGGGGTCGCGGATGGTCACCTTGGTGGTGGGGAACAGCCCGAGAATTCTGTGGGGTTGGAGGTGGACCCAGCCGCCATCGTTGAGCTGCTGGCGTACCGCTCGGACGGCGGCGTGCTGCCGGTGGCCGATCCAGGACTGCCATGTGTGTGGCTTGGAGCCGGCGATCTCTTCGAGGAGCGCGTCAAGGACGGGATCGCGGCAGGGGTGCCGGACGTCGATGGCGGCGCGGCCGCGTTCGTCGGTGAGGTGGCCGCCCCGGTAGAGGTCGGCGAGGGCCGCGGCGCGGAGCATGGCGCCCAGGTAGGTGCCCAGGCCGACCCTGCCTTTGTCGGGGTTGTAGGCCAGCAGGAAGATGCGCTGGGGGAGGCTGTGGGGTACGGCCATGTCATGCTTCTTTCGGGTCGCGTGTTGCGGGGGATACTGCGATGCCCATGGTCAGCGCTGCTTTGACGATGCGGATGGCCTCGTTGGCGTCGATGCCGACGCTGGCGATGACGGCGGCGTACTCGGCGGCGGCGCGACTGGCCCGTTCGCGTCCCTTCTCCCCGGCCGCGGAGACGAACGAGCCGGCTGATCCGCGGGTCTCGATCAGCCCTGCCTCCTCCAGTTCCCGGTAGGCCCGGCCGACGGTGTTGACGGCCAAGCCGAGGTCTGCGGCCAGACGACGGATCGTCGGCAGTCGGGTGCCCACGGCGAGCGTGTGGTCCTGGATCTGCCGGGCGAGCTGAGCACGCAACTGCTCGAACGGCGGGACGGGCGAGGCCGCGTCGATGACGATCATTCGGTTCACGGGGCGCTCATGACGTGCCGCGCCACCATGGCGCTCCGCGCGGTCCGCGCCTCGATCAGGGCCTGCGCGATGACGCCCAGGACGATGAAGACGAGCCAGGCAGCGTTCCACCATCCGAACGCGGTACTGAACACCGACACCACCGGCAGCGACCACACCGACCACACCGCGGTCGGCGCGGCGCCGACTCGGGCGTCGTCGACCCGCATGATGACATCGACGGCTAGCGATTCCTCGTCGTCGGCCACGACCGGGTGCGTCAACACATGGCGCAGCTGGACGACAACGCCGACCGCGAGCCCGCACAGCCCGATGAGCAGGATGACCGCCGCGTACCTCGCGGTGGAGTTGTGCAGTGTCAGGGCGCCGATCGCCAGCGCCGTTGCGCCCCCGAACGTGCTGGCCGCGAACGCGGCGCGCGGCCAGCCGAGCACCGTACGCCAGCCGAGCCGGACCGGGTAGGCCGCCCGTCGCGGCAATGTCGCACCGGCGCGCCGGTCGACCCGCCGCACCCACCAGTCCAGCAGCGACTGGGCCACCACCAATCCGATCACCAGCGCGGTCAACACCAGCAGCGACCAGCGCCGGTACCCGGACCCGTCAACCATGCCGCCCGTGTAGGTGAGGGCGACCGCGATGATGAACGCGGCCAGCAGGACGGAAGCGGCCAGCCGGGCACGTCGCCGGACCGCCAGCCGCGTCGCCAGCAACGGTGTCGGCCGGACGTGGGCCAGGCCGTGCCCGGCCAACCACGCGCCGGCCCGCTCAAGCTCCGCCGGACGCACCGGCGGGTCGACATCCGGCAGGGTTCCATTCGGCATGACGCCTCCGATGTCTCAAATCTTGTCTCAACATGGTGCGTCAAGCTTTGCGACAAGTCAATCCGGACACGGAGCGGTGGCACCGGTCCTGCGCCGGGCTCCAGGCGTCAGCGACCACCTGGTACCGCGCGGGATGTCGAGCGATCCCAGCGCGACGCCGTGATGCCGGCCTGCCCCTGACGACCGGTCTTTGCCCGCGGCCGGCGCGACCAGCGTGTTACGCTCGCTGCGCACCGGCCGCCCAGGTGCTTTGCACCACTGCGCGGGGACGACGCTTCGTCGGTGCTCTGCGTAGCCTCGCCACTGTCGAGTGCCGCATTCCGCTGGTGCTGTGCCGCATGGACAGCCGATCCGTCGCCGGTGACGACTACCTCGTCCTGCAGGCCGTCGCCGCCGGCACCCACTGGCGCGACGCCGCGACAGCCGCGTCGACGGCCCCAACCGGAGACATCCGCCATGACCATCGATGCCGACGACGCGCAATTGCGCCGCCACCTTCGCGATGCCGAGGTGCCCGCCCTGCTGATGACGGTGGCGCACCTGACCGGCGACACCTCGATCCTCCGTGACGACGCGCGCTCGGACGGCTGGCTGTTCCTGCCGCAGGGCGGGCTGAGCACGGGGCTGCGAGAGCAGGCCCGCGCGCTCGCGGCCGGCGTGCTGGCCCGGCTGCGCGACGGGGCGCCGGTGCTGCCGCCGGATGCGCGGACGTTGCACCGGATCACCAGCTGGGCGATGGGCATGGACACCGCGGACCTGGTACCGATGCTGGCGGAGGAGATCGTGCCGCCCGGCGTCGACCCGAAGGCGCCCGGCTGGAGCCGCGACGACCTGCCCGGCGCGCGCGAGGTCGAGGTGGCCGTCGTCGGCGCCGGCATGAGCGGCCTGCTCGCCGCCTACCGGCTGAAGCAGGCCGGGGTGCCGGTCGTGGTGTACGAGAAGAGCAGCGACGTCGGCGGCACCTGGTTCGAGAACACCTACCCCGGGTGCCGGGTCGACGTGCCCAGCCACCTGTACAGCTACTCCTTCGCGCAGCGCGCCGACTGGCCGTACCACTTCAGCGCCCAGGACGACCTGCGGCAGTACTTCGCGGACTTCGCCAAGCAGCACGGCCTGTACGACCACATCCGTTTCGACACCGAGGTCCGCGCCGCCGCCTGGGACGAGTCTCTGGGCCGCTGGCGGCTGACGCTCGGCACGCCGGACGCTGAGCGCACGGTCACCAGCACCGTGCTGGTGGCCGCCGTCGGGCAGCTCAAC
This sequence comes from Dactylosporangium sucinum, assembly GCF_014647515.1. GTDB lineage: Bacteria > Actinomycetota > Actinomycetes > Mycobacteriales > Micromonosporaceae > Dactylosporangium > Dactylosporangium sucinum. The sequence goes on along the minus strand of NZ_BMPI01000125.1, from coordinate 11,280 downwards.
CGGCCGCACCTGCCCGACCTCCCCGGGCGCGACGAGTTCGCCGGACCGGCGTTCCACTCTGCCCGCTGGGACCACTCCGTGGATCTCGCCGGAATGCGGGTCGCGGTCGTCGGCACCGGCGCGAGCGCCATCCAGTTCATCCCGGAGATCGCGAAGACAGCCGGCGAGCTGCGCGTCTTTCAGCGCACGCCGCCCTGGCTGCGGCCCACCCTGCACTACCACCAGCCGGTCGCGGACGGCCTGCGCTGGCTGTTCGAGCACCTGCCGTACTACACCGCCTGGCACCGCTTCTGGCTCCTGGCGCCCGGGCTGCACCGCGTGCTGGAAGGCTGGGTCGTCGACCGGGACTACCCGCCCACGGAGCGGGCGATCTCGGCGGTCAACGACGCCCTCCGCGCGACGCTGACCGGCTACAAGCTGGGCCAGCTCGCCGGGCGGCCCGACCTGGAGCCACTGGTGATCCCCGCCTATCCGGTCGGCGCCAAGCGGGTCCTTCGCGACAACGGCGCGTGGATCGCCACCCTGCGACGCGACAACGTCCGGCTGGTCGGCGAGCGGATCGAGCGGATCACACCCGGCGCTGTCCGGACCGCGGACGGCGCCGAGCATCCCGCCGACGTGATCATCTACGGCACCGGCTTCGCCGCATCCGAGTTCCTCGCCCCCATGACCGTCACCGGCCGCGGCGGCATCGACCTGCACCGGTCCTGGAACGGCGACGCCCGCGCCTACCTCGGCCTCACCGTGCCCGGCTTTCCCAACCTGTTCTGCCTCTACGGGCCGAACACCAATCTCGCCGGGCACGGCGGCAGCATCATCTACATGTCCGAGTGCGGCGTCACGTACCTGCTCGACGCGGTCCGGCACCTGCTCGGCGCACCGCACCGGGCGGTCGAGGTGCGCCCCGAGGTCTGCGACGCCTTCAACGAGGAACTGGACGCGGCCAACGCCGAACGCGCCTGGGGCTTCTCGAAGGCCAACAACTGGTTCATCAACCGGGCGGGCCGGTCGGCGCAGAACTGGCCGTTCCCGGCCCAGGAGTACTGGCGGCGCACCCGCCGTTTCGATCCGGCGCAGTACCTGCACCTGCCGTGACCGCCCGGATGACCTGACCGGCGTCGCGCAGCGCTCGGACCCCCTCCGGCAGGAGCGGGTGGTACCACTGCCAGCCGTGGAACATGTGCGGCCAATGGTGCAGGACGGCTTCCCCACCGGCGGCGCGGATGCCTTCGACGAGCATCAGGGCGTCGTCGAGCAGCACTTCCTGGCCGCCGACCTGGACCAGCACCGGTGGCAGGCCGGCGAGGTCGCCGAAGATGGGCGAGATCTCCGGATGCCGCCGATCGGCGCCGCCGGCGTACCCCGCGGCCATCGCCAGGAGATCCTCGGTGGCCAGCACCGGGTCCGCCGACGCCAGCTCCCGGTGACTGCCGGCGGAGCAGGTCAGGTCCGCCCATGGCGAGAGCAGGACCAACAGGTCCGGCGCGGCGGCCCGGCCGTCGCGCAGCCGCATCGCCACCGACAGGGCCAGACCTGCTCCTGCCGAGTCCCCGGCGATGACGAGCGGGCTGACCGGTGCAACGGCACGGATCGTCTCCACTGCCGCGAGGGCATCGGCGACGGCCGCGGGAAACGGGTGCTCGGGAGCTCTGCGGTAGTCCAGGACCAGGCAGGCCGCCCCGGAAAGGTCCGCCAGCAGATCCGCCAGGTGCAGATGTGACCGGGCCGAACCGATGCTGTAGAAGCCGCCGTGCAGGTACAGCAGGACGGGCCGGCCCGCGGCGGGACGGCGGATCCAGATCCCGGACGCCGCCCCGACCGTTACCGTCTCCGCGCCGGCCGGCGGCGCCGCCAGCGCCTCGGCGGCCCGTTCGTAGGCGATCCGCCGTTGCGGGACCGTGCCTGGACCGCGCAGCGCCGCGCGCTGCAGCATCCGCCGCACCAGCGCCGCACTCGGCGACGGTCGATCGGACGCAACCACGTCGGCGTAGGGCTCCAACTTACTGCGCCGTATAGCCGCCGTCGGCGACAAAGTACGAGCCGGTGGTGTTGGACGCCCGGTCGGAGGCGAGGAAGGCGACGACCTCGGCGACCTCCTCGACCCGGCCCAGCCGGCACGTCGGGTGCAGGTACGCCACGCCGGCGGCGCTCTCCTCAGTCAGCATCGGCGCCTGGATGAAACCCGGTCCGACGCTGTTGACCCGGATTCCCTGCCTGGCGTAGTCGAGCGCGGCGCTCTTGGTCATGCCGACGACGCCGTGCTTCGCCGACACGTAGGCCACCGACCGCGCGGAGCCGACCGACCCCATGATCGATGCCATGTTGACAATGCTGCCGCAACCGTTGGTCAGCATGGCGGGGATCTCCGCCCGCATCGAGTAGAACACTCCGCTGAGATTGACCGCGATCACGGATGCCCAGCCGTCCAGGGGGTATTCGCCGGTGCGCGCCCGCGGCCCGGCGATGCCGGCATTGTTCACAGCGACGTCGAGCCGGCCGAAGGACTCCACCGCGGCGGCGACCATCGCCTCGCACGCCCGCGGGTCGGTCACATCGACCTGATGGGCCTGGGCCGGCTTGCCGATGGCATCGGCGACGCGTGTCGCCGCCTCCAGGTCGATATCGGCGACCAGGACGTTGGCGCCCCGCCTGGCCAGCAGCGTTGCGCAGGCCTCACCGATGCCCGAGCCGGCCCCCGTGACCAGCGCAACCCGGTCCGCGAAATCCTGACCGGTCCGCTCGGCGAAGTCCAGATCGGTCACGTTGCCGTCCACCGTTGTACCGCCTTCCCGATCAGGTGAGAGCCGCAGTTGCCCGCGCCCTCGGGCGCACCTTCACCGACCCGACGACCCGCTCCGCCCACCGCTCCCAGTCCTCGAAGCCCAGGAACCGGCCCAGCCGTGCGAGCTGCGCCAGCGGGTCGTCCACGAGGTCCTCGTACGCCATCGTCAGCAGTTCCCGCGGCCGCGCTTCGTCGATCGCCTGCTCGGCTTGGCTGGCGAGGAATGCGCACAGTGCCCGGTACCGCCGAACCTCCTGGCCGCGCTCGCGGAGCGTCTCGGCGGTCAGTCGGCCGGGCAGGTAGCGCTCCACTTCCGCCGGCACCCGCTGGCCGGGGGTGATCTCGAACGGGTCGACGCCGTACCGCCCGGCGGACTCCACGCGTAGCTGCATGAGCTGGAAGCAGGAGTGCCGGCTCATCGACTCGGCGGTGTCCGCCCAGTCCCGCGTCAGATAGACGATCTTCGCGTCCGGAAAGCTCTGCAGCAGGCGCGGGGCGATGTTGCTGGAGCCGCCGGACCGCTCGACCCAGCGCCGCCGGCCGGTGAGCGAGGTGAGCAGGTCCAGGAACATCCGGTGGTGCCGAACCAACTGCTGCGCCGGGAACCCGGGCACCAGCTCAGCGAGCGTGTCGTAGAGCCCGTCGGGATCGGCCGAGATCTTCGGCAGCGTGGTCGCGAGAATTTGCGGGAGCTCGGTGAGGTTGCCGGCCCAGCGCCCGTGCGCCGGGTAGCGCACCTCGGACGGAGCGAGCCCGATCCGGAACAGCGTGGCGAGCTGCGAGTTGGGGCTGCTCAACGCCGACCAGTACGCGGCGCCGGTGAGCACCTCCTCGCCGGCGGTCCACGGCGCCCACATGAAGAACTCCTGGACCGACAGGGTGTCGGGCTGCTCGGCGATCAGGTCGGACAGCAGCGTCGAACCGCACCGACCGGTGTTGATGATGATGGCGTGGTCGTGCATCTCTGGATGCATCGGGACTCCCTATTGATCGATAGAGGTCAGTTGGAGATCGGAGCGGATGCCGCAGTGTTCCCGCAGCCAGCGCATGACGATGTCGCGGATGGTGTTCGGCTGGTCGACGAGGACGGAATGCCTCTGGCCGGGCACGATGACGATCCGGGCCTGCGGCAGCAGCCGGCGTACGTCGGGGATCACCTCCACCAGGTTCGACTCGCCACCGAACACGCACAGGGCCGGGCAGCCGATCGCGGCGATGCGCTCCTCTGCCGGTAGCCGGCTGGCCGGTACGTCGCGCGCGAGGCTCGTCGCCGCGAGCACTTCATCAATGGTCTTGGCCCACCGGCCGGCACGCACCCTGCGTCCGGCGTTGCGCTCGGCGAGCTCGTACTCGCGCCGCACGTACGCTGTGGCGTTGCCGAGCCACCGGGGCACGAGCTTGAGCCACGTCGCGGTGGGCGGCATGGACTCGACGGTGACGATGGCGGCGACCCGCTCGGGGTGGCGTGCCGCGTAGCTGAACGCGATCGTGCCGCCGAACGAGTTGCCGAACAGGTGGACCGGGCCGGTGATGTCGAGCGCGTCCAGCAGCGCCGCGAGGTCGTCGACGAAGTTGTCCAGCGCGTAGCCCTCCGGCGGGCGCTCAGTGTGTCCGTGCCCGCGCAGGTCGTACATGATCACGTGGAAGCCGGCGGCCGCGAGCGGGTGAGCCAGGGTCAGGTACCAGCTGGCCAAGGTGTCCAAGGCCAACCCGTGAATCAGCACGGCGGTCGGGGCGGTGTGTTGCGCGCCGGACGCCGGTTCGGACGGGGCCAGCTGCTCCACGTGGATGGACAGGCCGCTGGCCGGCACCATACTCATGCTGGCGTACCCACCTCGCGGGCGCTCGCGTCCCCGTCGCTCATGCTGCCGAGGCCCGCGTGCGTGGTGGCGGTGCCGGACTCTGCCGCGTCGAGCGATGCGGCGATGTATTCGACGAGCTGACCGACCCTGAGCTGCCGCAGCGAGTCCAGGTCGAGGCTGGCGACGAAGTGGGCGAAGTTGACCGTGTCGCCGTACCGGACCTGCAGGCGCCCGGCGACGGAGACCATGTCGATGCTCTCCATCTCCAGGTCGTCCTGGAACCTGGTCGACATCGTGATCTCACCGTCGACTCCGGCGTGATCGCGCACCGCGTGCAGCATCGCGGCGACCTCGGCGAGGATCGTGGCTTGGTCAGCAGGCATGAGATGTCCCTTCTCGGTGTTGTGGTTCGCGCCGCTGTGGCGATCGGTTGGGGTGGACGGTCTCCGGTCCCCAGGTCCAGCCGACGACGTAGCGACGTGGCGGCAGGCCCTCGGGGTTGGCGACTTCTCGATGGGCGACCAGGTAAGTGCGACCGGCGACCTCCACGGTCAGCGCGGCCGGGGTGGCGGCCACCACCGTGAGCTTCCGGGGGGCACCGGCCAGGCCGCTGCCCTCCGCCTTGCCGGCGGCCTCCTTCGCGACCCAGAAGCGGGCGAACCACAGGCGCCGGTCTTCGCCGGTGGCCGCCTTCGCGTCGAGCAACCGCCGTTCGGAGTCGGACAACGCGAACGCGACCGTACTGTCCGGATAGTCGGTGATCTCGGCAACGTCGATGCCCACACCGGGAGCGTCGATCGGTGCGCCGGGTGTGCGCGGCTTGGCGATAGCGACGGCGACCTCGGCGATGTGGGCCAGTGAGACGTCACAGTCCCGGTAGCCGCGGCCGGAGCGCGCGTGCACCCGGGGCCGCCCGTTCGGGTCGTTGCTCACCGTCAACTCGATCGGGTAGACGTCGGTGTGGCCGTCGTCCCACAGCCGGAAGCGCACGGCGTCCTTGACCGCGATCCGGCCCAGCAGCCAGTGCCTACGCGCCTTGAGCGGCTGCCGCTCGTACTCGGCCGCGCCCTGGGCGCCGAGGATGCCGTGGGCGGCAAGGCCGCGGGTGACCAGGTCGGGCCAGCGGTCGAACGCCATGGTCCACCCCTCCGGCTGGCGCAGCGACAGCCCGTGGCGCCCCGGGAAACGCTCGGCGGGCCGGATCGCGGGGTGGCTGACGAAGGGCCGGTGGACGCATCCGTCGAGCTGCGCCCAGACCCGGCCGTCGACGGCGAGCTGCGTGTCGAAGACGAGTTGTGCGGCGTCGACCGAGCGCACCCGCACGACGCAGTCGACCGACGTACCCGGGGCCGGTGACGGTCCGAAGAACCGTGCGTGGCCGATCCCCACCGGCAGCGCGATGAACGGCTGCGTCGTGAACAGCCAGTTGCCCATGAGCTGAGACGCGTTGTCGAGCAGTGCGCCGGGCGGGGCCAGGGCCGTCAGGACGCCGCGGACGTGCATGTCGCCCAGGGCGTGGACCTCGGCCACGCCCTGGTACCGGGGTCCGTGGAACACGATCCGTTCGGAGTACATCTGCTCGGCCCTGATCCGCGGGGGCCGTTCCGTGGCCGGGTCGTGCCGCCACACCTCCGGACGCTCGCCCGGGTAGTCCGGCGCCACGTCGATCGTGGACCGGGAGTAGCCGCCGAAGGTCACCGCGAGCCGACCTGGCCCGGTGGGCTTGACGGTGATCTCGACGTCCTGTCCCGGCGCAGCGACGCACCAGCGGTTGAACCGGGCGTCGCGCACGCCGACCACCCGCATGCCTGGGGCCGCCTGCTGGGCTGCGTCCATCATGTGCTGTACGACAGTGGTGGCCGGCACGACGGGCCAACGGTCTTCCGGATGGGGCCAGTCGTCGGGCTGGGCGAAGAAGCAGTGGTCGCGCAGGTAGGGCATCGTGTCGAGGGCGACCCGCAGGACCGTGCGGCGGCCCTGAGGCGGCAGCATTGGCGCGCTGTGCCCGTTCCCGCCGCCGGGCATCGCGCCGCCTGCGGTGACCGGGCCGCCGGCGGTGACCGGGCCGTTCGTTGCGCCGTCCAGCAGCGAGGCGAGCTCCGCGGCGGCGCTGGAGTGCCCGGCGAGCTTGCGCAGCGCCTCCATGGCCGGCGATCTGGGCGCCGGCACGGCGGCACGCGCCGCCACGGCGGCACCGGGCGCAACGGCCTCACCCGACGCAACGGCCTCACCCGACGCAACGGCGGCACTCGACGCAACGGCGACACCGGGCGCACTGGCGGGCGCCTCTGCGCCTCGAGAGCCGACCGGCTCGGCGGCGGGCGCGGGCAAGCCGAGCAGATCCTCCGCTCCTTCGCCGAGGTGGAGCAGCGGGACGCCGAGCTCGAGACGCATGATCGGGCCGCGGCGGGCGGGTCGCTCGGTGGCGAGCACCCCGGCCCGCGCGCGGTCCGTGCCGGTCGTGTCAAGGACACGCAGGTCCGGTGCGGCGCCTTCGACCCACAGCGCCGTGGCGACCCGGCGCAGCTGGCTCAGGCCATCCCGGTGGCCGACGTTGACCGGCATGGCGAGGTGGTCGCGGCCACGTAGGTTGTCGTCGATGACCGAGGCCACCTGCCCGACGCCGACCTGCAGGAACACCCGGAACCCGGCCTCGTACATGGAGTCGACGGTTTCGCGGAACCAGACCGGCTCCAGCATGTGCCGGATGGAGATCTCCCGCACGCGGGCCGGATCGGCGGGGAACGGTGCTTTGAGGTTTGCCGACCAGACGGGTACCCGGGCGGGGTGGATCTGCCAGCGGCGCAGGGCGCCGCCGATCGATTCCAGCCCAGCGGCGAACAGCGGGGTGTGGAAGGTGGAGCGGAACGGCAGCTTCTGGCTGACGACGCCCTCACTGCGCAGCGCATCGACAAGCCGGTCGATCTCGCGCTCCGGTCCGTTGAGGATGCACTGCGCGGGCGCGTTGTCGTGCGAGAGGACCACTCCCGGATAGTGCGCCAGCCGGGGAACGATCTGCCGGGCCGCGCACCCGACGACGGCGAACGCGTGTCCAGGAACATCGACCGATGCCGGGTTGAACGCGGCGACAACCTCGTCGATGGAGGACACGCTGACCTGGCCGCTGGTCATTGCGGCGGTCCACTCCCCCACGCTGTACCCGGCGACCGCGTCCGGTGTGACCCCGATGCGGTACAGCGCGTCGTTGAGCACCTTGCCCAGCTCGATCAGGCCGGCGGCCTGCCGGCCCAGGTCGGCGGCGGACCACTGCCGGTCGGGCAGGCCGAAGTGTGCCGCAATGTCCGCGGTACGCGGGCTGAACTCCGCCTCCGGCCCGGGAAACACGAACGCGAGCCGGCCGCCGGCCTCGCCGTCCAGCAGCGGGTCCGGGCTGAACCAGATGTCGCGGGCGCCGCGCCAGGATTGCCCTCTCGCAACCGCGAGGCGGGCAGTGGCGAGGCGCTTGGCGTCGGGGTTGACGATGCCGATCCGGCAGCGCTCGTCGCCGGCCGGACCCGCCTGCCGGGCCCTGGCGGCGCCACGGGCGCGCACGGTGTCGTCGTCCGAGTCGAGCATTCGGGCCAGTGCGGCCGGGTCCGGTGCGGACAGCCACAGCACCTCGTCGGGTTCCCCGACGCTGACCCTCGCGGCGGGCAGCGGCACGGGCCCGGTCGTGCCCGTGCCACCGCGACGGGCCGCCACCGCGTCCGGCGTCTCCTCCAGGATGACGTGGGCGTTGATGCCGCCGAAGCCGAACGCGTTGACGCCCGCGCGGCGCGGTCCCGCACTCTCCCACGGCCGAGCGGAACCGATCGGGGCGAACCGCGTACGCGCCAGCTCCGGACGCGGGTTGTCGCAATGCAGCGTGGGCAGCAGCACGCCGTGGTACACGGCCAGGGCCGCCTTGATCAGCCCGGCGATGCCCGCCGCGGGCATGGCGTGCCCGATCATCGACTTGACGGAGCCGAGGACCGGCTTCGGGCCTCCGGCGTGGGGGCCGAACACCTCGGCGACCGTGTCGAGTTCGGCGGCGTCGCCGGTCGGCGTGGCGGTTCCGTGCGCTTCCAGCATGCCCAGCGCATCCGGCGCGGCCGGGTCGAGGCCGGCGGAAGCCCAGGCCCGCCGGATCGCGAGCGCCTGCCCGGCGGTGGCCGGGTTGACCATGCTTGCCGCGCGACCGTCACTGGACACCCCGCTGCCCCGGATCACCGCGTAGATCCGATCGCCGTCGCGCAGCGCGTCGGCCATCCGCTTGAGTACGACGATGCCGTTGCCCTCGCCCATCAGCAGCCCGTCCGCCGCGCTGTCGAACGGCCGGATCTCGCCCCGCCGGGACAGCGCGCCGAGCTGGCCGAAGACCGACCAGAGGGCGGGGTCGTGCACGTGGTGGACGCCGCCGGCGAGCACCGCGTCGAGCCGGCCCCGGTGGAGTTCGGAGATCGCGTGATCCACCGCGACCAGCGACGAGGCGCAGGCGGCGTCCAGCACGTACGCGGGCCCGCGCAGGTTGAGCCGGTTGGCGACCCTGGACGCCACCAGGTTCGGGACCACCCCGACCGGGCCTTCCGGCTGGTGCTTGCCGAGCCGCTCGTCGAGCCGCTGCCGTACCGCATCGAGCCGGCTCGCGGGCAGGTCGGGGATCAGCTCCCGGAGCACTTGGATCACCTGGCTGGGCATCCGGACCCGCTGGTTGTGCCGGACCTGGCCCGGGCTGAAGAAGCCGCCCCGGCCGATGATCACGCCGACCCGGTCGCCGTCGGGCAGCCGGTCCGGCCCGCCCGCATCGTCGATGGCGGCCGCGGCGACCTGCAGGGTGATGAGCTGATCCGGGTCGATGTCGGCGATCGAGGCCGGCATGATGCCGAACCGCAGGGGATCGAACGTGGCCAGTTCGTCCACGAACCCGCCCCGCCGGCAGTACAGCCGGTCGGGACGGTGGGCCTGGGCCGGGTCGTAGAACTGCGGATCCAGCCGGTTCGACGGCATCTCGCGGATCGCGTCGGTTCCCTCGACCAGGTTGCGCCAGTAGCTGTTCAGGTCGGCCGCGCCGGGCAGCAGTGTCGCCATGCCGACGATGGCCGTCTGGTCGCCGAGCAACGCGGTCACCAGCCCGACGCGGTGTAGACGACGGACGTGACCGCCGGATCACCCCAGGCCAGCTCGCTCAGCAGGCTCAGCGCGCCCTCCTCGGGGTCGATGAGCGCGATGCCACGCCGGCCGTACTCCCGGCTCAGCTCCGCGGTGACCATGCCGCTGTGGCCCTCGGCCGGCGCCCACGGTCCCCAGTGGACGGTCAGGCAGCGGTTGCCGGAACCGGCCGCCCAGCGGGCGCCGATCGCTTCCAGGGCATCGTTGGCGGCGGCGTAGTCGGCCTGACCGCGGTTGCCGTGCGTCGCCGCGACGCTGCCGAAGAGCACCACGAACTTCGGCACGCCGCTCAGGCTGTCCAGCGCGCCCAGGACGGCCCGGGCGCCCGCCACCTTGGTGTCAAAGACCCGCGCGAACGAATCCGGCTCCTTGTCGGCGATCAGCTTGTCCTCGATCACACCGGCGGCGTAGACCAGCCCGTCGATGCGGCCGTACTCGCCATGGATCGCCGTGATGAGCCGCCTGGTCGCCTGCGCGTCACGGACGTCGAGGCGGTGGTAGCGCACCTGCGCGCCGGCTTCACGCAGTTCCCGCAGCGTGGCCTCGACCTCCCGCCCGGCCAGGATCGCCTGAGCCCGGCCGGCGATCTCCGCCGGCGAGGCGATGCCCTGGCGCGCGAGCGCCGCCCGCAACGAAACCGCATCCGTGGCCGCCTCGAGCGCCGGATCCTCCGGTCCGTCCGGCATTGGGGTCCGGCCGATCAGCTCGATCCGGCACCCGGCGGCCGAAGCGAGCGCCCGGGCGAACCACGAGGTGATGCCCCGTGCGCCGCCCACCAGCAGCACCACGGCGTCGCGGTCCAGACCGATCGCCCGGGCCTCTGCGGCACCGTCTCCGGCCGGGCCGGCGCCGCCCGTCGCGAGCGGCCCGAGACTCGCCGGCACCAGCTCGTACGCGCTCCGCGCTCCGCCGCCACGGTGCACCACCGGCACCTCGTCCGTGGCGAGCAACTCGTCGACGATCTGCCGGGCGAGCCGGTCCGCGGGCTCCGCACCGTCCACGGCGACCAACCGCACGGCGGTCGACAGATACTCCCGGGCAGCAGTGCGGAACAGGCCACGCAGCCCGTCCGCGCCGGCGCCGGCGTTCGTGTCGGCGGCCGCCAGCACGTAGCGGGGCCGCTCAACCAGGACCTGCTTGATCAACCCGAACGCGCCTGGCAGCAGCGGCGCCGGTCCACCGGCCAACCCGTCGAGCAGGACGAGTCCGTCCACCCCGTCGACGGTGCCCGGCTCGGCCACCGTGCCGGTGCGTACGGTCGCCCCGTACGAGCGCAGCTGCTCGACCACGGATTCGGCTACCGGACCAAGCCCCGTGACCAGCAGCGTGGCCCCTGCGAGCGCCGCCGCCGGTTGGCCGGGCGGTGCCGCGACAGGAACCAGGGCGGGGAGCATGCGCGTCGGCGCGACGCCGGGCCGCGCGGCACCGCCGACCGGCGCCACGGTTCGATGCTGTGTGGGTACGGACACCGCCGCCACCGGCGTCGTCAGCACGCCGTTCACCCGGGCGGTGAGCCAGCCGACCATGGCGCGCACGGACCGGGCCTTG
>NZ_BMPI01000124.1 GCF_014647515.1 Dactylosporangium sucinum | reverse complement strand
GATGCTGAGGTCGGCCTCCAGGTCCAGATCGAAATCGATCAGATCGACCGGGTACCCGGTCCGCTCACTCAGCACCGCCAGCACCGCACCCTGGAAGTCGAGCTTCGGCGCCTCCGCCACGAGCGAGAGCGCCGCGCTTCCGTTGCCGGACGCTGTGAGCACCGGCGCCGGCACGGTGGACACGGGCGGCCCGGCCGGGGCCGGCGCGGGCAGGACCGGCTGGCGCGGACTCGTCGCCACCGGCGCCGGCGTCGATGGCGGTAGCGGTGGCAGTGGTGGTCTCGCGACGGTGTCCGCCGGGCGGTATCCGTGGTTCATGTCGTTGCCGAGGTAGGCGAGCAAGACGTCGCGCTGGGAGGCGATCATCTCGCGATTCGTCCGGAGGAACTCGGCGAGCAGTTCGTCCGGGCCTCGTCGTTCGTCGCGGTTGTCGGGGCCGCCGGCGGCGGGCTTGGTCGTTGCGGTCATGGACAACTCCTTGATGCGTCGTGGGGGCCTCAACCCACCGGGGATGCAGTTGCCGTCGCGGTCGCGGACCAGCTGGCCGTCCACCGTCCAGAAGGGACGGTCGTCGGGGCCGGTCGGGCTGGCCACGACGGTCTCGCGGCCGTGGAACAGCCAGCCGGTCTGCACCGGCACGCCGGCGCAGGCCAGTTGCGCCGCCGCGGTGAGCACGTCGCGGAGCCCTTCTCCGGTGTTCCGGTCGCAGGCGATCGCGAGGTGTGGCCGATCGGCGAGGACGGCCTGCACCAGGCGGGTAAGTGCCTGCCCCGGGCCGGTTTCGACGAAGGTCCGGACTCCGGCGGCGTACATGGCCTCGATCTGTTCGGCGAAGCGAACCGGCGCGCCGACCTGGGCGGCGAGCTCGTGCCGGACCTCGTCGGCGTTCGCCGGGTAGGCCGCGGCGGTGCGGTTCGACCACACGGCGATGGCCGGTGGTGTGATCGGTTGGTCGGCGAGCACCTGTGCGAAGCGTTCGACGGCGCCGGCAATGAGCGGGCTGTGGAAGGCGCAGGCAACGTTGAGCCGGTGTGTCGTCAAGCCGGCGGCCTGCAGTGCGGTGATCGCCGCCTGCACGGCGCGGGTGGGCCCGGAGATCACCTGCTGGGTCGGGGAGTTGAGGTTGGCCAGGACGATCTCGCCGGCGAGGCCGGCATCGGCCAGGACCGTGGCGATCTGCCCGGTCGTGGCGCTGACCGCGGCCATGGTGCCGGGATCGTCTCCGGCGGCGCCGAGGATCGCTTCGGCCCGCTGTCGGCTGAGCTCCAGCAGCGTCGGCGGGTCGTAGGCGCCGGCCACGCACAGCGCGGCGAGCTCACCGTAGCTGTGGCCGGCGGTGACGTCGGGACAGATGTCGAGCCGGCCGAGCAGATGGCTGACGGCGAGTCCTTCGATACCAAGCACGGGTTGGGCCACCCGGGTGTCGCGGAGGCGCTGCTGCTGGTCGCGTTCGGTGGCCGCATCAAACGCGGCGGGCGGGAGCAGCAGATCCGCGTATTCGGGCCCGAGCTCGAGGTACTCGCGCAGCTCGGGAAACGCGACGAACAGCTCAGCCAGGGCGCCCGGGCGTTGGCTGCCCTGTCCCGGGAACAGGAACGCCAGCTTGCCGGCCCCTGGACCGGGTCGGTCCGCGGGAAGCCTCATCGAGCCGGGCTGGGCGTCGGTCGTGTCCGGTGGTGGCTGAATCAGCCCCTGCCCGGGGTCGTGATCGCCGGCGAGCGCGCGGCGAACCAGCTGGTCGAGTTCGGCGACGTCGCGGGCGACGATCGCGACCTGGACGGGGCCGGAGCGCGGGTCGGACTGCGTGGCGACGGTGGCCGCCAGGTCCCGCAGCCGCCATGGCCGGCCGTACCGGTCGGTGCTGCGCAGCAGGTCGGCGAGTCTGCCGACCGCCTGGTGCGCGGCCGTCCGGTCCCGGCCGCGGAACCAGAACAGCTCCGCCGGCCATTCGTCATGCGCGTGGCGCGGCTCGGGCGTGCGCGGGTCCGCGGCGAGCACCACGTGGTAGTTGGTGCCGCCGAAGCCGAACGCGCTGACCCCGGCGATGCGCTGCCCGGCCGGTGCCGCCCAGGGGCGGGCCGAGGCGGAGAAGCTGAACGGGCTGGACTGCGCGTTCCAGGCGGGATTGGGGCGGGTGAGGTTGATCGTCGGCGGCCTCACCCCGGTGTGCAGCGCCAGCGCGGCTTTGATCACCCCGGCGAGACCGGCGGCGCACTTGGTGTGCCCGATCTGCGACTTGACCGACCCCAGCGCGCAGCTGCCCGGCTGCGCACCGGCCTCGACGAACAGCTGCGTCAATGTCTGTAGCTCGGTGCGGTCGCCGACCACCGTCCCGGTGCCGTGCGCCTCGACCAGACCCACCTGCCGAGGCGAGACGCCGCTTTGCGCGTACGCCCGGTCCAGTGCCCGGCGCTGCCCCTCTGCCCGCGGGGCGGTCAGCCCCAGCGCCCGACCGTCGCTGGCCGCGCCCACTCCCTTGATCACCGCGTAGACGCGGTCACCGTCGCGCCGCGCGTCGGCCAGCCGTTTGAGCACGACACACGCGACCCCCTCGCCCAACGCGATCCCGTCGCCGGTGGAGTCGAACGTGCGGCACCGCCCGGTCGGCGACAGCGCATGCGCCGAGCTGAACATGAGGTAGTCGTGGATGCCGTTGTGCAGGTCCACCGCGCCGCAGATCATCAGGTCGCTGCCGCCGGCGGTGAGCTCCTTGCAGGCGGCGTCCATCGCCGCCAGCGAGGACGCGCACGCGGCATCCACGGCGAAGTTCGGTCCGCCCAGATCCAGCCGGTTCGCCACCCTCCCCGAGATCACGTTCGTCAGCACACCGGGAAACGAGTCCTCGGTGACCACGGGCAGCTCGTTCGCAAGCGCCGCCGGCAGCTCACCCAGGTAGGCGGGCAGCGTCGTGCGCAACACCTCCGCGTTGCTCAGGTCGCTGCCCGCCTCGGCGCCGAACACGACCCCGGTCCGGGAATGGTCGACCCCAGGCGAGCCGGCGTGGTACCCGGCGTCGGCCAGCGCCCGCCGCGCCACCTCCAGGGCCAGCAGCTGGGCCGGGTCGATGCTCGCCAACGCCGCCGGCGGGATGCCCAGCCCGATCGCGTCGAACGGCACCGGCGCGATGAACCCGCCCCACTTCGACACGCTGATCCGGCCCGCCTGCCCCGGCTCCACCTCGGGCGCGTAGTAGGTCTCCGGGTCCCAGCGCTGGGCCGGCACCTCGGTGACCGCGTCGCGAGCACCGAGGATCGTCTGCCAGAAGGCAGCCAGGTCCGGCGAGCCGGGATAGACGCACGACATGCCGATGATGGCGACGTCCAGGGGCGCCGCGGGCCCGGGCTGGGCCGCCGCGGCGTCCGCGCCGAGCGTCGCGGTCAGGGTGGCGATCCGTCCGGCGTGGAAGCGCTGCGCCCCCACGGTCACGTCGGCGTGCAGGGCGGCCACCGTGGTCTGCGCGTTGCGCAACATGGCAACCTGGCCCGCCATGAACATTCCCTCGGCGTGCTGACCCGCCTCGTCCACGTCGACGAGCGCGTCGCCCTCGCGCCGTTTGCCCTTGCTGGCGATCCGGAGCCGACCGACGTTGAGCATCTCCAGCTGCTCCCACACCTGACGGCCGGCCACCCCCGCCGCGTCCAGCTCCCGGCGCATCCGGTGGAAGTCGTCGACGTACGGCGTGTGCAGGCATCGCGTCACGTGCCCCGGCGCCGTCTCCAGCAGCGCCGTGACCGTCGCCCCCAGCACCTCGCGCTGGAACAGCGGCTGGATCGCCCCGCACTCGACCGCCTCGCGGGTGAACAGGTACGCGGTGCCCATCAACACGCCCACCTGCACACCGCGGCGGGTCAGCGGCCCCGCCATCGCCGCCACCATGGCCGCCGAGCGCGCATCATGGATGCCACCGGCGAAGAACACCTGCACCTGGGCGGCGGTCCCGGGCGGCGCGTCTTCGAGGTACTCCTCCAGCGCCAAAGCTTGCGCCTCCCACAACGGGAAGCTCGTGCGCGGCCCGACATGCCCGCCGCACTCGGCGCCCTCGAACACGAACCGCCGCGCACCGGCCCGCAGGAACTGCCGCAACAACCCGGGCGACGGTACGTGCAGGAACGCGTTGAGGCCATCGGCTTCGAGGGCCTTCGCCTGCGCCGGCCGGCCACCCGCGATGATCACGACCGGCGGCCGGACCTCCATCACCGCCGCGAGCTGCGCCGCGCGCACCTCCTCCGGCGCGAAGCCGAGCACGCCCACCCCCCATGGGCGCTGACCCAGCTGCTGCGCGGCCTCCCGCAGCATCCGCTGCGATTGTTCGCCGGAGGCCAGCGCGAGCGCGATGAACGGCAGCGCGCCGTCGTCGGCGACCGCGCCCGCGAACCCGGCCACGTCGCTGACCCGCGTCATCGGCCCCTGCGCCACCGGGATCCGCACGCCCAACGCCTGCGCCAGCGGTCCGCCCGGCGCCAGCACGTCGCCCGCGGCGGTGTCCCCGGACGCGGCCTCGATCGCCACACGGATGCCGCGCACCGCCTGCGCCGTTGTCCCCCACCGCTGGCGGAACACCGCGGCCATCCAGCCGTCCTGACCGACCGGCAGCAGCTCGCCGGCGCCGGCCGACCGGCCGTCGCGGCGCAGGCCCCGGACACCGTCGCACAGCACGGTCTCCGAGCCGTCCATCCGCCCGATCACGGAGCGCACGTCCTCCGGCAGATCGGACTCGGGCATCAGCGCCAGCTGGGTGTCCACGACCACGCCGGCCGCCCCACCGACCACGCATGCGGCGGCGGTGCGCGGCCCGATGCCACCGGCGACCCACACCGGCAGCTCCAGCGCCTCATCGGCCAACAGCTGCTGCAGCAACACGAACGAGCTGAGGTCGCCGGATCTTCCGCCGGCCTCCGAGCCGCGAGCGATCAACCCGTGCGCACCGGCTGCGGCCGCCGCACGCGCCTCCGCACGACTGTTCACCTCCACCAGCACCCGGTACCGCTCAACCGCCTCACGCACCGGCCACCCGCTGTCGGCCGGCAAAACCACCAGGGTGACGTTGCCGTCCGCAGCGCGCTCGACGTCGGCCGGCGTGGCGGTACAACCAGCCGGCACCCGCACCCCGATCGGCCCCGCCGACCACGACGCCGCCTTTTCCAGCGCTCGCAGCGTCCGGAGGTCGCCGCCCGCCAGGTCGAAGACCCCCAGCCCACCACCGGCAGTCGCGGCCGCCACGATCCGCGGACCAGGCTCCACCGCACCACACGGACTGATGGCGATGACCAGATCGTTGCCGCCGAATGCAGTACTCATCGAGCTCCCGTCGATTGGGGCAGGTTTGCAGAAAGCGTTGGGATGGCTCAGGCGCACACCGGCCCACGGCGCAGCCTTGTGCGCCGAGTTCGTTGATTGCTCCGCCAAAGCTCACGTCTGGCGTACGCGCCGCCGGTGTCCGCAGCCGGCTCGGCCGCGGCACCCTCCAGCAGGCTGTGGCCGCGACGCATCATTCGTACAACACAGCCGTCACCCTTGTCCCGGGTTACGCAGAACTCTCTTCGCCGATCGTCCTGTTCACGCACCGGCCGTCTGGTACAAACCAGGTTGTAGATGCCTTGGGCTAAGACGCACGCATGACACACGGCGTCCGGTTCGCTGGTGGTCCCAGCCGGACTCGCAACGCTGTGCATGCGTAGGTGGCAGGCTTCGCCGCCGCCCAGCCCAGGGTTGCGGGCATCACTGTCTTCGCCGTGTGCCCGTCATCCGCACGAGACGGCAGCCGCCCCTGCCCGTCCAGAGATCCCTTGTCTCGACAGCAAGCGTTCTCGACGTCGCGGCGACTGCCGTCGACGGACCTGTACCTGATGAAAGGACACGCATGCACAGGATCAGGTTCATCGCCCGATCTCTGCTCCCCGCCGCCATCCTCGCGGCCGTTCCGGTGCTCACCGTCGGCCAGGCGGCCGACGCCGCCGTCACAACCCAGACGACGAGGGTGTCGGCGGGGCCGGAAAAGCTCGCGAAGGCCCCACCGGACGAGTGCTTCGCCGGAGTCGGCAAGCCGTACCCGCCCGGGCCGCCGTGCAAGGATGGCAAGGCGAAAGTGAACCAGTCGTACGTGTGGGGCCTGACCAAGTCGGGCAACCGGGTCTGGTTCGGGACGGGCGCCAACGTCCAATGCCTCACGCTGGGCACGAGCCTCGCGCAGAGCACGCCGACCCAGAACGACGACTACGTGTGCGAGTACGGCTCCAGCCAGCTGAGCCAGAAGAACGGCAGCTTGATTGCGGGACTGGGTGACTGGCGCGCGCCGAAGGTCTACCTCTACGACACGTCGTCGAAGAAGCTGACCGACAAGACCGGCGACATCAACAAGGCGTCCGGCGACGACAGCCGGCGGCTCAACACGACCATCGGGTTCCGGGCCGCCGGCTCGAACAACGGCGTGGTGCTGCTGGGCGGACCGGGCCTGCTCGGCCTCAACCTCTTCGCGTTCGACAGCGACTCGGGCCGGTATCTCGGTTCGACCAGCCTCAGCGCGTACGGCAACATCCGGCGCTTCGTCGTGGCCGACGGCGTGCTCTACACCGGCGTCGGCATCGGGCCCAGCGGCCTTGGCGGGGGCGCGGTGCTGCGCTTCGACGGCAACAAGTCCAACCCGTTCAAGTACACGGTGGTGGCCAACCTGCCGGCGCAGGTCGCGGACCTCACCGCGCACCAGGGCAGGATCGCGGTCACCACCTGGCCCAGCTTCGGCGGCTACACCAAGTTGACCGCGGCCGGCGTGTGGCTGAGCCCGCGGCTGTCGGACGGCAAGCCCGGCCTGACCAAGGACGACGCCAACGCCTGGAAGCAGGTGTGGAGCGTGTACCAGTACGAGCCCGACCCGGTCGTGGCCAGATCGTACGGTCTCGGCTCGATCGCCTCGTACGGCGGATACCTGTACTGGGGAACGATGCACGTGCCGCTGGATGCCACCGCGGCAATGGTCAAAGCCTACAAGCCGGCGAACGACCAGCAGGGTGCGCTCGCGGTGAAGAATACGCAGCGCACGATCAGCCTCTTCCGCGCCGGGAACACCGACAAGAGCAGCCCGTCGGTCGAGCTGCTCTACGGTGCGTCGCAACTGCCCAAGTACGACCCGAAGGCGAACAACGGGGCCGGCGCCTGGGCGCTCGCCTCGACCGGGTACAAGCCCAAGTACGGCGCGGCGGGATTCGGCAACCCGTACAACACCTACACCTGGTCGATGGTGGTCACCAAAGGCTCGCTGTACGTCGGCACCATGGACTGGGGATACATCAGCCGGTACTCGCCGGCGGCGGCGCTCGGCGGGGTCCGGGCCGCGCTCGGCACCCCCGATCAGAAGTCGTACGGTGCCGACCTCTGGGCGTTCGACAGCCCGCAGGGAGCGGCCAAGCCGGTGAACACCACCGGACTGGGCAACTACCTCAGTTACGGGATCCGCAACATGGTGGCCGACGGATCGGCCATCTACCTCGGCATGGCCAACCCGATGAACCTGCGGACGAACACGGGTGACAACGTGCCCGAAGGCGGTTGGGAGCTGCTCCGGCTCAAGACCACCGCGGACATCCAGGCGCGACCGTACCACCTCAGCTAGGTCTCGTCCGGTCGCCGGCCGGTCGGCGCACGTCGCCGACCGGCCGGTGCGCCGGCGAGTGACCGCGAGTTGCCAACGAGAGGTGGAGACTTCATGTTCCGCAGCATCAGAACCGCGGCGTCCGTCAGCCGTACCATGTGGACAGTGGCGGCCGTGAGCGTGCTCATCGTGCTGATCGCCTGCGATGCGGCACAGCCGACCGGGAATGGCACGGTCACGCCGACCGCTCCGACCAAGTCCGCGGCGGGCGCGGCCAAGCCCCGCAGCCCGTCCGTTGCCGTGGGGTCGACCGACCACAGCATCACCGTCGCCGGCACGAAACGCACGTTCCGTCTCTACCGGCCGGCCAAACTGTCGATGTCGAAGCCGGTACCGCTGGTGGTCATGCTGCACGGCGCCCTCGGCGACGGCCGCCAGGCGGAGCAGGCGTACGGCTGGAACGCCGAGGCGGACCGCCGGGGGTTCGTGGTCGCCTACCCGGACGGGCTCCTGCGATCCTGGGTCGTGAGCGCCGACTGCTGCGGGCCCTCGGCCCGCGGCGGCGTCGACGACGTGGCCTTCATCCGCGACATGGTGGCCAACGTCTCGGACCAGCTGCCCATCGATCCGGCCAGGATCTACGCCACCGGAATATCCAACGGCGGGATGCTCGCCTACCGGCTGGCCTGCGACACCACTACGTTCGCCGCGATCGGGGTGGTGGCGGGCAAGCAGCTCGGGGATTGCCCGTCGCCGGCGCCGATCTCCGTGATCCATGTCCACGGCACCGGCGACGATGTGGTTCCGTACGACGGCAAGCCCGGGAAAATGAACAACGACGGCCAAGGGCTGATCCCGATCAAGATCGACGCCGGATCCGTGCCCGACCAGATCGACAAGTGGCGCACGATCGACCGGTGCGCCGCCCCGCAGACGCGGACCGCGGGAGAGGTCACCACGTTGGTGGCGCAATGCCCGGACGGACGCGATGTCGAGCTCATCACCATCGCCGGCGCCGGGCACCAGTGGCCGGGCGGCGCGCCGCAGCCGGCGGCGGAGTACCTGCTCGGGCTGCCTGCGCCGTCGAAGGCGTTGAACGCCACCAACTCGATCTGGCAGTTCTTCAGCACCCACCCGCGCAAAGGGTGAATCCCGGTCCGCCGCGGCGCCTTGGAGGGCGGGAGGCCGCCCTCCAAGGCGCGTGGACCGACCTACTCCGCCCCGTCGTCCCGCGGTGCGACCAGCACCACCGGCCGTCGGCGTGCGAGGAGGTACAGGATCACGCCGCCGGCGAGCAGGGCCGCGCCGACCGTGGCGACGAGACCGGCCTGCGGACCGGTCAGCGGGAGCCCACCGCCCGGACCGCCGGACTTGCCCGTCGGGTTGAGGACGACCTCGGCGAGGTCGTTGGCCGGGTTGTCGTCCTTCGACACGACGTCGTGCAGCAGCGGGTGCTGGAACGACACGGTGCCGGTCGCGCGGGCTATCACCTGCGTGATCTTGAAGCCGAACTCGACGGTGCTCGACGCGCCCGGCGAGAACTGCTCGTCCCGGTTCGCGCACTCGTAGAACCGCTTGCCGGGAACGTGGCCGGCCTTGGTGCCGCCGCTTTCCTGCCACAGCCCGTCGCACTCGTCCGGCACGGCGACGACCTCGGCGCCGTCCGGCACCACGAGGTAGTACCGCCAGGACGGATCGCCACCGGTGTAGTACGCGTCGACCGTGCCCTTGCCGACGTTCTTGATGCCGATCTTGACCTTGACCACGTCGCCGGCCCCGCCGGTCGCGGTCGCGCCGGTGCTGGCGATGTCGACGGTGTTGGCGATCTTGAACTCGGTGTCGGCGTAGTTGTCCTGGTTGTTGATCTCGACCGACTGCGCCTTGGTCTGCGGCTTGGCCACGGCGGCGAAGCTCCGGCCGCCGGTCGCCTTCTTCGAGCTGACCTTGGAGCGCAGCGACGTGGCGACGTCCAGGCCGCCGCCGGACGGGCCGGCGACGAAGTCCACCCGGTGGTAACGCGCCGCGTCACCCTTGACCTTCGCGTGGAAGCCGGGAGTCTGGCTGCCCTCGTCCGCGGTCACGAACGTGACGCCGTGCCCGGGCTCGAGCGGCTCGCCGAGCGGGCAGGTGACCTCGACACCGGACTTCCAGTCGGTGTACGTGCAGCCGTCGTACTCGTCGGGAGCGAAGGCGGAGTCGAACCAGAACGTGAACGCGGAGTCCTCGGCGGTCCGGTTGCCCTCGTTGAAGTACGTGGCGGGAATCCAGACGTCGTCGCCCGGCTTCGCAGGCTGCTCGCCGTGGCTGTCGTCGATGGCGACCAGGTCGAAACCGTCGGCGACGGTGACCTTGGTGACGCTCGCCGCCTCGCCCGTGTTGTCGGCGGTCGCGACGAGCTTGAGCGTGCCCTTCATGCCGGCCTTGGCGCCGTCGGTGGGCGCCAGGATGAAGGACACCATGAGGTTGGCGTACGAGCCGCTCGGCAACTCGCACGTGGTTGTGCTGCCGGTCACCATGCACATGCCGTCGTCGGTCGGCGTCAGGGTGGCGAACGCGGCGATCGGCGAAGCGTCGATGGTGAACCGCGGGTTCTTCGCGTCGACGGCTGTGGCGCCGTAGTAGAGGGCTTTGCCGACACCGTCGCTGCCGACGGCGACCTCGCTCGTCGCCGATACGGTGAACCGCGGTGCCTGTTCCGCGTGAGCGGCTCCGATCGGCGCGGTGGCGAATGCGAGTGCCACCACGGCGAATGGCACGACTGGACGCGCCGCGATGCGCGACAGCCTTCCTATGCAGGTCCTCAAGATCCGAGGTTCTCCTTCGTTGTCCGTTCGATGCGTGCTGAATCGGTTCGCGGCGACCGCGGCGTTCAGGACATCGATGGTCGGTCGCTGGCGTTCACCATGAATGCGCAGGTTCCGGCCGGCAAGCGGACTCGTCGATATCTCACCCGCCGTTTCACCCGGGTGAGAGGTTTGCGACGACCCCCGCCCCCTCAGGCCCGACGCTGTCAGGGCCTAGCTGACGGATCTTGAGTCGGGTCGGTGTGGCACGGCCGGTGCGCTGTCCAATGTGGACCCCGAGCGCCGAGGACGAACGCCGCCGCAGTCACCCAGCAGGCGACGGTGCGGAAGGGCGAGCAGCCACCATGGATCGTGCCGGACGGGTTGTGGGAGCGGATCGAGCCGCTGTCGCCCCAGCACCCGCGGCGGTCGCGCAACCCCGGGCGGAAACGGGTGCCGGACCGGCAGGTGCTGTGCGGGATCCTCGCCGGCTCCCGCAGATCCCGGCGTGAACCGCTCAGCTCACCGGGTTCCTGTCGCCCCGGTCAGCAGGTGGTCGTGAGCGGGGTATGGCGATGTGGGCGACGTAGATTTTATGTGGTTTGAGTATGTTCATGCGGTTTGATGCCTGGGTCAGTGAGCGCCTTCCAGTGGACGGCGACGTTGTAGTTGCTTTGATGCACCCGCGCGGTCATCGCGCCACTGGGGTTGTCGCAAGGAGGCGGCCGTCGCGGACCTCGGTGATCTGGTCAGCGGCGGTGAGGTGGGTGCGGTCGTGGGTGACCAGGATTGTGGCGGTGGCTTGCTGGTGGGTGAGCTGGGCGATCAGGTCGATGATGGTGGCGCCGCGTTCGTGGTCGAGGGCGCTGGTGGGTTCGTCGATCAGCAGGACGGTGGGGGCGTTCATGATGGCGCGGGCGATGTTGACGCGCTGGCGCTGGCCGCCGGAGAGCTGGTGCGGGCGGCGGTCGGCCTGGGCGGCCATGCCGACGGCGTCGAGCAGGTCGACGGCGCGGCGGCGGGCGGCAGCGGGCGAACGGCCGTCTATGACGGCCATGACCTGGAGTTGCTCGGCGGCGGTGAGCGCGGGCAGCAGGTTGGGTTGCTGGAAGACGATGCCGATGCTACGGCGGCGGAGGGCGGCCTGGTCGTTGCGGCTGAGGTCGGTGACGGTGGTGCCGTCGATGGTGACGGTGCCGCTGTCGGGGGTGATAAGAGTGGCGGCGACGGCGAGCAGGCTGGATTTGCCGGAGCCGGACGGGCCGACGACGGCGGTGAGGGTGCCGCGGGGAACGTCGAGGGTGACGTGGTCGAGGGCGGTCAGGCGGGCGTCGCCGTCGGGGTAGGTGAGGGTCACGTCGGTCAGGTGCAGGGTCATCGGGCGCTCCCGAGGGCGGTCAGCGGGTCGACGGAGGTGATCCGGCGGATGGACAGCGCCGCACCGAGCATGCCGAGCACGATCATGATTGAGGCGGGCACGAGCATGGTGGCCGGGCTGAGTAGGAACGGCACGGTGGTGCCGGCGACGAGAGCACCGGCAGCGGCGGCGAGGGCGGTGCCGGTCAGGGTGCCGGCGGTGAGCAGGACGGCGGCTTGACCGAGGGCGTCGCGCAGCAGGCCGGTGGTGGAGGCGCCGAGGGCTTTGAGGACGGCGACGTCGCCGCTGCGCTGGATGGTCCAGACGGTGAAGAAGGCGCCGATGACCAGGGCGGAGATGGCGAAAAGGAAGCCGCGCATCAGTTGCAGGGAGCCGTTCTCGGAGGTGTAGGAGCCGATCGCGGACAGCGAGTCGTCGCGGGTGACGGTGTGGGTGCCGGCCGTTTGGTCGCCGGCGGCGATGTCGGCTCCGTTGGTGGTGGTCAGGGCGATGACGGTCGCGGTCACCCGATCCGGATCGCTGGTGGGTGGGGCGGTCCGGCGCCAGGTGGTGAGGCTCGTCCAGATGACCGGGGTGTGGCTGAATGAGGCGTCGCCGCGGACGGCGGCGACGGTCAGGCTCCGCCCGGCGAGAGTGAGGGTGTCGCCGGTGTGGAGTCCGAGGTCGTCGGCGGCGATGCTGGACAACACCACGGATCGGTCGTCGATGCGGTCGGCAGCGGGGGCGAGCGGGGAGCCGGGCTGGACGCCGAACACGGACACGGCGACGGCCGTGGTGCCGGCGGTGGCCCAGGTGGTGCTGATGCCCAGTGGCTCGGCGCTGGTGACGCCGGGCGTGCGGGCCCAGTGCTGCCATTGCTCGGCGGTGACGGTGGAGTTGGCGTAGGACAGGTCCTGCCCCGAGCTGGGGGCGTTGAAAGCGATCAGGTCGGCGGGCAGGCCGGTGATCGCGGAGATGTTCTGCTGGCCGAGCCCGGCGGTCAGCCCGGACAGCAGCCCGACAAGCAGGGTGATCAGCACGATGACGGCGCCCATCAGGGCGAAGCGGCCTCTGGCGAACTTCAGGTCACGCCATGCGACGAACACGGTGTACCGCCCCTTTCCTTCGGCGTGATACGGCTGCTCCTACAGTCGCCGCCGACCGGGGGTGCGGGCATCTGCCGCAAGACCGGATGCGCCTTGCATCTTTTGATAGAGGCCCGCCGGGCGTGGCTGTCCGTACGCTGAACACATCATGTCTTCGACCGCGTCCCACCTGCCGCGCACGGCCCGTGGCCTGCTGTGGTGCCTGCATCTGCTACTCGCCGGGCTGCTGGTGCTGGCCGGCGGCCGGGCAGTCGCCAGCGGCGCCGCGCACGCCTGGCTGGTGGTCGCGGTAGCGGGCGTGCTCGCCCTGACCTATGCCGCCGGGGTGTGGTTCGCGCGGGTTCGCGTGTCGCGCCAGGCGGCCAGGGTGTGGCTGGCCGCGGTCGTCACGGTATGGCTGCTCCTGCTGGCCCTGTCCGCAGACGGAGTGTGGGTGGCCTTCCCGCTGTACTTCCTGCAACTGCACCTGCTACCGCGCCGAGCCGGTGTGGTCGCGGTGCTCGTCACCGCGATCGTGGCGATCACCGGTTTCGCCGCCCACGCTGGGAACTTGACGCTGGCCATCACGGTCGGGCCGATACTCGGCGCGGCCGTCGCGATCGCCGTGGTGCGGGGCTACCAAGCCCTGTATCGGGAAAGCGAACGGCGCCGGCAGCTGATCGAAGAGCTCACCGCGACCCGCGCGGATCTGGCCGCAGCCCAGCACACCGCAGGAATGCTGGCCGAGCGGGAACGGCTGGCCCGCGAGATCCACGACACCCTGACCCAAGGGCTGTCGAGCATCCAGCTGCTGCTGCGGGCCGCCGAACGCGCGCTGCCCGACACCACGCAAACGGCCGCTCGTCACGTCGCTCAGGCCCGGCAGGCCGCCATCGACAACCTCGCCGAGGCTCGGCGCTTCGTCGCCGCGCTCACACCACCCGCGCTCGACGACGCCGGCCTGGTCGAAGCCCTCGAGCAGCTGTGCGCCACCACCTCCGCACGGCACCGACTCGCCACCCGCTTGCACCGTACCGGCGAACCGGTGCCACTATCCTCTGCGACCGAGTTCGCGCTGCTGCGCATCGCCCAATCCGCCCTGTCCAACGTCGTCCGACACGCCAACGCCGACACCGTGGACGTCACCCTCAGCTACCTCGGCGACCATGTCGCCTTGGATATCGTCGATGACGGCACCGGCTTCGACCCCACCCAGCTCGCCCCCACGGAGCCGAGCAACGGCGGATTCGGGCTCGCAACCATGCGCGCCCGCGCCCACGCACTCGGCGGCACCCTCACCATCGAGGCCACCAGCGGGCATGGCACCGCGCTGGCCGTTCAGGTCCCGACCGGCACGGGGACGAACCCATGACGGGAACGATGATCCGCCTGCTGATCGCCGACGACCACCCGATCGTGCGGGCGGGCCTGCGTGCCGTGCTGGAGACCGAACCCGACCTGACGGTGGTGGCCGAGGCCGCCACTGCCGAACAGGCCATCACCCGCGCCGCGGACGGCGACATCGACGTCGTCCTCATGGACCTGCAATTCAAGGGCGGCATGACCGGCGCCGAAGCCACCGCCGCGATCACCGCGCGCCCTGGCGCACCCCGCGTGGTGATCGTGACGACCTACGACACCGACGCCGACACCCTGCCCGCCATCGCCGCCGGCGCCACCGCCTACCTGCTCAAGGACGCCCCACCGGAAGAGCTGGCCAACGCCGTCCGCACCGCCGCGACCGGCCGCACCACCCTTGCTCCCGCCATCGCGGACCGACTGATGGATCGCCTGCGCCAGCCCGATACCGCACTGACCCGCCGCGAGACCGAGGTCCTCACCCTGGTCGCCGAGGGCCTGTCCAACCAGGCGATCGGCGCCCGCCTGCACCTGACCGAAGGCACCGTCAAGTCGCACCTGGCCCGCATCTACATCAAACTCGGCGTCGACTCCCGTACCGCCGCCGTCGCCACGGCCACCAACCTCGGCCTCATCCGTCGCTGACCGGCGGCCGCCGCACGGTGGGCGCACGACAGCAGCGCGCCCGGGCGGGGCTGCCCGCCACATCGCGGTTGGGGTTCAACTCCTTCACCGCGGTTCAGCCTCAGCCGCGCGGGCGGCACCGCAGCAGCGCATAGCCCCGGCCGTCGTCCTCGGTGAGGGCCAGCCGGCAGTGCGGGCGCAGCATCGCGACCACGTACGGCAGGTCGGCGGCGAGCGGCGCCCCGAGCCCGCTGGACCACACGA
>NZ_BMPI01000123.1 GCF_014647515.1 Dactylosporangium sucinum | reverse complement strand
CAGCGGCAGCAGGATGTTCTCCTCGGCCGTCAGCGTCGGCAGCAGGTTGAACTGCTGGAAGATGAACCCGACCTTCGTGCGCCGAAGGTTGGTCAGGTTACCGTCCGACATCCCCGTGAGCTTGGTGTCGCCGATGAAGACGTCACCGCGGGTGACCGAGTCCAGGCCCGCGAGCGTGTGCATCAACGTCGACTTGCCGGAGCCCGACGGGCCCATGATCGCGGTGAAGTGCCCGCGCTCCAGCTCGACGCTCACCCCGTGCAGCGCGATGACCTGGGCCTCCCCGCTGCCGTACACCTTCCACACGTCCACCGCGCGGGCGGCGACCGCCTGCCCGGTCGTGACTGTCGTGGTCACGCTCTTCGTCCCCCTTGGAAAGTGGTCCACTTGACCACCTCACGCTACGGGGTCGGCGCACCCCGGCCGTCGTTCGTGGGCGCTAAACCGGGCTACTCCCTGTGGAGGACCCTCATCCCTAGGTGGTGCTCCTCCGTGCGGAGGAGGCAGCTACGACCCGGGACGGACCAGACCCGTCTCGTAGGCGAGCACCACCGCCTGCACCCGGTCGCGCAGCCCCAGCTTGGTCAGCACGTGCCCGACGTGGGTCTTCACGGTCGTCTCGCTCACCGACAGCGCCTTGGCGATCTCGGCGTTGGACAGCCCGCGCGCGAGCTGCACCAGCACCTCACGCTCGCGGTCGGTCAGCACCCGCAGGTCCCGCGGCGGGGGAGCGTCGGGGTCGGGCAGCGCGTCGGCGAACTTGTCCAGCAGCCGCTTGAGGATGCGCGGCGCCACCACGGCCTCGCCCGCTGCCACGGTCCGGATCGCCGTGACGAGGTCGTCGGCCGGCACGTCCTTGGCGAGGAACCCGCTGGCCCCGGCCCGCAGCGCCCCGACCACGTACTCGTCCAGGTCGAACGTCGTCAGGATCAGCACCCGGACCGGCAGCTTCGCGTCGACGATGACCCGGGTCGCCGCCACGCCGTCCATCCGGGGCATGCGGATGTCCATGAGCACCACGTCGGGCAGCAGGCGGCGGGCCAGCTCGACCGCCTCGACGCCGTCGCCCGCCTCGGCGACGATGTCGAGGTCGGGCTCGCCGCCGAGCACCATCCGGAACCCGGTGCGCAGCAGCGGCTGGTCGTCGGCGAGCAGCAGCCGGATGGGACGTTCCTCGGTCAACTCGCCAACTGCCTCTCAGACGCGGTCTCGAGGGGGATCCTCGCGTGGACACGGTAGCCGCCCCCGGGGCGGGGCCCGGTGCGCAGCGTCCCGCCGTACAACATGACCCGCTCCCGCATGCCGAGCAGGCCGTGGCCGATGGCCGCGGTGCCCAGCTGCGGCCCGCGTCCCGTGTCGCAGATCTCGACGACGACGTCCGTGCGGCTGAACACCAGCCGCACCTCCACGCTCGCCGCCCCCGCGTGCTTCAGCGCGTTCGTCAGCGCCTCCTGCACGATCCGGTACACGGTGAGCGACACGCCCGGGTCCAGCGGCGCCGGCTCGCCCTCCACCTTGAGCGACGCCTGCAGCCCCGCCTCGCGGATCTGCTCGACCAGCCCCTCGACCCCGGCCAGCCCCGGCTGCGGCTCCAGCTCGCCGGCCGGCTCGGTCTCGGTGCGCAGCACGCTCAGTAATCGCCGCATCTCGCGTAACGCGGTGCGCCCCGTCTCCTCGATCGTGGCCAGTGCCTCGTCGGCCGCCGCCGGGTCGCGCGACAGCATCCGCCGCGACCCGGTCGCCAGCACGCCCATGACGCTCACGTGGTGCGCGACCACGTCGTGCAGCTCGCGCGCGATGCGCCGCCGCTCCTCGGCCACGGCCTTGTCGGTGAGCGCCCGCTGGCTGGTCTCGGCGGTGCGGGCCCGGTCCTCGAGCGCGGCGATGTAGGCCCGCCGGGTGGCGACCGACCGCCCGACCGTGAAGCACACCAGCGCGCTCATCGCGTTGAAGATGAGGAAGATGCGGGTCTCGGGCACGAACGGCGTGTCGTCGGCCCGCCCCAGCACCGCCGCGAGCGCCGTGCCCGGCACCCACATGAGCGCCGATCCCCACAGCGCCTCGCGGAGCGACAGGTGGGCCGCCACGGTGTACGTCATCACGATGATCCCGAGCCCGCCGCTCACCAGCGGCAGCCCGCTGACCAGCGGCACGACGGAGTGGACGGCGATAATCCAGACCGCGCCCCACAGCCACCGCCGCCGCAGCGCGACCACCGACAGCCCGAGGGTGTCGAAGACGAGCTGGAACGCGAGATCCTTGGTGCCGAACGCCGTCGTGGCGACCGTGGTGAGCCCGTCGCTGACGACGATCAGCAGCAGGGCGAGCAGCACGTCCTGCACGAACGGCTCACGCCGCGAGAGACGGACCCGCTCCAGCACACGCACACACTGACGGTATCCGCTCCGAAACGCGCCGGTTTCATCGCCGAGCCGGACATCGACCTCGTGCTCAAGGATGAGACGCCTCCTCCGCCACGGCACCCATGATCGTGGGAATCATCCGGCTGCCCCGACGACCAGATGCTTCCCACGATCACGGACCGCTCCGGCGCGGGCACCCTCAGCCGCGGGGGCGCGGCTGGCATTTGCCTCCTCCGCGCCCTCCGCGCCCGGCACGCCCCATGATCGATGGAGACTTCTGGTTGCCAGGACAGCCAGACGTTTCCATCGATCATGGGATGGTGCGCCGCCGGCCGCGGGCAGCCCCGCTCGGTGCCCGACATTTCCGAAATGCCGGGAGATGGCTCCGCGGACTCCGCGTCGAGGGGACCGGATGCGGCCGGTCTGGACGGGACCGGCCAAGCGCTGAGGCCGGGGAAGTTGCGCAAGCCACCCGACGATTGCGGTGGCCGGACCGGGCCGACCACCGCGGGTCGCGCGTCGGCCGCACAGGAACGCGCCCCAGGTCATCGCCGCCGCGCTGGTCGCCCGCCCGGCGCCAACGTTTCCTGCCCGGTCAGCCGGAGCCGCTCATCGCGCGCGGGCCGGGCTCGTGCCGTGCCCTGCCAAGGCGTCGCCGAGCCACCTCGCGCCCGGTCCGCGCCGTGGCGGGCCGGTGCGGTGCCGTGCTCGCACCGCAGCAGCCCGCCCGGCGCCGGCTCGCGTCGTTCCCGCACCACTCGTCCGGCAGTTCGGTGAGCACGGCCAGGCGGGCCCGCACGTCCTCGCAGCAGCCCGCCCGGCGCCCGCTCGCGTCGTTCCCGCGCGGCGGCGGGCCGCCCGGCGTTGGCTTGCGTCGCTCCCCGCCTACTCGTCGCGGCCGGCCGGCGGCTCGTCCTCCACGTCGGCGGCCAGGGACGGCGCCTCCGGGAACGGCGGGGGCGTCCCGCCATACGCCGGGCAGAGCGCCTGATGCGCGCACCACGCGCACAGCCGGCTCGGCTGCGCCCGGAAGTCGCGGTCCGTCGTGGCCCGGTCGATGGCCTGCCACAGGGCGAGCAACGTCCGCTCGAAGCGGGCCAGCTCCTCCGCGTCCGGGGAGAAGTCGCAGATCTCGCGGTCGCGCAGATACATCAGGCGCAGCACCCGCGGCACGACACCCCGGGTGCGCCACAGGACCAGGGCGTAGAACTTCAGCTGGAACATCGCGCGCGCCTCGAACGCCTCGCGTGGGGCGCCGCCGGTCTTGTAGTCGACGACGCGGAGGTCGCCGGCGGGGGAGACGTCGAGGCGGTCGATGTAGCCGCGGATGACCAGGCGGCCGTCGACCTCCGCCTGGACGAACGCCTCCCGCTCGGCCGGCTCCAGGCGGTTGGGGTCCTCGACCGCGAAGTAGCCGCCCAGCAGCTCGCGGGCGCTGGCCAGGAACTCGTCGGTGGTCACGGGCGTGCCGTCGAACAGCTCGGCGAGGTCCTCCTGCTCGGCGAGCAGGCGCTGCCACTGCGGCTCGACCAGGTCGGCCGCGTGGGCGGGGGTGCGCTCGCCGGCCGGGGTGTCGAACAGGGTCTCCAGCACCGCGTGGACCAGGGTGCCGCGGGCCTGGTCGGGGGTCGGGCGCTCGGGCAGCCGGTCGATGCTGCGGAACCGGTAGAGCAGGGGGCAGGTCTTGAAGTCGGCGGCACGCGACGGCGACAAGGTGGGCAACGACGTACTGACAGGCACCGTCATGCCCAAGAGGTTAAGCGAGGGGTACGACGAAAACCTTCGCCGCAGCGCCCGGCGCCGCGGAACCCGTAGCATCGTGGGCAATGGACGCACACCGCTCGGGACCCCCTCCGGCGCCGCCGGCCGCCCGCCCTCAGCCGCGGGAGCGTGGCGCCGGGATCCCCCTGGGGCGGATCGCCGGCGTCCCGATCTACCTGGCGCCCTCCTGGCTGCTGCTGGCGGCGCTGATCACGCTCACGTATGGCCAGATCCTGACGGTGCGGCGGGAGCTGTCGCTGAGCACCGGGTTCGCGATCGGGTTCGGGTTCGTGGTCTGCCTGTTGATCTCGGTGCTGCTGCACGAGCTCGGCCACGCCGTCACCAGCCGGCGCAGCGGCATCGGTGTGCGCGGGATCACGCTGGAGATGCTCGGTGGGTACACCGAGATGGACCGGGAGGCGCCGCGCCCCGGCGTCGAGCTGTACATCTCCCTGGCCGGCCCGGCGGTGTCGTTCGCCGTCGGCCTGCTGGCCGCCGCGGCCGCAGTCGTGCTGCCCGGCGGCGGGATCGCCGAGACGTTCGCGTTCCAGCTGGCGCTGTCCAACATCGTCGTCGCCGTGTTCAACGCGCTGCCGGGGCTGCCGCTCGACGGCGGCCGCGCGCTGCAGGCGCTGGTCTGGAAGGCCAGCGGCGACCCCAACCTGGGCCGGCGGGTCGCGGGCTGGGCCGGCCGGGTGGTCGCCCTGGCCACCGCCGCGGCGGTCCTGATCCTCTTCGAGCGCGGGATCATCGACGGCTACTTCGGGGTGATCTTCACGCTGCTCGTGGCGGTGACCCTGTGGGTCGGCGCCGGCCAGGCCATCCGGCACGGCCGGGTAGCGGCCAGCCTGCCCCCGTTCAGCGCCCGCGACCTGGCCCGGCCGGTCGTCGCGGTGTCGGCGAGCACGCCCCTGGCCGAGGCGGCCCGCCTGGCCGCGATGAGCGAGGAGCGCCAGCCGGTCGTCGCGGTCGTCGACGGCGCCGGCGGGCTGATCGGCTTCGTGCACGGTGCGTCGGCGCGGGCGGTGCCGGCCGAGCGGCGGCCCTGGGTCCCGGTCGGCGACGTCACCCGCCGGATCGACCCCCAGCACGTGCTGCAGGGCGATCTGCGGGGCACTGACCTGCTCCAGGCCATCCGGGACGACCCGGCCGGCGACTACCTGGTGGTGTCGGGCGAGGATGTGCACGGCGTCCTGCGGGGCGCCGACCTCGTTTCGCTCGTGGAGCCGCGCCGGCCCACCGTCCGGAGGAAGAACACGTGACCCTGGAACGCCCCCTGACCCTCGACGCACACGACGGCGCACCCGAGCATGCAGCGCAGATCCGCCGCGGGCCGTTCCGCCCCGGCGACCGCGTGCAGCTCACCGACCCGAAGGGCCGGATGCACACGATCGTGCTGGAGCCGGGCAAGGGCTTCCACACCCACCGCGGCATCGTCGAGCACGACGCCCTCATCGGCGCGCCCGACGGCAGCGTGGTGACGTCCAGCGGCGGCACGCAGTACCTCGCGCTGCGCCCCCTGCTGGCCGACTACGTCCTGTCGATGCCCCGCGG
Organism: Dactylosporangium sucinum; assembly: GCF_014647515.1. GTDB lineage: Bacteria > Actinomycetota > Actinomycetes > Mycobacteriales > Micromonosporaceae > Dactylosporangium > Dactylosporangium sucinum. The sequence goes on along the minus strand of NZ_BMPI01000123.1, from coordinate 9,884 downwards.
CGCCCAGGTGATCTACCCGAAGGACGCCGCGCAGATCGTCGCGATGGGCGACGTCTTCCCCGGTGCCCGGGTCCTCGAGGCCGGCGCCGGCTCCGGCGCCCTGACCTGCTCGCTGCTGCGCGCGGTCGGCGCGTCCGGCAGCGTCACCTCGTACGAGATCCGCGACGACTTCGCCCAGATCGCCCGCAAGAACGTCGAGGCCTTCTTCGGCGGGCCCGTCCCCGGGTGGACCCTGCGGGTCGGTGACCTGGCCGGCTGCGAGGATGTCGGGTTTGATCGGATAATTCTGGACATGCTGACGCCGTGGGAGATGTTGCCACTGGTGTCGCGGGCCCTGCTGCCCGGCGGCGTGCTCATCGGCTACGTGGCGACTACTCCGCAATTGTCGGAATTAGTGGAGGCCTTGCGCGAGGATGGTGGGTACACCGAGCCTCGTGCGTGGGAGAGCCTGGTGCGGGACTGGCACGCCGAGGGCCTGGCCGTGCGGCCCGACCACCGGATGATCGCGCACACGGCGTTCCTGGTGAGCGCGCGCAAGCTCGCGCCCGGGGTGACCGCGCCGCCCCGCCGGCGCAAGCCGAGCAAGGGTGCCGAGGCGTATGCGGCACGGCGGCTGGCGGCCGCCGCGGCCGCCCGGGAAGACGAGGAGGCGAGCCAGCATGAGCAGGCCGAGCTTCAGTGATCTGCCCGCCGTCTTCCCCGACTGGTCCCCCTACCCCGACCTCGAGTCGGCCGCACGGGCATACCTGCGCGATCCGGACATCGCGCTGGATGCGATGGCAGGTGTACTGCGGGGTCAGAGCGTCCTGGGCTTCACCCTCGAGCGGTTCGTCAACGACGTCAACGGGGTGTGGCAGGAGGTCGTCGTCTGCGACGGCACCCGCCTCATCCTGTGGCACGGGGAGGACATCCCCCCGGAGGAGGCGCCGCCCGGCTCGATGACGTCGTCCCTGCGGGTCGTGGCCCTGTCGGCGGTCACCGAGGTCGGCTGCCGCCGCCGGATCAGCCGCAACCCGAACGGGACGGCCCGGGTCGACAGCGTCGACGTCTACCTGCTGCTGACCTCGCTCGACGAGGCGAACGTGGCCGCCGAGGAGGCCGGCTCGGTCATCCGGCACGACGCCCTGCGCTTCGGCAAGACGCTCGACGACGGCGGCGCGGGCCAGATCGCCCGCCTGGAGGAGTTCGCGCGGCTGGTCAGCTCGCTCGTCGGCAAGCCGATGCTGTAGCCACTACGCCATGAGCGCGCTACTGGTCGGCGCCGGGGCCGGCGACGGGCACGCCGTCGGCCGCGCGGCGGACGTGGATGCACTCGCCGGGGCACTCCTTGGCCGCGTCGATGACCTCCAGCCGCAGGTGAGCCGGCACGTCGACCCGGCTGCCGGGCGCCAGGAGCAGCTCGCCGTCGGGACCCTTCACGTAGGCGAGGCCGTCGACGTCGAACTCGAAGACCTCCGGGGCATACTGCACACAGAGGCCGTCGCCGGTGCAGAGGTCCTGGTCAACCCAGACCTCCAGCGTCTGTTCGGTAGTCTGCTCCACGGTCTCGGTACGCACGGGTACGACGCTACCCGACACCCCGCAACACGCGCAGGGGCCCGTGACGCAGACCGCAGAGGGTTGGAAAAGGGTCCCGCACAGGGCCGTTGAGCCCGCAGGATTTGTAAACACCCTGTGGCGCACGTGTTCGAAGGGGCCCGAACCGGCGATCAGCAGTTAGTGTTAGAGCACAACGTTCAAAGCCCCCGGGGAGGTGGGACGTGGCACGCAGCGACGACGCGGAGACGCGCGCCGCACGATGGGAGAAGGACGCCCACGATCTCTCCACGCAGGTCGCGTTTCTTCAGGAGGAACTCGCCCTGGTGCGACGCAAGCTGACGGAGACTCCGCGACACGTGCGACAGCTCGAGGAGCGGCTCGCCGCAGCGCAGGCGCAGATTGCCCGGCTGACCGAAAACAACGAGCGGCTCGTGGCCACCCTCAAGGAGGCCCGGGCCCAGATCGTGACGCTGAAGGAAGAGGTGGACCGCCTGGCACAGCCGCCGAGTGGTTACGGCGTCTTCCTCGCCCGCCACGACGACGGCACCGTCGACGTGTTCACCGGCGGGCGCAAGCTGCGCGTGGCAGTCTCCCCGGCGATCGAGACCGAGGAGCTGCGCCGAGGCCAGGAGGTCCTGCTCAACGACGCCCTCAACATCGTCGACGCGCTCGGGTTCGAGCGGGTCGGTGAGGTCGTCATGTTGAAGGAGGTCCTGGAGGGCGGCGATCGGGCACTCGTCATCTCGCACGCCGACGAGGAACGGATCGTCCACCTGGCGGACACTCTCGCCGACGCGCCGCTGCGCGCCGGCGACTCGCTCATGATCGAGCCCCGCTCGGCGTACGCCTACGAGCGGATCCCGAAGAGCGAGGTCGAGGAACTCGTCCTGGAGGAGGTGCCCGACGTCGACTACGCCGACATCGGCGGCCTCTCCCGGCAGATCGAGCAGATCCGCGACGCCGTGGAGCTGCCCTTCCTGCACGCCGAGCTGTTCCGGGAGCACCTGCTCCGCCCGCCGAAGGGCGTCCTGCTCTACGGCCCGCCCGGGTGTGGCAAGACGCTCATCGCCAAGGCGGTGGCCAACTCGCTGGCCAAGAAGATCGCCGAGAAGCGTGGCGAGGAGCGCCAGACCAGCTACTTCCTCAACATCAAGGGTCCGGAGCTGCTCAACAAGTACGTCGGCGAGACGGAGCGGCACATCCGGCTGATCTTCCAGCGGGCCCGTGAGAAGGCCAGCGAGGGCACGCCGGTCATCGTGTTCTTCGACGAGATGGACTCGGTGTTCCGGACCCGTGGCTCGGGGGTCTCCTCCGACGTCGAGAACACGATCGTGCCGCAGCTGCTGAGCGAGATCGACGGCGTCGAGGGGCTGGAGAACGTCATCGTCATCGGCGCCTCGAACCGCGAGGACATGATCGACCCGGCGATCCTGCGCCCGGGCCGGCTGGACGTGAAGATCAAGATCGAGCGTCCGGACGCCGAGGCGGCCAAGGACATCTTCTCGAAGTACATCCTGGAGACCGTCCCGCTGCACAAGGACGACCTCGCCGAGCACGGCGAGTCGTCCGAGGCCACGGTCAGCGCCATGATCGACGCGGTCGTCCTGCGGATGTACTCCGAGACCGAGGAGAACCGGTTCCTGGAGGTCACCTACGCCAACGGTGACAAGGAGGTCCTGTACTTCAAGGACTTCAACTCCGGCGCGATGATCCAGAACATCGTGGACCGGGCCAAGAAGATGGCGATCAAGGACTTCCTCGGCAACGGACAGAAGGGCATGCGCCTGCAGCACCTGCTCGACTCCTGCGTCGACGAGTTCCGCGAGAACGAGGACCTGCCGAACACCACCAACCCGGACGACTGGGCCCGCATCTCCGGCAAGAAGGGCGAGCGGATCGTGTACATCCGCACGCTCGTCTCCGGCGGCAAGGGCGCCGAGGCCGGCCGGTCGATAGAGACGGCCACGAACACCGGCCAGTACCTGTAACACCAGCTCCTCGACGGCGGGCGGCGACCGATCCGGTCACCGCCCGCCGCTGCTTCCAGCAGTGCATCCGGCAATCTGGCCCGCCCGGTGTGGGGTGAGTGCCGGTCCGTGCGACTAGGGTTGTGTCATGAGTGTGCGGCGCGTGATGGGCACCGAGGTCGAGTACGGCGTTTCCGTGCCCGGCCAGCCGGGGGCGAACCCGATGGTGACCTCCTCCCAAGTGGTCAACGCCTACGGGGCGCGACCCGAGCTCACCAAGGGCGGCCGGGCCCGGTGGGACTACGAGGAGGAGTCCCCGCTGCGCGACGCACGCGGGTTCACCTACTCGGGTGCCCTCTACGACCCGGCGGAGGCCCTCGCCGACGAGGACCTCGGCCTGGCCAACGTGATACTGACCAACGGCGCCCGCCTCTACGTCGACCACGCCCACCCGGAGTACTCCACGCCCGAGGTGACCAACCCGCGCGACGTCGTGCTCTGGGACAAGGCCGGCGAGCGGGTGATGGCGGAGGCGGCCCGGCGCGCGGCGACGATCCCCGGCACGCTGCCGATCCACCTGTACAAGAACAACACCGACAACAAGGGCGCCTCCTACGGCGCCCACGAGAACTACCTGATGCGCCGGCAGACGCCGTTCGCCGACATCGTCATGCACCTCACCCCGTTCTTCGTCACCCGGCAGATCGTGTGCGGGGCGGGGCGGGTCGGCATCGGGCAGGACGGGTCGGGCCCCGGCTTCCAGCTCTCGCAGCGCGCCGACTTCTTCGAGGTCGAGGTCGGCCTCGAGACCACGCTCAAGCGCCCCATCATCAACACCCGTGACGAGCCGCACGCCGACGCCGACAAGTACCGGCGGCTCCACGTGATCATCGGCGACGCCAACCTGTCGGAGATCTCGACCTACCTCAAGGTCGGCGCCACCTCCCTCATCCTCGCGATGATCGAGGAGAAGGTGCTCTCCGCCGACCTGGGCATCGCCGACCCGGTCACCGAGCTCAAGTCGGTCAGCCACGACCCCACGCTCAAGCACCTCATCCGCATGCGCGACGGCCGCCGCCTGACCGCGCTCGACATCCAGTGGGCCTTCTACGAGCGGGCCCGCGCCTTCGTCGAGCAGCGCCAGGGCGCCGACGTCGACGAGATCACCGCCGACGTGCTCGACCGCTGGGAGAGCGTGCTCGACCGGCTCGGCCGCGACCCGATGCTGTGCGCCGGCGAGCTCGACTGGGTCGCCAAGCTGCGCCTGCTGGAGGGCTACCGCGAGCGCGAGTCGCTCGGCTGGTCGTCCCACAAGCTGCAGCTCGTCGACCTGCAGTACTCCGACGTGCGCCCCGAGAAGGGGCTCTACCAGCGCCTCGTCGCGCGGGGCTCGATGGCGACGCTGTTCTCCGAGGAAGAGGTCCAGCGCGCGATCGTCGAGCCGCCGGACGACACCCGGGCCTACTTCCGCGGGCGCTGCCTCGCGAAGTACCCGGCCGAGGTGGTGGCCGCGAGTTGGGACTCGGTCATCTTCGACGTGGGCCGGGAGTCCCTGGTGCGGGTGCCGATGATGGAGCCCGAACGAGGGACCAAGAAGCACGTCGGTGCACTGTTCGACAAATGCCCGAGCGCGAAGGATCTGCTCGAAGCGATCACTTCCGGGTAGCCTTGGACAGCGATCCGTGGTCCCCGCGCACGCGGGGATGATCCGTTCGATGCAGCGGTTGGTTTGGTGGTCCCCCCGAGGAGGATGAGGGTATGGCTACGAGGGATACGGGCGGGCAGTCCCAATCCGGGAAGTCGCGGCGCGACGAGGAAGAGGACGTCGTCGCACCCGAGGTCAACCCGGAGACAGCCGAGCGGGTCGAGCAGTTGGGCGAGGACGTCGACGACCTCCTCGACGAGATCGACTCCGTGCTCGAGGAGAACGCCGAAGAATTCGTCCGCGGATACGTGCAGAAGGGCGGCGAGTAGCCGTCCGCTGACGTGGCCCGCTCGTCCGGTCTCCGGGCGGGCGGGCCGCAGTTTCGCGCTGTTCCGCGCTGTTGCGCGCCTGGTTTCGCCCACAGCGTGGCGGCGTGCCGGGGGCGGGCGACCCTCCGCGGCGTATTGTTGGCACACAGTCGATCACCGATGTCGTTTCGAAGGGAGCTCGCGTTGCCGACGGGTCTTGACCACTCCGGGCGCCTGCCTGCCGCGTTCCACGCCGCCGGGTCCTCGTCGTTCAGTGAGTTCCTGGCCCAGGTGGCCCCCGAGATGCTCCCGGGCCGGCGTCCGCTGCCGCCGGGGATGGCGGCCGACGTGAGCGCCCACGCCACCACGATCGTCGCGATCAGCTGCGCCGACGGCGTGCTCATGGGCGGCGACCGGCGCGCGACGATGGGCAACCTCATCGCCCAGCGCGACATCGAGAAGGTGTTCGCCGCCGATGCCTACTCGCTGGTCGGCATGGCCGGCACCGCCGGCTTCGGCCTGGAGATGATGCGGCTGTTCCAGGTCGAGCTGGAGCACTACGAGAAGATCGAGAGCAGCATGCTCTCCCTGGAGGGCAAGGCCAACCGGCTGGCCAGCATGGTGCGCAACAACCTCGGCGCCGCCATGCAGGGCCTGGCCGTCGTGCCGCTGTTCGCCGGCTTCGACGTCGACGCCAAGTCGATCGACCAGGCCGGGCGCATCTTCAGCTTCGACGTCGCCGGCGGCGTCTACGAGGAGCGCTTCTACGACTCGATCGGCTCCGGCTCGCTGTTCGCCAAGTCCTCGCTCAAGAAGCGGTATCGTGCGGGCGTCACCACCGACGAGGCGGTCAAGCTGGCGATCGAGGCGCTGTATGACGCGGCCGACGACGACACGGCGACCGGCGGTCCCGACCTGCTGCGCGGCATCTTCCCGGTGATCATGACGGCGACCGTGGAGGGCACCCGGCGGTACACCGACGAGGAGACCAAGGCCGTCGCCGAGCAGATCATCGCCGAGCGCGCCGAGAACCCCGGCGCCTGACCCCACCGCCCATCCGACCGAAGGAGAACTCGCCACCGTGGCCATGCAGTTCTACGCCTCGCCCGAGCAGATCATGCGGGACCGCTCGGAATACGCCCGCAAGGGCATCGCGCGTGGCCGCAGTGTCGTGGTGCTCAGCTACCAGGGCGGCGTGCTCTTCGTCGCGGAGAACCTGTCGACGGCCCTGCACAAGGTCAGCGAGATCTACGACCGCATCGGGTTCGCGGCCGTCGGGCGCTACCCGGAGTTCGAGAACCTGCGCTCGGCCGGCGTCCGCCTCGCCGACTTCCACGGCTACTCCTACGGCCGCCGCGACGTGACCGGCCGCCAGATCGCCAACGCCTACGCCCGCACCCTGGGCGCGATCTTCACCGAGCAGCAGAAGCCGTTCGAGGTCGAGATCTGCGTCGCCGAGGTGGGCGCCACGGCCGAGGACGACGAGCTGTACCGGATCACCTACGACGGCTCCGTCCAGGACGAGCCCGGCCTGGTGACGATGGGCGGCCAGTCCGACGCCATCTCGGGCGCCGTCAAGACCCGCCTGCGGCCCGACCAGACGCTCGCTGAGGCGCTGAAGCTGGCGGTGGAGGGACTGGGCAGCGTCGGCGGCGAAAACGGCCAGCCGCGCAAGCTGGCGGCCAACCAGCTGGAGGTCGCGGTCCTCGACCGCAACCGCCCGGGCCGCACGTTCCGCCGGCTGACCGGCCTCGCGCTGACCGCGATCCTCGAGGACACCGCCAAGCCGGCGGCCGAGCCGGAGGCGGGCCTGGAGGACAAGCCGCAGCCGCCGGCGTCGCCGAGCACGCCGGCCGACAACGCGTCGGGCCCGGCCCCGTCGACCACCGAGGCTCCGGACGAGGACAAGCCCGAGTCCGAGTAGCCGGCAACACGTTCGTCGCGCGCCGTCCCGGTCCTCCGGGGCGGCGCGCCGCTGTCTGCCCGCGTCCGTGCTCGTCCGCGTCCGCCCGCGTCCGTGCCCGCCCGTGTCCGTGCCCGCCCGTGCTCGTCCGCGTCCGCCTGTGTCCGTGCCCGCCCGTGCCCGCCCGTGCTCGTCCGCGCTCGCCCGCGCCCTCCTCGCGTCGATCTTGGAGTTGTGGGCGGTCGCAAATCGGGACAATCTCGGAGTGTCCCGGCACCACAACTCCAAGATCGACGCGGGGCTGGGGTGGGGTAGGGCGCGGGGCTGGGGTGGGGCGCGGGGCTGGGGTGCGGTGCGGTGCTGGGGTGGGGCGCGGGGATGGCGTGGGGTGCGGGGATGAGCCGACGCTGGGACGGGGTGCGGCGCCGGGCGGAAGCAGCGCGCGCCGCGCCCGGGGGTGGGCGCGGCGCGCGAGAAGCCGAACGAGGGGGAGCGTCAGGTGCGGATCAGGGCCAGCAGCAGGACGATGCCCGCGCGGCCCAGGTAGATCGTCGACTTCATGGGGGAGTTGCTGGGGGTGCCCGCCATGCGGGGGCGCATGGCGACCGGGATCTGCGTGATCTTGTACCCGGACCGGGCCACGCGGACCAGGACCTCGATCGTGTCGCCCAGGTACTCGGCCGGGTACCACTGTGCGAAGAACTCGATCAACCGCCGGTTGCACGCCCGGTGCCCCGACGTCGTGTCGGAGAGCCTCGTGTGCGACAGCCGGGACAGGACGGCCGACAGCATCCGCATCGCCCACTTGCGCGGGCCGCGGACCGCGTAGCCGCCCTCGCCCGCGAACCGGGCCCCGATGACCAGGTCGTTCTCGTCGAGGGCGTCGACGAGCTTCGGGATGTACCGCGGGTCGTGCTGGCCGTCGGCGTCGACCTGGATGGCGACGTCGTAGCCGTGGTCGCGCGCGTACCGGTAGCCGGTGCGCATCGCGCCGCCGACGCCCAGGTTGTACGGCAGGCGGGCGACGACCGCCCCCGCCGCCGCGGCCCGGGCGGCCGTGTCGTCGGTCGAGCCGTCGTCGACGACGATGATGTCGACGCCGGGGAGCTCACCGCTGACCTCGGTGACGACGTCGGCGATCGAGCCGGACTCGTTCCAGGCCGGGATGATGATCAGAACCCGCTTACCGTTGATCATCGTGGACCTCTGCGATCTCGTCGGCCCGCCGGGAGGCCGGGGCCGGAAGGTTCAGTTCGCTGCGCAGCAGCGCCAGGTCCTCGGCGAGCGTGCGGGTCTCCTCCTCCAGCCGGCTGACCTCCCAGCTCAGGTGGACCGCGACCAGGAGCAGGAAGACGATGCCGAGGAAGAGCACGAGGCTCACGCCGGACTGGATGCCGATGGCGCGGGCCACGTTGTCGGTGATGAACGGGAAGAAGGCCAGCGGCAGGATGCCGAGGCTGACGGCGAGCCACAGGATCGCGTACTTCTCCTGCAGTTGCCGCCGGCGCAGGAGCTCGACCATGAACGCCAGGACGGCGAGCGCGGTCAGCCCGGTGACGATGGTGAGTTTCACGGAGTACCCCCAGGGGACCGGACGCCGAAGGCCGGATCGGCCAGCGCCGCTGTCAGCATCGCACGCCACTCGCGCATGGGCGGCATCCCGGCCGCCGCCCAGCGGTCGTGGCCCAGCGCGCTGTAGGCCGGCCGCGGCGCGGGCCGGACGTAGGCGGCGCTGGTCGTCGTACGAACCCGGGCCGGGTCGTGCCCGGCCAGTTCGAACACCGCGGCGGCGAGCCCGTGCCACGAGGTCAGGCCCGACGCGGTGCCGTGGTATACCCCGGCCGGCGCCTGCGCGTCGGCCAGCGCGACGAGCCGCTCGGCGAGGTCCCGCGACCACGTCGGCTGCCCGACCTGGTCGGTGACGACCTCGACGAACTCCCGCTCGCCGGCCAGCCGCAGCATGGTCCGGACGAAGTTGTTGCCGTGCGCGCCGTAGAGCCACGCGGTGCGCACCACATACCCGGCCGACGGCAGCGTCGCGAGGACGGCCCGCTCGCCGGCCAGCTTGCTGCGCCCGTACGCGTTGATGGGCGCCGTCGGCGCGTCCTCCGCGTAGGGCTCGGTCGCGTCGCCCGGGAACACGTAGTCGGTCGACACGTGCACCAGGCGGGCGCCGGTGGCCGCGCACGCCTCGGCCAGGGCCGCGACGGCGGTGCCGTTGACGGCGGTCGCCGCGGCCTCGTCGGCCTCGGCGCCGTCGACGTTGGTCCATGCCGCGGCGTTGAACACCACGTCGTGCCCGGCGACGACGTCGCGGACCTTGGCCGGGTCGGTGACGTCGAGCTCGGCGCGGGTCGCCGCGGTGACGTCCCGGCCCTGCAGCACGTCCAGCAGGTCGTGCCCGAGCATGCCACCGGCCCCGGTGACCAGGTACCGGGTCATGCGGCCTCCGCTCCGCTCCGGCCGCACGACCTGTCGACTGAGCCCATGATGACCGGCCCTCCGCTTCGCTCCGGAACGGT
>NZ_BMPI01000122.1:15129-15902 GCF_014647515.1 Dactylosporangium sucinum | reverse complement strand
ACCTCCTCGACGAGCGATTCGATCTCCGACGCTTTGATGTCGTCGAGCTGCGGTCGGCCCATTTTTCATGCGCGCGTTTCCAGTAGCTGCGGTATGCCCGTCGGCTGCTGTCGCGTACCGCGGCTGAAACGACGGCCAGGTACTCGTCGATTGTCGGCACTTCCTTGGGTGCCTGGTGATGTGCTTGCAGGTCGGCGAGGGGGATTCCCATGCGGTCCAGGAGCAGCCGGGTGGCCTCGACGTCGGCTCGGCTGGCGGCGGTCGTCGAGGTCACCGGTCGTCCTTCCGGGCATGGGGGCCGGCGATCATCGCCTCGACCAGTGCAGGCGAGTGCACCGCGACGACGCTCGCGTCGAGGTCGGCTGTCAGGAGTACCCGATCGCCGACGAGGAGCCTGCACGAGTGCCGGACGGTGGCGGGCAGCACCAGATGGCCCTGGTTACCGATGGTGAAAACGCCATCGGTGGCCGCGGTGGCAAGGAGCGAGCCGGACTGCGCTCGGATGATGTGCAGCCGGGTGCCGGCCGCCCAGCCGAGCCGGCGCATCAGCGCCCGATCGGCCACCCGGCCGTGACTGTCAAGGGTCGCGAAGCCGTACCCGAATCTGCCTGAGGTCGGGCCGCCGAGGTCTGCCAGCGGGGGAGGTGGCCGCCGAAGGCTGCGATCACCGTTCATCGGCGCGCGTGGGGCTTGAGCCGATCGACGGGATGAAGGCCGCGATGACCTGACTCGTCACCGCGACCACCCCCGGCGACGAGGGCGCAGAAATGCAA
>NZ_BMPI01000122.1:7896-14908 GCF_014647515.1 Dactylosporangium sucinum | reverse complement strand
CAGTCCCGTGTTCAAGGGCACTTGGACACGGGACACTTGAATGGCGCACATATACCACAAATTGGTGTCGAAGGGGGGACTTGAACCCCGATTCGTAGCATCCCTGCATGAAACAGGTATGCATGCGTTCGATCCTATCGTGAACCCGCGTCTCCTCAACGTGTTGAGCAGTCATTGTCCCAGCACCGTAAACCTCGTGTAGGGCCTCTTGGGCGAGCTCGTCGTCGACGACTTCGCCGTCCTCGTCTCGGAGCAAGGAGATGCCCACTTCGTGTTGCCGCGGTGGGGCCTCGGCGAGTAGTTGCGTTGGTAGGTGCTCGGCGATGCAGCGCCACTGGTGACTCGCCTCAGCGCCACCAGCGGCTCACGTCGAGGATGGCCTTGACAGTCTCGTGCACGCCGTCGGCCCCGGCGGCGTCACGGATCCACCAGGCCGACGCCGCGACCAGGGTGAACAGATCCGCGCGCACCGTCGCCGCCGGCCACGCCGTCAGCACCGGCAGACCGGGCACGGCGTCTCGACCGCCCACCTCCCCGGCCCGGCGTAGCACCGCCGCCACCGCCAGGCGCCGCTTGGCCACGTCGGAGATCGTCCGGAGACGCTCGAGCGCCTCCGGCAGCTCGTTCCCGTGCAACCGAGCGATGAGGGCCTCCGGATCACCGTCGGTGTACTGGGCCACACAGAGGTCGAGGGCGGCGGCGACGGCACGCCGCCGGACCTCCTCGGGCGCGAACCCGAGCATGTCGAGCAGTGCGGGGCCGAAGACATACCACGACGGCAGCGGCCCCTCGGCCCGGGCGAGAACGCCGTCGAGGATGCGGACCCGCTCCCGTTCGTCGCCGATGCGGTGGGCGGCCGCCACGAGGGTCCGCGTGCGTTCCAGCTCATCCGGGCCCAGGTCCCGCGGCGCCGCCTCGAGGTCGGCGACCAACTTCTGGATGGTCTCCTCCAGCAGGCGCGGTACCAGCGGGGTGACCAGCCGGCAGCGGTTCATGAGGTATCGGCGCTGCGCGGCGGCGGCCAGGACGACATCGACGGCCCCATCGGGGAGGTGCGTCAGGAAGTCGTTCACCGGCGAGCACCTCGACGAGACGCTCGCCCGGTGCCCAGCCGGCCATGGCGATCAAGGGATCGCTGCGGTACCGGGACGGTATCTCGGCCAGGACGGCGGCGACTTTGTCGAATGCGTCGACCAGCAGATAGGGCATGATCTCGGCGACGTCCTGACCCCGGAGGAACTCGTTGCCCTCCTGCCGCAGCTGCGTCAGCGCGGGATACGGCGGGCAGAACGGGACTACTACGTCGACGGCATCGCTGCCTGGCGACCGGACGGCGGTGCGGCGCTGGTGCTGAGCCACCTCGAAGACTTCAAGGTCCCGGTCGACGCCAAGCACCTTGTGCTGCCTTTGCGTTACGCCCTACTGGATCTGGACACCGCCGACTCGGTACCGCTGGCGGACATCTTCGAGGCTGGCGACGTGAGCCTGGCGTGGGCGGCGGCGTTCGCACCGGACGGGCGGAACCTGGTGCTCACAGTGCCCGGTTCGACCAACGGCACCGTGCTGCGCGCATACGACGCCGGCGGCACGCCGCTGTGGGACAGGGACCTCGGGGCCGAGCGGCATCTCGCCGGCTCGGGCGCCTACACCCCGGACGGCAGGGCCATCGCCATCATCACCCTCGACGGCTGCACCGACGTCTGCGACCGCGACCAGCTCGCGGCCCGCCGCTGGACGGTGTCCTACGTGGACGCCGCCACCGGCGCCGACGTCGCCGGCCCGCCGCTGCCGGCCGCGCCCGGGATGGCGATGCGAGCGCTGGGCTGGCACGGCACCGACCTCGTCGTCGTGCAGTCCCGGCCCGAGGACGGCCTGGCGAAGGACGATGAGTACTTCACGGAGACCGGCTGGTACGAGACCGGCGACGTGCGCGTCCTCGCCCTGCGCAGCGACGACACCGTCAGCGTCCTGCTCGACCCGCCGAACGACGTCACCTCGATCGACATTCCGCAGGATCTCATCCGCGACGGCACCTTCGCCGGCCCGACCTCGTCGCCCTCGCTGCTGCCCGTCCGCTGGGGCGTCCTGATGCAGGTGAGCCTCTGCACCGCGGTGCCGCTGTTGCTGATCGCGGCCGGCGCCGTTGTCGTCGTGCGCAGGGTCCTGTGGCGCCGACGGGTTAGCGGCTGACCAGGCCGTCCACCGCGATCGACAGCAGCCGCGGGATGAGGTGAGGCGTGCCGCCGGTCTATTCTCTGGCCTGGCTACCCCGGCGGCCAGCGCCAGCAGCCCGTTCGGGGTCACGTCCGGGCGCACCCAGCCCTCCGTCTGGGCCCGGGCCCAGACGGACGGCCGCCGGCCGATCGCATCGCGGCGCAGGACGCGTGCAGCTGGGAGCCGTCGTCCTGCAGACCGGCCTGCTCACGGTGGAGTCGTGGGGTCGGATTCCGCTGCGTCATGAGCCGGTCCGACCCGATCGAGGACGCCCCAGCGCGCTGAGGGAGCACATCGACGACGACCACATCCTCGTGCGGCTCGAACCGGCACCGAGTCGGCGGCACGTGGGGACTCACCACTGTCCAGGCGATCCTGGGCAACGCGAAGTACAAGGGCCGGCAGGTGTGGAACCGCCAGCCTGCTCACCACGCCCCATCGCACTTGCCCGGCCCGTCGAGGATTCAGCGATGGACGGGCGCTGATGAATGGGTGATCTCCACAGCAGGCCGACCAACTGGTAGCGATGCACCAGACCGCCGTGAGTAGAGGCAGCGGCAAGTCGCTGGTGCGATGGTGCGGGCGGGTGCTGGACCCATGCTGGTCGCACGGTCGGGCTGCAGATCGCTGCCGACACGGTTACACCAGTGCACGACCACAGCGCGAGCGGCCGCGAAATCTTTACGTGAGAGAAGACCGGATGCTGGTGATCGTCCGCGATCTACTAGCCACCGTTGACACCGGACCCACAATTGCCGAGCCCGTCGAGCATCTCCGCCGCGAGCGGGATTATCGTGACTGCCCTGCGCATCGCGCGGACTGCCTTCCCCATCATCACCGCCGCCCCCCCTCAGCCCTGGAGGTTTGTGACCAGCCGGTCCGTTCCAGCGTCCGGGACGCCCAGGGTGGCGACGGGGGTGTCAAGGAGTCGGCGGACACCGTCGAGCCTCGTGGCCAAACCTGGTGCCCGTTCGGCGAGCACGGTTAGGTCGGTGCGCCTGTGCAACAGATGCACCCAGATCACCGACCGACCCTGTTCGAGGGTCTCGATCGCGTGTGCGGAACCGCCGATGTCCACGGCGCAGGCGGCGGCGTCGTTGGCCAGCCCACCCAACAGACGGAGATGCCGTTCGATTGAGTCGCGGTTGAGCCCGTGCCAGACCAGCACCGGCAACAGGCGGATCGCCGCTAGGTAGCCGGCCGCCGCGGATGGCATGTCATGCTGCTGCGCCGCCAGTTGACCCCAGGCTTCGCCGGCGGCCACGCGGTACCGCACCGCTCCGGTCGGTGCGACGGCCGCGGCACGCCAGCAGCTGACGGCCTCGTCGAAGTCGGTCTTGTTCCCGCCGTGTTCGAACCGGAAACGCAGTGCCTGGGCCAGGTTCGCGCCGAAGCGGGCAACGTTCGGATGATCGTCGGGGAGTGCCTGGAGGGCGGCCCGGACTGCCGCTATCGCCTCGTCCAGATCGTGCACGTCGTGCGTCCGGAAGAACGTGCTGAGCAGAACACCGCCGAGGTTCGACAGATGGGCAGCGTAGTTCGGGTGTGCCGGCGCGGTGTCGGCCACAACGGACCGCGAGATCTCTAGAGCCTCGTCCAAATCGGGACCAGCGGCTCGTCGCGTGAATCGCAGATGCAGCACCCCTGCCAGGTTCGTTAGGTAGTCGGTGCGATCCACATGATCGGGCGCCATCGCCGCGACGGCGCGTCGACCGAATTCGACTGCCTCATCGAGATCCGCCACGTCCTGCATGTATTCGAACCGCGTCTGCAGGGAGGCCGCGAGATTAGAGAGAAATAGGCTTGTGTACGTGTGCCCGCGAGGCAGCATCGCAATGGTCCCGCGGTAGATGCTCATTGATTCCTCAAGATCGGCAAAGTGCCCGACGTGCTGGAACCGGACTCGCAGCGACCCGGCGAGGTTCAGAAGGCGGTAGGCGATCTTCGGCTCACTCGGCTGCGTCGTGGCGACCGAAGCACGACCAACCTCTACCGCCTCTTCCAAGTTCGCACGATCTCCCGTGCGCTCGAACAGTAGTCGCAGGGCAAGCCCGAGATTTGCGAGGTCGCCGGCGCTCGCACGGTGAACGGCTGCAGCCGCGGCAATGGCGGCGCGCGTCGTGCGAACGCACTCGTCAAGGTCGGCGTCCCTCCCGGTCAACTCGAACCGGTTGCGCAACGAAAGCCCCAAGGCCGACAACGCCGTCGAACGGCGCGGGTCATCCGGGCCGGCACTGTCGGCGGCGCTGCGGCCAAGACTCACTGACTCGTCGATGTGTTCGAACGCTCCTGTTCGCTCGAACTCCATGAGGAGGACCGAAGCAAGCGTTGTCAGACACAGTAAGCGGTCGGGGTCGGAGGTTGCAGTTTCTGTGAGCGACAAGCGGCCGTAGGCAATGGCTTCCGCCAGGTCTGCGGCGTGCTCGCCGTTCTCGTATCGAACTGCCAGGGCAGCGGCGAGGTTGGCGATGAACCCGCTCCTACCTCGCCGATGCGCGGCGGAACCAGCAACGGCGGCCCGGCCGGCTTGCACCGCCTCGTCTAGGTCCTGGCGCCGCCCGGCACGCTCGAAACGGGTGCGCAGGACAACGCTCAGGTTCGAGAGGGTCGGCGGCAGAAGATGATGCTCCGACGGTGTCGCCGCGGCGGTCCGGGCGAACATTTCAACGGCCGAATCAAGCAGGTCGGCATGTCCCGATCGCTGGAATGCCTCGAACAGGCGCACTGCCTCGGCCCCGTACCGGTCCGGAAGTTCCTCGGCGGGCCATCCCCGCTCGCCGATCAGCATCGGGACGTCGTCGGGCACGAGGCGTTGATCCACGTTTCGGATGGCGGCAAACAGTCGCCGTGCGTTCTGCAGATCATGCCCATGCTTCGCTGCCGGTAGCGCCCGGTAGCGAAAAAGGTGAAACCAGGCGAGCATCAGCACGACATGAAGGTCGGTGCCGGACTCGCCGCTGTCTGCGACGGTAGTGGACCCTTCCCAGAGGCGGCGTGCCTCGACGAGGGCCACCGGGTCGAGCACTGCAGCCCAATCGCCTTGGCCAAAACGGCGCAACCGCGCGTCAAAGGTCGACAACAGCCGAGCGTCCACGTAGGTCTCCCTTCTCGGCTGTACATTTCAGCGCCTCCACGGTACGCGGAGCGCGGCGACGAATGGACCGGTAGCTATGGGTGTCCCGGATTTCGTGGCCGGGTCCGGGGATGGCCCGGTCAGCCTCGCTTGATCCAACCCTGAGATGCAGCCGCCGCCTAATACTCCAGCCGCACTTCCGCCCTTGACATCTTGCCTGGTCAGTAACGGTTTTGGTGTTCGGTTGGGCCGGGTCGGGATTGTTGATCGTCCTATGTAGACTGTCGGCTCGTGTCGGTTGATGCGGTGCCGGGCTGGATGTCGGCGTTCGATGCTCTCATGGCGGTTCTGGCGCCCCGGTTCGGTCGGGGTGGAGCCGCGTCGGCAGGCCCGTAACTACCTGCTCGGGTTGTTGTCGCCGCTGGCGGACAAGAACGGCTGGACCCTGGCCGAGGCGGCGGGTGACCGGTCCCCGGACAAGATGCAGCGGCTGCTCAACGCCGCCCGGTGGGACGCTGACGCCGTCCGCGACGATCTGCGCGACTACGCAGCGGCACAGGTCGGCGATCCCGCCGGGGTGCTGATTGTGGATGAGACCGGCTTCGTCAAGAAGGGCGCGAAGTCCGCCGGGGTCCAGCGGCAATACTCCGGCACTGCAGGCCGGGTCGAGAACTGCCAACTCGGTGTGTTCCTGACCTATGCCAGCCCACGCGGGCGGGTGCTGCTGGACCGCGAGTTGTACCTGCCTCGCACCTGGTGCGACGACCAGGCCCGCCGCCGCGAGGCCAGTATCGGCGATGAGGTCCGCTTCGCGACCAAGCCGGCGCTTGGGCTGAGGATGCTCGCCCGCGCGCTGGATGCCGGCCTGCCCGCGAAGTGGGTCACCGCCGATCAGGCCTACGGCAAAGACGGCAAGTTCCGGCTGTGGCTGCAGCAACGCCACGTCGGCTACGTCCTGGCCGTACCAAGCAACCAGAAGATCCCGACCGAACACGGCAGCGCCCGCGCTGACGCCCTCGCTGCCGCGGCACCCGCGCTGGCCTGGAAACGGCGCAGCTGCGGCGACGGCGTGAAAGGCCCACGCGTCTACGACTGGGCGGTCGCCACCCTGCCCGACACCGGCACCGCCGATCACGGCCACACCCGCTGGCTGCTCATCCGCCGCAGCGTCACCAAACCCACCGAACTGGCCTACTACCTGTGCTACGGACCAGCCGACACCACCGACGAGGACCTCATCCGCGTCGCCGGCACCCGCTGGGCGATCGAAGAGTGCTTCCAGACATCGAAGAACGAGGTCGGCCTCGACCATTACCAGGTCCGCCGATACGACGCCTGGTACCGCCACATAACACTCGTTATGGTGGCCCACGCCTTCCTCGCCACCACCGCGTCGCAGGCCGAAAAGGGGGCTACGAACCAGAACGAGACGGCCTCATCCGCCTCACCCTCGGCGAGGTCCGACGTCTCCTGGCACACCTGATCACCATCATCCGACCCCTTGATCATATCGATCGATGGTCACGATGGCGCCGACGCCACCAGTACCGCGCCAAAACCAGCCACTACCAGCGAAGACTCGGCCTACTGGAAGTGCGGCTGGAGTACTAGGTCTGCTCGCCGTAGAGAGTGACGTCCGAGATGGAAGTGAGGAAGTCCAACTAAAACACGCCCGGGCCGCAGCGGTTGTGTCCCGACCGTGGTGCGCGACCTGCCGGTGCTGCG
>NZ_BMPI01000122.1:0-7840 GCF_014647515.1 Dactylosporangium sucinum | reverse complement strand
GCGGGTCTTCGGCGACGCGGTCCTCTACGACACCGACCTGGCTCTCGCTGGCCGCCGCGCTGCTGGCCGCGGCGAGCACCCCGGAGGAGCCCCGCCGGGGCCGCCGCCCCACCTGGTCGCCGCGGCCGCCCAGCATGAGGCGTTCTACCTCGCGACGTAGGCGTCTTCCGCGAGGGCAAGGCGCACTCGCGTCAGTTCGCGAGCGAGTTCGGGCGCCGCAGCGGCCACCCCGGCCAGATCAGCGCGCATGCTCAGGACGCCGGACCACAACACCGCTCGGCCCGCCTCGTTGACCTCGACGGCATCCGCCAGCCGCCCTTGTGACAGCGCCGCCGCAGCGGCGTCCCGGCCGACGTCGGCGGCCAAGGCGAGGCGGAACTCCCGGTCCGGCCGGCTCGTGCCGGGCCAGACCAGCAGCGGAAGGAGGTCGAGGGCCAGCCTGGACACCGCCAGCGCCCCAGCCGGATCCTGGAGCGCCATCCGGACCGAGGTGAGGAAGCGCGCAGCCCGGACTCGCATCGCCGGCCGGGCCAGGCGATGGTGCACGACTGCGGCCAGGTGCGACTCGACCGCGGTCACGTCGGACAGGGTGTCGTGACGGACCGCGGAGGCCAGCCGTACGGCAGCGGCGACCATCCGGGCATCAGCATGATCGGGCTCATCGGGCGGCGTACTGCGGACCGCTACTGCGGCCGCCGCGACCGCGGACCGAAGGTCATCGTCGCGCCGACCAGCCGCGTAGATGCTCAGGTACGTCCGGGCCACGGCCACCATTGCGTGCGACCAATATGCGGTGCCTTCCGCCTGCCGCGCCGCCGCCTGCAGTTCGGGCAGCATGCGCCTGGCCAGGCGAACGTACGGCTCACGCTCCGTGGACGGGCCACCCGGTTGCAGCCACTGCGCCGGGTCCAGATAGTCAATGTCTGCCTCCAGCATCAGCGACCAGTTCGCCACCACCACCGGACGGATGGCCTCGACCGTGTCGAGCCGGTCGAGCAGCCGTTCGTGGTGCAGGCCAGCTTGCTCACGAGCATGCGGATCGCCGGTACGGCGATAGACGTTCATCTCCACGGCCGCGAGGTGGGCCACGTACGCGGCGAGCTCGGGATGGTCGTCGGGCAGCTGCGCAACGACGTCGGCGGCCAGGAGCCGGGCCTCGACCAGGTCGGCCGACTCCCCGAGTTTGGTGAAGCGTACGGCCAGGATGGTGCTGAGCATGTAGGCGGTCTTCGGCCGGAGTGTAGGCGGTGCCTCCTGGTGCGCCCGCCGGGCCAGATCGAGCGCCTCGCTGAGGTCCGCGAAGTCCCCGGCTGCCTCGAACCGGGACCGCAGCGTGAAGGCGAGGTTGCACATCAGCTTCGGCGACTGCTCCGGCGCGACGGTGCCGGCACGTTCCAATGCCGTCCGGATGTGCCGCAGCGCCTCCTCGATGTCGGCCGGATCTCCGCCATGCTGATAGCGCGCCTGGAGCAGTCCGGCCAAGCCGGCGTGAAAGTCGGGGGGTACCGAGGTCCGTGATCCGGCCCGTTTGAGCTCGCGGCAGCCTCGATTGATCCCCTCGTCGAGCAGCGTTACGTCGCCCCGGGCGAGATACAGGGCCCGCAGGTCGCCCATGAGGCCCGCGGTCGTGTCCAGGTGACGCGGGTGCTTCCTGGGCAGGAAGAACAGCGCGCGCCAGTCGCGCGACAAAGCCCGGGGCAGCCAATCTGGCACCCGATCGTCCGCACCGCTCACACTCCACCTCTTCCGATGCGCCGGAAACTGAATTCGCGCGTGCCCTGATTTCGGCTCGACGTTGTGCCGAGTACCTGCCCTGCTGGATGAGGCGGACTGGCACATACAAATACGGCCTCTGCACAGCGACGTGGAGCGGATTCTGGAGTCGCAGCGTGCCGGCGCTTGCCGAATAAATTATACCGGCTCGAGGCCCAAGACAGTCGATATGGGGCACGGCCTCACCGGCGCGACGCACAGCGCCGTTTGACCAGCATGGCCACCGAACATGATCGGGACACTGACGACGGCCCATACGGGTGGGCCCGGGAAACGGACCTGGAGCAATCCAGGCAAGGCGCTCGGGTCCTACCTTGGCGGCGGCGAGGCCGAGGCGCCGCGAGCCGCTGTCCTTGAGCTCCGCGAACAGCATCTGCGACTCGTCGTTGACGGGCTGGTCGTGGACTGTATCAACATCGGCCAGGCCGTTGCAGACAGCGGCATCGGCTCTACGATGTACGTCGTGTCCGCCAGCCCTGGGTTTCGAGGAATCGCCGATTCTCGCCATCCTGGAGAGCGCCGATGATCGCCGACCCCGACCTGTTCTCCAACAGCGTGGCAGCGATTCGAACGTGTGTCGTCGCCTTCACCCACCGTCGCGAGTTGGATGGCTTGCTCGCCGATGAGACCTCCCAGATAGCTGGCGAACTATTGCGCCTTGTCCAGAGCGGACACCTCGAGCGTGTCGGTCTGGCCGAGGCGGTGGAAGCGTTGGCGTGGCTGCACTGGTGCCGGGCCGAGGCAGACCCGGCCACTCATGGGAGGATCAACTTCCGTACTGCGGTTCAGCTCTTTCAGCGGCTGACAGCGATCGACGTTGACCGCATTCCACAACCACTTCGGCTTATTCTGGCCGCGCCGTCCACCGAAGTCGAGGACAACCAACGGGTCGACGCCGCACATGCGCTGGTTCACTTGTCGCTCAACGGTCTTGGTGCGTGGATGCTCGACGGTGCGGTCGAGGCGATCCGGATCGGAGTCGCCGGAACCTCGCGAGCGCACCCTGACCGAGACCGTCTGCTTGACATATTCGGCAGAGTGCTCCGTGGACGGTTCAGTCGTGATGGTCGTATCGACGATCTCGAGGAGGCGTTGTCAGCGGCGCGTGCCGCGCTCGCTGTCACGTATGACGGTCACCCGCGGCAGGCGATGCACCTGGCGAACCTGTCCAGCCTCGCTCTGCTGCGGTTCGGTTGCCTCGGTCAATCGACTGATCTGGACGAGGCGATCTCGTCAGGGCGTGCCTGCGTAGCTCTCATCCCGACGTCCGACCCCAACCGGGCTTCGGTCATGGCCAACCTCTGTGCCGCCTTCACCGCGCGATTCGGCGACTCCCATGCAGTGGAGGACCTCGACGAGGCTGTCCAGATCGGACGAGACGCGTTGCGGACCGCAGTGAAAGGTGCAGACCTTGCTCCAGTTCTCGTGAATCTCGGCCAGGCGTTGCGGGGGCGGTACGTACGCACCGGTGCAGCAGTTGACCTCGACGAAGCGATCGCTCACCTACGTGCAGTTCGGCCAGGCAACATCAACGATCTCCATAATTTGACGGCTCGCTCGTCGATCCTCGGCAACGCGCTGCTGTCACGGTTTCGGCGCAACGGAACAACGGACGACCTCACTGAGGCGACCGACTGCTTCCGCTCGGCGCTTGCGACGATGCCTCACGATCACATCAACCGAGCAGGGCTGCTGGTACAACTCGGAACAGCACTGGAGATTCGACTGGATCAAGAGGCTACTGCCGAAGGCCTCGACGAGGCCATCGCTGCATACGAGGAGGCACTCATTGCTCCTGGTGCGGAAAGCGTACGCGTGGGTTGTCGTACAGGTTTGGGCAACGCGCTACGGATCCGTTACGAGCGAACGGGAGTCCTCGACATCGGGCAAGCGGCAGTCCAGGCACTTCGGGAAGCGGTCGACCTCGCCGATCCCAAGGATCCCGACTTTCCGATCTACGCGTCGAACCTGAGTAACGGACTTCGGCGGCTGTTTGAGGGCACCGGCGCGCGTGTCCACCTCGACGACTCCATCACCTTCATTCGCGCCGCCATCGAGGCTGCGCCGCAAGGTCACGTTCTGCGAACGACGTTTCTGTCGAATCTGGGGCTCGCCCTGCAGGCTCGTGCGGACTGGACTGGCGAACTGGCCGACAGCGAAGAAGCGATCGCGGTAGGGAGCGCAGCTGTAGACGCTACCGCCGCAGACGACCACAGCCTCGCCCTGCGGCAATCCAACTTGGGCAACTCGTTGCTGCACAGGTTCGAGTTGTCTGGTGAACTCGCCCACGCTGACGATGCGGTTGAGATGCTGCGCGCAGCCGTTGACGCAACACCGATCGGCCACCCTGATCGAGCACTTCGGCTCTCCAACCTCAGCGGGAGTCTTCAGGCCCGGCATGACCGCTTCAATGAACTGCGCGACCTCGCCGAGGCCGTTGTCCTCCTCCGCGATGCTGTGGGCGCATCACTGGTTTTCGATCCAGCGCGGGCCGTGTACCTGTCAAATCTGGGAGTCGCCCTGCGCCAACTGGCGGTCCGCACTGGCGAGCGGGCGGCCCTCGACGAAAGCATCGACATCGCCCGCTCGGTGCTCTCCTCTACCTCGGCCGAGCATTCGCGGCGCGGACTGTTCCTGGCAAATCTGGCCGAAGCCATGCGACTCAGATTCGGCCGTGACGGCGAGCCAGACGATCTACGCGAAGCGATCGCTGCGTGGAACGCCACGTCGCTAATGACCAGTGCGGCCGTGTCCACACGCGTCCAGGCGGCTGCAGTCCTGGGCAGGACCCACGCAGACCTCGGCCAGTGGCAGTCGGCTGCGGATGCGTATGGGGCAGCGGTCGAGTTGCTGCCGCTGACCACCGGCAGGGCCCTGTCTCGCCGCAGCAGCGAACGCGCACTCCAACGACGTAACGGGCTTGCCACTCATGCGGCTGCCTGCATGCTTGCCGCCGACCGACCACAAGCAGCAGTCGAGGCACTCGAACGCTCGCGAAGTGTGCTTTGGGGAAGTCAACTCGACACTCGCGATGCTGCCACCGTGTTGCGGGAGGCAGCGCCTGATCTGGCGGAGCGTCTCGACGAGTTGCGCGCCTACCTCATAGAGCCAGATTTAGCAACTATTGATGTTAGATGGGCGCATGTATCGATCGGACCGGACTGATTCCGGGACGCCGATCTCAGTCAGTTGGCTCGGCTGGAAAGTGATGGGATGATCGACAACGGCGATGGACGAGTCGATCGGGTTGTAGACCTTCTGCGCGCCGCCGTCGACTCGACGCCACCGGCTACGCCCGACAAGGATTTACACCCGTTAATCTCGCCGCCGCGCTCGTGCAGCGGTTCAAGGACCGCGGTCAACCGGCTGACGTGGACGAGGCCGTGACGATCGGGCACACTTGCCGGTACCGTGACCGAATCCTCGCTGCGGCCGGTGGTGCTGAACAATCTCGGCGATGCACTGTGGACCCACGCCAGGACCGGTGGGTCGGCGAACGACCTCCGCGAGGCTTTGCCTCGTTGTGCGCGGCGACGAGAGCCGCACCCGCGTCCGGACCCGTGACAGCGACGATATATGCCAACCTCGGTCATGCCCTGACAGACGTGGCCGACCGGACCGGCCGGCTCACGTATCAGAACGACGCGGTGAATGCCTGCCAGGCAGCTGCGGGACAGCCTGGGCGCCGCCGATCCAGGTCTTCAGCGAGCTCCGAGTTGACTCGTCGGCGTAAATCAGAGGCCAGCTAAGCTGGCCCCACGATGTGGCGCGATAAGATTCGAACCCACAACCTGACCCCCCACCGTCGTCAGGGCGGGCGCCGACACGGGCGGATTGGCCGGCATAACCGAGGCGGTGGACGCCTACCATTGCCCGATGGTTCTGTTCGACCCCGCCGACCTCATCCTCAACGCCAATGACGAGCAGCTCGGCAGGTTCGTCGATCTGCTGAACACCGGAGCGGCCGATCCGCGATTCGCTCATATCCGGGAGACGCTCTACGTCCTGCCCTTCGCCTTCCTCGAGCGGTACCAGGCAGGCCGGCGGGCCGATCAGCTGGACCAGGCGATTGCGACTTCCCGGACTCTGCTCAGGGAGGACTTCGACTCCGACCTCACTGCTTCGGCGCAGGCAAATCTCGCCTCGGCACTGGTACTTCGGTATGAGCTGACCGGCGAGGCGCCCGACCTCGAGGAGGCGATTGCCACATCCCGAGCATCGCTCACCGGCCCGGTGGCGGGTGACGAGCGGGCCGGGCGACTGGCGACGCTCGCTCACCTGCTCGCCAAACGGGCTGACCACTACAACTCCGCCAAGGACCTGGAACGCGCTGTCGACCTGCTCGAAGAATCGGTCCGGGTACCCGAGGCGAGCCCCGAAAAGCTGGGGCAGTGCTGGTCCGATCTCGCCGGAGCTCTGCGCGACAGGTATCACCGAAGCCGAGACATGGATGCCCTCGTTCGTGCTGTCGCCGCGTTAAGGAAAGCGGTCGAGCTCTCTCCCACAGGCAGCGCCCACCACCAGATGAACAGGATCAACCTCGCCGGCGCTCTGCGTGACTATGCGTCCGCCACCCGGAACATAGGCGAGCTCGATGCAGCCCTGGCAGATGCCGAGGCAATGACTGAAGAGCTCCCGCCGACGGATCCCAGGTTGGCGGATTATCTGTTCACGCTGGGCACGGGCCAGCTGTCGAAGCTTCGGCTCGTGGGCGGCGCGGACGCGGCTCGGGTGGCGCAGGCAACGCTGCAGGATGCGCTGAATCGCACGCAACCGGACGAGCCGATCTACGCGAGCATCGCTATGAGCCTGGCCGAGGCGTTCCTCTGGGACGAGAACCGTTCCGTGGATGCCTTGCGCCTGCTCGACCTGATCACCGATCATTCCTCGGCTCCGGCCGGCGGCCGGTTCGATGCCGCGAGACTGGCCGCGGAGCTGCGCGTCTCGCTGGGCGACCTGCGGCCAGCCCTGTCGTCCTGGAGGAAAGCAGTCGATTTACTGCCGGTGGTGGCCTGGCGCGGGTCGAACTATGCCGAGCGGCAGGCAGTTCTCGGGCGGCACACGGGCACGGCAACCGAGGCCGCGGCGTGTGCGGTGGCCGTGGGCCGTTCGGCCGAGGCCGTCGACATGCTGGAGATCGGGCGCGGAGTGCAGTGGAGCCAGCTGCTCGAGGCGCGGACGGATCTTGCCCGGCTGCGTGCCGTCCGGCCCGGGCTGGCAGCACGCCTGGAGACGGTGGGCATGACGCTGAATGCCACCCATCACTGTTGACGACGGGCGCGGTAAGGTAGAAGGGACCGCGCCGGGGTGCACCAGTCCTGGACTCTCAAGGCCGCGGGCGCGTGTAATGCCCTCATGGGTCCGCCTCGGATGCTTGATGACAGGAACGCACGAGCCGGAGCCGCCGCATGAGCGACAAAACGTTGCCGTTTCTCGTTCGCCGGGTCTGGGCCGCCGAGGACGGCGACGACGGGCCGGTGCTCGACCGCAACGCGCTGGCGAAGGTCGCGGGGCTCCGGCGTCGGTCGCTTCAGGATCATGGCCACCCCCGCAGGATGAGCTACTGATGATCGCCTGGACGCACTGGCGGTGGAGGCCGGCGACGGCCAGGACGACTTCCGCCGAGCTCAAGTGCGGGATCTCGCTTACCGCTCTCACTCGACATCACCGTGGGTCCCGACTGACAAGCATGCGATCCGGCCTCTAGTGTTGCGTGATGCTGGTTGCGTTATGTCGGGTCGGTCGTCGATCCTGGTGTGATGCTGACCGAAGGCCAGCTCGCGGAGTTGCGGGCGGTGATCAACAGCCGGAACGCGCCGGCCGTGGTGGCGACCCGGGCGCGGATCGTGTTGTGGATGGCGGAAGGCCGGCGCCGGAAGGATGTTGCGGTGCTGACCGGGGTGTCGCTGCCCACTGTGGACCGTTGGGTGGACAGGTACGCGGAGCACGGGCTGGCCGGTCTGGAGGACGGCTCGCACGCCGCTCCTCGGGAGCAGGTCCCGGCCGCGGTCCGGGCCCGGATCCTGGCGTTGACCCGGGCCACCCCGCCGGTGGAGACCGGGCTGTC
>NZ_BMPI01000121.1 GCF_014647515.1 Dactylosporangium sucinum | reverse complement strand
CGCCGCCTCCCGCGCCGCCTCCCGCGCCGCCTCCCGCGCCGCCTCCCGCGCCGCCTCCCGCGCCGCCTCCCGCGCCGATCTTGCAGTTGTGGTGCCCGGACAGCCCGGGATTGTGCCGGTTTGGCAGGCACCACAACTGCAAGATCGACGCGGGCTCAGAGCGTCAGCGGACGGTGCCCGCCGAGCCGGAGCCTCTGCGGACCGGTTCGGCGCAGGCCAGCAGCTTGCCGTGGCCCAGGAACTCGATCGCCGTGGCCGCGCCGATCTCGGCCATCGGGGTGTACGTGTGGCCCAGGCCGGCCAGCGCGGTGCCCTCAGGCGACGCGACGAACGACGGCTCCGCCGTCACCGCCGCCGTGTTGCGTTGCGTTGCCCGGGGCGCGGCCAGCGCCTGCGGCAGGGTCATGCCCAGGTCCAGGCGGTTGACCAGAATCTGCAGGACCGTGGTGATGATCGTCGAGCCGCCGGGCGAGCCCAGGGCCAGGAACGGCCTGCCGTGCTGGAGGACGATCGTCGGGGCCATGGAGCTGCGCGGGCGCTTGCCGGGGCCGGGCAGGTTCGGGTCCTCCGCCGTGCCCTGGGTCGGGGTGAAGTTGAAGTCGGTCAGCTCGTTGTTCAGCAGGAAGCCGCGGCCGGGCACCACGATCCCGTTGCCGCCGATCTGCTCGATCGTCAGCGTGTACTCGACCACGTTGCCCCACTTGTCGGCCACCGTCAGGTTGGTCGTCGACTGGCCCAGGTCCGGGGCGGCGCCGCCGGTTGCCGTCGCGCAGCCGGTGTACTGCCCGTCCGGTACACCCGGAAGCACCGGCTTCGCCAGGGCGTGCGCCGGGTCGATCTGGCAGGCCCGCTCGGCCGCGAAGCCGTCGGTCAGCAACTCGTCGAGGACGCGGCGCGCGGTGTAGTCGCCGACGTAGCGGTTGCGGTCCGCGAAGGCGAGGGCGCTCGCTTCGAGGTACCGGTGCAGCGCCTGCGTCCGGCCGAGCGCGCTCAAGTCGGACCGTTCGAGGATGTTGAGGGCCTCGCCGACCGTCGAGCCGCCCGACGACGGGGTCGCCATGCCGTAGACGTCGTAGCCGCGGTACCGCACGTGGGTCGGGGCCGGCCGGCGCACCTCGTACGCGCGGAGATCGGCGATCGTCATGCCCCCGGGGCGGATCTCGTACTGCCAGGGCAGCGCCGGGCTCGCGGCCCGCGGCGGCTGCTGCACCGTCGTCACGATGTCCCGGCCGACCTCGCCGCCGTAGAAGGCGCCGATGCCCCGGCGGGCGACCAGGTCGTAGGTGGCGGCCAGGTCGGGGTTGCGCAGCGTGCTGCCGACGGCCGGCGCCGCGCCGCCCGGCAGGAACAGCGCCGACGTCGAGCTGAACTGCGCGAACGCGGCCTGGTTGTCGGTCACCTGCTGGTTGAACGTCGCGTCGACGGTGAAGCCGCGCCGGGCCACGTCGGCGGCCGGCCGCAGGCTGCGGGACAGCGACCGGGTGCCCCAGCGTTGCAGCGCGGTGTCCCAGGTCGCGAGCGTGCCGGGGACGCCGGCGGAGAGTCCGCTGACGCGGGCCTCCTGGAAGGCGTACGGCTGGCCGGTCGCCGGGTTGACGAAGGCCGTCGAGGTCATCGACTGCGGCGCGGTCTCCCGGCCGTCGAGGGTGGACACCCGGCCGGACTTCGCGTCGTAGTACACGAAAAATCCACCGCCGCCGATGCCGGCCGAGAACGGCTCGGTCACCCCCAGGGTGGCCGCCACCGCGACCGCCGCGTCGACGGCGTTGCCCCCGTCGCGGAGCACCTGCAGGCCGACGGCGGTGGCCGTGGGATCGACGGACGCCACCGCGCCGCCGTAGCCGGTGGCGGTCGGACCGTTCGGCGCCTTGTGGGCGGCGACGGGGGCGGCGGGGACGAGCAGGATCGGGACCAGGACGAACGGGACGAGCCTTCGCACGGTGCCTCCCAGAGGATCGACGGCGATCGCTCATCCTGCCTACCGCTCCGGGCGCTCCGGCACAACCCGGAAGGTCCGGCGGTACGCGCTGGGAGCGACGCCGATCGTGGTCTGCAGGTGCTGGCGCAGCGACGTGGCGGTACCGAGGCCGGATCTCCTGGCGACGACCTCGACGGCGAGGTCGGTGCTCTCCAGGAGCATGCGGGCGTGGTCGACGCGCTGCTGCAGCAGCCAGCGCGCGGGGCTCACCCCGGTCTCCTCCCGGAAACGGCGGGTGAAGGTGCGCACACTCATCGTGGCGTGTGCGGCCAGATCCTGCAGCGTCAGCGGCTCGGCGAGCCGCTCGAGCGCCCAGGTCCGGGTGCCCGCGGTCGTCGTGTCGGCGACGCGGGGGAGCGGGCGCTCGATGTACTGCGCCTGGCCGCCCTCCCGCCAGGGCGGCACGACGCTGCGGCGTGCGGCCCGGTTGGCGACGTCGCTGCCGAAGTCGGTGCGGATCACGTGCAGGCACAGGTCGATGCCGGCCCCGACACCCGCGCTCGTGAGCACGTCGCCGTCGTCGATGAACAGCACGTCCGGGTCCAGCTTGACGTCGGGGTACAGCTCGCGGAAGCGGTCCGCCCACCACCAGTGCGTGGTCGCCGGGCGCTGGTCGAGCAGGCCGGCGGCGGCCAGCACAAACGCGCCGGTGCAGATCGACATGACCCGGGCGCCGCGCGCGAGCGCGTCGTTGAGCGCCTTGCCGACGGCCGGGTCGACGGTGCCGGTCTCGACCGGGTCACCGGCGTGGATGCCCGGGACGACGACGGTGTCCGCCCGCTCGGTGATCTCCAGGCCGTGGTCCGGGACCACCTGGTAGCCGGCCGCGGTCCGGACGGGCTGCCGCCCCGGTGTGCAGACGAGGGTCGTGTACTTCCGGTGCCCCTGCTCGTCGCGCGCGGTGCCGAACAGCTGGGTCGCGGTCCCGAGGTCGAACGGCACGACGCCGTCGAGGACGACGACGGCGACGAGGTGCTTGTCGGTCATGGCCCAATTCTTGCGGATGATGGCTGTCGGGCCACTCGTCCGGCCGGACTTCTTGCCCGACGATCATCTGGTGAAACGACTCCACCCGGCCTGGCTGGTCGCCGCGGTCGCCTTCGTCGCGCTGGTCGGCGCGGCCGGCTTCCGCGCGACGCCCGGTGTGATGCTCCACCCGCTGCACGAGGAGTTCGGCTGGTCGCTCGGCACGATCTCGCTCGCCGTCTCGATCAACCTGCTGCTGTTCGGGCTGACCGCCCCGTTCGCCGCCGCGCTCATGGAGCGGTTCGGGATCCGGCGGGTGGTCGCGTACGCGTTGCTGCTCGTCTCCGCCGGCAGCGGCCTGACCGTGTTCATGCGGCACAGCTGGGAGCTCATCGCGCTGTGGGGCGTGCTGGTCGGGCTGGGCACCGGCTCGATGGCGCTCGCGTTCGTCGCCACGGTGACGGGCCGCTGGTTCGTCAAGCGCCGCGGCCTGGTGACCGGCGTGCTCACCGCCGGCGGCGCGGCCGGCCAGCTGGTCTTCCTGCCCGTCCTGGCCGTCCTGGTCGAGGACCACGGCTGGCGGACCGCGGCCCTGACCGTGGCCGGCGCCGCGCTGCTGGTGGTGCCGCTGGTGCTGTGGCGGCTGCGCGACCACCCGGCGGAGCTCGGCGTGACCGCTTACGGCGCCTCGTCCTCGGACCCGGCGCCCCCGGCCCCCGCGGTCGGCGCCGCCCGCCGGGCCCTCGGCGCCCTCCGCTCGGCCTCCCGCACGCCAGCGTTCTGGCTGCTCGCGGGCGGCTTCGCGATCTGTGGCGCGACCACGAACGGCCTGATCGGCACCCACTTCATCCCCGCCGCCCACGACCACGGCATGGCCGAGCCGACCGCGGCCTCCCTGCTGGCGCTGGTGGGCCTGTTCGACATCGCGGGGACGATCGCCTCGGGCTGGCTGACCGACCGGATGGACAGCCGGGTGCTCCTCGGCTGGTACTACGCCCTGCGCGGCCTCTCCCTGCTGGTCCTGCCCGCCCTGTTCGCGGCCACGGTCCGGCCGAGCATGCTGGTCTTCATCCTGTTCTACGGTCTGGACTGGGTCGCGACGGTACCGCCGACCGTGGCCCTCTGCCGCGAGTACTTCGGCACCTCGGGCCCGGTCGTCTTCGGCTGGGTGTTCGCTTCCCACCAGTTCGGCGCCGCGATCGCGGCCACGTCGACCGGCCTGCTCCGCGACCGGCTCGGCAACTACGACCTGGCCTGGTACATCGCCGGCGGCCTGTCGATCTCCGCCGCGGCGCTGTCGCTGCTGCTGTTGCGCACCCGCCGCTCGGCTGCGACTCCGACCCCGGTCCCGGTCCCCGCCTGACCCCTCCTCTATGCGTCGATCTTGCAGTTGTGGTGCCAGGACACTCCGTGAATGTCCCGGTTTGTCAACCACCACAACTGCAAGATCGACGCGGTGGGGTGCCGTGCCGTGGCGCGGCGTGGCGCGGTGGGGTGCCGTGGCGCGGCGGGTGCCTACGGCGTCGGCGTCGCGCGGCGGCGGGTTGCCAGCAGGAGGGTGCCGCCGAGGAGGGCCGTCGTCGTGCCCAGCAGGAGCAGCGCCATGATCGGCGGGCCCGTGACCGCGAGCGAGTCGGCGCTGCCGCGGACCCGGATCGCCATCTTCATGTTGTGCGGGTTGCCGCTCGGGTCGATGCCCGACGCCACCAGCTGGTGACCGCCGACGGCCAGGTTGGCCGGCACCTTGACCGGCTTCGAGAAGTTCCCGAGGCCGTCGGTGATCGCCGTCCCCAGCTCGATCGGGGTCGAGTAGATCACGATCTTCGCCGTCGAGTACGGCATGAAGCCCGTGCCGATGACCACGATGTCCTGGTTCGGCACGGCGGTCGTGATCCGGCCCTTGTCGGTCGTCAGGAGCAGGTCGGTCTCCGGCGGCGCCGCGCTGACCGGCGGTGCGGTCGGCGTGGCCCCGTTCGACGGCCCGGCCGCCGCGGAGTCGCCCAGCGCGGTGTTGGTGATGACGGTGACGGTGTACGTGACTCCAGCGGTACCACCCATGACACAGTTCGTCACTGCGGCCGACTCGGTCGTGCACCGCGCCTGGCCCGGCGAGGCGATCGCCGTGTACCCGGTCACGCCGGTCAGGTCACCCGGCGCCTGCCACTGCGCGCGGATCTGCGACACGCCGGCGATGGCGACCACGGACGCCGGCGCCGGGACCGGCCCGCTCACCGTGAACGTGCGCGTCACCTGCGACGCCGGCTGGTACGAGCTGTTGCCCACCTGGTCGGCGGCGATCTCGCAGGCACCCGTCGTGACCAGCGTGACGACCCCGCCCGACACCGTGCACACCGACGGCGTGTTGGTGTCGTACGTGACCGCCAGTCCGGACGTCGCCGTCGCGTTCAGCACCACGGTCTGCTTCGAGATCGACCAGTTCGACGGCTGCGGGAAGTTGATCGTCTGGGTCAGCTTCTGCACGGTCAGCGTCGGCGCGCAGTTCGGCGCCGTCCCGTTCTCCGCGCACAGGCTGGTCAGCTGCGGCACGACGCCGCTGGCGTTGCTCACGGACGAGTTGCTCAGCGTGTGCGTCCCGGGGACGCCGGACGTCACCGGCACCTCGATCCCGCAGTCCGCGGACGCGCCGCTCAGCGACCCGCCGCTCAGCGTCACCGCGCCGGCCCCGACGGTCGCCGTGAGCGTCCCGCCGCAGTCGTTCGTCGCCGACCCGCTCCCGACGACCACCCCGGTCGGCAGCGTCATCGTGAACCCGAGCCCATTGGACACGGCCAACGCGTTCTGGTCGGTACGCCCGACCGAGATCCCCAGCGTGGCGGCCCCGTTCGCCGCGATCGACGGGGGCACGAAGACGGCCGTCACCCTCGGCGTAGCGGTCGTGATCGTGAGCGTCTGCGTCGTCTGCGCCTTCGCCAGCCCGGTCACGCTGGTGATCGACGCAGCCGTGAAGTCGTACTGCCCGGACGAGCTCCCGCCGACGGGAAACTTGATCACGCAGCTCGCCACGGTGTCCGCCAGCTGCGCATCGGCCACCACGAGGGTGGTGGTCCCGTTGGTCGCCGTGATGTCGACGGTGTCGCAGGTCGACTCGGGACTGCCGCTGTACTTGACCAACCCGGCCGGCAACGTGATCGCGTACCCCAGCCCGGTCGCCGCCCCGCACGTGTCGATCCGACTGATCGTCACCTCCAGCTTCGTGGCGGTGTTGTCGGGGATGCTGGCGTCGGCCCAGGCGGCGCTGACGTCCACGTTGGCACTCTCGGCACACGCTTGCGTGCCCGCATGCTGGGCAACGCTTCCCGGAACGGCGGCCCCATCGGCGGCCCCATCGGCGGCCCCGAGGCCGGCTCCCTTGCCGTCTTTGGCGGCGGAGTCGTCCTTGCCGGTGCCGTTGTCCTTGCCGGTGCGGTCGTGTTTGCCGGCGGCGCCGGTCTTGTCCGCGCTCTTGCCCTGATCGGCGGCGGACTTGTCGACGTCGGCGCCCTTGTCCGCGGCTTTGGCCTTGTCCGCGCTCTTGCCCTTGTCGGCGTTCTTGTCCGCGCTCGCGACCTTGTCCGTGGCGCTCGTCTTCGCGGCCGCGTCCGACCCGGCGCTCTTGTCCGTGTCCTTGCTCTTGCCGGCCGCTCCCTTCGAATCAGCGGTCTTGCTCGCGTCCTTCTCGTCGCCCTTGCCGTGCGAGCGGGCCTTGGCGTCCGCCTCGGTGCCCCCGGTGCCTGCGGCCGCCTTCGCGTCGGCCCGCGCCTTGCCGGCCGTCGTTGCCTTGCCGCCGACCGTCGACTTGCCGGCGGACGCCTCGGTGGTGGCCGGGGCGGCGACGGCGGTGGACGGCACGGCGATGGCTCCGCAGGCGGTGAGCGTGATGAGCGCCGCCCACCGCATCGCTGTTCGCCGGTCGCGTGACCGGCTGTCCAGAAACATCATGTGGTTCCCCCGTTTCGGGATCGCCCGGTAGTGGGTGCGGGCGATCCCCATGGAGAAACTTACGGCATATGTCCCCTTTGCTACTGTCCGAGCCGGTAATTCAGGTCCGGCGTGATCGTCACCGTGTCCATCTGTGCGCGCTGCAGGCGCCCCGAGTAGTCCCAGTTCATCGACTGCCAGCGGGTGAACTGGTCGAGCACCCACACGCCCGACTGCCGGCTGCCGTTGCCCGAGCGGCCGTTGCCGCCGAACGGCAGGTGGGCCTCGGCGCCCGACGTCGAGTTGTTGATGCTGACCATGCCGGCGCGCGTCCCCCGCCGGAACGCGAACGCCTTGCGCGGGTCGGTGGTGTAGATGGCGGCAGACAAGCCGTAACCAGGTGCGTCCGCCAGCTCGATCGCCTCCTCCAGCGACGAATACCGCGTGATGCCCACGATCGGGCCGAACGTCTCCTGCTGGAACAGCTTGTCGTCCGGCCGCACGCCGTGCACCAGGACCGGGTGGTAGTAGAGACCGGCGGCGGGGTCGCCGACGAAGCCGGCCCGCGGGTTGTCCGCCGTGATGCGCCCGACGCCCGAGGAGCCGGAGACCCGGTGGTGGGGCTCGACCCAGCCGAGAAACGACTCGTATCGCTCGGCGAAGCGCTCGCTCATCAACGGCCCGAACAGCACCGACGGGTCGGTCGGGTCGCCGGCGACGGCACCCTGGACGGCGTCCTCCAGCCGTCGCTCGAACTCCTCCAGCACGCTGTCGTGCACGATCAGGGTGCCGAGCGACGTGCAGCGCTGGCCGGCCGTGCCGAACCCGGAGAAGAGCGCGCCGTGCACGGCCAGGTCGAGGTCGGCGTCCTCGGTGACCACCAGCGGGTTCTTCCCGCCCAGCTCCAGGCACGCGCTCTGCAGGTGACGCCCGGCGAGCTCGCCGACGCGGGCGCCCACCTCGGACGACCCGGTGAACCCGATCTTGTCGATCAGCCCCTCCCGCAGGCCGGCCTCCAGCCCGGCGAAGGTCGTCGGCCCGTCGGCGTGGACCACGTCGAGCACGCCGTCGGGAACGCCGGCCCGCCGGATCAGCTCGGCGAACGCGTCCGCGCAGGCGGCCGCATACTCGGCCGGCTTCCAGACGACGGCGTTGCCGCACAGGAGGGCTGGCACGACATACCAACTCGGGACCGCCACGGGGAAGTTGCCCGCCGTCACGATGGCGGCCACGCCGACCGGCACGCGGAACGTGAACAGCTGCTTGTCGGGCATCTCGCTGGGCACGGTCTGCCCGTAGAGCCGGCGGCCCTCGCCCAGGAAGAAGTCGCACGTGTCGACGATCTCCTGCACCTCGCCGCGGGCCTCGGTGAGCGTCTTGCCCACCTCGCGGGTCACCAGCGCGGACAGGGCCTCGAAGTTGGCCTCGACCAGGCGGCCGAGGTTGGCCACGACCCGCCCGCGCACCGGCGCCGGCACCTCGGCCCAGGCCTTCTGCGCCTTCCGCGCCGACCGGCACGCGGCCACGAACGTGTCGGCGTCGGCCAGCGCGACCTCGGCCACGACGTCGTCGAGGCGGGACGGGTTGATGGAGGGCTCGCGGCGATCCTGCGGGGTGACCGGTTGCCCGCCGACGGTGGAGACGATGACGCGGTTCATGGGGTACATCTTGGACCGCCGGTACGACAGAAAAACCTCAGGGCGCGTCAGCCGGGTGCGCAGAAGTCGGCGGCGGGGCGAAGGCCAGTTCGCCGCCGAACTGCGCGTGCAGCCGGACGTCGTAGTAGTCGGCGGCGTCGGCCAGCCAGTCGCACGCGTTGGTCAGCTCGATCGGGTCCAGCGTGGCCGCGAGGAGCTCGGTGGACGCGATCACCGACCGGTCGCGCCAGAAGAGCCGGATGAAGTTGAGCCGGCCGTTGAGCTCGTTGAGCTCCGTGAGCAGCTCCGGCGAGCAGTCGATCTTCTGTAGCAGCGGCGAGAACACCCGGACCAGCGGCGGATCGTTGTTGATCAACCGCAGGTAGAGCACCGCCGTCCCGCTGCGGATGGCGGCCGGCGCCGCGGTCAGGTCGGCCGGCACCGGCTGCCCGCCGACGTAGTCGCTGACCAGCTGGCGAACCTTGGCACGTAACGCGTCGTCGATCGACACAGCCTCACCTTACCGGTGCCGTGCACGCCCGCCGATCATCCGCTCTTGCCCGGCCGTCCGGGCGGCAGGAACCCCCGCCGCCGAGCCTCCTTCACCCACCGGTGCGCCGTGCTGACCGGCACCCCGTGCTGGTCGGCGAGGTCGCACGCGGGCCGCGGCGAGGCCTGCGCAAAGGTGAGATAGACGTCGGCGACCTCGCGATAGAACACGTCCGGCCGACCACGCAGGCGTGCCGTGGCCGAGGGGGCGGACCGCGCCACGGCGAGCGCCGGCTCGACCATCTCCCAGCCCGCGTCCGAGGCCATGGGCGGTGCGATCGGTCGGGCCCGGATGTTCAGGACAGGAGTGGTGCCGAAGGGAGCGTCCGCCACCGCCAACTGCGCATTGGCGGCCGCCTCGATGCGACCGACGGGGATGGCCCGCAGGAGGTCGGCGCTGGGCGTGCCCTCGATGCGCAGCCCGATCAGCACCAGTCGCCCGCCCGCACCCACGCCGATGCGCACCTGGACCGTGCCGGCCAGCGGCGGATCGTCCTGGCGCCATTCGTACCAGTCGTCGGCGACTGGAAACAGGCGGCCTCGCACGTCGCAAGGTTAGCCACAATTCCGCAAATCAACAATTGCGCGAACCTAGACGTCTAGATACGCTGATCTGGACGCACCTGGTGGGGGGCGTTGCAGGGGGGACGATCGGGTGGCCGACACGCGGTCGGGGGGTTAGGTGAGCGTCCGCATCGATTGGGGAGGAAACGGGGCGATGCGGGCGTCGGCCGTCGGGCAGCTGCGCTTCGGCGCGGCTCGCTCGGCGGCGCCGAACAGAGCTGCGGCCGCGAGGTCTCGCCGGGCCTCGCGGCCGCTTCGCTGACCCTCGATGGCGGTGGGGCCGGACTGCGATAGCTGCGCCGGCTCCGCAGCGGGCGACCGCGGAGCGCCGACGCGGCCCGAGTCGATGTGCGGCCCGGGTCGATGTGGGGCCCGGGTCGATGTGCGGGTGCGCGGCGCCGATTGGTGTGCGGCCCGGGTTGGTGCGCGGTCCCGGTTGGTGCGCGCCCGGCCAGCCGTGCTGCGCGTGAGCGTGGCGTCGGGCAGGCACGACCAGGTGCTTTGGTGCCAAGCTGGCCTCGGGCCCACTTTTTGTCGCCTGCGTTGATCCTGTCCCCACGCTCTTCGCACTGAGGTGCGCCGGCCCGAGGGCCGCGCTGATCCGCTCGTCCTCGGTGGGCTCGCGACCGAGGGCCGCGCTGATCCGCTCGTCCTCGGTGGGCTCGCGACCGTCGGGCTGGTGCACTGGGGCGGCTATCCGGGGTCCGGCGAGGTCGGTCTGCGGTGCGAGTCCGACCAACGCGGTCATCCAGCCGTGTGGGCCCCACCATGATCTTGGAAGGTCCTGGGTCGTGTCGAGCTGGAAGGTTCCAAGATCATGGGGCGGTCAGGTCTGGGACGGGGCCGGGGGAGTCTGGGGCGACGACGGCGGTGCCGAAGGTGGCCGCATCGTCGGCTGCTGGATCTGGGGCGTCTCCGGCTGGGCCGGTGAGCTGCCTTCGTTGCTCGCGGCGAAGAAGAGCACGCCCGCCAGCACCGTGACGACGCAGAGGGTCGCGACGGCGGCGACGGTGAGGAGCACCCAGGCCAGGGCGCCCAGCTTCTTGCCCGGCTGGATCTGGATCGGCGGGGGTGGCGGCTGGTCGTTGTCCAGCATCGCCTCGGCGGCCACGTCGGAAGGGTCGCCCAGGAGTTCCAGGATCGAGCGGACCTCGACCTCGGTCTCCGGCGACAACTCCGCCCGCTTGGCCGCGATGTGCTGGCTCAAGTCGGCGAGCAGTTCGTCGCGCCGGCCGGCCGGGACGCCGGCCAAGGCCTGCTCGACGGCGCGCAAGTAGTCGTTGACCAGGTCATCGTAGGTGTTCATTTCCGTCCCGTCCCGACAATTCGGTCAACCGTGTCCCGGAAGGCCGTCCACTCGGCGCGGAAGTGGTGCAGCGCGGAGTGGCCGGTTGGGGTGAGGGCGTAGTAACGGCGCGGTGGGCCCGACGGGGACTCCCGCCAGGTCGTCTCCACCCAGCCTTGCCGGCGCAGGCGGGCCAGCAGCGGGTACAGCGTGCCCTCGCTCGTGGTCAGCGTCCGCTCGGCGCCGAGGTGGCGGACCAGCTCCACACCGTACTGCTCGCCCTGCTCCAGCAACGCCAGCACGCAGAACTCGAGCGTGCCCCGCCGCAGTGCGGTCGACAATGCGCCCGGCACATCCATGCCCCACAAGCTACCTTGCGCCGCAAGGTAGCGGCAAGCGCCAGAACGCCAAGACGCGAGGGTGGCGGTAAGACTTTTCTGAACGTGCAAAACTAGTGATCGTGACCCGCTGGCTCGATGCGGACGAGCAGCGCGCCTGGCGCGCGTTCTACGCCGCCGCGACGCTCCTCCTCGATCGGCTCGACAGGGAGCTGCAGCACGACGCGGGCATGCCGCACGCGTATTACGAGATTTTGGTCGTCCTGTCCGAATCGCCCGGTCGATCGCTGCGCATGTCCGAGCTCGCCCTCCTCACCAGGTCGTCCCGCAGCAGGCTCAGCCACGCCGTCACCAAGCTCGAAGGCAAAGGCTGGGTCAAGCGGCGCGACTGCGACGACGACAAGCGTGGGCAGTTCGCCGACCTCACCGACGAGGGGTTCAAGGCGCTGGAGGAGGCCGCCCCCGGCCACGTCGAGACGGTGCGCACCCACCTCTTCGACGCGCTGACCCCCGACCAGGTCGGCCAGCTGGAGACCATCAGCCGGCAGATCGCCGGCACGCTCAAGCAGTGACCCCCGGGAGGGTCTGCCGGTCCAGACTCTCGAACGAAGCCGCTTGTCAAGCCTTGTAAGGATCATTTCCGGTCGATACCGTGCGGCCTGCCAAGAGACAGCCCCTGTCCTCTAGGAAGGCCCGCCATGCCCTCCACGCACACCCTGAAACTTTCCAGGACGATCCTCGGCGCGCTCGCCGCGCTGGCACTGCTGGTCGCCGTCCCGGGAAGCAGCCCGACCATGCCCGCCGCCGCGACCGCGCCCAGCGGCTTCGAGCAGGGCGTGCCGCAGTGGGCCGCCGAGCCGTCGATCGCCAGCCTGCTCGAAGGGGCCAAGGCGCAGCACGCCGAGCAGTTCTACTTCGTGCTGCCGGACCGCTTCGCCAACGGCGACCCGAGCAACGACCGCGGAAACCTCCCAGGCGACCGGCTCAGCACCGGGTACGACCCCACGGACAAGGGCTTCTACCACGGCGGCGACCTCAAGGGCGTCATCGACCGGCTCGACTACATCCAGAACCTCGGCACCACGGCGATCTGGCTGGCGCCGGTGCTCAAGAACCGGCCGGTCCAGGGCAGCGGCAACGACGTCAGCGCCGGCTACCACGGGTACTGGATCACCGACTTCACCGAGATCGACCCGCACTTCGGCACCAAGGACGACCTGAAGCGGCTGGTCAAGCTGGCCCACCAGCGGGGCATCAAGATCTACCTCGACGTCATCACCAACCACACGGCCGACGTCATCCGCTACCAGCAGAACCAGTACTCGTACCGCGACAAGACGGACTACCCGTACAAGGACGCGAACGGCAACAAGTTCGACGACCGTAACTACGCGGACGGCACCAAGGGCTTCCCGGCCGTCAACGCGCAGTCCTTCCCGTACACCCCGGTCTTTCCGAACGAGTCCGACAAGACGGTGAAGAAGCCGGGCTGGCTCAACGACCCGCTCATGTACCACAACCGCGGCGACTCCACGTTCACCGGCGAGAACAGCGAGTACGGCGACTTCTTCGGCCTCGACGACCTGTGGACCGAGCGCCCCGAGGTCGTCAAGGGCATGACCAAGATCTACGCGGACTGGGTCAAGGACACCGGCATCGACGGGTACCGCATCGACACCACCAAGCACGTCAACCTGGAGTTCTGGCCACAGTTCGCGCAGGGCATCCAAACCGCCGCCCAGCAGGCGAAGAAGCCCGACTTCTTCATGTTCGGCGAGGTGTACGACGCGAACCCGGCATTCGACTCGGTCTACGTCCGCAAGGGCCGGCTGCCGGCGACGCTGGACTTCCCGTTCCAGCAGGCCGCGGTCGACTTCGTCGCGCGGGGCGGCTCCGGCCAGGAGCTCGCCGACCTGTACGCGCAGGACGACATGTACACGTCGGCGGGCACGAGCGCGCAGACGCTGCCGACCTTCCTCGGCAACCACGACATGGGCCGCATCGGCATGTTCGTCAGCCAGGGCGGCAGCGACCCGGCCACCTACCTGCGCCGCGACCAGCTCGGCCACGAGCTGATGTTCCTCACCCGCGGCCAGCCGGTCATCTACTCCGGCGACGAGCAGGGCTTCACCGGCCCGGGCGGCGACAAGGACGCCCGCCAGGACATGTTCCCGAGCAAGACCGCCGACTATCTCGACGACGACCTGCTCGGCACCGACAGCACGCACGCCACGGCGAACTACGACGAGAACCACCCGATCTACCGCACGATCGCCGGCCTGGCCCAGCTCCGCGAGCAGCACCCCGCACTGCGGCAGGGCATCCAGGTCACGCGGTACAGCGACCAGAACGTCTTCGCGTTCTCGCGGATCGACCCGCAGCAGCGCGTCGAGTACGTCGTCGCGGTGAACAACGGCACCGGCACCAAGACGGTCAAGGTCCCGACCTCGATGGCGAACACCACCTTCGACCGGATCTACCCGACGGCCGGCGCGTTCGGCACCAGCGCCGGCGACGGTACCGTCGAGGTGAGCATCCCGCCGCTCAGCAGCATCGTCCTCAAGGCGCGCACGCAGCTGCCCAAGCCGGCGGCCAAGCCGACGATCCAGCTCAAGGCGCCGGTCAACCCGGCGACGATCGCCCAGGTCACCGCCGACGTCACCGGCGACCCGCTGGCCACGGTCACGTTCGCCGCCAAGGTCGGCAACGGCAAGTGGACGCTGCTGGGCACCGACCACGCCGGCCCGTACTCCGTGTACCACGACCTCGACGGCCTGCCCGCCGGGACGAAGCTCGAGTACAAGGCCGTGGTCAGGGACAGCCTTGGCCGTACCGCTGAATCGAAGGCGGAGACGAAGGTCGGAACCCCGCCGAGCGTCGCGTCCGCGGACTACGCGATCGTGCACTACCAGCGGCCCGCCGGCGGGTACGACCCCTGGAGCGTCTATGCCTGGGGCGACATCCAGGACCCGATGACCTGGCCGAACGGCGCACCGTTTGCCGGAGAGGACTCGTATGGGCGCTTCGCATGGGTCAAGCTGAAGCCGGGGGCCAAGAACGTCGGCTTCCTGGTGGTCGACTCCGGTGGGGTCAAGGACGTCGCCGCCGACCGCTTCATCGACCCGACGAAA
This sequence comes from Dactylosporangium sucinum, assembly GCF_014647515.1. Lineage (GTDB taxonomy): Bacteria > Actinomycetota > Actinomycetes > Mycobacteriales > Micromonosporaceae > Dactylosporangium > Dactylosporangium sucinum. Next base: position 3,380 of record NZ_BMPI01000121.1, on the reverse strand, counting down.
CAGCCGGAGATCTGGCTCAAACAGGGAGACGCGACCATCTACACCTCGCAGGCGGCCGCCACCGGCACTGTTGACGTCCACTATGGACGGCCAGACGGCGACTATACGGGCTGGGGCCTGCACCTGTGGGGCGACGGTCTCGCGCCCGGCACCGGGACCGACTGGGCCAGCCCGCGTCCGCCCGACGCGATCGACGACTTCGGCGCCGTCTGGCACGTGCCGGTGAGTGACCCGGCCAAGCCGGTGAACTTCATCGTGCACAAGGGCGACCTCAAGGACCCCGGCGCCGACCAGTCCGTGCTGCCCAGCCAGCAGGGTTCGGCCTGGATCCGCTCCGGGGAGGCGATCGTGCACCCGACCCGCGCCGCCGCCGAGCACGCCGCGGTCGTGCACTACCGGCGGCCGGCCGGCGACTACGACGGCTGGGGCCTGCACGTCTGGAACGGCGCCGCCAGCCCGACCGAGTGGTCGAGCCCGCTGCCGCCGGCGAGCACCGACGCGTTCGGCGTCACGTTCAAGGTGCCGCTGGTGGACAACGCGCCGCTGCTGAACTACATCGTGCACAAGGGCGACACGAAGGACCTGCCGGCCGACCAGACCCTGGACCTGGTGACCGTCGGGCACGAGGTCTGGATGCTCTCCGGGCAGGAGAAGTACCTCCTGCCGATGCCGAAGCAGGGCACGCCCGACACCGACGTGCACCTCGAGAAGGCGGTCTGGATCGACCGCAACACCGTCGCCTGGCGGGCCGGGCCGACCGACGGCCACAGCTACGAGCTGTGGTCGGCGCCGGCCGGCGGCCTGTCGGTCGTCGACGGCCAGCTGATCGGCAACGGCACCAAGCTGGCGATGACCGCGGTGCCGGGCGGCCTGACCGAGGCGCAGCGGGCGAAGTTCCCGCACCTCTGGGCGTACCAGAGCTTCCGCGTCGAGGGCGATCGCGCCGCGGTCACGGCGGCCCTGCGCGGGCAGCTCGTGGCCGTCGAGCGGGACGTCGACGGCAACGTCACGGAGGCGACCGGCGTGCAGCTCGCGGGCGCCCTCGACGACCTCTACGGCGCGGCGCTCGGCGCCAAGCTGGGCCCGTCCTTCGACGGCGGCCGCCCGTCGGTGAGCGTGTGGGCGCCGACGGCGCAGACGGTTTCCCTGGAGCTCTTCTCCTCCCCGGACAAGCCGGCGGAACTGAAGGCCATGCAGCGCGACGAGCGCACCGGCGTCTGGAGCGTCACCGGGGACAAGTCGTGGAAGGGCAGGTTCTACCGGTTCCGCGTCACCGCGTACCAGCCGGCGGTCAAGGGCGTGACCACGGCGAGCGTCACCGACCCCTACAGCGTCTCGCTGTCGGCCAACGGCACGCACAGCCAGTTCGCCGACCTGTCCGACGCCGCCCTGCGGCCCGACGGCTGGGGCACCCTGCGCAAGCCGCCGGCGCCGAACCGGCCGCAGATCCAGGAGCTGTCGGTCCGCGACTTCTCGATCGGCGACGACACGGTGCCGGCCGAGCAGCGCGGCACGTACCTCGCCTTCACCCAGAGCCGGTCGGCCGGCATGCAGCATCTGCGCGAACTGGCCCAGGCCGGCACGTCGTACGTGCACCTGCTGCCGGTCTTCGACATCGCGACGATCCCCGAGGTCCGGGCCGACCAGTCCCAGCCGCCGTGCGACCTGGCCGCGCTCCCGCCGGACTCGGCGCAGCAGCAGGCCTGCATCGCGCAGATCGCCGGGACCGACGGCTACAACTGGGGCTACGACCCGTTCCACTTCAACGCACCCGAGGGCTCCTACGCGACCGACCCGCAGGGCACCGCGCGGATCACGCAGTTCCGGCAGATGGTCGCCGGGCTCAACGGCGCCGGCCTGCGCGTGGTCATGGACGTCGTCTACAACCACACGACGGCCGCCGGCACCGACCCGTACTCGGTGCTCGACCAGATCGTGCCCGGCTACTACCACCGGCTGCTCGACGACGGCACCGTCGCCAACTCCACGTGCTGCGCGAACACGGCGCCCGAGAACGCGATGATGGGCAAGCTCGTCGTCGACTCGATCGTGCTGTGGGCCAAGCAGTACAAGGTGGACGGCTTCCGGTTCGACCTGATGGGGCACCACCCGAAGGCCAACATCCTGGCCGTGCGGGCCGCCCTGGACCAGCTGACCGTCGCCAAGGACGGGGTCGACGGGAAGAAGATCCTGCTGTACGGCGAGGGCTGGAACTTCGGCGAGGTCGCCGGCGATGCCAGGTTCGTGCAGGCCACCCAGGCGAACATGGCGGGCACCGGCGTCGGCACGTTCAACGACCGGCTCCGCGACGCCGTCCGCGGCGGCGGCCCGTTCGACGGCAACCCCCGCGTCCAGGGCTTCGCGAGCGGCCTCTTCACCGACCCCAACGGCGACCCGGTCAACGGCTCCCTCGCCGAGCAGCGCGCCCGGCTGCTGCACTACCAGGACCTCATCCAGGTCGGGCTGACCGGCAACCTGGCCGCCTACGAGTTCGTCGACTCGACCGGCAGACGGGTGACCGGCGCGCAGGTCGACTACAACGGCTCGCCGGCCGGCTACACGAGGGCGCCGTCGGAGGCGGTGACCTATGTGGACGCCCACGACAACGAGATCCTGTACGACGCGCTCGCCTACAAGCTGCCGACCGCCGCGACGGCCGACCAGCGGGCCCGGCTGCAGGTGCTCGCGCTGTCGACGACCGTGCTGAGCCAGGGCACCGGCTTCGTCACCGCCGGCTCGGACCGGCTGCGGTCGAAGTCGCTGGACCGCAACTCGTTCAATTCGGGCGACTGGTTCAACCAGATCCGGTGGGACTGCGCCGACGGCAACGGCTTCGGGGCGGGCCTCCCACCGGCGGCCGACAACCAGGACAAGTGGCCGTACGCGCAGCCCCTGCTGGCCAACCCGGCCCTGGTGCCCGGCTGTGACGCGGTCAACCTGGCGGCGGTGCGCTTCCAGGAGCTGCTGCGGATCCGGGCCAGCTCGCCGGTGTTCGCCCTCGGTACCGCGGCGCAGGTCCAGCAGCGGCTGAGCTTCCCGCTCTCGGGCACCGGCGCCACGCCCGGCGTGATCACCATGGTCCTCGACGCGCGCGGGCTCGACGGGCGCTGGAAGTCGGTCGTGGTCGTCTTCAACGGCGGCCCGACCGCGACCACCCAGACCGTCGCCGCGTACCGCGGGGCCCAGGTTGGGCTGCACCCGGTCCAGGCGGCCTCGGCCGACCCGCTCGCCCGGCAGGCCGCCTTCGACCTGGCTCACGGATCGTTCACCGTTCCTGCACGGACCGTGTCGGTGTTCGTGGAGGCCGCCTAGGAGACCGCTGAATAATCCGGCGTGCCGTCGCACCGGTTTGATCGGGTTTGGTCGATAATAGGTGGGTG
>NZ_BMPI01000120.1:2419-18454 GCF_014647515.1 Dactylosporangium sucinum | reverse complement strand
GCGGCAGCTCGCTGGGCCGGGACCGGGCGAGACCGTGCCGGAGCTGGTTCGGGCCGCGCGGCAGCTCGCTGGGCCGGCATCGAGCGAGACCGTGCCGGCGTCGGCCACGGCGGGCCCGGACGAGTCTCTGGCCGGACCGATGAGTTCGGGGACCTCGGAGCGTTGTACGGCACATGGCGAACGAACACGAGCTCCTGCTCCAGGCCAACGGCGTCACCCTGTGCGCCGAGACGTTCGGGGAGCCGGGCGATCCGGCGGTCCTCCTCGTCCACGGCGCGGCGGCCTCGATGCTGTGGTGGGAGGACGAGCTGTGCGAGCGGATCGCGTCGGGCGGCCGGCGCGTGATCCGCTTCGACAACCGGGACACGGGGCGCTCGGTCAGCTACCCGCCGGGGCGCCCGGCGTATGCGCTGCGCGATCTGGCCGACGACGCTGTGGGAGTCCTCGACGCCCTCGGGATCCGCCGCGCCCACCTGGTCGGCCGCTCGATGGCCGGCGCGATCGTAGCCCTGGCGGCCTGGTCCCACCCGGATCGGGTGGTGTCGCTGACCCTGGTGTCGACGACGCCGGGCGATCCTGAGCTGCCGGGGATGGAGGAGTCGTTCCTGTCGTACGTCGGTGGTCCCGGCCCTGACCCGTCGGACCCCGCGGCGGTGGTGGACTTCGTCGTGGGGCTGATCGGCGCGTACGCGGGCGGCACCTTCGACGAGCAGGCTACCCGCGTCCTGGTCGAGCACGACGTCGCCCGCACGGCCAACGTCGCCTCCTGCCTGACCAACCACTTCCTGCTGGACCCGTCCGTGCCCGAGGGGTTCACCCTGCGCGACCTGACCCTGCCGGCCCTGGTCGTGCACGGCGACCGCGACCCGGTGTTCCCGCTGCCGCACGCGGAGGCCCTGCGGGCGGCCCTGCCGTCCGCCGAGCTGCTCGTGCTGGCGGACACCGGGCACGAACTTCCGAGGCGTACCTGGGACACCTTCGTCCCGGCCCTGCTCGCCCATACGGCGACGCCCGAAGCGTGAGGCGGCGGCCAGGCCAAACCGGTCCTGGCCGCCCCCGTGCCCCACGCCCGCCCTGCCGAGGTAGTTCACGCGGACGAGACCCGCGGGTCGCGAAAGCGAGCCGCAGCGGACGCCCGGCCGGCTGTCCCCAGAACGGGGCAGCGCGCCGGAGCGGACGCCCTGCCGGTTGTCCCGGAACGGGGCAGCGCGCCGGAGCGGACGCCCTGCCGGTTGTCCCGGAACGGGGCAGCGCGCCGGAGCGGACGTCAGGACTTGCGGGGCTCGCCGCGGTACGTGCCGAAGGACCACAGGTTGCCCTCCGGGTCGCGCACCGCGAAGCCTCGGGAGCCGTAGTCCGTGTCGGTCATCTCGTCGATGATCTCGGCGCCCGCTGACCTCGCGCGGGCGTAGAGGGCGTCCGGGTCGTTGCAGACCACGTATGCGCCGAACGTTCCAGGGGTCAGCTTCCAGGGGCCCGACTCGCGGTCGCTGCCCAGCATGATGCCGCCGCCCAGCGGCCAGCTCAACTGCGCGTGTTCCACCGTACCTTCGGTGCCGTACACCGCCGTCTCCTCGAAGCCGAACACGTCGACGAGGAAGCGGATCAGGGCCGGAGCGTCCTTGGCCCGCAGGGTGGGCCACACCTGCGGCTCCGGGATGTTGTCATTCGTCATACCCGCGAGTCTGCCGGGGTCAGGTCCTCAGGGGCTTGGACGTTTCGGAACTCCGCGGCCCACCAGCGGGCCGGGGGCAGGCCGGCCAGCGCCGTGAACTCCCTCGTCAGGTGGGCCTGGTCGTAGTAGCCGCAGTCGGCGGCCAACGACGCCAGGCCGTAGGAGCCGTGGTGGGCGATCAGCAGGCGGCGGGCCCGGTCGAAGCGGGCCACCCGCGCCGCCACCTTCGGGGCGAGGCCGATCTCGACGCCGAAGCGGCGGCTGAGGTACCGCTGACTCCACCCGATCTCCCGGGTGAGCTCGGACAACGCGACCGGCCCGTCCGGGGCGCACAGCCTCCGCCACGCGTGGCGGACCTCTGGCGGGGGCAGCGCGGCCGGGTTCGCCCGCCGGGCCAGCATCTCGTCGACGATCCGGAACCGCGCCACCCACGTCGGCGCCGCGGCCACCCGTTCCCGCAGCTCGGCGGCGAACGATCCGAACACGTCCGCCCCGTCGACGTCGGCCCCGGCGAGCTCGCCCGCCGGCAGGCCGAGGACCGCCCGCGCCCCGAGCGGCGACAGCGCGATCTGGATCCCGGATCCCCGCCCGTCATGCGTGATCATCGCCGGTACCGTGTGCAGCCCGCCCACCAGCGACTCGTACGAGCCCGGCGGCGTGCGCGGATCGGGGTGCGCGGCGATGCGCAGCGGCTCGTCGATCGTGAACACAACGGTGACGTACGGCGACGGCAGCCCGCGGTGCTCCCCGGGCGGCCCGTCCTGCCGGTACCCGCTGTAGGCCCCGGCGAACGCCCGCACCTCGGGCGCCGGCCGCCACGACACGTGCTCGCCGCTCACCCCACCACCCTAACCGGGGAAACGCCGACGCCGAGCGCCGGGAAACGGGCGGAAACGAGGCGATGAGCAAGGGAAGGGATGCGGGCAACGGGGAAGGGATGGGAACGGGGCCGGGGAACGGCGGGGAACAGACGGAAACGGCGCCGCCTGGCGTCCGTGGAGAACGCGGGGCCGGGGAACGGGCGGGAACGGCGATACCGGGCGCCCGTGGAAAGCGCGGGGCGGAAACAGGCGGGAACGGCGACGCCGGGCGCCCGCGAGACAACGCGGACGCCCGGCGCCAGGTCACACCGGGGTGTTACCTCAGGACGAGCCGCCCGGCTGGACCACGCCGTTCACCGTCAGGGTGTACGGCGCGTACTGCTGGACCTGCTCCGTCGGCTCGTCGTAGGCGACGATCGCCACGACCTTCGGGAACAGCGCCAGCAGGGCCAGCTGGATCCAGTTCAGCGACACGTTGGGCTGGCCGTTGAACTCGAACTGCCAGGCGAGCGAGTTCTTCTCGTCGATGCCGACGAGCTTGAGGTTCCAGTTCTTGACCGAGACCGGCTTGATCTCCGTGGGAGAGTCGAACGGGGCCAGGCTGGACCCGTCGCTCAGCACGGTGCCGCCGAGGGTGATGTCGTCGAGGAGCAGGCCGCCCTCGTTGACGCCACCGTCGCTGACGTACCGGAAGGACAGCAGGATCTGCTTGCCCGCGTACGCCGACAGGTCGTAGCTGTGCGGCTCGAAACCGGTCGTCGTGCCGTTCAGGCCGGGGCCGAGCGGCGCGGCGACGGTCCGGTCACCGGGGATCGAGGTGTAGGTCGTGCCACCGTCGGTCGAGACCTGGACGTAGCCGTAGTCGTAACCGAGCTCGGCGCCGTACTTCGCGAGGAAGCTCAGCGTCGGGTTGGCGGTGGGCACGGTCACCGGGATGACCGCGGCGGCGTCGGTGTTGTTCGCGTTGCCGGAGAACAGCACCGAGTTGCCGGCCCGGTCGGGGTCGTTGTTCACCAGGGTCCACGCCAGCGGCAGGGCCGGGAGCGTGGAGGCACCGGAGAACTTCAAGGACCGCAGGTCCTTACCCTTCAGGGCCTGGCCGTTCTTCTGCAGCAGCACATAGTCGGCACCGTTCGGCGCCGCCCCGGGCACGCTGTAGGACTGCGGGTTCGCGAGGTTCACCGTCGAGCGCAGGCTCTTCGAGGTCACCTTCTTCTTGTCCGCGCCGAGGACGATCCCCCACTTGGAATCGCCGACGATCTTGTCCAGCAGTACCATCGACTGGTAGTCCCGCAGGACCTCGTAAGCGCCACCCTTGACTCCCTCGGCCTTCACCTGGGCGTCGAGGCTGGCGATACCCTGCAGGTCACCGTCGCGGTGCAGCCGCTCGATGATGTCCTGACCGAAGCGGTCGTAGAGGTACAGCATCAGCTCGTAGGCGTTGCCGTAGTCGGCAAGCACCCCCGCACCGCTGCCGCCCTCGCCCCAGAGGTTGAGCGAGTTCTGGGCACCACCACAGTCGCGTGGGTTGGGGTTGTACGGAGTCTGCACGGGCCCGTAACCCTGGAAGCAGTACAGGTGGCTGTCGCCGCCCTTGTCGTTGACCGTCAGCGTGCCGTCGACGTAGCCGGTGAGCGTCTGCGCGAAGTCGCTCAGGCCCTCGTTGACCCACGTCGACTCGTTCGGGTCGGTGTAGTACTGCAGCAGGTGCTGCCACTCGTGCGCGAACGTGCCCTCGTAGAGGCGCGGCCGGGCCGGGCGGCTGACGCACAGGTCACTCGACGGCGCGTCGGCCGGGTTGGCACCGGTGCGGTGCTCCCAGTCGTACGCGTCGATCGTCATGACGTTACGGTCGAACAGCTCGTTGAACTGCGAGGAGAAGAAACCGGCGATGTAGGTCGTGTTGGCCGGGAAGGCGTAGTAGTTGTCGTCCCGGACGTTGTCGACCAGCGTCACCGTCTTGCTGCCGCCGCCCGTGTAGACGCCGCCGTTGCCGTTGGCGTCCGGACCGAGCAGCGCGTTGCTGCCGTCACGGTCCGGCGGGGTGGAGAACGCCGCGGTCTCCTTGGGGTACATGTTGGTGTCGAACTCGTGGATGAAGCTCGCCACCTGGGCGTCCGTGATCGTGGTGGTGTTCGGCACCGCGTTGCGGCAGTCCCCCGCCGGGAACGAGGTGTCGGCCGCGACCCAGACCTCGATGTGCTCGCCGACGCCCCGCAGGACGTAGTCCTTGCGGTACAGCCGGCCCTGGTAATCGTCCGAGCCCAGCCACTGACGGACGGTGCCGACCGGCGGGGTCTCCGCGGCGGCCAGCGCGCGGGCACGCGCCGGCTTCGCCATCTTCGACGTGTCGACCAGCTTGCCGTCCAGCGTGAACTGCGTGCGGGTCATGTGCCGCGTGTCGGACGTCTTGCTCGCACCTGGCGCCGCGGGCGCCTTCACCGGTGCCGCAGCCGCCGGGGACACCGGCAGCGCGACGAGCACCGGTACGGCGAGGACGGCGACCGCGGTCGTGACCAGGCGTTTCCGCACCATGGAGCCTCCTTACGACGACGTGCCCAAGTTGGGCGGGGTGGCCGCGGCCAGCGGCGGGCACGCCGGTTCGGGATGAAATTGACAAGGCACACTATCGCCGCGGTCAACATAGGCCGGGGTCGTATCGAAGAACCGAGGGTGCATTCGAGGGCGCGGCGCGACGGGTAGGCTGCGGCACGTGCCGACCAAGCTCGTCCTCGTCGTGCGGACCGACCTCGACATGGGGAAGGGCAAGATCGCCGCGCAGGTCGCCCACGCCGCCGTCGCCGCCGCGCTGGGCACCCTCTCGACGCCCGGGTTCCGCACCTGGCTGCGCGAAGGGCAGCCCAAGGTGGTCCTGCGGGTCAGCGGCGAGGACGCCCTCCGGCAGGTCTGCGCCGACGCCGAGGCAGCGGGTCTGCCGGTACAGCTGATTCAGGACGCCGGGCGCACTCAGGTGGCCGCCGGCACCGCGACCTGCTGCGCCGTCGGCCCGGCGGCCGTCGCCGACGTGGACCGGGTCACGGGTGCGCTGCCGCTGCTGTAGCGCGCTGTCCGTCAGTACTTCCCGGACCCGCCCGGCGCGGGTCCGGCGGGTGGCCCACCGGCGGTACACCCGGGGAAGGACTGACGCTCGAAGACGCCATCAGGTTGCGTACCGGGTGGCATCGTCCACCGAATACACCCGCGCGGTGGACGGGGTACCGCGCCGACCGGTCCGGCGGCCCTTGGCCGGACGGCCGGTGTTCCCGCCTGGACAGAGGTTCACGGACGGTCACGAGGTTCCGTAGGGTCACAAGCATGGCAGCCCTGACCCTTGCGGTGGAACGACTCGCGGCCGCTACGGTGCTGTCCTGCCACGGGGCATTGGTCGCGGCGAGCGCGATGCAGTTGGAAACGGCGCTCTCCCAGTTGCTGCTGCGGCCCGAACCGCGGATCGTCGTCAACCTGGCGGGGGTCCCGGTGATCGACTGCACGGGTGTCATGATGCTGCGGGTGACGGCGGGCATCGCCGTCGAGCACGGCGGATCCCTGGTGCTGGCCGCCCCGAACGCGCAGGTCGTGCACACGCTCCGTGAGGGCGGCACCCTCTCGACCATCCCGACCTACCGCACGGTGGACGCCGCGGTGCTGCGCGACGCCCACGAGCTCGTGAAGGACCCGGAGCCGGGCCAGTCGACGACGACCGCCTGGCCGATGAACTCCTCGGACCGCCGCCGGACGGCTTAGCGCAGCCCGGACGGCTCAGCGCAGCCCGGACAGCTTCGGCCGCTCAGCGCGCGTCGGCGGCTTCGGCCGCTCAGCCCGCTGCCTCGTCCGTGAGGCCGTTGCGGTAGGCGTACACGACGGCCTGGACGCGGTCGCGCAGGTCGAGCTTCGTGAGGATGCGGGAGACGTACGTCTTCACGGTCTCGGCGCTGATGACGAGCGCGGCCGCGATCTCGGCGTTGGACAGCCCGGCCGCGATGAGGCGCAGCACCTCCAGCTCACGCGGCGCGAGCACGATTTTGCCGGCACCGGGCGGGTCGGCGGGCCGCACCCGGCTCCCGTACCGCCCGATGAGCCGCCGCGTCACCGCCGGCGCGAGCAGCGCCTCCCCGCCCGCCACGGTCCGCACACCGGCGACGAGCTGCTGCGGGGTGGCGTCCTTGAGCAGGAAGCCGCTGGCCCCGGCGCGCAGGGCCTGGTACACGTACTCGTCCAGGTTGAACGTCGTCACCACCAGCGTCTTGACCGGCTCCGCCACCCCGGGCCCGGCCAGCCGCCGGGTGGCCTCGATCCCGTCGAGCCCGGGCATCCGGATGTCCATGACCACGACGTCGGGCCGCAGCCGCCGCCCCAGCTCGACCGCGCCGATGCCGTCGCCGGCCTCCCCGACCACCTCGACGTCCGGCTGCGCATCGAGAATGGTGACGAACCCGGTCCGCACCAGGGCCTGGTCGTCACAGACAAGCACCCGGATCACGCGTCCTCCCTCATGCGACCTCCCCGGCCGGGATGCGGGCGTCGACGACGAACCCGCCGGCCGGTCCGGGACCCGCGGACAGCTCGCCCCCGAACACCTCGACCCGGTCGCGCAGCCCCGCCAGGCCGCGCCCGCCCCCGCCGACGGCCGCTGCCGGCCGGTGCGCCCGCCGGTGCCCGTCGGCCGGGCCGGGCGCGTCGTCGCCGGCGGTGGTGACCAGGATGCGCAGGCCGTCGGGGCGGTGCTGGAGGCGGACCACGGTGGGGCACCCGGCGGCGTACTTCAGCGCGTTGGTCAGGGCCTCCTGCACCACCCGGTAGGCGGCCATCTCCCGACCGGCGCCCAGGCCGCCCGGGTGGCCGTCCTCGACGAGCTCGACCGGCTGCCCGGCCGCCCGGGTCCGCGCCACCAGCTCGCCGACCTTGGCCAGGGTGGGCAGCTCCCCGCGCGGCGCGGTCCGGCCGGCGTCTCGGCCGTCGGAACGGCCCTGAACCGATCCGGCTGCCCGGTCCCAGGGAGAGCCGCCGGATCGGTCCGGGTCCCGGCCCGGGTTCCGATCCGGGTCCCGATCCGGGTCCCGCTCCCGGTCCCGATCCCGGTCCCGCTCCCGGTCCCGATCCCGGTCCTGGTCCCGGTCCCGATCCGGGTCCAGGACGCCCAGCAGGTCGCGCAGTTCCCCGAGGGCGCGGCGGCCGGTGCCGCTGATCGCGGTGAGGTTGCCGGTGAGCTTGTCCGGGGCGGCGGTGAGGTACTGGGCGGCGTCGGCCTGGACCACCATCGCCGTCACGTGGTGGGTGATCACGTCGTGCAGCTCGCGCGCGATGCGGGCGCGTTCCTCGGTCCGCGCGGCGGCCGCGGCGGCGCGGCGACGCTGGGCCTCGGCGGCGCGTACCCCGCGCAGCCAGGCACCGCCCAGCCAGCCCGCCGCCAGGAACGCGAAGAACAGGACGTAGTCCCCGATCCGGTTCGCCGATCCGGCCGCGTGCAGGGCGGCCGCCAGGGCCGCGTAGCCGGCCACCGCCGCCGCCGCGACCGTGCGGCGCAGCCGCTCCTGGTGCGCGCCGGCGCTGAAGACGGCGACGAGCAGACCGGCGCCGGCGACGGACGCGTAGCCGCGCAGCTCCTGCACCGCGAACCCGCCCGCGACCACGGCCAGGCAGGCCGCCGGCCACCGCCGCCGCACCGCGAGCGGCAGCGACTGGGCCAGGACCGCGGTCACCGCGAGCGCGTCCACCGGCCGGTGCGGCAGCTCGCCCAGGCGGGTGCCGGCGGCGGCGAGCGGCGGCACGAACGCGAGCAGGGCCAGCGCGATCCCGAGCAGCCCGTCGCGCACCAGCATGCTGCGGGAACGCCACCAGGCCAGGGCCGCGACGGCGCGGTGGCCCGGGGGCGGCAGGCGCAGCACGCCCGCAGCGTAGCCCGCCCAGGCCGGACCGCCCAGCGCCGCCCAGCCACCGCGCGCGCTCATCGCCGCCGCCGGGCCCGCACAGGGCCGGGGATGCAGGCGCCGCAGCGGAGCGATCCCACCGCCAGGTCGGCATGATGCCGGGGCGCCGCGGCGGCGGCAGGGGCGCGAGAGTGCGGTGCCGTCGTCCGGGCCCGGCGGGTGGTCATCGGGCGCGCCGGGCCCGGACGATGCGGCCGCGCGAGGCCGCGTGGCGCAGCAGGAGCGCGGCCGTCACGCCGCCGACCAGGATGGCGAAAATGCTGCCCTCCGGGCCGAAGGACCCGCCGCTGAGCACCGCCGGGCCCTCCGTGACGCTGCGCAGCAGGCCGTGGGTGCCCGTCGTGCCGGAGACCGTCGTGCCGAACAGGCCCGACTCGGCGAAGTTCCAGCCCAGGTGCAGGCCGATCGGCAGCCACAGCGAGCGGGTCGCCGTGTACGCGGCGCCGAGCATCAGGCCGGCCTCGGCCGCGATCGCCACCGCGCCCCACACCGTGGCGCCGGGGTTGAACAGGTGCAGCGCGCCGAAGAGCGCGCCCGAGACCGTCAGTGCCGCCGCGGTGCCGGCCCAGTCCTGGATCAGGCGGAACAGTACCCCGCGGAACAGCAGTTCCTCGGCCACCGCGGCGCCGGTCATCGTGCCCAGCGTGGCGACCGCCGCCGGGACCGAGCCCCAGCCGGTGACCCGGTAGCCGCCGGCCACCGCGATCAGCCCGATGGTCACCGCGAACAGCGCGATCCCCGCCGCCGTGCCGCGGAGCACCTCCGGCCGCAGGGTGGCGGGGTCGAGCTCGGTGACCGGACGCTGTTCGAGACGGCGGACGATCATCCGGTACAGCAGGATCCCACCCGTCGCCGTCAGGCCCCCGACGACGAGGGCAGTGACCGGGTTGGCGGCCGCCGCCGAGTTCAGCAGGGCCGAGACCACGAGCACGATCGCGAACACGACGAGCAGGACGAGCAGGCGCGGGCCGATCCGTCTCGCCGGCGGCGCTTGAGTCTCGGTCATCGTCGATCCCTTCAACCGGTGCGCGGCCGAGGGTGCCGCGCGGCTGCCGTCGACGCTATGGCCGCCGGCGGGCCGGGCGCGTCACCGCTGAGTGGACATTCGCGTGTAGCTCGCGCGGGGGACACGCAGCTCCCGCCACGGACGCAGGCCACCGGACGCACCTGCCGCACCGGCCGTCATCACGAGGGTCCGCCGCACGCACGGATTCGCGATCCCGATCCCGGCCGAGGCGTCGTTCCGCCACGGGACCGGCCCGCACGGCGCGCGCTACGTCGGTGCCCCGGAAACGGGGCGGGCAGAAGATCACGGCGGTCTACGGCACCCAGGTGATCCCGCGGGTGCGCGACCTGCGGTCATGACGCGACGCGGCGGCCGCGGGCGAACGACGCGACCGCCGCCAGCAGCGTCATCGCGGTCGCGGCCGTGAACACGACGACCAGGCCCTGGTGGAACGGGGCCGCGATGAGCGACGGGAAGAACTCCCGCCCGGTCAGCGCGGCCCGGCCGCCGGCCGGCAGCGTGGTCAGCACGCCCGTCGGGCCGAGCAGGTGCTCCACCGGGTTGCTGCCGAGGAACGCCGCGAACAGCGTGCTCACCGGCGGCAGGGACGCCACGTCGGCGGCCACGCCCGGCGGTACCCCCTGCGCGGTCAGGCCCGACGTCAGCGTGCCGGGCAGCGAGCGGGCCAGGCCGGCCACCATGAGCGAGAAGAACACGCCGATGGAGAGCGAGGTCCCGGCGTTCTGGAACGTCGCGCGCATGCCCGACGCTGCGCCGCGCTGGGCCGGTGGGACGCTGCTCATCACCGAGGACGTGTTCGGCGCCGAGAACATCCCCTGGCCCAGGCCGCTCACGAAGAGCAGCGCGGCGAACGCCGGATATGCGAAGTTCACCGGGATGAGCAACAGGCCGGCGAAGCTCGCCGCGACCAGCAGCAACCCGGTCGTCGCGAACAGCCGGGAACCGAAGCGGTCGGAGAGCCAGCCCGACAGCGGTCCCGCGACGAGGAAGCCGGCGGTCAGCGGGAGCATGAAGATGCCGGCCCACAGCGGGGTGTCCTCGAACGCGTACCCGTGCAGTGGCAGCCAGATCCCCTGCAGCCAGATGATCAGCATGAACTGCAGGCCGCCGCGGGCGATCGCGACGAGCAGCGCGGCCAGGTTGCCGGCGGCGAACGCCCGCACGCGGAAGAGGGCCAGGCGGAACATCGGCTCGGCGACCCGCGACTCGATCACCACGAACGCGGCCAGCAGCGCCACCCCGGTCGCGAGCCCGATGAGCACGCGCGGTGCGGTCCAGCCGGTCGGGTGGCCGCCGTACGGCTGGATGCCGTACGTCATCGAGATCAGGATCGCCGCCGTTCCCAGCGCGAACGTGAGGTTGCCCGCCCAGTCCACCGAGGCTCGCCGGCGTTCGCCGACCTCGCGCAGGCTGCGGTACGACCAGATGGTGCCGGCGACGCCGACCGGCACGCTGACCCAGAACACGGCCCGCCAGTCGATCACCGCCAGGACACCGCCGAGCAGCAGGCCGAGGAACTGCCCGGCGAGCGCGGTGATCTGGTTGACGCCGAGCGCCATCCCGCGTTGCCGGGCTGGGAACGCGTCGGTGAGGATCGCCGCCGAGTTCGCCATGAGCATGGCGCCGCCGATCGCCTGCACGATCCGCCAGCCGATGAGCCACAGCGCTCCGGCGGCGGCGCGGAACGGATCGACCGACAGCGCGATCGAGGCGATCGTGAAGACCAGGAATCCCAGGTTGTACATCCGGACGCGGCCGAACATGTCGCCCAGGCGCCCGAGCGCGACCACCAGCACCGCCGTGACCAGGAGGTACCCCATGATCATCCAGAGCAGGTAGCCGATGTTGCCGGGCGCGAGCGGGTCCAGCCCGATGCCGCGGAAGATGGCGGGGAGCGAGATGATGACGATCGAACCGTCGATCGCCGCCATGAGCATGCCGAGCGTGGTGTTGGAGAGCGCGATCCACTTGTAGCGGTCGGCCCTGCGACCGCTGTCGAGCGCGACGTCGGTGATCACAGCTCGTCCGCCAGCCGTTCGAGCAGCCGGGCGGCCGCGGCGATCTGCGCGCGCTCCTCCTCGGAGAGGTGCGTGAGGGCGTCGGTGAGGGCCTGGGTCTTGAGGCTGCGCCGGTCGGTGAGCAGCCGCAGGCCCTCGTCGGTGATCGACATGAGCACGCGCCGGCGGTC
This sequence comes from Dactylosporangium sucinum, assembly GCF_014647515.1. Lineage (GTDB taxonomy): Bacteria > Actinomycetota > Actinomycetes > Mycobacteriales > Micromonosporaceae > Dactylosporangium > Dactylosporangium sucinum. The sequence goes on along the minus strand of NZ_BMPI01000120.1, from coordinate 6,816 downwards.
GGCCGGATCGGGGGAGCGGGAAACCAGGCCGCGCTGCTCCAGGGCCTGGAGGGTGGCGCCCATGGCCTGCGGGCGCACCCGGTCGCCGGCGGCCAGCTCGGTCGGCGGGGCCGGGCCCTCCCGGTCGAGCCGGGACAGCACGGACGCCTCGGACAGCGTCAGCTGACCGGGGACGTGGGTCTGCCGGAGCCGGCGGACCAGCCGCCCGACCGCCACCTGGAGGTCGGCGGCGACACGTTCGATCGCCATACCTTCAGCCTAGACTGATAAACCCAGACTGACGATACGAAGTACCTCCCGGGAGCGCGATCATCCGCTCGACCGGCAGCGCCGGGTTGCCTCCGCTCGACCGGCAGTGCCGGGTTGGCCGCCGCGTGCCCGGCCGGCTTCCGGGTCCGTGAGCGGCGCCTCGATTCGCTCCGCCGGCTGACGCCGACCCGGCGGCGCGTGGAAACCCGGTACGGCGGCGAGCGATGCTTCCGGGTCCTTCAGGAAACACCGCACCAGCAGCTCCGGCGGCGAGGTCCGGCCGCAGGTCGGGCCGGGCGGGTCGGTGCGCGCGGGCAGGTCGGCGAGCACCCGGAGCACGACCGCGCCGGGCAGCGGGCGCCGGCCGCGGTGGCCGAACACCCGGACCCGCACCGTCCAGTCCGGGTCCACCAGGCGGGCAGGCCCGCGTACACCTCCGCCGGGTGTGCTCGCAGGAGCCGGCGAAGAACCTCGGTGGTCGCCGAAGGATTCCTCGCCAGCCCCTGCACGAGCCGGGCCGATGGCCTAGAAGCCGACCGCCACCAGCAGCCACTGCGGGTTGCCGTGCGAGACGAACGAGGACTGCTCCGCGTAGTCGTCGTACGGGAAACCGTAGGCGAGCTTGTTGATGGCGTGGTCGTGCCAGAACTTCGAGTAGTAGTTCGCCGGCGCCGCCTGGTAGAACAGGCTCGGCGTCGACCACTGCGACTGCGGCAGCTGCCGCACGTGCCGGTTGAGCGCGGCGCAGTTGGCCGGGTCGTTGGCCAGGACGCCGGCGCAGCCGAAGATGTCCGACGTCGGGGCGTTGATGCCGTACTGCTGCGCGTAGGCGGTGAAGTAGTTCGCGTTCACGCCGCCGGCCCGGAACGTCGGATCGCTGCCCGGGGCGATGATCCGGTACGGGGCCTGGGACTGGGCCAGGACCTTGAACTCCTGCGGTACCTCGGCGATGAACTTGGCGAACGTCGCCTCGCGGCTCTCCGCGAACGTCGCGGCGTCCTCACCGACGGCCACGTCGTAGCCGTCGCGGGCGTGCAGCCGCATCGCGATCTTCAGCCCGAACGCGTCGACCCGCGTCGTGTTGCCGTTGAACACCGCCGGTCCGACGGTGAACTCGATGAAGTCGTAGTACTGGCTGTTCGGGCTGCCGACGTAGAAGTACATCCGGCCGGCGGTGTTGGCGGGCATGTCGAAGTACGGCTGCTCGGCGATCGAGTGCACCTGGCCGTTGTAGCTCCAGTACACCTGGCTGTCCGGGTAGCGGCCGTTGGTCCGGTTGAGGATCTTCAGCATGACCACGTTCGACGGGTTCGGGATGCTCGCCGTGTCGCCCCAGAACTGGTCCGGCGGCTGCGAGGTCGGTGGCTGGGACGTCGGCGGCTGGGTTCCCGTGATCCGGACCGCGAACTCCCACAGCGAGTAGCCGTAGGCGGTGGCGCGGGCCGTGCCGTACATCCGCACGTACCGGCCGGAGCCGCTGACCGTCAGCGTCTGGATGCCGCCGGCGCCGGTCGTGGTGGTGTAGATCGTCGTCCACGTGCTGCCGTTTGCCGACGTCTGGATCTGGAACGACCGCGCGTACGCGGCCTCCCAGTTCAGCGTGACGCCGCAGATCGACACCGTCGAGCCGAGGTCGACCTGGACCCACTGCGGGTCGCTGAACGCGCTCGACCAGCGGGTACCGGTGTTGCCGTCGAACGCGGCCGAGGCGGGAGACGCGGCGTTCTCGGTCGACGACGCGGTGGCGGGCCGGCCCTGGGCGGCGTTGGCGGTGCCGCAGCCGGTGCTCCCGCCGAACGAGCCGTAGATCTGGAACTCCCACAGCGAGTAGCCGTACGCGGTGCCGCGGGCCGTGCCGTACATGCGCACGTAGCGGCCGCTGCCGGACACCGCGAGCGTCTGCACGCCGCCGGTGCCGGTCGTCGTGCTGTAGATGTTCGTCCAGGTCGTGCCATCGGTCGACGTCTGGATCTGGAAGGACCGGCCGTAGGCGGCCTCCCAGTTGAGGATCACCTGGTCGATCGTGGCCGTCTGGCCGAGGTCGATCTGGATCCACTGCGGGTCGCTGAACGCGCTCGACCAGCGGGTGGCGGGGTCGCCGTCGAAGGCGTAGCCGGGGTTCGTCGCCGCGTTCTCGCTCGACGAGGCGGTGGCCGGCTTGCCCTGCGACAGCAGCGCCCCGGCGGCGTTGGCGACCCCGACGGTGAACGCCGCGTAGCCGGCCAGGAGGATCGTGACGACCGCCGCGGAGAGCGCGCTCACGATCATGGGCCGGCGTCGTCGGGTCGGTGAGGGTTCGGGTGGAGTGGGGATCATCGGCATCTGCGCTGCTCCCTGACGTGGGTTGGGGCGTCGTCGACCGCCGCCGCGCCGGGTGGGGACGCGCCGGTTCGGGCGGGGACCGGTGCTGGCGGGCGTGGTCTCGGGCGAATGCAAGAGAGCGCTCTCTCAGGTCCTCACCTTATCGACAACGGTCATGTCGTCAAGAGCCCGCACGTTTTGAAGCGGACCGATGGGGGGAAGGGCCTTACGAGAGATCTGGTACCCCAGGGAGGTGCCCCTTGTCCGACACACAGTCCGCCCCAGCGCCAGCCGGCGGCATCATCCGCAGTCTCATCCCCGCGCGGATCGACCGGCTGACCTGGGCACCGTTCCACACGAGGATGGTGCTGGCCCTCGGCACCGCCTGGGTCCTCGACGGCCTCGAGATCACCATCGCCAGCGCCGTCGGCGCCGTGCTCAACAAGCAGGAGACGCTCGGCCTGAGCAGCACGCAGGTCGGCGCGATCGCCACCGTGTACCTGCTCGGCGAGGTGTTCGGCGCACTGTTCTTCGGCCGCCTCTCCGACGCCCTCGGGCGCAAGAACCTGTTCATCGTGACCCTCGGCGTCTACCTGGCGGGCAACGCGCTGACCGCGCTGACCTGGGGCAGCGACACGTTCGGCCTGATTTTCCTGTACCTCACCAGGTTCATCGCCGGCGCCGGCATCGGCGGTGAGTACGCCGCCATCAACTCGGCCATCGACGAGATGATGCCGGCGAAGTACCGGGGCCGCGTCGACATCGGCGTGAACGGCACCTACTGGGGCGGCGCGATCATCGGCACGCTCGGCACGTACATCCTGCTCAACCACATCTCGCTGAACATCTCCTGGCGGCTGGGCTTCCTCATCGGCCCGATCATCGGCCTGCTGATCTGGAACCTGCGCCGGCACCTGCCGGAGAGCCCACGCTGGCTGATCATGCACGGCCGGGAGGCCGAGGCGGAGGAGAGCATCGCGTCGATCGAGCGCGACGTCGAGCGGTCCGGCCAGACCCTCGCGCCGGTCGACGAGGCGCACGCGATCGAGGTCAAGCCGTCGCGTTCGCACGGATACCTGTCGCTGCTGCGGGTGCTCATCACGCAGTACCCGTCGAGATCGGCCCTCAGCGCCACGCTCATGATCACGCAGTCGTTCCTGTACAACGCGATCTTCTTCACGTACACGCTGGTGCTGTCGAAGTTCTACCACGTCGAAGCGGAGAAGACGCCGATCTACCTGATCGCGTTCGCGCTGGGCAACCTGGCCGGGCCGCTGCTGCTCGGGCACCTGTTCGACACGATCGGGCGGCGCAAGATGATCGCCGGCACGTACATCCTCTCCGGCGTGCTGCTCGCGATCTCGGCCTGGCTGTTCGACGCCGGCGTGCTCAACGCGTTCACCCAGACGCTGGCCTGGTGCGTGATCTTCTTCTTCGCCTCGGCGGGCGCCAGCTCGGCGTACCTCACCGTCAGCGAGATCTTCCCGCTCGAGGTGCGGGCCCAGGCGATCGCGGTGTTCTTCGCCATCGCGCAGTGCTTCGGCGCCATCGGCCCCATCTTCTACGGCTGGCTCATCGGCGAGGGCGAGGACCCGGGGAAGCTGTTCATCGGCTACCTCATCGGCGCACTCGTGATGATCATCGGCGGCGTGGTCGAAGCGGTCATCGGCGTCGACGCCGAGGGCAAGTCCCTCGAACACGTCGCCACACCGCTGTCCGCGGTCACGACCCGGCCGCGCGCGACCGGCTGACCGGCGACGACCAGGACCGATCGCGCCGACCCCGGCCGGGTCGGCGCGATCGTGCGTCCGGGAGAGACCGGGAGCGGGAGAGGCCGGGAGCGGGAG
>NZ_BMPI01000120.1:468-2343 GCF_014647515.1 Dactylosporangium sucinum | reverse complement strand
GGAAAGGTCGGGAGCGGGAAAGGTCGGGAGCGGGAAAGGTCGGGAGCGGGAAAGGTCGGGAGCGGGAAAGGTCGGGAACGGGAGAGACCGGGAACGGAGGGGCCGGGGAGCCCGGGGAGGCCGGGAACGGGAGAGCGTGGGAGCGGGAGAGCGTGGGAGCGGGAGAGCGTGGGAGCGGGCGGAGAGCGGGGTCCGGCGGATTGCGGCGGCTACGGGACCACGGTCACCGGCCAGCGGCCCGCCTTCACCAGGCGGACGGCGAGTGAGCCCACGAACCGGTGGCCGAAGCGCCGGGACGAGCCGACCACCACCGCGTCGGCCCGCAGCTCGCCGGCGACGCGGACGAGCTCCTGGTACGGATCGCCGCGCACCGCGATGAACTCGGCGTTCACGCCCGCGTGCAGGGCGCCCTGCTCGACCTGGCGGCGCATGTCCTCGGTCGCCTCGGCGACGGCCTGCTCGACCGCCCCGGCCGCCTCCGCGACGAGGCGGCTCGCGGCCGGGACGCCGGTCACGTACACGACGACCAGCCGCGCGCGCTGCCGCCGGGCCATGCCGGCTGCGTACGCCCCGGCGCGCATCGACGTGTCCGACCCATCGACACCGACCACGATGACCTTCGGGCCGTCGGTGCCCAGCTCGAAACTCACGGCAACAGCATGCCGCACGCGCCGCCGCGCCACGAGTCAGGGCACCGAGTCCGTCCAAAGGGCCCGGCCAAAGGGTCCAGGCAAAGGGTCCGGGCAAGGGGTCCGGGCAAAGGGTCCGGGCAAAGGGTCCGGGCAAAGGGTCCGGGCAAAGGGTCCGGGAAAGGTTCCAGGAAAGGGTCCGGGCGGCGGCCCGGCAACGGGCCGCCGCCTCACACGGTGGCGCCGGTCTCCACCAGAGCCGGCGAAGGCGCAGTGGGCCGGCGGTAGATGAACCGGTCGGTGATGCCGAACCGGAGCAGGAACGCCACCACCAGCGTGGCCAGGTTCGCGACCAGCTCGTCCGCGCCCCACCAGGAGACCAGCGCGGCCAGCAGCGGCAGGCGGACGGCCAGGTCGGCGTTGTTCAGCAGCACGAACCGCCCGAACCGGGCCGGCCACGGGCGGTCCCGCCGGGTGCGGAACACCACCAGGTCGACCAGGACGAAGTTCCAGCCGATCGCCACCTCCGTCGCCGCCACCGCCGCGGGCAGGTAGTGCACGTGGAGGTGGTCGACGAGCAGCCACATGACCGCCAGGTTCGGCAGCACGCCGGAGGCGCCCGCCGCGCCGAACCCGGCGAGCCGCAGGAGACGCGGCAGGTGCCCTCCGGTGCGTTCCGGCCGTACGCCGGTCGAGCCGAGCCTGCGCGGACCGGCCCGTCCGCCGCGCTCCGGACCGTTCACGCGTGCACCTGCCGCACGACGACCTCGCCGAAGCGGGCGACCACGGTCGACTCCGCGACGCCGGTCCGCAGCGTCGGCAGCGAGGCGAGCGTCGACTCGGCCTGGTCGGCCATGACGACGTAGTCGATCGACGCCGCCCCCGCCGGAACCATCGTCTCCATCACCTCGGGGTCGGTGTCGAGTTTCCACAGCCAGACCGGCTTGGTGAACCCGGCCAGTTTGAGGTCCATCCAGATGTAGTCGTCGGTGACCACGACCGCGTCGTGCGGGACGTGCTCGACGACCCACCGGGTGGCGGCGCGGGAGTTGGCGCTGCCGTCCACACGGGACTGCTCCACCATCGTCGACGCCCACGCCGGCACGACGAGCACGGCCGCGACGAGCGCGGTGCCGCCGACCGCGACGCGGGAGAGCGAGATCCGGCGCGCGGCACCGCCGGCCGCCATACGGGAACGGGGAAACGGTATCCCGAGCCGACCGTGGGTACGGCGCCACAGCAGGTC
>NZ_BMPI01000120.1:0-436 GCF_014647515.1 Dactylosporangium sucinum | reverse complement strand
CCGGCGACGAGCAGCGCCGCGAACGGCAGCAGGGCGATGACGTACGCGAACGGCATGTACCCGCCGCGGCACATCATCACCACCTGGATCAGCAGCGCGATACCGATCGGCCGCAGCCGGGCCACGGCGAGCCCCGCGGGCACCAGCAGTACACCCGGAACCAACAGCCACGGGTCCAGGTCCGTCCAGGACTTGGCCAGGCTGAACGTGCCCGACGACGGGTCCAGGAGGCTGCCGCTGCCCGACCGGCCGAACAGCTGCCACCACAGCGCCCAGGTGAGGCTGACGTGCCCCTCGCCGGGCAGCAGCTCGTTCTTCAGCAGTGCGAACACCGGGTACGACGCGACGAGCACGCCGAAGGAGACGAAGAAGACGCCGAGGTTCCACACCCGGGTTCGCCGGTCGGTGTGCTGGACCAGCAGCCAGACCAGGGCCG
>NZ_BMPI01000119.1:8945-18777 GCF_014647515.1 Dactylosporangium sucinum | reverse complement strand
TGCGGTGGCGGAGGGTGGCTGGGTGCGGTGGCGGAGGGTGGCTGGGGCGGCGGAGGGTGGCTGGGTGTGGCGGCCGCGTGCGGCGTCGGGGTGGCTGGTGAGGGTGGATCGACCAACGTCTTCGAAGCGCACGGCGGCCGAGGGTGGCGGGGTGTGGTGGCGGAGGGCGGCTGGGTGCGGTGGTTGGGTGCTGTGGCCGGGTGTGGTGACTGCGCAGTGCGGGGTTGGGGTGGCTGGTGAGGGTGGATCGACCGGCGTCGGTTGGTGGGCTTGACGAGTGCTGCGGGGTGCAGCAGTATCCAACACGTGTTGGATTACCGAGTCGCGGTCGTCGGGGCCGGGCCGGCCGGGCTCGCCACCCTCAAGGCGCTGCGGGACCGGGGGATCAGCGCCGTCTGCTTCGACGCCGGGGAGCGGCCAGGCGGGCTGTGGGTGCTGGGCGGGCCGCACTCGTCGGCGTACCGGACGCTGCACCTCAACACCAGCCGCACCCGCACCGAGTTCCAGGACTTCCCCATGCCGGCCGGGTGGCCCGACTACCCGGGGCACGAGCTGGTCGCCGGATACCTGCGCGACTACGCCGAGCGGTTCGAGCTGGAGACCCGGCAGCGGCACACCGTGACCCGCGTCGCCAACGAAGGGGCGCACTGGACGGTCACCGCCGAGGGTCCACAAGGGACGGTCACGGTCGCTGTCGAGGCCGTCGTCGTGGCCAACGGGCACAATACCGTGCCGCGGTGGCCCGAGCCTGCCTATCCGGGAAGCTTCGCGGGCGAGCAGCTGCACAGCCACGACTACCGCGACCCGGCCCAGCTCGCCGGCAAGCGGGTGCTCGTCGTCGGGGGCGGGAACTCGGCCATGGACATCGCCGTCGACGCCTCGCACGTCGCCGCGGCCACGCTGCTGTCGGTGCGGCGCGGGGTGTGGATCGTCCCGAAGTACCTCTTCGGAAAGCCATCCGACACCCTCAACGGGGCGCTCGCCAAGCGGCTTCCCTGGCGGGCCCGGCAGCGGATCAGCCAGACCATGCTGCGGCTCGCCGTCGGGCCGGTGACGCGGTACGGGTTGCCGGCGCCCGCCCACGGGTTCCTGCAGGACCACCCGACGCTGTCCGACGCGCTGCTGCCGCGGATCACGCACGGCGAGATCTCCGTGCGGCCGGCCGTCGAGCGGCTCGACGGCGACGCCGTGGTGTTCGCCGGGCGGCCGGAGCGCGATCCGGTCGACCTCATCGTCTGGTGCACCGGATACCGGGCGGAGCTGCCGTTCCTGGACCCGGCGCTGCTCGGGCCGGACGGGGCCGCCTCGCTCCCGCTGTACCGTCACATCTTCCACCTCGACGAAGCAGGATTGATGTTCGTCGGGCTGATGCAGTCTACCGGCGCCGCCCTGCCGGTCGTCGAGGCGCAGGCCCGCCTCGTCGCGGCCCGGCTGGCGGGCAGCTACCGGCCGCCGTCCCCGCAGCGGCAGCGCGCGGACTGCGCCGCCGAGCTGCGCGCCGCCCGCGACCGGTGGGGCGAGCGGCGGCCGGCGATGCGCATCGACTTCGACGCCTACCTCGCCCTCGCCGCCGCGGAGCTCGCATCATGAACGGGAAACGGGTCATCGTCACCGGCGCCAACGGCACCTTCGGCCGGCTGCTCACCCGCCGGTTCACCGAGGCCGGCGCCACCGTGCTCGGCATCGACCTCGCCGCCGGGCCGGGCGTGCTGGCCTGCGATCTGACGACGAGTGCCGTGCCGGGCGTCGTCGAGCGGGCCGTCGCCGAGCTCGGCGGGCTCGACCTGCTCGTCAACAACGCCGGCGTCGGCGGGCCCGCGCCGGCCGAGCTGCCGCCCGACACCGTCGTGAAGCGGCAGCTGGAGGTGAACCTGCTCGCCGCCTGGCGCACCACCGCCGCCGCCCTGCCGGCGCTGGAGCGCAGCCGCGGCCGGGTGGTGTTCGTCGCCAGCCGGATGGCGGTGCTGCCGCTCCCACTCGCCGCCGCGTACGGGGTGAGCAAGCGTGCCCTGGTCGCGTACGCCGACGCGCTGCGCCTGGAGGTGGGCAGCCACGTCGGGGTGAGCGTGGTGTACCCGAGCATGGTCGCGTCGCCGATCCACGACAGCACCGCCGCGGCCGGGCTGTCGCTGGACGGCGTCTCCCGGTACGAGCCGGCCGCCGGTGTGGTCGACGCGATCGTGCGCGCGGCCACGGCCCGGCGGGCGCCGCGCGCGGTCGCGACCACGGCCCGCGGCCGCCTCGAAATGGCGATCGCCCGGCACTTCCCCTCCCTCGCCGACCTGATGGTCCGGCGCACGGTCCGGTCCCGGCTGGCGGCCGGCGCCTTCGACGGCGCCCCGCTCGCGGCCGGGATGCGCCGCCGGCACGGCGACGGTCGCCCGATCGGGGGACCCGCTTGACGAATCCCCCAGAGCCTCCCACGGTCACCGTAGCGTGAGCCGCGGGGGTGAACGGGGGATGATTCGCAGGTCGTTGGCCGTCGTACTGGGACTGGCCGCACTCGTCTCGGCGGGATGCGCGCCCGCCAAGGTCTTCGCGGGACCGCTGCCGTCCGCGGCGCCGGCCGATCTGCAGCCGGGGCTGCTGACCGCCGGTGACCTGCCACAGGGGTACGTCCGGATCGCCTCGGTCTCGAACGCCGACGGCGCGGTGAGCATCGGGGGCGGGGACTTCCCCGGCTGTCCGGCCCTGGAGCCGATGACGACGGAGCGCACCACCGCGGCGGCGGTGACCTTCGGCAAGGGGATCACCGGGCCGTACCTCACGCACGCCCTCGTCCGGTTCCCCGCCGGCGAGGCGGCCGCCTCCATGACGAAGCTGGCCGGGACCGCCACGTCCTGCCGCAAGTTCTCCCAGAACCTGGCCGGCGTCAGCGTGACGTTCACGGTCGAGCCCCGCCCGGCCCCGCGGGACCTGGCCGACCAGGCGGTGGCGCTGCGCATGACCGGCACCACGAACGTCAACCTGGCGGTGAACGCCGAGATCGTCGCCCTGCGCCGCGGCGACACGGTGGTCTGGCTCAACGACATGTCGATCGGCACGACCCCGCCGGGCGTCGCGACGTCGCTCGCCAAGGCCGCCGCCGACCGCTGCCGCCAGGCGGTGCCCGGCTGCTAGCCAGCCGTTGGCGTGCACCCGCGCTAGCCGCGGACCACCTCGTGGGCCAGGCGGCGGAGGTCGTCGACGGCCGGGTGGCTGGGCGGGTCGCGCCAGGCCAGGTACACGTCCACGACCCCGGCGTCGGGTAACGGGACGTAGCGGACCGCCGGGTTCGGGTGCATCGCCGCCGTGCCCGTCGACGTCACGCCGACCGCGTCGCCGGCCGTGATCAGGGCCAGCCAGTCATCCGTGTTGCGGACCGTCAGGACCTGGGTCGGGGCCGCGCCCGTGGGCCACAGCGCGAGGGTGGTGCTGCCGGTCACGACGTTCAGTGCCAGCGGCTGTGCCACCAGGTCGGCCAGGGTCAGCGACGGCCGGGCCGCCAGCGGGCTGTTGTCGGCCAGGGCCGCGACCCGGGTCTCACTGGTCAGGTGTTCCCAGCGGACGCCCGGGGTGTCGATCGGGCCGCGGAGCACCGCCGCGTCGACCGTGCCCCCCGCCAGGCCGGCGGTGCGTTCGTCCACGCGCAACAGCTCCAGCAGCGTGCCCGGATGGGCCTGCTTCCAGCGGCGCAGCAGGGCCGTCGTGTGGGCACCCAGGGCCGACCAGGCGTGGCCCAGGCGCAGGGGCCACTCGTGGGACGGGTCCAGGGCGTGCTCCACCGCGGCCATCGCGGCGGCCGCGCGGCGGCGGAACGCGTGGCCGGCCGCGGTCAGGGCCACGTGGTGGGTGGAGCGGTCGACCAGCCGGGTGCCCAGGTGGGCCTCCAGCTGCTGCAGCGTCCGGGTCAGCGCGGGCTGCGTCAGGTGCAGCCGGCGGGCCGCGCGTGTGAGGTTGCCCTCATCCGCGATGGCGAGGAAGCCCCGGAGGTGCCGCAACTCGATGGTCATGTGTGAGAAGCATAACCGCAGAAGGACGGGCATTTCAGCGCGGGGAGCGCACTGCATAGCGTCGGGTCCATGGCCGACACGATTGCCCTCGAAGCGCCCCGGGACAAAGGGGTCGGGCTCGTCCTGGCCAGCCAGACATCCGTCCACAGTGGAGCGGCCGTGGCCACCCTGCTGTTCCCGCTCGCCGGGCCCGCCGGAGTGGTCGCGGTGCGGCTGGTGATCGGGGCCGCGCTGCTGCTCGCCGCCTGCCGGCCGAAGCTGCGCGGCTACCGGGGCCGCGACTGGGCGCTGATCGCCGGATTCGGGTTCGTCCTCGCCCTCATGAACCTCCTGTACTACCTGGCGATCGAGCGGATGCCGATCGGTCCCGTGGTGACCCTGGAGGTCCTCGGCCCGCTGACCCTGTCGGTGCTGGCCGGCAAGGGCGCGGCCCGCTGGCTGTGGGCCCTGCTCGCGCTGGCCGGCGTGGCGCTGCTCGGCTTCGGCGGCCTGCACGGCGACGGATTCGACCTGATCGCCGCCGGTCTCGCCCTCGCCGCCGGCGCGTGCTGGGCGGGGTACATCCTGTTCAGCGCCCGCACCGGGAGCCGCTTCCCGAAGCAGGACGGGATCGCGCTCGCGCTGACCGTCTCCGCGCTCGTCGCCCTGCCGCTCGGCGTCTTCGGCGCGGGCGCCGCCCTGCTCGACCCGGTCATCCTCGGGCTCGGCGCGGCCGTGGCCGTGCTGTCGTCGGTGCTGCCGTACACCCTGGAGCTGGCCGCGCTGCGCCGGCTGCCGACCGGCACGTTCGCCGTGCTCATGAGCCTCGGGCCGGCCATCGCGGCGCTCACCGCGTTCGCCATCGCCGGGCAGGCGCTGTCGGTGGCCGAGATCGTGGCCATCGTGCTCGTGGTGGCGGCGAGCGCGGGCGCGGTGCGCAGCCGTGCCGCCGCCGGGTGACCGTCGTGCCGGGCGGCGGGCCGCACCTCACGCCCGCGAGCGGCGCCGCGTGCCGCGCGGCGGGCCGCCGGCCGCGAACCTGACCGCGAGCCCGTCCAGCAGCACGCCGAGGCCCAGCTCGAACAGCTCGTCGAAGTCGAGGTCGTAGCCGCCGGCCTCGGCGAACCCGGCCATGAGCGCGGTGAAGCGCGGGTAGCGGCCGCTGTCGACGATCCCGGCGAAGCCGGCGTTGTTGGCCGCCATCCACGCGTCCTCGTCGATGCCGGTGTCGGCGAGCGCGCGGGCCTCGCCCTCCAGGTGCATCGCCAGGCCCTGGACCTGGCTGTACACCAGGACCTGCAGATCCTGCAGGCCCTGCGGATCGAGCCGGAACACGGCGAACGCCGCCAGCATCCGCTCGCCGTGCGCCACCAGGTTCGGCAGCGGCAGCGGCCGGGTCAGCGGGGTCACGTGGGCCAGCCACGGGTGCCGGCGGTACAGCGCCCACATCGTGCGGGCGGCCCGGGTGAGCAGGTCGCGCCAGCCGCCCGGCTCGCCCGCCCCGGGCTCGACCTCCACCGGCTCGCCGAACGCCGTGTCGGCCATGAGCAGGACGAGCTGGTCCTTGCTGGTGACGTGCCGGTACGTCGACATGGTGGCCACGCCGAGCCGGGCGGCGACGCCCCGCATCGACAGCGCGTCGAGCCCCTCGGCGTCGGCGAGCTCGATCGCGGCCCGCACCACCTGCTCCCGGGACAGCGGTGTCTCCGGCCGGTTCGCCGCGCCGTGCCCGGCGACGACCGTGCCGACCCGCGGCTGGGATACCACGACGCCCTGCTGCTGCAGCGCGGTGAGCGCCTTCGTCGCCGTGGCGAGGGCGACGCCCCAGTCCTTGGCGAGCTGCCGGGTCGACGGGAGGCGGTCGCCCGGGGCGAGCCGCCCGTCGGCGATCCGGGCCCGGATGTCGGCGACGATCCGCTCGTACTGTGCTAGTGCAGCCATGCCTGTCATAGTACACATTTTGCCTTGTCAGAGGCTGTATGTACGTCGTACATTCAATGCGTACGAGGTACATCTCACGGAGGGAAACTCCCATGAAGGTGCTCATCTCCGGCGCGAGCGTCGCCGGCCCCGCCCTCGCCTGGTGGCTGCGCCGGCACGGCGCCACGCCGACCATCGTCGAGCGCGCCCCGGCGTTGCGGCCGGGCGGCCAGGCGATCGACGTGCGCGGCGCCGCCCTCACCGTGGTCGAGCGGATGGGCCTGCTGGAGCCGGTGCGGGCCGCCCGCACCCGGATGCGCGGATCGTCGATGGTGGACGGCGAGGGCACCGAGCTGTGGCGCTCCACCGAGTTCGCTCCGAGCAGCGGCCGGTTCGACAGCGACGACGTCGAGCTGCTTCGCGAGGATCTCACCGCGTTGCTCGCGTCGCACACCGCGGGCGTCGACTACCGCTTCGGCGACTCGATCGCGGCGCTGCACCAGGACGAGACCGGCGTCGACGTGGAGTTCGGCGGCGGCGCCCGCGAGCGCTTCGACCTGGTCGTCGGCGCCGACGGGCTGCACTCCGGCGTGCGCCGGCTGGCCTTCGGCGATCTCCAGCCGCTGCACCTGGGCAGCTACGTCGCCGTGTTCACCGCCGAGAACGTGCTCGGGCTGGACAACTGGCAGGTGTGGGTGCGCAACGACAGCGCGGGCGCCGGCATCTACTCCGCCCGCGACAACACCGAGCTGCGGGTGAACGTCGGCTTCCATTCGGATCCCATCCCGTACGACCACCGCGACCTCGACGCCCAGAAGCGCCTCGTCGCCGAGCGCACCGCCGGGCTGGGCTGGGAGATCCCGCGCCTGCTGAAGTTCATGTGGGACGCGCCCGACTTCTACTTCGACGCCATGGCCCAGGTGCACCTGCCGGCGTGGTCGTCCGGCCGGGTCACGCTGGTCGGCGACGCCGGCTACTGTGCGTCCCCGCTGTCGGGGCAGGGCACCAGCCTGGCCCTCGTGGGTGCGTACGTCCTCGCCGACGAGCTCGCCGCGGCCGGCGGCGACCACGTGACGGCCCTCGCCCGCTACGAGGCCCGGATGCGCCCGTTCGCGACCGCGAACCAGGCCCTGGCCACGGAGAACCCGGGCCAGCCGGCGTCGGACGAGTCGATGGCGGCGGCGAAGGTCGCGATCGCGCTGTAAGTCGAGATCCGGACCGACCGATGCGGCGGGGCGGTGGGGTGCCCGATCCTGCTGTCGTGCCCCCCACCCGCATCGTCCTCGCCGCCGCGGCCGTGCTGGCCGCCGTGCTGCTCCCCGTCGCGCCGGCCGCGGCCGAGCCGCCCGGGAAGCCCGCCTGCCCCGAGACCAGCCCGCAGCTGGCCGGCAAGCACTTCCAGCCCGGCGAGGAGGTCGGCGACGTCACGTGCGCGAACCTGCGCGGCGCCGTGCTCGACGGGGTCGACCTGACCCAGGCCGACTTCACCGGGGCCGACCTGCAGGGCGCGTCGCTGCGCGGCGCCGACCTGACCCAGGCCGACCTCACCGGGGCCGACCTGCGCGGCGCGCACCTCGACGACGCCGACCTCACGCAGGCCGACCTGAGCGGATCCGACGCCCGCGGCGCCTCGTTCCGCGGGGCCGACCTCGGCCAGGCCGACCTCGTCGGCGCCGACCTGCGCGAGGCCGACTTCATCACCGCGTCGGTCATCCAGGCCGACTTCACCGACGCCGACCTGCGCGGCGCGCAGACCTGGTGGACGCTGTCGATCCAGGCCGGCGTGTCCGGCACGAAGGTCGACCTGTTCGACCCGCGCACGCCCCAGGCCGGCTGGCTCTACATGCTGGCCGGCCTGGCCGTGCTGGTGCGCACCGTGGTGCGACGCAAGGGCGGTGGCAGCACCACCGGCACCGTCATGTCGGCCGTCGGCTTCCTGTTCATCGGGGGCTTCACCTGGGTCTTCGGCTGGATGCTCTTCGCGATGCAGTTCGTGACGGTGCTGGTCCCGCTCCTCGTCGGCGCCGCCCTGGTCGCGGCGGCCGGCGTGGTGCGGCAGCTGCGGCCGTCGCGCGACCCCGAGCCGTTCCTCGTGGTTCCTCCGCTGACTCGATGAGCATCGTCGTCTCGGCCGGCCGCCACCCCTGGGCCCGACCGCCGTCGCCCTCGCCGGATAGCATACCTCCACCATGGGAAAAATGGGGGTTTGCATGCCGGCGGTCGCGGTGACCGCGGCGGGCGCCGGCATCGGCCGGGCCGTCGTGGAGCTGTTCGCGGAGCGCGGTTACGGCGTCGTCGCCGTCGACGCCGACAAGGAGGCCCGCGCCGCGCTGGCCGGCGACCGGGTCGTCACCCTCGCCGGCGACGTCGCCGACCAGGCCACCAACGCGGAGATGGTCCGGCTCGCCGTCGCCGCCTACGGGCGGCTCGACGCCGCCGTGCTCAATACCGGGGCCGGCGGGGCGCCGCCGCTGGAGGACGCCGCGGCCGCCGCCGCGCTCGACGCGATCCACGCCGTCAACGTCCGCGGTGCCGCGCTCGGCATCGGCGCGGCCGGCGCGAGCAGGCCGAGGTGATCTGGTCCTGGCCTCGCCGGCCGCGTCGTAAATCACCGGGGCCGTGCTCGTCAGCGACGGCGGGCTGAGCGCGAGCAACGGGATCTTCGCGCCTCCGCGCGCGTAGGTTACCCAACGTTGCGCTCGATGTACAGGTCGTGTCAGGGCGGTGGTCGCGGGCGTAGCATCCGTGGCATGAGGACCGCAGCCGGCCGCACGACGGTCGATGCGGGCGCCGAGATCCGGCGGATCGACGACGCCGAACGGTACGTCGCCTCGATCTGCTTCAAGACCGGCCCGCCCGCCTCGATCGGCGTCGAGCTCGAACACATCGTCCACACCCCCGACCACCCCACCCGCCCGATCGACACCGCCGCCCTGACGGCCGCCATCGGCGCCGAGCAGCCCGTGCACGGCGCGCGGCTCGCTCTCGGGCCCGGCGGGCAGGTCGTGCTCGCCGCCCGGCCCGCCGCCGGCCTCGCCGCGCTGCACGCCGAAGTCAACGCCGAACTCGACCAGCTCGACGGCCTGCTCGCGAGCGGCGGCTTCCGGGCCGCCGGGCAGGGCATCGACCCGCATCGCGCGTCGCGCCGGGTGCTGTCCTCTCCGCGGTACCACGCGATGGCCTCCTCGTTCGCGCGGCGCAGCGGCGACGGGCGCACCATGATGTGCAGCACCGCCGGGCTGCGCCCCTGCCTCGACGCCGGGCCGGCCGCCGGCCTCGCCGACCGGTGGGCCGCCGCGCACGACGTCGGGCCGACCCTCCTCGCGCTGTTCGCCAACTCGCCCGTGCACGCCGGCCGGGAGACCGGCTGGGCCTCGACCCGGATGCGCGCCTGGTACGGCATCGACCCGGCCCGCGCCGGCACCGTGCCGACCGGCCCCGATCCGGCCGCGGCCTGGGCCCGGTACGCGCTGCGCGCCCCGCTGCTGTGCGTGCGCCGCCCCAGCGGGAGCTGGACCGTGCCCGCCGGGGTCACCTTCGCCGACTGGATCGGCGGTGCGCTGCACCGGCGCCCGACGTACGACGACCTCGACTACCACCTGGGCACCCTGTTCCCGCTGGTGCGCCCGCGCGGGCAGCTCCAGGTCCGGTACCTCGACGCCCAGCCGGGCCGCGCCTGGTTCGCCCCGGTCGCGCTGCTGGCCGGGCTGCTCGGCGACGCCGCCGCCGTCGACGCGGCCCGCGCCGCCGCCGCGCCCGCGGCCGGCCGCTGGCTGGAGGCCGCCCGCTACGGGCTCACCGACCGCGTGATCGCGGTCACCGCCCCGGCGGTCCTGGACGTGGCGCTGTCCGGCGTCCCCGAGCCGCTGCGGGCCGAGGTGGTGACGATCGTCGAGGACTGCTTCCGGCGGGCCTGGCCGTTCGGGTGACGGTTATGCCCC
>NZ_BMPI01000119.1:0-8881 GCF_014647515.1 Dactylosporangium sucinum | reverse complement strand
TCCAGGTGTTGTTGCTCCACTGCGGCAGGGTGGCGGCGTTGAAGGCCTGGGTGCCGTAGTAGCCGCCCTTGGGCCAGAAGCCGCCGCCGGAGGAGCGCATGAACTTGTTGTTCGTGACCTTGCCGTTGGTGATCTTGTAGTTGGCGTCGTACCAGTAGAACGAGTAGCCGCCGCCGTTCATCAGGTTGCTGTCGACCACGACGTCGCTGATCGGGCCGATGTCGGCCTTGAGCAGGATGCACGAGGTCTGGGTGTGCTGGTTCTCCAGCCGGTTGTGCAGGATGCGCACGTAGGTCGCATTGGTCGACTGGATGACGTCGTTGTGCTGGGCGGAACCGAC
This sequence comes from Dactylosporangium sucinum, assembly GCF_014647515.1. GTDB lineage: Bacteria > Actinomycetota > Actinomycetes > Mycobacteriales > Micromonosporaceae > Dactylosporangium > Dactylosporangium sucinum. The sequence goes on along the minus strand of NZ_BMPI01000119.1, from coordinate 8,541 downwards.
GCCGTTGGGGTCGTGCAGCCAGGAGTCCTGGACGGTGCCGCGGCCGTCGATGCGCAGGATGTCGCCGGAGCCGTGGGCGTTGACCCGCAGGAGGGTGAAGCCCGTGCGGCCGATGAGGGCGATGCCGCCGGTGGAGGCGTCCTTGCCCTGGCCGTCGATCTCGGTGTCCTCGATGCGCAGGTTCGCCCAGTCGTCGGTCACGGTCACCGCCTGCACGTTGGCGACCCGGATGCGGCTGTTGCGGATCGTCACGTTGCGCGCCCGGATCTCCAGGTGGCCGACGATGTCCTTGCCGTCGATGACGGTGCCGTCGACGGTGATGGTCATCGGGCCGGTGTACGGCGTGAGCGTCACCTTCGCGCGGGCGTCGCCCGGCAGGCCCTGCGGGTAGCCGGTGTTGTGCGCGGCCGGGAAGCCCGGGACGGTGTACGTCGGCGGGACGGTGGCCGGCGGGACCGTCGGCTGGACTGTCGGCGGGACTGTCGGGGGGATCGTCGGCGGTGCCGTCGTCGTCGGCGGCGGGTTCCCGGTGGTCGGCGGCGGCGGGTTGGTGGTCGTGGGGTCCAGGTCGCCGGGCACGATGATCGGGTCGCCCGGGTCGCCGGGCCAGCCCGGGTCGCCGGGGTTGGTCGGCGCGGTGGTCTGGATCGGGTTTCCCGGGTTTCCCGGGTTGGTCGGATTGCCGGGCTGACCCGGGTTGCCTGGATGAGCCGGGCTGCCCGGATGGCTCGTGGTTCCGTTCGGGGACGGCGCCGGTGACGGGATCGGGCCGGCCGGGCCGCTCTCGATCGGGTCCGCGGACGCGGGCGGCCGCTCCGGCAGGCCGAACTCGCGGGGCGGCTGCGCGCAGGCGCTCAGCCCGCCGGCCGCCACCAGGGTCGCCGCGACCACGCCGGCGCCGGTGCGGCGCCGCCGCTGGGGGTCCCGCCAGACGTCACGCGGCTTCATGTCGCCCGCCACGCTCCGGCAGCAGCGCGCCCTTTGTGCGGCCGTGACGCTGCGGCCGGATGAACTACGACTTGCCGTTGTGGTACTGGTCGAGCCACTCGCCGAGGTCGGTCAGGTCCACCGAGCGGCGCCGGTCCTCCGGCACCAGGTCGACCAGCGGCGCCATCGCCTCGAGCGCGGCCAGGATCTCCCGGCCGACCTGGTCGGCCGGGCGCATCGCGTCGACCGACACGAGCACGCCGCGCTGGGCATACCACTCCAGCACCGGCAGGGTCGCCGTGCGGTACAGCGCGAGGCGCTGGCGGATGACCTCCGCCGTGTCGTCGGAGCGGTGGTCCCGCCGGGCCCGCGCCAGCAGCCGCCGGGTGACCTCCTCGTCGTCGGCCTGGAGATGCAGCGCGACGTTGACCGTCATGTTGATCTCCTTGGCGGCCACGTATGCCGCCTTCGCCTGGTCGAGCGTGCGCGGGATGCCGTCGAGGACGTATCCGGTGCCGTTCGCCTTCGCCGCCGCGAGGCGCTCGCGCAGCAGTCCCATGACGATCTCGTCGGGGACCAGGTCGCCCCGGTCGAGATACCCCTGCACCTTCCGGCCCAGCTCCGTGCCCTTAGCGACGTTGTCGCGCAGCAGGTCGCCGATGGCGATGTGCGGAATCTTGAAGTGGCTGGCGATCAACGCGCCCTGTGTCCCCTTGCCCGCACCAGGCGGCGCGACCAGCAGCACCCGCATCCGCGTCCCTCTCTTCGGCGGCCGTCTCTGCCCGCACCAACGTATCTCGTCGCGGTCGATGTTCCGCGCGCGACGCCGCACGACGTTGTCTCGGTCACCGTCCACCTGCCCGGCCGCTCGGCGGCTCGGGCCGAGGATCCCGGCCGCGATCCGTGCGGACCGCGGCCGGGGGTGTGCACCTACAGGCCGGTGTTCAGGGCGGTCATCAGGGTGCCCGACGTGGTGTCGCCGGACATCTCCCAGATCATGCCGCCCAGCAGGCCGCGCTGCTTCAGCCAGGCCGTCTTGCGCTCGATCGACCAGGCGTCGTCGTACGTCCACCACTGGCCGCCCGGGCCGGTGTAGCAGTACGTGGAGACCGACTGGGTGTCGTGGTACACCGTGCAGCCCGGCACCATGGCCAGGAGGTTGCTGTAGCCGCGCGTGCCGGCCTCCTCGGCGAACTGGCCCGGAGCCGCGCCGGTCGCGGTCTGCCACTCGCCGTTGACGCCGCCGGCCGCGACGCCCTGCCAGCCGCGGCCGTAGAAGGCGAAGCCGACCGTGAGCTGGCGCGGGTTGACGCCGGCCTGCGTGTAGGTGTCGACGGCGCGCTCGACGCTGAACGTGAACGAATACGGGTCCTGGGCGTCGGCGTAGAGGTTGCCCTGGTGGCCGGTGCGGCCGGGCTCCCACGAGTTGTCGCTGCCGGCGCCGTGGAAGTCATACCCCTGCACGTTGGCGAAGTCGAGCGAGTCGAACACGCTCGGCGTGCCGTCGGCGCGGGTGATGTCCCAGCCGGCGGCGATCTTCGCCGGGTCGGCGGGCGTGAACGCCGTCAGCAGGTAGCGCTTGCCCTGCGGCGCGCCGAGCTCGTCGAGCTGCCGGCGGAACTCGGCGAGCAGGGCGGTGTTGTTGGCCTTGTCCTGCGGGCCCCAGTGGTTGCCGGGGTGGCCCTCGGCGCCCGGCCACTCCCAGTCGAGGTCGATGCCGTCGAAGATGCCGGCCGCCGCGCCCGGGCCGCCGGCCCCGCCGGCCACCGGGAGGTTGCCCTTGATGTACATGTCGATGCAGGACCGGACGAACTTCTCCCGCGACGCCGGGGTGGCCGCGGCGTCGGAGAAGAACTTCGAATACGTCCAGCCACCGATCGAGATGAGCACCTTCAGGTTCGGATACTTGGCCTTGAGCTTGCGCAGCTGGTTGTAGTTGCCGCGCAGCGTTTCCCAGCCGGTGTCGGCGACCCCGTCGACCGACTGGGCGGCGCTGAACGGCCGCCCGTAGTCGGCGTCCGCGTCGCCGGCGCCGGTGCCCTGGTCGGGGTCCTGCGGGTTCTGCGTCGTGCCGCGGGTGACGCCCTGCAGGCAGGTGAGGTTGACCGGGTCGAGGTTGGCGAACGCGTAGTTGAGGTGCGTCAGCTTCGCCGCCGCGCCGGACGTGTCGAGGTTCTTCACGAAATACTGCCGGCCGTAGATGCCCCACTGGACGAAATACCCCACCTTCGCATAGCTGCCACTGCCGACGGCGTCGTCGGTCGTGACCGTCACCGCGGTGCTCGGCGGGGAGCTGTTGTCATACCCGTCGCGCGCCCGGACGGTGAAACTGTACGAAGTGAGCGGTGTCAGCCCGGTGACGGTCGCATTCAAGGACGTCACCGTGGCTGCGAGGGTGCTCCCGCGGTACACCTCGTATGCGGAGATGCCGCTCGGGTCACTGACCGCGTTCCACGCGAGGGTCACGGTCGTGGCGGTGCGGCCGGTCGACCGCAGGTTGCCGGGCGCGGGCGGCGCCACCGTGTCGTCGGCCGGGTTCAGCGTCGACGCGGTGACCGGCGCGCTGTCCGACGAGACGTTCCCGCGCGTGTCCTTCGCCTTCACGGTGAAGGTGTACTGCGTGTTCGGCGTGAGCCCGCTGATCGTCGCCTGCGGGGACGTGACCGACGCCTTGACCGTCCCGCCCTGGTAGACGTCGTACGAGGCGATCGGGAAGTCGGTCGGGACGGCCGCCGTCCAGCGCAGCGAGACGGTGCGGGTGGTGCGCCCGGCGACGGCGAGTCCGGTGGGCGCGTTCGGGGCGCGGTCGGCGCTGCCGTCGCACTTGTTGCCGTTGATGCGGCAGTTCAGCGGTTCGGCGTTGGTGCCGGTGGCGATGAACCAGAAGCTGTACGGTTCGGTGCTGCCGCCCGCCGGCACGGTGCCGTTGTAGTGGGCGTTGACGACGGTGACGTGGTTGCCGGTGCGGGTGACGGTGCCGTGGTAGCCGGTGCCGACGGTCAGCCCGGCCGGCACGTCGAACTCGAGGGTCCATCCGGTGACGGCTGCGCTGGTGGGGTTGCTGACGACGTACTTGTCCACCCAGTACGAGCCGTAGTTGGCCGCCGAGAAGCTGGCGGTGAGCCCGGCGGGTGCGGCGTGGGCGGACGCCGGCACCGCGACGAGCGCGGCGGTGACGAGGAGCAGAGTGGCGGCGAGACGCCTGATGGGGTGCACTCATTCCCTCCTTTAGGAAAGTTTCCTGTTAGTTTCCGCGCAAGCAACGACCAATGTCAATGCGTCGCCGACTCGGGACCAAGTGGATCACCGGGAGAGGCGGCTCGGGTGCGCCAGGGCGGCGGGGTCCGGCAGGTCCATGATCGAGGGAAACACTTGGCTGTCCCAGCCAGATCCTTCCCTCGATCATGGAAGCGAGGCAGCCGGCTCAGCCGGTGGTGCCGTGGAGCCCGCGGCGCAGCTCGGCGGCCTCGGCGGTCCGGCTCAGGCGGTCGAGGACGGTGGCCTTGGCGTCCTGCAGGCGCCACACCTCGGCGACCCGCCCGCTGTCGCCGCGCCGCAGCAGTTCGGTGACGACCGCGATCGCGTCCTCGATCGCGGGCAGTGCCCGCGGCCAGTCGGCCAGCCGCATCGTGCAGGCGATGCGGTTGTTCGCGGTGAGGGCGGCGTTCGGCAGGTACTCGTCGGGGGCGTCGGCGGCGAGCGTCCGGAAGATCGGCAACGCCTCGTCGTAGGCGGCCAGGGCCTCCGCCCACCGCTCGTCCGCGCCCCGCAGGTTGCCGAGGTTGTGCAGCGCGTAGCCGAGCCGCCGCCGCTGCACGGGGTCGCGGCCGGCGAGGTGGCGCCGCCACTGCACGGCCTGGGCGAGCGTCGCCTCGGCCTCGGCGGGCATGCCCAGCGCGACGAGCCGCGCGCTGATGCTCTCGAACGCGTCGGCGACGAACGGCGCCGCTCCGGTCGCCCCCGCCGCCAGGTCGTCCTGGAACAGGTCCAGCGCCTCCATGGCCGGCGTCAACGCGTCGGCGGGCCGGCCCTGGTCGGCCAGTCGCAGGCCGAGCTCGTGCAGCGACGAGGCCAGCCACCAGCGGTACCGTCCCGGATCACCGTGCACGAGCCGGCGGCCCAGCCCGACCGCCTCCTCGCTCGCCGCCACCGCCTCCTCGGCGCGCCCGAGGCCGGCCAGCACGGCCGAGACGCCGTTGAGCACCTCGACGAGGACCGGCAGCTGCCGGAGCGGATCGGCGTTCACCAGCAGCCGCTGCAGCCGCAGGGCCTGCTCGGCGTCGGCGAGCGCCTCCTCCCACCGCTGCTCCAGCAGCAGCTGCGCGGACCGTGCGCGCAGCAGTCGGACGGCCTCGGCCGGATCCGCGGTGACGATGTTCGGCAAGGGCGGTGGTGTGCTCAGTTGCATCGCGCCATGATGACCATGCGGGTCAAGCGGCGAGGCCGAGGTGCACCGGGCCGTCCGCCGGGCGGGCCGCTCGCACCACCGAGAACGGGATCCGCAAGACGCGGCCCGGCGCCGCCGGCCAGGCCAGGCGGGCCGAGCCGATGAGCCGTCCCTGCTGCCGGGCGGTCACGACCGGGAAGCGGTGCAGCTCGCTCGTCCAGGCCAGGAGCCGGCCGCGGGCCGGCGGCGGGCCGCCCGGGCGGAGCACCTGCGGCGCCACCCACCGCAGCGGCGCGTCGGCGACGAGGCCGAGCTCCGGGCCGGCCGGCGCGGCGGTGCCGGCCAGGTGGGCCAGGACCGCGGCGGCGACGTGCCGGCCGTCGAGCGCGGCCACGTCGGCCGTGTCGACCGGGTGCAGGAGGTTGCCGGCGGCGAACACCCCCGGCCGGCTCGTCGCCAGGGCCGTGTCCACGCGCGGGCCGAGCGTGGCCCCGTCGAGGGCGAGGCCGGCCAGCCGGGCCAGCTCGTGGTCGGGGATCCAGTCGCCGGTGGTGATCACGGTGTCGCAGGCGATCCGCGAGCGCCGGCCGGTGCGCAGGTCCTCGACGTCGACCGCGGTGACCCGGCCCCGGCCGTGGATGGCGACCACGCGGGTCCGGGTGCGGACCGGCACCCGCAGGGCGAGCCGGCCGGGCAGGTGGAACGCCGCGAACGCCTCGGGCCGCGGGAACTCGCTCGTCATCAGCACGGTCCGGCAGCCCGCCTCGCGCAGCGTGAGCACGGCCGACCAGCTCACGAGCTCGGCGCCGACGACCACCGCCCGGGTGCCGACCGCCCGGTGGTGCAGGTGCACGAGGTTCTGCAGCTGCCCGGTGGTGTACACGCCGTCGGGCCGGTCGCCCGGGATGAGCCGGGCGGGGCGCGGACGCTCCCGGGCACCCGTCGCCAGGACGACGGCGTCGGCGGTCACCGTGCGGCGCCCACGTGGCGAGGTGACCTCGAGCGTGCGGTCATCCGCCCAGCCGGTCACCATGGCCTCGGTCTCCAGCGTCGCCCCGGCCGCGGACGCCAGGGCGGTGAGCCGCCGGCCGTACTCGGGGCCGGTGACGAACCGGTGCAGGTCCCGCATCCCGTACCCGAGGTGGTCGCTGTGGCGGGGGATCCCGCCCGTCGCCGTTTCGCGCTCCAGCACGAGCACCGGAGCGTCCACCCGCGGGGCCAGGGCGGCGGCCGCGGTGAGCCCGGCGGGTCCGCCGCCGACGACTGCCACGCGCACGTGCTCGGTCACCGGTCGCCTCCGTTCTCGACGATGGCCTTGGTGCCGGACGTGCCCTGGTCGATCGCGAGGACGTGCATGGGTCAGGACCGCACTTTTCTGGCCGGGTTGGTGGTCGGGTTGGTGGTCGGGTTGACGGTCGGGTTGGTCGAGATCGAACCTGCTCCCGGCCGGCAGCGACCTCCGCTTGGCCAGTAGAGCGCGACGGTGGCAGCGTAGATGACGGCCGGCAGCAGGGTGGCGGCGCCGAACAGGGTGAAGAGGGCGTCCTGCGAGTACGCGGCGAAGACGCCGAGGATCACCTCGGCCAGCTTCCGGTCGCGATCGACACGAACGCGAACGCCACGGCGAACGACGCGAACCGGCTGGTCCGCCGCTCGAACGACGGCTCGTACCCGAAGCGGGCCAGCTCCTCGCGGTCGCTTGCACCGGTCCTGGCGAAGCGGTCCGTCACCCTGGAGCAGGTCGCCCCGGAGTCGCGCACCCTGGTCAGGGCGGTCACGCTTTCCCCCGACGGCCGCGAGCTCGTCATGCGGGCCGACTCGTGGCAGCGGCGCACCCGCGACGGCAGCCGCCCGCCGGCCAGCGTCGCGGCCAAGCTGCCCGCGGACGACGACAACCTCATCGCCGGAGGACGCGTGCGCTGGCTCTGACCGCTCCGGTGGCCGGCGGGTCCAAGGGTTCCGCCGGCCACCGGCGCTCGGTTACTCGAAGGAGATGTGGTCGATCGTGATGGTGGAGCTGCCGCCGAACCAGAAGCCCATCGCCAGCTGGGACGGGGAGTTGCGGTTGATGCCGTTCGCGGCCATCGGGATGCGGATGTCCTGGTAGGTCGTCGTGATCACCGGGTGGGCGCCGCCGTCCAGGGTGAAGTCCGCGAAGAGTTTCGTCGTGCCACCCAGGCCCAGGTTGAAGTGTTGCTGCTCGCCTCCCGCGGCACCCTTGACGCGGATCACCAGGTACGTGCGCGTGCCGAGGTCGACGCCCACGTCGGAGCCGAACCAGCCGCAGTTGTTGTAGCGCAGGCTCAGCGCGCCGCCCGTCACGATGCCCGAGCCGCCGCCGTCCAGGAAGCAGTTGCCGCCGGTCCACCTGCCGAGGTCGTTCTGGGCCGCCGACGGGTACGCCGGGGTGCCGTCGAAGTCGTCCAGCACCAGGCCCGCCGGTGGCTGCGGTGCGGCGTCGGTGGTGACCGTCACCGCGTTGCTGGCCGCCGAGCGGTTCCCGGCGGCGTCACGTGCCTTGACCGTGTACGTGTACGCCGTCGACGCGGTCCGGCCGGTGTCGGTGAACGTGGTGCCCGTCGGGCTGCCCACCAGCGTCGAGCCGCGGAACACCTCGTACCCTGTCACGCCGACGTTGTCCGTGGCGCCCGTCCACGACAGCGTCACCGTCGTGTCCGTCTTGCCGGAGGACGAGAGCACCGGCGTGCTCGGCGCGGTGCAGTCGCCCGAACATCCGGTCGTCCTGGCCTCCACCTCGGCCGACGGGCCGGACACGTTGCCGGCGGCGTCGACCGCGCGGACCGTGTACCGGTAGGTCTGGCCCGGTGCGCGGCCGGTGTCGGTGAACGTCGCGCCCGTCGGCGTGCCGGCGAGGACCCCGTCCCGCCACACCTGGTAGCCGGTGACGCCCACGTTGTCCGTCGACGCGGTCCAGGACAGCGACACGGTCGTGTTCGTCACCCCGGTCACGGTGGGATTCGACGGTACCGTCGGCGCCACGCAGTCACCCGAACACGTGCCCGTGGTCGTCATGGTGCCCAGGTCCACCCAGCCGTCGGCGCCCTGGTTGGCGTTGGCGAACGACAGCGGCAGCCGCGGGCGCCACTGGTCGATGACCCAGTCGGTGAGCCGGCTGGCGGCCGGGCGGGCGCGCAGCACGTCCGGGGTCACCGCTTCGAGGGGGTTGCGGATCTTCAGGACCAGGCTGTACGAGCCGGCCGGGACCC
>NZ_BMPI01000118.1 GCF_014647515.1 Dactylosporangium sucinum | reverse complement strand
CGGACGGGCGGGCGCGGGCACGGACGGGCGGGCGCGGGCACGGACGGGCGGGCGCGGGCACGGACGGGCGGGCGCGGACCGGACGGGTTACGGGCGGACGGCGACGTCGAACGTCGCTACCACCCGCTGGACGCCGTTGCCGGCTCGGCGGTCGGGGATGTCGACCGGGTCGGCCGCCGGGTCGGCCCGCACGATCCGGCCGCCGTCGGGCATTCGCACGTCCCGGGCCGCCACCAGCGCGGTCAGCGCGCCGTGGGCGATCTCCCGCGCCTCGCCGTCGGGGGCCCAGACCTGCAGGCCGAGGTGCCAGCGGGCCCGCCGGGCCCAGGGCATCCGCGACGTGACCGGGTCGCCGACCGGCTCGACGAGCAGCACCGGGACGCCGGCGGCGACGTCGTCGGGGCGTGCGGTCACGACGGTCACGCCGGTCAGGTGCTCCTGGGCGCGCAGATAGGCGACCACCAGCGCGACGGCGTCCGGTTGCATCGGCGTGGTGCGCCTTTCAGTGGAGGCGGATGCGTCGGTCGTTGCGGTCAACGCTATCCGTACCGCCCGGTCGCGGTGGTACAGACACATTTCATGTTCCCCGAAGAATGACTTCGGGATGGCTGTCGGCAGTTCGACATCACCTTCAACCATGCGTCACACCCACAGATCTTGCAGCATCTCGACATCGGCGCGGGCCGATCATCGGAATTCCACGAGTCGGCAGGTAATGGACGCTGCCGATCAACTTGCCCCGATGCCCGTTCGGCCGGTCGGTTCCGGCTTTTCGGGCACGTCCCGCCCGCCTTGCACCGAATCGGGCGCGTCCGGCCGTACCTCCGGTGCCCCCGCCCGGACGGCACCTGACCAGCGTACGGCCGGCCTCGGCCGGGCCGGCGACGGCGCGCCGTCCTTTTCGCTGGTCCGCGGGAAACACCGGATGTCAATTGGCGATGAGTTTGCGAAATCGCCTCCGAAACGGAACCGGGGCCGCGTCCCGGGTGCGGGACGCGGCCCTCGGCCGTGGTGCTTCGGTCGGTTAGGAGTCGCCGCCGGTCTCGCCGACCGGGGCGGCGTTGACGTCGTCGATGGCGTACTTCTTCGCCGCCTCGGCCGGGGCCGACGCCGGCACCTCGCCGCGGCGGGCGAGCTGACGCAGCGTCGCGACCACGATCGACTCGGCGTCGACGTGGAAGTGCCGGCGCAGGGCGTGGCGGGTGTCGGAGAGGCCGAAGCCGTCCGTGCCGAGCGAGGTGTAGTCGTTCGGCACCCACCGGGCGATGAGGTCCGGCACCGCCCGCATGAAGTCGCTGACCGCGATCACCGGGCCGGCGGTGCCTTCGAGGGCCTGCGTCACGTACGGCACGCGGGGCTCGTCGGTCGGGTACAGCAGGTTGTGCTCCTCGGCCTGGACCGCGTCGCGGCGCAGCTCGGTCCACGACGTCGCCGACCACACGTCGGCGGCGACGCCCCACTCCTCGGCGAGGAGCTTCTGCGCCTTGAGGGCCCACTGCATGCCCGTGCCCGACGCCAGCAGCTGCGCCTTGGGGCCCTCGGCCGCCGGGGCCGCCTGGTAGCGGTACAGGCCGCGCAGGAGGCCCTGGACGTCGACGTCCTCCGGCTCGGCCGGCTGGAAGATCGGCTCGTTGTAGACCGTCAGGTAGTAGATGAGGTCCTCGGGAGCCTCGCCGTACATCCGGTTGACGGCGTTCTCGGTGATGTGCGCGATCTCGAACGCGAACGCCGGGTCGTAGGCGACGACGGCCGGGTTGGTCGCGGCGATGAGCAGCGAGTGGCCGTCCTCGTGCTGCAGGCCCTCACCGTTGAGCGTGGTGCGGCCGGCGGTGGCGCCCAGCAGGAAGCCGCGCGACATCTGGTCGGCGGCCGCCCAGATCCCGTCGGCCGTGCGCTGGAAACCGAACATCGAGTAGAAGATGTACACCGGGATGATCGGCTGACCGTGGGTCGCGTAGCTGGTCGCGGCGGCGGTGAACGAGGCGACCGAACCGGCCTCGTTGATGCCCTCGTGGAGGATCTGGCCGGTGGTCGACTCGCGGTACGACAGGAACAGCTCGCGGTCGACCGGCGTGTAGTTCTGCCCGTGCGGCGAGTAGATCTTGGCCGTCGGGAAGAGCGAGTCCATGCCGAAGGTGCGGGCCTCGTCGGGGATGACCGGCACCCAGCGCTTGCCCATGCCCTTGTCGCGCATCAGGTCCTTGAGCATGCGGACGAACGCCATGGTCGTGGCGACCTTCTGCTTGCCCGAGCCGCGCTTGATGTCGCCGTAGACCGACGAGTCGGGCAGCTGCAGCGGGATGTGGGTGGTGCGCCGCTGCGGCACCGGGCCGCCCAGCGCCGCCCGCCGCTCGCGCATGTACTGCATCTCGTCGGAGTCCTCGGCGGGCTTGTAGTACGGCACCGCGTAGGGGTTCTCGCCGATCGCGCTGTCGGGGATGTCGAGGTACAACCGGTCGCGGAAGTCCTTGACGTCCTGCAGCGTGAGCTTCTTCATCTGGTGGGTCGCGTTGCGGCCCTCGAAGTGCGAGCCGAGCGTCCAGCCCTTGATCGTCTTGGCCAGGATGACCGTCGGCTGGCCGGTGTGCTCGGTGGCCGCCTTGTACGCCGCGTAGAGCTTGCGGTAGTCGTGGCCGCCGCGCTTGAGGTTCCAGATCTCGTCGTCGGAGAGGTGCTCGACCATCTTCCGCGTGCGCGGGTCACGGCCGAAGAAGTGCTCGCGGACGTAGGCGCCGGACTCCGCCTTGTAGGTCTGGTAGTCGCCGTCGGGCGTGACGTTCATGAGGTTGACCAGCGCGCCGTCGGTGTCGGCGGCGAGCAGCGGGTCCCACTCGCGGCCCCAGACGACCTTGATCACGTTCCAGCCGGCGCCCCGGAAGAACGCCTCCAGCTCCTGCATGACCTTGCCGTTGCCGCGGACCGGTCCGTCGAGCCGCTGCAGGTTGCAGTTGATCACGAAGGTGAGGTTGTCGAGCTCCTCGCGGGCCGCCACGCCGATCGCGCCGATCGACTCCGGCTCGTCCATCTCGCCGTCGCCCAGGAAGGCCCATACGTGCTGGCCGGAGGTGTCCTTGAAGCCCCGGTTGTGCAGGTACCGGTTGAAGCGCGCCTGGTAGATGGCGTTGATGCCGCCGAGGCCCATCGAGACCGTCGGGAACTCCCAGAAGCTCGGCATGAGCCGGGGGTGCGGGTAGCTGGGCAGGCCGCCGCCGAGGCCGCGGTGCGACAGCTCCTGGCGGAAGCCGTCGAGCTGCTGCTCGCTGAGCCGGCCCTCCATGAACGCCCGCGCGTACATGCCCGGGGAGGCGTGGCCCTGGAAGAACACCTGGTCGCCGCCGCCCGGGTGGTCCTTGCCGCGGAAGAAGTGGTTGAAGCCGACCTCGTAGAGGCTCGCGGCGCTCGCGAACGTCGAGATGTGCCCGCCGACGCCCACGTCGGGGCGCTGCGCGCGCTGCACCAGCATCGCGGCGTTCCACCGGATGTAGGCGCGGATGCGCCGCTCGATGTGCTCGTCACCTGGGAACCAGGGCTCGCGCTCCGGCGTGATGGTGTTGATGTAGTCCGTGGTCGTGAGCGGCGGGACGCCGACCTGTCGCTCCCGGGCACGCTCCAGCAGTCGCAGCATCACGTACCGGGCGCGCTTGGTGCCGCGCTCGTCGATCACTCCGTCCAGCGACTCGACCCACTCGGTGGTCTCCTCGGGGTCGATGTCCGGCAGTTGGCTCGGTAGGCCGTCGCTGATCACCGGGCGCTTGCGTTCGGTGGACACAGGCGTTCCTTCTCATCCGTCGCGACCGGACGGCGGGTGCGACGGATCGCTGCGACCGGTCTGGGTGGCCGATGGGGTGTGGCTCGATGGTTCATGGCCGTTGTGTGAGCCCATGTCCCATCCTGCCCGTCCCGGGCGCCGTCCGTCACGTCTACGGACCGCCAACTGCGACGCTCGACACGATACCGGCGAGTAACCTCTGTGGCGTTTCGCTATTGACGGGACGGCGACTCTTTCAGTATCCCAGGCGCCCGCGTCGGCTACGGTGCCGCCCGTGTCCGACAACTCCGCCTGGTGGCTACTCCTCCCCTGCGGCATCGTCACGGTGGCCGTGACCATCGCCGTCGTCGCCGTGGTGACCGTCCTGCGCAAGGCCACCCGGCCGATGCAGGGCATGCGCCCGCCCGTCCGGACCGGGACCCTCGGCCCGAACTGGGTGCCGTCCGACTCGTCCTCGCCGTCCGCGACGCCGGATCCGTTCCAGACCTGGGGTACCACTGAACACCACGGGCATCACGGGCATCATGGACACCACGGGCATCACGACCACCACCACGGCCATCATGACCACGGCGGCTGGTCCTCGTCCGACTCCGGCTCCTCCTCGTCCGACTCGGGCTCCTCGTCGTCCTCGTCCGACTCCGGCGGCGGTGGCGGCGACTCGGGTGGCGGCGGTGGCGGCGGCGGCGACTGACAGACTGTGACGATGGAGACCGAGGTCATCACCGTCCGGACCGGCTCCCGGCCGGTCGTGCGCGACATCACCGACGAGGCGAGCCGGTTCGTGGCCGGGCTCGGCGACGGCCTGCTCCACGTCTTCGTGCCGCACGCCACGGCGGGGGTCGCCATCATCGAGACCGGTGCCGGCAGCGACGACGACCTGCTCCGTGCCCTCGACGACGTGCTGCCGGCCGACGACCGCTGGCAGCACCGCCACGGCTCCCCCGGCCACGGCCGGGACCACGTCATGCCGGCGTTCGTCGCGCCCTACGCGACGCTGCCGGTGCTCGGCGGCCGGATCGCCCTGGGCACCTGGCAGTCCGTCTGCCTGGTGGACCCCAACGGCGACAACGCCACCCGCCAGGTGCGTTTCTCGTTTCTGCGGGGATGAAGGCTGAATGAACGGATTTCCGCACGGCCTGAGTGCCGTCACGCGTGAGGATTGATGCTGTGATCGAGCGTCGCGTCGCCGTCGTGTTCCTGGTCGACCCAACGGGCCGGATCCTCATGCAGCACCGCGACCAGCACGCCAAGGTCTCGCCGAACCAGTGGGCGATGCCCGGCGGGAAGATCGAGGACGGCGAGGAGCCGATCGAGGCGGCCCGCCGCGAGGTGCTGGAGGAGACCGGCCTGACCGCCGCGGGGCTGGAGCACTACCTCACCGGCACCCGCCCGTCGGTGTCCACCGTGGACGGGCTGGTCGAGATGCACGTCTTCTACGGCCCCACCGACGCCACCCAGGACGACGTCGTCCTCGGCGAGGGGCAGGCCATGGTCTTCCTCACACCCGACGAGATCCTGGTCCGCGACCTCGGCGTCACCGCGGCCCGGCTGTTGCCCGGTTTTCTGGCTTCCGAGCAGTACAAGACCCTCGCCGAGCGCGGAAAAGCCTGACCGGACCAACGCCCGCAGGGTCGGGATCCCGGTCGGGAGTGGCATCCGATGACCGTTTTCGGCCATGCTGTCGAGCGTGACCACCCCTCAGGATCTCGACGAGCGCTTCCGGGCGGAGCTTGCCGGGCTCGTCAGCACCGCGGTCATCCGGGACGCCGACGAGCCGGTGCGCGACGACACCGCGCTCACCGGCGCGCAGGCCCGGGCGCTCTACGACGCCCAGTCGACGAGCCGGCACCTCGACCTGGCGGCCCGCTGGCTGCGCAGCTTCGACGCCGGCTACTACACGATCGGGTCGTCGGGCCACGAGGGGAACGCGGCGGTCGCGGCGGCACTGCGCCCGACCGACCCGGCGCTGCTGCACTACCGCTCGGGCGGCTTCTACTGCATGCGCGCGGGCCAGGTGGCGGGCAGCGACCCGATCCGTGACGTGCTGCGCGGCGTGGTCGCCTCGGCCCGGGAGCCGATCGCCGGCGGCCGGCACAAGGTCTTCGGCCACGCCGACCTGCACGTCATCCCGACCACGTCGACGGTCGCCTCGCACCTGCCGCGGGCGGTCGGCATTGCGTACGCGCTGGGCCGCGGCCGCCGCCTCAACCCGCCCGCCAACGGGCACGGCTGGCCGGCCGACGCCGTGGTCGTGTGCTCCTTCGGCGACGCCTCGATCAACCACGCCGCCGCCACCGCCGCGTTCAACACCGCCGGCTGGTGCGACCACGTCGGCATCAAGCTGCCGCTGCTGTTCGTCTGCGAGGACAACGGGCTCGGCATCAGCGTCCGCTCGCCGGACGGCTGGGTCACCGCGGCCCTGCAGAGCCGCCCCGGCCTGCGGTACTACGCCGCCGACGGCACCGACAGCGCCGCCACCTACGACCGGACGGCGGAGGCGGCGGCCTGGGTCCGGCGGTACCGTCGCCCGGCCGTCCTGCACCTCAGCACGGTCCGGCTGATGGGGCACGCCGGCGCCGACGCCGAGATGGCGTACCGCTCCCCCGTCGAGATCGCCGCCGACCTGGCCCGCGACCCGCTGGTCCGCACCGCCCGCCTGCTGGTCGACGCGGGCGTGGCGACCCCGGCCGAGCTCATGGCCCGCTACGACGAGCTGGGCTGGGACGTGCGCCGGGTGGCCGAGGAGGTGCTCGGCGAGCCCCGCCTGGCCAACGCCTCGGAGGTGACCGCGCCGCTGGCCCCGCGCCGGCCGGTGCGCGTGTCCCGGGCGGTGAGCGACGCGGCGACCGCGCTGACGGACGTCGAGGACGGCGACGTCGCGGCGATCGGCGACGACCTGGAGTTCACCCGGGCGGGTGGTCCGGCGCCGCGGGTGGCCGCCGGCCAGCCGCTGTGGGCCGACGAGCCCTCTGCGGGCCGCCACACCGCGCCGACGTCCGGCGCTCCGGCCGGGGAAGTTTCGCCGGCTCTGCCCGCCGCCGTGTCGGTCTCCACGACCGATCCGGAGGCCGACGCCGAGGTCGCAGCCTCCGCGCCCTCCGCGCCCGCGCCCTCCGCGTCCGAGGACTCCGCGCCGGAGGAGGACGAGTGGCCGGAGCCGGTGTCGGCCGCTCCCGAGCCCGCGCGGGACAGTCGGCTCAACGGGAACGGGCAGCCGCCCACCCGGGCCGCCGCCTTCAGCGGCCGGCTCCCGGAGCGGGCCGGGCCGATGACGCTCGCCCAGACGATCAACGCGACGCTGACGGACGCGATGCTGGCGTACCCGCAGATGGTCCTCTTCGGCGAGGACGTCGCCGCGAAGGGCGGCGTCTACGGGGTCACCAAGGGCCTGCGGGACCGCTTCGGCGCGACCCGCGTCTTCGACACCCTGCTCGACGAGACCAGCATCCTCGGCCTCGGCCTCGGCGCCGGGATCGCCGGGCTGCTCCCGGTGCCGGAGATCCAGTACCTCGCCTATCTCCACAACGCCGAGGACCAGCTGCGCGGCGAGGCGGCCACCATGCAGTTCTTCTCGCAGGGCGCCTTCCACAACCCGATGGTCGTGCGGGTCGCCGGCCTCGCCTACCAGCTGGGCTTCGGCGGCCACTTCCACAACGACAACGCCCTGGGCGTCCTGCGGGACATCCCCGGCCTGGTGGTGGCGGCCCCCGCCCGGGCCGAGGACGCCGCGCCGATGCTGCGGACCTGCCTGGCCAGCGCCGTCGTCGACGGGAGCGTGTGCGTCTTCCTGGAGCCGATCGCGCTGTACCACACGCGCGACCTGCACACCGAGAACGACAGTTGGTGGCTGTCCGACTACGCCCCGCCGAGTGAATGGTCGGCCATCCACGTGCCGATCGGCCGGGCCCGGACGTACGGCAGCGGGCCGAACGACGACCTCACGATCATCACCTTCGGCAACGGGGTGCGGTTGTCGCTCCGGGCGGCCGCGCGGCTCGCCGGGGAGGGCATCGCCTGCCGGGTCGTCGACCTGCGGTGGCTGTCCCCGCTGCCGGTCGGCGACATCATCAAGCAGGCCTCCGACACCGGCCGGGTGCTGGTCGTGGACGAGACCCGCCGCTCCGGCGGCGTCGGCGAGGGCATCATCGCTGCCCTGGTCGACGCCGGATATGTCGGGGTCGCCCGCCGGGTCGCCGCCGTGGACTCGTTCGTGCCGCTCGGCCCGGCCGCCAACCACGTGCTCGTCTCCGAGGAACAGATCGTCCAGGGGGCGAGATCCCTGTTGGCCCGGTAGTTTGGACCGATAGTTTTTCGATCGCATCGGTGCGCCACTTGCGTTGACGGCCCGTACTGTGTGGACTACGCGCTAACAAGTGGTGTGTTGCGACAGGAGGCAGTGGACAGTGAACGCGACCGCGGGTCAGGCCGAGGTGAAGAGCCTGGCGGACCGGTTCGGCGTCGAACCGGGCATGGTCGTTATGGAGATGGGGTACGACGACGACGTCGACCAGGATCTCCGCGACGTCCTGATCGACCGGTGCGGGGACCTGGTTGACGAGGAGACCGACGAGGTCGTCGACGTGGTGCTGCTCTGGTGGCGCGACGAGGACGGCGACCTGGTCGAGACGCTCATCGACGCCCTGGGTCCCCTGGCGGACAACGGCGTGGTGTGGCTGCTCACGCCCAAGGCCGGCCGCCCCGGGCACGTCGAGCCGAGCGAGATCAACGAGTCGGCGCCCACCGCCGGACTGCAGCAGACCTCGACGGTCAATGCGGGCAAGGACTGGACCGCCGCGCGCCTGGTGGCGCCCCGGGCGGCCCGTTCCCGCCGCTAGCCGCCGGTAGGGGGCGCGGCCCGGCGACCCGCCCTCACCGTCACCCCCCGCCGCGGGGGTGCCAGCCGCGGCTGCCCGCTGCGCCCCGCGAGCCACCCGGCCCGGGGCCGCCACCGGTGGCCGCGCTGCGCCGAGAACCGCCGGTCGGAGTGCCGTCGGTCGGTCGACCGCGCCGTCGGTACCTCTTCGGCGTGCCGGGTGGCCTCGCTGTTGTCGGCGCGCTCGCATGGCGCCGGCACGCGCAATGCCTGATCCGCGCGGTGCCCTGATTCCCGCGCCGGGCAGCCCTGTGGCCGAAGCGCGCCGTGAAGCCGATGAGCGCCTGATCCGCCCGGCGCCCTGATCCCCGCGCCGGGGCAGCCCTCACTCATCGCCCGTCCTCGGCCCGCTGCGCCGGCAGCCCGATGGCCGTGCGCTCAGCCGCCCTGCGGAGCGTCCCCCTCGTCAGGGTGCGGGCCGGGCCGGTCAGGCGGTGGGCATCGCGCTCCCCGAGGGCTTCTTCGAGGTGCTCGGGGAGGCCGACGGCGAGCTTGAGCCCCACCAGCCGGAGCGGGTGGGCGACGGGGAGTTCTTCGGGGTGTTGCCCGTCGTGGGCGCCTGCAGCGAGAACACCCGCACGTCGGAGAACGTCACGTCGGCCGCGTCGCCCGTGGTGCTGAACGCGCCCAGGTTGGTGCGCCCGTCCCGGATCTCCTCGTCGGTCACCCGGCCGACCTGCTCGCCGCCCACGTAGACGACCAGGTGCGTCTCGGAGACGGCGAAGGCGACGTACGTGTCCTCGCTCGTCTTGACGTACCACTCCTCGATCAGGTTGTTCTTGCTCGGGCCGCTGTCGGCGAGCCGGTGCAGGCGCACGTAGCCGTTGGCGCAGTAGCCCAGCGTGTACCCCCGGCTGCCGGTCCGCAGCCACATGCCGGCGCAGCCGCTGGTCACGTGCACCTTGGCCTCGATGCCGGAGTCGGTCAGCTTGACGTCGAGCGGCTTCTGCAGGGTGCAGCCGGTGAGCCCGTTGACCTTCGCCGTGACGTGCAGCTCCTCCGGCGTGGCCGTGCACTTGCCGCCGTCTTCCTCGTCCTGGCTGTACCAAACCTTGTCGATCGACGGCAGGGACATCTTCTTCCAGCCATCGGGCACCCAGCCGGGCCGGTCCTCGCGCTGATACGCCGGGATGATCAGCGGCGACTCGCTCGGCGTCGGCTGCCCCGAGCTGCTCGGCGCACTCGACGACGGGGTGCCCCCGGGCCCGTTCGCCGACTTGTTCGCCCGGTCCTGGAACACCACATACCCGGCCAGGCCGAGCGCGAGGACCAGCACCACGACCAGCACCGGCACGGCGACGTTGCGCCGCGGGCGCGGGGGCGGCGGCGGGGCCTCCTCGCGGGGCGGCTGGGCGTAGTCGGCCTTCATCGCGGACGGCGACTGGTAGTTGGGGATGGCCGGCACGGCGTGCACGGTGCGCGGCGGCAGGGGCTGGGTGGCCTCGGCGTCGCTGCCGCGATACACCCCGCCCTGGTAGCTCTGCCCGGCCGCGGGGCGCACGGTCGGATACGCCGGCTGCGGCGGCCGCGGCGGCGCCGGGGTCACCGGCCCGGACGGGCTCACGGGCACGGCGCTGACCGGGGCACCGCCGGGAATGCCGCTGACGGGCGTGCCGGGGGCGCCGCTGACCGGCATGTGCGGAACACCGCTGACCGGGGCCTGGGGGACGCCGCTGACGGGCGCCTGCGGGTACGCCTGCTGATAGGCGGCCGGCTGCCCCTGCGGCGCCTGGGGCCCGTACGGCGGGAAGCCTTGCCCCGGCTGCTGGACGACGCCGGGCTGGCCGTGGGGCTGACCCTGGGGCTGCTGGAAGGCGGCGGGCTGCCCTTGGGGCTGGGGCTGCGGCTGGCCGGGCTGACCCGGCGGGCCGGCCTGCTGGAAGGCGGCCGGGTGGGGCTGACCCGGTTGGCCGGGCTGTTGGAAGGCGGCCGGCTGGGGCTGGCCCGGATGCCCCGGCTGCTGGAAGGCCGCCGGCTGGGGCTGGCCCGGCTGCTGGAAGACGCCGGGCGGCGCGCTCACGGGCGGCTGGGGCGTGCCCGGAGGGGCGCTGACCGGCTGCTGAAACGCGCCCGGGGGCGCGCTGACCGGGGGCGGGAACGCGCCGGGCGGGGCGCTGACCGGGGGTGCGCCGGCGGCGGCGCCCGCGGCCAGTCCTCCAGCGGCCAGTCCACCCGCCGCGGCCAGGCCGGCACCGGCGGCTAGGCCGGGTCCGTTGCCCGCCGACGGGGGGCCGCTGGTCGGGTGCGGGGTGCCGGGCTGGCTGTTGGGCTGGTCCGCCGCCGCGACGCTGACCCAGGCGCGGAGGCTGCCCTCGGCGACGACCAGCT
Source organism: Dactylosporangium sucinum (assembly GCF_014647515.1). Taxonomy (GTDB): domain Bacteria; phylum Actinomycetota; class Actinomycetes; order Mycobacteriales; family Micromonosporaceae; genus Dactylosporangium; species Dactylosporangium sucinum. The sequence continues at coordinate 8,124 of NZ_BMPI01000118.1, read as the reverse complement.
CGGGCTGCTCGATCATCGTCGGCGCCATGCCGAGCTCGCGCTCCAGGAGGGTCGCGACGAGCGGGATGCGGCTGGAGCCGCCGACCAGGAAGATGCCGGCGAGGCGGGTCTTGTCGAGGCCGGCCCAGCGGACGACCGCGGAGGTGGTGCGGACGGTCTGCTCGAGCAGCGGGCGGGCCCGCTCCTCGAAGCCGTCGCGGCTGATGCTGAGGTCGGCGGCGAGGATCGGCACGTGCAGGCCGGTCGCCGTGGTGCGCGACAGCATCTCCTTGGCGATGCGGGCGTCGTCCCAGAGCATCCGGCGGTGCCGCCGGTCCTCGGTGGTCTGCGGCCCCTCCAGGCGCGCCCAGACGTCGGCGTCGGGCAGCTGCTGCTTCGCGTAGTCGACGATCAGCGCGTCGAGGTCGAGGCCGCCCAGGTCGTCGATGCCGTCGACGGCCCGCACGTCGAACCCCTCACCGGAGCGGGTGACGATGCTGGCGTCGAACGTGCCGCCGCCGAAGTCATACACCAGCAGACCTTGGTCGGCGTCCAGCGGCTTTCGCAGCACACCCGCGAAATAGTGCGCGGCGGCAACCGGCTCGGGCATGAGGGACGGCTGCGGCAGGCCGGCGAGCTTGGCCCCCTCCATGAGCGCGAGGCGGCGCGACACGCCCCAGGCCGCCGGGTGCGTCAGCGTCAGCGCGCTGACCGGCCCGCCCGCGACGCGGGTGGCCTCCTGCACGACGTGGGTGAGCACGGCGCCGATCAGCGCCGGGACGGTGACCTCGTGGTCCCCGAGCAGCACGGTGCCGTCGTCGATGCGCCGCTTGGGGCTCGCCTCGAAGCGGGCCGGCTCCACCCGCGCGGCGTGCACGGCGTCCCGCCCGACGAGCACGGCGCCGTCGACCTGCGCATAGACGCTCGACGGGAGCAGGGGCGACCCGTCGAACAGCAACGGACGGACCCTCCCATCCGGCCACGCGAGAAGCGCGACGGTGTGGGAGGTCCCGAAGTCGATGCCCAGACGTGGACCGGCTGCCATGCGGGCGAGTGTAGGCCTTGGGTACGACAACTGGCATGCTCGGTTCATGACCCTGGATGTCGGCAAGCTGGCACTCACCGCGGGCGCCCCGGCGCCGGACTTCACGCTGCGAGACCAGAACAACCAGGAGGTCAGCCTGCGCGACTTCCACTCCCGGCGGGCGGTGCTGCTGGTCTTCTACCCGCTGGCGTTCACCGGGACCTGCCAGGGCGAGCTGCACGCGGTACGGGACAACCTCCCCGCGTTCCAGAATGAGCGTGTCCAGGTGCTGACGGTGAGTGTCGACTCGCCGTACGCACACAAGGTGTGGGCGGAGCGGGAAGGCTACGACTTTCCCCTGCTGTCGGATTTCTGGCCGCACGGAGCGGTGGCCCGTGCGTATGGGGTGTTCAACGAGAAGGCGGGCTTCGCGAACCGCGGTACGTTCCTGGTGGATGCTGCGGGGGTGGTCCGGTTTGCCGAGGTCCAGGGGCCCGGACAGGCCCGCGAGCAGGCCGGCTGGCTCGCGGCGATCGAGGCGCTGCGAACCGGGATGAGCTCGGGCGGGAGTCTTGGGTAACATCTTGGTACCCAATCCCGGGATGACCGGGGTGGGGGCGCGTAGCTCAGCGGAAGAGCACCCGCCTTACAAGCGGGGGGTCGTTGGTTCGAACCCAACCGTGCCCACCAGCAAGGACCAGCCCCAGCCGGGTTGCCCTTTTGGCAATCCGGCTGGCAGCGGCGGTCGTCCGTCGGCAGCGGCGGGGTGCCGCCAGCCTGTCCGGCAGTTCGACCGCTCCGAAGCCCGGCCCCCTGCGCGGAGGGCAGCGCCTCGGCCACTTCTGAAGTAGTGTTGATATGTGACGGCCGCACCGCTGGAGTCAGTGCCCTTCTCCGAGCTGCTTCGCCAGCCGGCCGAGACGACCGATCGCCTGACGCGCACGCGGGCCGTGCGGCTGCGTCGGCGTGATGCCGCTGACCTTGTGTTGATGTCGGCCGAACGCGCCGAAGCGGAGGCGGAGGTCATCGATGTGACCTCGCGGCTGCTCGCCGGGGTCGCGCGCCGGGATCCCCGACTGCTGCGAGAGGTGCTGCCGAACGCGCTGCCGTGGGTCCGGTTCCTGCCCGTCGCCGACATCGACGCCATGGCGGCGGAACTCGTGTCCGTCACCGAGGCCGCTGCCGCCATCGGGAACACCGCTGCGGTGTCGCAGCTGCTCGTCGAGTGGCGGCGCACCGCCGAGATTCACGCCGACCCTGACCTGCACCGCGCGCTGACGACCCAAACGCTCGACGACTTCGGAGCGGTGCCGCGGCCGGAGGACAGTGAGCGCGGATCGCGGTGATCGGGCGGCACCGCCTCCGCGAGGTGGGAGCGGACGGGTCTGGTAACAAGATCTTGTTCTTCGGCTGCTCCGGCGACTGAACGGGCGGGGGGCTCAGGACGGCTGGAGGCCGGCGCCGACCAAAAGCACCTCGGGCAGGCCGTACGCGCCCTGCGCGAAGATCTCGACATACGGGTCCGGGACGCGGATGTGGGCGGTGTAGTGCTGGGTGTTGCCCGAGGCGTCGAGTTCCTGGTAGGGCCAGCCGTTGGCCAGCGTCGACGAGGGTGCGCCCGGGCTGATGCCGTGGGCGAAGACGCCCGTGAACACCCAGACGGTGATTGTGCCGCCGGGGCCGCGGATGACGTACTGCCCGTGGCCCACGTTGGGCATGATGGAGCAGCCCGTGATGCGGGCGTCAGCCGGCAGGGCGGTCGGGCGCAGGGACGGGACGCACTGGTGGCCGCGGTCGAGGCTGAGCGTGCCGGCGAACGTGATGGCCTTGTTCGCGGGCACCCGGCCGCGCACGGACAGCTCGGCGCGGACGCCGGCGATCGGTTGCCAGGTGACGCGGGTGGCCTCCTCGCCGGTCACGACGAGCGCGGGCCGGCCGCCGACGGTCGCCGGTGCGGAGTGCAGCTGCCGCGGCTCCTCCGGCAGGCCGGTGGGGTTCGGGGCCGGTGACCGGGTCTCGGGCGCCAGCCGCAGTTCGACGAAGAACGATGCACCCGAGTCGTCGATGCTGCCCGACATCGACAACTGCTCGATGCCGTCCTGGACCGCCCACGTGGTGCTGGACACCTCGTACGGGAACTGGCCGACGTCGAAGTGGATCATCTGCGGGTCGGCGCCGATGGCCTCCGCGGCGGGGCTGCCGATCGGGACCGCCGGCGGTGCGGGCAGCGGGTAGCCGCCGAAGAGCAGGCGCGGCACGAGCATGGCCAGCAGCGCGCCCACCGCCACGACCGCGGACGCCGCGCCGGCGAGGCGGCGGCTGCGGCGCCGGCGGTACGCCGGGCCGATCCGCGCCAGCAGGGCCTCGGGGTCGGTGTCGGTCTCCGCGCGGGCGCGCAGCGTGTCGCGCAGGGCCTTGAGGTCCGTGGTCATCGGTGCAGCTCCTCGAGATCGCGCAGGTCGACACGCATCGCGGCCAGCGCGCGCATGGCATGGGTGCGGACGGTGGCCCGCGAGCAGCCGAGGATCTGGCTGATCCGGTCGTCGTCGAGGTCCTCGTAGTACCGCAGCGCGATCACCGCTCGCTGGCGGTGCGGCAGCGCCCGGACCCGCTCCCACAGGGCGAGCCGGTCGGCGGTCGGCGGGCCGTGGTCGTCGGCACCGGGCCAGGCGTCGGCGTCGAGCACCGCGGGCATCTCCCGGCTGGACCGCCGCCGCCACCAGGACGCGTTGACGTTGACGAGGATGCGCCGCACGTAGAGGTCGGGCTGGTCGGTCCGCACGATCCGGGCCCACCGCGGGTACACGCGCACGAGCGTGTCCTGGACGAGGTCGTCGGCCCGGTGGACATCGTCAACGAGCAACCGCGCGAGCCGCAGCAGTCCCGGCCCCCGGGCAAGCACGTACTCCTCGAACGTCACGCCCTACTGACTACCGGCCCCCGCCGCTCTGTTGACACCGCCCGATACGGAGGGAAGCTCCTGGCGACCAGGAGCTTCCCTCGATCATGAGGCCCGTCAGGAGGACGGGGTGGCGGTGCGTTGGGCCGGTGGGAGGTCCGGCTGCGGGGCGGCCAGTTGGGCCTCCAGGTCGGCGATGCGCTGGAGCAGTTCCTGCTCGCGGGCGGCCTCCGCGGCCGCCAGCTCGTCCATGCGGGCGATGATCGTGGCGGTGTCGACCGTGCCGCCGCGTTCGTTGATGAAGGCCACCAGGGCCTCCACCGCCAGCCGGGAGGCCTTCGCGTCCGCGGCCACCTCCGTCAGCTTGTTGACCAGCCAGATCGGGCGGTCCACCGTCGGCTGGTTGGGGACCACCAGGCCGCGGGCCGTCGGGGAGCCGTTGACGATCCCCTGCCAGACCGTCTCGTCCACGTTGTTGCTGCGGCGGCGGTCCTCGTCACCGAACATGTCGTCTGCTCCGATCGTCTGCCAGGGTTGGGTGCCGTCGGCACGGGGGTCCCCCACCACCGAGAGGTGGCCGTGGGTGAAGTGCCGGTCGCCGTTTCTCGGGTTGTACGGGCGCCAGGTCCAGGCCGAGTAGCCCTTCACGGCGTAGGACGAGTACATCTGGCCGTTGGAGATCGCGTACTTCACGCGGGGGTCGCGCGAGCGGCGGAGGTCGTCGAGCACCTGGTGGGCGTCGAGGCCCAGGTCGGGGCGGTTGGGAAAGTCGGCCGCGGTCACGATGTCGTAGCCCCAGCCGGGGAAGTCGTGCGGCGAGTGGTCGGACGTCGGGTCGTGGGCAGCGTCGCCGATGAGACCCCACTCCGACCAGCTCGTCGCCGGTGGGGCCGCGCGGCTGCCTTGCTGCAGCTGCCTGTGCAGGACCGGTAGGGAGTTTGCCGGCCTCCATGCCATGCGGTTGTTCCTCCCAAGAAGAAGAAGACCTTCACATTCAAGCCGATGGACAGGGGCATCACCCGGGAACTGGCCACAAAGAACTTTGCGACGTAAAGTTGTCTACGTGAACGAAGACGACGACGCCCCGCCGGAGTCGCCCGCCGAGTCGCTGGCCATGATCAGCCGCGAGCGGGACGCGGTCAGCCGGAGCATGCGGCTCAACCCCCTCGCCTACTACCTGCCGTGGGGGTTCGCCTGGCTGATCGGGTTCGGGCTGCTGTTCCTGCGCTACGGGCCGCACGGCCGGGTCTACGTCCCGATGCCCGGGTGGCTCCCCCTGGTCGTGCTCGTCACGCTGCTCGCGGGGGCTGCCATCAGTACCATCGCGATGTCCGCCGCGAAGGGACGCCATGTCCACGGCCGGTCGTCCTGGCAGGGCGCCGCCTACGGGTGGACCTGGTTCCTGGCATTTTCCGGGGTCGGCAGCACCCTCGGCCGCTTCACCGCCTACCTGCCGGAGAGCGAGCGCGGTCTGCTGTGGGCATCGGTCTCCGTCGGGGTGACCGCGATCATGTACCTCGCAGGATCCGCCATCTGGCTCTCCCGGGAGATGTTCGTCCTCGGCGCCTGGGTCACGGTCGTGAACATCGCCGGCGTCGCCGCCGGCCCGGGCTGGCACTCCCTGCTGGTCGCGCTCGGTGGCGGCGGCGGGCTGATCCTGTTCGGGCTCGCAATGTGGGTCCGGGGCCGGCGGCGGTGACGGACCTGGACCCGGTGATCCACGCGCAGGCCCGGCTGCGCATCATGGCCGCGCTGTCCGGGCTCGACGACGGCGACCGCATGACGTTCCCCCGGCTCCAGCAGATCCTCGACATGACCGCCGGCAACCTGTCGGTCCACCTCACCAAGCTCGAACAGGCCGGCTACGTCGAGGTGGTCAAGTCCTTCCGCGGCCGCACCCCGACCACGTCGGCCGGCCTGACCCGCCGCGGCCGGGTCGCGTTCGACGACTACACGGCCGCGCTCCGTACCCTGCTCGATCCCCCCAAGGAGGGATAGATGCTCGCCCGCACCGTCGAGGTCACCAAGCGCTTCGGCGACACCCTCGCGCTCGACCGCGTCTCGTTCGACATCCCCGAAGGCGGCGTCGTCGGCCTGCTCGGGCCCAACGGGGCCGGCAAGAGCACGCTGCTCAGCCTGCTCGTCGGCCTGCGCCGCCCGACGAGCGGCACGGTCGAGCTGCTCGGCGGCGACCCGCGCGACCCGGCGAACCGCCGCCGGATCGGCGTCACGCCGCAGGAGACCAGCCTGCCGAGCACGCTGCGGGTGCGGGAGTGCGTCGAGTTCGTCGCCGCTCACCACCCCGACCCGGTGCCGACGGACGAGTTGCTGGACCGGTTCGGCCTGGCCGACCTCGCCAAGCGGCAGACCGGCGGGCTGTCCGGCGGCCAGCGGCGCCGGCTCGCGGTCGCGCTCGCCTTCGTCGGGCGGCCGACGCTGGTCTTCCTCGACGAGCCGACGACCGGCCTCGACGTGGAGGCCCGCCGCTCCCTGTGGGACGTCGTGCGCGACTACGCCACCCGGAACACCGTCGTGCTCACCAGCCACTACCTGGAGGAGATCGAGGCGCTCGCCGACCGGGTCGTGGTGCTCGGCCAGGGTCGCATCCTGGCCGACGACACGGTCGCCGCGATCCGCGGCATCGTCGGCATCCACCGGGTGAGCCTCAGAGCCGACGACCTGCCGCCCCTCCCGGGCGTGGTCAGCGTCGAGCGCACCGATGGCCGCACCTCCCTGCTCACCACCGACGCCGACGAACTGGTCCGCGAGCTCGTCCGAGCGGGCACCACGTTCGACGGCCTGCAGGTCCAGCCCACGACGCTCGAAGAGGCGTTCCTGACCCTGACCGGGAAGTGACCAAGATGTCCCTCGTGCTCACGCACACGCGGTACCGCATCCTCGAAACCGTCCGCATTCCGGTCGCGGTGCTCGGCGGAGCGTTCTTCCCAGCGGCGTCGATGCTGTTCTTCGTCGTGCCGTTCGCGGGCGACAACCCGGTCGGCGCCACGTACGCGACGGCGTCGATGGTCATGTTCGCCGTCATGACCAGCTCGCTGTTCACCTACGGCGTCGGGGTCGCCGACGACCGGGCCCAGCCGTGGGGCACCTACGTGCGCACGCTGCCGGCCGGGCCGGGCGCCGCGTTCGCCGGGCGGATCATCACCGGGCTGGTGTTCATGGGCATCTCGCTGCTGCCCGTGGTGATCATCGGCTGGCTGTTCACCGCGGCCACGGCGAGTCCGCTGCAGCTGCTGCTCGCGCTGGGCGCGGTGGTGCTCGGCGCGCTGCCGTTCACGTTCATGGGCCTGGCCATCGGGTACTGGCTGCCGACGAAGGCCGCGCTCGCCGTCGCGCAGATCATCTTCTTCCCGCTGGCGTTCGGCGGCGGGCTGCTCTCGGAGCCGGGCCACGCGCCGGGCTTCGTGGAGACCATCGCGCCGTACCTGCCGACCCGCGGCGCGGTCGAGCTGGTCTGGGCGGCGGTCGGCGACTTCGGGGTGTCGACGACGTCGATGGTGGCCCTGGTGGCGTGGACGGTCGCGATGGCCGCGCTGGCGGCGTGGGCGTACCGCCGCGACGAGGGCGAGCGCTTCTCCTGACGACCAGCCGCTCCCGCCGGCCCGCCCGCCCTCGCCACCCGCACGCGCTGCGCCGCCCGGGGGGCACGGTGCGCGAAGATGGCGCGGTGGAGAAATGGGTGGCCTTCCGGCGGTCGCGGATCGACCGCGTGGTCGCCATGGTCCGGGCCGTCGCCGAGGCCGCCGACCCGGGCGAGCACGGCGAGGGCGTCGAGGTGGTGGTCGAGGCGCCCCGCAAGAAGTGGTGGCAGGCGCTGTTCAACCACGACAACACGCTGGCCCAGGCCCGCATCGTCGTGACCAGGGCCGGCGGCGAGGTGCGCTACCCCTTCGACATCCAGCTCATCACGGCGTACGGCGGGAACGCGGCCCATCGCCTCGGCACCAGGCCGGGCTGGGCGGTCAGCAACTCGGCCGGCCTGGCGTTCGTGATCCAGAAGGGCACCGGCCGCACCGGGTTCGACTTCGAGGAGCTCACGACGGGCGCGGTGGCCGCCCTGGCCAAGCTGCGCCGCAAGCCGCAGGAGCGCGGCTGGCGGGCCCGGGTGGACAGGGCGGTCCGCCGGTCCTAGTGCAGCACCGCGTTAGTTCGTCGGGGGTTACGCGGCCTTGAGTGGGGTGCCGTCGTAGGTCCATCGGTAGGG
>NZ_BMPI01000117.1:2791-21548 GCF_014647515.1 Dactylosporangium sucinum | reverse complement strand
GTGTCCTACAACGGGACGATCGCCGCGGGCCAGTACACCGAGTTCGGCTTCCAGTCGACCGGCACGGCCGGCACGCTCACGCCGACCTGCGCGGCCGCGTGAGGTAAGCATCCCCGAACCGCCGCCGCGGAGGCTCCACGGTCGCCTCCGCGGCGGCTCCGTGTCTGCGGGTGGGTTTGCGGATCGGAGTGGAAACCACACGCCCCTCCATCTTCAACATATACCGTAACCCGGGGCTTGCGGCAAGACCGGGGTCGAGGCGCAGAATCGTCGGCCGGACAAGGATCGGGGGATTCTCGTGATCGACGTGATCATCGCCGGCGGCGGACCGACCGGCCTGATGCTGGCGAGCGAGCTGCGCCTGCACGGCCTGCGCACGGTCGTGCTGGAGAAGGACGCGGAGCCGGCGCCGTTCGTGCGGGCGCTCGGCCTGCACGTGCGCAGCATCGAGGTGATGGACCAGCGCGGCCTGCTGGAGCGGTTCCTCGCGCTCGGCAAGCAGTACAAGCTCGGCGGGTACTTCGCCGGCATCGAGAAGCCGTGGCCGGAGCGGATGGACACCGCCCACGGCTACATCCTCGGCATCCCGCAGACCGTCACCGAGCGCCTGCTGGCCGAGCACGCCGCCGCGGCCGGCGCCGAGCTGCGGCGCGGCAGCGAGCTCACCGGGCTGACCCAGGACGAGGACGGCGTCACCGCCGAGCTGGCCGACGGGACGAGCCTGCGTGCGCGGTACCTCGTGGGATGCGACGGCGGCCGCAGCACCGTGCGCCGGCTGCTCGGCGTCGCCTTCCCCGGCGAGCCCAGCCGGGTCGAGACGCTGCTGGGCGAGATGTCGGCGACCGCGCCGCCGGAGACGATCGCGGCCGCGGTGGCCGAGATCCGCAAGACCGAGAAGCGGTTCGGCCTGGGGCTGCTCGGCGACGGCGTGTACCGCGTCGTCGTGCCCGCCGCCGGGGTCGCCGAGGACCGCGCGGTCCCGCCGACGATCGAGGACTTCCGGCAGCAGCTGCGGGCGGTCGCCGGCACCGACTTCGGCGTGCACTCGCCGCGCTGGCTGTCCCGCTTCGGCGACGCCACCCGGCTCGCCGAGCGCTACCGGGTCGGCCGGGTGCTGCTCGCCGGCGACGCCGCGCACGTCCACCCGCCCAACGGCGGGCAGGGGCTCAACCTCGGCCTCCAGGACGCGTTCAACCTCGGCTGGAAGCTCGCCGCGACGGTGCGCGGATGGGCGCCCGAGGGCCTGCTCGACAGCTACGAGACCGAGCGGCACCCGGTCGCCGCGGACGTGCTCGACAACACCCGCGCGCAGATGCACCTGCTGTCCACCGAGCCGGGGCCGCAGGCGGTGCGCCGGATGCTCACGCGGCTCATGGACTTCGAGGAGGTGAACCGGTACCTCATCGAGAAGGTCACCGGGGTCGGCGTGCGCTACGACTTCGGCGACGGCCACGAGCTGCTCGGCCGGCGGCTGCGGGACGTGCGGCTCAAGCGGGGCCGCCTCTACGAGCAGCTGCACGCCGGCCGCGGCCTGCTGCTCGACCAGACCGGGACGCTCTCGGCGGCGGGCTGGGCCGATCGGGTCGACGTCGTCGCGGACGTGAGCGAGGAGCTCGACGCTGCGGCGGTACTGCTGCGGCCGGACGGGCACGTGGCGTGGGTCGGCGACGACCAGCGGGACCTGGTCGCCGCGCTGCCGAGGTGGTTCGGCGCACCGGCGGACTGAGCGGCCGGCGGCGATGTTGCGTCCGGTGTCAGTACCGGCGGTTCAGGGCGGTCGCGAGGCTCGCCCGGCTGGTGACGCCCAGGCGGGCGTACACGCGGGCGAGCCGCGCGGCGACCGTGCGGTGCGACACGTACAGCCGCTCGGCGATCTGCCGGTTGGTCAGCCCCTCGGCGGCCAGGTGGGCGATCTGCAGCTCCCGGGCGGGCAGCCTCGCGGCCGGGCGGACCGGCTCGGGGGCGGCCGGCCGGCCCAGCGCGGCCCGGGCTCGGGCCGCCCACGGGGCGAGGCCGAGGTCGTCGAACACGGCGAGGGCGGCGCGCAGCGCCTCCGGGTCCGGCCGCCGCTCGCCGTGGTGCAGCAGGAGGCGGGCCCGGAACAGCGGCCACCGGCCGAGCTCTCCGCGCAGGGCCTCGGCGATGCCGCGGTGCGGGTCCTCCTGCAGTACCGCTGCCGCATAATCGGCACAGACGAGCATCATCGGCGCCGGAATCCGCCGTGCGGCCTCGGCCAGCCCGCCGAGCACCTCCCGCGCCTCGGCGACGGCGCCGGCCGCCACCCCGGCGTCGGCCAGGTCGGGCGCGAGCCACCAGCGCACCGACGGGTGCCCGCCCACCGTGAACCCGTCCGTCAGCAGCCGCAGCGCGTGCCCGGGCCGCCCGTCGAGCAACGCGAGCCGGGCCTTGACCTGCTGGAGGCCGCCGGGCAGCGGCATGTGCTCGATCCCGTCGAGGTGCCCGTCGGCGGCGTCGGCGTCGCCCCGGAGGGCGGCGACCATGGCCAGGTTGGCCCGGGCGAAGACCTCCGCGGTGTGCTCGCCGGTCTCGGCCGCGAGCTCGCACGCCTCGACCGACTCGGCGACGGCCCGGTCGAGCTCGCCGAGCCAGATCCGCCCCCACCCGCCGACGCCGAGGGCGCGGGCGAGCGAGCCGAGGAGCCCCTGTTCGCGGCTCGCGTCGGCGGCACCCGCGTGCCACCGGGCGGCGCGGGGCAGGTCGCCGAGCACGAACGCGGCGCTGGCCAGGTTCCGCAGCTCCTCCACGCCCGTCGGCGCCAGGCGGGCGAGCCGGCGCAGGACGTCCGCGCCGTGCGTGTCGGGCGCGTTGTACGCGAGGATGGCCAGGCGCCGCTGGTCGTCCGGGCCGATGGGCAGCGCGTCGAGCGCCTCGGCGACGGCGGCCCGTTCCTCGGCGCCGGTCGCGTCCTGGCCGCCGTGGAAGAAGCACCGGGCGCCGGCCCGGAAGAGCAGCTCGGCCCCGATCTGCCCGCTGCCGGACGCGCGGGCGGCGGCGACGAGCTCCCGGATCCTGGACGCTCCCCCGTCGGGCCGGAACGCGACCGCCTCGGCCAGGCTGAGCAGCCGTCCCCGCCGCTGCGCGGCCTCGGGGTGGTCGGGGTGCTGTGCCTGCTCGGCCTCGGCGACCAGCGCGGCGGCCTCGGCGTGGGCCCCGAGCCGCACGGCGAGCTCGGCCGCCCGGACCAGCAGCCCGCCGCGGCGTCCCGCGTCGCGGGTCAGCTCGGCCGCCCGGCGCACCGCGGCGAGCGCCAGCGCGTCGGCCCGCCCGGCACCGCACTCCTCCAGCCGCAGCGACAGCGCCTCGTCGGCCCCGGTCGCGGCGGCGGCCCGGTGCCAGAGCTGCCGGTGCGGATCGTCCCCGAGCACCTCGGCGAGCGCCTCGTGCGCGGCGAGCCGCTCGGCGACGCCGGCCCGCCCGTACACGGCCGAGCGCACCAGCGGATGCCGGAACCGCAGCCCGCTCCCGGTCCCCGCGACGAGCAGCAGGCCGGCCCCGGCCACCTCGTCCACGACGCCGGGCCCGACCGACTCCCCGGCGAGGGCGGACGCCGCGAGCCGCAGCCGGCCGGCGTCGCACCCGGGCTCGGCCGCCGCGACGAGCAGCAGCGCCCGGGCGGCCGGGCCGAGCGCCGCGGCCCGCGCCGCGAACGCCGCCTCGAGCGACACGGCGGCGTCCTTCGCCGGCGCCGCGCCGGGCCGCGGCGCCTCGGTGAGCCGGGCGGTGGCCCGCCGGGCGCCGCCGGCGGGCGCCGCGGCGAGCGCGGCGGCGAGCGGGACGCTCTGCAGCGGCGCGGGCGGCGGGCGCAAGGCCCGGGGCAGCTCGACGATCGCGAGCGGGTTCCCGCCCGCCTGGGCGAGCACGGCGCCCCGGACGGCGGGCGGCAGCCGCGGCGCGGTGGCGTCGAGCAGCCGCTCGGCGTCGGCGTCGGCCAGCCCGCCGAGGTGCAGCTCGGGCAGTCCCGGCAGCCGTGACCCGCCGCCGCCGGGACCGGTCGCCGCCACGACGAGGATCCGCAGGTCACCGATGCGCCGCGCGACGAACGACAGGACGACGCAGGTGGGCCGGTCGAGCCAGTGCAGATCGTCGGCGAGCAGCGCCACGGGCGGCCCGGCCTCGGCGAGCAGCTCGAGGCTGGCGAGGGCGACGGCATGGACGGCGGGCTCGGCCTCGTGCCGGTCGAAGGCGGCGCGGAGCGCCTGCTGGTGATGGGGCCGCAGCTCGGCGGCATGCCGGAGAAAGGGTGCGAGCAGGCGCCGCAGCCCGTCGTACGGCAGCCGCCCGACCGAGTCGACGCCCTCGATGGCGGACACCGCGAACCCGCGCCCGGTGACCTCCTGCTCGACGACGGACAGGAGGGCGGACTTCCCGGCACCGATCGCCCCGCGGACGACGAGCGCCGCCCCGTGCCCGGCGTGCGCCCCGGCCACCAGCCGGCGCACGGTCGCCAGCTCGGCGGCACGGCCGAACAGCTGGGGGGCGCCGATGACCGACGTGATCGCCACTCTTACCGACCTGGGGGGAGGTGATTGGCGCTGGATGCACGATGTGCCGGACCGAGCGGAAGAAGTGCGCACTGACAGACAACAACAGCGCAGCGTCAGTCACAACCCACAGTCGGTCAACCATCCGGTCGGTGCACGAACGTCGTGCGTCCGGACGACCGAGCCCGAGCCGCACGGACCGTGCGCGTGCTTCGGTCGGCGACCCGGGCGACCCGCCCGCCGCGTCAACCGGAGGCGTCCGAAGCGCCGTGCGCGCGGAGGCGGCGGAGGACGGCCAGCGCGTACGCGTCCTCCGGCGTCGCGCCCAGCGTGTCGGCCTGGCCGTCGACGACCACGCGCCAGCCGTCGCCTGCGCGCTCCAGCCGGCGGAACCCCTCCCCCAGCAGCGAACGCAGCTGGTCCTCCCGCGGCAGCCAGATCGCCTCGTCGCGCTCGATGTCGTCCAGCGCCCACTCGGTCGTCCCGTTGAAGCCGATCACCGCGCCGTGCGGGACCTCGTGCACCTGGATGATCATGTCGCTCAGGACGAAGGCCTGGTCGTCCAGGCCGCGGTCCGGGATGCCGAAGCGGTCGCCCGGTGCCGGGTTCCACACCAGACCGGCGGCGCGCAGCTCGTGGGCGAGTTCGACGCTGATCACGCTTCCCATCCTCCCCTGTTACGCGGTTCAGGTGCGACCCCGGCAGCCGAGGGCCGCCATTGACAGCATCAGACCGCACACCTACGTTGATGGAACTTATCCGGTTCAGTACCCGCGCCGACTTCCAACACCCCCTCGAAAGGAATCGACGTGAAGAAACCCCTCGCCGGGCTGCTGGCACTGGCCGCCACCGCGCTCGCCCTCGCCGGGTGCGGTGGCGACGACGCCGGCGACGACGGCAAGATCGGCGGTGCGATCACCGTCCTGACGCAGCGCACCGACATCGTGAACACGGTGTTCCAGGACTACAAGAAGAAGTTCGAGGCCAAGTATCCCGGGACCACCGTCAAGTTCGAGGCCATCACGGACTACGAGGGCGAGGTCCGGGTCCGGATGAACACCGAGGACTACGGCGACGTCCTGCTGATCCCCAACTCCGTCAACGCCGACCAGCTGCCCGCGTTCTTCGAGCCGCTCGGCACCGTCGACGAGATGCAGGGCAAGTACCGCTTCGTGCGCACCGAGCAGACCTTCGGCGGGAAGGTCTACGGGCTCGCCATCACCGGCAACGCCCAGGGGTACGTCTTCAACAAGAAGATCTGGACCCAGGCCGGCGTCACAGAGCCGCCGAAGACGCCGCAGGAGTTCCTCGACGCGCTCAAGGCGATCAAGGAGAAGACCGGCGCGACCCCGCTGTACACCAACTACAAGGACGGCTGGCCGCTCGGCCAGTGGGAGGGCGCGCGCGGCTCGGTGTCGGGCGACCCCGACGCGGCCATCAAGCTGGCCAAGGACGACAGCCCGTGGGCGCCCGGCAAGGAGCACTTCATCATCGACTCGCTGCTGTACGACGCGGTGCAGGCCGGCTACACCGAGGCCGACCCGACGACCACGAACTGGGAGCAGTCGAAGGGCCTGCTGGGCACCGGCAAGATCGCCACCATGATGCTCGGGTCCTGGTCGGTCGTGCAGATGCAGCAGGCCGCGCCGAGCGCCGACGACATCGGCTACTGGCCGTTCCCGAACCAGGCCGGCGGTAAGTTCCACACCGTCGTCGGCGGCGACTACAAGAACGCGATCAACATCCACTCGAAGAACAAGGCCACCGCCCGGGCCTGGATCGACTGGTTCACCGACGAGTCGAACTACGCGACCGACCAGGGCGGCGTCTCGCCGGTGAAGTCGGCCGGCATGCCGAAGACCCTGGCGGGGCTGACCGCCGCCCAGACCGAGTTCATCGAGCTCAACCCGGCGCCGAAGGGCGAGGAGGGGCTGGCCGAGAAGATCGGCAACGCGGCGGAGATCGCCCTCTACGACGGCAAGTACCGCCAGGGCATCGTCGACGCCGCCCGCGGCGCAAAGAACCAGTCGAAGGACGAGATCTTCACCAACCTGAACAAGAAGTGGTCCAACACCCGCACCAACCTCAAGTAACCCCCGATCCCCCCGCCCCCACCACCCCCTCTTCGCGTCGATCTTGCAGTTGTGGTGCCTGCCAAACCCGGACATCGTGGGAGTGTCCCGGCACCACAGGTGCAAGATCGACGCGAACAGGGGGCGCGGTGGGCCGTTCCCGACCCGCGCAAGGGCTGCTGGAGAGTCGCCAACGATGCTCACCGCCACGAGAACCGAGGCTCCCGCGCGGGCGCGCCAGCGCGGGAAACGTCAGCGCCGGGCAAGCACGCCGTACGTGTTCCTGCTCGTGCCGCTCACCCTGCTCGTCGTGTTCACCTACATCCCGGTGGTGAACATGTTCTGGTACAGCGTCACCTCCTGGGACGGGCTCAGCCCGACGCAGGAGTTCGTGGGCCTGGACAACTACGTCGAGATCGCCACGCGGCCCGAGCTGTTCGGCGTGCTCAAGGTGAGCCTCTACTACATCGGCGGCTCGGTCGTGCAGATCGTCCTGGCCCTCTACTTCGCCACGATCCTGAGCTTCGACACCCGGTTCAAGAACCTGTTCAAGGGCATCATCTTCTTCCCGTACCTCATCAACGGCGTCGCCATCGGCATGATCTTCCTGTTCTTCTTCCAGCCGGGCGGCACCCTCGACGCGGCGCTGTCCTCGGTGGGGCTGGGCTCGCTGTCGCGGCAGTGGCTGGGCGACCCCGACGTCGTGAACTGGTCCCTGGCCGGGACGTCGGTCTGGCGGTACCTCGGCCTCAACTTCGTCCTGTTCCTCGGCGCGATCCAGTCGATTCCGGCGCACCTCTACGAGGCCGCCGAGCTCGACGGCGCGAACCGCTGGGACCAGTTCCGCCACCTGATCCTGCCCGGCATCCGCCCCGTCGTCGGGCTGTCGTTCATCCTGGCGGTCTCGGGCTCGCTGTCGGTGTTCGAGATCCCGTTCATCATGACTGGCGGCGCGAACGAGAGCGAGACGTTCGTGATCCAGACGGTCAACATGGCCTTCAAGTACTACAAGCTCGGCCTGGCCTCCGCGATGGCCGTCGTGCTGCTGCTCATCATCCTGCTGGTGACCTGGGTGCAGCGGCGGGTCGCGCCCGAGGAGAGGGTGGACCTGTCATGATCCGCACGCTGGCCGTCACGTGGAAGTACGTCTCCCTCGTCGCCGCCTCGGTCGCGGTGCTGCTGCCGCCGGTCGTGCTGGTGCTGGCCTCGTTCAAGACGCACGACGAGTTCGCCACGACCGGCCCGTTCGACCTGCCGCAGCACTTCGACTTCGGCAACTACGTCACCGCGTTCACCAAGGGCAACATGCTGCGCGGGTTCGCCAACACGTCGGTCATCCTCGCGGTGTCGCTGGCGGGCACGGTGCTCATCGGCTCGATGGCGGCCTACGCGATCGACCGCTTCACGTTCCGCCTGCGCCGGCTCGTCGTGCTGCTGTTCCTGCTGGCCACCCTGGTGCCCGGGGTGACGACCCAGGTCGCGACGTTCAAGGTGGTCAACGCCCTGGAGCTGTACAACACCCGCTGGTCGGCGATCGTCCTGTTCCTCGGCACCGACATCATCGCGATCTACATCTTCCAGCAGTTCCTGCGCGGGGTGCCGATCGAGCTGGACGAGGCGGCCGCGATCGAGGGCGCCGGCCCGTTCACGGTGTACTGGCGGATCATCCTGCCGCTGCTGAAGCCGGCCATCGCGACCGTGGTCATCATCAAGGGCATCGCCATCTACAACGAGTTCTACATCCCGTTCCTGTACATGCCGTCGCAGGAGCTGGGCGTCATCTCGACCTCGCTGTTCCGCTTCAAGGGTCCGTTCGGCGCCCAGTGGGAGGTCATCTCGGCCGGCGTGATCCTGGTGATCATCCCGACCCTGATCGTGTTCCTGTTCCTGCAGCGCTTCATCTACAACGGCTTCACCGCCGGCTCCGGCAAGTAGCCGCCGCAGCCGGCCCGGACGGCCGCGAGGAGGCCGGCTGCAGGCGGCCACCCGGTCCACGGTGGACAGTCGTGCCAGAGCCAGGAGTCGCCCGGTGTTCACCGGACCAGGTCGTTGGCGGTGCGCAGCACCGGCGCCGCCGACCACGCCGCCGGTGGCAGCGCCGCCAGGGCCGGCGGGCCGGTGACCGCGAACGTCGCCGACTCGCCCGGCAGCAGGGTCACCAGCTGGCGGTCGACCGACGCCGCGGGGTCGAGGCGGTCGGGGAACAGGGTCAGGTCGCGCAGCAGCGTGCGGGCCGTGACGCGGACCGCGACGCCGTCGGCCGCCGGGGCCACGGCGACGTCCGCGGCCGGCGCCGGGTAGGCCAGGTCGACGTCCTCGGCGAACAGCCACAGCGCCCGCTCGGCGTCGGCCGTGTCGGCGACGACCAGCTCCGCGGCCGGGTCGTCGGGGGTGACCAGGTCGGCCGGCAGCGGCACGGTGACCGCGGCGCCCGGCGGGACGTCGACGGTGAGGGTCGCCTTCGCCCGCGGGTCGCCGCCGAAGGAGAGCCGCCGCACGTCGAACGACGCCAGCCACGGCGCGGCCGAGTCGTTCACCGCGACCAGCGCGGGGGCGCCGTCGCGCGGCTGGAGGGTGGCGAAGCGCTCGGCGTAGACGCGGCGCAGCGCGTGCCACAACGGCTTGCGCCGCCCGTCGCCGTCGATCGCCGACCACGACGTCACCGGCCAGTTGTCGTTGAGCTGCCACACGATCGTGCCCATGCACAGCGGGCGCAGCGACCGGAAGTGCGCGACGCCGAACCCGATCGCGCGGGCCTGGTTGAGCTGGGTCGCCCAGTGCCAGTCGTCGAACGTCTCCGGCGGCGGGAAGTGCCCCTCCAGGCCGCGGGCGAGCTTCTCGTTGCCGCCGCCCGCCTTCTGGTGGTGGGCGATGCCGGGCGAGGACGGGGTGAGCGGCTCGTCGCTCACCGCGCGGCGCAGCGTGGCGAACGCCGGCGGGGCCTGGAAGCCGAACTCGGCGACGAACCGCGGCCGATACGTGCCGTAGTGGCGGTAGTCCTCGCGGTTCCACACGTCCCAGATGTGCATCGTGCCGTGCGCGGGGTCGTTCGGGTGCAGGTCCTCGCGCCCCGACCACGGGCTGCCGGGCCAGTACGGCCGGGTCGGGTCGGCCGCCGCCACGACGCCGGGCAGCACGCCCAGGTAGTAGCCGAGGCCCCAGGTGCGGCCGGCCAGCTCCTCCGGCCAGCCCCAGTCGTGGTAGCCCCAGATGTTCTCGTTGTTGCCGACCCACATCACGAGGCTCGGGTGCGGCATCAGCCGGACCACCTGTTCCCGGGCCTCGGCGGCCACCTCGGACCCGATCGGGTCCTCCTCCGGGTAGGCCGCGCAGGCGAACAGGAAGTCCTGGCCGACGAGCACGCCGAGCTCGTCGGCCAGGTCGTAGAAGTCGTCGCTCTCGTACCGCCCGCCGCCCCACACCCGCAGGTAGTTCACGCCGGCGGCGACGGCCTGGCCGATCCGCTCGGCGTAGCGGGCCCGGTCGACGCGGGTGACGAACGCGTCGTCGGGGATCCAGTTGACCCCGCGCACGAAGACCGGGGTGCCGTTGACCCGCAGCGTGAACGGCGTGCCGTCGGCGTCGGGGGTGGTGTCGAGCTCGACGGTGCGGAAGCCGATCCGCCGCTCCCAGCGCTCGCCCTCCAGGGTCACGGCGAGGTCGTACCGGTGCTGGCCGCCGTGGCCGCGGGGCCACCACAGCCGCACGTCGGGGACCTCGACCGCGACGACCGCGCCGGTCGCCCCGGCCGGCACCTCGACCGTCGCGGTGTGCTCGCCGACGGCGGCCGTGAGCGTCAGCGGCCGGCCCTGGGCCCGCTGCACCGTCACGTGCACCTCGACCCGGCCTGTGGTGCCGTCGACCGTGACGAGGGGGCGGACCTCGGCGAGCCGGGCGACGGACCACGCGTGCAGGCCGATCGGCTGCCAGATGCCGGCGGTGACGACGGTGGGGCCCCAGTCCCAGCCGAAGTTGCAGGCCATCTTCCGGATGTACTGGAAGGGTTCGGGATACGCGTTCGGGCGCGCGCCGAGCGCGTCGCGGACCCCTTCGGCGTAGTCGTAGGCCGAGTCGAAGCGCACGCTGAGCCGGTTGCCGGTGGGGCGCAGCAGGTCGCGCACGTCGAAGCGGTAGCCGCGGTGCATGTTGGCGGTGCGGCCCAGCTCGACGTCGTTGAGCACCACGGTCGCCACGGTGTCGAGGCCCTCGGCGACGAGCTGGACCCGGTCGGCGTCCGCAGCGGCCGGCGGCGCGTCGAAGGTCGTCTCGTACAGCCAAGCGGTGCGCCCGATCCAGTGCAGCCGCTCCTCGTTGTCGTCGAGGAACGGGTCGGGGATGCGCCCGGCGGCCAGCAGGTCGGTGTGCACGCACCCCGGCACCGAGGCCGGCACCGGCGCGTCTTCGGGGGCGCCGATCGCGCGCAGGGTCCACCCGGTGTGGAGGGGGCGTACAGGCATGCGGTGCTCCTGCCGGACATCGTAACTGAACCGGATAAGTAAAGGGAACCTGACAGTAGGGCCGAGTGTTCGGCAGTGTCAACCAACGGCGGCTGAACCGCTTCGCTTCGGGCCGGCGGCCCGGGCGCGCGGCTACCGGCGGCCGGAGCGCAGCGGGCGGGTCGACCGGCGCGGGTTCAGCGTGCCCGGCGGGAGCGTCACGTGGCGCACCTCACCGCCGTCGAGCGTGGCCAGCAGCGCCTGCGCCGCCAGCTCCGACTGCCGGGCCGGCGTCTGCTCCACCGCCGTGATCGACGGCATGGTGATCTGGCACAGGTCGGAGTCGTCCCAGGCGACGATCGACACGTCCTCCGGCACCGACAGGCCCATCTCGTGCACGACCTTGAGCGACGCCGCGGCCATCACGTCGTTGTCGAACACCACCGCGGTCGGGGGCTCGCCGCCGGTCATCAGCTCGCGCATCGCACGCATGCCGTCGACCGCGCTGTAGTTGGTGTAGAGCACCCGGTAGCGCAGGTCGGCACGCTCGACGGCCTCGACGTAGGCGGCGTCGCGCTGCCAGGTGTGGAACAGCTCCTCGGTGCCGGCGACGCGGGCGATCGTGCGGTGGCCGAGGGCGCGCAGGTAGCCGACGATCGCCCCGGCGGTGCCGGCCACGTCGGCGTCGACGGTGCTGAACCCGGACGGGTCGGGGCTGCCGCCGATGACCGCGGCCGGCAGGCCGATCTCCAGCAGGGCGGCCAGCCGCGGGTCGGACCTGCGCAGGTCGGTGAGGATCACGCCGTCGACGTGCCGGCCGGCCCACCACTTGCGGTACACGTCGACGGTGTCCTCGATCTTGTCGACGAGGTGCAGGACCAGCGCGATCTCCCGCCGGTTGAGCTCCGCCTCGACCCCGCTGAGCATCTGCGTGAACCACGAGTCGATGACCATCTGCCGGGGCGGGCGCACCAGCACCAGCCCGACCGCGTTGGCCCGGGCGGTGCCCAGCGAGCGGGCCGCGATGTTCGGCGCCCAGCCCAGGTCGCGGGCGGCGGCGAGGACCCGCGCGCGGGTCTGCTCGGACACGCCCGGCCGGCCGTTGAGCGCGTAGGAGACGGCCGCCTCGGAGACCCCGGCGTGGATCGCGACCTGGCGGATGGTGACGCGCGTGGGCGCCGCGGCGTCCGCACCGCCGTCCTTGCCCGCTGCCGCCACGCCGTGACACTACATGGCGCTGTACCGTCTCCGGGGGAGGTGGGCATGGCGCCCCAACGATCGCGCGGCCGATCGCGCGGCCGGGTCAGGGCCGCCCTCGACGCGGTCGAGCACCTCGCCGGGGGCCTGGCGACCGCCGTGCTGGCCCTCGTCGCGCTGGCCGCGCTGCTGGTCACCGCCGCCACCTGCCTGGCCGGCGTGGGGCTGCTGCTGGTGCCGTCCGCCCTGCGGGTGCTGCGCTCGGTCGCCGACCGGGAACGGGCCCGGCTGTCCCGCTGGGCCGCGCCGCTGCCGTCCGCCGGTCCCGCGCCGCGCACGCTGCGCGACGCCGCCGGGGACCCGGTGGTGCGGCGGGAGGCGCTGTGGCTCGGGCTGCACGCGACCGCCGGGCTGGCCCTCGGGCTGGTCGGGGTGACGCTGCCGCTCAACGTGGTCCGGGACGGGGCGTTCCCGCTGTACTGGCAGTATCTGCCGGCCGGGGAGGCGACGTCCTCGATCGGGTTTCCCGTGGTGCACAACCTGCCCCAGTCCCTGGTCGTGACCCTCATCGGGGCCGGGTGGGTGGCCGCGCTGCTGGTCCTGGAGCCCGGCCTGGCGTGGCTGCAGGCGTGGCCCGGGCGGCGGCTGCTCGCCCCGGACCCGGCCGCCGACACCGCGCTGCGCATCGCCCGCCTCACCGCCACCCGCGCCGCCGCGCTCGACGCGCACGCCGCCGAGCTGCGCCGCATCGAGCGGTCCCTGCACGACGGCACGCAGAACCGGCTCGTCGCCGTCACCGTCCTGCTCGGCGTCGCGCGGCGGGCCCTGGACCGCGACCCGTCGAGTGCCGCCGCCGCCCTCGACCGGGCCCAGGACGCGGCCGAGGAGGCGCTCGCCGAGCTGCGGGCGGTGGTGCGCGGCATCCTCCCGCCGGTGCTCGCCGACCGGAGCCTGCCCGACGCGCTGAGCGCCCTGGCCGCCGGCTGCCCGGTGCCGTGCACGGTCGACGTGGGCCCGGTCGGGCCGTGCGCGGCATCGGTGGAGGCGACCGCGTACCACGTCGTCGCCGAGGCGCTCACGAACGTCGCCAAGCACAGCGGGGCGTCCGCCGCGGCGGTCGCGGTCACGTCCGACGGCGCCGTGCTGCGGCTGCGGGTCACCGACGACGGCACCGGCGGGGCCGACGAGCGGGCCGGCTCCGGGCTGGCCGGCATCCGCGGCCGGGCCGAGGCCCACGACGGCACGTTCACGCTGGCCAGCCCGGCCGGCGGGCCGACCACCCTGGAGGTGACGCTGCCGTGCGGATCGTGATCGCCGAGGACGACCCGCTGCTGCGCGAGGGCCTGGCGCTGCTGCTGCGCGCCGAGTCGCTCGACGTCGTGGCCACCGCGGGCACGCCCGGCGAGCTGCTCGCGGCCGTCGACGAGCACGGGCCCGACGTGGCGATCGTCGACGTCCGCATGCCGCCCACGCACACCGACGAGGGCATCGCCGCCGCCGTGGAGGCCCGCCGCCGGCGGCCGGGGCTGGCCGTGCTGGTGCTGTCGGCGTACGTCGAGCGGGCCTTCGCCACCGAGCTGCTCGCCGACGGCGGGGCGCGGCTCGGGTATCTGCTGAAGGAGCGCGTCGGCCGCGTCGAGGAGTTCCTGGCCGCCCTGCACCGGGTCGTCGGCGGCGGCACCGCCATCGACCCGGAGGTCGTCGCGCAGCTACTCGTGCGCACCCGCGAGGACACCCGCCTCGACCGGCTCAGCCCGCGCGAGCTGGAGGTGCTCGCGCTCATGGCCGAGGGCCTGGGCAACGCGTCGATCGCCTGGTGGTCAGCGACGGGGCCGTGCACAAGCACATCCGCAGCATCTTCGCCAAGCTCGACCTGGCCCCGGCCGACGGCACCGACCGCCGGGTCGTCGCCGTGCTGCGCTACCTCGACCGCAGGTAGCGCCGGCGCCAGCCGGCCCCGGCGCGGCGCGGCGCCGCTGAGGTCTCCGTGCGGTGCCGCCCGGCGGCCCCCCTCGGCGGGGTCGCCGGGCGGCACCGGCATGCTACCGGCCGGCACGCTTCGCCGTCCGTCCCGAACGGCGGCCGTCGCTGTCACCCCGGCCGCGCCCGCCGCTGTCACCGGGCCGCATGGTGGGGCGAGAGGTGGGTAACAGCTTGGTATGGCTACTCGTAGGAAGCGCTCGCACGAGCTCGACGCCGCGGAGCGCAACGCCATGCCGGACAGCGCGTACGCGTTCCCGCGGCAGCGCAAGGAACCCCTCAACGACGCCTCGCACGTCCGCAACGCCATCGCCCGGTTCGACCAGGTGCGCGACGCCAGCGACGCCGAGCGGCAGGAGGCGTTCCGCCGCATCCGCCGCGCGGCGGCCCGGTTCGACGTCGAGATGGACGCCGACCGCTGGCAGGACCTCGGCAAGCCGTCGGCCTCGATGAAGTCGTCGGACAAGGCCAGGTCCCGCGACCAGCTGTACGCGGAGGCCAAGCGCCGCAACATCAGGGGCCGCTCGTCGATGACGAAGGACCAGCTGGCCAAGGCGCTCAACAGGTAAGGGTGAGGAGGTCGCGGCGACCGTGGCGGCGGTCGCCGCGACCAAGCACAGCCGCGACCAGACAGCACCGGCTACACAACGTCGAACTGCTCCCACGGGCCGATCGCCGTGCGGTTGGCGATCAGCGGGGCGGCGCCGGCGTTCTCCGCGCACACGTACCGGCTGTTGACCGTGGCCAGGAAGCTCACCGTCCCGTTGGAGTTGCGGACCAGCCGGAACGTCTCCCAGCCGCCCACCGCCGTGCGGTTGGCCACCAGGTTCGCGGCGCCCGCGTTCTCGGCGCAGACGTAGCGGGTGTTGGAGCGGGCCCGCAGGGCCACGTTGCCGCCGCCGAGGTCGATCTGGTCGAACCGCTCGCCGGCGCCGCCCGAGGCGATGAGCACGCCGTCGGAGCGCAGGGACACGAGCTGGTTGTTCGCCCTCGATCGTAGCCCGATGCCGCCGGCGGGCGGCGTGGTCGGGCCGCCGGCCACCGGCTGCGTCGGGCGGGTCGCGGTGAGCGCGAGCTGGCCCTTGAACATCCGGCCGCCGTCGGCCGTGATGCGCAGGTAGTAGTCGGACGAGCAGGCCACGCCGTCCTCGTCGAGGGCGCGGTAGCCGAAGTCGACCGGCTGCATCGACGCGTTCTCGGCCGTCTTGGCGATCTGGTTGCCCTCGTTGAACTCGTCGAACATCGACACGTACAGGCCCTGGGCGCCGAGGCGGGTCATGTTGTAGATGTGCCGCCAGTAGAAGTCGCCGTGGCGGCGGGCGCCCGCCGACAGGTCGCCCGGCATCACGCACGGCTGGTAGTCGATGCCCCGCGCGTTGCACTCGGCCTGGTCGGGGGTGTTCACGTTGGTGTAGAACGAGTCGAGGCCGGCCAGGTCGCCGGTGCGGCCGACCATCCACGGCGAGATCATGTTGAACGCGCGGTACACGTCGCCGAAGCCCGGGCGGGAGTCGTTCACGCCACTCCGCCAGTACGTCGGCACCCCACCGATCACGTAGCAGCCCTGGTTCTTGAACCAGTTGACCACATCGAGGCACGGGCCGGGCGCGAACGGGCGGCCCGGGTCGTTGAAGCCGAAGCCCCAGATGCAGACCACCGGCTTGCCGTTCTGCCGCGCGTAGGACGGCGACGACGTGTACGCCGACATCTTCGTGGTCCAGTCGGTCTTCAGCTCCGACTGCATGTTCGTCCAGCTCGTGACGTCGTACATGATGTAGAACTTGCGGCCGGTGGCCTCGGCCGCCTGGCGCACCTTCGCGGTCATCGCGTCGCGGGTCGGTCCTTCGCCCCCGAACGGGTTGAAGCGCTGCAGCGCGGCCGTGTCGCACCCGAACTGCTGCATCCACTTGAAGTGCGTGTCGACCGTCTGCTGGTCGTACGACGAGAACAGCCGGGCGGGCTGGCCGTTGCCGAGGTTGCCGTAGGCGGTGGTGTAGCCGCGCGTGAACTCGCGCATGTCCGGCCAGGACACGATCGTGGTGTTCGACGCCGACGGCGGCTGCCCGCCGTTGCGGCTCCAGTGCCACCACTGGTTGATCGGCGCGCCGTCGCCCGGGCAGGCGAACCAGCCCTGGTAGCCGACGGAGATCTTGCCGACGACGTCGCCGGGCGGGCTGGCCGCCTCGGCCGAGCCCATCGTGAGGTACCCCGTGGCGCCGAGGCCGGCGGCTGCGATCCCACCGGCGAGGACTTTCCGTCGGGAGAGGCTCATGCGGTACTTCCCTTTCGTCTGCGGGGGCACGGGTCCCCGCAGGCGAAGGGCGGCACTCCGCGGGCACCCGGGACCGGGTGACGGACGCAAAGCCGCCGAGACTTTCGCCGTTGTCGATGGCACTGTACCCCAGACATCCGATGTCCGGGCAGCCTTAACCCGGACTTGTGGCACAGTTAAGCGAGCTGAATGCTCCCGATCCGCACCGATTCGGCGGTACTTCATGGGCACACTGGATCCACCGGATCATCCGAGCGCAGACAGGAGGACGATGGAGCGACCCACGCTCGTCACCGACGCCACGATCACCGCGGACGACCTCCACGGCATCATCTGGCAGGTGTGGACCGCCTACCTCGGGACCACCCCGGCGGCCCGGCCCGCGCAGGTGCCCGCCGGCCGCGCCGAGCTCACCGCCAGCGTCTGCATCGCCGGCGCCTGGCTCGGCCATGTCGTGCTCCGCGCCGGGCTGCCGGCCGCGGGCGCCATCGCCGCCGCGATGCTGGAGCTCGACCCGGCCGCCGTGAAGCCCGACGACGTGCAGGACGCGGCCGGCGAGCTGATGAACATCGTCACCGGCAACGTGAAGAGCCTGCTGCCGCAGCCCAGCCACGTCTCCCTGCCGCAGGTGGTGATCGGCGAGGCCGACGTGCTGTGGCCGGGCGCCGAGCCCGTCTGCGGGGCCGCCGTGGCCTGGGACCAGCACCTCGTCACCATCGAGGTGCTCCGGGGGACCCCTAGCCCTTGACGGTGAGGATCGGGCGCAGCTCGGCGACCGGCTCCGCGACCCCCGCGCGGCGCAGGCTGTCGACGACCGGCCCGACCTCCTTGTACGCCCACGGCGCCTCCTGCTTCAGGTCGCGCCGCCACGCCTCGATGACGTCGCGCCGCCCGGCCACCGCCGGGTCGTGCGGGTTCAGCGGGGTCACCACCCGGAACTCGCGCAGGAACGCGTCGAGCTCGGCGTCGCCGCCCCGGGCCGTCGCACCGCGCGGGACGCTGCGCCCCGCGCCGTGGCAGGCGCTGCCGAGCGCCCGCTCGTTGCCGAGCCCGCGCAGCAGGTAGCTCGCCGCGCCCATCGAGCCGGGCACGATGACCGGCTCGCCGAACGGGCGGTCGACGTCGGCGCCCGCGGCCGGGGTCGCGCCCTTGCGGTGCAGCACCGTGCCGCCGTCCTCGTCCCACAGCAGGTTGTGCGGGGACTCGTAGACCAGCCGCGACTCCAGCTCCCCGACCGCCGCCGTCAGGCCGGCCCGCAGCATCCGGGCGAGGAAGTACCGGTTGCCGACCGCGAAGTTCGCCGCGTTCGCGAACGCCGTGCGGTACCGCTGGATCCGCGGCGCGGCGGAGTCCGTGAGGAGCACGGGGAGGATCCGGTTGGCCGGGGCCGGCACGCCCTTCGGCCACAGCGCCCGGGCCTGGTCCTGGCCGGTGGCGTTGGCCTGGTGGCCCAGGGAGAGCGAGCCGCTGTGCACCATGAGCACGACCCGGCCGGGCACCAGGCCCCAGGCGTAGGCGGCGGCCCCGTCGTGGATGGCGGCGACGTACTGCAGCTCGGCGAAGTGGTTGCCGCCGCCGACGCTGCCGATGATGCTGTCGTAGCTGGTGCCGCCGCCGCTGGTGACCCAGTCGCGGAACGCGTCGGCGTCGGGGGCCGGCCAGGCGGCCGCGTGCATCGGGTCCGCGTGGCCGGCCTGCGCGCCGGCGTCGAACAGGCCCGGCAGGCCGTCGCGCAGCAGCCCCTCGCGCTGCGCCGGGGTCAGGCCGATGCGCCGCCCGCCCTCGAAGAACAGGTGCCGCAGCCGGGCCTCGAGCGCGTCGAGGCGGGGCCGGACCTGCTCGACGGTGAGCGAGGTGGCCTCGACCCGCATCCCGCAGTTGATGTCGTTGCCGACCGCCTGCGGGACCAGTGCGCCGCTCGTGCGCAGGACGGTGCCGATCGGGATGCCGGCGCCCTTGTGGAAGTCGGGCGTGCACACGACCCGCTCGATGCGCGGCTCGCGGTCGAGGCCGGGCGTCGCGTCGGCGAGGGCGCGCAGCGTGGCGGCGGTGTCGAGGACGGTGAGCAGCTCGTCGACGGCGGCCGGCTCGATCGGCACGTCCGGGCCGGCGCACAGCTCGACGGGGATGCCGTGCGGGTTGTCGAGGGCGGCCCAGGCGTCGTCCAGCCGGGCCAGGCGGTGATCAGTTCGTGGCATCGACGGCCACGGTACGTCCTTTATCTGTAGCCGTCGCTCGATTTTTGGACCTGGAGCTGCGCGATCAGCTGGCGCGGGCCGAGGCGGTCGCGTCGACCAC
>NZ_BMPI01000117.1:0-2765 GCF_014647515.1 Dactylosporangium sucinum | reverse complement strand
CCGGGTCGACCAGCGCAGCGCGTCCAGGTAGCACCGGGCCGGGTCGGCGGCCTCGACCGCGCCACCGGACAGGTACGCGTCGGCGAGGCCCAGCGCCCGCCCGACCGGCCCGCCGCCGGTGGTGATCGCCTCGACCAGGTCGTCGGCCAGGGGCAGCTGCGCGGCGAGCGCGGCCGGCGTGGTGTCGAGCAGCCCGGCGATGCTGCTGATGAGCCCGGCCGTGAACGCCGTTTCCGGCGCCGCGCCGACGTCCCCGGCGAGGTGCTGGCACAGCCGGGCCCGGGTCACCGCGTCGGTGAACTGGTCGACGGTACCGGCGGCGACGTCATCGACGATCATCAGCATGGCCCACTGCCGGACGTGGGTCAGCCCGAGCAGCACGACGGCCTGGCGCAGCGAGGTGACCGGCCGCGACGGCGCCACGGCCGCCGAGTTGCACGCTTTGAGCAGCCTGAGGGCGAGGGCCGGGTCGTCGGCGATGACCCGGAGCACCTCGTCGAGGTTGCCGTCGGCCGCGCCGAGCGCGCCGAGCAGCCGCAGGCGCGAGAGGCGCGACGGCGCGAGGCCGGTCGCCGTGAGCACCTCGGGCCGGCTCAGCGCATACCCCTGCAGCAGCTCGCACCCGAAGCGGTCGGCCAGGGCGCGTTCCCGGTCGGACTCGATGCGTTCGCCGACGAACCGGATCCCGTGGTACTGCCGGCAGAGCGCGACGATCGCGTCGAGCTGCTCCGGCGGGGTGTCGAGCAGGTCGAGCTTGACGTAGGCGGCCAGCCCCAGCAGCCGCTCGTGCCCGGCGCCGAACACGAAGTCGTCGAGCGCGATGCGGTACCCCTCGTCGCGCAGCCGCGCCACGCCCCGCTCGACCGCCTCGTCGACGGTGACGGTCTCCAGCACCTCGAGCACGACCCGCTCCGGCCCGAACGGCAGCGGCAGCTCCCCGACCAGGAACTCCCGCGTCAGGTTGATGAAGCACGGCCGGTCCCCGGCGATCTCGTTCACCCCGAACTCGGTGAACGTGTTCGTGATCACCTGGCTGGTCGCGAACGTGTCCCGCCGCCCCGCCGCCACGGCGTCGAGCCGCCCCCGGAACAGCAGCTCGTACGCCGCGACGGCCCCGTCCCGGTCGTAGATCGGCTGCCGCCCGACGTGGACGGTCTGCGTTTGCTGCGGTGCGTTCGGGGCGGCCGGTGAAGTCACGCCGCGGACATCGGCACGGCCGGTCCGGGCTTTCGGATTTTGTCGTACCTCGGGGGCAGGATGTGGGCGTGGAGATGTCCTGGAGGTTCGCGAGCGACAACACCGCGGGCGTGCACCCGGCCGTCCTCGCGGCGATCGCCGCCGCCAACGCGTCCACGGCCCCGTCCTACGGCGCGGACACGGTCACCGCCCGGGCCGTGGCCCTGCTGCGCGCCCACTTCGGCGCGGCGGTGGACGTGGCGTTCGCCCTGACGGGCACGGCCGCGAACATCATCGCCCTGGCCGCGATGCTCCGCCCCCACGAGGCCGTCCTGTGCGCGACGACGTCCCACATCCTGGCCGACGAGGCCGGCGCTCCGGAGCGCTTCCTGGGCAGCAAGCTGGTCGGCGTCCCGACTCCCGACGGCCGCCTGACGGTCCCGCTCCTCGAGGCGGCCACCTGGCCGCCGGACGACCCGCACCGCCCGCTCCCGCGGGTCGTCTCCCTGGCCCAGCCGACGGAGCTGGGCACGGTGTATCCGTTGTCGTCGCTGCGCGAGATAGCCGCGTGGGCGCACGCGCACGACCTGCTCGTCCACGTCGACGGCGCCCGCCTGTCCAACGCCGCGGTGTCGCTCGGCACCGACCTGTCGGCCTTCGCGGCGTGCGACATCGACGTCCTGACGTTCGGCGCGACGAAGAACGGCGCGCTGGGCGCCGAGGCCGTCCTGTTCCTCAACGCCGCCCTGGCGGCTCCCCGCCACCACCTCCAGAAGCAGGCGATGCAACTGACGTCGAAGATGCGCTTCGTGGCGGCCCAGCTGACGGCGCTGCTGGACGACGACCTGTGGCACGCAAACGCAACCCGGGCCAACCAGACGGCCGCGGCGCTGTCGGCCGCGGTGCAGCCCTTACCCGGCACGACCCTGGCCCACCCGACGCAGTCCAACGCGGTCTTCGCCCGAATCCCACGGGCGGCGGCCGCCCACCTCCGGAAGACCTACGCCTTCGAGTGGCACCCCGAGTCAGCAACGGCCCGCTGGATGACCTCGTTCAACACCACCGACCAGGAGGTGACGACCTTCGCCACGGCCCTGCAGCGCGCGCTGCAGCGCTGACCCGCGCCCGGCACACCACCGACTCCCACTGAATCCCACTGAATCCCACTGAATCCCACCGAATCCCACGGCAGCCCCCGCGCGGCCGCGCCGAACGCTGCGACAGCGCCGAATGCCGCGTGCGGGGCCGAACGCTGCGGGCACGGACCGAACGCTGCGGGCAGGGGCGGCACCCTGTCAGATGCTTGGAGGCCGCCCGCTCCGATGTGCCCGCCCACTCCGGTTGCGGCATCGCACTCGCCCTGCCCGAGCCGTCCGGCGCAGGTGTCACGGGCGGCCCCCGATCACGTGCCGCAGCAAACCGGTGAACCCCGCCGCGTCGCGTTTCGCGTCCTAGGAAGCTAGGTTACTACCCTCTGGCCGGGGTCGTTTGGCGCTGCGCCTTGTCGCCGCACATCGCCCGCGGCCGCCGCGGCGTCGGCCATGGACCGCCAACGGTGGGCGGACTCCATGATCGTTGGCACCATCTGG
>NZ_BMPI01000116.1 GCF_014647515.1 Dactylosporangium sucinum | reverse complement strand
ATCGACGTCAACGGCAACTCCACCGCCGACGGCGCCCGCCTGCTGCAGTGGACCTGCCACGGCGGCACCAACCAGCAATGGAGGTTCACCACGGCCTGATCCACGTCCGTACAGGCGGCGCTGGCCCGTGTGGCCGGCGCCGCCCCCGGTCAGGCGGGTCCGCCCGGCGCCGCCGAGGGTGTCGACGAGCGCCGGGGCAGGCCATGGAGAGCCACAGGACGTAGGAAGTGCTCGATGGAGCGTTTCGGGACCATCGGGAGCGACGTGCGATGCGCCGTGCCCCGGCCAGCATGGACGGGTGTCAGAGGATGCCAGCAGTCCCACCAGATCCACCCGGGAGAACCGGCGAGTGGACGCCGTGGTCGTAACGACAAACCGGAGCGGCCGCCGCGTTCGCCCAGGTCCGGGACGACGCACTTCCGCGCACCGGGCCTGTGGCGGGCGGCAGAGATCGACGCCGCCGCGTCCTGCACGAGCTCACCGACCGGCTAGCGGATGCGCTGACCGGGACGGCGGCCCGGCCGGAAGCCCGGCAGTAGCTCGGACGGCAGCTGGTGCACCACGCGATGACCAACCCGCAGATGCTGGCCGCGAGCCTGCGCGTCCTGCGGGGACAGCTGCTGCAGGACCTCCGATCGAGGGAACGGGACCCGGCCTCGCTGCTGCCCACCGCCCGCCCTGAGCCCCCTCACTCCAACACCGGGTTGGGGCTGTGTGGCCTGGCCGCAAACCTATGACGCCCGCCAGCATGGGGGACGAGAGCCAACACCGGTCGTCGCCAGCTGCGGCTGGGCTGCGCTCGATCGGCGACGTCGCCGAATGCGCCAACCGGGCGTGAAGGCGGAAAGCGGTTGGCCGGCCAACGCCCTGTCCGCCGGTTCACCGTGGGATGCAGCGGTGCAACCGCACGACCACCGATGACTCAGAGTTTGCCCGGGTAACATGCATCGCGTCCGCGATAGGTGGAGCACCGACGCTGGTCCGGCCAACGCGGGCAGCCCGAGGTTATGTTGCGTGATCCGACCGGTCCACTCCGCACTGAAGTCGCGGATCAGCGCGGCAAACGTCGAGTTCACCAGACCCTCCAAT
Organism: Dactylosporangium sucinum; assembly: GCF_014647515.1. Taxonomy (GTDB): domain Bacteria; phylum Actinomycetota; class Actinomycetes; order Mycobacteriales; family Micromonosporaceae; genus Dactylosporangium; species Dactylosporangium sucinum. Next base: position 20,506 of record NZ_BMPI01000116.1, on the reverse strand, counting down.
GTCGTCTCGCCTACCGGGGCGTCCAGCACAGCGCGGTGGACCCAACCCGGCAAGGATGTCCTCGGCCGCGGCGCAACGCGCCATCCGTTCCGCCCTGGCTCGCGGCCTCGCGGTGTACGGCACGCGCCACGGCTTCCGGCGCCGTACGTCCGTCGCGGCGATCCATGACCGCGATCGCCGCGGCCTCCAGCACACGACGTGGCACCGCTGTCGGCGCTTGCTGGCGACGCGCCGGCAGGCCCGCGAGCTCGATCAGTCGCCGCGCTTCGGCATGCTGCAGTTCGGACAGGTCGAACCGCCGACGAAGCGTATCGAAAGCTCCAGCGGCGTGCGAGGCGAGCGAGGCGTAGCCGTACGTGTAGGCCGGAGGGTACGTGGCGTCCCAGGCGAGTCTGGCGGCTGTCACGATGCGGCGGGCACGACCCGGCGTCGACGTCGCGCGTTGCCAGTGCCGGGTCGCTTCCACAATGGCGCGCGCTGAGGCCTCGACGAGCTGGGTCGGGTAGGGCTGCGGTGGAGGTGTAGGTTCCCGTTGATCTTGTCCGGGCTAGCGGCTGTGACCTGGACGGCAGGAAGCCTTCTCATCGGTTTGTCCGCTGGTTCTTCTCATCGACTTGGCCGTTTCCTAGCTCGGGCGCGACGAGCGTTGGATTCCAAGTTGAGGTGCGGGGGTTGACGGTGGCGTTACCGTGCGCCGGAATGGTCCGTCATGTCGCGCATCGAACAGGCGGCCACGTCGCTAACGGCGTCGGTTGCGATCTGCCCCGGGTGGAATGGGGGCAGGGGCCTGCGGCTGGTTGGATGTGCGGGTGACCGTTCATGATGTTGCTCGTGCGTTGCCGGACGGTGGGGTGCTTCGGGATCGGTGTCGGGCGTTGGCGATGCTCGACGCGGTGCTGAGTCCGGCGTGGGAGTCGCGCTACTTCTCGTTCGATTCGGGCTGGGGGCCCGGCGAGGAGATGGCGTCGATGCGTAACGGCTCGGGTGACGAATACTCGATCGTGTTCTGCGAGGCGGGGGTGTTCATCCGGGGGTTCGACCATGAGTCCCGGATGAGTCCGGCCGCGTCCGAGTTTGGTGAGCCGTGGCCGGGTGTGATCGATGCGGTGCCCGAGGTTTTCGCGCATTGTGTGCGGGAGCCGGCGTTCAGCTTCGACGGGGTGCCGGAGTTGACGGTGTGCCTGTGGCGGCAGCGCGGTGACGACCGCTGGCACGCCGGAGAGATCGAGTTCCCGCCCGGCGACGATCCGGACGGTGCGCAGCACCTCTTCGCGCTGCTGGTGGATGGCTCGGCGGAGGCATACCAACGGTTTGCCGAGGACTATTACGAGGTCGCCGTAGATCTTGACGCGATCGGGCAGGTGCTGGCGCTGCGCCCGTTGGGTGAGGCGTTGGTCCAGCAGTTGAATCCGCAGCTGTCAGCAGAGGATCTCGCCGAGGATCTCGCCACGATCGGCTATCCCGCTGTGGCTTGAGGCGGGCGAGTCCTTCGGGGATCGTCGGGTGCCCATCCGCGTATTGGCTGGCCGTGTTCTTCCAGCAGGGCGTGGATCTGGGGCTGGTTGAGCGTGTCGAGGAGCTTGGCTCCGTGTTCGGTGGGGCGCATCGGCTGGTTGCGGGTGCCGCGGTGGAACAGTGGGGTGCCGATGTCGCGTTCGAGGCGTTGGAGTTGGGTGACCAGCGCGGAGATGTGCACGCCGAGGTGCCCGGCGGCGGTGGTGAGGCTGGGGTGGGCCATGGCCTGCTGGAAGCGGCGGAGTCGTAGCCAGCCGTGGAGTTGTCCTTCGGCGGCGGCTCGCACGTCGGGCGGGAAACCGTTGCCGAGGCTGGTGATGATGTGGGGGTGGCTGGTGATGCCGGCCGGCCGGACGGGGATGGCGTGGCGGTGGGCGGCTCGGGTGACGGTCATCTCGGACACGCCGAGTTCTTTGGCGATGTCGGGGAAGGACCGGCGTTGTGTCACGTACTGTTCGTGCAGCCACGCTTGGTCGATCGGGGTCGGTTCGCGTTGGGTGGCGTTCTTCAGCGGGATACCGGCTTGTGTGGCGTAGTCGGCCAGGATCTTGCGGTGCAGGCCGGTCTCGGTTTCCAGTTGTCGTAGCGTCTTGCCGGCGTGCAGGTATTCGCGTTGGAAGAACTCGCGGGTCAGCAGGGCGCGGGCGCGTTGCTGGGTGCGGTGAGTGGCGGGGGCGGCGTTGCGGCCCCATTGCCGTGGTGGTCGGTGGATGCGGTCCAGGGCGAGTCGGATGTGGTCGATGGACGTGCCCAGCGTGCGGGCCACCGCGCCGAGGGTCTGCTCCTGTTCGATGACGAGGCGGGTGATCGTGGTCAGGTCGATGTCGTCGGGATCCCGGCCGGGCAGGACCAACCCGTCGGCGAGGTGGCCGGGTGGCGCCCAGGTGACCGGCTCGTCGATGCCCAGCCCGCGCAAGTGCGCGGCGGCGTACTCGTGCAGTTGGTGGCGCAGCGGGGTGGTCAGGGACGCGACGAACGCCAGGTAGGCGCTGCGGTCGGCCCGCTTGCCCATCGCCAGGTTGCCGCCCACGGTGGTCAGGTCGTTGCCGGTGAGCTGCTGGTAGAGGTAGCGGCGGGCGTCGAGGTGGCGGCGGTCCTCGCCCGGGTGGGCGTCCGCGGCGAAACACACGTCGCGCCATTGGCCGGCGCTGAGCAGGTCGGTGGTGATGACGCTGCGACGGCGTTGGTAGTCGATCGGCGCGCCGCGGGTGTCGAGGAGGTCCGTGATCCGGCAGATGACCTCCAGCACGTCATCGTCGGTGCTGACGTCGTTCAATCGGCCCAGGATCACGGTGGCCGGGGCGGCGCCGAGGTGGTGTGGTCGCAGGTGCGCGGTGATGGTGGCCAGCCGCCGTTGCGGGTTGCCGGGCATCAGCAACGCGGTGGACAGCACCGCGCGGAGTGTGTCGGTGAAGAACCCGTGGGCGGGCAGCAGCCGGATGGTCCAGTCGGGCCACAGGAGTTGGGGTATCCACCGTGCCCGCTGCGCGACCGCCGCAGCCTGGTCGGGCAGTCGCGGGTAGGCGGTGCAGGACCGGTAACGCAGCCGGTCCAGCGGCGACAGGTGCGTGTCGACGGTGTGCAGCAGCCGCTGTTGCAGGCCCGGCGAGAGGGTGCGCCACCGGGAGGTGCTGAGCTTGACGGGCTGCGGCCGGCCCAGGCTGTTGACCGCGACGTGTCCACCACGCCCGAGCAGTGGCGCCAGGTAGGTCATGACCGTGTCCGGGGTGTCGGCCCGCAGCAGGGCGACGGCGTGGCTGGCGACCGCGGCGACCAGCAGCGGGTCGGTGAACGCGAACTGTTCCGGGCGGTGTCCGTCGGTCCGTAGCGTCATGTAGCGGGTGAACGCCCTGACCGCGGGCGGTCCGTGGGCGGCGAACTCGGCCGCCGTGCAACGGCTGCGCAGCCAGGTGATGACCGCCTGGACATCCGTCAGGTCGGTCACCGCGTCGGCCTGGCCGGCCTCGACCCTGTCGAGACCGTGGTTGATCCACCGCTGCGTGGACATGCGCGGGTCATCCTGGGTCAACCGCTGGCAGGGCGCGGCCGTGAGGTCCGTGCCGCAGAGCTGGCCACGGCGGATCAGGTTCGGGCAGGTGCCCGGTGGATGGAGCCCCGCGGGACCGGCGAGATACCGGCGGGGCATCTGCCCGCAGCCGGGGCACCGGTCGGGCATCAGCAGCAGATGCCCGGTGCAGGCGAACACCCATGGCAGCCGCCACCGGATCGCCCATCGTCCACTGTGCTCGCTCAGACATTGTGGGCAGTAGCGACTGCCGCGCAGCGGCTCCCAGCCCAGCCCGGCGTACCGCTCGACGACCGTGGTGTCCAGCCGGCCGAGTTGCAGTCCGGCCTGGCGTTCCATCCGGCGCAGCACGCTGGTCGGGGTGCCCGACACCAGGGCGTGATGGCCACCCAGCTGTCCGGTGGGCAGGCCCAGGACGGGCAGCAGCCGCCGGACCGGCAGGCCGCTGCGCCGGGCGGTGCGTTCCAGCCAACTGTCCAGGCTTTCCCCGGGACTGGGCAGCACCCGCAGCGGCAGGCTCCGCTCCGGACGTGGTGTCACGACACCGCCGCCCGACGCCGCGGGGACCGTGACGCGGTCGACAATCGGCCGGCGGCGAACGCGGCCGCCAACTCGCTGCGGGCTTGTTCGGATGCCTCATCGATGCGCACGGTGTCGAACAGGTCGGCGGTGAGTCGCTCGGCCCCGGTGCGGATGGCTTTGAAACAGCCGCGGGTGATCAGGGTGATGAACGAGCCGATGTGCCCGGTGCTGCGGGTGAACAGGTAGTCGGCGAGGTCGACCAGCATGCCGGGTTGGTGCTGCGCCAGCACGAGTTGCCGTTCGGTGGACTTGACAAGACTCCGCCACTGCCGGCGCCCGTCGTTGCTGGTGATGTGGAACGGAGGCAACTCCAGGCGGGTCCATCGGCGGGCGGTCTGCGCCAGCGCGCTATGCTCGCCGAGCAGCCCTTCGGCGAACAGGCGACGCTCGGCCAGACCGACCCCGGCGTAGATGAACGTCACCGGCAGTTCGTTCGCCAACCACTTCAGGTGGTTGGACACCTCGACCCCGTCCTTGCGATGCGGATCGATGAAGTGCAGGTCGTCGATGATCCCGACGCGCGTCTGACATGACAGCACGCAGTCCACCGCGTGGCTGGCCAGTTGCGCGGCGTTGGCCCGTTCGGTGCCCGGGTGCCCGTAGAAGTCGCAGATCATCCGGTTCAGCGTGCGTAGCGTGGTCCGCGACGTCAGCCCGACCCGGAACACCGGCAGCCGCTCATGGCCCTCATCAGTGAACGCCCCGAACCGGCGGATCTGGGTCCGGTCGAAGTCCCGGGCGAACGTGTTGGCGATCGTGGTCTTGCCCAGGCCGGGCAACGCGTCGATGACCGCGGCGCCCCGGACCCGGTCGGGGTCCTGCCGGTTGGTCGCCACGATCTGGCCCAACTCGTCGTGCAACCCGGCCAACTGCGGGGTCTTGAGGATGCCGAAGTTGGCGTGCCAGCCATGCCGCGCCTCGTCGTATTCCTCCCGCGCGTCGCGGCCCAACCCGGCCAACTGCTTGACCGTCAACACCTCCGGGCGGGTGCGGGCGGGCTGGTCCACGTAGCGGCGCCAACCCTCCTTCCGGGACAGGGTGTAGAGCCCGCCGCCACTCATTCGATGACCTCGAACGCGTCGGCGTAGAAGTCCTCGTCCGGGTCGTCGAAGATCTCCTCGTCCTCGTCGTCATCCCCCGTCAAGGCCAGCGGCTCCGGCTCGGATGCCGGATCGGCGACGAGACGGAGTCCCAGTCCGGCCCGGTGGTTGGTGAGTTGAGCGACGGTGGGCAACGCGACGGCCTGCTCGGCCGGGCTGTCCGGCGTGGCCAGGGCGGCGTTTTCGGCGCCCAGCCGCGCGGCCATCCGCCGCTCGCGCCGGTCGGTAACCATGCCCGTGTCCCAGCGGGCCAGTAGCTCGCCCAACGCGGCGGCGGGCTCGGGCAGCCGATCCGCACGCAGCGGTAGACGGCGCGCGTACTGGGCGGCTTCGAAGCTGAACGGTGCGCCGATGGCGGCGGCGTGTTCCCAATCGAGGCGGTGCCACCGATGGTCGGCCGGGTCCTGGAACCATACGTACCGCACGTCGTCGGGGTTGACCCGGATCGGCCACTTGCCGTTCAGTGCCCCGCCGTAAGGGCTGCGCGTGTTGCGGTAGCCGTCCAGACCGCACCCGTTGTAGCGCAACCCGTTGACCTCGACGCCGTAGCGCTGGATGGTGCGGGCCACGGTGTCCAGGAAGTCGTAGGCCAGATCCGCCGACGCCGGGATGCGCAACAGCCCGGCGCGGGCCAGTCCGACCTCATACATGTCGTTGGGTGACAAGTCCAGGTGCGGCCACTCCGGAACGGCCAGACCGTCATGCTTGCTGCGGTGGTAGACCAGCGCCGTCCACTCGCGGATCGCGTCCTCCAACTCGTGCACGTAGAAGAACGCGGCATCCTCCACGGCCACACCGCGGCTGTAGACGTCCGGTCCCTTGTAGGCTGGCAGGTACTGGATCAGCCCTTCCCGGAGCGTCTTGAAAAAGCGCTCCACGGTCGGCTTGTCCGTAGGTTTCCTGGGCTGCGCTGGTTGTATCGAGATGCCCAGCCGGGTGCACACGCTGATGATGTGCGCGGACAGGAACGCCTTCCCGTGGTCGACCACCAGGGTTTCCGGGGCGTAGACCGGCCCATCCGGCGCCGGCTGGTTCTCGGTGAACACCACCTGCTGCGGCAGCCCGTGATACGGCCACCGCCCCTCAGCCGACACGGTGTCGGGCAGGGCCTGCGGCAGCACGGCCTGGTGCAGAACCCCGGCCACGTCCACCGCCTTCGTGGACACCGGCGTGACCCGCAACCCGATGATGCAACGGGTGAACAAGTCCTGAGCCACCGTGAGCTGGCAAGGCAGCCACCGACAGGTCACCGGCTCCATCGCGAACACGTCCAGGCTCTGCGTGTCCAAAATGACGTACTCACCCGGCCGGGTCGCCCGCAGCCGCCCATACACCCCCTTCGGACGATCCGCGATCGAGCGGCGCCCCTTGGCGCTGCCCCGCACCGCATTGGTGCCCTTGGCCAGCCGGGCCAGCTGCCGATACGCAGTCGCCGGTGACGGCCGGGGCACCACCCCGGCGCCGTACTGCTCGTCCAGCCGGGCGTCGACCAGCCGCAGCACCGCGCTCGTGGTCGGGGTCGACGCCGGCACCAGCTCCGCCATCACCATCCGGCACGCCTGCTCCCACCGAGGATCCACGGTGGACCCCCGCCCGGTCACCTGACGCTCGTCCAGCAGCCCGGCCTCACCGTCGCGGACGTATGCCTGCACCCAGCGGCGCACCGTGCGCTCCGACACCCCCAGTTCCGTCGCCTTGGCCGTCTGCCGGGCACGCATCGGCCGGTCCGAGGCGTACTCCGGGCGAGGCTCACCTGCCCGCGCCTGCTCCGCCGTGCCGGAGCGGTAGCCGGTCAGCACCTCCCGCACATGCTGCGCTCGCTGCGTCAACGCGTCACGCTGCCCCGCGCTCAGCGCGGCCAGCCGAGTACCCAACGCCGGCATCGGCACCTGCTCACCGGCAGCGGTCGCCGTCGCCAGAAACCCGGACAGGCCCAGCGTGCGCCACCGGTCCCGGGCATCCCGCACGCTGACCCGGGCGCCTTCCAACTGCATGACCTCGACGACCTCACCGTCGAACGCGAACCGGGCGCCAACCTGCAACAACACCGACTGGCCAGTCATCCGGCCACATCCGGTGATCGGCTCGGCCGGACCACGCTCAGCCCACCCAACGGGACCGTCAGATCGGTGACCAACACACCGCCCCACACCAGATGCAGCACCACCGGCCGCACCATCGCCGCATCCCGGCCAGCCAGGGACCGTTCGACGTCCACGATCGTCGAGCCAGCACCGACCGCGGCACACACTTGCGGGACCAGACGCTGATCCACCACCGTGTCCCGGCGATAGCCCGCAAGGAAGCCGACATTGGCCAGCACCTGCCGCGGCGCCCCGTACCACTCCTCGAAGCCCCAACCCCGCAGGCTCACCACGTCCCGAGTCCACGCCATCAACGCCTGCACCTGCGGATCGTCCCGCTTGTGCGGGGCCTTGACGTCAACCACGGTGACCCCGCCGATCCGGTCAACCAGCAGCAGATCCGGCACATGCCGGCGGGTACGTGCGCCATCGAAACCATTCAGCTGCAACGGTTGCGCGGCGATCGCGACCACCATCGGATCGAAGTCCGCGAGCATGATCCGCGCCAGTTCGAGACGACTCTCGTAGACCACCATGCGCCGCATCTTCGAGGACCAATACCAGCCCGAATAGTGCCGACGACCTTTGTACCAACGGAACTCACGCACCGGAACGCCGCCGGCCACCTCGTCCACGACCACCCGATCGAGCGTGGACTCCACCTCCGCGCCGGTACACGACCGGTACCTCACCGCGATATGCTCAGCGTCAAGCAAACGGGTCGCAGCCATACCGCGATCCTGACAGCCAAGCCATCGACAGGTATCACGACACGCCGGAGTAGCTTCTCATCGATATGTCCCATGGGACAGAACGTGGACATCTCTTTTGAGAATGGGCCATGTTATTTGAGAACCTACAGGAGGCACGGCCGTGGGTCCCGACCGCTACCGCGTATGGGGATGAACGATGGCCGGGCCTGCCGGAACCGCGGCTGGTTGTGGTGCAGCGGTCGGCGAGGCGCCGGCAGGCTCGGCGAAGCTCAGCCCCGCGACGTCGCCCGGCGATGCTTGCGCGACATCGGGACTTCCTGCCGCCCTGACGGCCATCGCGACGGTCTCCCCTCGCTGCAGGCGGACCGTCACGTCGCCGACGAAGGCGAGGGCTCGGTCTCGGTGCAGTGAACGGTTGGATGCCTCGACGAAGAGCACGGTGCTGGTTGGCGTCGTACGCACCACTGCCAGGGGGTCGTCAGCTCGGCCGATTTGGTCGGCCAGCCCACGGGCCACCGTTGCCCACTCCGCATCCGTCAGCCGGCGCTCGGTAGGCAGTGTCCGGACGGCGAAGGCGTTGACCGCGTTGCGCGCGGTCAGCTGCCGCAGTTCCTCGCGCCAGTTGCCCAGCTCCCAGCCGCCGCCGGTACCGATGAGCAGCGCGTCGTCTGGCTTGACACCTGCCTGGTGTGGAACGCGGGCTGCGGCGACGACCGAGGCGGCAAGGTTGCGGGAAGCGTTCTGGCTGTAGAGGTGCACGAGCATGTCATCCTCCGAGGGGAGCGACGAACTCAATGGGGGTCGCGCGGGATGTGCACGCCGACGGAGTCCATGAAGGCCAGTGGGTCGATGGCGTTCGCCGACCGCAGCGGTGGCGCGCCGCGATGCACCTCGAAGTGCAGGTGCGGGCCGGATGAGTGCCCGGTCGAGCCGACCCAGGCGATGACCTGTCCGGCCTGGACGTGCGCGCCGGCCGTGACGTTGAGCCTGACCGCGTGGCAGTACCGGGTCGCGATGCCGTTGCCGTGGTCGATGTTGACGCGCAGGCCGCAGCCGGGCAGGTCTTCGTTGCCCGGCCGGTCGCAGTACGGGCTGGTGCATCCGGCGTCGAGCACCACGCCCGCCGCGGCGGCGTAGATCGGGGTACCGCTTGGTGCGGCCAGGTCGACGCCGTCGTGGTTCGGCCGGTTCGGGGACCGGAATCGGCTGACCAGCTCGTAGCTGCCCTCTCGCAGTGGAAGGCGCCACGCGTCGGCCGTCGCCAGGGTGTACTTGCCGATCCGGGCTCGAACCTGCCGCGGGTAGTCGGACACCGTGCCGGGCGTGCTGAGGACGCAGCCGCGGCCGCAGAAGTACGCCGCCCAGGCCAGGTCGAGCACATCTCCGCGGAGGCGGCCGGCGTCGACGTTCTCACCGGCCCAGCTGACGAGATCGCACATCAGCCGGCCCATCGCGGAGATGGCGTCCTCGGGGTCCTCCGGAACGCCGCGCCCATCCCGGTCGTAGTCGTCGCCCCACGTGGCCCAGGTGCCGAGCTGGAACTGCGCGATGCCGATCGCGTCGCCACCGCTGGCCGGGCGATTGTGCGCCACCGCCTCGGCGTTCCAGCTGCTCTCGAGGTCAATCTGTGCGGCGATCATCGGCGGGGTCAGCTGCGCACAGCTTGTCCCGGCCCGGACGACCCACGGCACGAGATGGCGGGCATGCGGCGGAATCGCCTCGACGTTGAGCTGTGTGCTCGGGGTTGCTTCAGCCAGTGCGGGGCTCATGGCGAGCGCGACGGCGCCCGAAGCGATGAAGCCGACCAGGCCTACGAGGACCGCGAGCACGGCGGTGAGTGCTGTGCCGGCCGCCAGTGCCGTGGTCGAGTGTGTGGACGCGTCGCTCATGTCGGCCACGCTGGCCGTGGCCGATAGACGACGGCGCTACGAGTAGCGCACGTAACGCTGTCGGCAACCGCGGCGGTACCACCAGACCAGCAACGTCTCCGACAGCGGCCCCGCAGTGGGGCCGCGTTGTCGTGTCGGAGGAGATCGAAATGGTCCTCAAACTCATCGTCGCCACGCAGTTGGCGCTCGAGCCGACGCTAGGCCCGGTGCTGGCACCGAACCCGGCGCCGGTGGCGCCGCCCGGGATGGACGCGATGGCCAACACCTTCCTCGGCTGGGGGAAGTGGCTGCTGCTCGTCGCCGGTGTCGTCGGCTTCTTCATCTGCGCGGGCATGATGATCGTCGGTCGGCGGAACCGTTCGCAGACCGCGGTCGACGGTGCGGCCGGTGTGCCGTGGGTGCTCGCCGGGCTGGCGCTGGCCAGCCTCGCGGCCGGCCTTGCCGGGGTGGCGCTGTCATGAGCCGCCGTCGATTCCGTCACGCGGCGCCGCGCCGCCACATCGGCCCTCTCGCCGTCGCCGCCATCGGCGTCCTGCTCCTCGTCCTCGGCGGCGTGGTGGTCGTGGGCAAGGAACGCACATCACCGGTGAGCGGACAGTTCACGTGGCCGACCCATCTCACCCGGGTCAGCGTCGCTGGTCTTGACCTGCCGGTGTCATCGGTCGCGGGGCCACACGACCTGGCCAACGGCCGGGCGCGTGGGTTCAGGCAGACACCTCCGGGCGCGGTACTGGCGGCGCTGCACCTCCTGGTGCGCACGAGTCCTCACGTCGGACCGAGTGTCTGGGAGCCAACGATTGAGGAGCAGGTGGTCGGGCCGGACGCCGCCGAGTTCCGCGAAGTGGTCAGACTCGGCTACGAGATCGCTCGCGAGGAGCAGCAGCTCCCCAGCGGCGCAGCGTTGGGACCCATCCCGGCGACGATCCGGGGCGTTCGGATCGACGCGTACAGCACGCGAGCGGTCAGCCTCCGGGTTTTGGTCGAGACGGACCGGGCCGACGGCACACCCGCGTGGGCCGCGGCCGTGGTCCAGTTGGTGTGGTCCGACGGCGACTGGCGGCTGATCGCGCCACCCAAAGGCGACTGGGCCGCCGTCCGTGTTCCGGTGCCCGCCTTCGTCCTGGGCGACTACGTGCCTCTGCCTCGGCGGTCGTGATGTGCGATGGGTGGGACGTCGAGTGCCGGACGAAGCAGGCGGTCGTCGACGCCAGCACGATGCTGGCGGACAGCATGCTCGGTCACCTGGCCAACATGGTCGGCGACGCGCACACGGCCGTGATCATGTCGACGATCACGTGGTGGCTGGCGCTGCCGCCGGTCGACGTGGAGGCGGCGCCGGCGGCGCGGACGCTGCAGCAGTGGATGCTGCCGTTCACGCTGTTCGTGGCGACCGGCGGGATCCTGTGGCAGTCGCTGCTGCTGATCATCAACCGGAAGGGCGAGCCGCTCATCGCGGTTGTGAAGGGCCTGTTCGCCACCGCGTTGTGGGGTGCGGTCAGCCTCACCGGCACCCAGCTGCTGCTGAACGCGTGCGAGTCCTACAGCGAGTGGGTGCTCACCCGCGGCATGAACTGCAAGCCCGGCATCGGCTAGGACGTGACCTGCAAGACCGACGCGCTCGCGGAGCGGATGCAGCTGCTGCTCGCACCGATGCCGCCGGGCATGTCCGCTGTCCTGGTCATCACGGTCGGGTTCCTCGCGTTGCTGGCGAGCCTCACTCAGGCCATGCTGCTGCTGTTCCGCAACGGCGCGATCATCATCCTGGCCGGGATGCTGCAGCTGGCAGCGTCGGGAACCTTCACCGCCGGCACCTCGAACTGGCTACGGCGGGTGCTCGGCTGGCTGCTCGCGCTGGTGTTCTACGAACCGTTCGCGGCCACCTCGTACGGGGTTGCGTTCATGCTCGTCGGCGACCGGGCGAACAAGGACATCGCCACCTGGCTCACCGGCATCGGCATGCTGGTGCTGAGTCTGGTCGCGCTGCCGGCGATGATGCGGTTCTTCAACTGGACCGTCGGCGCCGTCCAGCAGGCCGGCAACTCGGGCGGGATGCTTGCCGCGGCTGGAGCGGCTGGTCTGCACGCCGTGGCCGCGCACCGTGGAGCTTCCGGGTACGGCGCCACGGAGTACGCGCGGGACATGACTCGCCGGAATCCGCCGTCTCCCAGCGGCGGTACCGGCTCGGGCGCCCCGAAGCCGACACCGCCGACGTTCACCGGCCCGGCACCGGCGGCCGGTGCCGCAGCCGGGTCCGCCACGACGGCTGCCGCCGCGGCGACGTCGGCCGCCGCCGGTCCGGCCGCACCGGTCGTTGCCGGCGTCGTGCTGGGCGCCAAGGTCGTCGGGTCGGCGGCCCGTGCGGCGGCGCGCGCGGCGCAGCAGGAGTGACCGGCATGGCCAGGGACGAGCCACCTATGTACGGCGGCTGGCGGCGGGCGCGCGCCGTGGGCCTGTTCGGTCTCGGCCTCGGCCAGACGATGACGGTGCTCGCGGCCACCACGATCGCGCTCATCACCGCGTCGGTGAGCGTCGCCCGGCTCCTCACCGTCGGCCCGATCTGCCTGGTCATCATCATTGGCAACCTCGCCCAGTGGGACGGCGTCACGGTCGTGCAGGCGCTCGTGCGGCGTCTGCGCTGGACCGTCGGCAACGCCACGGGCCGGACGACCTACCGGGGCGCGGTCCTGTCCGCGGAGCGGCACGCCTGGCAACTGCCGGGCGTGCTCGCCCCGACCGTGTTGCTGTCCGTCGACGACGGCCAGGACGGCGGCTACGCCGTGGTCTGGCACCGCCGGATGCGCACCATGACGGTCACGCTGCGCTGCGCCGCCCAGTCGACATGGCTCGCCGACCCCGACGCAGCCACCGCCTGGGTGTCCACCTGGGGCGGATGGCTCGCCGGACTCGGCCGAATCCCGATGGTTCGCTGGGTCACCGTCACCGTGGACACGGCGCCGGACTCGGGGACGCGGCTCGCCGACTACATCGCCGCGCGCATCGCGCCGGACGGCCCGCCCGCGGCCGTGCAGATCCTGCGACAGCTCGTGGCCACGGCGCCGCAGGCCACCGCCGACGTGCACACCGACGTGTCGATCACGTTCGAGCCGGCCCTGTCCGCGGCACGACCGAGGACGGTGCACGACTACTTGGCCGAGGTCGGACGAGCCCTGCCGGGCCTGCAGGACGGCCTCGTCGGGTGCGGACTGACGGTACTCGGCCGCGCCAGCGCTACCGAGCTCGCCGGCATCGTGCGCGGCTGCTTCGATCCCGCCGCCCGCGGGGACGTCACCCGGCTCCTGGCCGCGGATCCCGAGGCGGCCGCCGAGCTACTCGACTGGGGCAGCGCCGGCCCGGTCGCGGCGCAGGAGCACCCGGACCGGTACGAACACGACGGCGCCACGAGCGTCAGCTGGGCCTGGCAGGAGGCGCCCCGGCAGCCGGTCACGCACCACGTGCTCGCCCGGCTGCTCGCGCCCGGCGACCACGCCAAGCGGGTGACGCTGCTGTACCAGCCGCTGAGCACGGCGCGGGCGGCGGCCGAGGTGGAGCAGCAGGTCAACGCCGCGCAGTTCCGTGCCGCGTACCGGCGCGCCCGCAAACTCGACCCCACCGCGCGGGACGTCGCCGACCACGAGCAGGCCGTCCAGGCGGCCCGCGAGGAAGCGCTCGGCGCCGGGGTCGGCCGCATCAGTCTCTGGGTCACCACCACCGTCCTCGACGGCGACGAGCTCGGCCGGGCGGTCGCCGACATCGAGAGCCGGGCGGAGACGAGCAAGGTGCGGCTTCGCCGGCTGTGGCGCTCGCAGGCCGCCGGGTTCGCCGCGACCCTGCCGGTCGGCATCTGCCTTCCGGCGCTGGCCCGGCACTGGAAGTACTGACGAATCCCATGCTTGAGGAGCACACCCAATGATCGATGCAGACACGCTCGGGCCATTGCCGCCGGCGTGGGGGTGGCGACGGCCAGGCGCCGGCCGCGCCGTTCACGTGGCCGGCGGCACCGAATATCAGGCCACCACCGTTCAGGCCGCCGGCCTGTACCCGTTCACGGCCGGCAGCGGCGCTCCCCTGCTCGGCGTCCCGATCGGCCGGCACCAGCTGTGGGGCGAGACGGTACTGCTGGATCCGTTCGAATGGTTGTCCGCCGGGCTGATCACGAACACCGGCATGTTCGTGCTCGGCCAGCCCGGCGCCGGGAAGTCGGCGCTCGCGAAGCGGCTCGTCATCGGCATGGCCGCCACCGGTTCCCAGGTGCTGGTCCTCGGCGACACGAAACCGGACTACACCCGCGTCGTCGAGCACCTCGGCGGCCAGGTGATCCGCGTCGGCCGTGGGCTCGACCGCATCAACCCGCTCGACGCCGGGCCGCTCGGCGCCGCGCTGGCCAGGATGAGCGGGCCCGACGCCGAGCAGCTCCGGCTGGAGGTCCGCGGCCGCCGGCTGACGCTGCTGATCGCGCTGTGCACGCTCGTCCGCGACGGCGGGCGGATCAGCAACGCCGAGGAGGTCATGCTCGGCCGGGCGGTCGACCTCCTCGCCGCCCGCAGCACCGGCGACCCGGTAATTCCCGACGTGCTCGCGGTGCTCGACCAGGGCCCCGACACCGTCCGCGCCGCCGCCCGGGCCGCCGGGGCCGCGGACTACCGCCGCCGCGTCGACGACCTGGTCGCCACGCTGCGGCTGCTGTGCGAGGGCACCCTCGCCGGCGTCTTCGACGCCGCGACCTCAACCCCGATCGACCTGTCGGCGAAGGCGGTCAGCGTCGACATCTCCCGGGTGGCCACCGCGGGCGACAAGCTGGTGGCCGCGGCGATGCTGTCCACCTGGAGCTACGGGTACGCGGTCATCGACGCCGCGGCCGCGCTCGCCGAGCAGGGGCTCGCGCCGCGCCGGCGGCACCTGGCGGTGATGGACGAGCTGTGGCGGGCCCTGCGCGGAGCCCCCGGCCTGGTCGAGCCGGCCGACGCGCTCACCCGCTTGTCGCGCAACCTCGGCGTCGCCCAGATCATGCTCACCCACTCACTCGACGACCTCGAGGCGCTCGGCAGCGACGAAGACCGGGCGAAGGGCCGCGGCATGGCCGAACGCTGCGCCGTCAAGGTCCTCGCCGCGCTCCCCGGCCGCGAGCTCGACCGGGTCGGCCGCATCGTCCGGCTGTCCGGACCGGAACGGGACATGGTCGCCTCCTGGGCCGCCCCGGACACGCTCCTGCCCGGCGCGGCGCATCCCGGACGCGGCAAGTACCTCCTCAAGACCGGCGAACGCGCCGGCATGCCGGTCGCGCTGTACCTCGTCGGGGACGAGTTCGCGCTCTACGACACGGACACGGCCGTCAGGGCAGGCGCGCGATGATCGGCAGCCAGCGGCCGATCCGCCCTCGGGGCAGCGTCGGCGGATACCCCGTAGCGCCCTGGCTGATCCTCGGCGCCTGCGCCTCGGCAGTCGCACTGACCTGGCTCGGCTGGCTCGCCGGCCGCCTCGCCTCGGTGCTGTCGGGCCGGCCATGGCACACCGGCCTGCCTTACGGCTGGGACTTCGCCGCCCGGCTCCTCGACGGCGACTGGCAACGGCTCTGGCCGGGCGTCCCTCCATGGCTGGTCCTGCTCGTCTACGCCGTCCTGCTCGCGGCCGCGACCGCCCCCGGATGCTGGGCCTGGGCGTGGTGGCAGGCGCACCGTCCCCTGGCGGGCGATCCACTGCCCTCCCTCGCCCGGCCGCGCGACCTGGCGGACCTCATCGGTGACACGGCGGTCCGGCGAGCGCGGCGGCTGCGGCCCAGCCTCACCGCTCACGTGGTCGCGCCGGAAGACGTCGGCATCGCCCTCGGACGGCTCGTCACCACTCGTCGCCGCCCCGGCCCAGTGCTGCGGTCCAGCTGGGAAGACGTGCTCCTGGCGGTCATGGCACCGCGCGCCGGCAAGACGACCGCGCTGGCCGTCCCGCCGATCCTCGACGCGCCAGGCCCCGTGCTGGCCACCTCCAACCGATCTGACGTTTGGGCGGCGACGGTACGGGCACGGGCGCGCGTCGGCCGGGTCTGGCTCTTCGACCCGCAGCGGGTGACACGCCAGCCGCAGACGTTCTGGTGGGACCCGCTGTCCACGGCGACCACCGTCGAAACGGCCAGCCGGCTCGCCGACCACTTCATCCAGGAGATCCGCGGCACCAACACGTCCGACCCGTTCTGGCCACTCGCCGCGGGAGACCTGCTCACCTGCCTCTTCCTGGCCGCCGCCAACTGCGGCGGCACCCTCGCCGACGTGCAGGCCTGGCTGTCGGACGTCACCAGCCGCGAACCGGCCACGCTGCTCCGCGCTGCCGGATTCCCGCAGGCAGCGAGATCCCTGGCCGGCCGGCAGGGCGGCGCCCCCGAAACCCGCGACGGTGTGTACGAGACCGCGCGCACCGCGGCGCGCTGCCTATCCGACCCGGACATCATGGACTGGGTCACGCCACCACGCGCCGGCCTCGACCAGCTCGACGTGACCACCCTCCCCGCGTCCCGCGACACGCTGTACCTCCTCAGCAAGGAAGGCGCCGGAGCGGCCGCACCGCTGGTTGCCGCGCTCACCGACGCGGTGTTTCGCGCAGCGGTCGACCGCGCCGAGGCGGCCGGCGGGCGCATCGACCCGCCCGTGCTCGCCGTCCTCGACGAAGCGGCGAACATCTGCAAGATCGCCGACCTGCCCCAGCTGTACAGCCACCTCGGCGGCCGGGCGATCATCCCGATCACCATCATCCAGAACCTCGCCCAGGGCCAAGGCGTCTGGGGAACCCGCGGCATGGCCGCGTTGTGGTCCGCCGCCACCATCAAGCTCATCGGCGCCGGCCTCGACGATGCCCGCCACGCCGAGGACGTCTCCCGGCTCATCGGCGACCACGACGTCGCCGTGACATCCATCAACCGGGACGGCAACGGCTACGCCAGCTACTCCACCAGTGTGCAACGCCGCCGCATCCTCGAACCCGGCGACCTGCGCGCACTGCCTCGCGGCCGGGCCATCCTCCTCGCGACGGGAGCGCGTGCGGCGATGATCGAGCTGCAGCCGTGGTACCTCGGGGAGCGCGCTGACGCGATCGGCGCCGACACTGCAGCCAACGTCGAGGCGATCACCGCCCGGGCGCGTGATGACCTGGCGGGCCCGGCCGGCTTCGGCGATCCTGATCTGGACCGCGGTGCGTCGTGAGCGGTCAGCAGCATCACTCCGGCGCCGACCACCAGCAGTTCGAGGCGACGTTCGTGGCGCTGACCGACCTTCTGCACAGTCGCGCTGTCGCGGCACTCCCCAGTCACGGTCCGACTCCGAAGCCGACCGGGAGCAACGATGACTGACCTTGAGCGGCTGTACGCCGCCAACGCCGCTGCCGCCCGGTTCTACGCCGGGCGGCTGGCCTCCTCCCCCAAGGCCGCCGCCTACCTCGAAAGCCACGGCATCACCGAGGTAGCCGGCGCGGACGAGCTATGGCAGCTCGGGTACGCACCGAGCCGGTGGACGGAGCTCGCAACGCACCTGCTGGGCAGCGGGTTCACGGCTGCGGAGGTGACGGCGGCCGGCCTCGGCTTCGTCCACGGCAAGAGCGGGCACCTGCTCGACCGGTTCCGAGACCGGATCATGTTCCCCATCACCGATCAGGCGAACCGGGTCATCGCCTTCACCGCCCGCGACCTTTCCGGCCGGGCTGATGCTCGCTGGCTCAACAGCCCGGAGACCGCGATCTACCACAAGCGACTGGTGCTGTACGGGCTCGGGCAGCAGCTCGCGCACCCACCAGGCGCGAACCTGGAGCCCGTGGTGTTCGTGGTCGAGGGGGCAGCCGATGTCGTGGCGATGCACCGCATGGCCGCGGCCCACGCGACAATCCTGGAGACGCAGCGGGTGTACGTCGTAGCGCCGTGCGGTACGAGACTGACCGGCGAGCAGCTCGACCTGCTCCGCGAGGCGCTGCCCGGCGCGCACCTGATCCTTGCCTTCGACGGCGACGAGGCCGGCCAACGGGCGGTCGACCGTGCCTATCCGATCGCGGCCAAGTGGCCGGGAAAGGTGTCCGGAGCCCGTTTACCCAGCGGCAAGGACCCAGCGGCCATGCTGGCCGACATGGATCCGCGCTGGGCGATGAGCGAGATCGTTGGGAGGGTGCGGCCGCTCGCCCAGGTCCAGATGACGAACACCATCAAGCGCCTGTTCGCAGCCGGGCACATCACCAACCCGGCTGAGTACGCCGGCGACCGGATCACGGTGTACCAGGCGATCGCCGAGCTGTTCATCGACGCCCCGTACGCCAGCCGGGAGATGGCCGAGGTCGCCGCCGAACTGCTCGGCGTCACGGCCACCGACGTCACCCGGGGCGTCGTCGAAGCGTGGGACGTGCGCAACGCAACCTCCAGCGGCACCGACCCGCCGCCGTTCCCGCCCCAGCCGCAGGTTGCGCGCTCGCGGGACGACGAAGGGCGCCTTACCGTCTCCGCTTCGGCGCGTAGCAGCACCCACACGACCGCCATCACGACCAGGCACAACGATGCCATCGGCGTCACCGTGTGGGCCCTGGCGGACGGCATCGGGCAGCACGCGGAGTCGGGCATTGCGGCGTCGATGGCGGCCGACATCGCAGCCGCCGTCGCTCTCCACTCGGCACCCGCTGCGGGGCTGCACGCCGCTCGCGCCGCTATCAACGCCCACTACGGAGGCGTGCACGAGAGCCAAACCGGCGACGCCTCCCTCATCGTGGTTGCTGCCTACCTGGCCCCAGAGCACCGGCATGGCGTCCGGTTCGAGCTCGCCTGGGCAGGCGATTGCCGCGCATACACGATCAACGGCGGTCGGCTCGCCCAGGTCACGGTCGACCACACCATCGCACGCCAACGCCGTGACTCCGGCGAGGCCGCCAAACCAGGCGGTATCGCAGGCGTGCTGCTGGCTTCCAGCGTGCGCGCCGGCGACGTCAGCGTCTGCCCGCTCGAACAGGGACCGCTCCTGGTGTGTAACAGAGCCGTCTATCGCGCAGTTCCGGAGACCACACTTGCGCTGGAACTCTCGGGCGCGACCGACGTGACCATGACTGTCGACCGGCTTCTGAACATCGCTGGCCGCCGCAACGCGGCGGTGCTCCTCATCCATGCCAGCGCCGCGCCGCCGGCGTTAGCAACGGCAACAGGACCGGGCCGCTCGGCGGGGCCTGTGGCGACCGGTCCATCTGCCGCGCTCGCAAAGTCATCGTTCGCGAACGCGGCCGCTCCCAAGGTCAGCCGCTGGTCGAACGTCCCCGGTCTATCGGAAACGCGCTCGCGACCACCTCGCCGTCCGTGAGCGCGTCGACGGCGCGACGCGCCCCCGACCGATCGGCGGCATCGATCAAGACAGCAGCGAGTGCTCCTCGACAGCCACGATCGTGTAGATCTTGATTGCCAGCCGTCCGCCGAACACGCCGACATCGAGCGTACTCAACGACGAAGGCGGCTCAACGACCACGGTTGCGTGGCCGCGACCGACAGAGCCGACCCGAACGGGTAGAGCCTCGCCCTGTCGTCGACCTCGCCTCCCACAATCCATAGTGAACCTGTAGAGCATCGGGCACCCGTTGTCTGCGGCGGTTGCACGCAGCCGACGCTGTGGGCATCGTCGACTTGACAGTTCGGAGTTCGAAGCCGCCCATCGCCGACTGTTGATCATGAGTGTCAGTCATTACGACACTGGCGGAATCCAACCCGATGCGCCCGGCCGAGCGGCCGGCGCAACCGGCCGGCCCACCGATCGTTTGCGTCATCGGGGAGGAAGGTCATGACGACTTTGTCAGGTCGGCGGGTCCGGTGAAGGTCTGGGAAGCGGCCATGTGGGGGATCGCAGGTGGCTTCGTCGTGGACGCCCTGCAGTTCGCGGCCAGTCTGGTGCGGACCGGCCGCTTTCCGTGGCAACCTACGCCGACCGACCGAGAGCGAAATGTCCCTGGAACGGAGGGCCACGCAGCAGACTCGCGGAAGGTCCACCTCGTTGCGGTAATCATCCGAATGACGGTGAGTGGCATCGTCACTGCTGCTCTCGCCCATCGTCTGCCGGATTCGTCTCTCGCGTTGGCCGTCGGAATCACAGCCCCGATCCTTGTCGGCAGAATTGTTCGTATGGCGCGCGTTGTCGATCGCCCGCCTGCCAACGGAGTTCCTGGCTCGATGGCCGCGACGGCGGCAGACGGCGGCATCCCCATCGCCCGCGTGCCGGACGTACTCACGCTACCGGCACCCGGCCCGGAAGCCGTTGCTGGGACCGGCGATGGACTATAGAACGTTCGCGCGGCAGGTGATCGCGGTTGCACTCCGCGAGTCTCCGTGGTTCCTGGAAGCGCGTCGCCCACGTCGATCCAGAATATTGATGGATCCCTCCCGACTACAGGCGCTGCGTCATGTCGACTCGACGACGTGGCAGCTGGATACAGCCGGCCGCGCTGCGGCGACTGCCGGCGACATGCGGTCTTCTCGGCTGGGCCGCGGCGACCCGGCCTCCGAGGTCTGGGCGCTCATCGAGCGGGCCCAAGCCGGCGACGGTGCGGCATTCGGACTCCTCTACGACCGGTACTTCGACACGGTCTTCCGGTTCGTGTACTTCCGGGT
>NZ_BMPI01000115.1 GCF_014647515.1 Dactylosporangium sucinum | reverse complement strand
TGGGGCCGGTCCTTGATGGACCGGCCCCACGAGCGGTGCCTGGCGGGAGCGACGGTCGCGCCTTGCACGGACCCGAGCCATGAGCTAGCGCTACGCGGCCTCGATGATCATGCCGGCGCCGACCGTGCGGTTGGTGGTCTCGTCGATGATGATGAAGCCGCCCGTCGTGCGGTTGCGGCGATACTCGTCGGCGAGGAGTGGGACCGTCGTGCGGAGCCGGACGCGACCGATCTCGTTCAGCGTGAGCTGCGTGGCCGAGTCGTCCCGGTGCAGGGTGTTGACGTCCAGACGATACTGCAGACCGCGTACCACCGTCCGGGCCGATCGCGTGGTGTGCTTGATCGCGTACTTTCCGCCGACCGTCAGCGGGCGGGTCTCGTCCATCCAGCAGACCATCGCCTCGATGTCCTGGGCCACTGACGGCGCGTTGTGCGGGCGGCAGATCATGTCGCCGCGCGCGATGTCGATCTCGTCCGCCAGGCGGATCGTGACCGACATCGGCGGGTAGGCCTCCTGCAGCTCGCCGTCGGCCGTCTCGATGTGCGTGATGCGGGTCGTGAAGCCCGACGGCAGCACCATGATCTCGTCGCCCGGCTTCATCACGCCGCTCGCGATCTGGCCCGCGTAGCCGCGGTAGTCGGCGACCGTCGTGGACTGCGGGCGGATCACGTACTGGACCGGGAAGCGCACGTCGACCAGGTTGCGGTCGGAGGCGATGTGGACGTGCTCCAGGTGGTGCAGCAGGGACGGGCCCTCGTACCACGACATGTTCTCGCTGCGCGTCACCAGGTTGTCGCCGTGCAGCGCGGAGATCGGGATGACCGTCAGGTCGGGGGCCTCCAGCTTGGCCGCGAACGAGGTGAACTCGTCGGCGATGCGCTCGAAGACCTCCTGCGAGTAGTCGACGAGGTCCATCTTGTTGACGCACAGCACCAGGTGCGGCACGCGCAGCAGCGAGCACAGGAAGGCGTGCCGACGGGACTGCTCGACCAGGCCCTTGCGGGCATCGACCAGGATCAGCGCCAGGTCGGCGGTCGAGGCGCCGGTGACCATGTTGCGCGTGTACTGGATGTGCCCCGGGGTGTCGGCGATGATGAACTTCCGCCGCGGGGTGGCGAAGTAGCGGTAGGCGACGTCGATCGTGATGCCCTGCTCCCGCTCGGCCCGCAGGCCGTCGGTGAGCAGCGCGAGGTTGGTGTACTCGTCGCCGCGGGAGCGCGAGGTGGCCTCGACGGCCTCCAGCTGGTCCTCGAAGATGGCCTTCGAGTCGTACAGCAGGCGCCCGATCAGGGTCGACTTGCCGTCGTCGACGGACCCGGCCGTCGCGAAGCGGAGCAGGTCCATCTGGCGTTCGATCACGGCGGTCACTCTAGAAGTACCCCTCACGC
Organism: Dactylosporangium sucinum; assembly: GCF_014647515.1. GTDB lineage: Bacteria > Actinomycetota > Actinomycetes > Mycobacteriales > Micromonosporaceae > Dactylosporangium > Dactylosporangium sucinum. The sequence goes on along the minus strand of NZ_BMPI01000115.1, from coordinate 20,569 downwards.
TTGCGGTCTTCCATCGCCGCCTCGCTCACCTTGTCGTCGCCGCGGGTCGCGCCGCGCTCGGTGATGCGGGTCGCGGCGACCTCGGCGATGACCTTCTCGATCGTGTCCGCGTCGCTGCGGACCGCCGCCGTGCACGAGGCGTCGCCGACCGTGCGGTAGCGGACCTGCTCGACGAACGGCGTCTCGCCGGCCTTCAGCGGCAGGTGCTCGTTGATCGCGTAGAGCATGCCGCCCCGGTCGACCACCTCGCGGTCGTGCGCGTAGTAGATCGACGGAAGGTCGATGCCCTCGCGGGCGATGTAGTGCCAGACGTCCAGCTCGGTCCAGTTGGACAGCGGGAACACCCGGATCGACTCGCCGGGCGCGATGCGGGCGTTGTACAGCGCCCACAGCTCGGGCCGCTGGTTGCGCGGGTCCCACTGGCCGAAGTCGTCGCGGAAGCTGAACACGCGCTCCTTGGCCCGCGCCTTCTCCTCGTCGCGCCGCGCGCCGCCGAAGAGGGAGTCGAAGCGGTACTTCTCGATCGCGTCGAGCAGCACCGGCGTCTGGATGCGGTTGCGCATCCCGTCGGCGGACTCGCGGACCAGCCCGCTGTCGATCGCCTCCTGCACGCTCGCCACGATGAGCTGCACGTTGAGATCGGTGACGCGGCGGTCACGGTAGGCGAGGACCTCGGGGAAGTTGTGCCCGGTGTCGACGTGCATCACCGGGAACGGGATCCGGCCCGGCGCGAAGGCCTTCTCGGCGAGCCGGAGCATCACGATCGAGTCCTTGCCGCCGGAGAACAGCAGCACGGGCCGCTCGAACTCGGCGACCACCTCGCGCATGACGAACAGGCTCTCGGCCTCGAGAGCATCCAGGTGGGAGACGCGATACGGCGCGCGGCTCATGCGGTCACCTCCGCATCGCTCCGGCGCCGCCCGAGCTGAACACTGCATTCATGATGAGCGGGCACTCCGCTCCGCTTCGTACCGCTCATGTGGCGGGGACCTTTCAGCTGTTGATCGCGGCCAGCAGTTGCGGCGCCAGTGCCTTCCGACATACGACCAGGTCAGGTAGCCGCGGGTCGGGCTGGTTGTATTCCAACGTAGTCCCGTCGATACGGGAAGCATGCAGACCCGTGGCGACCGCCACAGCGACCGGCGCGGCCGAGTCCCACTCGTACTGGCCGCCGGCGTGGACGTAGGCGTCGACCGCCCCGTCGATGACCGCGGCGATCTTGGCGCCGGCCGAGCCCATCGGGACCAGCTCGATCGGCAGCTTCTCGGCCAGCTCGGCCAGCAGCGCCGGCGGGCGGGTGCGGCTCGCGGCCAGCCGGATCGGCTCGCCCTGCACGCCCGGCATCGGCGGGAACGGCGGCGGCGAGTCGGTGCCGAGCACGCAGTGCTGGGCCGGCAGCGCCACGGCGCCGGCGGCCAGCCGGTGGCTCGCGTAGAGGGCCACGTGAACGGCCCAGTCGGCCCGGCCCTCCTCGCCGAACTCGCGGGTGCCGTCGAGCGGATCGACGATCCAGACGCGGTCGGCGGCGAGCCGGGCGGTGCTGTCGGCACCCTCCTCGGAGAGCACGGCGTCGGCGGGACGCCAGCGCTCCAGCTGGGCCACGAGCAGCTCGTGCGACAGCCGGTCGCCGGCCTTGCGCAGCGCGTCGGGGTCGGAATACCCCATCTCCTCGCGCAGCTTGAGCAGCAGGTCGCCGGCCCGCTGGGCCAGCCAGCGGGCGAACCCGCCGTCCGTGGCGGGTGGTAGGTCGGTCATCTCAGTACGCTCCAGCCCCTCGGGTCACGGCGCTCAACGTCCGCAGCATGATGACCAGGTCGAGCGAGAGCGACCAGTTCTCCACGTACTGCAGGTCGAGGCGGACCGCTTCGTCCCACGATAGGTCCGACCGGCCGGACACCTGCCACAGACCGGTCATCCCGGGCCGCACGGCCAGCCGGCGCCGGGCGTCGTCCGGATACACGGCGACCTCCTCGGGCAGCGGCGGGCGGGGCCCGACCAGTGACATGCTGCCGCCGAGCACGTTGAGCAGCTGCGGCAGCTCGTCGAGCGAAAACTTGCGCAGAAGCCGTCCGACGCGGGTCACCCGCGGGTCGTTGCGCAGTTTGAACAACGCGCCGTCGACTTCGTTGAGATGCCGCAGCTCGGCGAGGCGGGCTTCGGCGTCCACGTGCATCGTGCGGAACTTGAAGATCACGAACTCGCGACCGTCCTTGCCCACACGTACCTGTCGGAACAGTACCGGCCCCCTCGACTCCACGCGAACCGCCAGCGCAAGACCAGCCAGAAGGGGGGATGCGACGACCAGCAGGAGGGCCGCGCCCACCCGGTCGAACCCGGCCTTGACCAGGCGCCGGGCGCCGGTCAGGGTGGGGTGCTCGACGTGGAGCATGGGCAGGCCGTCCACCGGCCGGATGGTCGTCCGGCTGCCGGCCACATCGATGAGCGTGCTGGCCACGATGAGGTCGATGTCGTCGCGCTCCAGGTGCCAGGCCAGGCGCCGCAGCGAGTGGCCGTCCAGCTCCGGGCACGACAGGACCAGGACGGTGTCGGCCCGCGCCGCGCGGACCGCGCCCGCGATCTGGTCGAACGTGCCCAGCACCGGCACGTCCGGCACGTGGCCCTCGGTGGCGAGGCAGGCGCCGACGACCTTCAGGCCGTGGTACCGCTCCCGGCACAACTGCCTGGTCATGGCCTCGACCGCGAGCTCGTGGCCGACCACGACGACCCGCCGCATGCATGCGCCGCGCCGCTTGCGCGCCCGGTGCAGCAGCTGGCGCAGGAGGAACCGGCCGAGCAGGCAGGCGAACGTGACCAGGGGCAGCGCGACCACGAACCAGCCGCGCGCGATGCGCACCTCGGCCGCGTAGGCGACGAACACCGTGGCGGCGGTGAGGGCGAGACCGGCCCGCAGGACGCGCTGGTACTCGTCGGTGCCGACGAAGAGGTACCGCTTCTCGTAGGCCCGGTTGGCCGCGAGCGTCGCCGAGAACGCGACCGGGAGCAGCGCGCTGAGCAGGACGTACCGGGCGTTGTACTCGGTCAGGCCGGCCCCGAACCGCACCTCGAACGCGACCACGCCGGCGAGGACACCGATCACGAAGTCGAGCACGAGGAGCGTCCGGAGGTACCGGCCCTCCCAGGCCCACCGCGCCCGGTGCCGCAGCCGGCGCGGGGCGTCATCGGGCGGAAGCGTCTTCGTCGGGACGAATGCCGCGGCGCCGCGGACGGCGTCCTCGACCTCGGCGGCGAGCTGAGCGGAGACCTCGGCCGGCGGCACCGGTGACCCGGGCGCGGGCGAGACGGGCGCGGCGGCCCGGTTCCGATGCGGCCGCTCGGCGCTTTTTGGCCCATCTTGTACCGGTTGTGCCGCGCTCCGGCCGGCCAGGATGTTCGTGTGCCGGGTCGTCGTGCGGACCGGGCTCGGCCGGCGGCCGTTCTTCAGCGCCGCCTGCGCCTCTCGGACGGGCAGGTTCGCGGCCGGCTCGCGGTGCGCCGGGCGGTCGTCGCGACGCAGGTGCGCCGGGCGGTGGAAGCCGTCCCGCGTACGTCCGCTGTCGACCGCCATCTGTCCGCCTCCGGTCTGCCTCGTGCTCCTGGTCATGCCTCGTGCAAAAGGTGCGACTTGGAGTACAACGTGCAACTCGGACATACGTCACGGCGGCGCGCAGGCGGCGGGGAACGGGTCGATACGGTCGGACAGGGCGCTTATCGGCTCTTACGACGCGTGGTAATGATTCTGGGTCGGCTCGAGACCGCGGTCGATTACCATCTCGACGGCGTCGGCGGCGCGGTCGACGAAGTAGTCGAGCTCCTTGCGCTCGACGGCCGAGAAGTCGGACAGCACGAAGTCGGCCGGGTTCTGCCGGCCGGGCGGCCGCCCGATGCCGAAGCGGACCCGGATGTAGTCCTTGCCGCCCAGCGAGCTCGACATCGAGCGCAGCCCGTTGTGGCCGCCCTCGCCGCCGCCCTGCTTCAGGCGCAGCTGCGTCCAGGGGACGTCGAGCTCGTCGTGGACGGCGATGACCTGCCCGACCGGCACCTTGTAGAACTGCGCCAGGCCGGCGACCGGTCCGCCGGAAAGATTCATGTACGTCATCGGCTTGACGAGCACGATCCGCGGCCCGCCGACGCGGATGCGTCCCTCGGCGACCTCGGCCACGACCCGCCGGTGCCGCGAGAAGCGCAGCCCGGCCCGCTCGGCGAGCAGGTCGGCGACCATGAACCCGACGTTGTGGCGGTGGCGCGCATACTCCGGCCCGGGGTTCCCCAGCCCGACGACCAGCCACGGCTCGGTGTCCGGCACGGCGTCCTCTCCTCATGCGGAAAGGTCGCGGGCCGCCGTAGGCGATTCCCGCGACCTTCTCGTTCACGTCGTCTGTGCTTGCGATCCCGGCCCGGGAGTTGGTCCGGCCGCCCAGCGGTGGTGCGGTCGGTCAGGCCTCGGCCGCGGCGGGGGTCGCCTCGGGGGTCTCGGCCTCGGCAGCGCCCTCGCCCTCGATGACCTGGGTCGGCGCGGCGGTGACGACCGCGATGACCAGCTCCGCGTCGGCGGCGAGCTCGACGCCGGCCGGGAGCTTGACGTCGGCGGCGGTCACGTGGCTGCCGGCCTCGAGACCCGCGATCGAGGCCTCCAGGCGGTCGGGCAGCTTGGTCGCGTCGGCCAGGACCGACAGCGTGGTGCTCTCGGTCATGATCAGCGTGTCGCGGGCCGCCTCGCCGGTGAGCTGCACCGGGACGTCGACAGTGACCTTCTCGCCGCGGCGGACCACGAGCAGGTCCACGTGGTCGAAGGTGTCCTTGATCGGGTCACGCTGGATCGCCTTCGGCAGGGCCAGCGCGGCGCTGCCGTCGGAGATCTCGATGTTGAAGACCTGGGTCATGCCGCCGTGACGGATCGCCGCGGCGAACTCACGGGCGGGGAGTGCGATGTGACGGGGCTTCTCGCCGTGACCGTACAGCACGGCGGGCACCTTGCCGGCCCGGCGCGTGCGGCGGGCACCACCCTTGCCGAACTCGGTGCGGGGCTCGGCGCTGATCTTTACCTCGGACACGACAAAACTCCTGATGCGGTTGTGCGGCGGGCACCGGCCGGCGCGACCGGTAACAGTTGTCTCGTGCGGCGCTCGGGCGAGGGGGCGCGCAGGGCACAGGCCCGGAGCACCGCGTCGATCACGGAGCTCGCACGACCGTCATGCGTTCTTGCGCGACTGCGCAGGAACTGCACGCCCGGCCCCTCGGGAGCACCCTCGCCGTGGCAACCGCACTAGCTTACCCGAGACGCCAGACGCCGTTCACACCCTCCCCGCCCGGTTGTGCAGATCACGCTTGCCCACCATGCATCCACCGCCCGCCGCGGCCCGTTACTTGCACCACTGGAGCCGCGCTCCATGATCAATGGAGACATCTGGTCGCCCTGGCAGCCAGATTCTTCCCTTGATCATGGATGGTCCGCAGCGCATTCCGGCCGATGCCGCCATCGCGGGCGTGCGCATTACGACAAAACCGGCAGATCGGCCACGGCGCGGCACCCGAGCCCGGCTGGGGGATGGAGGGACTGGCCGCGGCAGGCCTGAGCAGGGAGGGAGCCAGGCGCGGAGGATCTCCAGGCGCGGGCCCGTGCACGGGCGACAACCCGACGCTCTAACGCGGTCACCCCACCCCGGCATCGCAGCGCGGTCACCCCACCCCGGCGTTCCAGCGCAGTCACCCACCCTGGCGTCCTCCGGGGCGGCCGCACCAAGCTTGCGCGCCGGCAAGGGGCCTGCCGCTCGAACCCGAGGCCGTCCTCGGGAGGCGCGGCCGTTCGAAACCGGCCGCGCCGCCGCGCGGAGCGGGCTAGGAAAGGCCGCCGAACAGGGTCGTCACGGAGCCGTCGTCGAAGACCTCGCGGATCGCCCGGGCCAGCAGTGGGGCGATGGAGAGCTGGGTGATCTTCTCCACCTTCTTGTCGGCCGGCAGGGGCAGGGTGTTCGTCACCACGACCTCGCTGATGCGGCTCGCGGCCAGGCGGTCGCACGCCGGGTCGGACAGCACCGGGTGGGTGGCCGCCACCACGACGTCGGCCGCGCCCTCGTTGAAGAGGATGTCCGCGGCCGAGACGATCGTGCCGCCCGTGTCGATCATGTCGTCGACGATCAGGCAGACGCGGCCCTCGACCTCGCCCACCACGCGGTTGGCCACCACCTGGTTGGGCTTGGAGGGGTCGCGGGTCTTGTGGATGAAGGCCAGCGGGCAGCCGCCCAGCCGGTCCGTCCAGCGCTCCGCCACGCGCACGCGGCCCGAGTCGGGGGCGACGACGGTGATCGGGCGGCCCGCGTACTTGGCCTCGATGTGGTCGGCCAGCGTGTTCATCGCGAACAGGTGGTCGACCGGGCCGTCGAAGAAGCCCTGGATCTGGGCCGTGTGCAAATCGACGGTCAGGATGCGGTTGGCCCCCGCCGTCTTGAAGAGGTCCGCCACCAGGCGGGCCGAGATCGGCTCGCGGCCGCGGTGCTTCTTGTCCTGCCGCGCATACGGGTAGAACGGCAGCACCACCGTGATGCGCTTGGCGGAGCCCCGCTTCAGCGCGTCCACCATGATCAACGACTCCATCAGCCAGTCGTTGATCGGCGCGACCATCGACTGGACGACGAAGGCGTCCGAGCCGCGGACGCTCTCGCGATACCGCACGAAGATCTCGCCCGAGGCGAAGTCGTATGCGTCCATGGGCGTCGGGTCCACCCCGAGCACCGCGCCGATCTCCTCGGCGAGCGCGGGAAACCCGCGGCCGGAGAAGAGCATCAGGTTCTTGCGATTCTCCGAAGAAATGCTGGCCATCTGGGGTCGCCCGCTCCCGGTCTCGTGGTTGCGCCTCATTGTTCGTCGGGCGCGGGCCGCTCGACCACCGGACCTGGGTCGACGTGGTGTTCTTCACGTTCCTGAAACACAGCGTTAGCCTCAGCGGCCGCGACAGCTGCCGCGGTGCCAGGTCGCTTGCGCTCGACCCAGCCCTCGATGTTGCGCTGGTGGGCCCGGGAGACGCCCAGGGCGCCCGGCGGGACGTCCTTGACGATGACGCTGCCGGCCGCCGTGTAGGCGCCGTCGCCGACGTGCACCGGCGCGACGAACATGTTGTCGGCGCCGGTCCGCGCGTGGGCGCCGATGACCGAGCGCTGCTTCTTCACCCCGTCGTAGTTCACGAACACGGTGGCGGCGCCGATGTTGGTGCCCTCGCCGATCTCGGCGTCACCGACATACGACAGGTGGGGGACCTTCGCGCCGTCGCCCAGCGTCGCCGCCTTGGTCTCGACGAACGTGCCGATCTTCGCCTTGACCCCCAGCCGGCTGCCGGGGCGCAGGTAGGCGAACGGCCCGACCGAGGCCTGCGGGCCGATCTCCGAGGACAGCGCGTGGGTGCGCAGCACGGTCGCGCCCGCGCCGACGACGACGTCGATGAGTGAGGTGTCCGGGCCGACCACGGCGCCCTCGCCGATGCTCGTGGCGCCGCGCAGGTGGGTGTTGGGCTCGACGACCGCGTCGCGCTCAAGGGTGACCGTCACGTCGATCCAGGTGGTCGCCGGGTCGATGATCGCCACCCCGGCGCGCATCCACTCGTCGTTGACCCGGTCGCGCATGATGGCCCGCAGGCCGGCCAGCTCGGCGCGGTCGTTGGCGCCGAGGGTCTCGGTGGCGTCGGGGGCGCGGTGGGCGACGATCGGCGAGCCGGCCTCCGCGAGCAGGCCGATGACGTCGGTGAGGTACTCCTCGCCCTGGTCGTTGTCGGTCGACAGCTTGCCGAGCATCTCGCGCAGCGCGGCGGCCTCGAAGACGTAGGCGCCCGAGTTGATCTCGCGGATCGCCCGCTGGGCCGGGGTGGCGTCGCGCTCCTCGACGATCGCCGCGAACTCGCCACCCCGGTTGCGCACGATGCGCCCGAGGCCGGTGGGGTCGGCGACCTCGGCGGTCAGCACGGTGGCCGCCGCCTTCGTCGTCTCGTGGGTATGCACGAGCGCGGCGAGCGTCTCGGCCCGCAGCAGCGGGATGTCGCCGTTGAGCACGACGACCGTGCCGGCGATCTCGGGGTTGGCGTCCAGCGCGATGCGGACCGCGTGGCCCGTGCCGCGCTGCTCGGCCTGGGTGACCGGGACCGCGGCCGGGGCCACCTGCTCCAGGTGGGCGCGGACCTGGTCGGCGCCGTGCCCGACCACGACGGTCACCGTCCCGTTGTCCAGGAACGACTCCGTCGCGGCCAGCACGTGGCCGACGAGCGTGCGGCCGAGCAGTGGGTGGAGGACCTTGGGCAGCGCCGACTTCATGCGCTTGCCTTCGCCGGCGGCCAGGATGATCACGTTTCGCACGGAGGCGCCCCCTCGACGGATTGTCGGTGCGGCCTCATCGTAGTCAGACATCGCGGACACCGTGCGGTGGGCGAAACATCGCTGGGGTGCCTGGATTCGAACCAGGACTGCGAGGCTCCAAAGGCCTGCGGGCTGCCGTTACCCCACACCCCATTACGCCGCGTTGGAAGCCTAGCTTGCGCTTCAATCCGTTTCGTCCCCAGGGCGGGTTCACCTCACGGGTCCGGGACATCCGCCGATCGTGGTGAAGAACTTGGCAGGAAGATCACACGAAACTCGGGGTAACTGACTTGACACGAGCTCCACCTGGCGAACCTACGCCTCCGTAAGTTACGGTGACGTAAGCGTAGCCCCCGCCCGGCGACGAACTTTTTGAGAGGTGCCATGTCCGTATCGGTCCTTGACCCGACCCCCGCCGACACGCCTGAGCGCGCACCCAAGCCGCTCACCGAGGGCAAGCAGAGCATCGGCATCCTGATCGCGCTGTGGGGCTTCGTGGTCCTGCCCTTCGTCGCCCTGCTCGCCGCCGTCCCGGTGGCCTGGGGATGGGGGCTGAGCTGGCTCGACGTCGTCCTCGGCGTGGTCTTCTACGTCATCGGGGGGCTCGGCATCGGGACCGGTTTCCACCGGTACCTCACCCATGGTTCTTTCAAGGCCAAGCGTGGCCTGCGGATCGCGCTCACCGTCGCGGGCAGCACCGCGATCGAGGGCAACCCGACCCAGTGGGTCGCCGACCACCGCCGCCACCACGCGTTCTCCGACCGCGAGGGTGACCCGCACTCGCCCTGGCGCTTCGGTGAGTCGTTCCTGGGTCTGACCAAGGGGCTCTTCCACGCGCACGTCGGCTGGCTGTTCCACCGCGAGCTGGCCAACCGGGAGCGCTTCGCGCCCGACCTCATGGCCGACAAGGACATCCGCCGCATCGACAAGCTGTTCCCGGTCATCGTCATCCTGTCGGCGACGCTGCCCGCGATCATCGCCGGCCTGGTCACCTGGTCGTGGCAGGGTGCGCTGTCGGCGTTCTTCTGGGCCGGCCTGATCCGCATCGGCCTGCTGCACCACGTCACCTGGTCGATCAACTCGATCTGCCACGTCTACGGCGAGCGGCCGTTCGAGACCCGCGAGGGCGACCGGGCCAGCAACTTCTGGCCGCTGGCGATCCTGTCGTTCGGCGAGAGCTGGCACAACCTGCACCACGCCGACCCGACCTGCGCGCGCCACGGCGTCGACAAGGGCCAGATCGACATCAACGCGCGGCTCATCTGGATCTTCGAGAAGCTCGGCTGGGCGAGCGACATCCGCTGGCCGAAGAAGGACCGCATCGACGCCAAGCGGATCGTTGCTGGCACGATGAACGGGTGACCGACAGCCTGGACGAGAACGACCTGCGCCCGCCGGCACCGCCGCCACCGGCCCCGGCCAAGGGGCGGGTCCGGATGTCCTCCACGCAACGCCGTGAGCAACTCATCTCGATCGGGCGAGCACTCTTCGCCGAGCGGGGCTTCGACGCCACCTCCATCGAGGAGGTGGCGTCGCGGGCGAAGGTGTCGAAGCCCGTCGTCTACGAGCACTTCGGCGGCAAGGAGGGGCTCTACGCGGTGGTGGTCGACCGGGAGGTCCGGTCGCTGCTCGACCGGATCACCAACGCGCTGACCGCCGGACACCCGCACGAGCTGCTCGAGCAGGCGGCCCTCGCGCTGCTGGACTACATCGAGTCGGAGACCGACGGCTTCCGGGTCCTGGTGCGCGAGGCCCCGGTGATGTCGCCGACCGGCAACTTCATGAGCGTGCTGAACGACGTGGCGCACCAGGCCGAGCACATACTCGGCTCGGAGTTCAAGCGCCGCGGCTTCGACCCCAAGCTCGCCGAGCTGTACTCCCAGGCGCTCGTCGGCATGGTCGCGCTGACCGGCCGCTGGTGGCTGGAGGTCCGCAAGCCGAAGAAGGAGGTCGTCGCCGCGCACCTGGTCAACCTGGCCTGGAACGGCCTGTCCAACATGAAGGGCAAGCCGACGCTGGTGACCCGGCAGGGAAAGTGAAAAAGGGGGCGCCTCGGCGGCGCCCCCTTTTCTCGCGTTTCAGGCGTCAGACCGTGCTTCGGGCGGTGCTGGGCCCGTGGCGGAACTCCTCCTCCGCCTGCGCCTCCGCGGTGGAGCCGACCCGGTCGTAGAGGCTCGCCGTGCCGACGACGGCGGCGAGGACGAAGGTCACGATCACGTTGACCATCGAGAACGCGAAGACGTTGGCCTCGGTCTGCATCAGCGCCAGCGACGCCATGCCGACGATGGTCAGGACGACGCCGGCGATCGTGTTGATGACGTGCCCGACGTTGCGCCCGATGAGGTTGGCGCCCAGCACGATGACACCGGCGACGATCGAGAGCAGCGAGAACGCCGGGTTGGTCCGCAGGCCGAGCACCCATTCGGCCTCGTCGCGGGTGAAGAACTCAGCGCCGGAGGTCTGCGCGAAGCCGACCACGCCGAAGACCAGCATGTAGAGGCCCGCCACTCCGGCCAGCAGCCGGTAGAGCGGCCGGAGGTGGTGGTTGATCGGAAAGTGTGCGGCCATGGTCGAGATTCTAAGACCGGGTCAGCCGGCGATCTCCGCCAGGGCGAGCCATTGCTCCTCGGCTTCGGCTTTCTCCCGCTGTACCGCGCGAAGCTCCGCGTCCAGCTCAGTGATCCTGGTGTAGTCGGTGGCGTGCTCGGCCAGCTGCGTGTGCAGCGCCTCCTCCTTCTGGGTGAGGCGGTCGATACTGCGCTCCAGCTTGGCCAGCTCCTTCCTGGCGGCGCGCTGGTCCTTCTCCGACGCCCGCAGGTCGGCGCCCCGCTCCGCGGTCCTCGCCTCGGCCTTCGTCTCCGTCGCGAAGCCGGAGGCGGTGCCCGAGACGGCGGCGAGGTACTCGTCGACGCCACCGGGCAGATGGACCAGGCGCCCGTCGCCATACATGCCGTAGACGGTGTCGGTCACCCGCTCGACCAGGTAGCGGTCGTGGCTGGCCACAATGAGCGTGCCGGGCCAGGTGTCGAGCAGGTCCTCCAGCGCGGCCAGCGTGTCGATGTCGAGGTCGTTGGTGGGCTCGTCGAGGAGCAGCACGTTGGGCTCGGTCGCGAGCAGCCGCAGCAGCTGCAGCCGGCGCCGCTCGCCGCCGGACAGGTCGGCGACCGGCGTCCAGACCCGCGCGCCGGTGAAGCCGAAGACCTCGGCCAGCTGCGCCGCGGACAGCTCGCGGTCGCCGAGCTTGACCCGCTTGGCGACCTCCTCGACCGCCTCCAGCAGCCGCAGGTCGCCGGGCAGCTCGCGCAGCTCCTGGGAGAGGAACGCCGGGCGGACCGTGGTGCCGCGCAGCACCCGCCCGCCGTCGGGCTCGCGGCCGCCGGCGAGCACGCGCAGCAGCGTGGTCTTGCCGGCGCCGTTCGCACCCAGGACGGCGATCCGGTCGCCGGGGCCGACGATCCAGTCCACGTCGGACAGCAGCTCCCGGTCGCCGGCCCGCAACTGCAGGCCGGACAGCTCGTAGACCTGCTTGCCCAGCCGGGTCACGGCGAGCCGCTGGAGCGAGACGGTGTCGCGGGGCGGCGGCACGTCGGCGATGAGCGCGTTGGCGGCGTCGATGCGGAACTTGGGCTTGCTGGTGCGCGCGGGCGGGCCGCGGCGCAGCCAGGCGATCTCCTTGCGCAGCAGGTTCTGCCGGCGGGCCTCGGTCTCGGCGGCGACCCGCACCCGCTCGGCCCGCGCGAGGGTCCAGGCCGCGTAGCCGCCCTCGTAGGAGCGGACGGTCGCGTCGGCGACCTCCCACGTGGTGGTGCAGACGGCGTCGAGGAACCAGCGGTCGTGGGTGACGACGATGAGCGCGCCGCGGCGCTGCAGCAGGTGCCGCGCCAGCCAGGCGATGCCGGCGACGTCGAGATGGTTGGTCGGCTCGTCGAGGATGAGCAGGTCGGCCGGGCGGACCAGCAGCGCGGCCAGGGCGACGCGGCGGCGCTCGCCACCGGACATCGGGCCGACGGCCGCGTCGAGGCCGAGGTGCGGCATGCCCAGCCCGTTGAGCACCGTGCGCACGCCGGCGTCGCCCGCCCACTCGTGCTCGGCGGCGAAGCCGGCCGGCAGCCAGGCGGTGCCGACGACCACGTCGCGCACGGTCGCCGCGGGCGGCAGGTCGAGCGTCTGCGGGAGCGCCGCGACGCGCAGGTCGCGCCGGTGGGTGACCCGGCCCGAGTCCGGCTCCTCGACCTTCGTGAGCATGCGCAGGAGCGTGGTCTTGCCGGCGCCGTTGAGCCCGACGATGCCGATGCGGTCGCTGTCGTCGATGCCGAGGGACACCTCGTCGAAGATGCGCCCGGCAGGGTACGACTTGGAAACCTTGTCGAGGTTGACGATGTTCGCCATCAGAGGACCCTCGCTCCCGGAACCGGGCCGACGGCCGTGCGCACGGCCCGGCAGCAGTTGCGGGCCTCCAGGTCGGCGGCGACGAGCGCCGCGTGCCGCGCGTCCTCGGCCAGGAAGACGCAGGTCGGCCCGGAGCCGGAGACCAGGCCGGCCAGCGCGCCCGCGTCGAGGCCGGCGTCGAGCACGCCCTGCAGCTCGGGGCGCAGGTGCAGCGCGGCGGCCTGCAGGTCGTTGGCGAGCTCCCCGGCGAGCACCTCGGGGTCGCGCTGGCGCAGGGCGGCCAGCAGCCCGTCCGGCGGGCCGGCGCTGGAGTCGCCGCCGAGCTGGTCGAACGTGCGGTACACGATCGGGGTGGACAGGCCCTCCTCGGCCACGGCGAGCACCCAGTGCCAGGCGTGCCCGCCGGTGAGCACCGGGCTGACCAGCTCGCCCCGGCCGGTGCCGAGCGCGGTGCCGCCCAGGACCAGGAACGGGATGTCGGAGCCGAGCGTCGCGGCGATCGCGGCCAGGTCGTCGCGGGACATGCCGGTGCCCCACAGCTGGTCGCAGGCGACGAGGGCGGCGGCCGCGTCGGCGCTGCCGCCGGCCAGCCCGGCCGCGATCGGGATCTGCTTCTTCAGGTGCAGCCGGGCGTGCGGCTCGTGCCCGGTCTCCGCGGCCAGCGCGCGGGCGGCCCGGATGACGAGGTTGTCCTCGTCGAGGGACAGCTCGCCGGTGCCCTCGCCCTCCATGGTCAGCGCGAGCGTGTCGCCGCGCCGCGCGGTGATCTCGTCGTAGAGACCAATCGCGTGGTAAACGGTCGTCAGCTCATGGAAGCCGTCGGGCCGGGTGGGGCCGACGTGCAGGTGGAGGTTGATCTTCGCGGGCACGCGGACCCGGACCGGTCCGTGCGCGGCCAGGCGCGGCCGGTCGAACTCCTCGTCCTCGGAGAAGAGCGGCTCGGTCACTGCTGCACCCTACCCGGGCGCCCCGCCGGCGCGACGCTGGCTCGCGATGCGGGTGAAGTCCTCCACCGCGAGCTGCTCGCCGCGGGCGCCCGGGTCGACGCCGGCCGCGCGGAGGATCCGCTCGGCCGCGTCCGGGCCGCCGGCCCAGCCGGCCAGCGCGCCCCGCAGCATCTTGCGGCGCTGGGCGAACGCGGCGTCGACCACCGCGAACGTCGCCTCGCGGTCGCCGTCGAGCGGCTCGCGGCGGGTGAACGCGACCAGCCCCGAGTCGACGTTGGGCACCGGCCAGAACACGCTCGGCGGCACCTTGCCGGCCTGGCGGGAGGTCGCGTACCAGGCCAGCTTCGCGCTCGGCACCCCGTAGACCCGGCTGCCCGGCCCGGCGGTCAGCCGGTCGGCGACCTCCTTCTGCACCATCACCAGCCCGTGCCGGAGGGTGGGGACGGCGGCGAGGAGGTGCAGGACGACCGGGACGGCCACGTTGTACGGCAGGTTCGCCACGAGCGCGGTCGGGCCCGCGGGCACCTTGGCGCGCAGCGCGTCGCCGGCGATGACGGTGAGGCGCCCCGCGTGCTCGGGGGCGAACCGGGCGACGGTGTCCGGCAGCGCGCCGGCGAGCACCGGGTCGATCTCCACGGCGCGCACCTCGACCCCCTGCTCCAGCAAGGCCAGCGTCAGCGAGCCGAGGCCCGGGCCGACCTCCAGCACGATGTCGTCCGGCGCGAGGTCGGCGGCGCGCACGATCCGCCGCACCGTGTTGGGATCGTGCACGAAGTTCTGCCCAAGCTGCTTGGTCGGGCGGATGCCGAGCTTGTGCGCCAGTTCCCGGACCTCTGCCGGGCCGAGCAGGCTCACCGCCAGGACCCGAACGCCCGGTCGCCGTTGGCCGAGATGGCCGCGCACAGCGCGTCGAGGTCGTGGCCGGTGACGTCGGCGAGCGCGCGGACGGTCAGGGGGACGAGATACGAGGCGTTGGGGCGGCCACGGTACGGCGTGGGCGTGAGAAACGGGGCGTCGGTCTCCACCAGCAGGCCGTCCAGGGGCGTGATCGCCGCCGCCCGGCGCAGGTGGGCCGCGTTGCCGAAGGTGACGGTGCCGGCGAAGCTGAGCAGGTATCCCCGGTCGAGACACTCCCGCGCGAAGCTCTCGTCGCCGGAGAAGCAGTGCATGACGACCTGGTCGGGCGCGCCCTCCTCGTCGAGCACGGCCAGCACGTCGTCGTGGGCGTCGCGGTCGTGGATGACGAGCGTCTTGCCATACCGCTTGGCGATCGCGATGTGCGCGCGAAAGCTCTCGTGCTGGGCCTTGCGCCCGTCCTCGCCGGTGCGGAAGTAGTCGAGGCCGGTCTCGCCGATGCCGCGGACGCGCGGGTGGGCGGCCAGCCGCTCGATCTCCCGCAGCGCCCCGTCGAGGTCGGCCAGTCGTGCCGCGTCGTTGGGGTGCAGCGCGACGGTCGCGACCACGGCCGGATGCTCGGCGGCGACCTCGACCCCCCACCGCGACGACTCGACGTCGCAGCCGACCTGCACCAGCCGATCGACGCCGGCCGCTGACGCGGCGCTGACGGCATCCGCTACGGTGGCTGGGCCGCCCTGACCGTCGTCCTCCAGGGTGATGTCCAGGTGGGTGTGGCTGTCCGGGACCGCGACCGGCAGCGGCTCGGGCGCCGGGGGAAACGTCCCCTCGCGGCTGTGTTTTCTCGCACTCATCGGCGTCAAGCATGCCACCCCCGGTCCGGCGTTAACCCATCGTTCACCTGGAGCACACAACCCGCCCCTAGCGTCGCGAAAGTGACAGTCATCGGCCACGCGGAGGGATCCGCGACCCACAGCGTGACGATCGACGGGGTCGCCTATCCGGCCGAGGAGATCGCGCAGGGCGCCGCGTTCGAGGTGTATGCCACGACGCCCGCGCCCGGCTTCCTCCCCAATCCGCGACCGGGGGCGCGCTGGCCGTACCGCCGCTTCATCCACGCCACCGAGGTCGCCTCGGCCCTCGACGGCCTGGAGGACGAGCCCCTGCTGATGCCGGTGACCCGCGCGCTGGACTGGACCGCGATCCACAAGCTGAGCCAGACCCCGTCGGCGGCGGCCAGCGTGGCCCCGATCCGCCGCACGGCCGTGGTCCGCCGCGGCACCCGCATGATCAAATTCCTGACCGGCACGCAGCTCGCCGGCTACCTGCGCGGCTGGCCGATCAGTGGCTTCTGCTACCGCGCCTTCGACGTCGCCCACCTGCGCACCCCGGCCGACCTGGCGATCCTCTCGGGCGAACCGGCCGCGGAGGTGGTCTTCGCCGTCCGCTGGCGGGCCGTCGACGCGTACGACTACGACGTCCCCCTGGGCGACAGCTATGGCGGCCTGGTGTCGATGCCGCCCCACGACCGCCTGGGCCCCCCGGTGATCGGCACGGGCTTCGCCCCGAGCGGCCGCCACATCGTCCCGGAGTTCGTGACGGCCGACCTGGCCGAGCTGCCCGTGCCGGCGAACACGTCGCTGGTCGCCTACACGGCGGACGGCACCGAGGTCACGCTGTACACCTACCTGCCGGAGCAGCGGGCATGGTCCCGCATGCACGGCCCGCAGTGGCGCCACCTGCTGCCGGACGCGTCGGACCAGGAGTACTTCCCGGTCGCACCGCCGCTGAGCCGCTACATCGGCAAGTACCGCGACAACATGTTCGAGGCGATCGTCGACCCGCCGGGCGAGTTCCGCGTGGCGGCGAAGACGCGGGCGGCCCGCTACCCGCTGGAGGCGCTGGCCCGCCGCGTCCCCCGCGCCACTTGGCGCGAGGCCCGCTGCACGGTGGTCCGCCAGGAGGGCGACTGGCTCCGGCTGCGGCTGTCCCGCCCGGACGGCGACCAGGTGGCTCGCCTGGGCGCGCACTGCGTGGAGCGGGGCGTCTACGAGGCGTGGGCGCCGGCGAGCGAGGTGACGGACGCGCACGAGAGCGACCACTGGTACACCCTGTAGACGCAGGCCACCAAGGCTCACCGGGTCGGCACACCCCCGAGCCGCGAGCCGCACACTGCGAACCGCGCGCCGAGCCGCGCGCGGCTCGCAGCGGGCCGACCGGCGGAGGGTCAGGAGGACAGACGGGCCAGTTCCTCCTCGACGATGGACTCGTCCAGCTTGCGGAAGACCGGGGTCGGAGCCTGCAGCGCCGTGCCCGGCGTGATGGCCACCGGCTCCCACTTCGCGCCCACCGCGTAGTCGCCCGTCAGCACCGGATACGTCCGGCCGTTGTCCAGGTCCTCGACCTCCACGATCTCCGGCATCGGGGCGTGGACGCCCTCGCCGCCCAGGAGCTCGTGGATCCGCTGGGCCGCGTGCGGCAGGAACGGGGTCAGCAGCGTGTTGCAGTCGCGGACCGCCTGCAGCGCCACGTGGAGGACGGTGGCCATGCGGGGCTTGTCCTCCTTCAGTTTCCACGGCGCCTGGTCCGAGAAGTACTTGTTGACCTCGCCCACGATGCGCATCGCCTCGGTGATGGCGGCCTTCTGGCGGTGCTTGGCCAGCAGGGCGCCCACGCTGTCGAAGCCCGCGCGCACCGACGCCAGCAGGGTCTCGTCCTCCGGCGTCAGGGTGCCCGCCGCCGGGATCTCGCCGAAGTTCTTCGCCGCCATTGAGATCGAGCGGTTGACCAGGTTGCCCCAGCCGGCGACCAGCTCGTCGTTGTTGCGGCGGCGGAACTCCGACCAGGTGAAGTCGGTGTCGTTGGACTCCGGGCCGGCCACGGCGATGAAGTAGCGCAGCGCGTCGGCGTCGTAGCGCTCCAGGAAGTCGCGGACGTAGATGACCACGCGGCGGGACGAGGAGAACTTGCGGCCCTCCATCGTCAGGTACTCCGAGGACACCACCTCGGTCGGCAGGTTGAGGGCGCCGAGGCTCTGCGGCTTCGGGCCCGAGTAGCCGAGCAGGATGGACGGCCAGATGACGGAGTGGAAGACGATGTTGTCCTTGCCCATGAAGTAGTACCCCTGGGCCTCCGGATCTTGCCACCACTTGCGCCACGCCTCGGGGTCGCCGGAGCGGCGGGCCCACTCGATCGAGGCCGACAGGTAGCCGATCACGGCGTCGAACCACACGTAGATGCGCTTGTCGTCGCGGTTGCGCCAGCCGTCGAGCGGGATCGGCACGCCCCACTCCAGGTCACGGGTGATCGCCCGCGGCTGGAGGTCGCCGATGAGGTTCTTGGAGAACTTCAGGACGTTGGGGCGCCAGTCGGTGCGCGTGTCGAGCCAGGCGTTGAGCTGCTCGGCGAAGGCCGGCAGGTCGAGGAAGAAGTGCTCGGTCTCGACGAACCGCGGCGTCTCACCGTTGATCTTCGACCGCGGGTTGATCAGCTGGTCGGGGTCCAGCTGGTTGCCGCAGTTGTCGCACTGGTCGCCCCGCGCGCTGTCGTAGCCGCAGATCGGGCAGGTGCCCTCGATGTAGCGGTCGGGCAGCGTGCGGCCGGTCGACGGCGAGATCGCGCCGAGCGTGGTCTTGGCGATGATGTACCCGTTGTCGTAGAGCCCCTGGAACAGCTCCTGGACGACCTCGTAGTGGTTGCCGGTCGTGGTCCGGGTGAACAGGTCATACGACAGGCCGAGGCCGTGCAGGTCCTCGACGATGACGCGGTTGTACCGGTCCACGAGCTCCCGGGGGGTCACCCCCTCGGCGTCGGCCTGGACCTGGATCGGCGTGCCGTGCTCGTCGGTGCCCGAGACCATCAGCACGTCGTGCCCGGCCATCCGCATGTAGCGGCTGAAGACGTCGGAGGGCACCCCGAATCCGGACACGTGACCGATGTGGCGCGGCCCGTTGGCGTAGGGCCAGGCGACCGCGGCGAGAACACGACTCATGACCTGAAAGCGTAGTGACCCGTCCCGTGCTTCGGCGAACGGATACTTTCTCCCGACACGCGAGGTGACGTCCGAAACGTGGGCGATCGTCCGTTGTCCAATGGAAAACGTGAGTGACCAGCCATCGCAGCGTCCCTGGCCGGCGCCGAGCCCGGACGCCGGGTGGTGGCGCGGCGAGGCCGCCGGCATCCCGCCCGCCCCGTCGACCACCACGATCCCCGACGCGCTCGCCGCGGACCCGGAGCCGGAGTTGACGCTGGACGCCGCCCCGGTGGCCCGCATCCAGGCGCCGGCGCCGAAGCCGGACGACTTCCCGCTGTGGCCGTCCACCATGACCGTCGCCGTGGCCGTGCCGGACGACCCGACGGTGGAGGCGGCGCACCTGGCCGGCGCCATGGCGGTACGCGACCAACTGGCCGGCCGGGCGGAGCAGTGGCCGACGCCGGCCATGCGGGCCATGCGGCCCTCGCGGGTCGCACCGCAGAAGCCCGGGCGACCGGCCAAGCGGCCGCGCCACCCGGCGACCGGACTCGCGTCGATGCTGCTGCTCGCCCTGCTCACCGGGTTCTTCGCGTGGACGAGCGCGGAGCCGTTCTGGCTGGACATGGGGCACCAGGTGCGCGGCACGGCCACCGTCACGGCGTGCGAGGGCAAGGGCGTGCTGCGCCGCTGCCAGGTCGCGCTCCAGGGAGAAGAGACGCAACGGTGGCTGGTCGGCGTCGACCGGGCGCCGGGCGCCTCCGTGGCGGCCCGGATGGTGCCCGACGGCCGCATCGCCTACGCCGGCGCGCCCTCCGGCCTCCGGGTCCGCTGGACGGTCGGGCTGGGCCTGGTCCTGCTGTGTGGCCTGGCGCTGTCCTGGCTGACCGGCGCCTGGCGGCTGGGCCGCCTGCGGACCCGGCTGGGCGCCTGGGCCCTGACGACGGCGGCTCCCCTGGTGCTGGCCGCGGGAATCGTCCTGGCGTCCTACTGAAGGCGGAAGCTACTTGTGCGCCACGACCGCCGCGTAGACGTCCCGCTTGGGGACGCCGTGGCGCAGGGCCACCTCCTGGGTCGCCTGCTTGCGGTCGGTGCCGCCGGCAACCAGCGCGGCGACCTCGCCGGCCAGCGCGGCGTCGGACGGCCGGGCGGCGGCGACCGGCGGCGCGCCGCCGACGACGAGCGTGATCTCGCCCCGCGCCGTCTCGGCGTCCTCGGCCAGCGAGCCGAGCGTGCCCCGGCGGATCTCCTCGTAGGTCTTGGTCAGCTCGCGGCACAGCGCGGCGGGCCGGTCCTCGCCGAACGCCAGCGCCATGTCCCGCAGCGTGTCGGCGATGCGATGCGGCGACTCGAAGAAGACCAGGGTGCGCGGCTCCCCGGCCAGGGCGGTGAAGTACGCGCGCCGCTCCCCCGGCTTGCGGGGCGGGAAGCCCTCGAAGCAGAACCGGTCGCAGGGCAGCCCCGAGACCGCCAGCGCGGTCGTGACGGCGCTCGGCCCCGGCGCGGCGGTCACCGGCACCCCCAGCGCCACCGCGGCCCTGACCAGCCGGAACCCGGGGTCGGACACGCTCGGCATGCCACCGTCGGTCACCACGGCGATCGTCCGGCCCTCGCGGAGAAGTTCGGCCAGTTCCGGGGTACGGCGATCCTCGTTGCCTTCGAAATAGCTGACCAGGCGGCCGGTGATCGTGACACCCAGGTGCTGCGCGAGGCGGCCCAGGCGCCGGGTGTCCTCGGCGGCGACCACGTCGGCCGTGGCCAGCACCTCACGCAGCCGGGGTGAGGCGTCGTCCGGGTTGCCGAGTGGCGCCCCAAGGAGAATCAATGGCACATGTGCGATGGTGGCATCCCGCCCCCTACGATCGCCCAATGACCTCGGGTGTGCTCACCGAAGCGACCAAGCCGGAGATTCGCGCCGCCGCGCCGGTGCCCGACATCGTGCGCCGCAGGCTGGCCTCTCCCGGGCGGTTCACGCCGAACTTCTGGCTGGTCGCAATCCTGGTCACCGGGATCGGTCTGGTGCTGCGGCTGGTGAATCTTTCCCACCCGAAGGAAACGATCTTCGACGAGGT
>NZ_BMPI01000114.1 GCF_014647515.1 Dactylosporangium sucinum | reverse complement strand
GGTGGATCCGCCAGGCCATCACCCGCGCCATGGCCGACCAGGCCCGCACCATCCGCATCCCGGTGCACATGGTCGAGCAGGTCAACCGCATGGTCCGGGTCCGGCGCGACCTGTCGGCCTCCCTGGGCCGCGAGCCGGTCGTGGCCGAGGTCGCCGCCGCGCTGGGCATCGAGGAGTACCAGGTCATCGAGCTGATCTCCTACGACCGCGAGCCGGTCAGCCTCGACCAGGCGGTCGGCGAGGACGGCGAGAGCGCCCTCGGCGACTTCGTGGCCAGGATCGACCCGCGCGAGGAGCCGGCCGACAGCGTCTCGCAGGGCATGCTCCGCTCGGAGGTCGAGATCGTCCTCTCCACCCTTTCCCAGCGCGAGCAGGCGGTCATCCGCCTCCGCTTCGGCCTCGACGACGGCCGGCAGCGCACGCTGGACGAGGTGGGCCGGGAGTTCGGGCTGTCGCGGGAGCGCATCCGGCAGATCGAGAAGGTGACGCTGCTGAAGCTGCGCCACCCGAGCCGCGCGAAGCGCCTCGAGGCCTACGCCTCCTGACGTCGCTACACAAACAGGGCCGCCCGACAGTGGGCGGCCCCTGTTTCGTGCGCTGCGAGGGGCGCGGCGCGGTGCCGTACCTCGCAGCGCCCGCCTGTTTCCGGCCGGCGGGTGGTGTGTGGGCGACAAGTCGGATATGTCCGTCAGGCGATGGCGGTGCTGCCTCGTCCGGCCCGGTTTTGCCCCGGCGTGGCCCGGCGTGGCCCGGCGTGGCCCGGCGTGGCCCGGCGTGGCCCGGCGTGGCCCGGCGTGGCCCGGCGTGGCCCGGGCGTGGCCATGATCCATGGAAACGTTTGGCTGTCATGGCGACCACAAGTCTCCATGGATCATGAGCCGTGAGCCGTGAGCCGTGAGCCGTGAGCCGTGAGCCGTGAGCCGTGAGCCGTCGGGTGGCGGGCGGTGGCCGGTGAGCCATGGGTGGTGGCCGTCGGCAGTGAGTTGTGGGCGGCGAGCCGTGCGTGGCGGGCCGTGGGCGGTGTGAGCCGCGGGCCATGAGCCGCGGGCCGTGGGTGGCGGGCGGTGAGCTGTGAGCTGTGGGTGGTGGGCTGTGGGACGGGTCGGGTGCGGGCGCGGGCTAGGCTTCCGGCCACACGGTGTGGTTGGAGGCCATGGTGTCGAAGGTGCGAGGGGCCGTCTTCGGGCTCGCGTTCGGGGATGCGCTCGGGTACCCCACGGAGTTCCTGCCGTACGACGCGATCGTCCGGCAGCACGGGCCGCGGGGGCCGCGCGAGCTGCCCTCCCGGGCGCTGGTCACCGATGACACGCAGATGACGCTCGCCGTGGCCGACGGGCTGGTCGGTGCGCTCGAAGAGCCGCCGCTCAGCGCGGAGCGGCTCGAACCGCTCATCCGGAAAGAGTTCCTCGACTGGTGGCGGAGCCCGGACAACAACCGGGCGCCCGGGAACACCTGCATGGCCGCCTGCGCCTCGATGGCCGCCGGGAAGCCCTGGTGGGAGGCGACGATCGCCGGATCCAAGGGGTGCGGGGCCAACATGCGCGTCGCGCCCATGGGGATCGTCCCGGGGCTCAGCGACGACGAGCGGGCCGGGGCCGCGCAGTTGCAGGCCGCGCTGACGCACGGGCACCCCACCGGGCTCGCCGCCTCGGAGCTGTCCGCCTTCGCCGTGCGGTGGCTGCTCGACGGGATGGCCGTCGCCGAGCTTCCCGAGGCGCTGCGTCAGCGGTGCCTTTCCCAGCGCCAGGTGTACCGCGGCGAATGGCTCGGCGACCACCTCTGGCGGCAGCCGATGGCGGAGTCGCCGGAGGCGTTCATCGCCCGCGGGTGGGACGAGTGCCGGGCCGCGCTCGACGGGCTGGAGGACGCGGTGCGCTACGTCGGGCCCGACGCCGATCCCTGCGCCGCCGGCGGGGCCGGGTGGGTCGCCGAGGAGGCGCTCGCCACGGCGCTGTTCTGCGTGCTGGTGTTCCCCGACGACCCGGTGGGCGCGATCGCCCGGGGTGCCGCCTCGTCCGGCGACTCCGACTCGATCGCGTCCCTGGCCGGGGGCTTCGCGGGGGCCGTGCACGGCGCCGAGGCGTGGCCGGCCGAGTGGTTCGAGCGGATCGAGTACAGCGACCATCTCGACCGGCTGGCCACGGCCTGGAGCTAGCGCATCGTCCGCAACGTTGCGTGCGCGGACTTCGCCGCGGCGCGGACCGGCTGGACGGCGTTGCGGATCGCGGCGGCGTCCGGGCCGGGCCGGATCGCCAGCAGGGTGTCGACCTTGCCCGCCAGCGACTGCGCGACCGCGTCCAGCTCGGCCTGGTCGGCCCCGGGCTTCCTGCGGAGCAGCTCGACCGCGGCCAGCTCGGTGTCGACGGCGATCGACAGGCGGACCTTCGGGCCGGTCAGCATGAACACGCGGTAGTCGTTGACCATGCTGTGCGCGTCGGCCTTGACCGCGGCGGCCGTCGTCTCGCCGGCGACCTTGGTCTTCAGGGCGGTCAGGCCGGAGCGGCTGTCGGCGACCAGCTTGGTGAGCGAGTCGCGGTGGGCGGCGTCGAGGTGCTTCGCCGTGCCGATCGTGCCGGCGTACTGCTCCAACGCGTCGAGGCGCTTGTCGATCCGGTCGGCGACGGCGCGCTTGGCGGCGTCGAGGCCGGCGCCGGCGGACGGCCGGGCCGAGGGCGCGGCCGACGCCGGGGCGGCGGCCACCAGGGCGACAGCGAGCGCGGTGAGCAGGGCCGTGGTGGTGCGCAGCATGCGGTACATCTCAATCCTCGTCTCCGGCGGGCCGGGCATCGTCGTCGAGCTGCTGGCCGACCTCGTTCAGCAGGTCGTTCACCGAGGTCGCGCCCGCAGACGGCGCGGGTGCGGGAGCGGCCGGCCGGGCGCGGTCGCAGCCGCCGGTCAGCAACAGGCTGGCGGCGAGCGCGATGGCGAGCGTTCGTCTCATGGGGACATGCTGCGGGCCGCGGGTAAGCGCTACCCGCGGCCCGATGTAAGGATCGGGTCAGCGTTCGGCCGGCGGTACCGCCGCAACCACCTCGACCTCGATCAGCGCTCCGTCCCGGAACAGGCGGGCCACCTCGACGGTGGTGGCCGCCACGCCGGCCGGCCGCACGCTCCCGGCGACCGTCGCGCACTTCCTCGGGCTGCTCCGGGATGAGACGCTGCACACAGTGCGTCACGTTTCGCCGCCCGGCCCGTCTGGAACCGCATGATGCTTGTCACCGGTGCCACCGGCACCCTAGGCCGTGATCTCGTCGCCACCCTCCGCGAGCGCGGCCACGAGGTGCGCGGCCTGAGCCGCTCGGCCCCCGGCCACGTCCACGGCGACCTGCTGACCGGCGCCGGCATCGCCGAGGCGGTGGACGGCGTCGACGTGATCATCCACGCCGCGACCGACGGCCGGCGCGACGAGGCCGCCACCGACAACCTGCTCAAGGTCGTCCGCGACGACCAGCACCTGATCTACGTGTCGATCGTCGGCGTGGACCGCGTGCCGCTGCCGTACTACCGCAGCAAGTACCGCATCGAACAGCGCGTCCGCGAGCGCGGCGGGTCGATCCTGCGGGCCACCCAGTTCCACAACCTGGTCCGGGGGATGGCCCGCGCCCTGACCGCGGCCCCGATCGGCCTGTACCCGGCGTTCGACATCCAGCCGGTCGACACCCGCGACGTGGCCCGCCGGCTGGCCGAGATCGCCGAGGGCGGGCGGGTCGAGCTGGAGGACTTCGGCGGCCCCGCGGTGCGCAGCGCCCGCGAGCTGTTCCAGCTGTACCTCACCAGCGCCGGACGCCGCCGCCCACTGCTCCCGGTGCGGCTGCCGGGCAAGATCTTCGGCGGGTACCGCTCGGGCGGCCACCTTGCCCCGGATCGCGCTCTGGGCACGATCACGTTCGAGGACTTCCTGGCGGCGCGCTGAACGACCGTCTCCGCGTCGATCTTGCACTTGTGGTGCCTGACAAACCCGGACATCGTCGGAGTGTCCTGGCACCACAAGTGCAAGATCGACGCGCAAAAGCTGCCCGGGGGTGGTCAGGGGGCGTGCGTGCTCAGTTCGTGTCGGCGGGCACCGGTGCCGGGGCCGCGGAGTGGCGGATGCGGCGCAGGCCGACGGCGGCCGACACCCCGGCCGCCGCCACGTCGGCGATCGTGAACAGCAGCCGCGACACGAGCGTCAGCGCCCACGCCGTCGGCCAACTCAGGCCCAGGCCGGTCAGGGCGATCGCCATCAGGAACTCCCGGGCGCCGAGGCCCGACGGGGCGACGATGACGAAGGTGCTGATGCTCATCGCGAGCGCCATCGCGAACACGCCGCCGACCAGGCCGTGGAAGCCGGGCAGGTCGGACCGCATGAGCAGCCAGACGTGCACGCCGGCGGCGACGTAGCCGATGCTGCACCACAGCGCGCTCTCCAGCACCGGCCGCCAGCCGATCGGCTGGTCGAGCGGCGAGCGGCGCAGCAGCCGCACCGCCCTGTTGACGACCCAGGTGAGCACGGGCGGGAAGCAGCAGATCAGCGCGAACGGCAGCAGGATGACCGCCGACCAGACCGCGATGGCCGCGAACGTGCGGTGCTCCGAGTGCGACGCGCCGTCGAACGCCACGCCGAAGCCGGGCGCGGTGAGGATCAGGCCGCAGGTGACGCCGATGCCGCTCACCAGGACCGAGCCGATGAAGACCTTGGCCCGGGACACGCCGGCCCGACGGCCGAGCTCCATCTGCACGACGTAGGCCCACACGGTGCCCGGCAGGTACTTGCCGAGCGAGCCCACCAGCATGATCGGCGCCGCGTCGCGGATGCGCAGCGGATGGTCGAGGTTGCCGACCATCGCGCGCCAGGCCATCATCGTCGCCCACAGTGAGGCGACGGCCGCGGCCAGTGACGCGATCAGGGACGGCCAGGACAGCTGGCGGAACGTCGACTGCACGTCCGACCACTGGTCTACCGTGGTCGCGACGATGAAGTAGACGATGCCGAGCGCCGCGAGCACGCGAATCGCCTTGATCGCCCAGGCCCGCCACGGTCGTGCTGGCGGCGGCGCGGCGGCCACGTCGTCCACGGGCTCGCCGGTGATCGTCTCGGGCTCACCCACGGTCGGTCACGCTAGCATGCAGGCCTGCGACCCTTTGACCCGAAGGAGCCCACGTGCGGTACGTGGTCATCGGAGGCGGCATCGTCGGGCTGGCCACTGCGCACCGCCTGACCCAGGAGCATCCGGACGCGCAGGTCACGGTCGTCGAGAAGGAACAGACCTGGGGAGCGCACCAGACCGGGCACAACTCGGGCGTCATCCACGCCGGGGTGTACTACAAGCCCGGCAGCCTCAAGGCGACCCTGTGCAAGGCCGGCAGCGCGTCGATGGTCGCGTTCTGTCAGGAGCACGACATCCCGCACCGGGTGACCGGCAAGCTCATCGTCGCCACCGACCCGGCCGAGCTGCCCCGCCTCCACGCGCTGCACGAGCGGGCCAAGGCCAACGGGCTGCCGGTCCGGCTGGTCGGTCCGGCCGAGGCGCGGGAGTACGAGCCGGAGGTCGCCTGCGTCGAGGGCATCCACGTCGCCTCGACCGGCATAGCCGACTTCGGTGCGGTGTGCGTCACACTCGCCGCGCTGCTGGAGAAGTCCGGCGCCACCCTGCGCACCGGCGCCCGGGTGACCGGCATCCGCAGCTCGAACCGGGAGATCGTGGTCCGGACCACCGCCGGCGACATCGTCGGCGACGTGCTCGTCAACTGCGCCGGCCTGCACGCCGACCGGGTCGCCCGGATGGCCGGCATCCGTCCGCCGGCCCGCATCATCCCGTTCCGCGGCGAGTACTACGAGCTGCGCGAGGACCGCCGGCACCTGGTCAACGGCCTGATCTACCCGGTGCCCGACCCGCAGTTCCCGTTCCTCGGCGTGCACCTCACCCGCATGGTCGACGGGAGCGTCCACGCCGGGCCGAACGCGGTGCTCGCCATGGCCCGCGAGGGCTACACCTGGGGCCGCATCCGGCCGGGGGACGTCGCCGACGCGGTCGGCTACTCGGGGCTCTGGGCGCTCGCCCGGCGGCACCTGCGGTACGGGATCACCGAGGTCCGCCGCTCGCTCTCCAAGCGCCGCTTCGCCGCCAGCCTGGCCCGGCTCGTCCCCGCGGTCACCGCCGACGACCTGGTGCCGGCCGCGGCCGGGGTGCGGGCGCAGGCGATCACGCCGAAGGGTGACCTGGTCGACGACTTCCTCATCGTCGAGGAGGGCGGCGGCCGGCAGGTCCACGTCCTCAACGCGCCGTCCCCGGCGGCGACGAGTTCCCTGGAGATCGCCAAGTACATCGCCGCACGGCTTCCCGCGTAGGTCGGTTTGCACTACGGTGAGCCGCTGTGCGTAGGGTTTTGGTGGCCGCGTTCTGCGCCCTGCTCGTCGCGACGGCCGCCGGCTGCGACGGCGGTGCCGGGGCCCAACCGCCCGCCCAGCGCTCGACCGCGCCGGCGGCGGCGTCCGGCGGCGCCTGCCAGCTGCTCGACTTCGCGATGGTCAACGCCAAGCTCGGCCTCGACCTGAGCGTGGCCGCGGCGGCCACCCAGGACAACACCTTCACCTGCGTGCTGCAGGCGTCCGGCGCCAGCTACCCCGACCTGGTGCTGTCGGTGAGCGCGACCACGATCGGCGCCGACATCTTCACCGCGATGGTCCAGCCGAAGGACGCGACGGCGGTCCCCGGGCTGGGCCTCGTCGGGTACCAGATGCCCACCCCGGCGGCAGCCTCCGCTGGTCCCGGCGTCGAGGTCGGCTGGCTGGCCGGCAACAAGCGGATCATCGAGCTCTCGCTGCGCTTCGCCCCCGGTACACCCGATGAAAAGGCCGCCGAGGCGATCCCGAAGGTGGTCGAGCTCGCGAAGCTCATCGACCTCAGCAGCCTGTGACTAGCGTTTCCGGCATGACCCTTCGCGATCGCATCGGGCGGCTCGGCATCTGGGGCCGAGAGCTACGCACCACCACCCTGACCGCCCAGCAGCGCGAGGCGGCGGCCGAGATCGAGTCGCTCGGCTACGGCGCGCTGTGGCTGGGCAGCAGCCCCGGCGTCGAGCACGCCGTGCCGGTGATCGAGGCCACCACCAGCATGGTCATCGCGACCGGCATCCTGAACATCTGGCAGCACCAGCCCTCGGCCGTGGGCGACGCGTTCGCCGACGTCGAGCGCGACCACCCGGGCCGCTTCGTGCTCGGGCTCGGGGTGAGCCACGCGCTGCTCGTCAGCCAGTACCATCGCCCCTATTCGGCCATGGTCGACTTCCTCGACCTGCTCGACCTCGCCCCCGACCCGGTCCCGCGCGAGCGGCGGGTGCTGGCGGCGCTCGGCCCCCGCATGCTGCACCTGGCGGCGCAGCGGTCGGCGGGCGCCCACCCCTACATGGTGCCCGTCGAGCACACCGCCGCCGCCCGCGCGGCACTCGGCCCCGGCCCGCTGCTCGCCCCCGAGGTCAACGTCGTCGTCGACACCGACCCGGCCACGGCCCGCGCCGCTGCCCGCGCCCACCTCGGGCCGTACCTGGCGATGACCAACTACACCGCGAACCTCATGCGCTTCGGCTTCACCGAGGACGACCTGGCCGGCGGGGGCAGCGACCGTCTCGTCGACGCCCTGTACCACTGGGGGGACGTCGACCGCATCCGCACGCGGATCGACGAGTACTACGCCGCCGGCGCCGACCACGTGGCCGTCCAGGTCGTCCGGTCCGACGGTGCTTTTCCGATCCAGGAGTACCGCGAGCTGGCGCCCTAATTAGATTGGGCCTTCGCCGCCTGGAACAGCTGCTCCGGCTCCCCGAAGTACCGCCACGGCCACTCCGCCGCCCGGGTCCCGCTCCGGTCCAGGTGCGGCCGCGCCCGGTCGGGCCGGTGCGCCTGGTGGTACAGCGCCGCGAACACCTGGTGCGCGGCCATCGCCCACGGGTGCTCGTCGTCGCCGGCGAGCAGCCGCCCGCTGGCGGCGTCGGTCTCCTTCTGGACCGTCGCGTCGTCGAAGTACCGCCAGGCCCGCCAGAACCGCCCGATCACGGTGCCTCTGGTGAGGCCGTCGACGTACCCTTCGATGTGGGCGAGCGCGATGAGCGCGTGGAGGGGATCGCCGTCGGGCCGCCGCTCGACCCGCGCCCGCGCGAAGGCCAGCACCTTGTCCTGGTTGCCGTACCATCGCCGGCTCAGGCCGGTCAGCCGTCGGCTGTGGGCGCGGAACAGATCCCGCCCGGCCCTGGCGAACACGTCCGCCGGCTCGGACCGGTGCTGCGGCGCGCCGATCACCACGCCGGTGAGCTCGCTCCAGGCCACCGGATCGTCCCGGTCGAGCCCGGCCGCCTGGCGCAGCGCATGGCGCGCCTCGGCGACCAGCTCCTGCTGCGCCCGAATGGCATGATCACTGACATCCTCGGCCCTGGCCGTACCGCGGGCGTCCCAGGCGGCCGCAGAGAGCCCGGCGCCGAGCAGCAGCCACCGCTCCGGCCGGTAGGGTTGCTCGGCGGTGAGCTCCCGGAGCCGGTCGAGTCGCAGCCGCCCGCCCCGCCCGAGGACGGCGGCGGCGAGCTCGCGCTGGTGCGCGGTCTCGCTCCCGGCGATGCACTCCAGCCCCGGCATGGGGTCGGCGTCATCGGCAAGCGCCCAGAGCGCCTTCTCCAGCCGCTCATCGTCGAAGGCCAGCTCGAAAGCCATTCTTTACCGTAAACCGGCGATGAGCGCGGTTAGGCCCCATTTGCTCGGTTTTCACCATAGGTGGGGCCCGGCACTTCCCGGCTGCTCCACCGCCTGGTCGCCTCGGCCGGCCCGCGGCATCCCATGATCGCGGACGTTTCTGTGGCGATTACGAGCGGCAAACGTCCGCGATCATGTAGGAGCGGTCGCGTGAACCCCACCGCCCCGCCGCAGCCGGTCAGGCCGAGCGGGTGTCATACCGCTGCCGGGCCACCGCGACGTCGGCCCGGTGCCGCTCCGCCCAGGTGGTCAACGTCACCAGGGCGGCGTGGAGTTCGCGGGCCATGGGGGTCAACGAGTACTCGACGCGGGGAGGCATCGTCGGATACACCGTGCGGATCAGCAGCCCGTCCCGCTCCAGGTTGCGCAGCGTCAGCGTCAGCATCCGCCGGCTGATGCCGGCGATGGCCCGCTCCAGCTCCGTGAACCGGATCGGGCCGTCCGCGGCGGCCACCAGGATGCACACGCTCCACTTGCCGGCGACCCGGTCGACCACCTCCTGGACCGAGCACCCGGGAGCGACCGAGCACGCACCTTCGTCCGCCGGCCGGCCCGGAAAAGCGCCCGGCGAACCTTCCGGCGCGCCGGTTGCCGAGTCGCCCACCGGGCCGGCCGGCGCGGTGGGCGAGGTGCCGTTCCGCGGGTGCATCGGTGCGGCCGGGAGGTCAGTGCGCGGCTACGAAGACGCGGGAGGCGACCTCGCGGGGCAGCCGGATGCGCTCGCCCTCGCGGTCGATGCTGACGCCGTCGCGCTCCTGGGCCACGGTGACCGTCGCGCCCGGGTCGATGCCCGCGGTGTGCAGCTGGCGGAGGACGTCGGCGTCGGTCTGGACGCTCTCGCAGATGCGGCTCACGACGACCGAGCCGGCCAGGCCCGGGAACGCCAGGTTGCGCTCGGGGTCGGTGGCCGCGTCGGCCGGGTTGCTGCCCTGCAGGGACTCCAGGCCGGGGATCGGGTTCCCATACGGCGAGCGGGTCGGCCGGCCCAGCAGCTCGTAGACGCGTTGCTCGACGGCGTCGCTCATCACGTGCTCCCAGCGGCAGGCCTCTTCGTGGGCCTCCTCGTAGGGCAGGCCGATCACGTTGACCAGCAGGAGCTCGGCGAGCCGGTGCTTGCGCATGACGGCGACCGCGTGGACGCGGCCCTCCTCGGTCAGCGCCAGGTGGCGGTCGCCCTCGACGGTGAGCAGGCCGTCGCGTTCCATGCGCGCGACCGTCTGGCTGACCGTCGGCCCGCTCTGGTGCAGCCGCTCGGCGATCCTGGCCCGCTTCGGGACGACGCCCTCCTCTTCGAGCTCCAGGATCGTCTTCAAGTACATCTCGGTGGTATCGACCAGGTCGTTCACTGCCCTGCCCTCCCGGTACGCGATGCTACCCGCTGCGTACGACAAGATTGGAACGTGACAGCCAACCGGGCGATCTTGGACGTTGCCGTGCTCGCCGAGCTGGTGCGGTCAGCCCAACCGCCGACTCTTCTCGATGTGCGCTGGACCCTCGCGAAGGACGGCCGGGCCGCCTACGCGGCCGGTCACCTGCCCGGCGCGGTCTTCGCCGATCTCGACGCCGACCTTTGTGGGCAGCCTGGTGCCGGTGGGCGCCATCCGCTGCCCGATCCCGCGGAACTGCAGGCAGCCCTGCGGAGATTGGGGGTCCGCGCCGGACACCCGGTGGTGGTGTACGACGCAGGCGGCACCAATCCTACCGGCGCCGCGGCACGTGCCTGGTGGACGCTGCGCTGGGCCGGCCACCCGGACGTGCGCGTGCTCGACGGTGGTTACGCGGCGTGGATGGCTGCCGGGCAGCTTGTCACAACGGAAGAGGTCGATTCGGAGCCTGGTGATTTCGAGGTACATCCTGGTCACATGCCCGTCTGGACCGAGGCCGACGCCGCTGATCGGCGCAACACGCTGCTGGATGCGCGCATTCCCGCGCGCTTCCGCGGCGAGGTCGAGCCCGTCGACCCGGTCGCCGGGCACATTCCCGGCGCCGTCAACGTGCCGGCGGCCGAGACCGTCGACGCGGCGGGCCTCCTCAAGCCGCTCCATATCGACGGCGATCGTGTTGGCGCCTACTGTGGATCGGGCGTCACCGCGGCGCAGCTCGTGCTGGCCCTCTGGGAGCAGGGGCAGCGCCCCGCGCTGTACGTGGGTTCGTGGAGCCACTGGATCCGGGACCCCGCCCGAGCCGTCGCCGAAGGGGACTCGTCGTGAACACCCTTGTGATGTGGGATGAGGAGCTCCTGCGGTATGACATGGGAGACCATCCGCTCGATCCGGTGCGGGTGGAGTTGACCATGGCGCTCGCCCGGTCCCTCGGCGTGCTCGACCGCCCCGGGGTCACCGTCCAGCGTCCCGACCCGGCGACCGACGAGGTGCTGGCGACGGTCCACGACCCCGACTACATCGCCGTCGTGAAGGCGGCGTCGACCGGCCGGCGCATCGGCATCATGGGCCTCGGCACCGCGGACAACCCCACCTTCGCCGGCATGCATGACGCGAGCGCGCTCATCGCCGGCGCCACGCTGCGCGCCGCCGAGGCGGTCTGGCGCGGCGAGACCGACCGCGCCGTGAGCATCTCCGGCGGCCTCCACCACGCGATGCCCGACCGCGCCGCCGGCTTCTGCGTCTACAACGACCCGGCCGTCGCCATCCGCCGGGTGCTGGACCTGGGCGCGGAGCGCGTGGCATACGTGGACATCGACGTCCACCACGGCGACGGCGTCCAGGAGATCTTCTACGACGACCCCCGCGTGCTCACCGTCAGCCTGCACGAGTCGCCCCGCACGCTCTTCCCCGGCACGGGCTTCCCCGACGAGACGGGCGGCCCGGGCGCCGAGGGTTCGGCCGTCAACGTGGCGCTGCCGCCCGGGACGGACGACCGGGGCTGGCTGCGGGCGTTCCACGCGGTGGTGCCCGGCGTGCTGCGCGCCTTCCGTCCCCAGTTGCTCTTCACGCAGTGCGGCGCCGACACGTATCACCACGACCCGCTCGCCAACCTCCGCCTGACGGTCGACGGCCAGCGCGCCGCCTATCTGGCCCTGCGCGACCTCGCCACCGAGGTCGCGGGCGGCAAGTGGGTGGCGAGCGGCGGCGGGGGGTATGCGCTGGTGGAGTGCGTCCCGCGCGCCTGGACGCACCTGCTCGCGGTCGTCACCGGCGACGCCCTCGACCCGCGGACCGAGACCCCGGACGAGTGGCGCAAGCTGGCTCGCACCCGCCGCCCGTCGCACACGGTCCCGGCCACGATGACCGACGGCGGCGCCACGACGTGGGAGCCGTGGGTGCCGGGCGACACCCCGAACGCGATCGACCGGTCGATCATGGCGACGCGCCGGCTGGCGTTCCCGTTCTTCGGCCTCGACCCGCACGACCCGCGCGACTGACCTCGGTCGCCGCGTCCGTCAATCGACGCCGTGGGACATATTTCGGGTATGTCCGGAATGTGCGGCATGGCGGGTCCGATCCACGCCATGCGGCGTCCCGCCGTCAGGTGCGGACGACCGCCTCGATGCGGGTCAGGCGTTGCTTGATCTTGTCGAGCTCCGCCAGCATTGCGCTCTCGGCGGCCGTCGACGTGCCGAACGACGTGTCCGGGGATGCGCTCGCGCGCAGGGACGCCAGCTCGTCGTGCAGCGCGATCAGGGTCTGGGCCACCACGTCGAGGAACTCGTCCACCTCGTCCTCGTCGTAGCCGCGCTTGCCGAACGGCGCCTTCGCGAACCGGACGGCCTGCACGTCCGCCGGGGTCAGCATCATGACCGACACCGTACCTCCCCGATGGTGGCAGCATGGGGACCGTGAACGAAACACCGAGCCGGGCCGCGGACGTCCTGCTCTCGGACGGCACCACCGTCCACTTGCGACCGATCCGGCCCGACGACGCCGACCGGATCGTGGCGCTGCACGGCAGGTTCTCCGAGCGGACGCGGTATATGCGCTACTTCTCGGCGTACCCAAGGATTCCCCAGCGTGACCTGGACCGCTTCGTGAACGTCGACCACCACGACCGGGAGGCGTTCGTCGTCGAGCACGCCGGGGAGCTGATCGCCGTCGGGCGGTACGAGCGGCTCGGCGCCCGGTCGCACCAGGCCGAGGTCGCGTTCGTCGTCGAGGACGTCCACCAGGGGCGCGGGATCGGATCGGTGCTCATCGAGCATCTCGTGGCGGCCGCCGGCACCGTCGGAATCACCGAGTTCGAGGCGGACGTGCTGCCGGTGAACCAGGCCATGCTGCGCGTGTTCATGGCGGCCGGGTTCCGGATCGAGCGCCAGTTCGCCGACGGCGTCGTGCACCTGTGGTTCCCGATCGCGGCCACGCCCGACTCGATGCGGGTCCAGCGGGCCCGCGAGCAGCAGGCCGAGGCGCGCTCGCTGGCCCGGCTGCTGACGCCGAAGGCCGTCGCCGTGTACGGCGCGCGCTCCGACGGCACCGGCATCGGCGCCGCGCTGCTCGCCCACCTCAAGAGCGCCGGCTACACCGGCGAGATCATTCCGGTCCACCCGACCGCCGCGACGGTCGGCGGTCTTCCGGCCGTCACAACCCTGCGCGGCGCCGACCTCGCCGTCGTCGCGGTCCCCGCCGACGCGGTGCCGGCGGTGGTCGAGGACTGCGCCGCCGCGGGCGTGCACGGGCTCGTCGTCGTGTCGGCCGGCTTCGCCGAGGCGGGGCCGGGCGGCGCCGAGGCCCAGGCCGCCCTGCTGCGGGCGGTGCGGGACCAGGGGATGCGTCTCGTCGGCCCGAACTGCCTCGGCATCGCCAACACCGACCCCGGCATCCGGCTCAACGCCACCCTCGCCCCGCTGCTCCCGCGCCAGGGCCGGGTCGGCTTCTTCAGCCAGTCGGCGGCGCTGGGCACCGCGCTGCTCGCCGAGGCCGACCGGCGCGGGCTCGGCCTGTCGACGTTCATCTCCGCCGGGAACCGGGCCGACGTGTCCGGCAACGACGCCCTGCAGTACTGGCGGGAGGATCCGCACACCGACGCGGTCCTGCTGTACCTCGAGACGTTCGGCAACCCGCGCAAGTTCGCCCGCATCGCCCGCGAGCTGGCCCGCCGCAAGCCGGTCGCGGCCGTCGCCAGCCCGGTCCGCCCGCCCGCGCTCGACGCGGTCACGACCGGCCCCGACGCCCGCGGGGTCGCGGCGCTGTTCGCCCACTCGGGCGTCATCCGGGTCGACACCGTCGCCGAGCTGTTCGACGTGGGCCTGC
The DNA here is from genome assembly GCF_014647515.1 of Dactylosporangium sucinum. GTDB lineage: Bacteria > Actinomycetota > Actinomycetes > Mycobacteriales > Micromonosporaceae > Dactylosporangium > Dactylosporangium sucinum. The sequence continues at coordinate 8,097 of NZ_BMPI01000114.1, read as the reverse complement.
TCGTCGCCGGCCAGCCGCTGCCGCCCGGCGACCGGGTGGCGGTGGTGACGAACGCGGCCGCGCTCGGCGTGCTCACCGTGGCCAAGGCGCCGGCTGCCGGGCTGCGGATCGCCGACGGGTACCCGCGGGACCTCGGCCCGACGGTCTCCGACGTGGACTTCGTGCAGGCCGTGCACGAGGCCCTCGCGGACGAGGAGGTGGACGCGGTCGTCGCCGCGTACGCACCCGCGCTCGCCGAGGGCGACAAGCTCGGCGTCGCGGAGCTGCTGCGCACGTCGACGGCGGAGTCGGCCCGCCCGCTCGCGGTCGTGATGCCGGCCGACCCGTCGTTCACCGTGGCGCCCGCCTACGTCGACGGCGACCCGCCCGCGCTGCCGATGTTCCCGGCCATCGAGGAGGCGGTCCGCGCGCTGGGCCGGGTCGCCCGCTACGCCGCCTGGCGCCGCGAGCCCGTCGGCGCCGTTGCGTCCCTGTCCGGTGTGGACAGCGCCGCCGGTACCGCCATCGCCCAACGACTCGCGTCGACGCCCACGGCCGACGTGGACGCCGACGAGCTCCTCGCCGCCTACGGGATCCCGGTGGTGCCGTCGCGGGCGGCGTCCGGCCCGGCCGTGGCCGAGGCGGCGGCCGCGTGCGAACACGCGGTCGCCCTCAAGGTGGCGACGAAGCCCTGGCGCCACCGGATCGACCTGGGCGCGGTCCGCCTGAACCTCTCCACGCCGGGCCAGGTCGAGGAGGCGTACCAGGAGCTCGAACGCCTCTTCGGCCGCGGCGTCGAGGTGGTGGTCCAGCCGATGGTCGCCCCGGGCGTCGCCTGCGTGGTCGAGGTGGTGGACGACCCGTCGTTCGGCCCGGTGGTCGGCTTCGGCCTGGGCGGCGAGGCGGCCGACCTGCTGGGCGACCGCGCCTGGCGCCCGGTCCCGCTGACCGACCGGGACGCGGCCGCGCTGGTCCTGGCCCCGCGGGCGGCCCCGCTGCTGACCGGCTACCGCGGCGCCGCCCCGGTCGACCTGGACGCCCTGGCCGACCTGCTGCTGCGGGTCGGCCGCCTGGTCGACGAGCAGCCGATGCTGTCGTCGCTGTCGCTGAACCCGGTGCTGGCCCGCCCGGCGGGCCTGGCCGTGCTGCACGCGAGCGCGATCTTCACGAGCTCGCCGGCCCGCCCGGACCAGGGCCCGCGTCGCCTCTGACGTTTGGACTCGGGTCCGCGCAAGGCGCGGCCGTCGCTCCCGCCAGACACCGCTCGTGCCGCCGGTGCATCCGCCCCGGCGGCACGGACGCTGCCGTCGCCGTCGTCCCAAGGACCCGCGACCTGTCGGCCGCGCGGACGTCCGCACCCGCTTGCGGCGGCCGCGTGGCGGCGGCGTCCGCGGTCTCGCTGTGGAGACGTTGGTCGATCTACCCTCGCTTTTCGAGATCAACTTGAGGGTAGATCAACCAACGTCTGGTCGTGGCGCCGCGGACGCCGGCGGACGGTCGCGGTCGACCGTGGAACGGTCAGCGGGACAGGAATCGTTCCAGGGCCTCGACGACCAGCGCGTGGTCGTCGGCCTGCGGGAGGCCGGACACCGTCACCACACCGACCACACCGACGTCGCGGACCCGGATCGGGAAGGCGCCGCCGTGGGTGGCGTAGTCCGCCGGGTCGACGCCGTAGGACTCGTCGAAGGTCGCGCCCTTCGCCGCCAGGCGACGGCCGGCCAGGTACGACGACGTGTTCAGGCGCTCCACCACGCGGATCTTGCGCTCGATCCAGCGGTCGTTGTCCGGGGCCGTCCCGGGCAGGGCGGCGTGGAAGAGCTGGTGGCCGTGGCGGCGGATGTCGACCGTGATCGGCAGCGAGCGCTCGCGGGCCAGGTCGACCAGCAGGCAGCCGAGCGCCCAGGCGTCGTCGTTGTCGAAGCGGCCGAACTGGAGCCGCTCCTCCTGCGTTTCCAAAGCTGCGATGAGTTCCTCCACGACGCCGATCATGCCCCAAGTCGCGGGCCAAGCGGAGCTCAAGTCGTGGGCAAGGGGAGTGCGGAGGATCGGTGGACATGAGGACCCGGACGTTCAGCCTGTACATCGCCGCGACCGCCGACCAGGTGTGGCGGGCGCTCACCGATCCCTGCCGCACGCGGCAGTTCTACCTCGGGTGCACCGTCGAGTCGGCGTTCGTGGAAGGCGCGACCATCGTGTACCGCGCCACCGTCGGTCCCGTGACCGACGCCCTGCACGGCGAGGTGCTGCACGTCGAGCCGGCCAGGACGCTCGTGCACAGCCTGTTCACCGGCATCGGCCGGGAGCAGGAGGTGCACTGCTGGCTCACCTGGGAGGTCGCCGAGGTCGAGCCCGGCCTGACCCGCGCCGCGCTGACCTGCGACGACCTCGACCGCCACGCCGACCCCGAACGCGACGAGACCTGGTCGCGGGTGGTCTCCGGCCTCAAGACCGTGCTGGAGACCGGCGCCGAGATGAAGCGCTAGAAGCCGGTGTACACCGCGACCACCGCGCCGTCCGGGGCGAGCGCCTCGAGCCGGCCGTGGGCCAGGTTCGCGCTGCGGAACGAGAACGTCCGCACGCCCGAGTCCAGCGACAGCAGCGGTACCGTCCGGGCCAGGCCGCCCGGCGCGGACGTGTAGCGCAGCTCCGCCACCGACTCGCCGGCCACGCCGTTGACGCGGACCTTGGTCTTCTCCCGCCGGACCAGGAAGCGCACCGGCTCGCCGGGCCGGGGGTCGGCGCTGAAGTAGAAGTAGCGCGGGTTCGTCAGGTCGCCCGCCGAGTACGCCTTGAAGGTCGGGTCCGCGCCCGCCGGCAGCGGGGTCAGGGCCAGCATCACCAGCGCCGCCGCAACGAAGGCCAGCGCGGTCCGGGTGCGCCGCGCGCTCACGACGGCCGCGCCGCCGAAGCCGGCCAGGCAGACCAGCACCAGGCCGACCGAGCGGGCGTTCTCCAGCAGGAACTGCCAGCCGGGGTACGTCGAAACCCCGCGCAGCACCGCCCCGAACGACAGCGTCATGACCGCGAGCAGCACCCACCCGGCCGCGCGGCGCCACGCGCCCTCGGTGGCGACCAGCAGCATCGCGGCCAGCACCGTCCACACCTGGTGATGGGTCCACGACACCGGCGAGGCGGCGACCGTGGCGCAGCCGACGAGGACCGCCGCCCGCACGTGGTCGCCGGCGGCCTGCAGCCGGCGGGCCCGGAGCAAGGCGAGGCCGCAGATCAGGGCGATGAGGGCGGCCCAGATCACGGGCAGTGCGGCGGGGGAGACCCCGACGCGCAGCAGCATCCCGTGCACGGACTGGTTGCCGAGCGAGGCGAGGTCGCCGATCCGGGACGTCTGGAGGATGGTGCCGCTCCAGTACCGCCACGAGTCCGCCGGCAGCACGAGCGCCGCGAGCAGGGCACAGGCCACGAACGCGCCCATCGCCCGCGCGGCGTCCCGGTAGCGGCGGGTGATCAGGAAGTAGCCGACGAAGAGCAGCGGCGTCAGTTTGATCGCGGCGGCGATCCCGACGAGCACGCCGCGATAGCGTCCGGGATGCATCGCGTCGACCAGCGCCAGCAGGACGATGAAGATGCTCACCTGGCCGAAGCGGAGGTTGCTCTGCACGGGCGCCGAGACGAGCAGCGCGCAGGCCATCGCCGCGACCGCGAGGGGACCCGCGCCCAGGCCGCGGCCGACCGCGCGGGCGATGGCGACGACCGCGAGGCAGGTCGCGACCAGCCAGACGAACTGCACGGCGCCCTCGGGCAGCAGCGTGAACGGCCGGAACAGCAGGACCGCGAACGGCGGGTAGGTGAAGGGGCCGCCGTTCTCGGCGACGTAGGAGTACAGCGGCCGGCCGGCGTTCACCGTCTCCGCGGCGCCGTAGTAGATGTGCAGGTCGGAGAGGCGCTGCCCGATCGGCCGCAGCAGGACGAGCACCGACGAGACGACGGCGGCGACGGCGAACACCGTCCACGTCAGTGCGGCTCTCACGGCGACGGTCTTGAAGGCGGCGGTCCCGGGCATCGCCCCACGGTACTGACGCCCCGCACCGCCCGCTGTCGCCTCCCCGCGCGCCCCCGCCGCGTCGATCTTGCAGTTGTGGTGCCTCCCAAACCCGGGCATTCCGGGAGTTTCACGGCACCACAAGTGCAAGATCGACGCAGCGGGGGCGCCGGGGCGTGCGGGGCGTCGGCGGGGCAGCGTCGGGACGGCGACAGTTGGTCGGCGGATTCCGGGCAGTCGCCGGTCGGCGACCGTCGCCCCGCGCCGAAATCCCGTCGTCCGAGGCGGGGATCGGGTGACGGAGCTGGGGGCGCGGCGGCAAGATGGACGGCATGGCCATGACGTTGCCGATCGACGATGCCGCCAACGAGTACCTCACGCGCAGTCCGCTCGCGTTGCTGATCGGGATGGTGCTCGATCAGCAGGTGCCGCTCGAGAAGGCGTTCTCGTCACCGTATGTGCTCGCGCAGCGGCTCGGGCACGAGCCCAGCGCCGTGGAGCTGGCCGGGTTCGACGCCGAGGGGCTCGTGGAGATCTTCGGGCGGACGCCCGCGCTGCACCGGTTCCCCAAGGCCATGGCCGCCCGCGTGCAGGAGGTGTGTCAGGTGCTCGTCGACCGGTACGGGGGCGAGGCCGCCGGGCTGTGGGACGGCGTGGAGACCGGGGGTGAGCTGCTCAAGCGGGTCGGGGCGCTGCCCGGGTTCGGCAAGCAGAAGGCGCAGATCTTCGTGGCCCTGCTCGGCAAGCAGTACGGTGTGCAGCCCGACGGCTGGCGGGAGGCCGCGGGGGCGTATGGCGAGGTCGGCTCGCACCGCTCCGTCGCCGACATCACCGACACCGACTCGCTGACCAAGGTCCGCGAGTTCAAGCAGTCGGTGAAGGCCGCCGCAAAGGCGAAGGGCTAGTCCAGTGTGGACGGGTTGGCGTCCTCGCCAAACGGTCCGTGGACGATCGGGTGGACGTTGCCGCGAATCGGCGCGCGCGGATGCGTAGCTCCGCTCGCGGCCGTAGGGTGCCTACGTGCTCAAGGGATTCCGGGACTTCATCTCGCGCGGCAACGTTATCGAGCTTGCCGTCGCCGTCGTCATCGGCGCCGCCTTCAACGGCGTCGTCACCGCCTTCACCGAAGGCTTCCTCCAGCCGTTGATCAAGCTTACCGGCGGTATCGGGGTCAACGACGATACGCAGGGCGTCAAGCTCGGTGACCAGGTGCTCGACTGGCCCGGCTTCGTCAACTCGGTGGTCACCTTCCTGCTCACCGCGGCCACCGTGTACTTCCTGGTCGTCCTGCCGATGAACAAGCTCGCCGAGCGGCGCAAGCGGGGCATCGAGCCGGAGCCGGAGGCGCCCAGCGACGAGATCCGGCTGCTCACCGAGATCCGCGACCTGCTGGCCACCGGCACGACGCAGCGCGAGCAGGGCGTCGGCGCCGCCGCCGGCGGGGCTCATGCTGCGCCGGTGAAACCTACCGACAGCTGAGCGCCTGGCATCCCACCGGGGAGCCGCGCGTGGCAGACTCGGGGGCATGGCACGCAGGGAGCGACCGCAGTTGATCACCGACGCGGCGACCAGCCCCGAGCAGGAGCTTCGCTCGCGCGAAGTGCGCTACGTGCTGATGATGCTCATGCGCGCGGCGTGCATCGTGGTCGCGGCCGTCCTGGTCGCGGCCCGGCCCCCGTTGCTCTGGCTCTGGCTGACACTGTGCATCGTGGGGGCGGTGGTCCTGCCGTGGGCGGCCGTCCTCCTCGCCAACGACAAGGCGCCGCGCCCCGAGCACCAGCTCCGCAACCGCCTGCACAAGGCGCCGCAGTCGCACCCCGACCCGGAGCACGCGGTGTCCGAGCGCGAGCACAAGGTCATCGACGTCGACTGACGGTCTTGGCTACGGCCGGCCGCCGAGTTTCGACACGGCCCGTGCGCCGAGCTCGTTGCCGGCGCGCAGGGCCGCGGCCGGGTCGGCGCCGGCGAGACGGGCGGCCAGGTAGCCGGCCGCGAAGGCGTCACCCGCGCCGGTCGGGTCGACCACCTCCGGCACGTGGACCCCGGCGACGTGGACCGGGTCCGACCCGGGGCCGGCCCAGGTCGCGCCGCCCGGGCCGGACTTCACGACCGCCTCGCCCGCGTGGGTGAGCAGCGCCGGGGCCAGCTCGGCCGGATCGCCGTGCAAGCGCTGCCGGCCCGCGATCACGACCGCCTCGTCCAGGTTGGCCAGGAGAAGGTCGGCCCATGGCAGTACCGCCGAACCCAAACGCTGCAGAGGAGCCGCCGACGCGGCGTCCAGGCTGGTGGTCAGGCCCCGCCGGCGGGCCTCCACGAGCGCGTGGCGTCCGGCCGGCGCGCAGTCGGCGTCGAAGAGCACGTAGGCGGACAGGTGGAGGTGCCGCGCACCCGGCGTGGCGAGGGCCCGGTCGACGTCGTCCCGCGACAGCAGGCGGTTGGCGCCGCGGTCGGTGAACATCGTGCGCTCCGCGTCCGAGGTCAGCACGACGACCGTGCCCGTCGGCCGGTCCGGCACCCGGCGGACGGAGGTGGCGACGCCCGCCGCGTGCAGCTCGGCGAGGCGCGCGTCGCCCGGCTCGTCGCGGCCGGCGACGCCCGCGAACGTCACCGCCTGGCCGGCGTGCGCGAGCCAGGCGGCGGTGTTGGCCGCCGAGCCGCCGCCGCTGATCCGCACGCTCGCGATCGTGTCGGAGCCGATCGCGAGCGGTCCTTCGTGCACGGTCAGGATGTCGGTGACCACGTCACCGATCACGATGACGGTCACAGGGCGGCGGCGATGCGGGCGGCCAGGTCGGCGTTGCGCAGGATGATCCGGACGTTGACGTCGAGGCTTCGGCCCTCGGTGGCCTCGTGGAAGTGGCTCAGCAGGTACGGGGTGACGTCCTTGCCGGTCACGCCCGCGCGCTCCAGCCCGGCCAGGCCCTCGGCGAGCACCCGGTCGTGCAGCGCGGGGTCGAGCTGCTCGCCTGCCGGCAGCGGGTTGGCGACGACCAGCGCGCCGCCGTGCACGCCGTGGCTGCGGGCCGCGCGGATGATCTCGGCGACGCCCGCCGGGTCGTCCACCGACCAGTCCAGGTCGAACCCGCTGTCGCTGAGGTAGAAGCCGGGGAAGCGGCGCGTCCCGTACCCGACGACGCTCACCCCGAGCGTCTCCAGCCGCTCCAGCGTCGCGCCGACGTCGAGGATCGACTTCACGCCCGCGCACACGATCGCGATCGGCAGCCGGGAGAGCGCGGTCAGGTCGGCCGACTCGTCGAACGTGCTCGCCGCGCCGCGGTGCACGCCGCCCAGGCCGCCGGTCGCGAACACCGGGATGCCGGCCTTCGCGGCGACGGCGGAGGTCGCGGCGACCGTCGTGGCGCCGTCCTTCCCGGCCGCCGCGGCCGGCGCCAGATCGCGCACGGACAGCTTGACGACGTCGTCGCTGCCGGCGAGGTGGGCGATCTCGTTCTCGTCGAGGCCGACGACGATCTCGCCGCGGATCATGCCGATGGTCGCGGGAACGGCGCCGGCTGCCCGTACCGTGGCCTCGATCTCCTTCGCGACGGTCAGGTTCGCCGGACGGGGCAGGCCGTGCGAGATAATCGTGCTCTCGAGGGCGACGATCGGCGCACCGGCCTCCTGGGCCGTCGCGACGTGCGCGCCGTAGCGGATGACGTGGTTGATCACGTGCCCACGATAGTCCCGCCTGAGCGGGCCCTCCGGCGCCGCGCCTGGCAGACTGGACTCGTGACGACGACACCCGAGAGCGGTGGCGGGACCCTCACCGACCAGCGCGTCGAAGAGCAGACCGACTACCGGTATGACGAAGGCGACCACGAGAAGTTCGCGCACTACGTGCCGAAGGACAAAATGATGGAGGCCATGGTCAACGGCACTCCGGTCCGGGCGCTGTGCGGGAAGCTGTGGGTTCCGTCACGCGACGCGACCCGCTTCCCGGTGTGCCCGGTCTGCAAGGACATCTACGAGAACGTCGTCCAGAACGACGACTCGAATTCGTGACCGGTCCGTAGCGGACAGGCTCGGTTTCACGTCGCGCGGCCGGAGCGAAGCGGAGGTTGCGTGACCGGTCCGTAGCGAAGCGGAGGGGCCGGTCACCATCGGCTCAGTTCGACAGT
>NZ_BMPI01000113.1 GCF_014647515.1 Dactylosporangium sucinum | reverse complement strand
GGTCGCGGTGGGGGGGTCGCGGGGGCGGGTCGCGGTGGGGGGGTCGCGGGGGCGGTCGCGTCGGCGAAGCGGCGGGCGTCGGGAGGCGGCTCCATGATCGTGGGAAGCCTTCGGCTGCCCGGACGACCGGAAGTTTCCCATGATTGTGGACGAGAGCGGCGCGGCCGGCGAGGGGGGCGGCCGCGCGACTGATCCGCGCGCCGGGGATTGTCCGGCGGTGTTCTTCCGTTCGGGAAAAGGCGGCCGCGGCAAATGCGGGCGGGCCGCCGGAGTGGGCATTTCCGCGTCGCGGTGCGATCGGTTCAAGTCAATGCAAAATGGCGATCGCGCCGTGGGGAGCACGGCGCGATCCGGAGGCGAACGCAAGGAGCGGTGGACGGTTAGAACTTGGGGGCGTCCGGGGCCTCCAGCAGCCCCAGGCGGAGCGCGGTCATCAGGGCCTGCGCGCGGTTGGCGGCGCCCAGCTTCTCGTACAGCTTCGAGATGTGGGTCTTCGCCGTCGACTCGGAGACGAAGAGCTGCTTGGCGATGCCGGCCACGCTCATGCCGTCGGCGAGCAGGCGCAGGACCTGACCCTCGCGCGGGGACAGCTGCGGGCCGCTCGGGGCCAGGCGGCGCTTCATCGCCTCGGCCAGGTCGGCGGCGGTGAACGCGCTGGGGGCCGAGGCGGCGTGCCGGGCCGCGGCGACGACCTCGTCGGCGGGGGCGGTCTTCGGCACGAACGCGGAGGCGCCGGCCTCCAGGGCGCCGAAGAGCTGGTCGTCCCCGGCATACATGGTCAGGACCACGATGCCCATGTTGCTGCTGGTCTTGCGCAGGGCGCGGGTCGCCTCCAGGCCGCTGCCGTCGGGCAGCCGGAGGTCCATGATCACGACGTCGGGCTGCAGGGCGCCGGCCTGGCGGATGGCCTCGGCCGCGGTGGCGGCCTCGCCGACGACCTCGAACTGGCGGTCGCGTTCGAACGCGTGGCGCAGGCCTCGGCGGATCAGATCGTGGTCGTCGACGAGCAGCACTTTGGTGCGAGTCGTCGGCGTCGCGGTAGTCGACATTCCCGGTGCTCTCTCCCTCTGGGTGCCTTCACGCTACCGCGCACGCGGTGCGGTTCCGAGCACAACCGCCACTGTGGTCCCATTCGGCACGCGCGGCGTGATCTCCAACCGGCCCCGGATACGTTCCGCCCTCTCGGCCATGATCGCAAGACCATAGCGCCCGTCCGGGCGGTTTTCGCCGATGCCGCTGCCGTCGTCGGAGATTTCTACCTGTGCGAACGGTGGATCGACCGCGCACGTTACCCAAAGATTCTCCGCGCCGGCATGTTTCCGCGCGTTGGTGATGGCTTCCTGGGCGATGCGCAGTAGTTCTGCCTCAACCGCGGCGGGCAGTCGGGCCGTGCTTTCGTCGAGCGAGAGGTGGACGCGCAGGCCGGCGGAGGCCCCCACGGTGCGGGCGTAGTCGGCAATCGCGGCCGTCAATCCCCCGTAGCGGTCGACCTCGCTGCGCAGCTCGAACAGCGAGAGCCGCAGCTCGGTGATCACGCGGGTGACCTCGGCCCGCAGGACCCGCAGCTCCTCCTGGGTGGCGTCGGCGTCGGGCAGGGCGGCGAGCGCGTTGTCGATGCCGTACCCGACCATCACCAGCTCCTGGGCCACGCCGTCGTGGATCTCCCGGGCCAGCCGCTGCCGCTCCTCGGTCGTGGCCAGCGAGCGGACCTCGTCGAACAGCAGCGCCGCCTCCAGCCGCAGCGCGGCCGGTCCGGTGATCGCGGTGACGCGGGAGACGAGCGCCGGCGGATACGCCCCGGAGGAGTCGCTCTCCAGGACGATGAGCCCGATCGTGCGCACCCCGGCGATCAGCGGGACGACCAGGGACGTGATGCTCCGGCCGCCGGTCACCGACCGGGCCTGCGAGCGGCCCGAGGTCACCGGCTGCTGGCTCGCCCAGGCGTCGGCGACGGCGCTCTCGGTGTCGAGCCCGGTCTCCCAGTCGAGCCGCTCGACGCCCGCCTGGGCCAGCACGACCAGCCGGCCGCCGCCGCTGCTGGACAGCACCGCCCCGCGCACCGCCGGCACCGTGGCCCGCACCTCGTCGAGCAGGTGCTCGGCCAGGCCACCCGGGTCGAGGGTGGCGCCGGGCAGCTGCCGGGCCACGCTGCGCAGCTGGGTGAGCAGGCGGGTCGCCTCCGCGTAGGGCTGGGGCGCGTCGTCGGGCCGGCGCGCCAGCAGCACCCGCTGGAAGATCCCCGTCTGGAAGGCGGCGACGCCGGCCAGGAGGAGCCACTGGACGCCCACCATGACATACGCCCGCTCGTCGAGCACGCCCTCCACCGCCCCGCCGACGGTGAGCAGGGCCGTCGCCGCGGCCAGGAACAGCCAGGCGACCCGCCGGCCGTCCGCGAACGCGGCCCCGATGATCGGCACCGGAAGGTACACCAGGATCGCTCCCGCGTCGGAGTGCAGCGTCGATGCCGCGAACGCGGTGATCAGCACCTCCGCCATCCGCCCGAGCTGCGCGACCCGGTGGCCCGGCGGCGCCACGGTGGCGATCGCCGCCGCCGTGAGCAGCAGGGTGAGCCAGAGCAGTTCGGCGGGCCGCGCGCCGTCGATCAGCAGCAGCGTCGCGACCAGCGCGAGCATCAGGACGCGGACGGCGATCACGGCGCTTCGCGGGCGCTCGCCCAGGACCGGCAGGTCGGACAACAGCGATCCCTTTCGTGTGGGGGGCACGAGGGTCAGCGTTCGTAGATGGCGGCGACGTCGCCCGCATACTCCTTCATCACGACGTTCCGCTTCACCTTCAACGAGGGGGTGAGCTCTCCGGTCGCTTCGGTGAAGTCGCGGGACAGGATCCGGAAGACCTTGATCGCCTCGGCCTTCGACACCGCCTGGTTCGCCTCGTCGACCGCCTGCTGGACCTCGGCGCGCAGCTGGGCGTCGTCGGCCAGGTCGGCGACGGTCGCGTCGTCGGGCTTGCCGTTGGCCTTCTTCCAGGCCGGGAGGGCGTCGGGGTCGATGGTGACCAGGGCGGCGATGAACGGCTGCCGGTCGCCGATGACCATGCACTGGCTGACCAGCGCGTGGGCGCGGACCCGGTCCTCCAGCACGGCCGGTGCGACGTTCTTGCCGGCCGCGGTGACGATGATCTCCTTCTTGCGGCCGGTGATGCGCAGGTAGCCGTCGTCGTCGAGCTCGCCGAGGTCGCCGGTGTGGAACCAGCCCGCCTCGTCGATCGCCTCGCTCGTCGCCGTGGGGTTGTTCCAATACCCCCGGAAGACGATGTCGCCCTGCACCAGGATCTCGCCGTCGTCGTCGATGCGGATCGTGACGCCCGGCAGGGGCCGCCCGACGGTGCCGATGCGCTCGCCGGTGTCCCGGTTGGCGTTGGTGGCCGGGGAGGTCTCGGTCAGCCCATACCCCTCGTAGATCGTCACGCCGATGCCGCGGAAGAAGTGGGCGAGCCGCTCGCCGAGCGGGGCGCCGCCGGAGATCGCCCGCTCGCAGCGGCCGCCGAGCGCCGCCCGCAGCTTGCTGTAGACGAGCCGGTCGAACAGCGTGTGCTGCAGCTTCAGGGCCAGCCCGGGGCGGCCCTCGGCCTGGCTGTAGGCGATGGCGACGCGCTCGGCCCGGTCGAAGATCGAGCCCTTGCCGTCGGCGTGGGCGCGCTGCTTCGCGGTGTTGTAGACCTTCTCGAACACCCGCGGCACCGACAGCACGAACGTCGGCTGGAAGCTCCTGAGCACGTCGGCGAGGTTCTTGGTGTCGGAGGTGTGGCCCATGGTGGCCCGCGCCTGCACCACGCCGATCTGGATGAGCCGGGCGAAGGAGTGCGCCAGCGGCAGGAACAGCAGCGTGCGCGCGCCCTCGTTGAACAGCGACCGGAGCTCCGGGACCGCGTTGACGATGTCGCTGAGCATGTTGCGGTGGGTGATCATGCAGCCTTTGGGCCGCCCGGTGGTACCACTGGTGTAGATGATCGTGGCGAGGTCGTCCGCCTTCGTCGCGGCGCGGCGCCGGTCGACGTCCTCGCGGGGGATCGCGGCCCCGTCGGCGCCCAGCTCCTCGATCGCCCCGCGGGCGCCGTCGATCTGCCAGACGTGGGCGAGCGCGGGCGCCCGGTCGCGGGCCTGGCTCACGACGTCGCGGTGCGCGTCGGTCTCGACGAAGCAGGCGACCGCGCCCGAGTCCTCCAGGATCCAGGCGACCTGCTCGGGGCTCGACGTCTCGTAGATCGGCACGGTCACCGCGCCGCAGGTCCAGATCGCGTAGTCGATCAGCGTCCACTCGTAGCGGGTCTTGCTCATCAGGGCCACCCGCTCGCCCGGCTCGATGCCGGCCGCCAGCAGGCCGCGGGCCAGGGCGACGACCTGATCGAGGAACCCAGCGCAGGTGATTTCCTGCCACTGATCGCCGACGCGGCGCTCGAACTGCACGGCGTCGGGCGCCGCTGCCGCATTGTCCCAGACCGGGTCGGTCAGCGTGGCAGTCTCGGCGACGGTCACCGCGGCGGGAACGGAGAACTCGCGCACGTCCGGCTCCTCATTTCACATCTGTGTAGCCCGTACAGGAAACCTACCTGAGCCCCGTCCCGCCACGTCGATGGGCGGCGAGCCGACGCTCCGTCACTACGCGGGCAGAGGTAGCCTGCCACGCATGGCCGACACTTCGACGCAGTCGATCGTCATTGACGCGCCCCCGGAGCGGGTCGCCGCGGTCATCGCCGACTTCGCGCACTACCCGGAATGGGTGGCGGCGGTGAAGTCGACCGAGGTGGTCGAGGAGTACGAGGACGGGTATGCCAGCCAGGTCCGCTTCGTGCTCGACTCCGGCCCCGTCACCGATGAGTACACGCTGCAGTATGAGTACGCCGAGGACCTCAGCCGCATCGAGTGGAGCCTGGTGGCGCCGTCGAAGATGCAGCGGCAGCAGAACGGCTCGTACGACATCGGCGCCAACGCCGACGGCACCTCGACCGTCACCTACTCGCTCGCCGTCGAGCTGGCGATCGGCATGCTCGGCATGTTCAAGCGCAAGGCCGAGAAGATGATCATGGACACGGCCCTCAAGGAGCTCAAGCGCCGGGTCGAGGCCGGATCATGAGCGGTTCCGGAGCGAAGCGTAGGAGGCCGCTCATCATGGGCTCAGGGTGGAGTTCGTGCGGCCGGAGCGGAGCGGAGGTCGCATGAACCGGGACCCGCGCGAGGAGGCCGAGCGGCTGGTGGCGACCGCCCTCGCCGCGCTGTCCATGGCCGCCAACAGCACCGCCGGCTTCGCGACCGGCTCCGCCGAGTGCTGCGTCTGCCCCGTCTGCAAGGCGATCGCCGCCGCCCGCGACCCCGACCCGGACTTCGCCGAGCGTCTCGCGACCGGCGTCGGGGACATCGCGGTGGGGCTGGCCGGCGTCCTTCGCTCCTTCGGGTCGTCTCAGGGCTCCCCGGGTACCGCCAAACCCGAAAACTCCGACGAAGACGACGACGTCTGGCGATCGGCCACCTCGGAAAGCTGAACGAGAGGAACACCCACAGTGGGGCTGACCATCGGCGTCGACATCGGCGGAACCAAGGTGCTCGGCGGGGTCGTCGACTCGGCCGGCGACGTCCTCGCGCAGACCCGGCGGGACACGCCGGCCCAGGACCCGGGCGAGACCGCGGACCGGATCATCGAGGTGATCAGGGAGCTGTCCGCCGCCCACCCGGTCGACGCGGTCGGCATCGGCGCGGCCGGCTGGATCGACGCGACCCGCTCGATCGTGCAGTTCGCGCCCAACCTGGCCTGGCGCAACGAGCCGCTGCGGGACAAGATCACGGCGGCCGTCGGGCTGCCGGTGGTCGTGGAGAACGACGGCAACGCGGCGGCCTGGGCCGAGTTCCGGTTCGGCGCCGCCCACGACGCCGACGACTCGATGGTGCTGATCACGGTCGGCACCGGCATCGGCGGCGGGATCATCATCGGCGGCAACCTCATCCGCGGCGCCAACGGCATCGCCGGCGAGCTGGGCCACACGATGATGGTCCCCAGCGGCCACCCGTGCGGCTGCGGCCGCCACGGCTGCCTGGAGCAGTACACGAGCGGCCGGGCCCTGGTCCGGTTCGCCCGCGCCGACGCCCGCGAGCGCCCGGAGGCGGCCGAGCAGCTGCTCGGCCTGGCCGGCGGCGAGGTCGACCGGATCGACGGCCCGGCGATCACGCAGGCCGCCCGCAGCGGCGACCCGGTCGCGATCGGCGCCTTCGAGCAGGTCGGCCGCTGGCTCGGGGTCGCCTTCGCCGACCTGGTCCAGCTGTTCGACCCGCAGGTGATCGTGGTCGGCGGCGGCGTGATCGAGGCCGGCGACCTGCTCATGAAGCCCGCCCGCGCCAGCTACGAGGAGCAGCTGGCCCAGCGCGGCCGGCTGCCCGTCGCCGAGGTGCGCCCGGCGCTCATGGGCAACCTGGCGGGTGTGGCCGGAGCGGCGGACCTGGCCCGGGTGTGACGCGATGACGAAGCTCCGGGTGCTCTCCTACAACGTCCACGGCCTGAAGGACGACCGGCGGTCGCTGGCCGCCGTCGTCCGCGGGGTCGCCCCCGACGTGGCGATCCTGCAGGAGGCGCCGCGCCGGTTCCGGTGGCGGCAGAAGTCGGCCGACCTGGCCCGCGACTTCGAGCTGGTGGTCGGCGGGGGAGGGCTCCCGGCGCTGGGCAACCTCATCCTCACCAACCTGCGCGTGCGGGCGGTCGAGAGCTGGAACATCCGGTATCCGCTGACCCCCGGCCGCCACATGCGCGGCGCCGCCTTCGTGCGCTGCCGCGTCGGCCGGTCCACGTTCGTCGCCGTGGGGTCGCACCTGTCGGTGGACGCGACCGAGCGCCCGTCCCAGGCCGAGCTGCTGAAGCAGCACATGAACGAGGTCCCGGAGCCGCTGCTCTTCGGCGGCGACCTGAACGAGAACTCGGGCGGCGCGGCCTGGCGCATGATCGCCGACGGCCTGACGGACGCCGCGGGCGCGGACGAACGCCACACGTTCCCCTGCACGGGCCCGCGGGAACGCCTGGACGCGGTCTTCGCCGACCCGCGGATGACGGTGCTCCAGTACGACGTGGTGGACACCCCGGAGGCCCGAGCGGCGAGCGACCACTTCCCGGTCGTCGTCGACCTGGAGTTCGACTAGCCCGCGATCTCGTCCGCCCAGGCGAGCATGCGCCGCTTGATGGCCTCACCCTGCTCGTCGGTGAGGCCGTAGACGCGGAACGCGAGCTCGCCGAAGCGGTCGACGGACCGCAGCGCTTGCGCGAAGTACGGCGCATTGAACCCCGCGTCGTGCTCGCCGCCGAGCCGAAGCAGGTCCCCGGGGGTGTACCGCCCGTCGGTCAGCGCACCGTGCACGTCGATGAAGTCACGAAACGCCGCCCGGTTGAACAGGGCGTTCACCTTGTTCGCGACGGCATCGTCGGGATGGAGCACGGGACCGATCCCGAGCGCGACCGGGTTCTTCGCGCGCCAGTCCGTGCCGAGCTCGAGTTTCGTGGTCTCGCCGGTCTCCGGGTCGCCGATCGCGAACCGGGCGAACGTCTCGAACCGTAGCGTGAGTTCGCACGTGAGGCCGTCCTTGGTCAGCGCCTCGGTGACCGCCCGGACCGCCTTCGGGAAGTGCTTGGCCGAGGCCATGGTGGTGAAGAGATCGACGTCCTCGGAGATCCGGTCCACGAAGCCGTGCGCCTGCATCGCGTAGCCGCCGGCCAGGCAGAATCCGTAGGAGTCGATCGCTCGCAGCGCCACCCGGATCATTCGGGAGTGCAGCGGCAGCATCAGTGGCCCGCCGAGCGCAGTTCGGGGAAGCGGGACTCCCATAGGTCGCGAACGAACCGCGACAGCCACAGTCGATGCCAGACGGCTCGCAGGATCGGCCCATTGAGGTATCGGCGTTGATCGGCCGGGGTCGTCGATTCCCGGATCACGACCTCGTACATGACGCCGAGATCTTTGGGGTTGTCCAGGTCATAGACGCGTTGCTCGGACCAGTCGAGGTGGTTCGGCAGGTGGACGACGCCGTGGGTGGGGCCCTGCAGCTCGTCAAGCGTGTCGGGGACGGTCCACGGGCGGCGCTGTTCGTACGACAGGCGGCTCACGACCTACATTATGGCCCTATGGTCGGGACTGGACAAACCCCCGGGGATCGGACGAGTATCTGCGCGCAGGAATCGGCGGAGAGCGGAGACGGGCGCGGTGGGTTCGGACGGGCGATTCGACGAGTTTGCATCTGAGCTTGCCGGCAACGCTACGCATTGGCGGGACGGGGAGCCCGTCTACGACCGCGGGGACACCGTCTGTGTCATCGGGGCGGGCGGGACCGGGCTGACCGCGATCAAGAACCTCCGCGAGGCCGGGTTCGGGGTCGACTGCTACGAGCGGGAGACGGGCGTCGGCGGGGCGTGGAACTGGCGGCACGACCGCAGCCCGGTGTACAGCAGCACCCACCTCATCTCGTCCAAGCCCTTCACCCAGTTCCCCGACTTCCCGATGCCCGACGACTGGCCGGACTATCCGCACCACTCCCAGCTGCTCGCCTACTTCGAGCGCTACGCCGACCACTTCTCGCTGCGGGACCACATCTGGTTCGGCACCGAGGTCGCGCGGGTCGAGCCGGCCGAGGACGCCGCCGGCGGGCCGCCGCGCTGGGACGTGACCGTCAAGGGGTCGCGCGGGGGTGCGCCGCGGACCATGCGGTATGCCGCCGTGGTCGCGGCCAACGGGCACAACTGGGCGCCGAAGATGCCCGACTACGAGGGGCTGGCCGACTTCCGCGGGAAGGTCATCCACGCCAGCCAGTACAAGGATGCCTCCCAGCTGCGGGGCAAGAAGGTCCTCGTCGTCGGGGCCGGCAACACCGGCTGCGACATCGCGGTCGAGGCGGCGCAGCAGGCGGCGAAGTGCTGGCACTCGACCCGGCGGGGGTACTGGTACGCGCCGAAGTTCGCCCTCGGCAAGCCGGCCGACCAGGTCAACGACCGGATCCTGGCGATGCGCCTGCCGTTCAAGGTCCGGCAGTGGCTGCTGCACCGCACGATCAAGATGACCGTCGGCGACCTCACCCGGTTCGGGCTGCCCAAGCCGGACCACGGCATCCTGGAGATGCACCCGCTGGTCAACAGCCAGCTCCCGTACTACCTGGGCCACGGCGGCGTCACGGCGGTGCCCGACGTCAAGCACTTCGGCCACAGCGCGGTGACGCTGGCCGACGGCACCGTCGTCGAGCCCGACCTGGTGGTGTTCGCGACCGGCTACCTGCCGCGGTTCGAGTTCCTCGCCCCCGAGCTGCTGTCGACCGACGGCGCCGGCCGGCCCCGCCTGGCGCTGCAGATGCTGTCCCGCACCCACCCCACGCTGGCCGTGGCCGGGCTGCTGCAGCCCGACTCGGCGCTGTTCACGCTGTCGCACTGGCAGACCGTGTTCATCGCGCAGTGGCTGCGGGTGCTCGACGCCGCGCCCGACAAGGTGCAGGCCCTCTACGCGCGGCTGCGGCAGGAGGGCGACCGGCGGTACACCCAGGGCAAGGTGACCGACTCGACGCGGCACTGGTTCGAGGTCAGCCACTTCGTGTACCTGCGCGAGCTGGAGAAGTCCCTGCACGAGCTGGAGGCGGTCCGTTGACCACGCGGGTGATGCGCTCGGACGAGTGGGCGAACCCTCCGTCCCCGGTCCGGCGCGAGGTGCTGGACGCGGCGCCGGACGGCGCCGAGCACGGGCCGCCCGTGCTGTTCGTCCCCGGCTACGGCCACGGCGCGTGGGCGTTCGCCCAGCACTGGCTGGAGCACACCGCCGCCCGCGGCTTCCCGGGGTACGCGATGAGTCTCCGCGGCCACGGAGGGAGCGGCGCCGACCCTGAGGCGCGCCTGCGCGACTACGTGCACGACGTGACCCAGGTCGCCGCGGGACTGCCCAAGCAGGCGGTCCTCGTGGGGCACGGCGCCGGGGCGCTGGTCGTGGCCATGGCGATGGCCCGCTACCCGGTGCGCGCCGGGGTGCTCGTCGCCCCGGTCTTCGGCGGCCTCGGCACCGCGTTCGGCCTGCTGCGGCGCAACCCGGGCGGCACGCTGCCCGGCCTGTTCGGCGGGCGGGTGTCGCTGTCGGCCTCCCAACTGCTCAGCCGGGCGGTGCAGGGCACGGTCGCCCAGGGGTACGCGCGGCGGCTGCAGCGCGTGCCGTCCGGCGCCCAGCGCGAGCTGATCCGCCGCCACCAGCCGGAGGCGCCGGTCGGCGACCCGCCGGTGCTCGTGGTCGGCAGCCCCGACGACAAGGTCGTCGCCGGGTCGGCGCTGGAGTGGGTGGCGCGCCGCTACGGCGGCTCACCGCTGCTGTTCCCGGGCATGGGGCACGACCTCATGCTGGACGCGCGCTGGCAGGAGCCGATCGACGCGATCCTCGACTGGCTGGAGAAGGCGCGCTAAGGCCTGTTGGATCACTGGGGTCGCAGCGAGGCGGAGTCCAGATTTCGTCTGGCGTCGCCCCGCGGAAGTCTGGCTACCGGTGTTGTAACCCGGCTTTCGCGGGGTGGCGCCAGACGGAATCTGGGCCCGCCGCAGCCCGGCCCCAGTGATGCAACAGGCCTTAGACCCGGGCGCCGTTGTCCGGGTCGTCGTCCTCCTCGTCGCCCGGGCGCAGGCGGAGGATCAGCGTGACGAACCCGGCCAGCACGGCCGCGAACCCGAGGAAGAGCGTGGTCTGCGCGCCGAGCGGCAGCAGGTCGGGCCAGAACAGCAGGATCAGGCCGGCGACCAGGCCCAGCACGGCCAGCACCGTCGCCGGCGCGAAGCGGGGCAGCGGCGGCGGGGGAGGGGGCGTATACCCCTCGTCATCGTCGTCGGGCAGGTCGGCGCCGAACGTGTCGAGGCTGTCGAGCAGCGACCGGTCGACGGACTCGGACGGCCGGCGCAGCGAGGTGCGCGGGGCCGGCTCGTTGTCCATGTCGGCGACCGCCGGGCTGGAGGAGTCCAGGTCCTCGGCGGCGGGCCAGGGGGCGCTGGTGGGGTCGACGGTCGTGTGGAAGCCCGCGATGATGCTGGCGAACGTCTCGTCGTCCGACTTGCGGCTCGTCTTCGTCTCCTGCTGCTCCGGGCTCGCCGTGGCCGGCTGGGCCGCCTCGGCCGGGGGGATGTGCTGTTCCGGCACGGAGGTCAGTTGGGCGAGGTAGTCCTGTGCCGTCGCGAGGTGGTCCCGATCAGCGTAGAGCCGGTCGGTCGGGCGCGCGGGCAGCGTCGTGGTGCGCGTCACCGGGTGCAGATCAGTGGCAGGCTGTAGGTATGCGGCAATGCCGCCGGCCGCCAGCACGTCGAGGAGATGCTCCCCGACGCGGGGATCGACGTCGCCTACCACCGCGTACTCCTGCGCTACCAGCCCGTTGTCCCGCCGGCCGCGCCGAGCCCCACCCCCTGCCACAGCTCGCCCCTCCCCGCGGTGATCCTCGCGGCGGCCGGGTGCGCCGCGAAAGTACCGCTGCTCGAAATCCTGACATGCCCGGGCGTGCTTCCGGGAGTGCGTTGTGGTGTGCCGTACTGCTTCGTACGCTCATTGCGACGGTCATCACCGATTGTCGCGCGATCTTGAAAGGTTGGCCGTGCTCTACTGGCTCCTGAAGTACATCGTCCTCGGGCCTGTGTTGAAGCTTGTCTTCCGCCCGAAGGTGGAAGGCTTGGAGCACGTCCCGGCCCAGGGGCCGGTGATCATCGCCAGCAACCACCTCTCATTCGCCGACTCGATATTCATGCCGCTCAGTGTCCGGCGCCGGGTGACGTTCCCGGCCAAAGCGGAGTACTTCACCGGAAAAGGGTTGAAGGGCTGGCTCACCAGGCTCTTCTTCGCCGGCACCGGCCAGGTCCCGATCGACCGCTCCGGCGGCAAGGCCGCGCGCGCGGCCCTCGAGGTCGGCCTGAACATCCTGCGCGCGGGCGGGATCTTCGGCATCTACCCCGAGGGGACCCGGTCGCCCGACGGGCGGCTCTACCGGGGCAAGACGGGGGTGGCACGGCTCGCCCTGGAGTCGGGGGCTCCGGTGGTACCGGTGGCGATGATGAACATGGACAAGGTCCAACCGATCGGGCAGCGTCTGCCGAACCTCAAGCGGGTGCACATCCGCTTCGGCCCGGCCCTCAACTTCTCACGCTACGCGGGGATGGCGGGCGACCGCTTCATCGAGCGCGCCGTCACCGACGAGATCATGTACGAGCTGATGGTGCTGTCCGGCCGCGAGTACATCGACATGTACGCCCAGAAGGTCAAGAACGCGGCCGCCAAGCAGCCGGTCGCCGCTTAGCTCGCCGGCCACCGCGGACGCCGGGCGCGGGCGTGCGCCCGCGGGCCCTTGGGACGACGGCGACGGCAGCGTCCGTGGCGCCGGTCCTTGAGGGACCGGCGCCACGAGCGGTGAATGGCGGGAGCGACGGTCGTGCCTTGCGCGGACCCGAGTCCCTCCGGCGCTCTCACCGCGGCGGTGAGCGGTGGGAGCGGCGTCACGGGGGCGGGACGCGCAGGCCGGCGAGCTGCAGCAGGCGGGGGGCGCGGGCCTGGTCGGCGAACGCGACCAGCTCGCTGCGCCACGGCTCCAGGCGCTCCTCGTCGCCCAGCCGGGCCAGCGCCTGCACCGCCCAGGTGAGCGACAGCGCCCGGGCGGAGGCGTTGGGGATCTCGGCGTAGAGCTCGGCCGCGGCCAGGTGCATGTCGGCGGCCCGGGCGAAGTCCTCGTCGACGAACGCGATCGCGCCGATGATCGTGCGCATCGCCGCCTCGACCCACGGGGTGCGGTGCGGCACGTCGGCGAGCATGTCGCGGACGGCCATCATCGCCACCCGCCCGGACAGGACGGCCGCGTGGGCGGTCGCGTCGATCCACTCGCCGCTGGCGATCGCGCGCACCTCGCGCCAGGTCTTGGCCAGCTCGACGATGAGGGCCTCGGCCTCGCGGGCGCGGCCCTGCAGGGCCCGCGACAGCGCGCCGTGGCCCAGGACGGTCCACTGCAGCCGGTAGAAGCCGCTGCGCCGGCCGGCGGCGATCAGCTCCTCGATCCCGTCGTCGACCGGCTCCGGCTCCAGCGACGACAGGATGTTCATCCAGGCGTGCGCGCCGACGATCTGCAGGTCCCACTCGGAGCCGGACTCGGCGCTGGCCGCCTCGGCGGCCTTGATGAGCGCGGGCCAGTCGCCGGTGAAGTACGCGTTCTGGGCGACGTCGGAGTAGCCGGTGGTGAGCGTGCGGCTGCCGGGGACGGCGTTGCGGCTGTTCTCCAGCAGGGCCTGCGAGGCGGTCCAGTCGCCGTCCTCGCGCAGCGCCCACGAGACGTTGCGCAGGGCCCGGTGCTCCGACTGCAGCCGCTGCTCGCGGCACACCTCCAGGGCCGACTGCAGCTCGACCAGCCCGGCCCGGTCGCCGGCCTGGAAGAGCGCCGTGCCGATCGTGATGCGCGCGCTGGTGGCGACCTCGACCAGGCCCAGCCGGTCGGCGATCTCGGCGGCCGCGCTGGCCGCGGCAACCGCGGGCTCGACCTCGAAGTTCAGCATGTGCAGGCGGCCCAGCTCGGCATACGCGTCGGCCTTGGCCGGGTCGTCGGGCAGCTCGTCGAAGAGCTCCACCGCGCGGTCGAGGCAGGACAGCGCGTCGAGGCGGTCGGCGCGCAGCCAGGCCGCCTGGCCGCGCACGGTCCACGCCCGCGCCGCGCCGGCCTGGTCGCCCGCGGCGTAGAGCCGTTCGGCCAGGGTCACCAGCTGCTCGGCGCCGCCGGTGCCGAGGAAGCCCTCCGGATCGGCGTAGAAGCGGATCTCGGTGGCCAGCTGCTCGATGCGCAGCCGCTCGAGCGGGTCGGTCTCGTCGTCGCACAGCGCCAGGGCCTTGCCCGCGTGCGCGGCGGCGGCGTCGAGGGCGTGCAGCAGGTACGTGCGCCGGGCCGCCCGGTGCTGCGCCTCGCGGGCCGGCACGCTGTACCGCGCGGCGTCGAGCCCCAGCGAGCGGGCGATCTCGTACGCCGTGTAGCGGTGGTTGGCGACGACCTCGGCGAGGTCGGTGTCGCGGTCGGTGGCCACGCCGTCGAGCCACTCGGCGGTCAGCTCGTGCCGCGCCACCCGCTCGGTGCGGGGGAGCCGCTGATAGCAGACGTCGCGGACCAGGACGTGGCCGAAGCGGTACTCCGTCTGGCCGGCCATCGTCGAGGCCGCCTGCTCGTGGATGAGGTCGCGCTGCTCCAGCCGGCGCAGGGAGCGCTCGATGCCGTCGGGCGGGCGGCTCATGGCGGCGCCGACCGCGCCGGGCCAGAAGTTCATGCCCACGACCGCGGCGGCCTGCAGGACGGCCCGGTCGGCCGCCTCGAGCAGGTCGACCCGGTTGGCGATGACGGCGTGGACGCTGTCCGGCATCGGCAGCGCCCGGTCGAGCGCGTCGGTCGCCCGCAGGCTGCCCTGCTCGGCCAGCATGCGGGTGTACTCCAGGGCATAGAGCGGGTTGCCGTCCGCGAGCTCGACGAGCGAGTTGAGCGACGCGGACGGGAAGGCCGCCTGCCCGAGCAGGTGGGCGTACATGGTCGCGATCTCGGCGTCGCGCAGCGGCGGCAGCGTGATCGTGACCGACCCGGCCACGGCCCCCGCCCAGCTCGGGTTGCGCTCCAGGAACTCCGGACGCGCCGTGCACAAGAGCAACAGCGGCACATCTCGTACCGAGGCGCCGAGGCGTTCGACGAAGCGGATCATCGACTCGTCGGCCCAGTGCAGGTCCTCGAAGACCAGGACCGTCGGGCGGTGCGCGGCGAGCGCCACGACGAACCGCCGCCACGCCGACTCGGTCTCGTCGGGGGCGAGCTTCGGCCCGGCCAGGCCGACCAGCGGGCTGAGCGCCTCGGCGAGCCGCTCGGCCTCGGAGTGGCCGACGATCGTGGCCAGGGTGGTGTCGAGCCGCTCGCGGGTCGTCTCGGCGCTGTCGGTGTCGAGGATGCCGCTCTGGCCCTTGACGATGTCGGCGAGCGCCGCATACGTCACGTTCTCCCCGAACGGCGGGCAGCGGCCGGTCCGCCAGGCCACCGGCGCGTCGAACAGGCGCTCGGCGTGCAGGAACAGCTCGTGGACCAGCCGGCTCTTGCCGATGCCGGCGTGGCCGAGCACGGTGACCAGCTGCGGGGTGCGCTCGCGCAGGCCCCGGTGCAGCGCGTTGACCAGCAGGCTGAGCTCGTGCGTGCGGTTGACCAGCGGCGTCGAGCCGGCCTCGCGGTCGGGGTGGTTGCGCCGCAGCGGGGCGAGGGCGAGCCACACCTCGGTCGGCGTCGAGCGCCCGCGCAGGGTGGCCGGCGGCTGGGCCTCGTAGCGGATCGAGGACTTGGTCAACCCGTACGTGCTGCCGCAGACCAGCACGCCGCCCGGCGGGGCGAGCGACTGCAGGCGGGAGGCGGTGTTGACCACGTCGCCGGCGACGATCGCCTGGCCGCCGTCGCGGGCCGCGGCCACGTCGACGAGCGCCTCGCCGGTGGCGACGCCGACGCGGAAGCGCAGCGCGCGCTCGCCGTCGCCGGTGCTCGCGTAGCGGGTCAGGACGCGCTGCAGCTCCAGGCCGGCGCGCACGCAGCGCACGGCGTCGGTCTCGGTGGCGACCGGCGCGCCGAACAGGGCCATGACCGCGTCGCCGATGTACTTCTCGACCACCCCGCCGTACTGCCCGATGACCTCGCGGGCGGTCGAGAAGAAGCTCTGCTGCAGCTCGCGGACCAGCTCGGGGTCGGCCCGCTCGACGTAGGGCGTGAAGTCGATCAGGTCGACGAACAGCACGCTGATGCGCCGCCGGTCCTCGCTGCGCGGCGCCGGGATGGGCACCGTCGTGCGGCCGATCGGGCGCTCCGAGCGGGCCGCCGACGTGCGGCCGACCGGCGTGCCGCAGCCGGTGCAGAAGGCGGCGTCCGGGCTCAGGGTGCGGCCGCAGCTGGCGCAGGCGGTGGTCAGCTCGGCGCCGCAACCGCCGCAGAACCGGTCGCCCTCGCCCGCCTGACGGCCGCAGCGTGCGCACTGACTGGAAATCGCCGACACTCCCGAACTCGCTGAGAGACCCATCCTCACACGGCGGCGTCGCACCGACCAGGTGTACGGACAGGGATCGCGTGAATGCGCAGCGTTGAGGGCATTCACGTGACGGCGTGTCGCGCCAGCCGCCCATTGAGGGGGTTCGTTCTGGGCATGGAAAAACCGGACGGACGGCTGGGTGCGACCCGGCCGCCCGTCCGGACGTCGATGGCTGAACGGGTTACCGCTCGGTCATCCCCGCCCGGCGCCGCAGCGCGCTCAGGTCGGTCACCACGATCCGCCGGCCCTCGGTGCGCAGCCAGCCGCGGCTGGCGAACGAGCCGATCGCCTGGTTGACGCTCTGCCGCGAGCCGCCGGCCATCTCGGCGAGCTGGCTCTGGTTGAGCTCGATGGTGACCATGGGCGCGTTGGTCTCGCCGGCCAGCCGGACCAGCGTCTTGGCGACCCGTCCCGGCAGGTCGAGGAAGACGTGGTCGGCGTTCTGCTCGGTGAGGCGCCGGATGAGCCCGCCGAGCGAGCGCATGACGGCGTCGAGGATCCGCGGGTTGGCGTGGACCAGCTCGATGAAGGCGTGGCGGGAGAGCGCGAGCGCCTGGCAGTCCTCGATCGCCTCGGCGGAGGCGGACCGGCCGGCGCCGTCGAGCAGGGACACCTCGCCGAGCGCGTCGGGCGGCCGCACGACGGAAAGGACCGCGCGCTCGCCGGTCGCGGCGGTCCGGAACACCATCACGGCACCGCGCTTGAGCACGATGAGTGACTCGCCCGGATCGTTTTCGACGAACAGCAGCTGGCCTTTGCGGTATGTCCGAGGCACCGCCGCCTGGATGACCCGTTGACGAACATCGGGATCCAGACCACTGAACATGTCCACGCCGGTCAGTGCGTCGCCGGGATCTGGCAGTCGACCCTCCACGGTCAAACCCCTCCCGGTTCAGCGTTGATCGGTCTCATGATCACCCCGTGGTGATCACAAGCACGGTAATGAACTTCTACCAGATCATGACGCGCCTGTCGGAGTCTGTACATCCCCCGCATCGGCTCACCGACAGCCTGCACATGACGACGGAGGCAGGCTAGTGCCACCACGCAAACCGCTGGGGGGCGGGGGGCATGGAGAGGGGTGCGGCCGGGCCGCGGGTGGTGCGAGCATCCGCGACCCGGCCGCCGGGTTTTCGCGGCTTTTCGCCCCCGTGCGCCGGATGCGGCGGATAATCCCGGGCCGGCCGAGGCGCCGACGGCCACGCGCCGAAGTTGGCAGTGCAATCCGGGCGTGTGTGTTGCGCCGGCCTGATTCGGCGTGGGAAGTCCTGATTGACGGCAGCGAATTCGTCGCCCATTGGGCGCGGCCGCCCGGCGGCCCACTTTCGAGGCCGGCCGCGGCGACGCGCCGGCATCGGCTCCGAGCGCCCGGTCCGCGCCGCCGCCGGCGTCGACGTGCGGGCCCCCGTCCGCCTCCCTCCCTTCTGGCTCCGTCTCTGTCCGGCTCCGTCCCTGTCTCCCGCGCCGCCTCCGCGCCGCGCGCCCATGATCAAGGGACACTTCTGGTTGTCGGGGCAGTCAGATGGTTCCCACGATCATGGGCGCGCCGGTGGGCTTGCCCGCCGCGGTCGTGCCGCTCGGGTGAAATTTCGGATATATACGATTTGAGCCAGCCCCAACCGAGGTGACCGGCACGGGTCGGGCGGGACGAATCGGGGCGGGGGTCCGACGTCGAGGCCGGGTTCATGATCGATGGCGAGTTCTGGTCGCCATGGCAGCCGGAATCCTCCATGGATCATGGCGGGGCGGGACCCGGGTGGATCTCGGTGCGGGCGGCCGGGCAGGATGGGTGCGGTGTCGGCGTATCGCTATTTCTACGACTGTGAGTTCATCGAGGACGGGCGGCTGATCGACCTCGTGTCGATCGGGGTCGTCGACGAGCGCGGTCGGGAGTACTACGCCGTGTCGACCGAGTTCGACGAGTCCCGCGCCGGGGCCTGGGTGCGCAAGCACGTGCTCGACAAGCTTCCCTCGCCCGCCGAGAAGGTCTGGCGCTCGCGGGAGCGGATCCGCGAGGAGCTGCTCGACTTCCTCACCGAGCCGCTGCGCAGCGGGGAGGCCGACGAGCTGGAGCTCTGGGCCTGGTACGCGGCCTACGACCACGTCGCCCTCGCGCAGCTCTGGGGGAACATGCCGGCCCTGCCGCGGGAGATCCCGCGGTTCACGAAGGATCTCCGGCAGCTGTGGGACGACGCCGGGCGGCCCGGCCTGCCGGTCGTCGAGGGGCGGCACGACGCCCTCGTCGACGCCCGGCACAACCTGGCCCGCTGGAAGGTCATGCGCCCCGAGTGAGGCGCACCACGAGGTACAGCGGCAGGCCGAGCGGCGACAGCAGGATGGTCAGCACCAGGATCGGTGCCATGACCAGCGGGTGGATGCGGCGCTCGCGGCTGTCGAGGTACATCCAGCGGCCCACCAGCAGGTCCCACGCCAGCACCTGGGCCCACACCGCCGCGATCACGCGGTCGTCCGCGAACAGCGACCGGACGCCGGCCAGCGACGGGTTCAGCATCTCCTGGGCGAAGTCGCCGAACACGGGCGAGATCGCCAGGGCCCACACCACCAGCGCCGGCAGCGCGATGAGCGTCGAGGCGGCGATCCGCTGCGACCACCGCCAGGTGGGTGCGACGATCATGAGCGCCCAGAACGGTACGACCGCTGGAAACGCCAGCTGAAAGAGCAGCTCCGCCATCAGGCCACCCCGGCCGGCACGCGCTCGTCGGCGACGACGGCCGGTGCCCGCCCGGCCCACACCGTGCCGAGCAGCGCGAACGCCACCAGGGCGGCGAAGGCTCCCAGCGTCAGCCCGTCCGGGTGCGCGATCGACTGGCCGCGCAAGGCCTGCCAGGTGACGATGACGGTCAGCCCGGCGTACGCGATGCCGGCCACCGTCACCAGCCGCGCCCGGACGCGGTCGGCGCGCAGCCGGTGGAACCGCCGCGAGAGCAGGACCAGGCCGAACGCGAGCAGCGGCAGCGCCTGCAGCGCGTGCATGCCGATGAAGTGCCCGGCGCGCAGGTCGCCGCCGGTCGTCGACCAGTTGACCAGCGGGAGCCCGGCCCCGCCGTCGGCCACGCCGACCGCGTGCGCGCCGATGATGTCCGAGTCGCTGTCCAGCTGGGCCTTCGTCGGCATGGTCATGAGGAAGCCGACGCCCATCCCGGCCAGGCCCACGAGCAGCCCGAACCGCACGGCGAGCGCGGCCGGCCGGTCCGGCAGCCGCTCGATGAGCAGCAGGATCGCCAGGAACCCGGTGCTCAGCCAGGCGATCGCGATCGTCGAGCCCATCACGCTGTACAGCGTGGCGTCGAGCGGTGTCTGGTTGTTGAAGTGACTCTGGTGACCGCGGCTCGCCTGGCCGACGATGATCACCATCTCGACGAGCATGGTGCCGGCGATGACGGTGCCGATCCACCAGCCGAGGCGCTTGCGGCGGTCGAGGAGCGAGATGAGCCAGGCGATGGTGACGGAGTAGATGGCGATGGAGACGGCGAACTTGAAGGGCTTGAGCCAGACCGGGACACCCAGGAGGGTCCGGTCGTCGAGGGCCATGCCGGCCGCGGTACCGATGGCGAGCGCGGCCATCAGCACGGCGACGACGATCAACGGGCGGTGGAGCTGAGCGACACGCATCGAAGCCTCCCCGAATGGATAGCGGTGCTGTCCGCTATTGGGAAGCTACACTATCCATGTCAAGGTCGGAAGGAGTTCCATGCGCATCGCCGAACTGAGTCAGAAGACCGGCGTCCCGGTCCCCACCATCAAGTACTACCTGCGTGAGGGCCTTCTTCCGCCCGGCGAGCTGACGAGCCCGAACCAGGCCCGCTATGACGACCGTCACGTGCAGCGGCTCCGCCTCGTGCGGGTCCTGCTGGACATCGGGCGGCTCCCGATCGCCACGATCCGTGATCTCCTGCTGGCCTTGGATCAGCCGGATCCGGATGTACATCAGGTGCTCGGCGAAGCGCTCCCGTCCACCGTCAGCGCCCGCGCCACGAACGAGCCGGGCATGACCGAGGCGGCCCGCGTCCGCATCGACGAGCTCGTCGCGCGCCGTGGCTGGCTGGTCGGCCAGAACGCGCAGGCGCGCCAGGCGGCGGCCGAGGTGCTCGCCGCGTTCGAGCAGGTCGGAGCGGACGTCGCCGACCTCCTGGAGCAGTACGCCGACGTCGCCGAGCGCATCGCCGTGCACGATCTGCAGTTCGTCGGGCGGGCCCCGGACGCCGAGGGAAAGCTCCACGCGGCCGTCGTCGGGTCGATCCTGGGCGACTCGCTCCTGGCCGCGCTGCGGCGCATGGCACAGGAGCACGAGTCGGCGAAGATGTTCGGAATCCGCGGGGATGACTGCTGAGTGTTCAGGGGAAGCGACTACAGTGCGCTGTGAATCGGCAGCGTCGCCATGAGCGGGTACCTCCGGCTCGGCCCCGCCCGACCGCGGGCCGGGCGCAACCAGGAAGGCAAGATCAAGCATGCGTATCGGCGTACTGACCGGGGGCGGCGACTGCCCCGGCCTCAACGCGGTCATCCGTGCCGTGGTCCGCAAGGGGATCTCGACCTACGGCCACGAGTTCGTGGGCTTCCGTGACGGTTGGCGTGGTCCTCTCGAGGGCATCACCCGTGAGCTGGGCATCGCCCAGGTGCGTGGCATCCTCCCGCGGGGCGGCACGATCCTGGGTTCGTCGCGCACCAACCCATTCAAGATCGACGGCGGCGTCGAGAAGATCAAGTCCAACCTGGCCGACCTGGGCATCGACGCGCTCGTCGCGATCGGCGGCGAGGACACGCTGGGCGTCGCGGCCAAGCTGACCGACCTGGGCGTCAACGTCGTCGGCGTGCCGAAGACGATCGACAACGACCTCGGCGCGACCGACTACACCTTCGGCTTCGACACCGCCGTGAACATCGCGATGGAGGCGATCGACCGGCTGCACACCACCGCCGAGTCGCACCACCGCACGCTGGTCGTCGAGGTCATGGGCCGCCACGCGGGCTGGATCGCCCTGCACGCCGGCCTGGCCGGCGGCGCCAACGTGATCCTGCTGCCGGAGCGGCAGTTCGACGTCGAGCAGGTCGCGGGCTACGTCGAGAAGCGCTTCCAGACGCAGTACGCGCCGATCGTCGTCGTCGCCGAGGGCGCCCAGCCGCTCGACGGCCAGATGGTGCTGCACAACCAGGAGCTCGACGCCTTCGGCCACGTCCGCCTCGGCGGCATCGGCCAGTGGCTCGCCGAGCAGCTGGAGTCGAAGACCGGCAAGGAGGCGCGCACGGTCGTGCTGGGCCACATCCAGCGCGGCGGCACGCCGACCGCCTTCGACCGGGTGCTGGCCACCCGCTTCGGCCTGCAGGCGATCGACGCGGTCCACGAGGGCGACTTCGGCAAGATGGTCGCGCTGCAGGGCACGGACATCGTCCGCGTGCCGCTCGCCGACGCCACCCGCGAACTGAAGACCGTGCCGGTCGAGCGTTACACCGAGGCCGAGGTCTTCTTCGGCTCCTGAGCGTCATCCACCGCGGGCCGGGGAGTGTCCCGGCCCGCGCCCGGCGTCCGCGCCCGGCGTCCGCGCCGCCCGCCAGGATCAGGCCGCCATGCCTGCTCGCCCGTGGCGCCCGGCCACCCGTGCCGCCCGACCTCGCCCGCGCTGCTCGCGCCGCCTGGACGCCACCGCGACTGGCCCCCGTGCCTCCCCGACCGTGTCCCCTGGGTGCCGCCTGCCCGGCCGCGCCGCCTGACCGCCCGTGTGTCTGCGCGTGCCGCCCGTGTCACCCGCGGGCCGCGTCGCCCGCCGGCTGAGTCGCCTGTCCGTGCCGGTTGGGCTCGCCGTTCGTTCCCGTGTCACGCGCTCAGTGCCCTCGCTCCGCGATCTTGGAGTTGTGGTGCCGACTTTATGGTGATATTTCGGATATATCGCGGACCACAAGTCCAAGATCGCGGAGCGAGGGGCGGGTGGCGCGAGGAGGCGGGCGGCGGGAGAGGGCGGGCGGAGCGGGGGGCGGGCGGAGCGGGGTGCCGGGGTGTCGAGCGGGCGGGTGGGGTGGCGAACGTGGCGGGCCGGTGGGCGGAGCGGGG
>NZ_BMPI01000112.1 GCF_014647515.1 Dactylosporangium sucinum | reverse complement strand
CGCTTCGCTCCGGCCGCCTGAGCTCCGCCCTGAGCCCATGGTGAGCGGCCTCCTCCGCTGCGCTCCGGAACCGCTCACGTCGACTCCCCGGTTCGTAGGAAACAGACCAGCTCGGCGACCGCGGCCGTGTCCTGGTGGACCTGCACCGGCACGGCCAGGCGGTTGCCGGGCTCCGCGCGGTACACCTGGCGCGGCATGCTGAGGCGGACCGGAGCGTCCAGCTCCGCGTAGCGCAGGAACCGCGCCCGCAGGCCGAGCGCCGTCGCCGGCCCGCCCGCGACCAGCAGCGCGAACTGCCGGGCGCCCTCCATGAGCACCATGCCGGGGTGGTGGTCGTAGTCGTGGTCGAACATGCCGCGGTTGCCGAACGCGGGCCGCAGCTCGGCCGTCGGACCGTGCTCTCCGGGCGCTCCCGGGTCGAGCTCGGCCAGCACGACGTTGGCCGGGTCGCGCCGGCCGACCAGGCCCGGCTGGACGGTCCGCCCGGGTGCGCGGCCGGCGCGCAGGTCCACGGTGGTGGGCGGGTCCGACTGCCGCTGGAGGTAGCGCAGGCCGCGGTAGTCGGCGGCCGACATCGCGCTCACCTCCATGGCGACGGTGCCCAGCCGGTGGCCGGCCATCTCCAGCTCCTGGTGCACCCGGAAGTGGCGCACCTCGGTGCCGCGCCGCCGCACCTCCGGGAACGTCATGACGATCCACAGCTCGCCGGGCGCGTGCCCGACCCGCAGCCCGTCGCCGTCGGCCAGCTGCACCTCCAGCGTCCGTACCGCGAACGCGGTGCCCAGCGGCACGTCGAGGAACCGGTGGCACGCGTACATCGCGGCCTGCCGGCTCGCCTCGGCGACGAGCAGGATGTCGAAGCGTTTCGGGGTCAGCAGGTCGTCGCTGTAGTAGGCATGGGCCATCGGCAGCTGGGCCGCCGCGACATAGGTCGGTCCGGGTGTCTCCTGCACGTCGGTGACGAACACCTCGGCGACCGCGGCGCGGTGCACCAGGTGCCGGTCGACCGTGCTGCGGAACGACACGGCGGTCACTCCCTTCGCCGTTCTCGGTTTCGGTCCGGTCGAAGTATTCAAGGCGGGCATTGAACCGGTGTCGATGCCGCGTAAAAGCGCAGCGTGCGGCGCCGGGCTCAGGGCAGGATCAGCAGCACCTGCTCGGCCTGGCAGGCCGGTACCGACGCGCCGTCGAGCTCGACGGTGACCTGCACGGTCGCCTGGATGCCGCGCGGCAGCTCGACGACCCCGACCACCGCGCCGCGGCCCCGCACCCGCGAACCGGCCGGCACCGGCGTGCGCAGCCGCACCCGGTTGAAGCCGGCGTTGACCGTCATCCCGGCGTTCTCGACGCGCAGCAGCCGGGTCACGAACGTCGTGCACAGCGCGAGGGTGAGCGCGCCGTGCGCGACGGTCGTGCCGAACGGGCTGTCGGTGCGCGCCCGCTCGGGGTCGACGTGGATCCACTGCCGGTCCCCGGTGACGTCGGCGAACGCCAGGATCCGCTCGTGGTCGAGGACCTCCCACCCGGTCGTGCCGAGGTCCCCGGTCTGTACCGCTGCGATGTCCGTGAATGTCGTCATGCGTCGATTCTGGCGGCGCCAGATTGCCGTACTGCTACAGGAAGCGCCACAGATGGTCGTTGGTGCCGTTGTCGTCCCAGACGAGGATCTGCGCGCCCTGGGCGGTGGAGGCGCCGGTGACGCCGAGGACCCGGCCGCCGTTCGCGGACTGGATGCGGAAGCAGCCGTTCCCGCTGTACCGCAGCCTCCACCGCCGGTCGTTGGAGCCGGTGTCGGGGAGCTGGACCGCGCGGGTGCCGTTGCCGGTGCCGTTGTTCTCGACCCCGAGCACCTTGCCGCTGTTGGTGTTGCGCAGGCGCAGGTAGGCGCCGTCGACGACGGCGGTCCACAGGTGGTCGGCGGTGCCGTTGTCGTCCCACTGGACGACGAGGGCGTTGTCGGCGGTGGACATGTTCGTCACGCCGAGGACGCGGCCGCTGGCGAGGTTCTGGATGCGCCGCGCGCCGTTGGGGACGAACCGCCAGAGGTTGTCGGCGCTGCCGTCGTCGGGGGTCTGCACGGCCTGGGCGCCGTTGGCGGTCGAGTTGCCCTGGATGCCGAGGAGCTTGCCGCTGTTGACGTTGCGCAGCTTGTGCCCGCCGTCGCCGTTGTCCACGACGGTCCAGCGGTGGTCGGCGGTGCCGTTGTCGGCCCACTGCAGCACGATCGCGTTGTCGGCGGTGGACATGTTCTGCACGCCGAGGACCTTGCCGCTGTTGCGGTTGCGCAGCCGTACCGCGGTGCCGTCGACGACGAGCTCCCAGTCGTGGTCGGCGGTGCCGCTGTCGGTCCACTGCAGGGCGGGTCCGCCGTCGGCGGTGGACATGTTCTGGATGCCGAGGACCAGGCCGGAGGCGGCGTTGACGAGCCGGAAATTGGTGCCGCCGGTGCTCCAGTAGACGGTGTAGTTGAAGCCGTGCGCGTCCTGGAACGGTCCCAGGCCGACGTTCGTGCCGTCGGCGCTCGCGGTGAACTGCAGCGCGGTCGTGCTGGTGCGGGTGACCGACGAGGTGGCGAGCGCCGGGAGCGCCGTCAGCGCGGTGTTGCCGTAGTTGCCGGCGAGGACGACCGGTCCATAGTGGACGGAGACGACGTTGGCGTTGTCGTTGGCGCTCTTGACGGCGACCTGCATGGGGAGCTTGACGGTGACGGTGTCGCCGCTCGCCCAGGTGCGGGTGATGCTCGCGTAGGTGCCGGGTGTGGCGGTTTGGGTGGTGCCGTTGATGGTGACGGTGGCGCCGGTGGTCCAGGCGGGGATGCGGATGCGCATGGTCCAGGTGCCGCTGCCTTGGATGGTGAGGGTGGTGGTGTCGCTGGTCGGGTAGGTGGTGGTTTGGGTGATGGTGACGTTCTGCTGGGTCCAGGTGAGGACGGATGGGACGTACAGGTTCACGGTGAGGGTGGTGCCGTTGTGGAAGTAGATGGAGTCGGCGAGTTTGGTGTTGGTTTCGACGGCGGTGCCCTGGCAGCACCAGAAGCTGTCGTAGTCGGTGCTCCAGGTGCCGCCGCCCCAGGCGGGGCCGACGCCGCGGCGGCCGCCGGGTTTGAGTGGGGTGAAGTAGGTGATGTGGCCGTGGGTGTCGGCGGGGTTCTGGGCGCCGATGAGGTGGTTGAGCAGGGCGCGTTCGTAGAAGTCGAAGTGGGTGGTGTTGTCGGGTTGCAGGAGCCAGAGTTCGCGGGTGAGCTTGAGCATGTTGTAGGTGTTGCATTGTTCGCAGGTGTCGTTGGTGAGGTAGCCGGCGATGGCGTTGGGGGCGCGGAAGTGTTCGGCTTGGCTGTTGCCGCCGATGGCGTAGGTGTGGGCGTTGACGGTGATGGTCCAGGCGTTGACGGCGATGTCGCGGTAGCGGGTGGTGCCGGTGGCCTTGTATTCGCGGGCGGCGCCGATCCATTTCGGGACCTGGGTGTTGGCGTGCAGGCCGTTGAGCTGATCCAGGTTGGCGGCGAGGGGGTTGAACACGGCGGTGTGGTCGAAGCGTTGGGCGGTGGCGAGCCAGCGGGTGTCGCCGGTGTGCTGGTAGAGGTCGGTCAGGACGGCGTTCATGCCGCCGAACTCGACGGCGAGGGTGGCTTGCAGCTGGCTCGGGCTGAGGCGGGCGGTGCGCCAGTCGACCCATCCGGCGAGGGCGAGGAGGACGTCGCGGGCTTGGGTGGTGCCGATCAGTCGCCAGACGTCGAGCAGGCCGGCGAGGGTTTTGTGGATGCAGTACCAGGGGACGTTGCCGTTGTTCAACGTTCCGGCTTCGAGGGCGGTGAAGTCCGCTTCGGGGAAGCCGGACAGGTAGCCGGCGGTGAATCCGGCGGTCGGGTTGTTCGTCTGGCAGGCGGCGAGGGCGGCGACCATGGCGTTGGCCTTGTCGCGGCACACCGTGTCGCCGAGCGCCGCCCACGCCTGCGCCCACGCGGTGAGCAGGTGGCCCTGCATGTGGGTGCGGAACGGGAACGTCGGCGCGTCCCACCCGCCGGTCGCCGCGGCACCGTTCGTGGACAGGCGATGGTTGGCCCGGAAGTTGTACAGCAGCCGCTCGACGTCGACGAACCTCAGGTACGACAGGGTCCGGTTCTGGTTGTCCAGGAAACGGCCCGCCGTCAACCGCACCTGGCCGAGGTCGAACGGGTACGCACCGACGCCGATGTCGGCACGGGCCGGAGCCAACACCGCCTCGGCGGCCTGGTCGGGGACGATCGTCGTGGCCAGGGCGGCGGCGCCCGTGGTCTGCAGCAGTCGGCGGCGGCTGAGGCTCGGCATCGGTGTGGTCCTTTCGCGGTTATCCGGCGATCTCGCGGAGCAGGCGGGCACTGTCGAGGTGGTCGGTGTCGGTCACGCGGGCGACGATCCGGCGGTCGCGCAGGACGGCGATCGTGTGGCTCATCCGCAGGATCTCGGTGAGCTCGGCCGAGACGAAGACGACGGCCATGCCGGCCCCGGCGAGCTCGACGACGAGCCGCTGGATCTCGGCCTTGGCGCCGACGTCGATGCCGCGGGTCGGCTCGTCGAGGATGAGCAGGCAGGGATCGGTGAGCAGCGATCGCGCCAGCAGCACCTTCTGCTGGTTGCCACCGCTGAGCTCACGCACCGGCAGGTTCGGGTTGGCGGGGCGGATGTCGAGGCCGGCGATGTACCAGTCGACGACCTCCTGCCGGCGCCGCTTCGGGATCGGCCGCGACCAGCCGCGCGAGGCCTGCAGCGCGAGCAGGATGTTCTCCTCCACCGTGAGCTGCTCGACGAGCCCCTCGGTGCGCCGGTCCTCGGAGCAGAACGCGATGCCGCGCCGCACCGACTCGTGCGGCTCCGGCGAGACCGGCTCCGCCCTGACGGTGAGCCGGCCGGTGTCGGGCCGGTCGGCGCCGAACAGCAGCCGCGCGAGCTCCGTGCGGCCGGAGCCGAGCAGCCCGGCCAGCCCGACCACCTCGCCCTTGTGGATCGTGAGGCTGAACGGCTCGACGGCCGGCACCCGGCCCAGCTCCTCGGCCACGACGACGGGCTCGGCCCGGTCGGGCCGGTGGCGCGGCAGGTCGTCGAGGCCCTCCAGCTCCTTGCCGAGCATCAGCCCGACCAGCTCCAGCTGCGGCAGGTCCGCCACCCGGTGCTCGCCGACGACCCGGCCGTTGCGCAGGACGGTCATGCGGTCGCAGATCTCGTACACCTGGCCCAGGAAGTGCGACACGAACAGGATCGCGATGCCCTGGTCGCGCAGCTGCCGCATGACCCGGAAGAGCCGCTCGACCTCGCCCTGGTCGAGACTGGAGGTGGGCTCGTCGAGCACGAGCACCTTGGCCTCGACGTCGATCGCGCGTGCGATGGCGACCATCTGCTGGATCGCGATGGGGTAGTCGTCGAGCTGGGCGGCGACGTCGAGGTCGAGCTGGAGCCGGTGGAGCAGCTCGCTCGCCCGCCGGCGCATGGTCTTCCACCGGATGTGGCCGAAGCGGGTCGGCTCGCGCCCGATGAGGATGTTCTCGGCGACCGAGAGGTTGGGGCAGAGGTTGACCTCCTGGTAGACCGTGCTGATCCCGGCCTGCGTGGCGGCCGCCGGCCCGGCGAAGCGGACCGTCTGCCGGTCGAGCACTATGCGGCCGCCGTCGGTGTCGTAGACCCCGGTCAACACCTTGATCAGGGTCGACTTTCCGGCGCCGTTCTCGCCCATCAGGGCGTGGATCTCCCCGGGGTACAGCCGGAAGTCCACCTCGTCGAGGGCCTTGACCCCGGGGAACTCCTTGCTGATCCGGTGCATCGAGAGCACAGGCGCGATGTCCATGGCACCCCCCGGTTCCGTGGGTGTGCGGGCACGCCGGCTCGCCCGGTCGTGTTAGCGCTAACACGACCGGCCCGGCGGTGCTCGTGGCGGTTTGACGCGTTGGCGGGAGACGCTCTGTAGAGCGTTAACATTGGGGCGGTTGAGGCAGCACGGTACTGAACCCGCGCCCCACCCGTCAACGCTTACCGATGGAAGCGTTCCTCGAACCGCGCGGGTATTCCTTGGTGGCGGGTGGACTCGGCCACTGTGGGAGGGTTCAGGATGAAGCCGTGTCCAGTGAACGTCTCACCATCGGCGGGTTCGCGCGACTGTGCCGGCTGACCGTCAAGCGGCTGCGTCATTACGACGAGGTCGGGCTGTTGCGGCCGGCCGAGGTCGATGCGGCGACCGGGTACCGGTTCTATCACCGGTCGCAGGTGCGCGACGCCATGGCGATCGGGCTGCTGCGGTCGCTCGACGTGCCGCTGCCGGCCATCGCCGAGATCCTTGCCGGGGACGACGAGGGGCGGGCCGCCGTGCTCGCGGCCGAGCGGGACCGGCTGGAGCGGGAGCTGGCGCGGGCCCGGCGGACGGTGGACGCGCTGCAGCGGCTGCTCAGTGAGGGGCTGCTGCAGCATGACGTGCGGCTGACCCGGGAGCCGGCGCGCCGCCTGCTCGTCGCCCGGGCGGTGTGCGCGGCGGACGACATCGGTCCGGCCGTTGCCGGGTGCCTGGGGCGCGTTCTCGCCGCCGGCGTGCCGTTCGCCGGGCCGCTCTGGGGGCTCTTCCCGACCGAGCTCGACGGAGACCTCCGCGTCGCCGCCGGTGCCGAGCTCCCGGCCGGTGCCGATGCCGGCGGACCGCCCGGGCTCGAGGTGGAGGAGCTGGCGGCGACCGCGGCGGTGGTGGCCGTGCACAGCGGGCCCTATGAGCAGTTGCCGCTGACCTACCAGTCCGTGTTCGCCTGGGTGCACGAGCGCGGGTTCGTCCCCGCCGGGGTGGCGCGCGAGATCTACCTGACCGACCCTACGACCACCGAACCGGACCGGCTGGTGACGCAGCTCGTGGTGCCGGTCGGGGAGGAGTGAACGAAGCCATGAGCATCGATCTGCGCAAGCTGCACCGGCCCTTGTACACCGCCGGTGCCGAGCCCGGGTTCGTCGACGTGCCGCCGTTGCCGTTCCTGATGGTCGACGGGGCCGGGGACCCGTCCGGCGATGGGTACCGGGACGCGGTCGAGCGGCTGTACCGGGCCGCGTACCGGGTCCGGGGGGTGCTGAAGGCGGCCGGGGTCGTGCACACCGTGCCGCCGTTGCAGGGGCTGTGGACCGGGGTCGGGGACGGGCGCGGGGACCGGGCCGGGTGGCGGTGGACGATGCTGTTGCAACTGCCGGCCGAGGCGACCGCGCAGATGCAGGACGTCGACGGGGTGCGGGTGGAGACCTTCGCCGAGGGGCCGTCGGTGCAGGTGCTGCACGTGGGGCCGTACGCGGAGGAGACGCCGGCCATCGAGCGGCTGCTCGCGTTCGCGGCGCGGCACGAGCGGGCGGTCACCGGGGTGCACCACGAGATCTATCTGAGCGACCCGCGGCGCACGGCCCCGGAGCGGTTGCGGACGATCATCCGGTACGGCGTCGAGAGCTGAGGGGGAGCGCACGGGGCGGCTCGCCGCCCCGGCGCCGGAAGCCAAGGGTCAGACGGCCATCTCCCCGAGCGACGACCAGTCGTCCTGCGGCAGCGTGACGTTCACGATCCGCGGGGTTTCGACGAGGTACTGCGGCAGCGTCCGCTGCGCCTCCTTGAAGTGCTCCGAGGTCACGTGCGCCTCGCCCGCGTCGTCGCGGAACGCCTCGACGAGCACGTACTCGTCGGGGTCGTCCAGGCTGCGCGACCAGTCGAACCACAGGTTGCCCGGCTCGGCGCGGGTCGCCGCGGTGAACGCGGCGGTGATCGACGGCCAGGCGTCGGCGTGCTCGGGCCGGACCCGGAACTTCACGGTAATGAAGATCATTTGTCAGCCAATCAGGAGCAGGGCACCGACCGAGGCGCCGAGGGTGACCACGGCGGTGACGGCGCCGGTGAGGATGAACGTCCGCCAGGACACGGTGACGCCCTGGGCCCGGCACCGTTCGTACCACAGCAGCGTCGCGAGCGAGGCCCACGGCAGGATGATCGGCCCGATGTTCGTCCCGAGGAGGAGGCCGAGCAGCTGGGTGTGATTGGCGAGCGGCACCGCCGACTCACCCGCGACGTACGCCGGCAGGTTGTTGATGAGGTTGGACAGCCCGGCGCCGGTGATCGCGGCCCGCACGGTGCCGGCGGCGCCCGGGTCGGTGCTCATGACCGCGGCGAGCAGGTCGTCGAGGCCGAGCCGGCCGACGGCCTGCATGACCAGGAACAGGCCGGTGACGAAGCACAGCAGCCGGACCGGGACGAGCGACCAGCGCAGGCTGCCCCGGTCGCGCAGCAGGAAGCCGACGAGGACGGCGCCCGCGCAGGCGCCGGTGGTCCAGGCGAGCGGCACGCCGGCCAGGATGAGCACGACGAAGCTGACGCAGGCGACCGAGGCGAGCGCGAACAGCACCCGGTCGTGCGGGCGATGCGGCTCCGGCGGCGCGTAGCGGTCGGCCCCCCGCCGGCCGCGCCGCCAGTAGAACAGCCACAGGCAGGCCATGGTGGCCAGGATCGACGCGGCCTGGGGCAGCACCGTGCGGGCCGCGAACTCGGCCGGCGTCAGGTCGATGCGGTCGCCGGCCAGCAGGTTGGTGAGGTTGGATACGGGCAGCAGCAGGCTCGCGGTGTTCGCCAGCCAGACGGTCGTCATGGCCAGCGGCAGGGGAGACACCCGCATCGCGCGGGCCACGGCCAGCATGACGGGCGTCAGCAGCACCGCGGTGGTGTCGAGGTTCAGGAACATCGTCGTCGCCGAGGCGAGCAGCACGCACAGCACGAACAGCACGGCGTAGTTGCCGCGGGCGAGGATCGCCAGCCGCGCCGCGACGACGTCGAACACCTCCGCCCTCGCGGTCAGCTCGGCCAGGATCACGACGAAGCCGAGGAAGATCAGCAGCGGCAGGACGCGCCGCAGGGTCGCCGTCGCATCCTCCGGCGTCAACGGGCCGACCAGCACCGCGGCCAACCCCAGCACGCTGACCGCGATCGCCACCCAGGTCAGCGTGTCGGGCCGCCATCTGGCCGGCCGCGTGGGCGGCTGCTCGACCACCACCGAGTCCTTCACGGTGCCCAGTATCAGGGATGGCCGCACTCGATCGGTTGTCGCACCGTGATCGTGCGGACCGGTAGA
This sequence comes from Dactylosporangium sucinum, assembly GCF_014647515.1. Classification (GTDB taxonomy): domain Bacteria; phylum Actinomycetota; class Actinomycetes; order Mycobacteriales; family Micromonosporaceae; genus Dactylosporangium; species Dactylosporangium sucinum. The sequence continues at coordinate 13,592 of NZ_BMPI01000112.1, read as the reverse complement.
GTAGGCGCCAATCGATGGGCGACAGGGGGCACCGTGTCCACAATCGTGGCCGGAAACGAGCAACGACCTGCGATTACGGTGCTTCAGCTCGCCGGGCTGCCGGAATTCCATAAGCCGGACGGCGGCCCCGGCGAACGTTCGGACGACGCATTCCGGATCATGCTCGGCGACGGGCTGCCCCGCCCCGATCTCGTGCTGGTGACCGGCAACCTGGCCCGCCGCGGCCGGAAGTGGGAGTACGACCAGGCGCTGCGCTACCTCGGCGAGATCGCCGAGCGGTTCGAGCTGCCGCCGCGGCGGGTCGTGCTCGTGCCGGGGGAGGGCGACATCAACCGCGAGGCCGCCGCCTCCTACTTCCTGCAGCGCGCCGCCGAGGACGAGGAGGCCGAGCCGCCGTACTGGCCGAAGTGGACCCAGTTCGCCGCCATGTTCGGCCGGTTCTACCACGACGTCGCCGACGTGTCGTTCGCGCCGGGCGAGCCGTGGTCGCTGTTCGAGCAGCCCGACCTGAAGGTGGTCGTGGCCGGCGTCAACTCGACCATGGCGCACAGCCACCGCGACGAGGACGGCTACGGGCTGATCGGCGAGCAGCAGGCGCAGTGGTTCCAGTCGCGGCTGCCGCGGTACGAGGGCATGGGCTGGCTGCGCGTCGGCCTCCTGCACCACCAGGCCGAGCTGCGCGACGCGGAACTGCTCGACCGGCTCATCGCCCCGCAGCTCAACCTGGTGCTGGACGGGTCGGGCGGCGTCGAGCTGCTGCGCGTCGCCCCCGAGGGGCTGACCCGCTGGACGGCCCCCGGCGGCCGCCTGGTCCGCGAGGACCTCCCGGCCGCCCTCGACGCCGTCCACGCCACGTTCCCGTCGGCCGGGCGCACGCCGGCGCCGGTCGAGACGATCCAGCCCGGGGGCCGGGCCCGGCGGGTCGAGGAGTTCGCCGACCGGGTCAAGGAGATCTGCGCGCTGCGGCACGGCGGCGCCACGATCGTGACGGTGCCCGCGACCGCGAAGGCGCCGATGTACCTGCGGGTCAGCTCGGTCGAGGACTCGTTCGTCACCCAGCGGCCGGTCGGCCTGGCCGAGAACGGCGTCACCGAGCGGATCATCGACCAGTTCGTGCAGCACGTCCACCAGGACTTCGCCGCCGCCGACCCGTACCTCGTCTCCGAGTTCGTCTACAGCGGCGCGCCCGCCGGCGAGCAGCTCGTCGCGCTCGCCCGCAAGCGCGGGGTCAACCTGCGCAGCTTCGTCGAGTACCAGGGCCTGATGGACCTGCGCAGCTACCTCGCCCGCCAGACCGAGCGCCTGGAGAACAGCCGGCTCTACCCGCCCGCCACCTATGTTCCCCAGCGGTACCGCGTGATCGGCGCTCCCGGCGAGGTCCGCGACGGCCTGCTGGAGCAGGTGTTCGGCTGGATGGAGACCGACGACCAGCAGTTCGCGCTCGTCCTCGGCGACTTTGGTCTGGGCAAGACCTTCCTGCTGCAGGAGCTGGCCCGGCGGATGCCCGAGCGGCTGCCGCACCTGGTGCCGATGCTGCTGGAGCTGCGCACCCTGGAGAAGGCCCGCAGCGTCGACGAGCTCGTCGCGCAGCACCTCGCGTTCTCGGGGGAGAAGCGGATCAACCTCGACGCGTTCCGGTACATGCTGCGCAGCGGCCGGATCGTGCTCATGTTCGACGGCTTCGACGAGCTGGCCCTGCGGGTGTCGTACGACCGGGCCGCCGACCGCCTGCAGACCCTGCTGCAGGGCCTCGAGGGCCGGGCGAAGCTGGTCATCAGCAGCCGCTCGCAGCACTTCATGTCGACCCAGCAGGTGCTCACCGCGCTCGGCGAACGCGTCGAGCGGGTCCGCAGCTCGCACCTCGTCGAGCTGGTCGACTTCACCGACGAGCAGATCCGCGAGTACCTCATCCGCCTCTTCGGCGGCGACCACCGCAAGGCCGACGCCCGGCTCGACCTGATCCGCGAGATCCGCGACCTGCTCGGCCTGTCGCGCAACCCGCGGATGCTCGGCTTCATCGCCAACCTCGACGAGGCGCGGCTGCGCCGGGTGCACGCGCGTGAGGGCAGCATCAGCTCCGCCGACCTGTACCGCGAACTGCTCGACCACTGGTTCCGGCACGAGGACTGGCGGGCGAGCCCGCGCGGCGCCACGCCGGTCCTGACGACCGACGACCGGTGGCGGGCGGTGCGCGCGCTCGCCATGCGGCTCTGGCAGCAGATCGAGTGGACCGTCGCCGTGTCGGAGCTGGAGGAGGAGACCGCGCAGGCGCTCGGCCCGCTCGCCGACCGGTTCCTCGACGAGGACCAGGCCGCCCAGCTCGTCGGCTCGGGCACCCTGCTCGTGCGCGACGACGAGGGCCGGTTCGGCTTCGTCCACCAGTCGGTGCTGGAGTGGCTCATCGCCGCCGAGGCCGCCCGCCAGCTGCAGGGCCCGGACCGCAACCCGGCCGTGCTCGGCCACCGGCCGATCTCCGCGCTCATGGCCGACTTCTTCGCCGGGCTCGTCGGCCGCGGGCCGGCCGTCGAGTGGGCGCGGCAGGTGCTCGACAGCGTCACCGCCAGCGACGTGGCCAAGAAGAACGCGCTGCTCGTGCAGGACCGGGTCGGCGTCCAGCACGCCACCCAGGCCCGGCTGTCCGGGCAGAACCTGCGCGGCAGCCTCATCGCCGGCAACGACTTCAGCGAGGCCGACCTGGCCGGGGCCGACCTCACCTCGGCCCGGCTCGTGCAGAGCGACCTCAGCCGGGCCTCGCTGCGCAGCGCCCAGTTCGTCGGCGCCGCGCTCGACCGCGTCCGGCTGGTCGGCGCCGACCTCGCCGGCGCCGACTTCAGCGAGGCCCGCCTCGTCGCCACCGACCTGTCCGGCACCGTGCTCACCGGCAGCCGGTGGACCGGCGCGTCGCTCATCAACGTGACCGCCGACCCGGCCGCGCTGCACGGCCCGGAGCTCGCCGAGGCCGCCGTCGCCGGCCGCGACCCGGTCGTAATGCAGCGCCCGCCCGCCGTCGCGCCGGCCCGCAGCGTCGCGTTCAGCCCGAACGGGCGGCTGGTCGCCTACGGCATGGGCCTGACGGTGGTCGTCGCCGGCCCGCAGGGCGGCCGCATCCACCGCACGCTCTCCGGCCACACCGGCGAGATCACCTCGGTCGCGTTCAGCCCCGACGGCGGCCTGCTCGCCAGCGCCGCCCTCGACGGCACCGTGCGCGTGTGGCGGACCGACGACGTGACCCTGCGCGAGACGTTCGCGGAGCCGGCCGGGCCGGTGCAGGCCGTGGCGTTCAGCCCCGACGGCACGCTCCTCGCCGCCGGCGGCGAGGACGGCACCCTGTACCTCTGGCGGGTCGCCAACGGCGTGCTGCACCGCACCCTCGGCTCCGAGGACGCGGCCGGGCCCGGCGTCACGGCCGTCGCGTTCAGCCCCGACGGCACGCTGCTCACCGCGGCCGCCGGCGACGGCCTGGTGCGGATGTGGAACGTCGCCGACGGCACCCGGGGCCGCACGCTGCACGTCTCGTCGCGGCCGGTGCAGGCGCTCGCGTTCAACGCCGACGGCACGCTGCTCGCCACCGGCAGCGGCGACGGCAAGGCCCGGCTGTGGCGGGTCGGCGACGGCGCGCTGCGCGACGAGATCGCCGCGCACATCCGCGTCGTGCTCGGGGTCGCGCTCAGCCCCGACGGCACCGAGCTGGCGACCTGCGGCGGCGACGGCCTCGTGCGGCTGTGGAACGTCGCCGACGGCTCGGTCGTCGCCAACCTGTCCGGCCACGACGACGAGGTCCTCGCCGCCGCCTACAGCCCCGACGGCGACCTGCTCGCAACGGCCGGCACCGACGGGACCGTGCGGATCTGGACGGTGTCGTCGCACAGCGGCCGGTTCGCGTTCGGCGGCCGGCAGAACGACATCAACGACCTGGCCGCGACCGGCGACGGGCGGCTGCTGGCCGCCGGCACCGACGACGGGCGGGTCCGGCTCTGGCGGCTCGCCGGCGGCACCTCCACGGTGCTGCACCGCGACCACACCGACGGCGTGTTCGGCGTCGGGTTCAGCCCCGACGGTGCGCTCGTCGCCGTCGGCGGCGCGAAGGGCACGGTACAGCTGCGCCGCCTGGCCGACGGGGAACTGCACGCCTCACCGGCCGGTGCCCCGCACGGCGGCCCGGTCCGCAAGCTCGTGTTCAACCACGGCGGCGACCTGCTCGCCACGGCGGCCGGCGAGGGCCGCATCCGGCTGTGGCGGGTCGCCGACGCGGCCCGCGTCAACACCATCGCCAGCCCGACCCGCACCGTCGCCGGGCTGGCGTTCACCCGCGACGACCGCACGCTCGTCGTGGCCGGCGGCGACGAGACCATCCAGCTGTGGCACATCGACGACGGCACCTGGGGCGAGCCGCTGCTGACCGGGCGCACCCGGGTCGTGTCGGCGCTCGCCTTCAACGCCGCCGGCAGCCTGCTCGCCAGCGGTGGCAGCGACGGCACCCTGCAGCTGTGGCAGTACGCCGACCGCGCCCACGTCGCGACCCTCGCCGCGCACCGCGGCTGGGTGCACAGCGTGGCGTTCAGCCCCGACGGCACGGCGTTCGCCACCGCCGGGCAGGACGAGACGGTCCGCGTGTGGCGGACCGCCGACGGCGCGCCGCTGGCCACCCTCACCGGGCACACCGGCGCCGTCTACGACGTGACCTACTGCGCCGGCGGCCTCCTGGCCAGCTCCGGCGCCGACGGCGTCATCCTGCTCTGGCGGCCGCCGAGCCCGGTGCCGGCCGCCACGCTGATCTCCTTCGACCAGGACGGCTGGGCCACGGTACTGCCGGACGGCCGCTACAAGCTCGACGGCGAGCCCGGCGAGGCCATGTGGTGGGCCATCAAGCTCTGCCGATACGGTCCCGGGCAGCTCGACGCGCCCGTCGACCGCTCGATCCGCCGGCTGCCCGTCGAGGCCCCGCTGCGCTGGTGACGGCCCAGCACCGCGCTCACCGTTGGCGCGGCGTTGCCGCCCGGCCCGGCGCGACCGGCAGCACCGGCACCGCGGGCAGCGCGCCGGCGGCCAGCGGCTGGCCCCGCCGGTAGGCGGTCAGCGTCTCGATCGTGTCCCGCAGAAACCCGATGAGCACCTTGCGCAGGTCGGCCGCCTGCCGGTCGACGGCGAACGCCCGGTCCTCGTCGGTCTCGGCGAGCCCCTCCTGCCGCATGACGGCCCGTTCGCGCTCCTCGATGGCCGGCAGGAACCGCTCCAGCAGCGTGTGGGTGCGCTCCGGCAGCTCGGCGAACGCCGCCGGCAGCAGCACCGGCGCGTGCAGGTCGACGGCCGTCTCCAGCTCGCTGGCGAGGGCGGACGTCGCCTCGGCCCGCGACGCCCGCGTGCGGGCCACGGTGTGGTCGGCGAGCTGGTTCAGCCGGCGCAGCGTCTCCAGCAGCGCCTCGGTGAGCCGCTCGGCCGCCGCGAGCGACAGCTCCTCCCGCCGGTTCTCCCGGTCGGTGCGCTGCGCGCGGCGGATCGCGTAGAGCGCGACGAGCACGGAGAGGATCGACCCGAGGAACGCACCGACGAACCCGTCGGCGAGCGTGTGCGGCCAGCTTTCCTGCACTGCGGTCCCCGTCCCGAGAATGGACCTGCCGGTGGAAGAACGACCCGCGCGCCGTCCCCATGAGTACGGAGGCAGCATCGGCGCGCGTGATACAGATCCTGTCACAGGACGTGCCCACGGCGGACGAGTTCGCGGGCCCGGGATGCCGTGCGCCCACCGTGTCAGAGGCCGTTGCGGGCGATGACCTCCTGGTACCACCGCGCGCTGGCCTTCGGGGTGCGCTGCTGGGTCGCGTAGTCGACGTGGACCAGGCCCCAGCGTTGGGTGTAGCCCTCCGCCCACTCGAAGTTGTCCATCAGGGACCAGACGTGGTAGCTCTCCAGCTTGACGCCCGCCGCCAGCGCGCGGTGCGCCGCGGCGAAGTGGTCGCGCAGGAAGTCGATGCGGTCCTGGTCCTGCATGGCGTTCGTCGTGGGCATGCCGTTCTCGGTGATGCTCAGCGGGATGTCGCCGTAGTCGCGCTTGATGCGGGTCAGCAGGTCGAACAGGCCGTCCGGGTCGATCTCCTGCCACGTCGCCTGGGACGTCGGGTGCTGCATGACGCGGGAGCCGGTGCCGGCGATGTGCGTGGGGCCGTAGTAGTTCACGCCCAGCAGGTCGCTCGCGGTGCCGATCACCGCCAGGTCGCCGTCGCGCATCGCCGCCCGCACCGGCGCCGGCTGGGTGGCCAGCCAGTCCTCCGGGTAGCTGCCCTTGAGCACCGGGTCGAGCCAGCGGCGGTTCTCCTCGGCGTCCGCCACCGTCGCCCGGCCGCGGGCCGCGTCCGAGTCGTCGGCTGGATAGACCGGCGACAGGCTCAGGGCCGCGCCGATCCTTCCCCCTGTGCCGGCGGCGCGCAGCGCCTGCACGGCCAGGCCGTGGCCCAGCAGCAGGTGGTGGCCGACCACGTTGGCCAGCTGCCGGTCGCGCTTGCCGGGGGCGTGGGTGCCGGCCGTGTACCCGACGTCGACCACCGTCTTCGGCTCGTTCAGCGTCAGCCAGGTCGGCACCGCGTCGTCGAGCGCGGCGAACATCGTGTGGGCATAGTCGGCGAACCACTGCGCACAGTCCCGGTTCTCCCAGCCGCCCAGCTCCTGCAGGGCCTGCGGGGTGTCCCAGTGGAACAGCGTGACGACCGGTGCGATGCCCCGCTCGCGCAGGCCGTCGACGAGCCGGCGGTAGAAGTCCAGGCCCCGCTGGTCGACCTCGCCGCGGCCGGTGGGCAGCACCCGCGACCAGGAGACCGAGAAGCGGTACGAGCGCAGGCCGAGGTCCCGCATCAGGTCCAGGTCGGAGATGAGCCGGTGGTAGTGGTCGGCGGCCACGTCGCCGGTGTCCCCGTTGCGGGTCCGGCCCGGCTCGTGGCTGAAGACGTCCCACACCGACGGCCCGCGGCCGTCCTCGGCCGCGGCGCCCTCGATCTGGTACGCCGACGTGGACGCGCCCCAGCCGAAGCCGGACGGGAAGGTCGTGGCGCCGCCGGAGGGCCTGGCGGCCGGTTCGCCGCCGGGGCCGGTGCGGGCACAGCCGGCCACCGCGCCGAGGACCGGGACCAGCCCGGCCAGGGTGAGGAGGGAACGCCGTCGCATGGCGGCGAACCTAGCGCGATTCTCCCGATACGCCCAGAAATCCGCCGAGCCGGCGAGGTCTCACATGCGCCGCCACCGCCGCATCGCCGGTCAGGGTGAAGGTCACGCCGGCCGGCGCGGCGCCGGTGGCCAGGTCGGCGCGCAGGCCGAGGTCCGGGGTCGCCAGGCGATCGTCAGCCACACCGCGTCGGGCGACAGGACCAGCGGCCGATGGTCGGCGAACGCCCGCGCCACCGCGCCGAAGAGCGGATGCACGCCGTCCGGGGCGAGCACCGGCCGGTCGGGATCGCCGCCGATCGCGCCCGCTGACGGCCCCACTGCTGGATTTGCCCGGTCGTCGGCGGGTAGATCGTCTTCCGCCCGGCGACAACCCCCCGACGACGCAGGGAGCGCCACCGTGGGAGCAACTCCTGAGTGGGACGCCTGGCTGCCGCCGGCAGCCGTCAGCTACGCGCCCGCCGTGCCCGGTGAGCGGCAGGCCACCCGGACGCGGCGCCGCCTGGCTCGCTGGCGGCCGTCGTACTGGCCGCTCGTGCTCTCGTACATCGTCATCCTGGCCAGCGACTTCTGGTTCACCGGCCGGTACGGCGGGCGGCTCGGCTGGCCGCTGACGATCCTGTGGACCTGGCCCATCTTCACCACGCTCACCGGCATCGTGGGCCTGCGGCGGACCCGCCGGGCGATCCGCGAGTCGGAGGCGCGGTGGGCCGGTCGGGGGGCGCCGGTGACGAACGACCGACTCGTCGTGGTCGTGCCGACCGTCGGGCGGCACGACACCTATCCCGCGCTCGAACGCTCGGTCCGCTCCTACGTCGCATGCCTGCCCCGGTGCTTTCCGCGCCTGCGGGTGGACGTCGTCATCGACGAGGGGTGCGAGGCGGCGGACCGCATCGCGGCGCTGGCCGCCGGGAGCGAGCTGGTCCGGCTGGTCGTGGTTCCCCGGCGGTACCGCACGGCGAAACGCACCCGGTTCAAGGCGCGTGCCACCCACTACGCGCACGAGCTGCGGCTCCACGAGGGCGAGGCCCGCGACGACGTATGGGTGCTCCACATGGACGACGACACGGGCGTCGGCCCCGACACCGCGCTGGCGATGGCGCGCTTCGTCGAGGAGCAGTCGGGCGCCGGCCGGCACGCGAAGCACCTGGCCCAGGGCATGCTGACCTATCCCCGCGAGTACGCGGTCAACCGGCTCACCTGGCTCGCCGACGCGGTCCGCCCGGCCGAGGACGTGGGGCGGTTCTCCGCCTGGACGGGCAGCGGCACGCCCCGCGCCGGCGTGCACGGCGAGCTGCTGCTCGTGCGGGCCTCGATCGAGGCGACGATCGGCTGGGACTTCGGCCCGCGCAGCCTGGTCGAGGACGCCCAGTTCGCGCTGCTGTTCAGCGCGCGCTACCCGGGGCGCAGCGGCTGGTTCGCCGGCCGGTGCTACGGCGCGTCCCCGGCCGGCATCCGCGACTTCTTCCGCCAGCGTGAGCGATGGTCGTGGGGACTGGCCGCGCTGGTGTTCAACCGCTCGCTGCAGCGGCGCAACCGGCTGCTGCTGGGCTACTCGGTGCTGTCGTGGGTGGTCGGCCCGTTCCAGAACGTCGGCGTCGTGCTGCTCATCGGCCTGCTGGTCGCCGACCCGAACACGTCGCCCGAGACCCTGCTGGTCATCCCGCTGTGGGCGCTGAACATGGCGTACACGATCTGGATGTACTGGGAGGGCCTGCGCATCAACGCCACCGTGTCGGCCCACGACCGGCGGCGCTGGTGGGAGCCGCCGGCCGTGGTGTTGCTCATCCCGTTCTTCGGGCTGATGGAGGGGATCCCCGGGCTGCACGGGTTCCTGAAGTTCGCCCGCCGCACGGAGAACCGCTTTCAGGTCATCGCGAAGCCGTCGTGAAGACGGTGGCCTCCCGCGCCGTCTCCCTGATGTGCGCGAACAGCCGCCGCCCCCAGTCCGTCAGCCTCCCGGCGTCGAAGCCGGTGGCCGCGTCGAGGTACTCCACGCCGCCGCTGTTGCCGCTCCACGACCAGCCGAGGTAGCCGACCCCGCGCTCCTGCGCCGCCCGCATGATGGCGTCGTCGGCCACGGCGCCGTCGGTGTGCTTCCAGCCGAACTCGCCGACGACGAGCGGCAGCCCCTGCCGCCGGAAGGCGTCGAGGTAGCCGGTGACCTTCTCGGCGGTGCCGTACACGCCGTACATGTGCACCGAGAACACCGTGTTGTGCAGCGGGTCGGCGGCCAGCACGGACGCGGCGTTGTCCCGCATGACGCCCGACCAGTCCTGGCCCCAGTTCGGCGCGTCGGCCATGAGCAGGTGGCGCAGGCCGGCGTCGCGAAGCTTGCGGACCGCCGCCTTCGTCGCCGCGGTCCACGCCTCGGTACCGCTGTTGCCGTACGGCTCGTTGCCGATGTTGACGACGACGTAGTCCTCCTGGCCGGCGAGCACGTCGCGCAGCCCCGCCCACCAGCCGGTCACCGCGTCGAGCGGGACGGAGCCCTCCTGGTCGCCGTAGCCGGTGGTGTCGTGGTTCTCCAGCACGCAGATGAGCTTCTGCTGCTTGCAGGTGGCGACCACGTCGGCCACCTCGGGCGCCGTCGTCTGGCGGGTGAGCACGACCCGGACCGTGTTGGCGCCGAGCCGCTTGATGTCGGCGAACGCCTGCCGCTGGTCCTGCATCCAGGCATACGGGTGGCTGATCCCCCGCATCACGAACGGGCTCCCGTCGCCCTCGACGACCTCCCGCCCGCTGACGTGCAGCCCCAGCTTGCGGGCGGCTGGTTGCTGCTGTTGGTGCGATGACCTGTCGGGCCAGGACAGGGCGGCGACGAACGCGAACACGGCGAGCACTCCCACGAGCACGACGGACTTCCTCATGATCTCCCTAGGCGTCGGGCGGGCGGCGTCGGGACGAGAGTACCGGCGTTCACCCGCAAATCCACCCGAAGGTGGGCGCCTCGGGAGCTTTGGTTATCCGACCGTTTCCGGCGGCGGGTGCGGGAGTGGATGGGCGCCCTGCGGCCGCAGGCCGTCGAAGATGATGGCCAGGTAGCGCCGCCAGAGGTCGGGCGGCGCGTCCGGCACGTAGGTCGTGACGTAGTTCGGCGCGCACATGAGCAGCACGACATCGGCGCCGGTTACGTCGGCCCGCACGGCGCCGTGCGCCCGGGCCCGCTCGACGAGGCGCTCGACGGTACCGAAGAGGCCCGCACGCGCCCGGGTCACGGCCGGGTTCTGCCCGCCGGCCTCCTGGAGGAACGACAGGTCGCGCTGCTGCCGCTGGTGTGCGGCGACGGTGAGGAACTCCAGCAGCGCGGCCCCGGCGTCGTCCGCCCCGAGGAGCCGCTCGCCGGCGTCGACCAGCTCGTCGATGCGGTCGAGCACGATCGCCGCGAGCAGGTCGTCCTTGGTCGGGAAGTGCCGGAACACGGTGCCCTTGCCGAGCCCGGCCCGGCGCGCGATGTCGGCCACCGACGCGTCGAGCCCGCGCTCGGCGAACTCGTCGGCGGCGGCCGCCAGCAGCAGCCGCCGGTTCCGGGCGGCGTCGGCACGCATCACGGCCGTCACCCTAGCAAGTTGACCGGCTGGTCCGCTTCGCTTAAGGTGACCGCACGGTCCGCTTCCCCTGGAGGAGCACACATGAAGGCAGTCGTCGCGACCGGCTACGGCCCGCCCGAGTCGTACTCGGTGGCGGACGTGCCGCAGCCGCGGCCCGGCCCGGGCCAACTCCAGGTCCGCGTCGCCGCCGCCTCGATCAACCCGGCGGACGTCCGCCTGCCCAGCGGCGAGTTCCGCGACTCGGTGCCGCTGGCGTTCCCGCACGTGCCCGGCAACGACTTCGCCGGCACGGTGACCGAGGTCGGCGCCGGCGTGACCGCGTTCCGGGTGGGCGACGAGATCTTCGGCCAGGCGATTCCCCGGGCGCTGCGCGCGATGGCCGGCGCGACCCGGCCGTCGCTGAGCACCGGCTCGCTGGCCGAGTTCGCCGTGTTCGAGGCCGACACCCCGTTCCTGGCCCACCGCCCGGACGGGCTCGGGGTCGAGGAGGCGGCCGCGCTGCCGACCGTCGGGCTCACCGCCCGGGCGCTCATGGCCACCGCCGGCGTGCGGCCGGGCGAGACGGTCCTGGTCGTCGGGGCCACCGGCGGCGTCGGCACGGCGGTCGTCCCGCTGCTCGCCGCGGCCGGTGCCAACGTGGTCGCCACGGCGACCGAGGCCGACGCGGGCGTCCTGCGCGCGCTGGGCGCCGCCGAGACGATCGGCTACGCGGAGTCCGGCTACCCCGCGGGCGTCGACGCGGCGTTCAACCTGACCCTGCCGAGCGACCGCCTCCAGGGCGTGGCCGCCGCCGTCCGCCCCGGCGGCCGGGTCCTCACCATCACGTTCCCGGTGCCGGAGCCCGGCTGGCTGGGCCGCGACGACGTCGACCTGCGGTTCGTGCTCGACATGGACGGCGCGCTCGGCGGCATGCGCGAGGTGGCGGACCTGGCTGTGGCCGGCACTCTGCCGGCGACGATCGGCCGGCGCTACCGCCTGGAGGAGGGCCCGCGGGCGTGCGTCGACTTCGCCCGCCGCCACACCACGGGCAAGCTCGTCGTGACGATGTAGCCGCCCCGTCCGCCCCCGGCCGCCCCGGCCGCCCCGCTGCCCCGAGTTGCCCCAAGTTGCCCCAGGTTGCCCCGGGTTGCCCTGGCTGCCCCAGGTTGCCCTGGCTGCCCTGGCTGCCCCGGCTGCCCGGCCGGGGGCGGCCGGGGGCGGCCGAACGTCACCGGCCGACCTCGATCATGATCACTCGCCCATGATCCATGGAACCATCTGGCTGCCTGGACGACCAGAAGTCTCCCTCGATCATGAGCCCGCCGCCCGGTCATGCGTGATCTGCTCAACCTCGGATAACCGAAATGTCGGATATGTCAGGCGCGAAGCGCCGGACATATCCGGGCGGCACTGGCCCGGGCGGCGGTGGGCCGGGCGGTGGTGGGTCAGTCGCGGCGGGGGGCTACCGGGGCGCTCAGGCCCATCGTGAAGAGGCGCTGGTCGACCTCGTTCAGGGCCAGGCGCAGCGCGCCCAGCGCCACGCTGTCGGCGCCCAGGGTCGACGCTCGCACGTCCGGGACGCGGAGGCAGAGCTTCTGCAGTTCGCGGTGCAGCGGCTCCAGCACCAGGTCGGCCGAGCGGGAGAAGCCGCCGCCGTACACCACGACCTGCGGGTCCAGCGCCAGGACCAGCGCCGCGGTGCCGATCGCCAGGTCCTTCACGTAGCGGTTCACGGCCGTGCGGGCGTCGCGGTTGCCGGCGCGGGCCGCGTTGAAGACCCAGGCGGCGGCGTCGTCGGGGTTCACGGTGGCCGGGACGCCCGGGCACTTCTCCAGGTGGGACGGGGCGGTGAGCCAGCGCACGGCCTTCAGGGCGCCGATCTCGCCGGCCGCGCCGCCGTAGCCGCGGCGCAGGACGCCGTCGATGATGAGGCCGGCGCCCAGGCGCATGCCGGCGAGCAGGAAGACGATGTCGTTCGCGTCGCGGGCGGTGCCCTGCCAGCGCTCGGCCAGGGCGGCCAGCTTGCAGTCGTTCTCGACGATGATCGGGCAGGTGAACCGGTCGCTCAGGTGCGCGGCGAGGTCGACCGTCCGCCAGCCGGGCAGCGGGGTGAACAGGGTCGTGCGGCCGGAAGCGTCGACCGGGCCGGTGACGCCGACCGTGACGGCCCAGATGTCCGCCGGCGACTTGCCCGACTCCTGGAGGGACTGGGCCAGGATCTGGTCGAGGGCGGCGAGCCGCTCGGCCGGGTCGGCGTCCGCGGCGACCGCGCAGCGCGAGGTCTGCACGACGTTGCCGTCGAGGTCGGCCAGCAGGACCAGGATCTTGTGCGCGCCGACGTCGACGCCGATGACGTGGCCGGCGGTGGCGCGGAAGCGGTACCGCCGGGCCGGGCGCCCGACCGTGCTGCTCCCGCCGGGCTCGACGACCGTCGCCCAGCCGCTGCTGACCAGCCCCTGCGCGATCACGTCGACCGCGGGCCGGGACAGCCCCGTCACGTTGGCGAGCTCGGTGACCGTGGTCGGCGGCTGGTCGCGCAGCGCCCGGACCACCGTCAGCGAGTTGAGCTCCCGCAGCCGCGACAGGTCGGTGCCGGCGATGACCTGGTCTGTCACGGTCTGCCCTTCGAGGAGGTGAACCCAATATTGCTATGGAGTTTACAAACTGCCGGAGCGAGCGCAAGTCCCGGCGCCGCCACCAGCGGGCGGCGCCGGGACCGGGATCTCAGTTGCTGAACGAGAAGCTGTCGATGCTGATCGTCCCGGCACCCCCGTACCAGAAGCCCATCGCGAGCTGGGCCGGGCTGGTGCGGTTGATGCCGTTGGCGGCCATGGGGATGCGGATGTCCTGGTAGGAGGTGGTGATGGTGGGGTGTCCGCCGCCGTCGAGGGTGTAGTCGGCGAAGAGTTT
>NZ_BMPI01000111.1:12137-24344 GCF_014647515.1 Dactylosporangium sucinum | reverse complement strand
AGTGACTGTCGATGGGCGGACCGGACGTTATCCATCCCAACCAGAATCAAACGTCCAGTCAGAGCGTGTTTGAGAAGGTCATGATTCGTCGGGCCAGTGCCAGCGTTGTTGGCGGGTGGCGGGTTCGCCTCTGGCGATTCGGCTGGTCATGGTGTTGATGGCGGCCCAGCGGATCATGGCTTCGGAGGTGGCGGGGCGGCGTTCGTAGTCGCGGGCGAGGCGGCGGTGTGCGGTGAGCCAGGCCAGGGTGCGTTCGACGCACCAGCGGCGTGGAATGACGGCGAAGCCTTGCTGGTCGGTGGGTTTGCGCACGATGTGCAGGGTGGTGCACAGGATCGCGGTGGCCCAGTCGACGAGCTTGCCGGCGAAGCCGCCGTCGGCGAAGACGAACCGGATCGGTGTGGTCAGGTACGCCGGGTGGTCTTGGCGCCATCGCGGTCCTGGACACTCGCGGCCAGCACGACCACGACGATGAGCAGGCCCAGCGTGTCGGTGACGATGAACCGCTTGCGGCCGTTGCTCTTCTTGCCCGCGTCGTAACCGCGGCTGTCCCGGCCGACGGTGTCAGCGCCCTTCACGCTCTGCGAGTCGATGATGTCCGCGGAGGGCTGCGGGTCACGGCCCTGCTGGACCCGCGCCTGCTCACGTAACGTAGCCAGCATCGCCTCGGTGACCTTGGCGTCTTCCCACTGCTTGAAGTACCAGTAGACCGTCTGCCACGGCGGGGAGTCTGCCGGCAGGTACCGCCAGGCGCAGCCGGTCCGCACCACGTACAGGATGCCGTCCACAATGGGCCGCCGTCAGTCTATTGTGGACGGTTGAGCGCCACGACCCGCCGCGCGCTGCAGGAAGTCTCCCGCGGCTCCCGGCCGGCGTCACACGCGGCCCACCCGGGTGACCACGATGACCCTGGAGAGCACCAGCGGCGTGGGCGCCCGGCCGTCGGTTGCGGAATGCGCCGACGGAGTCCAGCTGATCACCTACATCGACGTGGACGACCGGCACGCTGCGGGTCGTGCACTGCCCGGACGTCGCCTGCGCCGGCCCGATCACCTCGCCGTCGTGATCCAGCGGCGCGAAGGTGTTCTCCGCCCGCACCCCGCCATCTCCGGCGCGACCGGCAGCACATCGTCGACGGCCTGGCGCGCCGACGCCCTGGGCACATACCGGTTCTGGCGCGACGTCGGTCATGCCGCAGGCGCTCTCGTCGCCGGCGCCGCCGGGTACGCGGTGCGGATGCGCCGCGTACCCGATGCTCGGTGGTTCAGTTGAACGGCGGGCGGCACAGGACGTTGCCGCAGTCGACGATGCGCAGGGCATCTCGGGACTGGTCGAAGTAGCCGATCATCGGTCGGTTGTCGGGTGCCGTCAGGATGGTTGGTTGTTGCCATCCGAGGGTGCCGTTGGTTTCGACGGTAGATCTGGTCGCGGTTGTGCAGGCGAGGTTTTCGCAGTGGGCGACCCGCAGTGACGGTCCGGACTCGTGGGTGTAGGCGACGATGGGGAGACCGTCGGCGCCGATGGTGATCGACGGTGCGGTGTAGGTTGCGCCGGTGGTGTCGAGCACGGTGTTCGTCGTCGCGGTGCACAGCACGTTGACGCAGTGCGAGACGACGAGTTGCTCGGTGGGGTCGCGGCGTTCGTGGGCGATGATCGCGAGGCCGTCGCGGCCGACCGTGATCGACGGTCTGCCGCCGGTCGTCCCAGGACCGGAGTCAACCGTCACGGTTGTCGATGCGGTGCAGGCGGTGTCGTGGCAGCGGGCCACCTTCAGGTCGCCGTACGGGGCGCCGTCGTGGTAGGCCAGGATGGCGAGACCGGTGGGGAGGGTGGCGATCGCCGTGCCGGTCTGGCCGTCGAGGTTGTCGGGACCGACGGTGTCGACGATGGATTGCCGGCTGCTGGTGCAGTGGTGGTCGAAGCATTTGACCACTTTGACCTTTGCCGGCTGTGTCTCGGACGGCCGGTCCTCGTAGGCGATCAGCGGGAGTCCGTCCGGGCCGATGGTGATGGAGACATCCCCGCGCACGACGGAGTTGCGGTCGACGAACTGCGTGGAGGCCGCGGTACAGGTCGGGGTCAGGCACTTGGCGACCTTGAGGTCGTAGGCGGTGTGGTCGTCGTACTTGGTGACGTACGCGACGACCGGCAGGCCGTCGCCGGCGATGGCGATCGCCGGCGTGAGACCGTTCCAGCCGAAGTCGTCGATGGTGGTCGCGGTGACCGAAGTGCAGGCGTCGTCGCGACACCATGCCACCCGCAGGTTCCGCGTGGCGGAAGGGGTGCGGAAAAGGTAATAGGCGAAGACGGCATGCCCGTCCCTGCCTATCACGCCGGTGGGGTCGAACCCGTGCTTCACACGATTGTCCGGCGGCAGGTCGACGGTGGTGATGCCGCCGGGCCCCGCCGGCGGCACGGGCAGCCCCGGCAGTTCGCTCGTGCACTGCTCGGTGGAGAACTCGTCACCGATGCGCCCGAAGAAGACGAACGTGGTGACGGCGTAGCACTGCCGGGTCCCGGCCGGGACGGTGTCCACAGTGGAGTATACTGTGCCGGTGCCGGTCGTGCTGGTCGACGGCACCGAGGTGACGAGGCTGAACGGGCCGCCCGCCGCGTCGTGGCGGAACACCCAGAACTCGTCCTCGTCAGGCGACTGGTCGGTCCAGGAGAGCGTCACCGAGGTACCGGAGACCTGCGGCGGTGCGAGGACGGCGGCCGGCACCTGCGGCGCGCTGGGTGCGGCGGTGGCGGGTGAGTCGGACAGCGTCGCACCGGCCACCACCGCCAGCAGCAGTGGCACCTTCCATCGAGAGCGGTAAGACATCCGCCCAATCTGCACGCCGCACGTGTGACGGTCCGTGTGAATCCAGCTGCGGCTCCTTCCGCTACCGGTGTTTTCCGGACCAGAGCCAAGAAGTTGACAGTTCCGTTCGATGGAACGGGATGTCACGCCTCTTGGGTTGGCGGCATGAATGTGTCGGTAAGCCGAGGAGGAGTGAATGAGGTTCACGAGCGTGGCGGCGTGCGGAGCGCTGGCCGCGGCCCTGATTGTGACGGCACCGAGTCCGTCGGTCGCTGCCGTCGACCAGGAGCTTGGCGTGGTAAGTTGGGGATCGGGCTCGTACGGTACGTTGGGTGACGGGACGACCGGCGACACGTCGACGCCGGTCGGGACGGTCGGGATTCCCGATGGTGTGACCAAGGTGTCGGCCGGGCCCTTGCATTCACTGGCGTTGACCGACAGCGGCGAGGTCTGGGCCTGGGGTTCCAACACCGACGGGCAGTTGGGCGACGGTACGCGCACCCAGCGCAACAGCCCGCAGCGTGTGGACGGGCTCAGCGGCGTGGTCGAGGTCGCGGCGGGCGACCGGTTCAGTCTGGCCGTGCTGGCGGACGGCACCGTCAGGGCGTGGGGTGCGAACCAGTTCGGGCAGCTCGGCATCGCGGCGGGCGACGACCGGCTCGTTCCGATCACCGTACCCGGTCTGACCGGTGTGACATCGGTGGCGGCCGGCGGTGCGCACAGCCTCGCACTTCGCGTCGGTGGTTCGGTCTGGGCGTGGGGTTTCAATCACTACGGTCAGCTCGGCGACGGTACCTTCGAGGATCGGTCCACCCCGGCCCAGGTGAAGGGCATCACGACCGCCCGGCAGATCGTGGCCGGCGGGCTGACCTCCACCGCGCTGTTGCCCGACGGCCGCGTTCAGGCATGGGGTTTCAGCGAGTGGGGCCAGATCGGTCCCAACACCAAAGAGCCGCTGCCCGTCGGGATCTCCATCAGCAACGTCGTGTTCATCGCGGGACGCGACAGGCACAACGTCGCCGTTCGGGGCGACGGCACCGTGTGGGCCTGGGGGTACAACGGCAACCGGCAGGTCGCCGATGACCCCGAGTTCCGCCAGCCGGTACCTCGCCGGGTGACGGGTCTCCCGCCGGGCATCGTCTCGGCCGCCGCCGGCCGCGAGTCGAGCTTGGCGCTTGACAGTGCCGGGCAGGTGTGGGCCTGGGGTTGGGTGGGCGGTGCACCGTACGAGCACCATGCGGTACCGGTGAAGGTTCCCGGCCTGTCCGGTGCCACAGCGATCAGTGCCGGCTACTGGCACTACCACGCCCTTGCGCCGCACGGTTTCTCGATCGGGCTCACGCCGGCCACGGGCACCGTCCTGCCTGGTGGGTCGGTCGGCACACAGATCCGGCTCACGCCCGCCAACGGCTACAGCGGGACCGCGGCGCTGCACATCAGTGGCCTGCCGGACGGGGTCAGCGTCTTCACCACGAAGAACGAGATCAGCGCCGCCGCACCAGTGGCCATGGCGCTGCGGGCCACCACCGGCGCCCAGCCGGGCACCTATCCGATCACCGTGACCGCCACCGACCCGGGTGGGGTGATCCCCAGCCAGCACGCGGTCTACCAGCTCACGGTCAGCGCGGAGGGTACCTTCTCGATCGCGTTCGCCGAGCCGTTCGGCACGGTCTCCCCGGGCGAAACCGCGTCGACCGAGTTGGTGCTCACCCCGCTGGGTGCGTTCACCGGCACGGCACGGCTCCAGGTGCTCGGCCTGCCGTCCGGCATCTCGGTGACCCTGTCCAGCCGGACCATTGGCGCGAACGGACCGGTCACGGTGGATGTCCACACCGCACCCGACGCTCCACAGGGGACGTTCGCGGTGTCGGTCAGCGCCTCGGCCGGCGCGTCGACCAGCACCGCGCTGTACCTGATCACGATCACCGGCGGTACAACGTCGTGACAGTGACGACACGGGTGCGGCTGCTCGGCCGTCCTCGGATCGAGCGCGACGGGCAGCCGGCCGCACCCCGCGGCCGGAAGTCCTGGGCAGTGCTGGCCCGTGTCGCCCTGTCCGAGCAGCCGGTCAGCCGTGCCCAGCTGGCACGAGAACTGTTCGGCGACGCGCATGACCCGTTGGGTGCGCTGCGCTGGTGTGCGGCGGACCTCCGCCGGTGCCTCGGACGGGCGGACCTGCTCCGGGGTGATCCGCTGACAGTGCCGCGTGACGCACTCTGGGTCGACGTATGGGCGTTGCGGGAGGGCCAGCTGCCGGTACCGGACGTCGGCGGCGTTCTGCTGGAGGGTATCGAGCTGCGGAACTGCCCGCGCTTCGACACCTGGTTGCTGCTGGTCCGCGGCGCCTGCGCGAAGCGTTCGATGGCGGAGTTGCGCCAGGCGGCGCTGTGGCTGCTCACGGCCGGTGATGCTGAGGCCGCCATGATTCCGGCCGGGCGGGCGGCCGGTCTCGAGCCGTTGGACGAGGACGCCCAGGAGCTGTTCCTACGGGTCCTGGTGACGGCCGGGCACGCGGCACAGGCCTCGGTCCACCTGTCCTCGTGTGAGCGCGCGTTCGAGCGGGAAGGTCTGCGCCTGTCCGCGGCAACCCGGGCAGCCGCCCGGGCACCGTCGGGGGCGTTGCGCATCGGGGTACGCGCGGGCGTGGTCGGCGCCGACATCCTGCGGGAGCGCGCCTCCGCCGACCTGCGGACGGGTCGGCACGCCGCACCGAATTCACCGAGGACGACCTGCGCTTGTGGTGGTTAACCAGCCGCAGCGGATCGCTGGTCGTCGCTGCCGGGGGTGTTGGCCTGCGGGTGTTCGGGTGTGGCAGGTCGGGCGATGCGGGCGAGGGTTTCGCCGTTGTCGCTGAGCAGGGTTTGTTCGGCGTCGTCGAGAAAGGTGAGGTCGGCGGTGACGTGGCGGACGGCCGCGGCGAGCAGGAGTCCGACGACGGGGTCGTTGTCGTGGTCGCGGCGCAGGACTTCGAGGTTGCGGAGCTCTCGGAGCAGGAAGCCGCGTTGGGTGCTGATGACGCGGCGGACGACGTCGGGGGTCCGGCTGTGTGCGGCGGCCATGATTTTGAGGAAGAAGTCGTCGCGGAAGCCGGCGGTGCGCGGCGTTGGAGTGTCGAGCCAGCGGGTGAGCTCGGCGGTGTCGGGCGGATGACCGGGCCGTCCTCGCGGCGATCGCGTACATGGTGCAGGACGCGTGTTCGTGGCGGAAGCTGCCTGCGGCGTTCTTCGGGGTGTCCCGCCCGACGGTGCACCGCAGGTTCACCGAGTGGACCCGGTACGGGTTGTGGGAACAGATCCATCACGAGCTGCTGCACCAGCTGCACGTCACTGGTGGGATCGACTGGTCGCGGGCGATCGTCGACTCGATCAGTGTCCGGGCCTCAAAAAGGGGATCTGACCGGGCCAAACCCGGTCTACCGCGGCAAACCGGGCTCGAAGATCCACGTCTGGTGCGACCGGCGGGGCGTGCCGCTGCAGGTGCTGACCTCCGCCGCGAACACCCCCGACGCGCAGCTGCTGTTCCCGCTGCTGGACTCCCTCACACCCGTGCAGGGCCGACGCGGCCGGCCCCGCCACCGGCCCGGGAAGCTGCATGCGGATAAGGCCTACGACCACAAGGCGATCAGAGCCGAGATCCGCCGCAGAGGCATCACGGTCCGTATCGCCCGCAAGGGCGTCGAGTCCTCGCAACGTCTGGGCCGGCACCGGTGGATCGTCGAGTCGTGCCTGTCCTGGTTCACCAACAACCGCCGCCTCGCCCGCCGCTACGAACGCAAAGCCGAGCACTTCCAAGCCTTCGCCGACCTCGCAGCCATCCTCATCTGCCACCGCCGACTCGCAAAGATCACCAACTGAGGCGCCGCCTTAGCGTTGTTTTGGGCTGGAAGCTACGGACGGCTCTATCCGGAGGATGCGGTCTCGTCGAGCAGGGTCCTCACTGCTTCGAACTCGGCGGGTGAATCACAGGAGTTGAACTCATCGAGGGCCCACAGCCAGCATGCCCGCGCTTCATCGACGCGTCCAGCATTGCGGAGAACCAGGCCGAGGTTGGTCAGCGCGGTGCCCTCGCCGTGGTGGTCACCGATCGCGTCGAAGATGGCGGCGGCCTGCAGATGGACGTCGATTGCCTCATCGAAACGCCGCACCTGTTGCAATGCCTCGCCCAGATTATTCAACGCCGTGCCCTCGCCGTGGCGGTAACCGAACTCGCCGAAGACGGTGGCGGCCTGCCGATGGACGTCGATTGCCTCATCGAAACGCTCAGCGTGGATCAGGGCCCCTCCGAGGTCGCCCAACGCCTTGCCCTCACCGTGGCGGTCACCAGCCCGCCGGCAGATCGCGAGAGCATGCTGCAGATCGTCGAGAATTCGCCGGTAGCCGAGGCGTTCGGCGATGACCCGACGTACCTCGGCGTTGTCCGCGGCCAGCCAGTTCCGTCCGGTCAACCTGCCGGTGACGAGACGCTCGTCGACCTGCACGCCGTGCCAGGCGTACACGGCGAAACCGTCCGGATAGCGCACGGCCGGCCCGGTCGGATGGTGCAGCCGACCCTGATCGTCGCGATGCAGCTCGGTGGGGCGTTCGGTCAGTACGACGGCGTCCTGGAACGGCCACCACCAGCCGGCGTTGCGGGCCACGGTCATCTGTCCGGCGAGCCGCTGGCACCCGGACACACCCAGACGCCGAAAGACGTCGTGGAACACCACCGAATCACCCCACCGCGGCCCCCAGGCGGCGCGAGCGCCCCGATGCCCGGACCACTCATCACCCACGACCTGCTTCCAGACCCGCTTGCCGACCTGATCCCGGACGCAAGCCTCGATGTGCTTCTCACCCTGCCGCAGACTCCAGACCTGCGCCCAGACCTGAGCCGAGACCTGACTTAAGACCTGGGCCTCAAACTGAGCCCCGAGCTCCTCCGAAGCCTGATCCCAGGGCTGGACCAGGACCTTGTCCCCGACCGTCGGCCCGACCTGAGCAAGCACATCGGATGCAACCTGTTCTCCGACCTGCGCCCGGACCTGGTCCCAGACCCGGGACCAGCCCTCGGCCCAAACCTGGGAGCCGACCCGCTCCCGGACCTCAGCCAGCATCCAGGCGCCGATCGCTCCCGCGTATGGGGAGTCCAGCCACACCACCAGCCGCGGCGGCTGCAGGCCGGCGGCCCGGTACGCCTCGGCCACGCCCCGCTCGGCTGCCCGGCGGTCGGCCGGCCCGGTGGCCCACCCTGCTACCAGCCATTCGTCCCGCACCACCACAACCAGCGCCTCCTGCTCCGGCGTGAGCCGCTCAACCTTGACGATCCGCCCGGCAGCCACGTTCAGTCGACCATCCAGACGCGCGCCTGCGGCGCGGACTCCCGCCGTCGACGCACCCGACAGATGCCCGGCCGCCCGGCGAACCTGTCGTGCGCCCGCGCCAACACCGCCCGAACACCGACCGCAGTGTCGCGCTGGGCTAGCCGGGCGGTGCCCTGGCCGAACACCTCGGCGGGGCTGTGCCCGGATCGAATGCGCCAGAGCGCAGATGAGGGTCGAATCGTCGGATCCACCATCGGCTGCTCGGCAGGCACCTGGCGTACCTCCATCGGGTCAGCGCAGCCGGCGGCCTGCGCGGCGGCCATGTCGAGTCGCACTGACGCAGCGTGGGACCAGCGGCATCCCTCGGGCCATGCGACGGAGATCGCGATACTCGCAATGTAACTACAGCCACCGCCGGGCCGTTTCCCGAGCTCCGCGACTTCGCCGCTGGCCTGCTCAAGGACCTCGACGCGGTCGCCCTGCCCTGGAACTCAGGCGGTCGAGGACACCGTCCAACGCCTGTGGCGTCGGGTGCCGGGGTTACCCTGCACCCGACCCGTCTGTATCGTCGTCGGCCGCGTGCGTCGGCGATTGGCTACTTCTACTTCGGCGGACCGACTGCCACCGGGCCGGCGTGCAGCGCGATGATGCGCAGCCAGGTGCAGTCCACCGGCGGCCACTCCTCGATCTTGCCGATTTCGAGGTTGGTGTTCGTGTCCTTGAGGATCCGGGTGGTCCGCTCGCCGATCTTGCCTGGGCCCTCGACGACGCCGACCAGGTCCCAAGGGATGCGGTCGTTGACGTCCAGCTTCAACTCGTACCACGCGTGCTCCAGCGTCCGCTGCACGTAGTCCGCGTACCCGCCGCCGACCGGGGTGCTGCCCCACCGCACCGCGAAGTCGCAGCTGTTGAACTCCCAGCGCGCCCGGTTGTAGACCTGCTCAAGCAGGACGACCGTGCCGACCTTGGCGGGATCGGTCGGGTCGAAGCCGGCAGTGGCGCCGGTCGCCGCGACGATCGCCGGCCACGCCGCTTCTGCCTCAGCCGTCAGCCGGTCGTACAGTTCCTGCCGTGCCTGGATCGCGGCGGCGATCTCTGCTTGCCGGCGCTCGTTGAGGCGCCGCACCCGGGCGACGGCGGGTTCCAGGTAGCCGGAGTCGGCGAGGCTGTGCTGCAGGTCGCTGATCAACCTGTCTGCGGCGGTCTGCTGGTCGGTGGCGAGCTTGCCAAGGTCGAACGCGCCGAACTCGTCCAGTGGCAGGGTCACCTGCTCGGCCTCGTCCATCACCTGCCCGAACGCCGCGTCCACCTTCGCGCGAGCCGCTTGCAGTACCTGCTCGGCGTCCTGGTACGTCGCCTCGATCGTCGATTCGCCCGCGTTGTCCCGGCGGATCTCGAGCGTTCTCGGTTCCTCCAGCATGGATCGAGTGCAGATGATGGAGAGGCGCGTCAAGGGCAGGTTCGCTGGCTCCAACGGCCGCCGGTCGGCCGGTACCGTTTCCTGGACCCATCCCTCGAACTCTCCCCTGACCCTGCGCCAGGTGTCCGCGACCTCGGCGGCGAGCTGCACCTTCCGCCAGGCGGCGAGCGCGGCGGCGATCGTCTCCTCGGCGGCGGCGAGCCTGGCCCGGACGGCACGGAAGTCGGCATCGTCCTCGGCCACGACCAGCCTGGCGTTCACCGCCCGCATGTCGTCCTCGGCCACCTCGTCGCGGGCCTCGGCCCACACCCCGAAGCTGTCGACGTGGCCGGCGGCCTGGAGTTCGTGCAGCACGCGCGACGTGAGGTTGCCGCACTCGCTGACGATGCGGTAGGTCTCGCCTTCACCGAGCCCCACGAACAGGTCGCGTCGCAGGTACCCCTCAAGCGTGCGCAACAGCGGCTCCGCGCGCTCCAGGGCATTCGCCTTGAGCGCGACGACTCGACTGTCGAAGGCCGCGGCGAGGCGGGCTTGATACTGCTCCATCATCGCCGCGGGTAGCACGCTTCGCACCTCGTCACTGGCCAGCCGTCCGAAGCAGTACGCCAGCGAGCTCGCGTCACCCTCCTCCGCTGGCTCGAAGCGTACGTCGATGAACTGCGTGACCTGGCGGATCTTCTCCGCGCTCTCCGCCTCGGCGATCTGTTGGCGGATCGCGCCGATCTCCTCCAGCAGTGAAGCCCGATGGACGTCACCGACACCCTTGAGGAGTTCCTCGGCCTCCCGCACCTTGTCCTCGTCCTTGTTCTCCCTCGCCCACATGAGGCTGGTCTTCGCCCGGCGGATGAGGCTCAGCTCGTCGTCGGTGGGGCCGGGCTCGGTGGAGACGGGATCGGTGGACACCGGTGCCCCCGGCGCCACGATGGGCGCCGCAGCCGTGGTCGTGGTGGCTGGGATGGTAGCGGGCGGGGTGGTGGCCGGGGCCGTGCCCGAGCCACCCTGGTACTGGGTCCGGAAATCCGCGATCTCCTCCAGTACCGGCGCCTTGTGTACATCCGGAACGCTCACCAGGTATTCCAGGGCGAGGCGGATGCCCGATTCGATCTGGTCGGCCGGGTAGTCCATCCCGATCCAGTCCGCGACCTGCCTCAGCTTGTACCGGGCACCGCGGATCGCCAGCTCATCCTCGGGGCTCATCCTGCCGGCCAACTCTGCGCGGATCGCGGCGATCTGCGCCCGTACCGGCGCTGCCTCCTCGTCCGGTAACCCGTCCAGATAACCCTCGGCGGTATCGATCATCGACTCGATACCGTCGGTGCGGCCCGACTCCAGGTTCTCCTGTGCGAGGTTCACGCGGCCTTTGGCAGCCGAGAGCGACATCAGCATCCTTTCACATGGTTCACGACACATAGCGGGTGTCTGAAATGTGCAACCCGGACATCGCGCCCTATTCAGCAGGGCAGCGCCGCCCATCGATCATCTACTTGAAGGCGTTCCATCCCGTTCCATCGAGCACGCGGGATCCGTTGGTTCGCCGGCCGCCGCGGCCTTCGTGTCGGCGTCGATCGCAGCTTGGACGACGCGTCGAGCTCGTTGCACCCGGGTTGACTGCTCCATCGGCACTGGAGGTCTTCCCATCGGCCGTCGGCCTGCCGCGACGATCGCCGCATGGCGGTCCAACTTGGCCTGGTGCGCGGTGATCTCACGGGCCAGGTGCGCTTGGGCCTCGGCAAGCCGATGCGGACCGTAGGGGATTCGTCCGACCACCGGTCCGCCGGCCTCGGAACGGCGGCGACGGGCCAGCGCCGCTTCTTCGCGTTGCTGTTGCGCGCGTTCGTTGCGCTGCGTGTGTTCGGCCACCTCGCGCGCGGCCTGACGGATCCGCTCTGCCCGATGGCTACGATCTCGCAACCGCGCCGGCAGTCGCTCCCCGTCAACGTCATCACCGCCGGGCGACCCGGCCGCGGCGCATGCGGCCTGTTCCGCAGCATCCTCTTGCCGCGCTTCTGTCACGATGAGGCGGACTGGAGCCTGCAGCCATTCCTCGCCGCGGTTGGCGTCAATCGAGGCGTTCGCGGGAATCTTGGTGCCATCAATCGCGACCGTTCCCAGCCGGGCCAACCCTGCCCCGGCCGCGACCAGCAACACCTGGGTGAACAGCGCCGCGAACATGTCCTCGTGCTCGGCGCGGAACTGTGCGATTGTCGCGTGGTCCGGGATGTCTCGGGCGCACAACACACGGAAGGCCACATCGGTCACGCACCGACGCTCGACCTGCCGCGACGACCGCACGCCCTGGCAGTACGCGTAGATCAGCAACGCCAGCAGCATGTCCGGGTCGAAACCCGCGGCGCCAGCGCCGCCCAGCCGCCGCCGGCGGTGAAACCCGCTGGTATCCAACGCTTCCACCGTCTCCAGCAGAAACCACACAACGTGATCCGCCGGTAGCCACTCCCGCATGTCCGGCGGCAACAAGAACGGCTGATCACGCTGCACTGGGCGGTAAGACCTTGCCACAACACATGATCTCAAACCAGCCTCATGCAGGTCCATGCGGATACGCATTCTGCGACAGGCTCTTCGACGCCGAGATCCGCACCGTGGTGTGCTCCACGAACGCGATCGAGTCGGTCAACGCCCGGATCCGGCGTGCGGTCTGGGCGCGTGGGCACTTCCCGAACGAGG
>NZ_BMPI01000111.1:0-12102 GCF_014647515.1 Dactylosporangium sucinum | reverse complement strand
CCGCCGCGCTGAAGTGCGTCTACCTGGCAGTCATGAGTCTGGACCCGACGGGGCAGGGCCGCCGGCGTTGGACGATGCGCTGGATGAGTCGGCACGGGGCGCGGTAGCGGCATTACTGCCGTTCCGTTTCCCCGTGCCGCTCGCCGAACCCGCCGTGCGCCTCTCGGCGCAACGGGCTCTCCACGGTCGCTGCCGTCAGACGTGGTTCGGCTTGATCCACGGGTTGGGGATGCGCGTTCCGCGATATCGGTAGCGGGAGACCCGCACCGAGGCGATGTTGAACAACTCCACCCCGTCCGCTGACAACGGCAGCCACCGTCCACTGGGGATGGTGAACCGTCGACGGACGTCCTTCCACCTCCACCGGTGCAGCTTCATCAATCACCTGAACACCCGCCAGTTCACGAAGTGTCGCAGTTGAGGGTGTGCTTGCACACGGCATGCTGGAAGTAGCTAGCCCAGCCGCGCTGGATCTGGTTGATCCGGGTCAGGATCCGGCCCGGATCTGCCTGCGACAACCTGTTCGTGAGGGCACGGATCTTCGTCTTCACCGACCGGACTGGCCGGTCGGCGATGAACGTGTAGACATACCAGCGGTTCGTGCCTCGCTTGCGTTTCCACTGGATGCGGAAGCCAAGGAAGTCGAACCCGTCGCTCATGTGCACGATCCGTGTCTTGGTCGGCGACAGGCGCAGACCCAACGGAGCGAGCGTCACGGCGACGTCCCCGCGCAGATGTTCCGCGTCGTCGCGGCTGCCGTGCACGAGGACGACGAAGTCGTCGGCATAGCGGATAATCCGCCATGTCGGCAGGCCTTTACCACGACGTGCGTGACGGCGATACAGAGTCCCCATCGTTCCGTCCGGCTGCCACGGCGCCATCACCTGCTCGTCGAGCACGTGCAACGCGATGTTTGCCAGCAACGGCGACAGTATGCCCCCTTGCGGAGTGCCGATGTCGGAGTCCTCGACGTCACCGTACTCAGTGAGCACACCGGCTTTGAGG
Source organism: Dactylosporangium sucinum (assembly GCF_014647515.1). Lineage (GTDB taxonomy): Bacteria > Actinomycetota > Actinomycetes > Mycobacteriales > Micromonosporaceae > Dactylosporangium > Dactylosporangium sucinum. The sequence goes on along the minus strand of NZ_BMPI01000111.1, from coordinate 11,097 downwards.
AACGCCTTCACCAGTACCAGCACACGCTTTTCCTTGACCCGAAGCCGCACCCGGTCCATCAGGGCCGCGTGGTCGATCGAGTCGAAACACGCCTCGATGTCCGCGTCCAGCACCCACTGATAGCCGCGGGAACCGAACATGTGGATCTCAGCGATCGCGTCGTGCGCCCGCCGCATCGGCCGGAACCCATACGACACCGGCAGAAAGTCGGCCTCGAAGATCGGTTCCAGCACCAGCTTCAACGCCGCCTGAACGACCCGGTCAGCGATCGTGGGGACGGTGGCTTCATACTGCCTCTTCTGCCGTGATGTTTGGGGTTGTGATGGTGGGTTTGAGGTGGACGGATCGGGCGATGCGGTGTCGGCAGGCGGCTTCGACCCGGTCGTTCCAGGGCACGCAGATCCGGCCGGCGGGTGTGCGGCGGATTTCGAGGTGGGTGTTGGCGATCCAGCTGTAGACGGCGTCGGCGCTGATGCCGAGGCGGGCGGCGACCTGTTTGACACTGAGTTCGCCGTCGTTTTGTGGTTGGGGGACGGGAACCTTGTGGGCGTGGCGGATCCATTGCGGTCCTAGGCGTCCGCCTCGGCGCCGTCGACGTGGGCCCATGCCTCAACCTTGCAGTTGTTGAAACGGCCCTTGGCCTTGAACCAGTAGCTGCCGTCGCCGTCGTCGGGCTGTTCGGCGATGGGCTCGACACCCAGCACCCGGGCGTAAACGGCGACCAGCGTGAGGCGGGCCTGGACGCTGGTGTCGGATGAGGGCACTTGGATCTCGATGCCGCCCCACTTCGCGGACACCACGGGGTCGATCCGATTGTCGGCACCGGCCCGGCCGGCCGCGCGGACCAGTTCTGCGGCGAGGTCGAGCCGGGCTGCGGTGGAGATCGGTTCGTCCTTCGGCGCGAACTTCGGCACGATGCGCGGCGCCGCAGTCTGCTTTGATGCGCGGTCCGCGGCTTGGTCCGCGAGCCTGTTAGCGGCATGTTCGGTCGGGCGGACGGTCTGTTTCCCGGGCGGTCGGGCGGCCTGTGCTGGGGGATGCGCGGCGGCCTGGTCCGCGGGGCGCATGGTGAGCAGCCGGGGCATCGCCGCCAGTTGCCCGACCTCGAACCATAGCCGCACGGCCTGCGCGAGGTTGTGCCGGATGACCTCGGCGAGCGAGGGATTGTCACCGGAGCTGTGCAGCGAGGTGGCATAGTCGGCCGCTGAGGCCGCCTGGGTGGCCGTCTGCTTGAGGCGGGTGAGGTCCGCCGCGTGTTCGGCCGGGACCGTGACCTGCTCCAGGCCGTGCAGTGCGAGGTCGATATGGCCGCGCAGCGACGAGACGGCCAGCACCAGCGCGTCCGACTGGCCCGGGGATCCCACCCAGTCGGGCAACTGGGCCGGCAGGTCGAGTTGGGCGGCGAGGTCGTAGCCCGGGTCGACGCGGGCCTGCCGTGCCCGGTCGATCCACTCGGCGACAGCGGATAGGCAGGCGAAGGCGTGCTCGTAGGTGGCTGGCGGGACGAAGCCGACGGTCCGGTGGTCGGTCGCGTAGTCCGCGTCGAGCAGCGCCTCGCCGAGGGTCTGTAGCACGAAGGCGTTCCAGGCGGCGAGGAGCTGGCTGCCGACGCCCGGCGGGGCCGCCCAGGGCGAAATCTCCGCGACGATCTGCTCGTCGCGGAGGCGGTCGGCCTGCAGCAGTTCGTCGTAGGCGGCCTTGCCGGCCGTCCGCAGCGCCTCCAACGCTGCGGTACCGCGTTCACCCGCCGCGGCGGCGTGCAGCCTTGTCGTCAGTGAGGGCCTGTGCGTCACCGGGGTTCCTCCGCTGCGATCCAGATACGCCAGCTGCAACTGTAAGACCCCGCGCCAATTGCGGTTTCCATTCGCTGCCGGGGGTTCGGGACCGACGAGAGGTTATGTAGCGGGTCCGTAACGTAGCGTCGAGGTTGCAGTGCTACGTAGGCTTCGAGCTGCCGATCATCGCGGGTGAGCACCGACGCCTGCGGTTGGGCATGCTCGGCCGGCAGGGACACCACCAGGTACGCCGTCTCGCGAGTGAGCTTGCCCTCGACCACGCGGGTACGGGTGATCCGGACGGCCTGCTCGGCGTGCGGGAACGCCAACCACCGGGGTGCGAACGGTCAGGGCCTTCACGGTGCGGGTTCTCTTTACGCCCATGGCCGGTCTCACGGCAGCGGGTCCCGACCTCCACCGCTGCCCACCGCAACTGCTTGAGCTGAGTGAACAGCGTCGGCTGGTTAGCCTTGACGGACACGAACAGCTGCCCACCGAGCGCGGCGACGTCACCGGCGTGGGCGAGTTGGGCGTGCAGGCCGTCGGCGACGAACGCCGCCGAGCCGATGCGGCGGCCGACGGTGATGCGGTACCGCGCGACGATCTCGTTGCCGGCGAACCCGATGACGCCGGCGGCGGCAACCCAGGGCAGGTGCGTGACGTCGGCCGGGTGGACCAGCCGGTCGATCGCCTCGTAGGCGGCGAAGACGGCCGACGCGGTGATGGTGAGCACGATGACGATGCGGGCGAGGTCCTCGGCGCGGCCGTAGCCATAGGTGTACCTACGGTTCGCCGCGCGGCGGCCGAGGACGAACGCCACCCACAGCGGTACCGCTGTGAGCGCGTCGGCGACGTTGTTCAGTGTGTCGCCGAGCAACGCCACCGAGCCGGACAGCAGCACGACCAGTACCTGTACGTAGTGCCGCGGTTGCGCCGAGTACGAGCAGCGAGATCCACAACGCGCGGATGCCGTCCTTCGACGACTCCATCGCCCAGTCGACCTTGTCCGCGGCGTCGTGCGAATGCGGCGTCAGCAGATGGCCGAGCCGGTGCCGTGCCGCCTGCCAGCCGGAGGGTGGGCGGTGGTCATGGTGCTGGTGGCCATGATCGTGATGCTGCCGCAAAGGCGTAGAATACGTGCTCATGTACGCACGTGACAACGTTGCAAATGCCAGCGATCGGCAGGAGCCACCAACGAGCGCGCAGGTCGACGCGGCGGTGACCGCGCTGCGGATGCTCGCCGACCCGACCCGACTGCGCCTGCTGTGGGAGTTGCGCGAGGGGGAGCGCGACGTGACGACGCTGACGGCCGCGGTCGGCGCCTCCCGGCCGGCGGTGTCGCAACACCTGGCCAAGCTGCTGCTGGCCGGGCTGGTCAGCTCCCGGCGCGAGGGCAGGCGGGTGCTCTACCGCGCGCGGGGTGGGCACGTGCGCCGGTTGGTGACCGAGGTGTTCTATGCCGCCGACCATCACCTGACCGGCGCGCCAGAACATGACTGAACCATGACGGACGTCTCGCCCGGACCGTTCCCGGCGGCTGGCTGTCTTGCCGTGAGCCGGGCGCTTGCGCGCCAGCGCCGCCGCCCTCCTGGCGAGCGCAACTGTGCGGCTGTGAGCCGCGCCGCTCGCGGCGTTGCCGCGGTGTTCAGATAGTGCACAAGATCGCCAAATGCCATGATCGAAGGACCGAGACGGTCGTTATGGCGACCGGATCCGTCCTTTGATCATGAAAATCTGCGATCATGTGCACTATCTGAAACGGCGAAGCCGTGAGTGGAAACGGGCCGCCGAACCGCGGACGGGTCTGGCTGGACCTGCATAGTTACCCCGGTCCGTCCTTTGATCACGGCGCTTCAGGTGGGACGGAGCACCGCGATCTCGTTGCCGTACGCCACGACGAGGCGGCCGTCGGGGGCGGTCGCGAGCGCGTGCACCGGCCATGGAAAGCATAGGTCGGGTTCGACCTGCTGGCGGTTGGCCAGGTCCCAGACGCGGACGCGCCGGTCGTCGGAGCCGGTGAAGGCGAGGCTCGTTCCGTCGATGGTGGCGGTCGCGATCGCGTTGACGCCGTAATAGCTGGCCCAGAAGGACGCGATCGGCTCACCGGCGACCGGATCCCACGTCCGCAGCGTGCCGTCGCGACCGCTGGTGAGCACGACCGTACGGCCGTCGAGGACCGCGGTGGCCATCGCGGTGACGGGATGGGGGTGCCCGGTCAGCGGCGGGCCGAGCGGCTCGCCCGTCGCCAGGTCGAAGACGCGCACGGTATTGTCCGCGTTGCCGGTCATCAGCAGCGTCCGGGTGCTGGTCGACGTCGTCGTCATCGTGGAGACGGTGACGTCGGGCGCCGTGGATACGTCGGGCAGGTCGGCGAGGTCTGGGAGCTCCCACGCGTTGACTGCCGGCTCCTCCGTCGCGGCCAGGAGTCTGGTGCGGCCGTCGACCGTGCCCACCGCCAGCGCGGTGACGTTGCGGTCCTCGGAGAACCGGTCAACGAGCGAGACCATCGGCGCGGTCGGGTCGGCGACGGGCACCAGGACCACGTCCCAGGCGCAGGCCGCGGCGACGGCGGCGTGTCCGTCCCGGGTCGCCGCGACCAACGCCGAGACCGGGTAGGTGAGACTCACCCTGGCGTGGCGGGCGGCTGCTCCGGCGTCGAGATCCCAGAACCGGACTGTGGTGTCGTCTCCGCCGCTGACCACGAGCGTGTTGCCGGCGTCCTGGATGACGGCCAGGGCGCGGACCGTCGACGTGTGGCCGGTCATGGGATCGCCGACACGCGGGACGCCCAGATCCCACACGCCTCCTGGCGAGCCGTCGGCGACGACCAGCCGGCGTCCGTCGACGACGGTCGCGCGGGTGCCCCGGACGCTGTACCGCCGTCCGGTCGGAATCCGGGCGACCTGCCGGCCGCGCGGCGCCTCCCACACCGTCGTTGCCCAGTCGCCGTCGCGGCCGAAGGCGAGCAAACCGGTGCCGTCGGTGGCGTCGGTGCCGTCGATGGTGGAGGCGCCGCCGTCGGCGGTCAGCTCGACGCCGGTCGTCAGGTCCCAGGTACGCGCGGGCCCGAAACCCTTCGCGATGGCCAGCACCCGGTTGTCCGCGACCGCGACCGTCATCGCATCCCTGAGCTGTCCCGCGATCGGGATGGGCGGTCCCACCGGACGGCCGGTAGTCACGTCCCAGAGCCGTACCGAAGCATCGTCGGGCGGGTCGGCGTGGACGCTCGAGGTCACCGCGAGCGGACGGTCGCCGACGGTCGGGAACGCCACGATCTTGACACTGCCGTAGCGGACGCCGAAGCCGGGAACCGGGATCCGCGCGCCGGTCTCCAGATCCCAGAGCTTGACCAGCGCATCGCCGGCGGCGACGGCAGTTCGTCCCGCGAACCTTACGAACGCGACGGCATCGAACCGCACGGACGTGGGGCCTTCCAGTCGTACAACCCGCGTTCCCGCGTCGAGGTCCCACACTCCGAGCCGGTAGTCGCGTTCGGCGACCACTGCCAGCGCCCGCCCGTCGACAACGCCGAACGCGTCGGTCAGCAGCCGCCCGTGGCCGAAAAGGATGGCGACCTTCGCGCCGGTGACGAGATCCCATCCGCACACGTTGTGGTTGTGGTCGGTGAGGATCGCCGTCGGCCGGCCACGTTTCGCGACGATGCCGACATAGGTGAGCGGGACGCCGATCTCCTGTTCCAGGACATGCCGGAGGCGATGGTCGACCTGGGACCCCGTGGACCAGTCGATCCGCCATCGCGCGGTGAGAACCCCCGCGACCTCGGTGGCCAGGATTCGCGCCGACAGGTCCCGGTCGCCGTAGCGGGCGGCATCGAGGGCCAGGAGCTGTCGCCGCTCCTCCACCGGCGCGTAGCGGTGCCGGTCCAGCGAGGCGCGGTAGACCGCGGCGGCGAGCCGCTCCTGTTCCTTGTCGGCGCGGTCGAGCAGCGGCTCGACCCAGGTGCGGTTGGCGCGGACGAGGAACGCGGGCTCGGTCAGCCAACGGGCCGACTGGGGCCGGCGCGAAGGCAACCGCTGCTCGCTCACGCCATGGACAATATCGCCGCGCTGGCCGGCGCGTGGATGGGCGGCCTCGGTCAGTCGCCGAGGGCGTCGGGGACCCTCCAACGTTTGAGGCGTCTTGACCGCCGGGTTCAACGGGATGTACGCCTGGTAGTCGTGGACGACGCGATGTACACGGCTGTGTTGCGGCTCGCCGCGCTGGCGCCGGAGGGCGAACGCGTCGAGATTCTGCGGCAGGTCCGCGAACTGGTCGGGGCCAGTCTGCGCGGCAGCCACCGGGTCCCACCCGAGTTGGTCGAGGCGCTGCTCCAGGTCGGTGGCGAGGACTGGATGCTCGCCATCATGCGCAACGAGCCGGCGAGCAAAGACCCGAGCCTTCGCCGGGAGGTGAAGCGGACCGGTCTGGTCGCGGTAGCCGTCGCCGAATGGCGCCGCGAAGAGCACGAGGCTGCGCGTCGGGGTCCGGACGGCCAGGTGCGGTGGAACCTCGCCGACGCCCGTGCCTTGCTGCTCGGGCTGACCGCCACCACCGGGTTCGACGTGTCCGCAAACACGCGCCAGATCATCCAGGACGGAAGCGGACGGCCGTCGCTCAACCGCAGCGGCTTCGCCAGGGCGTTCGTCTACTGTCAGATCCCGTCGACAGTGCGCGAGGTGCTGCAGGGTGACCGGAGGCTGACCCGCGCCGAGCGGCTTCGTGCGCTGTTGTCGATCTTCGTCGGCGGCGGCGCCGAGGCGCTCGCCGACGCGCTGCGCGACCCGGTCGTCGCCTCCCGGGTCGGGGCGGATCTCCTCGAGATCGGCGCGGACGCGGTTGCCGGCGCCGACGGCGTCGCGCGGTTGCGGGCGGCGGTCGCCGAGGCGGAGTCGGTCGCCGGCGCCGCTGCGGAGCTTCGCGGCCAGCGGGCCCGGACCGACGACATGCGGGAGATACGCGAGCGCGTCGCCGAGATTCTCTGGGCGTACGAACCCGTGGACTGGGTGGGACTCGAGGCGGCCCACCACGCCGAACCGTTCCCCACGTCCGTGGGCCGCGCACTCGCCATCCGGGACGACTGCCCGACGACGCTGCTCGACGCGATTGCCGATGACTGTGTACGGCGGGACAGCCCGGCCCGGCAGGTCCTGCGGGACGCGCGGTCGCGCTACCGGGAGACCACCTCGGAGGAAGAGCGCGACGCGTCCCATTCCGAGCGACGGCAGCCGATGGACAAACTGCCACCGATCGCGGCGGCCCTGTCGCGCTGCCTGGCCGAGTGGGTGCCCGAGACCGTGGGGTCGGATCCGATCGCCTGGCGGATGGTGTACGAGCGCCTGCCCGACTTTCCCGGCACCGTGTACGAGCTGCTCGCCGTCTCGGCCGAAGGCGCGCGTGCGACCGAGGGTATCGACAAGCATTGGCCGGACCCGGACAACTACCCGCTGCCCGGCGAGCGACCGCATCCCATCTACGGCCTCGGCGACCGGCGACTTGCCGACCGGCGACTTGCCGACTTCCTCACCCTGCTCGACGCCGCGCCGGTGGAGCATGTGGTCAACCTGGTGCCTTTCCTGAGCGGCCCGATCGCGTTCGCGGTCGTCGCCGGCCGGTGGCGCCCCGCGTACGCCCGATTCGCCGAGCCGGACGCCGCCCACCGGGAACGGATCCTGTTGTCGCGGCGCGTCGACCTGCCACCGGGGCTCATCGCCCGGCTGGCCGTGTACGGCGATCCCGCGGTCGGCGTCGGGCTGCTGTACCAGCGGCAGGCGACCTGGAACCAGCGTCGTGCGGCGGAGCGGACCCTCTCACTCGACCCGGACCTGCGGCGGTCGATGATCCTGGGCGGGTCGGCGAGGCAGCTCATCCCCCTGGTCGGCTGCGGGTACCTCGACATCGCCGCCGCGGTCTGCGAAACGGGCGGCGACACCGGGCCCGCCACTGGCCTCGCCAGGCGGTACTCCCCGGGGCGGACGCCGCGGGAGGTGGTGCGCGGGTCGCGGCTCGTTCAACTGCGCATCGGACTCGGCATCGGGGAGCGGCACGGGCTCGCCGAGGCCGCTGCCTTCCTCCCGGGCTGGTTCGCGGCCGACGTCCGCGACCTGGTGACCGAGGCGTCGCGGATGGACGACGAGCGGGCGGCGCTCCGGCGGCTGCGGAAGGCCACCTGCGTCGCGGCCGAGACGAGCAACATGATCCGCGCCATGTTCGCGAGTTACGACGCCCACAAGTACGACGTGTTCTTCGAGGGGTACCGGTGGGACTGGCGTCGCCTGCTCGCCAGTCACCGGCGCCACCGGCTCGCTTCCGTGGTGGCGGTGGACCTGGCCGCGATGCCGGCCTGCCCCGCCGACTGGCCCGGCGAGCTGGCACAGACGGCGTCCGCGCGGACGAGGGCCAGGCGCGCCCGGCGGCCGATGGTGGTGCGACCGGCCCACCGTGGTCTCGCCGCAGCTGTCCCGGAGGCAATGCCCGCGCTGCGCACGCTTGCGCGCGAGGTACTCGGCGACGATCCGGGCGCCTGGGTACGGGCGATCCGCATGTTTCCCACCTTTCCCGGAACGCTGCGCGAGCTGTGCGCCGAGGCCGTCCGCAACCCGGTCCGCGAGCCGGCGGCCGGTTCGCCGCCGCTGTGGACACCCGGCGCCGGTGACGTCTACGACGCGGTCCGCTTCGATCCCGAGAAGCCCCTGCCCGTCGACATCGCGTCGACCGGCGCCAGGGATGTGCCACCGGCACCACCGGCGGCTGCGGCCCCTGCGCCGGCCGTACCCGTGGTCCCGTTCCGGTGGGGTCCGCTGCGGCGGGAGCGGTTCGACCCGGCAACCGTGACCGCCGCACGACCCGACCCGGTCGAGGTCGCGCGGGCCCGAGCCGAGTGGGCGCGCGGGCCGTACGGCGACCATCACCATCCGGACTTCGAGCCGCCGCCTTCGGGGGAGGAGCCGCTACCCACCGACATCGAATCGGCGCGGGTCTGGGCGAGTGGGCCGTATGTCGCCATGCGCCCGCCGTTCGACGGGTGGTGGTGTGCGACCTGCCAACGGCTGGAGCAGGACGGGGAACCGCTGCACCCGTGGTGGGCAACGGATCGCGTCTGCCCGAACCACATGGTGTACCCGGTGCAGGTGACGGCCCGCGACCAACTCGACGAGGATCCGGTGCGGCTCCCGTCGGCGGCGTGGTGGTGCCCGACCTGCCAGCGGATCGTGCCCGGCGACGCACCGGTCGGCGGGGACCCGCACCCTCCGCACGTCGTCGACGACAGGTTCGTCGCCGGCCAGCCGTGTCCCACCGCGTTCTACCGTCCGGTGCACGTCGTGTACCGCAGAGATTGACCCGTTCCGTAGGAGCCGCCGGCCGCCGGCCCGCCGGCGGACCCGACGGTCCGGCTCGGCTGACCGTCGGGTCGGCGGCTCGGCTCAGCGGTGTGCGTGCCGAAAATGCCATCCGCACTGCTCAGGGTCGGTCTTTGCCTGCATCGTTGATCTTGGGCGGACAGTGCCTGCTCTGGCCACCGCGGACCGCCCGGCCTGAGGTTCCCCCGGTGGCTCGGATCGTGGCTAAGGTAGGCGGCCGCCCGGCGTAGGGCAGCCGCCCGATACGACGGCGAGTCAGCGGCCCGCGACCTCGCGTGGGGCTGATGCCAGCGCTGATACCCGTCCCGGTGCCTCCCGCGGCGGCAGGACCGGCGGGTATCCGCGATGGCCTTGTCACAACAAACGGCTCACCTGAGCCACGAATGGGGGTCCCCGTGAAGCTCCTGTCCCGTCTGCGCCTCAAGCGCGGCATCGCGCTCCTCGCCGGAGCTGCCGCGGCCACCGTCGCGGTGCTCGGTCTGACCGCCGCACCAGCGAGCGCCTCATCCTCATTCAGCGCCTGGGTCGACCCGGCTTCCAACAAGTTCGTCTTCCTCGACGCCCAGGGCGGCGGGATCTACAACGGCACGCCGATCATCACCTGGTACTGCAACGGAGGGTCCAACCAGTCCTACGGTGCCACCGCCACCTGAGGCAGCCCGGGTACCGCATCCGACGGCACGGTCCGGGGGACCCGTTCGCAAGCGAGACGCCCCACCACGGTAGGCATACCCGGAGCGGCCCGTCCATGGTGAGTGCGTGCGAGGGTTGAGCAACCGCTCAACCCTCGCACCCCCGTTCCAGCCCCGCGACCCGAGGCACCTGGCCAGGACAACACCACAGCGAAGATCACCACCAATCGACGGTCTCGACTGCCGGCCAGCAATGCGCGAATCTGCCGCCGATCGGGCGCTGTGGCCCGACGGCCGTCACGCTCAGTACGATCGCTTGCACCCTCGGGGCAGCGCTCTACTGGGCGCTGACAGGACTGCTTGCGCTGGCGATCACGGCCCTCACCCGCAGCGGCATCATCCCGCTCATCGTGCTCATCGCCAACAGCTCCCTCGTCTCCGTGTCGTACCTCCTCTCCCGGGTCACAGCATTGGCTCGGTTCCTGCCCGACCTCGCCGGCATCCGCTTGTTCGCCCGCGAGAGCTTCGCCGCCTTCGACGACGCGCTGGACCCGCTCATCGGCGGCCTCATCATGGCCGCCTGGACACTCGGGCTCCTTGCGGTCTCGGCCGTCGTGTTCACCCGCCGCGACGCATGATCCGCCCACTCGCCCGCACAGCCGCTTCGGAACTCGTCAAACTCCGCGGCCTTCCCGCCCTGCTCGCCACCGTACTCGGAACAGTCGCCACAGGCATCGCACTCGCCGCCGCCCTCGTCTCCTCGGCCCCGGCGACCGCAGATGTCGTATAGATCACGACCCAGACGATCGTGTGGCCCTCCACGGTGGGCGTGCAGTCGCCTGCCATGGGGGCACCGGGCTGGCGCCGCGACCGTACCTGCGCAGAATGAGGTGCCGACCGGGTTTCGGTCCGGCCTGGCGACCGGTCGGCCGGCCTCGCGTAGCTGCGGGATGCCCTGCACACCACGGGCCCTGATCGGACATGCGACGAAACAGGTTCGAATGCGGCGTCGGCATGCCGACCGAATTGCGTTGGTGGACCGGTCAGGTGGTGAGGCGGTGGGTGAGGGCGGTGTGGCGGCCGGCGCCGATAGTGCACTGCTGGATCGTCGGGTCGACCAGCGACCCAAATCCGGCAGCCAGAGCACACCGTGCCCCGGAACGTCAAGTTCCCGGAGCTCGCTGCGCGGACGGGCCCGTAGGGTAGCCCGTATGCCCCGTTCGCCGTTCGCCGACGACAACGTCGCCCTCGCGGTCCTCGACTCGCTCATCCAGGAGGGGTTGGTGGCGGCCCCGGACTGGGCGGCGGTGCGCCGGGCCAACCCCTATGACC
>NZ_BMPI01000110.1 GCF_014647515.1 Dactylosporangium sucinum | reverse complement strand
TGCTGCACCGCCTTCGTCAGACCATCACCGAACCCGTGCTGCGCCGCCGAGTCGAAATGGATGTACGCCACCCTCGGCGTGCCGGGGACGAGCTTCGCGATCAGCTCGACGGTCGGGCCGACCTGCTGGTTCTGCACCGACTGCGCCATGACGACCCAGGCACTGGGCTTGGGGAAGATCTGGCTCGGCGCGGCCGCGACCGAGACGAGCGGAATCTTGGCTTCGGTCACCACGTCGTCCAGGGCCTCCGAGATGCTGCTGACGGAGACACCGAGGAGCGCGTCGACCTGATCCTGGTTGATGAGTTTCTGGACGTTGCTGAGGGCGCGGTTGACGTCCGCCGCACTGTCCAATGTGATCAGTTGCACCTGGCGGCCGGCGATGCCGCCGGACTTGTTCGCCGCGTCGAAGTAGGCCTTGATGCCTTTCAGCGCGCCCTGACCACCGATCGAGAACGGGCCTGAGAGGTCGAGGTCGACCCCGACCTTGATGGGTTCGGACGACGAAGCGCCACCCGCGCTGTCGCCATTTCCGCCGCATGCCGTCGCAGTGAGCAGCAGCAGGCTCAACCCTGCCGCGACAACGAGTTTTCTGCGCATCACACCCCTCCTGGGGTTCTACGGCAGTGGGTGACCCGGGTCACCGACCTGCATGTAGCGCAGACGTTACGAGCGTGCTTCCAAATCTGTCAACACCCCTGTCGAGAACCGCGTTGACAACTGAGAAGAGAGCCCTGACCAGGCAGAACGCCCGCACATGGGGGCGGCGATTGACACACGAAGACACGCGCGTGCGGCAACCGCGCGTTGACAGCCGGCGGACGGGTGCCGCCGGTGGGGTCAGCTCTTGTCCGCGAGCACGCCGCGCATCACCATCTCGGCGAACGCGCGGCTGATCTCCTCGCCGGTGGACGGCCCCTCGGGACGGAACCATCGGTGCGTCCACGCGACCATGCCGATGATGCCGTAGGCCACGACACGCGGACGCCCAAGCGACTTGATGACGCCTTCCTTCATGCCCTCTTCGACCACACCGACCACCACGTCCTCGTAGCGCCGGTTCAGGTCCCACATATCCGATGCCCAGATTGAACTGTCCTCTTCCGGACCGAAGAGGCTCATTTTCTCCTGAACATAGACGAAGAGGTACGGATAGTGCTTCTCATAGGACAGCATCAGTGCCGTAATCAGCCGCTCGAGCTTCACGGCGGTGGGGGCATCACTGTCGCGGATTTCTTCGGCCAGCCGGACGTTCTCCTCCGCGGCGTGGAAGACCACGGCGTGGAACAACTCTTCCTTGCTGGAGACGTAGTAGTAGAGCGACGCCCGATCCGAGCCGAGCTCATTCGCGACGTCGCCGAAGCTGGCGGCGCCGAAGCCCTTCTCCTGGAAGACCTTGGCGGCGGCATCGATCAGCTTGCGACGGCGCTCCTGGTACGAGTCCCGCCCACCCGAGCGCGCCGCCTGGCGACGCCGACCGATTCCGCTCGACAACGTCGTACACCCCGATCCCGCAACCGCCGCGACCCGCTTCTAGCACGAGCCGGTCCGCTGGCACTATAGCGCATCCCTTTCGCTCGATCCCTCCGCAGTTCGCCGCGACCGGCGGTCAGGCAGGCTGCAGAACGACGTCGAGCTTGGTCAGGCTGCGCGACGTCAGCGTCGGTTTGTAGGTCAGCGGTTCGGTCGCCAGCTCCACTGAGACATACCGCCCGGTGAGGTACCGAAGGGTCTCCTGCACCTCGATACGGGCCAGCGGCGACCCCAGGCAGGTGTGAATGCCGTGACCGAAGCCCAAATGTCGAATACGCTTGCGCGTGACGTCGAATGTGTCGGGATCCTCGAACGCCTCCGGGTCGCGATTGGCCGCCCATTGCATGAGCATGACACGGTCGTTCTCCCGAATTGCTTTTCCGCCGAATTCGAACGACGTCCTGGCCCATCGGCCCTGCGCACCGATCGGCCCGTCGAACCGCAGCATTTCCTCGGTCGCGGGCCGGACCAGCGCAGGGTCCTTTCGGATGTTGCGCCACTGTTCGGGGAAGCGCGCGAAGGCCACCATCCCATTGGCCAGCAGGTTGGTGGTCGTCTCGTGACCGGCGAAGAGCATCACGATGCTCTGCGCGACGATCTCCTCGTGGGTGAGGGGATCGCCGTCCGGCTCGGCGCGGACGAGCCGCGAGATCAGGTCGTCCCGCGGGCTTCTGCGGCGATCCTCGATGATCTCGGTGAAGTAGGCGATGAAGTTGTTGATCGCCCGCTCCCCCAGCCTGGCTCGCTCATCGGCCGTCATGCCGTTCTTGCCGGCGAAGATGGTGTGGCCGAGATCCTCGGACCACTCCCCGATCAGGTGGCGATCCTCCACGCGGGCGCCGAGGTACTCCGAGATGACCGTCACCGGCAGATGGAAGGCGAACCGGTTGATGAAGTCGAACGGGGCGCCGTCCGGGATGCCCGCGGCGTACTCGCGAACGAGCTCGCCGACGCGTGGGCGCATCTCCTCCAGGCTGACCGGTGTGAACGCCGCCTGGAGGAGCTTGCGGAAGCGGGTGTGATCCGGGGGGTCCATCCAGCCGAAGAACGACGCCATCACCTTGAAGACGGGCGACAGCTCCCCTGAGCCTTTCTGCCGGTTGTTCTTCTCGCCCCACGGCCCGGCCATGCGTTCCGAGCTGAGCCGGGCATGGTCGCGGTAGCCCGCCGCCACCTCCTCGAAGCCGGTGACGATCCACCCACCCCAACGCCGGTTGTAGTAGACACGATCCGCCCTGCGGACGTGTGCGTAGTAGATGTCGGGGTGGTTCGTTGCAAGATCCCCGTAGAGGTCGTCCAGGTCGATCCCATCGGCGTCGAGCACCTGGCTCGCACTGTCAGGCATGTGCGGCTCCCTCTGTGTGACTGCGTCAACACCAATGTAGATTCTTGTCGGCTGCTTCGTCAACGCATACATTGACAACTCAGCAGCCCTGACCCGTAGGAGGCCGGCCGCCGTGCCCGAAGAACCAGCGATGCCCGATTCCACCGCCGATCCGCGCCAGTTCTGGGGTTTCGACACCTCCGGATTCGCACCGGGCGGCACCGCCTACGTCGAGCTGGTGAGCGCGCTACGTGCGCTCCAGGACCTGGTCACCTGCTCCGACCCGTCGCCCGCGGTGGCGCAGGCCGCGCGGGCGCTGATCGGACAGGCCGCCGGCACACTGGGCGGCAGCCGGGTCGAGCCGGGCCGGCAACACTCCGGGCTCCGCGGCGACGCGGAGAACCGCGGCCACCCGCTCCTGCTCCCGGTCCAGCTCACCAGCCTCTCGAGCGAACATGTCGAGGGATCCGTCGCGTTCTCCCCCTTCTACCTGGGTGGCGGCTCCGCCGCGCACGGTGGTGCGATCGCGATGCTGTTCGACGAGTGCCTCGGCCGGCTCGCCAACTCGGGTCCGCCTACCCGCACCGCATACCTCCACGTGAACTACCTCAAGATCACCCCGATCGGCACGCCGTTGCGGGTCAGGGGTCGCGTCACGAAGACCGAGCGTCGCAAGATCTTCCTGGAAGGCGACCTGTGCCTGGGCGAGGATGTCCTTGCCACGGCCGAAGGCCTGTGGGTCGTCCTGCGCGAGGACGCGGCATGACGGGCCCCAGCCTGCCCCCGGTCTGCCTGGGAACGTACACACTCGCCGCGGCCTGGGGCAGCGACCTTGACAGCTCCAGGGCCGCCCTGCGCCGCGGCGTCTCCGAGGGTCTGGTGTTCCTCGACACGGCACACGCGTACGGACGCGCCGAGTCCATCCTTGGCGAACTGTTCTCACGCGAGCTCGTCGCCGACCGCGACAGCCTCGTGCTCTGCTCGAAGGGCGGCCTCGAGCTGCGCCGCCGCGAGGGGTCGGCCACGCCGTTCGCGCCCAACTCGCGACCCGCGTTCCTGCGCGCATCGCTGACCAAGTCGTTGTCCCGGCTCGGCGTCGAGCATCTCGACTACTACCTCGTGCACTGGTACGACCCCGACGTTGCGCTGGCGGAGGTCGCGGGAGCGATGCAGTCGTTCGTCGACGAGGGGCTGACCCGGTACGTCGGAGTCTCGAACTACACGGTCGAGCAGATGACCACGTTTCGTCAGACCGCGCAGCTGGACGCCATCCAGGTGCCCTACAGCCTGTTCAGCCGGGGCGTCGAGGATGAGGTCCTGCCGTTCGCCCGCCGCAACGCAATCATGGTCATGGGATACGCGGCGCTCGCGCAGGGCTTCCTCTCCGGAACCTTCGGGCCCGAGCCCGCGTTCGCGGAGAACGACTTCCGCCGCGGTGCCCCGGACTTCTCCGGTGAGCGTTATGCCACGCGCGTTCAGGCAGCGGGCAAGCTCGCGGTGATCGCGCAGCGGCACGGTGTCGGGCTTGCCGACCTCGCCGTCGCGTGGGCCGCCTCGGGGGCCGCGCCGGTCGTACCGCTGGTCGGTGTACAGGCGCCAGCGCACATCGACGCGATACGGACCGCCATGCGCTTGAAGCTCACCGCGGACGATCTGATCGAGATGCGGGCGATTGCGCAGTCGGCGCCCGAGATGGACTTCGCGGGCCTGGTGTCCTGAGTCAGGCGATGACGTTGCTCAGGTCGAGCAGCCGCAGCCGCTTGTTGCGCTCCTCCGCCACGGCGGCGTCCATCATGGACGGATCCCAGTCCAGACCTTCGTCCGGCGCAACGACCACGTCGGTCACTCCGGGAAGGGTTCGCAGGCGCTGCGTCGCCTCACGCGCGATGTAGCCCACCATCATGCAGGACGGTGAGGTCAGCCGGAGATGCACGGTCAGCACGCCATCGTCCGAGGACGTCACGTCACGAATCAGCCCCATCGCGAGGATGCTCATCGAAAGAACGCTGGCCGTGCTGCACGGGTCGACGATCTGATCGAGGTGTCGCTCCACGTCCGGGGCCAGGTCGACGGGCAGCGACCAGCCGCGGTTCACCTGGCACCCAGGGGGGTGAAGGTCCTCGCGTGCAGGTCCGGCGAGATCCAGTCGAGCGTGGAGTACGGGGCCGGCAGCGGCTCGCCGTCCGGGCGGCTGAACTCGTCGCCGGCGATCTTCCGCTTGAGCTCCGCGATGTCAAGGCCGTGCAGCCGGGCGAAGTTGCGGCCGAGGATGTCCCGTTTGTGGTCGAGGGTGATCTGTTCGACCGGGTGGTAGAGGCCGGTCTCCTCGAGCAGTTCCTCGGGAAACTCGAAGTCGAGGAACGACTCGATGCACGGTCGCGGGTGGAACTGGAAGGTGCCGGTCCCCCAGTGGATGCGCTCGTAGACAGCGTTCCCGCCGACATGGAGCAGCGACAGCAGGATCCTGGCGAAGGTCCTCGGCCGTCGCGCAACGACGATATTCATGTTCTCGAGGTTGATGTGGACGTTCTTGAACTTCGCCAGGAGCCAGGCCGTCTCCTCGGTGAACGACATTCCGCCGTGGACGATCTCGAACTCGATGTCGGGGAACCGGGCCGCCGCTCCTTCGACGTCGGACGGGCCGAAGGCGCCGCGGTATTCCATCGGTCCGATCGGCAGCGCCTTGTGGATCGCGATGTGCCGGATGCCCAGCTCGAGGGCGTACTCGAACAGCGGGAAAGCGACCTTGGGGTCGTTCAGGCCCCAGGTCTGCATGCCCTTTTCCTGCCAGCTTGCCGGGTAGACCTTGAGCCCCAGGGGCTTGAGCGCGTCGACCTGCTCGGCAAGGTACGACCGCCAGCCCTCCCGCAGCGGGTCGATCGCGGCGTACGCCCCGATGAAGCGCGTGGGGTATCTGCGAATCGCCTCGATCGCCTTCTCGACGGACGTCTGGCCGTCCTTGAACACGAACAGCGGCTGCGGGTTGAACACCCCGACACTTGTCGTGCTCTCCCGGAAGAGCAGGTTCGCGGAGTCCTCCGGCGACCAGTCGCGCAGGAAGAGCTCACGGGGCATGTCGTAGGCGCCGGATCCCTGGTGTGCGGCCGTATAGGCAGCGGCCTCAGCCGACGACCCGGCGGCGACCGGGTCCGCCCAGTTCTCTTCGGTCCAGTTCAGTGCATGTACGAGAGCGTCGATGATGAAGACGTCGTCGTCCACGGCGGTCCCTCCTGCATGGCTTCGCCCGGCGCGTTGTGATGGCCCGTCGCCGAACTCGTTCAAGGCGCCGCGGACAGCACTGGGCCATCGCCAGGTAGCGACGGGCAGTGGCTCGTTGTTCCGCAGTCAACACCAACGTAGACAACTCGTCAAGAGGTGCGTTGACTGGCTGGCCGGCCACGGCTTCGTGCTCGCCGGCTACGCCATCGATCGCGACCCGCGTCAGGCACTCCCGACCCTGCTCACGGCCGTGGGGGGTGCGGCACAGCGGCGTTCACGGGCTTCCGGGGCCTTCGCGGGCCGCCAGGTCCCAGTCGAGCTCCCACCGCCGCAGGCCGCCGTCGCGGTGGCCGGACAGGACGTACCGCCCGTCCGGGGTCAGCGCGAGGCACGTGGCGCCCTGCTCGTGGCCGTCGAGCACACGCAGGCGGCGCCCGTCGGTGGCGTCCCAGACCGAGACGAAGTCGGTGTAGCCGCAGGAGACCGCGACGCGTCCGTCCGCCGTCAGGGCGACCCCGTCGGGTGTGTTCTGCGCCCCGCCGAACGTGCGCACGACGGTCCCGGTTGTGGTGTCCCACAGCCGCAGGCCCCCGTCGTTCTCTCCGGTGAGGGCCAGACCGCCGTCGGCGCTGAGCGACACCGCCCGCATGGTGTGGAGGAAGCCGCCGCGCAGCCGGTGCACGCATTGGCCGCTGCGCAGGTCCCACAGCTGCACCATGTCGCCGCGCGCGGCCGCGAGGAGCCGGTCGCCGGGCCCGAGCCGCAGCGCGCGGAAGGCGGCGCCCCCGCGCAGCTCGCGCTGGAGCTCGCCGGTGTCCAGGTCCCAGATCCGGATCCGGCCGTCGCGGCCGGCGACCACGGCCCGCGAGTCGCCGGCGGCGAAACGGACCGGCACCGACTCTCTCATGTGGACGTTGCCGGTCATGACGCGCAGGCACTCGCCGGTGCCGAGGTCCCACAGCCGGACGGTGCCGTCCCGGCTCGACGAGAGCGCCCGCCGCCGGTCGCCGCTCAGGCAGACCGCCTCCACCATGTGCGCGTGACCGGTGAGGACCCGCACGCAGGCGCCATCGTCGAGGTTCCACAGGCGGACCGTCGCGTCGCAGCCCCCGGAGACCGCGATCCGGCCGTCGGCCGACAGGTCGACGGCCCCCACGTCGCGGGTGTGGCCGGTGAGGTACCGCGACGACCACGCCGTGCGCAGGCCCGTGCGGACGGCCCGGGGGCCCAACGCCCACCAGGCGGCCATGACCCGCGGCGCCCGCTCGTGGCCGGGGACGGCTCGGGCCTGCCGCAGCCGGTCGAGCGCGGTCGCGGTCCGCCCGGCCGCCGCCGCCAGCTCCGCCTCCGCGACCAGCGCCTCGACCCGGGCGCCCAGCCGGTGCAGCTCGTCTGTCCGGCGCGGCCGGCTCAGGCGGGGCGCGGCGCGGTACTCGCCGGGCAGCCGCCATCGGCGGACCGCCCCGTCCCGGCCGGCCGACAGCGCGAACCGGTCGTCCGCGTCGAGGTGGACCACGGCGGCGCCGCCGGCGTGCCCCGGGAAGGTGCGCAGACAGCGGCCGCTGTCCAGGTCCCAGCACCGGACGGTGCCGTGGTACCGCTCGGCGGACAGCAGGACGCGTTCGTCGAAGGACAGGGCGTCGGCCGCCGCGCCGCCGGCCAGGACGCGGTGCCGCCGACCGTCACCGAGGTCCCAGACGCCGATCGTGCCGTCGACGCACCCGACGGCCGCGAACCGGCCGTCGGCGCCGAGGCCGAGGGCGGCGACCGGCGACGGGGGCACGGCCAGCTCGCGCCGGCACCGCCCGGCCGGCAGGTCCCACACCCGCACGACGTGCCCGCGCCCGACGGAGACGGCGCTGCGCCCGTCGGCGCTGACCGCCACCAGCCGCGCGCCCGCTTGCTCGTCGAGGATCCGAGGCGGCCCGCCGCGCAGATCCCAGACCCGCAGGACCCCGTCGAGCCCCGCGTAGAGGACGAGGCGTCCGTCGGGGCTCAGGCCGAGGGCGGTGGACTGGGTGCGCAGGGCCAGCTCGCCGAGCCCGTCGCCGCCGCCCCAGCGGGGCGGGTTGGGGCTGGCGTAGAGGAGCCGGCTCCGAGGGCGCCTCGCGGTCAGGTCCCAGTGCCGCACGGTCTCGTCCTCACACACGGAGACGGCGTACCGCCCGTCCGGCGTGAGACCGGCGGCGTGCACCCGGCGGCGGTGCCCGGTGAGCCGCTGCCAAATCCGTCCACTGTGGACGTTCCAGAGCCGGAGCGCGCCGTCGGGTTCGCCGGTGAGGGCGAGCCGCCCGCCGGGGTCGACCGCCAGCGGCACCCGCCCGGGTACGTCGTCGTCGGGCGTCCAGGGCACGGTCCAGGCGGCGACGGCGCCCGCGTCGACGAGCGCGCCGGCCGTCGGCAGTACCGCCCGCAGTCCCGCCTCGCCGAGCAGCCCACGGGCGGCGGTGAGGTCGCCGCGCTCGAGGTGGATCTGGGCGAGCACGTCGCCGGTGTCGGCCCGGAGCCCCTCGACCTCGGCGACCAGCCGGTCGTCGGTGACCACACCACGACGCCACCGGTTGAGGCCCGCGTTGTAGGTGGCCGCCACGTGCCGCGGGTCGGCGGCGAGGGCCCCGGCGAACGCCCGCTCGGCCTCGGCCGGACGGCCGAGGTCGAGCAGCGACAGGGCACGGTTGCTGAGCTCGTCGGCCCGCAGCACAGCCGCCACGGGAGCGGCCCGCGGGTACGCCCGGCCAGTGTGCCGCTCGTAGGCCATGACGAGCGCGCCGGCGACTTCGGCCACCGATACGGGCCGGTCGCCGGGCGCCTCGGCCAGGCATCGGTCGAGCAGGTCGGCCACGTCCGCCGGCAGGTCCGGCGGCCCGGCGTCGCGTTCGCCGTGGCGGCCGGTGGGCTCGTGGCCCTCGCGCGCCGGCTCGGCGGCCGACGCGTGGTGGGGCCCGGTGGCCGGTTCCGTCGCTGCCGTGGGCCGAGGGTCGCCGGCCGGGTCGTCGGCAGGGTCGTCGGCAGGGTCGCCGGCAGGGTCGCCGGCGTGGTGGGTGGCCGGCGCGGGCCGCAGGTCATGGGCGCGGTGGGCGGACAGGGCGTGGCGGGCGGCCGGGCCGGCCATCCAGGTCACGCCGCCGGTGAACATCTCCAGGATCGACACCGCGAGGCTGTAGACGTCGCTCGGCGGGCCCGCCGGGGCTCCCGCGGCCTGCTCGGGAGAGGCGTAGGCCAAGGTCATGCCGCCGCCCGCCGCCAGGCCGAAGTCGGTGAGCTTCGCGACGAAGGCGCCGTCTGCGTCGTCGAGGAGGATGTTGGCGGGCTTCACGTCGCGGTGGGTGACGGAGCGGGCGTGGGCGTGGGCGAGGGCCCAGGCGGTCTGGACAGCCGCGTCGAGGATGCGTTCCACGGCTGCGGTCGAGCTGCCACGGTACAGGCGGCGGTCGTCGATCCAGTCTCGGAGGCTTCCGTCCGCGACGTACTCGGCGAAGGCCCGCGGGACGCCGTCGAGCACGCGGACGTAGTAGCAGGAGCAGACGTGCGGGTGCAGGCCGAGCGACACCCACGTCTCGGCCTCGGCGACGAAGGTGTCCCGGGGGACCTCCGGGCGGGGGCTCTTCACCGCCAGGTCGACGGCCCATTCGCGGTGGCGGACGCGGTACACCAGGCCCATGCCACCCTGCTCGTGCACCCTGAGGACCTCGTAGCGGCCGTCGACGACGTCACCGACACGCCACACCGCGGCGGGCTCAGGCATCGCCGTGCGCGGCCGGCGCGAGCCGGCATCCGGGCGTGGTGGGCGGCGCCCCGCCGGCGCGGCCGCGCCTGGAGGATGGCAACATCTGCGGCACGAAGTCCCCGGTCACGGGCGGAACATACCGCGCCCCGCCCGGGACCGGTGGTCGCGGGGCTGGCTCCGCCCGGCCTCGGCCGATCGTCGGGCCGGGGCAGAGCGCGGTGTAGCGCGGTAGCTGTGCCGGTCGGCGAGCGTGACCGGCGGGGTCGCGCCGCCCGCGCCTACATCGAGGATCGCTCGGTGGCCGGCCCGCGGGCGGCCGTGATCTGGCCGTGGAGCGCCTTCAGCGTGGCGACGTAGATCTCTGAGAAGGTGGGGAAGGGCTGGATGACGTCCCGCAGCACCGGCAGCGGCACACGGGCGCGGATGGCCAGGGTGGCCTGCTGCAGCCACTCTCCGGCCTCGGGTCCGAGCGCGTGGGCGCCCGTCAGCCGGTCGCCGTCGGACAGCAAGGTCAGGAAGCCGTTGGAGGTGGCGTAGGCGTGGGTGTAGGTGGCCGTCTTGGCCACCTCGGACACCGGGACGGTGGCGCTGAAAGCGGCCTCGGCGGCACCGACTGCGGCCGCTTGCGGGTCGGTGTAGACGACGTCCGGTATGGCCTCGTAGTGGGCCTCGCGGGGCTCGCCCAGGATGTTCGCGGCGACGACCTCGCCCTGGTACTTGCCGACATGGGTGAGCAGCCGTATGCCGGTGACATCCCCGATGGCCCACAGCCGCTCGCCGGCGCGCAGGTGCGCGTCGACGCCGATGCCGTGCGGGCCAGCGGTGACGCCGACCGAGTCCAGGCCGGCGGGCATTCGCGGACGCCTGCCCGTGGCCAGGAGCAGGTGGTCGCCGCGCAGCTCGCGACCGTCGTCGAGGGTCAGGACGTAGTCCGCGCCGTCGCGCCGCGCGGCGGTCGCGTGCATGCCCAGGAACAGCTCGATGCCGTCGGCCCGCAGGACCTCGCCGAGCGCCTGACCCAGCGGCTCGGGCTCGCGGGCCAGCACGTGCCCGGCGCCCTCGACCAGGGCCACCTCGCTGCCCAGGCGGCGGACGGCCTGGGCCATCTCGGTGCCGACCGGCCCGCCGCCGAGGATGAGCAGGCGGCGCGGGACAGCCTTCATGCCGGTCGCCTCGCGGCTGGTCCAGATACCGTCCAGCTCGTGCAGGCCCGGGACGGGCGGTATGACCGGGTCCGAGCCGGTGGCCACCACCACGTGCCGGGCGGTGTGGGGCACGCCATCGACCTCGACCACACCCGGCCCGGCCAGCCGGCCGGTGCCGCGGATCAGGTCGATGCCCTTGCCCGCCAGAAATTGCTGCTGCCCGGCGTCGGAGTAGCCCGAGACCATGACGTCGCGGTAGGACAGCGCCTCCTGCACGTCGACGCGCGCCGTGGCCGCCGCCTCGCGAGCCCCGTGCACCGCCTCGCCGGGCCGCAGCAGCGTCTTGGACGGGATACACGCCCAGTACGAACACTCGCCCCCGACCAGATCCCGCTCGACCAAAGCCACACGCAGGCCGCCGTCGGCCAGCTCGCCGGCGCAGTGCTCGCCCGGCGAGCCCCCGCCCAGGACGATCACATCGTGGTCGCTCATCGCTCGGGTAGCTCCTCTCCGGCCGGTCTGGGGACGGGCCGCACGGTGTTTCCTTCCCCGCGCCCGACCGACTACACACCGCGGTGTCGGCTCGAGCGAGAGCGGACCGGGACGCCTCCACCGGCCGGGCCGGGCAGCGCGGTGATCTCCTGAGCCGTCAGTTGGCGGATCCGGTGGATCTTCTGTGCTTCGTTGATGATGGCCGGTCAGGGGCCTCGTCGGGTGGTGGCGGCTCGCCGGGGCGGGTCTGCTGGACGGCGTGGTGCAGCGCGATGATGAAGGCCGTGGTGGCCGGGGGATCCGGTGGGTCGCCGTAGGTGGCGAGGTAGACGCGTCGGCGGAAGTCGGGCAGCGGGGTGGCTTCGATGCCGGGTGCCCGGTGGGTGCGTAAGGACAGGCCGGGCATGGTGGTGACGCCCATGCCGGCGGCGACGAGGGCCTGTTCGACGATCACGTCGTCGCTGGTGTAGACGACGTGCGGGGTGAAGCCGGCCCGCTCGCACGCGTCGATGAACTCGCGGCGGCAGTGCTCGCAGCCGGCGATCCAGGCCGAGTCGCGGTGGTCGCGCAGCGTCTGGCCCGGTTGCAGGCTGAGCAGGTGCATCGGGTCGTCGAGCAGGTGCGTGGCGCGGATGTCGTCCGGTGTGGTGTCGTCGTAGCGGAAGATGACGGCGGCGTCGACCTGCCCGTCGCGCAGCAGGTTCAGTGCCACCTGCGGGTGGGCGTCGGCCAGGTGCAGCTCGATGCCGGGGTGGTCGCGGCGCAGGATGGCGGCGGCGTGCGGTATCAGGGCGGCGAGCGCTGATTGGAAGCCGGCGACCCGGACCCGGCCGGTGCGCAGGCCCACCATCGCGGACAGTTCCGCGGCGGCGGTGTCGACCCGTCCGACGATCTCGGCGGCGCGGCGGGCGAGGTGCTCACCCTCCGGCGTGAGTCGGATGCCCCGCCCGATGCGCTGGACGAGCCGGGCGCCGGTCTCGGCTTCCAGCCGGGCCAGATGGTGGCTGACCGCCGGCTGGGAGTACTTCAGGTGCTTCGCGGCCTTGGTGACCGAGCCGTGCGCGGCGACCGCCGCGAGGATGCGTAGCCGCACGATGTCCAGCATTCATCCATGATAGTTATGGGTAGCCGCAGAAGTTCGCATTGGACGAATGGGTCGTGCCCGGTAGACGCTGAACGGGACGACGCAGCTTGCCTGCACATCTACGGCACCGACATCACCCGCACCGGGTCCAGCGCCCGCCGCCACTACAACTGACCCGCAAGCCGCCAGCCGGTCCTGGAACTCAGCACGTCCGCGGGTGTCGTGCGGGACACCAGCGGGCCCATGACCTGCCGTGTGACAACAGAAGGAGTACCACCATGATCAAGCGGATGGACAACGTCCTCATCGTTGTCGACGACCTTGCGGCTGCGATCGCGTTCTTCGTCGAACTCGGTATGGAGCTGGAGGGCCAGACAACCGTCGAGGGCGCATCGGTGGACCGGCTCGTCGGGCTGGACGGCGTCCGAGCGGACATCGCCGTCGTGCGGACCCCGGACGGCCACGGCCGGGTCGAGCTGACGAGGTTCCACACGCCGAAGGCGATCAGCGCCGAGCCGACGCATGCGCCGGCCAACACGCTGGGCATACGGCGCATCATGTTCGCCGTCGATGACATCGAGGACGTCGTCGCCCGCCTACGCACCCACGGCGCCGAGCTCGTCGGCGAGCTGGTCCAGTACGAGGACAGCTATCGGCTCTGCAACGTCCGTGGCCCCGAGGGGATCATCATCGCCCTGGCCGAGCAGCTCAGCTGACCGGATCGCCGTGACCCCGGCATGGGCCTGCCCAGCGCGGTCGAGGAACCGCATCAGCCGCCCGCCGGTGCCGCGCGCGGCTTGAGTGGCGGCTCCCGCCCCTGGCGGTAAAGGCCGCACCAGGAACGACCGCGGCGGGGTGTGCACCCCGTCGCGGTCGTGGTGGTAAAAAACCTTCCACATCGATGAATCCGTCGAAAGGTATCGACATCCGGGGCCGGCGGCGATAGCGTGCCGTCAATCCATCGCCATCGGTTTCCCCTGGAGGAGCAATGGCACGACTTCCGGCCCTCGCCTCGCTGGCGGCCTTCGCCTGCCTCTTAGCCATCGCACCCGCCTCGGCGGCGACGGCCCGCCCCGCGCCGGTCCAGCACGACGAGCAGATCACGTTCCACCGGTGGCAGAGCTTCCCGCAGTGGCGCTCCGGCGAGTCGAACGGCACCCTCGCGGTGCCCGGGCTGCGGCCGTTCCTGACCATCGGGCGCCCCGCCGGCACCACCGAGTTCACCGACCCGCACACCGGGACGACGCGGACCTGGGAGTACGCCACCTGGACCTCGCCCACCCAACCGATCGGCTTCGGCGCCAGCGAGCTCGTCGCGTCCTGGAACGCCGACGCGCCGGCCGGCACCTGGATCCAGGTGGAGATGCAGGGCTCCTACACCAACGGCGAGCACACACCGTGGTACGTCATGGGCCGCTGGGCCGACGGCGACCAGGACGTCAAACGGTCCTCGGTGGACGGCCAGGGCGACCCGTACTCCACGATCTGGACCGACACGTTCTCCATCGATGACGTCACCCGCGGCGTGCTGCTGCGGGACTACCGGCTGCGGCTGACCCTCTACCGGGCGCCGGGCTCCCACGCCGCGCCCCGCGTCCTGCAGGCCGGCGCGATGGCCTCCAACGTCCCCGACCGGTTCACCGTCGCGCCCAGCGCCGGGCACATCGCCTGGGGCAGGGAGCTCAAGGTTCCGCGGTACTCCCAGAACATCCACATCGGCGAGTACCCCGAGTACGACGGCGGCGGCGAGGCGTGGTGCTCCCCCACCTCCACCGAGATGGTCGTCGAGTACTGGGGCCACAAGCCGACCCGCGCCGACCTCGCCTGGGTCGACCCGTCCTACGCCGACCCGCAGGTCGACCACGCGGCCCGGCAGACCTACGACTACACCTACGAGGGCGCCGGCAACTGGCCGTTCAACACCGCCTACGCCGCCACCTACGGGCTCACCGGCATCGTGACGCGCCTGCACTCCCTCGACGAGGTGGAGCGCTTCATCGCCGCCGGCATCCCGGTCGTCACCTCGCAGTCGTTCCTGGCCTCCGAGCTCACCGGGGCCAACTACTCCACCTCGGGCCACCTGTTCGTCATCGTCGGCTTCACCGCGACCGGCGACGTCATCGTCAACGACCCGGCGTCGTCCTCCGACGACGCGGTCCGCAACGTCTACCAGCGCACCGAGTTCGAGCAGGTGTGGCTGCGCACCAAGCGCCACCGCGCCGACGGTTCGGTCGCCGGCGGCAGCGGCGGCGTCGCGTACATCATCGCGCCCGTGTGGAAGCCGCTGCCCCGCGTGGCCGGGTCCGACAACTGGTAAGGGGAGGCATCGTGCGTACCAGAGCAGCAACGGTGATCGCCGCGGTCGTGCTCGGCGCCGCGGTCGTGCCCGGGACGGCGGCCTCCGCGGCCCCCGCCGGCGGGCGAGCTCAGGACTTCGCGGACGCGTCGGTTTCCGCGGGTGTACCGCAGGACGTGCTCCTGGCCGTGTCCTACCTGGAGTCGCGGTGGGACACCAACCGCGGCCTGCCCAGCACCAGCGCGGGCTTCGGCCCGATGCACCTGACCGACGCGGCGGCGGTGGCCCCGGCCCGGCCCGCCGCGACCGAGGACGCCCGCGGGGACGGCGCCCGCCCGGCCAGGATCGCGGGCCCCGCGGCGGCGCCACCCGCGCTCGCCCCGGCCTCCTTGCAGACCCTCGACCGGGCGGCGGCGCTGACCGGCGTCGACAAGACGGTCCTGCGCGGCGACGCGCGGGCCAACATCCGCGGCGGGGCCGCGCTGCTGGCCTCCTACCAGCGTGACCTCGGCGCGCCGGGCGGGGCCGGCAGCGACCCCGCCGCCTGGTACGGCGCGGTGGCCCGCTACAGCGGCGCCGACACCGCCGACGCGGCCGCGCAGTTCGCCGACGAGGTGTACGCCACCATGCGCGAGGGCGTCGACCGCGTGACCGACGACGGGCAGCGGGTCACCCTCGCCGCCCGGGCGTCGGTGCGGCCCGAGAGGTCGTGGCTGGACCGCCTCGGCCTGCGGCGGACCGAGCGTCCCGACGGCCTGGAGTGCCCCGCCGAGCTGCCCTGCGAGTGGATCCCGGCGCCGTACCAGGACCTGGGCAACGGCGACTACGGCAACCACGACCTGAGCGACCGCCCGGCCCGCCAGCGCGTGCAGTACATCGTCATCCACGACACCGAGGCCACCTACGACACCACGCTCGGCCTGGTGCAGGACCCGGCGTACGTGAGCTGGAACTACACGATCCGCTCCGCCGACGGCCACGTCGCCCAGCACGTCAAGACGAAGGACGTCGCCTGGCACGCCGGCAACTGGTACGTCAACGCCACCTCGGTCGGCATCGAGCACGAGGGCTTCGCCGCCGAGGGCACCTGGTACACCGAGGCGATGTACCGCGCGTCGGCGAAGCTGGTGCGCTACCTGGCGGGCCGACTCGGCATCCCCCTGGACCGCAACCACATCATCGGCCACGACAACGTCCCCGGCACCGTGCCGTCGGGCGTGCGCGGCATGCACTGGGACCCGGGCCCGTACTGGGACTGGGACCACTACCTGGACCTGATGCACGCCCCGATCCGCACCACGGGCAGCGCGCGCACGGGCCTGGTGACCATCGACCCGGCGTACGACACGAACCGCCCCGCCTACACCGGCTGCACCGCGGCCGGGGTCGCGTGCCCCGACCACGGCTCGTCGCAGCTGATCCTGCACGCGGCCCCGTCGGCCTCTTCCCCGCTGCTCGTCGACGTCGGCCTGCACCCGGACGGCTCCGCCTCGACGATGGCGCTGTCGGACCACGGTTCGCGGGTCTCGACGGGCCAGACCTACGCGGTCGCGGGCCGGGAGGGCGACTGGACGGCGATCTGGTACCTCGGCCAGAAGGGCTGGTTCTACAACCCGTCCGCTTCCCCCACCGCGAAGTGGGCGACGGGCCTGGTCGCCGTGCCGAAGCGGGACACGGTTCCGGTGTACGGCCGCGCGTACCCGGAGCAGTCCGCGTACCCGGCGGGCGTGCCGTACCAGCCGATCACGCCGCTGCAGTACACGTTCGCGGCGGGCCAGCGGTACGCGGTCGGCAACATCGTGCAGGGCGAGTACTACCGCGCGGTGACCTTCGACGGTTCGTCCCCCGGTGACTGGACGGTGATCCGCGGCAACACCTGGTACGCGCAGATCCAGTTCGGCCACCGCCTGATGTACGTTGACCTCGCCGACGTACAGCTCCTGCCGTCGCCGGTCGGCGCTCCGTAGTTGCACCGACACAACGTTTGGTGGCGGGTGCTACCGTCATGAAGGGACAATCGGAAGCGCCCGCCACCAGGTCGTCGTTCGTCATTGGCCAGTTGGTACGTCACGGCGCCTCGGCTCACGGCCGGCGTCTCAGCTCGCGGCGTCTCGGCTCACGGTGTCTCGGCCGGGACGACAGGCGACGCGGTCACACGGCACGCAGGCGGACGCGGCCCGCGGCGGTCAGGGTCTCGGAGCGGGACGGCGTCGGGGGCTCCTCGACGACGCGGCGGGCCTCGCCGCACGCGTGCAACATCCGGCCCGGCCCCACCACGAAGCCGACGTGGTGGATGCGGCGGCCGGGGCGGGCGAAGAAGTACAGGTCGCCCGGCCGCTCCTCGCCGAGTGGCACCGGCTCGACGGCCTCGGCCTGCTCGTGGGCGTCGCGGGGCAGCAGCACGCCGAGGCGGCGCCAGGCCAGGTGGACCAGGCCGGAGCAGTCGATGCCGGCCGGGGACAGGCCGCCCCAGACGTAGGGCACGCCCACCAGCCGGCGCGCCACCTCGAGGGCCGCCGTCGCGGAGGCGGGCGGGGCCGTGGGAGCCGGGCGAACATCCGCCGCGGGCGCCCACAAGGTGCCGTCGCGGCCGGGGACCCGGACCGGCAGCCAGTCGCCGACCGGCGAGCCGGCGGGCGCCAGCGCCGTGCCGGCGGGCGCCAGCGGCGTGCCGAGCGGGACGCCGGCGAGGGCCACCGCGCCGGACGGGGCGTCGCGCAGGTCGGTGAACAAGGCATCCACGATGGACCCGCCGGCACCGTCCGATGCGGACCCGAGGTCTGCTGTGCGCAGCCAGCCGGGGTAGCCGCGCGGGTCCAGGGAAGGGGCCGGCTGGTTCGGGGCGATCACCCGCGACCAGCCGTCGGCGCCGGCGGCGTCGACGATCACCGGGTCGCCCAGCAGGACCTGGGTGACGACCTCGTCGGCGGACGGCGTGGACCACATCGTGGCGACGGGGACGGCTACGGCATGCACAGGTGCACTCCCAGGCCGGGGGCGTCGGGGAGGACCACCTCGGCGCCGTCGTAACGGAGGCCGCCCGTTACCGGGGTCGACGCGAGCCACCAGGCGGCGTCGAGGTCGGAGACGACCGTGGTGTCGTAGGCCGCGACGAGGCTCGCGGCGGCGCCCACGCCCACCTGGGTCTCCATCATCGACCCGACCATCGTGCCGATGTCGTGGGCCGCGGCCAGGTCCAGCATCGTGCGGGCGACGGACAGGCCGCCGCACTTGGCCAGCTTCACGTTCACCATGTCGGCGGCGCGGCGGCGGATCACGGAGACCAGGTCGCGGACGCCGAAGACCGACTCGTCGGCCAGGATCGGGACATCGACCCTCGACGTGACCCAGGCCAGGCCCTCGAGGTCGGGCGCGGGGACGGGCTGCTCGACCAGCTCGATGTCCAGGCCCGCGTCCTGCATGGCACCGATCGCGCGGACCGCCTCGCGTGGGGTCCAGCCCTGGTTCGCGTCCAGACGGATGCGCGCGTCGGGACCGGCGGCCTCGCGGATGCGGCGGATGTGGTGGACCTCGTCGGCCGGGGCCGACTTGCCGACCTTGACCTTCAGGACCGTGAAGCCCTCGGCGATCCTCGCGGCGGCCGCGCTGTCGCCGGCGGACAGGGTGACGTCGGTCGGCACGCGCAGGCGGGTGCCGCCGAGCAGGCGGGCCAACGGGACGCCGAGGCGCCGGGCGGCGAGGTCGTGCAGGGCCGTGTCGACCGCGGCGCGGGCGCCGGTGTTGCCGACCACCGCGCCGTGCACGGTCCGGCAGCTGGCGGCCAGGTCATCGGCGTCGCGACCGGTCAGCAGCGGGGCGAGGACCTGCTCGACGCAGGCCCGGGCGCCGGCCACCGAGTCGCCGGTGACCTTCCAGACCTGCGGGGACTCGCCGAAACCCGAGCGGCCGTCGGCATCCACGACCTCGACCAACAGGCTCTCGGCCGCGGTGGCGGACCGCAGCGCCGTCACGAACGGGGTGTGGAACGGGGCGCTGACAGTGTGCGTGCGGACGTCGGTGATGGTCACTGGTGCCTCATTCCGTACCGCTCGGCCGAGAGCCCTGCGATGGCCGAGCAGGCCTGCTCGTCGTAGTCGTCCGGCGGGGGAACAGCGTCGGACCGGGTGCAGACGGCGATGACGTACGGGTCGGCGTCGGGTGGGTACACGATGCCGGCGCTGTGGCGGATGCCGGTCATCCAGCCGTTCTTGTGGGCGACGCGCACGCCCTGCGGGAGACCGGCGGCCAGGTCCTGGCGCCACTCCTGGGCGGCCAGCAGGTCGAGCATCTCCGATGTCGCGGACGGACTGCCCAGCTTGCCCAGGTGCAGGGCGCCGAACAGAGCGGCCAGGTCCGCGGCCGTGACGACGTTGTCGAGGCCGGCGTCGCGGGCCGCGTGGTCCTCGATGCCGCGGGCGGTGACGCTGTTCGTCGCGCCCGCCAGGCGCCACACCTCGGCCACCGCTGGGAGGCCGACGCGGGCCAGGAGCAGGTTGGTGGCCAGGTTGCTGGAGCGCACGATCATCCGGCGGGCCAGCCAGCGCGCGGGGGCCGCGCCGCCGAGGTGGGTCCAGACCTGGTCCTCGTCGTCGTAGCCGGGGTCGTTGGCGTACCGGGAGCCGTCGCCCAGGGCCGACGGGAAGTCGTTCACGACCGGGAGCGGCGCGTCCAGGTCGACATCCGCGCGGTACAGCGCCGCGAGCACGGCGACCTTCATCGTGCTCGCTGCGCCGTAAGCGCCGTCGGGGTGCCGGGCGGAGTTCGCGGTTCCGCCCGGCGGCCCGATCCAGTAGGAGAGTCTCACTGCTTGACGTAGGCGTTGGCGAACGCCAGGTTGCCGAAGATGCTGTCGATGAACAGGCCGTTGACCTTCGAGCCGTGGACCGTGGTGGTCACCTGGACGTACAGCGGCACCACCGGCGCGTACTCCCGCATGATCTTCTCATCCAGTTTCGCCCACTCGGCGCCCTGCTGGCCGGTGGGCATGGCGAGCACGCGGTCGAACTCGGCGTTGAGGGCGGACTCGTTGAGGTACGACGCGCCGTTGTTGCTGCCGTCGGCCTTGATGGCGCGGCCGTCGTACAGGACCGGCAGGATCGCCGCGCCGCTGGGCCAGTCGGCGCCCCAGGAGCCGATGTACATGTCCCAGGGGTTGTCCTTCTTCTTCGTCTCGTCGAGGAAGGAGTCGGCGGGGATCGCCTTGAGCGTGATCTTGAAGCCGGCCTTCTCCAGGTTGCCCTTGAGCTGGGTGCTCAGGGCCTGGTTGGTGGCGTCGTCCTGGAAGGCGAGGACGAGCTCCTTCGCGGTGCCGCCGAGCAGCTCCTTGGCCTTGGCCGGGTCGCCGGTCTTGCCCGCGGGGTACGCGTCGTAGTTCTTCCAGCCGATCGTCGACGGGGGCATGAGCGTGGTGACCGGGGCGGCCAGCGAGGAGCCGCCGAGGGTCTTGATCAGGCCGTCGCGGTCGATGGCGTAGTTGAGGGCCTGGCGCACCTTGAGGTCGGTGACCCGCTGGTTGTTGATGGTGAGCGTGTAGTGCTGCGTGGTCGGCTCCTGGATGATGCGGTCCTTCAGCGCCGGGTCGCCCATCACCTTCGAGATCAGCGACGGGTCGACGCCGTCCCACGATCCCGCGCTCTGGTCGGCGCCGCTGTCGGCGAGGATGCGGTTGGTCTGGGTGACCGGGTCGGCGCCGAACTGCCACACGAACGAGTCCGGGTACTGGTGGCGCACGGCGTCCGTCGCCGGGTCCCACGCGGTGTTGCGCTCGAAGGTGATCTGGGTGCCCGCCTCGTTCTTCGTGATCTTGTACGGCCCGGAGGCGACGGGCTTCTGGTCGTACTGGGTGCCGGTGTCCTTCGCGGCCGGCACGGGCGCGGTGGCCGGCAGGGAGGCGGCGAAGGGCAGGTCGCAGTGCGCCTTGTTGAAGGTGAGCTGCAGGGTGTTGTCGTCGGGCACGCTCAGTCCGGGCGGCAGCGACGACTTGTTGTTCTTGAAGTCGAACTTGGTGTCGAACTGGGGCGAGTCGGCGAGCCACTCCTGGATGTAGGTGGGGCCGCCGGTCAGCGACAGGTCGAAGGAGCGGGCGATGCCGTAGGCGACGTCCTTGGCGGTGATCCGCGAGCCGTCCTCGAACTTCACGCCGTCCTTGATGGTGAACTGCCAGACCTTGCAGTCCTTGTTCACGTCGGTGCCGGGGGTGGTGGCGAGGTCGCCGACGAGCGTGACGTGGCCCTTGCCGTCGTCCTTGAAGGTGGTGAGGCGGCGCACGAACAGCTGGGAGGCGTTGAGGCCGGCGAAGCTGTAGGTGCGCTGCGGGTCGAGGTGGGAGATCTTCGACTGCCGCAGGACGGTGACCGTGCCGCCCTTGGTGGCGCCGGGAACCTCGGGCGCCGGGCCCATCGAGTCCTTCGGGTCGGTGGCGATCGCGCCGCTGGCCTGCCGGTTGGTGTCCACCGCCGGCTCGTCGTCGCCCTTCTTGTTGTTGGTGCACGCGCCGAGCGCCGCGACGAGCGGCACCAGCGCGACGGCCGTCATGAGCCTGCGTCGCATGTGGACCTCCGGAGAGCCAACACCGGTCATCGCAACCGGATACGCGGATCGATCGTGGTGTAGAGCGCGTCGACGACGATGTTGGCGACGACGATGAAGGCCGCGGCCAGCAGCACCGTCCCCATGATCGTGGGCAGGTCGCCGTCGCGGACGGCGTCGATGGCGGTCCGTCCGAGGCCGCGGAACCCGAACGTGATCTCGGTGATCACCGTGCCGCCCAGCGCCGTGCCGATGTCCAGGCCGGCCGCGGTGACCAGGGGCGTGATGGCGGCGCGCAGCACGTGCCGGCGCACGACGGTCCGCTGCCGCAGGCCCTTGGCCATCGCGGTGCGCACGAAGTCCTCCGACATCGTCTCCAGCAGCTGGGCGCGCGACAGCCGGGCGTACACGGCGGAGAAGAGAAACGCCAGGGAGCACCAGGGCAGCACGAGCGCGGTGAACCAGGCGAGCGGATCGGAGAGCAGCGGCGTGTAGTGCGGGTACGGCAGCACCTTGAGCGTGTAGACGAACACCAGCAGCAGGACTCCGCCGACGAAGTACAGCTGCATGGAGGCGCCGGAGAGGGAGAAGCCGATGGCGAGGCGGTCGAACACGGTGCCGCGGCGCAGCGCCGAGAGCATGCCGAGACCGATGCCGAGCGCGAGCCACAGCACGGACGCCGGGATCACGATGCTCAGCGTCACCGGGATGACCCGCCCGAAGGTCTGGCTCACCGGCTCGTTGTTGACGTAGCTGTACCCCAGGCACGGCGCCGGGCAGTTCTCGCGCCCGACGAAGACGCCGCTCATGTACCGCAGATACTGCTTCGGCTTCGGATCGTTGAGCCCGAGCTCGGTGCGCACCCGGTCCAGCCGCTGCGCGTCGCAGTTCTTCGGGCACATGGCGGTGGCCGGGTCGCGCGGCAGGGCGAAGAACATCGCGAACGTGACGATGCTGACCGCGAACAGCGTCAGCGCGCCCAGCAGCACCCGGCGCAGCAGGAAGGATCCCATGGCGGCCTACCGCAGCGACTTCGGGTCGAGCGCGTCGCGCAGGGCGTCGCCGAAGAGGTTGAAGGCCAGCACGAGCACGAAGATGGTGACGCCGGGGAAGAGCACGTAGGCGGGGTCCGTCTGCAGGTAGTTGAGGCTGCGGAAGATGGTGCGCCCGAAGTCGGGCGTCGGCTCGAGCATGCCGATGCCGAGGAAGGACAGTGCCGCCTCGCCGGTGATGTACGCCGGGATCGATAGCGAGAACGCGACCAGGATCGGCGCGCCGAGGTTGGGCAGCAGCTCCCGGAACAGCACGCGCCCGAGCCGGGCGCCGGTGGCCCGGGCCGCCTCGACGAACTCCCGCTCGCGCAGCGACAGCACCTGCCCGCGCACCAGCCGGGCGGTGGTGGTCCAGCCGAACGCGGTGAACAGCGTGATGAGCACGACCACCCGGAACCAGCCGGGCACCGCCTCGCGAGGGCCGTAGAAGTGCAGCTCGATGGGGCGGATGACGGCCAGGGTGAAGATGAGGAACGGCAGCGCCAGGGTCACGTCGGTGACCCAGTTGATGACGGCGTCGACCCAGCCGCCGAGGTACCCGGCGATGATGCCGAGCAGCACCCCGACCATCGTGGTCATCAGCGCCGCGGCGAAGGCGATGCCGAGCGAGGTGCGCATCCCGTAGACCATCTGGATGAACAGGTCGCGGCCCTGCCCGGGCTCCAGGCCGAACCAGTGGGTGCCGGTGACGCCGCCGGCGACGCCGTAGGGCAGCCCGAACCGGTCCAGGTCCCCCTGGAACGTGTCCTGCGGGTGGATGCCGTACGCCGCCCCGATCAGCGGCGCCGCGAGGGCCACCACGACCAGGAACGCCGACACGACCCCGCTGACCAGGGCCGTGCGGTCGCGGCGCAGGCGCAGCCAGGCGGCCCGGCCGGGCGAGCGGGTGCTCATCGCGGCCGGTGCCTGGCCGGACCCGCCCGGCTCGCCCGAATCGAGCCGGGCGGCGTCCAGGGGCGTGATGCTCATGTGCCCCCTCCGCCTACGTAAGTAACTACCATCTCGCAACTTGGCTACGAAAATAAGCTACAACGACGCATGCGCATGAGTGAGGCTTCGTAACGACTTCATCTCGGTTGTCGGCGGCCGTCGGGTACGGCCCGGCCGCGCCGCGGGTCGTGCGCCTGGTCCTCGCCGCCGCGGTTCGCGGCGACGACAGGCGGTTGAACTGCATCGGACTCGCCCATCGTCAGGCCCGCTGCTGTCGTGCGCTGCGCCGCCAGACCAACCACAGGACGAAACCGGCCAGCACGAATGTCAGCACCAGCGCGAGCGGCTGCAGGTCACGGCCGGTCGATCGGGTCGCGAAACCGCCTCCGGCCGCGGCGCCGTCGCCGGCCGGGCCCCAGGGGCCTGCGTCGTGCGCGTGCGAGACGGCCTGGCGCAGGTCGTCCCTGCCGTGGACGGACGCCAGTTCTGCGGCGGGCACCGCGGACAGTCCTCTGGGCGCTCGGGGTTCCAGTTGTGCAGCCGCACCCGGCGAACCCGCCCGATAGCCGTCGGCGGACCGCCGGGACTTAAGAGCGCCTGCTCCAGCCCCGAGCGCGAGCCCCACGGCGCGGGTCCCCAGCACATCGCCGGCGACCCGTGGAGGTGGCGCGGCCCCAGTGTTGTCCTCGGCGGCCGCCGGTGCACCGAAGAGGGCAAGGCCGATGGTGATCGACAGCGCCAGACCTACGATCCGGCTGTAGACGGGCCGAAAGGTGTTCATCTCCGCTACGACATAGGCCCAAGCGAGTTGGACGAAGTTACGGTTTTCGAGCCTTGAAGGTGGCGGCGTCGGGGAACGCGATCGGGAGGGCGGCGACGCACGCAGTCAGGGCCGCGTGCCGTCAGCTGGAATAGCATCGATCCGAACCGATGGCCAGTATGCCGAAATCCCCGTTGTTGCCACCCCGTTTCACATCGCGGTCCCGAATGTCGAACCGAACCGCCGCGTGCCTGCCCGCCAATGCCGGCCGGTCCGGCCGCGCCGACGACGATTCCCTGTGGAATCGATTGACCCGTATTGCAAAGTAGCGTGTGAGCGCTCACGTGGCAATTATCGCCGCTGGAGTCTCCGCCGCTCAGTCCAGGCCGCGGCGGTCGGCCGGCTCGGCGCGCATGTGCTCGATCTACGAGCCCAACAGGTCTTCCTCGGTGTCGCGGAGCGTCGCAACTCCAGCTCGGCGCGCCGTCGATCGACTGCGCGCACACCGGTGCGCGAAAACGCTTCAGGGGCCCACCGGAATCGGTGGGCCCCTGAAGGAAAGTTTGTCCGGCGGCGTCCTACTCTCCCACACT
>NZ_BMPI01000109.1 GCF_014647515.1 Dactylosporangium sucinum | reverse complement strand
CACCGACGGCTACACCGTCGACTTCCGCTGACCCCCGCGGCCCGGGGCGCCCCAGGGCGCCCCGGGCCGCCTCAACATGCTTGGCTTCATTCCGGCTAGGTGGACCGCTTTCGTAGCAGGCGGATTGCGTAGGCAAGCGCCCAGAGCAGCAATGCCACGACAACTGGCCCGCCAAGTGTCACCACAACGGCGGCGCCGATGTTGGCCCCGATCACGCCGGCGGTCACTACCCGCCATCCCGAACCGACGATGAGGCCGACTGCCAGCAGCGGGACGAGCACTCTCCACCAGCGTGGGTCGACGTTGCGTCTGCGCGTGGCCAGCACCAGCAACGCCAATGCGATGACGGTCAGGACCGTCGATGCTATCCCGGCAGCACGTTCCGCACGAGGTCCGATCGCGAAGGGCATGAGGACGTGGTCGGGGTTCGCGCTGGCCGGAACCGTTGACTGATCTCCGACCAGCCACCAGGTCGCCACCGCAACGGCGACTACCAACCCGACCGCGGCCGGCACGGCCCACCACAACGTCTTCAGGCCGTAGCCCGGGCGACTCGAATCTCCTCGCGTCGTCATGTGCCCAGCCTGCCAGAGCCACTTCGACAAACATGAGTACGCGTACTCATCTAGCCGCTGAGCACGTGCTCGCCCGCGCAATCTGACCTCTGGACGGACCGCTGCAATCTCATCGCCGGGCCGAGCCGCAGCGTCTCCGGCACCGCGGTCCACGACCTTCGAACCGGGTCCGCACGCGGCGAAACCGCTGGTCCCGGCTGTGGTCGGGGTCGTGGAGGACGCCCCGATGAATCGCTCCCACGCGCGAACCTACGATCTGACATCATCGTGTCGGAGCCGGACCGGCCGTCGCACTCCGCCGAGCGGCGGCCGAGGGTCCGGGAGCGTTTCCAGCGTGCGCTGAGGCGGCAGCGACTCGAGGCGAGGAGGTCGGATGGCGCAGGACCAGCCGGCGGCACGACGTCGTCGTCCATTCCGCCTCTTCCTCCTGCCGGTCGTGCTGGCGATCGTGGTGGCCTTGACGTTCTTCGCGGTGAGCAGGCTCGATGGTCGACTCACGATCACCGCCCAACAACGCGCGGTAATCGAAGAGCTTCGTAGCGTGCTGATGCATGACACACTCGTTCCGCAGTTCGGCCGGGTGGTCAACCAGTTCGACGCCCGCGGATATGTGTTGGGCACAGGGGACTTCTCGACGGCCGGCGGTGAGGCCCTCGAGGTGATACAGACCTACACCGCGAGGGTCGGTCCCAACACGCTGTCCCGAGCCTATTTGACCACGCTGACGACGTTGCGGAACGAGAACAGCCCGGCGGTCGACGCGCTGGCCGGACTGCCCGACGCATGGCGCCTCGCCAGCCGGGACCCCAGGTTCCGGCAGGCCCAGGACGATGTCCTGGAGAACCTGTATTACACGCCGGCCATGAAGATCGCCACCGAACTCGGCCTGACCACGGCACTGGGCGTCGCGGTCATCTACGATACGATCCTGCAGCACGGCAACAGGTCGAACCCCGATTCCCTCCCCTCGATCCGGTATCGGGCCAGCAGGCGTGCCGGCGGCGAGCCCCGCGACGTGTCCGAGCATGCATGGCTCAAGGCGTTCCTTGCGGAGCGGGAAGCAACCCTGACCGATCCGGCTGACGAGCGCTACCGCAATACCTGGCCGTACAATCTGGGCCGCCCTCGCGCGTTGGAGAAGCTGATCGACGACGGTCACGACGACCTCTCGCCGCCGATCACCGTCCGGCCGTACGACACCGTGCACGTCCTCGACGGGCAGGCTGCGGCGCCGGAGTCCATCGACGACGGCGGACCACCCGGCACTGGCACACCCCTGGCGGCCGGGCCTCCCTCGGAGGCCGGACCTCCGCCCAATCCGACCTCCCTGCCGCCGGGTGGTCAGCGGTCGCCCATCGGGTCGGCACCGCGGTCACCGGCGAGCAACCCCAAGCCGCCGGCCACCTCGAACCCGCCGGCCGTCGAGACGACCGTGGCCCCGCGCGACGGGCTGGTGGTCCGGATCACCGCCGCGAGCGGCAAATGGGCGGGCGTGGTCGCCGGCTCCGACGCCGACGGTGCGAAAGTCGTTCTCAGCGGCAACGCTGGACCGGCCCAACTGTGGCGCCTCGTCGCGGCAGAATCGGGCTGCTTCCAGCTCGTCAACGTGAAGTCCGGCAAGGCACTCGACAACCCGGACGGAACGTGGACGAACGGCGCCCAGATGCAGCAGTGGGAGTACTTCTGGGGCAACTACAACCAGACCTGGTGCTTCACGTCGGTTGGTCGTGGACGCTACTCCATATCGAACCTGGCCAACTACTACCTGCTCGACGCCCGCGACGGCGGCGCAGCCGACGGCACCGCCGTGCAGCAGTGGGGCGCCGATCCCGCCGCCCCGAACTCCAACCAGACCTGGCGCCTCATCGGGCCGGCTTGATATCGCCGCCACCGGACCGCCGGGTCCTGGCATGACGATGCGGGAGCGGCGCTCCGCCGTCGCACCCGTACGGCGCCCTCGGCGGATTCCTCCTCCTCACCGCCTACGGCGCCGGCCTCCTGGCAATCGCGCTGGCGGTGCGGCGGGGTTGAGCTTCGTCAGCCGGCGACGGCCTCGCGTTCCTGGTCAATGATCGCGGGGAAGTCGACGACGTCGTAGTTCGCGAGGATGACCCCGATCCATTCGGTGTCGAGATAGATCGACCAGTTGGTGTTGCCGCCGGCGATGCCGCCGCCGTGGCTGACGATCCGCTGGTCGTTGAAGGATCCGGCGATCGGCCCGTACGCCTGGAACGATTCGCCGCGCCGCGGGTCTGCCGGCCCGCCGCCAGCCAGCGGCGGGCTGCTGACCTTGCCGCCCAGGTACAGCTCCCGGTACGGCCGCTTGAGCAGCGTGTCGCCCTGTAACGCCAACGCGAAGCGCACCAGGTCGGGCGCGGTCGAGAAGCCGCCGCCCCCACCCGACCCGACGTAGCCCCGAGCTGCGTTGCTGCCGAACCCACCGTTGATCGTCGCCCCTGCTGACAGGTTCCGCACGCCGTCCACCCGCGAGCCGTCCTGCTGATAGATGTACGGGTGGGCGATGCGCGGGTCGGTCAACCATTGCGGCCGGGTGTAGTAGGCCGAATCGGTCATGCCGGCCGGCGCGAAGATGTGCTCCCGCACGTACTCCTGGAAGGGCCGCCCGGACACCGTCGCGACGATCTCGCCGAGGATCTCGTACCCCTCGCTGCTGTACGCCTTGTCGGTGCCCGGCGCGAATCGCAGCGTCAGCTCGCGGGTGCGTCGCTGGATGGTCTCGGTCCACTCCTCGACGCTGTAGTAGATCCGCTCCACGTCGGTTCCCATGTAGCTGGTCAGCCCGCCGGTGTGGGTCAGCAGGTGGTGGATCGAGACCTTGCTTGCGACCTCGGCGGGAAAGCCGCTCAGGTGGGTGCCGACCTTGTCGTAGAACCTCAGCTTGCCCCGCTCGGCGAGCTGGACGATGGCGAGGGCGGTGAACGGCTTGGCGGCCGAAGCCAGGTTGTAGATGGTGTCGATCCGGTTGGGGATCGCGCGCTGCTTGTCGGCCATCCCGTACGCGCGGGCCAGCACCGTGCGGCCGCGGCGGGCCACCAGCATGGCGCCGGAGAACCGGTCCTGACCGGCCAGGTGCGCCAGGTACCGGTCGTAGGCGCCGCCGTGGCGAACGGCCGCCGGGATCCCGCCGTCCGTCGACCCACCGGCCATCGCGGCTCCTGCCGTGGCGAAGATGCCGCCCGCCGCGAGCGGAACGGTGCCGAGCGCGCCGAGCGCGGTCCGACGCGAAAACGCAGTCATGTACCTCTCCCGTGGTCCGTTGTGGGCGTTGAGGCGATCAAAGCCGGACGGCCGTTTCCCCAGCGTTATCAGACTGCGGCGGTGACCTCGCCGACCGCAGCCGCGCGCCGCTACGACGCAGCTCGGAGCACACTCCGCAAGACCATTCGCAACGCAGCCCGAACGGCTCGCACCCCAGGAGGTGATCGACGCGGCGATCGAACGGTGGGGACACCTCGACGTCCTGGTCAACAACGCCTCGTTTCGGCGATCTGGCCGCGGGCAGCGAGCAGGACGGCGAGGCCAGCGCTGGAGCAGTGCATGACGCCCGTCAGGTCCAGTTCCAGCGCCGCCGGGTAGCCGGTGGCCGGCGCTCGCAGGGTGTCTCGCAGGATGGGCGCGTTGTTGTTGTCGATCTCACCGGCGATGGCGACGTGCCTCGCCGATCTGGGGCCGCGCCGTGGACATCTTCGAGACGCTGCTGATCCTCGGCATCATCCGGCTCGCGTTGTGGGTCAGCGGCCTGTACGACCGGATCCGCACGATCCGGGAGGGCTGAGCGCGCTCAGGTCCGGCGGCGCCGGGGTGAGCCTTTCATACGCGGGATTCGCCGTCGGCCGGGCGGGTCCGGCGTACTGACAGGGCGAAGGCGAGGGCTGCCCCGCCGTACAGCACGGCGGTGATCGCTAACCAGCGGCCGAGGTAGACGTCCTGCGATAGCGCGGTGGCGGCTTCGAAGCCGGGCACCATCCTGAAGATCAGCGGGAACCACACCAGCAGCAGTAGGCCGGACAGCACTGTCGGTACGCGCAGGTAGTTGATCGAGCGGACCGTGCGCAGATCGGCGGCGCGGCGGTGCAGCACCGACCGGGCCGATCGGTCGGCGAGTGCGTACAGCGGGAACAGGATCAGGTCGTGCGCGATCGCCGCGCCGACCAGCCACACGGCCACGCCGACAGGCTGGACCGCGAACAGTCGCACGGCCGCATAGCCGGCCACCGCGAACGCGGCGATGAGGGCGAGCAGGTGCAACGGGTTCGCGCCGTACCAGCGGATGAAGCGGGCCATGGTCACGCCCGGAAGGTGAGTGCGCCCACCCACTTGGTGTTGTTCACACCCGGGTTGGCCGGCACGATCACACGAGCGGGATAGCCGTGGTCGAGCGAGAGTTCCGCGCCGTTGACCCGCAGGGCGAGCAGCGAGCGTGGGTCGCGGATCTGGTTGTCGCGCAGGGCGGCGGAGCGGAAGGACCCGGTCCGCTGCACGGAGTCCACGAGGACGTTCGCCGCGGCGGGCAGGCCGGCGAGGTCGGCGAGGTCGGCTAGGCGCACCCCGCTCCAGTGCTGGTCCTCGGTGGACCACCCTTCGACGCAGGCGATCGGCAGCGCGGCGGCGTGCTGCGGCAGCTGGAGCAGCTGCTCCCGGGTCAGGGTGAGCTCACGGTCGCCACCCCGCACGATCAGCCGCCACGCATCGCCGACATCGGTCGCCGTGATGCCGACGGACGAGGCCGTCTTGTTGATCTGAAAGCCGTCGGGTCCGCTGCCGGGGTTGCGGTTGCGGGGGGCCAGCAGCGCCGTGTACCGCGCCCAGCCGCCGAGGCTCTGCCCGACCGTCAGCACGAGTAACAGCAGGGAGCCGGCGCCGACCAGCCCCACCGCGCCGCGCCGCGAGATCGTCGGCGCGGCCGGTGCGGGTGACACGAGGCCGTCCGGGTCGGCGGGCTCGGGCCGGGTGTGCGCCAGGTCGGTGCGGAGTTCGTCGCGGAGTCGGCGCGAGCGCAGGGCCCGCGTCATCGTGCCGATTTTCAGGGCGACGTGGGCGGCGAACGCGGCGATGAAGACCCAGGCGCCGTAGAAGTGCAGGCTGTAGAAGGAGCCGGGGAAGACGTAGAACAGCTGGATGTTGAGCAGGCCGGTAACGAACTCGAAGATCGCCCCGCCGACCAGCAGCAGCAGCGACAGCCGCTCCAGGGCCTGTGCGGGGCTGCGCACGGGTGGCCAGTCGAACAGCTTCGGGATGACCGACCAGAGCTTGGCCAGCAGTACCGGAATGAGCACAACGCCGAGCGTGACGTGCAGGCCTTGGGTGAGCCGGTACAGCCAGGCCGGGTGCGTCGGCCAGTCGAACAGGTAGAAGCCCAGCAGCCCTTTGTCCGGGGTAGTGTCGTTGCCCAGGTCCGGGTTGTAGGCGGCGTAGGACAACAGGCCCGTCACGAACACCACTGTGACCCCGGCCAGCAGCACCAGGCCGAACACCGACGTCAGCCAGGGACCGCGGATCGGGCTGCGCCAGAATTCGCGACGCAACGGTCCCGGCGGCCCAGCCGGCCGGCGGCCCGGTGACGCCGAGCCCGGACTCGCCTGATCGTCCGCCACTGCACCGTTGCCCCTCGTACACGTGCCATCCAGACCCTGCCAGCTACCCGCCGGTCCACGTGGCAAACCTGAACCTGGACCCGGCAGAGGACCGACGCTGTTGCATTCACCGACGCTGTTGTCGCCGCGATGGTCACCTTCTTGCATCCACAGCTCATGGGAATCATCTGAGCTCATGGTGCTGGAGTGCCGGCGTGGTGCTCACGTATCGACGCCGGGTGTCTTCGGTGTAGGCGCTGTCCTCGACCTGCGTCGGTGGAGCGCGGCGGCGAGCACGACGGCGAGCGCGGCGCAATAGCCGATCCGCTGCGCGGATGCTGTGGTGAGGTGCAGGTTGGGGGCGTACTGGGCGAGGTATGCGGCCGCCGCGACGGCCAGCCATTCGGTCCGGTCGCCGAAGGCGACGAGCAGGACGAGCAGGAGTGCGTACCAGGGGTAG
Source organism: Dactylosporangium sucinum (assembly GCF_014647515.1). Classification (GTDB taxonomy): domain Bacteria; phylum Actinomycetota; class Actinomycetes; order Mycobacteriales; family Micromonosporaceae; genus Dactylosporangium; species Dactylosporangium sucinum. The sequence goes on along the minus strand of NZ_BMPI01000109.1, from coordinate 20,916 downwards.
CTGGGCGCAGCGACGAGCAGTGCCGTGCCGGTCATGGTTGTGGCGGCCAGCCACGGCCGGTCCGGATCGGCGGTGCGGACCGAACACAGCGCCATCACGGCGAGAATCGCGACCGCGACCGGCCCGGCCCAGGTCGTCGGCATGAACAGAGTCAGCAGGGGGAACCGGGCGCCGCTGGCGTAGCCCTCTTCGGCGAGGTACCCGGGAACGTAGCCGATCACCCGGGTGCCGACGGCGAGCAGGTGGGGCAGGTAGACCGCAACGACCGCGGCGGCGGTGGCCGTGGCGACGAGGACCGGGCGTCGGCGCAGCACGGCGGGGGCGATCAGCAGCGGGGTGAGCTTGGTGGCGACGGCGAGCCCGAGCAGAGCACCGCCGACGATGCTGGCGCGGCGGGTGGCCCCGAGGGCGAGGACGAGCAGGGACAGGCCGGTGAGGAACGCGGCGACGACGTCGACGTGGGCGTTGTTGCCCGCTTCCAGCGCGACCGTGGGACACCACGCCCACAACACCGCCAGCCGGGGGTCGGCTCTCGTCGCCCGCAGCCCGATCAGCAGCAGGATCGTGGTGGCCAGCGCGAACCCGGCCATCACCAGCTGCAGTGGCACCTGCCGGCTGCGCGGCGGTGACACGACGTGCACGGCCGCGAAGAGCGCCTGCGCGGCCGGCGGGTAGATGGTGTGTACGGTCGGCCGATTGATCACCGTGCAGCCCGGCGCGAGCGGGCGGCCCTTGTCCGGGTCGACGGCGTCAGCCGGGACGCACCAGTTCGCATGCCGAGGCCACAGGAAGTCGTTGCGCAGGCCGGTCAGCTCGGGTGCGGCCGGGACGTAGCGGTAGGGGTCGATGCCTGCGGCCTGTACCCGGCCGTCCCAGATGTAGCGGTACATGTCGTCGCTGCTGCGGGGCGGCGTGCTTGCGGCCGCCAACGGCAGTACGGCGCCGCCGAGCAGGATGAGCACCGTGGCCGTGCGCACCGGGAGCCGGCGCACCAGCCACCCGCCGGCGGCGAAGACCAGCCAGGCGGCGCCGACGAACGCCACGGCCCGGGTCGGGCCGGTGAGGCGCGGCGCGACCGCATCGGGCTGGGCTACCAGCACGGCGAGGGCCGCCCCGGTCGCGAGGGCGCCGGCGACGGCGAGGCCGTGTCCGATTGGTCGGCGCCACCGCGGGTCCGGGTTCGGCGGCGCGTTGTCGATGGCCATACCAGGTGGGCCGGGCGGCTGGGGCGGTCACCGAGGGCCGGGCCCGGTCGGCGGCGCAGCCGGATCCGGGGTTGGCAGGTGCGCGCGTACGGCCGCGGCGAAGCGGCTGTCAGGGCACTGCGCGGCGACGGCGTGGGCGTCGGCGACCGTGTCGACGTCGCGGAGCGCGGGCAGGAGGGTGACCGTGAGGCCCCGTCCGGCCAGCGCGGCGAGGGTGCGCCGGCCGGTGTCGGGGGTGGACATCGGTACGCCGCTCAGCACGGCGGCGTGCGCCGGGTCGGGCAGTCCCAGGGTCCACCAGCCGCCGTCGTTGGCGGGTCCGAGCACGGCGTCGGCGCCGTCGTGGAGCGTCTGCACGGCGGTTGCCAGCAGCGCGGGGGTCAGCTGTGGGGTGTCCATGCCGAGCAGGAGTGTGGCGGTATCGGGTAGGGCGGTGTCGGCGTAGGCGTGGACCAGCCGGTGGGCGAGGCCGGTGCCGCGTTGGGGCACGGTATGCCAACCGGCCGGCGCAGGGTAACACCCGCTGAGCACGATGGTACGGCGGATCGCGGGAGCGGTGTCGAGGACGTCGATGGTGTCGGCCAGTGCGGCCGCGGCGATCGCGGCCGCCTGCCGGCCGGTGGCGGGCGGGCAAAGCCGGGTCTTGACCTGCCCGGGGACCGGTGCCTTGGCGAACAGCAGGAGCTGGACGTTCACTCGGCCAGGACCTTGGCCATGTCGTGGATGGCCTGTGCGGTGCCCCGAACGGTACCGGTCACCTTGGATCGGGTTCCGGCCGCACGGGGGGCGTAGGCGACATCGGTCTCGTGGATGCGCCAGCCGGCCCGAGCCGCCGCGACCACCATCTCGAGAGGGTAGCCCGAGCGTCGGTCGCGCAGGCTCAGGGCGAGCAGGTCGGCGCGGCGGGCGGCGCGCATCGGGCCGAGGTCGTGCAGCGCAACGCCGATCCCGCGGCGAAGCCGCCGGGCGAGCAGGGCGTTGGCGAGCCGGGCGTACACCGGCCAGGCCCGGCGGGTTGTCGGGCGGCGCCGGCCGAGTACCAGGTCGGCGGTGCCGGCGCGGACGGGGTCGGCCACCCGGGAGAGCTGTTGCGGGTCGAACGAACCGTCGGCGTCGCAGAAGCACACGATGTCGGCAGTGGCGGCCAGCAGCCCGGCGTGCGCGGCCGCGCCGAACCCGCGTTGCGGCACGTGCACGACAGTCGCGCCGTGGGCGGCGGCGACCTCGGGTGAGCCGTCGGTGGAACCGTTGTCGGCGACGATCGGCCGGTATCCGGCGGGCATCCGCGACAGCAGCCACGGCAGCGCGGGCGCCTCGTTGAGACAGGGCAGCACCACATCCGTCACGATCGGACGGTACCCGACGCGGTGGCAGGCCGACCCACGGTTCGGCGAACCCAGGCTGCCACGAAGTGCGAACGCGGCCGCCGGCAGACGCTGCGGCGGATAGAGTCCGGGTGAGCGGCTGCTCGCGGCAACCGCCCACCCGGGGGAGGACCGGCGGATGCGGGTACTGGTCACCGGCGGTGCCGGGTTCATCGGTGCGCACGTGGTGGAACTGTTGATGGCGGCCGGGCATGACGTGGTCGCGTTCGACGTGCTGCACCCGGCCGCGCACCGCGGCCTGCCTGACGCGCCGCCGGAGGTGGATGTTCCGCTCGTGCGCGGCGACGTTCGCGACCCCGAGGCGGTGGCCGCCGCGCTGCGCGGGGTCGACGTGGTGGCGCACCAGGCCGCGAAGGTCGGCATGGGCGCGGACCTGGCCGATCTGCCCGACTACGTCGGCCGCAACGACCTGGGCACCGCGGTGCTGCTGGCCGAGATGGCCCGCGCCGGCCTGCGGCGGCTGGTGCTGGCAAGCTCGATGGTGGTCTACGGCGAGGGGGCGTACACCTGCCCGGTGCACGGCGCGGTCCGGCCGGCCCCGCGTACGGTGGATGACCTGGCGGCCGGCCGCTTCGAGCCGACATGCCCACGCTGCGCCGCGCCGCTGCTCCCAGGGCTGGTCGACGAGGATGCGCCGCTGGAGCCGCGCAGCGTCTACGCGGCGACCAAACTGGCCCAGGAACATCTGACCGCGGCGTGGGCCGGTACCGTCGGGGCGAACGCGGTGGCGCTGCGCTACCACAACGTGTACGGGCCGCGGATGCCACGCGACACCCCGTACAGCGGAGTGGCGGCAATCTTCCGCTCCGCGCTGGAGCGCGGCGTGGCGCCGCGAGTGTTCGAGGACGGCGGGCAGCGCCGCGACTTTGTCCACGTCCGCGACGTGGCGATGGCGAACGCGGCCGCGCTGGACGCCACCGGCGGGCCGACTGCCGGATTCCGGGCATACAACATCGCCTCGGGCCAGCCACACACGGTGGGCGAGCTGGCGACGGCGCTGGCGACGGCCTGCGGCGGCCCACCGCCGGTGCTGACCGGCGAGTTCCGGGCCGGCGACGTACGCCACGTGGTCGCCTCGCCCGAACGGGCCCGTCGGGAGCTCGGCTTCAACGCGACGGTCGGCTTCGAGGAGGGCATCGCCGCATTCGCCCACGCGCCGCTGCGGGTTTGAGCAACGACCACCGGTCTTGGTTCGCACCTGGCCTCCGACCGCGGTGCGGCAGGTGTACGAGGAGATCATCACCGACGGCGTGGTTCGGGCGTTCACTGCGGGCGGTGGAGGCGATCCGCGCGGCACGGTGACAGTCGGCGAAGCGCAGGGTGGCGGGCCGCGTTCCACCTCGCCCTGCAACTGCCGTCAGTACCCTGCTCCTCGCCGATGAGAGCGCTGAAGGCGGCGAGATCGAGGCGGCCCGCCGACCTGAAGACCAGGCGCGCCCGCTCTTCAGGCTTTTCTTATCTGGTTGGCGTAGGTTTGCCCCGATTTACCGGCCGTCGCCAGGCCCGGCGACCAGATCGGCGCAGGGAGCTCTGATGAAGCAGGCCGAGGACGTCACCAAAGCGCGGCTCGCCAACGGCGGCCGGTATGTCATGAAGAAACTCCCCGAGGTCACCCTCGCTTTCTGGATCATGAAGATCGCCGCCACCACCCTCGGGGAGACCGCCGGCGACCTGTTCGCCCAGACCCTCAAACTGGGGTACTTCCTGACCACAATCGCCCTGTTCGGCATCTTCGTGGCCACGTTGCTGGTGCAGCTGCGATCCCGCAGGTACAACCCGTTCTTCTACTGGACGGTCATCCTGTCCACGAGCATGGCCGGCACGACCGTGTCGGACTTCATGAACCGCGACGCGACCGCCAAGTACCTCCCCGCGGGTGCCTACGCACTCGGCTGGGGGCCGCAGGGATTGGGCCTCGGCTACCCGACGGGAGCGGCAATCCTCGTCGCATTGTTGATCGCCATCTTCGTGGCGTGGCGGTACACCGGGCTGACGTTTGCCATCCGTGACATCGACACGTTCCGCGGTGAGGCGCTGTTCTGGGCGGCGATCCTGGTCTCCAACACGCTGGGCACCTCGATGGGTGATTTCCTGTCCGACAGCTCCGGTCTGGGGTACGGCGGCGCCGCCCTCCTCGTCACCGGCGCCCTCGTGGCCCTGCTCGCCCTCAAGTACATTCCCGTCGTGCCGAACGTCGCGTTGTTCTGGGCCGCGTTCGTGCTGACCCGGCCGCTGGGCGCCACAGCCGGCGACTTCCTCACCAAGCCCACCGCCAAGGGCGGCCTGGATCTGGGCACGCTCGGCTCGTCCGCAGTCCTGCTCACGGTCCTGTTCGCCCTCATGGCCTACGCCCATGTCAAGGACCGTCAGCGCGGCCCACGGCTGCACGAGCGCCGCGCCGCCGGCGGTCGCCTACCGGCCGAAGGATGAGCGCCTTGGTCTGTAGAACGAATGTCGGATCACTGAGCTACGAGACGCCCTTGGACGACCGCGAGGAAGCAGGCCTCGCCGGCGAAGGAGGATGTGAGCACGGCACGGTCTCGCCCCAGGTGCGCGGGCCGCCGCGCCCGCGCATCAGGCCGCCGCGCGGACGGCCTCCACGAGTTCGGCCTGGCGCAGGATCTCGGCACCCTCCGCCAGCCGCACCGGGCCTTCGCGCACCGCGCGGTCGAACGCCCGAACGACATTGCCGAACTGGTCGTCCGGGGCCAGCAACCGCTCCTCGACGAGGTCCGCGCGCTCGAGGCGCACGACCGGCAGCCAGTGCGCCGGTGGGGTGAACGCCCGCGACAGCTCGAGGCGGCCGCCGTCGCCCCACAGCGCGTAGGCCGAGCGGTAGGAGTGCCGGAAGCCGTAGGCGAGCTGGGCGCTCGCGCCGGCTGCGCCCCGGAGCAGGACCGCGCCGGCCACGTCGACGCGGTGCCGTTCGTCGATGACGGACGTGGCGCCGACGACGTGCAGATCCGGCCCGAGGAAGAGCCGGCTGGCCCGCAGGGGGTACACCCCGATGTCGTTCAGCGCGCCGCCGCCCAGCCGCGGGTCGTTGCGGATGTCGCCGGCCGGGCGGGGCGGGATCCCGAAGTCGCAGGTGAAGGCGAGCACACGGCCGATGGCGCCGGCCTCGACCAGCCGGCGCACCGTGGCGTGCTGGCTGTGGTGCAGGAACATGAAGCTCTCCATGAGGGCCAGGCCCCGCCGCTCGGCCAGCGCCACCAGTTCGACCGCGTCCGGCTGCCGGGTCACCGCCGGCTTCTCCACCAGCACGTGCTTGCCGGCCTGCAGGGCGGCCCGGACCCAGTCGGCGTGCAGGCCGGCCGGCAGCGGCACGTAGACGGCGTCGATGTCGGCCCGGTCGAGCAGGGCCTCGTAGCCGGTCACCGCCGCGCAGTCGAAGGCGGCGGCGAACTCCCGGGCCCGCTGCGGGGTGCGGCTGGCCACCGCCACAAGGTCGACCGCCGGCTCGGCCACCAGGGCCGGGAGCATCCTGCGCCGCGCGATGTCCGCGCACCCGAGCACGCCGATCCGCAGATTTATACCGTGTGCCATTTGAGATTGACCGATCCCATTTGTTGCCCATCTCCTGATAGCGTTGTTGGCATGTTTGCGGTGCTGTACGACTTCGACGGTCTGCTCATCGACAGCGAGGCCGCCGGCCTCGTTTCCTGGCAAGAAGTGTATAGCTCGTTCGGTCATGAACTCGACCTCGAGCACTGGCTTGCGGAAACGCTCGCCGGTCGGGGCCCGTGCATGCCGCGCGAGCGGTTGACCGCCCTCCTGGACGACCCAGTCGACTGGGACGAGGTTGAGGCCAAGCGGCTGCTGCGCCGCAATGAGCTGCTCATACTGCGCCCTGGGGCGGCCGCCCACCTGGCCCGGGCCGAGCAGCTCGGGGCGATAACCGGCATTGTCTCCAATGCGCCGGACTGGTGGATCAGCGAGCGGCTGGCCGCCGTGGGAATCAGCGAGAGTCGCTTCGACGTCATTGTGTCAAAATCGCCGGTGCTGGCCAAGAAACCGGCCCCGGATGCATATTTGGCCGCCTTGGAAATCCTCGACATTCTGCCCGACAATGCGCTGGCCTTCGAGGATAGCCCGATCGGCGTGCAGGCCGCCCAGGCGGCCGGAATTCGTTGTGTCGCGGTGCCGAACGACGTGACCCGGCGGTTCGATCTGTCGATGGCCGACGTGCTGCTGCCGAGGCTGGACGCCCAGCCGATCGAGGAACTCCTCGAGCGGCTCCAGCTCCGCCGCTGAGCCGTGCTCGGGGCTGGGCGGCCCGGCCGCCCGGCCCCGACGACGACGGCTCAGGGCCGCAGCACCAACCGGCCGATCACCTTGCCCGATTGCAGCCGGTCGAGGGCGTCGTTGACCTCGGCCAGCGGATACCGGTCGGCGACGGGGACCCGCAGCCGGCCGGCGGCGGCCAGGCGCAGCGCCTCCCGGGCGTCGGCCGCCGTGGCCCCCACGGAGCCCAGGATGCGCGCCTCCCGGGTCACCACGGCCGCGACGTCCAGCCCGGCGGGCCGGCCGGTGTACCCCACGAGCACCACCCGGCCCTGCGGCCGGACCATGCCGACGGCCTGGGCCGGGGTGTACTCGTTGCCGACCGTGTCGACGACGACGTCGCATCCGCCGCCGGAGGTGGCGGCGCGGACCGCCGCGACCGCGTCCTCGGCCGCCGGGTCCACGCAGTGCCCGGCGCCCAGCTGCCGTGCGGCGGCCCGGCTGCCGTCGTGCGGGTCGACCGCGACGACCCGGGCGCCGCGGGCCAGCGCCACCTGGACGGCCGCCAGCCCGACGCCGCCGACCCCGATCACCGTCACCGTCTCGCCGGCGGCGACCTGGGCGACCGTGTCGATGACGTGGACGCCGGTCGTCCCGGAGCAGCCGAGGACGGCGGCGTCGTCCAGGGTCACCGCGGCGGGCACCTCGACCAGGCACCGTGCCGGCACGGCGAGGTACTGGGCGAAGCCGCCGTCGGTGTCGAAGCCCCACTTGGCCTTCGGCTGCCGGCAGAGGTTCTCGAGCCCGCCGGCGCACCAACGGCACCGGCCGCAGCCGTCGTAGTAGTAGACGAGGACCCGGTCGCCGGCCGCGAACTCGACCCCGTCGCCCGCCTCCACGACCTCGCCGGCGATCTCGTGGCCGAGCACCAGCGGCAGCGGCGGGCCGGCCGGCACCCCGGCCACGAGATGCAGGTCGGTGTGGCAGACCCCGGCCGCGCGGACCCGGATGAGCGCCTGGCCGGCCGCCGGGGCGGGCACCGGCCGGGCCTGAATCTGCAGGGCCGTGTCGAGGGCGGCCAGCACGGCGACGCCCATCGAGGCGGGGCGGGCGGCGGGGTCCGGCTCAGGCATCCCGGCTCCCGGGCCAGGCGACGTCCAGCTTCCAGGCGGCGTCGAAGACGTCCACCTGGTGCTGCACGCTGCGCAGGTAGCACAGGTACATATGCTCGCGACCGGCGTCGTCGGTGCGGACCGCCTGCTCCTCCATCACCTCGGCATGGGCCTCGGCCATGCGGTAGACGGCCCGCTGGACGTAGATGTCGGCCCACTTCTGGTAGGCCGGCGGCCCGTCGACCCGCACGTCGCGGAACCGCTGCCCGATGACCTGGCTGAACATCGCGCAGGGCAGCAGCGCCGACGCGATCTGCCCGATGTCGCCTTCCAGCGCGGTGCGGACCAGGTGATTGGCGTAGGCCTCCCGCGCGGGGATGTAGGAACCGCGGTCGGTGCGCAGCTCCTGCTCCACGCCCAGGTCCCGCAGGAGCTCGCGCTTCGCCTCGATCTCGTTGAGCAGCCACACGTCGTCCAGGACGGTGGTGGCCGCCTTGGCCCAGGGTGTGCCCGGCGCCTTGGCCACGCCCAGCGCGAGGCTGCGATGCAGGTCGACGATGTAGGGCGCGTCGTTTACCTGGAACGACACGAACTTCTCCACCGGCAGCTCGCCGGCGGCCATCGCCTCGATCCAGGGGTGGTGGCGGTAGGCGTGCCACACGTCGGCGGCCCGCTGGTAACACTCTTCGACGAACGACAGCATCGACTGGGGTCTCCGTCCTCGTTATCCCGCGGCGGCGGGTTGGTGCGCCCGGCCGGCCCGGTGCACAGCCTGGGTGAGCGCCCGGCGGATCAGGACCTGCACGGCGTGCCGGCGGTAGGCCGCCGTGGCAAGCCCGTCGGACGCCGTGCGGATCGTGGCCGCGGCCGTGCGGGCCGCACGGGCGACGGCACCCTCGTCCGGGCGGACGCCGAGCAGGTCGGCGCCGGCCGCGGTGAGCAGGCCGCCGGGGTGGCCGAGGGTGTAGGCGGCCAGCCGGGCCTCGGTGCAGCGACCCGCGGCGTCGACCGCGATGCGCGCGGCCGCGCCGGCCAGTTGGGGCCCGGTGCTGCGGTGGGCGATCCGGGCGAAGCCCCAGCCCGCGCCGCCGGCGCCGGCCGGAAACAGGATTTCGGTGACGACGTCGCCGGGGCCGAGGGGGCGTCCGGTGAAGAACTGCGGCCCCGGCACGGTTCGCACGCCGCCGGGTCCGGTCACCACCACCGTGGGGCGGAGCACGTCGGCCACGGCGGCGAGCTGCAGGGCCGGGTCGCCGTGGGCGATGATGCCGCCGATGGTGCCGCGCCGTCGGGTCAGCTCGGTGCCAACCGTGCCCAGCGCGACGGCCAGCAGCTCCTGGCCGGCCCGCACGGCGCCGAGCAGGACCTCGGACTGCCGCGCGGCCGCGCCGGCGACCAGCCGACCGGCTTGCCCGGTGGTGGCCGGACCGTCCCGGACGTGGCGCAGGGTCGCGATCCGGGTGATGTCGACGACCAGGTCCGGTTGCCGGCGGCGCGTGCGCAGCAGCGGTACCAGGCTCTGGCCGCCGGCCAGCACGGCCGGGTCACCGGCCCCGCACAGCAGCTCGGATGCCTCCTCGACGGCCCGGGCAATGTGAAATCGAAATGAACTGGCGTGAACCGTACCCACCCCCGTTTGGTCGCACCCTCCCAGCGCCGCCGAATGCGGCAGTCAGGCGGATGTCACGCTCACCGGTTCTTCGGCAGGCAACCGTTTCTCCAGCAGGAACATCGCGGCGGTGGCCACCGCGGTGAGTGCGCCCAATACGATCCACGGCAATGCCGCTCCGTGCGCATAAAGAACCGTAAAGAACGTCGGTGCCACAATATTCGCAATGGTGAAGCAGTATTGGAAAACTGCGAGATAGCGCCCGCGCACATGCTCCGGGGCGGCCGCGGCGGCCAGCGCGTTGGAAATGGGCGCATGCAGCAATTCCGCGCCTGCATAGAAGACCATGCTGATGAGCAGGTATGGCAACAGGACGACCGCCGGCACCTGCAGTGCTGCGGCGAAGGCCACGGACCACAGTAGCCAGAGGACGCCCGCCACCACCATCGCCCGCACGCGCGACAGCGGCCGGGCCCACCGTACGACGAGCCCCTGCCCGGTGGCCAGCAGCAGCGTGTTGACGGCGAGCAGCGGGCCGATCAGCCACTTCAGCGACGGCGCACCCTCGATGATGTAGACCGGCACCGCGATGCCGACCATGACGCTGCACAGCGCGAAGACGGTGTTGGCGGCGATCAGCAGCAGGTAGGGCCGGTCGCGCAGCAGGACCCGGTAGCCGCCGCCCGAGGCTGCCTGCGGTGCGTCCTGCGGTGCCCGGCGTGCGCCCCGCGGCACCAGGGTGAGCAGCAGCGCGGAGACGGCGAACGAGACCGCGTTGGCCAGCGCGACCAGCCGGTACGTGGATACCGAGGCATCCACCAGCACCAGGCCGCCGACCAGCGCCCCGAGCCCGGTCCCGGCCGCCTGCACCATGCCGACCAGGGCGAAGCGCTGGTCGTTGAGCCGGCGTTCCTCCCCGGGCTCGGCCAGGCCGGCCACCAGCGTGAAGAACGACGACCAGAACACCCGCTGCCCGACCGCGACGACCACGACAACCGCGAGGATCGCGATGGGGCCGTCGACCCAGCGGTACATCGCGAAGCCGGCCGCCTGCAGCACCTGCGCGACCAGGACGAGGTCGCGCGGGTTCCAGCGGTCGGCGAGGTAGCCGATCAGCACCGGCAAGGGCAGCGTCGCGAGCGTGGCCGCGCTCATCAGCAGGCCGACGGTGGTCAGCGGGATGTGCGTGACGGCGGTGAAGTACAGCAGGGAGATGGGCATGAAAAGGCCGCTGCCGATCATGTCCACAGCGAGCGCGACGACGAGCGGAACTGTGCCCCTCTTGCCGAGAGCAGCGCGATCGAACACGTGATTCTATCCCCGTTTCGGTGCGGTGAAAGCCTTTCCGTGCCTTGAGGCGGCGCCCCGGGGGAGGCCCGACGATGGGTCCCCAGCATTGGGCGACATCGGTGAGAGCGCTTTCCCGTTTCTAGCACAGGCGTCGATGCGCGGTCAACCCGAAAGATCAGAATCGCAATATCTGGATTTACCAGCAGCGATCTTTGCATGGGGTTGACGCGCCACTGCCGGAGTCGGTAGGAAAGGAGGCGACATTCACTCGTGTCTCAGCATCAGGCCAACTACGGGGGTAGGGCCATTGCAAGCCGATCCATTGCTGCGCCGTTCATTTTCCGAGCACGCCCGGGTGGCGTGCACCGTAAACGGCGCACCCGTCCGCGCCGACGCGCCGACCGGCCTCGCCTTGAATGCATTCCTCAGCATGCATGGATATCCGGTGAACACCGGGTGCGACGTGGGCCAGTGCGGGCACTGCCTGGTCCGGCTGGACGGCGAGCTCGTCCGCTCGTGCCTGGTGCTTGCGGCCCAGTGCGAGGACGCCGTGATCGAGACCGTCCAGGGCGCCGACCCTCCGCGGCAGTCCGTGCGTGACTGGATGTCGGCCTGCGGCGCGCTGCAGTGCGGACATTGCAGCCCGGCCTTCGTCCTGGCGATGGGGCCGGACGGCCCGTTGCGGCCGGACCGCGATGTCCGATCGGCGCTGAGTGACGTGGTGTGCCGGTGCACCGGCTACACCGGGCTGGCCCGGGCGGCCGCCGGCGTGCTGTCCGGCGCGCGGCCCGAGGGCAAGGGCCGGGTGGAGGACGAGCGCCTGCTCACCGGCCGCGGCACCTTCGTCGGCGGGCGCCACGCGACGGGCCAGCTCTGGGCCCGCATCGTGCGCAGCGCGCGGCCCCACGCCCGGCTGCGGGCCGTCGACATCACCGCGGCGGCGGCCTGCCCCGGCGTCGCCGCGGTCTTCACCGGCGCGGACCTGCCACCCTCGATGCGCTCGTTCGAACGGGGGCTGCCTGGCCCGGCCGAGCCCGTCCTGGCCACGGCGACCGTCCGCTACGCCGGTGAGCCCGTCGCCGTCGTCCTGGCCGAGGACCCGGCCGCCGCCGAGGACGCCGCCGCGGCCGTTGTCGTGCACTACGACGAGTTGCCCCTGCTCACCGTGCCGGCCGACGCCGGCGAGCTGCCACCGGACGACCCGTCCTGGCTGCCCGAGCAGGCCCAGTGGGTGCCCGGTCAGGATGACCGCAGTGGCGACCGGGACCCGGTCGTCATCACCCGCAGGTTCACGCTCGCCCGGCAGACGGGCCTGCCGATGGAGAACCGCGGCGTGCTCGCCGTATGGGACGCCGCGGCGGCCGTGCTGACCATCCATGGCTTCGTCAAGCTCCCGCGGGCCAACGCGGCCGTCGTCGCCGCGGCGATCGGGCTTACCCCGGCCCAGGTGCACACGCCGGTCGGCGACGTCGGCGGCGGCTTCGGCGTGCGGGGCGAGCTCTACCCCGAGGAGCTGCTGGCCGCCTGGGCCGCGCACCGGCTGGGCCGGCCTGTGAAGTGGGCCGAGGACCGGGCCGAGCACCTGCGCGCCACCAATCACTCGCGCGGCCAGGTGTGGGAGGTGACGATGTCGGCGGAGCGCACCGGCCGGCTGCTCGACGCCGACGTCACCCTCGTGCAGGACGCCGGCGCCTACGCCCGGCCGCTGACCGCCCTGGTGCCTTACCTCGCCTCGGCGATGTTCCCCGGCCCGTACCGGCTGCGGTCCTACCGAGCCCGGGTCCGCTCGCTGCTGACCAACCGCACGCCGATCGGCACGGTGCGCGCGCCGGGCCGCTTCGAGGCCAACTTCGTGCGTGAACGCATGATCGACATGCTGGCCGAGGAGTTGGGCCTCGACCCGGTGCGGTTGCGGTCGCAGAATCTGCTCGGCGCGGCCGACATGCCCTACGACGCCGGCACCGTCAACGAGGGCCCGGTGCACTACGACAGCGGCGACTTCAGGGCGGCGTTCGACGAGGCGGTGGCCCGCGCCGGCCGCTGGGCCCCGCGGGACCGGCCGGACGACGGGCTGCTGCGCGGCACCGCCGTCGTACCCTTCGTCGAGAAGGCCGGACTCGGCGGCCCGGAACGCGCCATAGCCTCGGTGCTCGCCGACGGCGCCATCGCGGTCCAGGTGGCGTCCTCGCCGTCGGGTCAGGGCCACGAGACGACGCTCGCTGCCGTCGCCGCGGACGAGCTGGGGCTCACCCGCGACCGCGTGCGGGTCGTGTTCCCGGCCGGTGAGAGCCGGGCCACGGGCCTGGGCACCTTCGCCAGCCGCACCGCCATGCACACCGGCAACGCCGTGCTGATGGCGTGCCGGCGGCTGAAGGCGATGGTGCTCGAGCGGGCCGGCGGCTGCTCCCTGCGCGACGGCACCGTGCTGGACGCCGCCGGCCGGCCCGTCACCACCCTGGCCCGGTTGGCGGCGGCGACCGGGGCGCCGCTGACCGCCGAGGGCGAGTACACGGTCGACGCCCACACCTACCCCTACGGCGCGGTGACGTGCGGCGTGGCCGTCGACCCGGAGCTGCTGCAGGTCCGGGTCGAGCGGCTCGCCATCTCCTGCGACGTCGGCCGGGCGCTCGACCTGGACATCGTGCACGGGCAGCTCATCGGCGGGCTCGTGCAGGGTGTTTCCGCGGCGCTGTACGAGGAGCTGCCCTACGCCGAAGACGGCCGGCCGCTCGCCGACGGTTTGGAGCACTACCTCGTGGCCCTCGCCGCTGACGTGCCCGACGTCGAGGTCAGCATCATCGAGCCCGCGCCGCTGACCGCGGCCAGCCCGGTCAACCCGCTCGGCGTCAAGGGCATCGGCGAGGCCGGCATGGCCGCCGCCGCCGCGGCCGTCGCCGCCGCGGTCTGCACCGCCATGCCCGCGCTGAACGCCCGGCTCACCGCCGTGCCGATGACCCCCAGTGCCCTCTTCGCCGCGGCCGGGGGCACGCCGTCCGTCACCGACGTCAGGAGTGAGCAGTGACATCCCGATCATTCGCGTCCTTCCAGGATGCGTATCTGTGGTACCTGCGGGAGGCCTTCGAGCGGCCGGAGTACCGCAACGCCCCCCGCGGGGCCAAGAGCTCCGAGCTCATCGGGGTCAGCTACCGCATCGCCGACCCGGTGCAGCGGGTGGTCTCGCTGCCCAGCCGCCGGACCAACCTGGTCTTCAACTTCGCCGAGGCGCTGTGGTACCTGGCCGGGTCGAACCGGCTGCCGCACATCGAGTACTACGCCCCGACCATCGCGCGATACTCGGCCGACGGCCGCACGCTGACCGGCACCGCCTACGGCCCCCGGATCTTCGACTACGGCGGCGCCGGCCTCGACCAGTGGCGCAGCGTCATCCGGACCCTGACTGACGACCGGGACAGCAAGCGGGCCGTCATCCAGATCTTCGACCCGCGGGAGCTGCTGGTCGAGGACAACATCGACGTGGCCTGCACGCTGGCGCTGCAGTTCATGATCCGCGACGACCGGCTCTGCGGCGTCGGCTTCATGCGGGCCAACGACGCCTTCCGGGGCATGGCCAGCGACGTCTTCTCGTTCACGCTGCTGCTGGAGGTGATGGCCCGCCAGCTCGGCGTCGAGGTCGGCACCTACCATCACCACGTCGGCTCGATGCACGTCTACGACACCGACGCCGCCTGGGCCGAGCGGGTGCTCGACGAGGCCGCCGCCACACCCGCCGGCGGGGCCGACTTCCCGGCCATGCCGGGCGGCGACAACTGGCCGCACATCCGCCAGGTGTTGGCCTGGGAACGGGAGCTGCGGCTGGACGCCACCCGGCTGACCCCCGGTCACCTGTCCCGGCTCGACCTGCCCGACTACTGGCGGCACGTCGTGGCGCTGTTCGAGGTGTACCGCCAGATCCGCCACGCCACCGGCGTCGACCCCGCGATGCTCGACGAGCTTCCCGCACCGTACCGGTCCTCGGTCCTCACCCGATGGCCCGAGTTCCACCGCCCTGACCAGCCCGCCTACGCCAAGCCGATGTGACCGACCAGGAAGGACGCTCATGACCACCGTGCAGGAGACCGCCGTCGAACGGTTGACCCCGGACTCCGTCTTCGTCGGGGGCCCGTTCTACGCCCTCGTCAACCCGGAGACGGGCCTCATGGCCGAGCAGGACCAGAACAAGATCGAGAGCATCATCCAGTACTTCGAGAAGGCCGGGGCGAAGGTCTACAACGCCCACCGGCGGGAGGCGTGGGGCGCCAAGTTCCTGACCGCGCCGGAGTGCACGAAGCTCGATTTCACCGAGATCAGCCAGTCCGACGTCTTCGTGGCCTACCCCGGCGTGCCGGTGTCGCCGGGCACCCACGTCGAGGTGGGCTGGGCCAGCGCCCTGGGCAAGCCGATGGTGCTGCTGCTGGAGAAGGGGGCCAAGCACACCTTCCTGGTGACCGGCCTGCAGACCGTGGCCAACGTCGAGTTCGTCTGGTTCGACACGGTGGAGGAGATCCTCGAGCAGCTGCCCGACGCCGTGCACCGGGTGCTGAGCCGCAGCGGCCCGGTCATCACCTCCACCGCCGACCCCGTCTGAGTTCCCGCACGCCAACCGACCGAGGACGGCCACGTGTCTGACAACATCCCGGTGTGTTTGACCATCGGCTCCAGCGATTCCGGGGGCGGAGCCGGCGTGCAGGGCGACATCAAGGCCTTCGCCTCGGTGGGCTGCTTCGCGACCACCGTGGTGGTCGGGGTGACCGCCCAGAGCACCGACGGCGTCACCGGTCGGTGGGGCGTCCCGGTGCCGGCGGTGCTGGCGCAGCTCGACGCCGTGCGCCGCGGGTTCCCCCTGCGCGCGGCCAAGGTCGGCACCACCTGGAGCGAGGAGCTGATCCGGGCCCTGGCCGGACCGCTGCGCGAACTGGCGGGCGACGGCGTGCCGATCGTCGTCGATCCGGTCATGGTCTCCACCGCCGGGTCCTGGCTGTCCGAGGTCGGCCGGACCCGGGCGGCGGTGCTGGAGACGCTGCTGCCGCTCGCCGCCGTGATCACGCCGAACCGGCGGGAGGCGGAGCTGCTGGCCGGCGTGGCGGCGGGCGCGGCGAGCCGGCGCGACCTGGCCGAGGCGCTGGCCGGGCTCGGCGCCGCGGCCGTCGTCATCACCGGCGGCCCGGACGAGGCCGGCGACTGGTTCTTCGACGGCGCCGAGCACCGGCACCTGCACGGCGCGTGGCACGACAGCGGGGCCGAGCACGGCGCGGGCTGCGCCCACTCGGCCCTGATCGCGGGCCTCATGTCGCAGGGACGGCCGCTGGCCGCGGCCGTGCGCGAGGCGCACTGGCGGGCGGCCGAGGGGGTCCGCCACGGGCACACCCACCTCGGCACCACCGTGCACCCGGTGGACGTGCTCGGCATCGGCGCGGCGGCCGGGGACGCCCGCGGTCCGGCGCTGCGCTGGCCGCTGTCCTCGGCCCGGCCGCTCGATCCGCATCCCCACCCGGCAGCGCCGAAGAGCGGCCGGCCCGGGCGGCCACCGCGGCTCAGCGTCATCCTGCCGACCCGCGACCGCCCGGAGACCCTGCGGGCGGCGCTGGCCAGCGTGGCCGCGCAACGCCGCGACGACACCGAGGTGGTGGTGGTCAACGACGGCGGCGCGCCGGTCGAGCCCGTCCTCGACGAGTTCCGCTCGCACCTCGACCTGCGGCTCATCACGCTGCTGGCGGAGCACGGCCCGTCGGCAGCGCGCAACCACGGCATCGAGGCGGCCCGCGGGGAGTACCTGAGCTTCCTCGACGACGACGACGTCTACCTGCCCGGCCACCTCGAGTCCGCGCTGACCGCGCTGGCGGCCGGCGACGCCGACGCGGTGTACGCCACCGCCGGGGTCAGCCGGCGCCGGGTCGACCCGATTGCGGCCGAGCCGCCTGAGCTGCCGCACGCGTTCGACTTCTCCTTCCACGACGGCTTCCTGAGCGTGCTCAACTACATCCCGCCGACCGGTCTGGTGGTGCGGGCCGACCTGGCCGAGGCCATGCGGTTCGACCCCGACCTGCGCATCGGCGAGGACTGGGATCTCTGGCTGCGACTGTCCCGCCACCGCGGCTACCGCTTCCGGCACCTCGACCGGCTGGGCGCCGTCTACCACCGGATACCGGCGCACAGCGTCTCGGCCGACCCGGTCGGCGACGGGCGCCGGGCGCTGGCCCGGTTCCACGACGGCTACCGGCGCATGTGCGCCCGGTGGGCCGTGCCCGCGGGATCGCCCCAGGACGGCTACCGGCGGCTGGTGCTGCAGGTGTACGACCTGGCGTTCGTCCGGTACGACAGCGGCCGGACGCTGGGTTCGTTCTGGTACGAGCGCATGGTCCGGCTGCTGTACGACGGATTCGTGGCCGGGCGGCCGGCCGACGCGCTGGCACCGCGGCTCGCCCCGCTGCTGGAGGAGCAGTGAGCGCGCCGATGACGGCCGAGCAGGTCTACGCCCGCATGGCCCGGCTGCCGTTCTACGTCGTGCTCATGCAGCCCACCGGGCGGTACCAGCCGGACAGCGAGCCGGGGCGCGAGCTGATGCGGGCCCACCTGCAGTGGCAGCTCGAGCTCGAGGAGGAGGGCCGGCTGCTGGCCGCCGGGCCGCTGAACTACGGCCAGCCGGTCCGCCGGGACCACCCGATCGTCAACGCCGGCGGGATGTACATCATCGCCGCCGCCTCGGACCAGGAGGCCGCGGAGATCGCGGCCCAGGAACCCTTCGCGGTCGCCGGCTGGCGCACCTATGTCGTCTGTTCGTGGCTGCTCAACGAGGGTGTGGCCCGCGAGTGCGCTGCCGCGGTCATCGATCGATTCGGACCCGGCGGCGCTGCCGCGGCCGGCTGAGACCCAGGAGTTGTACGTGGCACCGTTTCCGGAAACCGACAAGATCCTTCCGCCCGAGGCCGTGTACCCGGACGCCCGGGGCCGGATCATCGCCTTGCCCGCTTTCCCGACCTCGCACGCGATGATCATCGAGTCGGGGCCGGGCGCCGTGCGCGGCAACCACTACCACCACCACGAGAGCCACCTGATGTACGTGGTGTCCGGCCGGATGCTCTACATCGAGGAGCAGGCCGGCGGCGACCTGATGACGCTGGACGTCGGCCCGGGCCAGGCCGTGGTGAGCCCGCGGGGCCTGGCTCACTGCACGGTCTTTCCCGTGGAGACGGTCATCGCGGTGCTGTCCGACGTCGACCGCAGCGGCGCGAACTACGAGGCCGAGGTCGTGCGGGTCGAACCCCTCCAGCGCCGGGCCGACATCTCGGCCTGGTACGACGGCCCGCAGGTCACGCCGTGACCGCCCCGGCGCCGCAGCCGGCGCTGCAGCGGGCCGCCCGGCCCACCTGTCTGCTCTGCGGCGGCACCGACGCCGCAGTGGTGGTGCCGCTCGAGCCGACGCCCCCGGCCAACCACCTCAGCGCCACCGCCGAGCAGGCCCGGGCGCTGCCGCGGTACCCGCTCGACCTTGTGCACTGCCCGGACTGCGGGCTGGTGCAGCTCGGCGACGTGGTGGACCGGGCCGAGCTGTTCAGCGACTACCGCTACGCGACCGGGGCGGTGCCCGCGCTGGTCCGGCACTTCGGCCAACTGGCCGAGCAGGTCATCGACCGGCTGCGCCTGGCGGCCGGAGCCCGGGTGACGGAGATCGGCTCGAACGACGGCACCCTGCTCGGCTTCTTCGCCGCCCGGGGGATGCGGGTCCTCGGCGTCGACCCCGCCGCGGCACTGGCCGCCGAGGCGGAGGGGCGCGGGGTGCCGACCCGCGTGGTGCTCTTCGACGACGAGGTCGCCGCCCGGATCGTCGCCGAGACCGGGCCCAGCGACGTGGTCCTGGCCAACAACGTGCTGGCCCACGTGCGCGACATCAACGCGGTCATCGCCGGCATCGCCCGCCTGCTCGCGCCGGACGGGACCGCCGTCGTCGAGGTCGCCTACGTCCTGCCGATGGTGGCCGGCGGCATGTTCGAGTTCATCTACCACGAGCACGTCGCCTACTACTCCCTGCACGTGCTGGGCCAGGCGTTCGCCCGGCACGGGCTCACCATCACCGATGTGGAGCAGATCGACACCCAGGGCGGCTCGCTGCGCTGCTGGGCGCGGCCGGCTCACGGCGCGGGCGAGCCCACGCCGGCGGTGACCGCACTGCTCGCGGCGGAGCGGGCGGCCGGCGTGGCCGACGGCCGTTTCCTCGACGGCTATGGCGAGGCCGTCCGGCGGGGCAGCGGCCGGCTGCACGACGTCGTCGCCGGACTGCACGCGCAGGGCCGCACGATCTGCGGCTACGGCGCCTCGGCCCGGGCGGTGACGCTGCTGGCCCAGTCCCGCATCGGCGAATACCTCGCCTGGATCGTCGATGACAACCCCCGCAAGGTCGGCCTGTTCACGCCGGGCGACGGCATCGAGGTGCGGCCGCGGCGCGACCTGGACGACGCGGGAGCCGACTACTGCATCGTCTTCGCGTGGAACTACGCCGACGCGGTGCGGGCCAACGCGGCGGCGTTCCGCGCGGCCGGCGGCGACCTCGTCATCCCCTACCCCGACCTCCTCATCAGCTGAAGGGCCCACCGTGCGCGTCTTTCTCACCGGCAACGAAGGCTATCTCGGCGCGGTCCTGCAGGAGGAGCTGACCGCCGAGGGGCACGAGGTGACCGGCGGCGACTCCGGTCTCTTCACCCCGCACTGCGAGCGGCAGGTCTGGGACGTCCGCGACGTCACGGCCGAAGAGCTGCGGGGGTACGACGCCGTGGTACACCTCGCCGGCCTGTCCAACGACGCCGCGGGAGAGCTGTCCGCCGACGCGACCGTCGACATCAACGAGTCCAGCTCCATCCGCCTGGCCCGGCTGGCCCGTACGGCCGGCGTCGAGCGGCTGGTGTTCGCCTCGTCGTGCAGCGTCTACGGTGCCTCGGCGGAGCCGAACCTGACCGAGGACTGCGTGCCGCAGCCGCTGACGACGTACGCGCGCAGCAAGCTGGCGGCCGAGCGGGCCATCATGGCCACCGGTACCGATGCCTTCCACCCCGTCGCGCTGCGGTTCGCGACCCTGTTCGGGTCCTCGCCCGCCTTCCGCAACGACCTGCTGGTCAACCGGATGGTCTCCACCGCCTGGCGCTACGGGCAGATCTCGGTGACCGGCGACGGCGGCGCCGTGCGCCCCCTGCTGCACGTGCGCGACGCCGCAAGCGCAGTCGCCCGGACCTTGGCCGCGAGCGTGGTCGACGTCCACGGCACCGTGTTCAACGTCGGCGTGCCCGGGGCCAACTACAGCATCCGGGCGGTCGCCGAGCTGGTCCAGGCCCGCTTCCCGGGGGCCCGGATCGTCTTCGCCGGCTCCCCGGACCGCCGCAGCTACGCCGTCTGCTTCGACCGGTTCACCGGCCGGATCACCACCTGGCGGCCGCGGCGCACCGTGACCGACGGCATCGCCGAGGTGGCCGACGCGCTCGACCGGTCGGCGCCGTTCCCGCGCCTGGGCAGCCAGTGGGGGCGCGGGGAGCGCAGTTCGTGGCTGTCGTTGCTGCGCCAGGAGGACGTGCTCACCGGCTCGTTCCGCTGGAACCGGCTCGCCGCCGTCGACCACATCCCGCCGTACGCCGCCTAGGCAAGGGAGCCGCCATGTCGTTGTCCGTCGTCATCCCCGCCCACGACCAGGCGCACAGTCTGGAGCTGGCCCTGGGCACCCTGGCCCGGCAGACGCTGGATAGGGCCGAATACGAGGTCGTCATCGTCGACGACGCCTCGACCGAGGACCTCGCCGCCGTTGTCGACGGCTTCGCCGACCGTCTGGACGTGCGGTACCTGCGCAACCCGGAGAACCTCGGCCGGGCCCGCACCCGTAACCGGGGCATTGCCGCCGCCCGCCACGACGACGTGCTGCTGCTGGACTCCGACTCGTTCTGCACGCCGGAGCTGCTGGAGCGCCACGACCGGTTCCCGCACCGGGCCGACGGCGGCGTGCTGCTCGGCCGCCGGCTGGAGCCGGACTGGGATACCTTAGCGCAGCTCATCGCCGGCCGGTTCCCGCAGCAACACAGCCGGCTGGAGGAAGACCCGCGCTACCAGCTCGGCTT
>NZ_BMPI01000108.1:5338-28185 GCF_014647515.1 Dactylosporangium sucinum | reverse complement strand
CGCCAGACACGGAGCCCTCCAACACCTGCTCAACCAACATCAACAAGCAACGGCTTGACACAGGGCAACTCATGCGGGGCTCACCTGACGACCCGGCGGGCCATGCCACGGGCGGCCCGGCCCGCCAGCCAGCGCTTGCCGGGCAGCAGCAGGAGCAGGCGCAGGTGCCACGGCAGGCGCTTGCGCAGCGCGCGGCCGACGTTCACAGGGTGCCCAGCCAGTTGGCCAGCAGGGTCGCGCCGGCGTCGCCGGACTTCTCCGGGTGGAACTGGGTCGCCCGCAGTACACCTGACTCGAACGCCGCCACGAAGGGCTCGCCGTGCGTCGTCGTCGCGACCCGGACCCCCGCGGCCGTCTGGGACTCGGTCGGGGTGGCCGCGTAGGAGTGCACGAAGAAGAAGCGCGTGCCCTCCGGCAGGCCGGCGCCCAGGACCGAGCCGGACGGCCAGTCCACCGTGTTCCAGCCCATGTGCGGCACCACCGGCGCGTGCAGGACGGTGACCGTGCCCGGCGCGAGGCCGAGACCCTTGGTGATGACGCCGTGCTCCTCGCCGGCCTCGAACAGCACCTGCATGCCGACGCAGATGCCGAGCACGGGGGCGCCGTTGCGGACCCGCTCGGCGATCACCGGGCCGGCGCCGAGCTCGTCGATGCCGGCCATGCAGGCGGCGTACGCGCCGACGCCCGGGACGACCAGGCCATCGGCTCGGGCCGCCTTGCCGAGGTCGGACGTGACCTCCACGTCGGCCCCGACCCGGGCGACCGCCCGCTCGGCCGAGCGCAGGTTGCCCGAGCCGTAGTCGAGGATGACCACCGACTTCGCCACGATCAGTCCTTCCCGTACAGCCACAGGAGGCCGCCGGCGGCGGCCAGCACGGCGAGGGCCAGCGTGATGGCGAAGCCCGTCTTGCTGCCCTGCTGGCGCAGGGAGAGGGCGCCGCCGAGCAGCAGCCCGGCCAGCGCCAGCAGCGCGATGCTCACAGGGCGCCCTTCGTGCTCGGGACGGCGCCGGCGTTGCGCGGGTCGATGGCGCACGCCTGGCGCAGCGCCCGCGCGACCGCCTTGAACTGTGCCTCGACGATGTGGTGGGCGTCCGGCTGGGCGCCGTGCCGGCCGGCGCGCAGGATGCTGACGTGCAGCGTGACCCGCGCGCTGTGCCCGAACGACTCCCAGATGTGCCGGGTCAGGCTGGTCGGGTAGTTGCCGCCGATGTGCGGGGCGATGTTCGCCGGCTCGTCGTGCACGACGTAGGGCCGGCCGGACAGGTCGACCACGGCCGAGGCGAGGACCTCGTCGAGCGGGACCTGGGCGTGCCCGTACCGCGTGACCCCCGCCTTGTCGCCCAGCGCCTCGGCGAACGCCGCGCCCAGCGCGAGCGCGGTGTCCTCGACGGTGTGGTGCGCGTCGATCTCCAGGTCGCCGACGGTGTGCACGCGCAGGTCGAACCCGCCGTGCTTGGCGATCTGGTTGAGCATGTGGTCGTAGAAGCCCACCCCGGTGGAGATCTCCCCCACCCCGGTGCCGTCGAGGTCGAGCTCGACGGAGACCTTGGTCTCCTTGGTGACGCGCTCGATCCGGGCGGTTCGGGCGGCACGGCTCACAGCAGCTCCTCAAGTGCGGTCAGGAAGGCGGTGGTCTCCTCGGTCGTGCCGGCGGTCACCCGCAGCCAGCCGGGGACGCCGACGTCGCGGATGAGCACGCCCCGGTCGAGCAGGGCCTGCCAGGCGCCCTTCGCGTCGCCGCGCGGCGCGCCGAACAGCACGAAGTTGGCGTCGCTGTCGGCGACCGGGAGGCCCCAGCCGCGCAGCGTCTCCACGATGCGGTCGCGCTCGGCCTTCACGGCGTCCACCGTGGACAGCAGGGCCGTCGTGTGCGCGAGCGCCGCCCGGGCCGCGGCCTGGGTCAGCGCGCTCAGGTGGTACGGCAGGCGCACGAGCTGCACCGCGTCGACCACGGCGGGGTCGGCGGCGAGGTAGCCGACCCGCCCGCCGGCGAGCGCGAACGCCTTGCTCATGGTGCGGGTGACGACGACCCTGGGGTACCGCCGGATCAGGCTCAACGCGAAGACCGTGCCCGGCCGGGCGAACTCGGCGTAGGCCTCGTCCACGATGACCATGCCGTCGGTCGCCTCGGCCACCGCCTCGACCACGTCGAGCGGCAGCGCGGTGCCGGTCGGGTTGTTGGGCGAGCACAGGAAGACCACGTCGGGCCGGTGGCGCCGGACCATCTCGACGGCGTGCTCGGCGGTCAGGCCGAAGTCGTCGCCGCGGCGCCCGTCGACCCAGGCGGTGCCGGTGCCGGCCGACAGCAGCGGGTGCATCGAGTAGGACGGCGTGAAGCCGAGCGCGGTGCGGCCGGGGCCGGCGAACGTCTGCAGCAACTGCTGCTGGATCTCGTTGGAGCCGTTGGCCGCCCACACGTTGCGCTGCGTCAGGCCGTGGCCCAGATATGCGGCGAGGTCCGTGCGCAGCGCCACCGCGTCGCGGTCGGGGTAGCGGTTGAGGTCGCGCAGCACCGCGGCGAGGGCCTTCTCCATCTCGGCGACGGCGGCCTCGGGCAGCGGGTGCGAGTTCTCGTTGGTGTTGAGCCGCACGGCCACGTCGAGCTGCGGCGCCCCGTACGGCGTCAGCCCACGCAGCTCGTCGCGCAGCGGCAGATCCTCCAGCGACGTCACTTGCCGAACCTCACCTTCACCGCGGCGCCGTGCGCCGGCAGGTCCTCGGCGTCGGACAGGGCCACGACGTGGTCCGCGACCTCGCGGAGGGCATCGTGCGAGTACTCGATGAGCTGCACCCCGCGCAGGAACGTCTGGGTCGACAGCCCCGACGAGTGGCGGGCGCAGCCGCCGGTCGGCAGCACGTGGTTGGAGCCGGCGCAGTAGTCGCCGAGGGAGACCGGCGACCAGGCGCCGACGAAGATCGCCCCGGCGCTGCGGACCCGCTCGGCGACGGTCCGCGGGTCGCGGGTCTGGATCTCCAGGTGCTCCGCGCCGTAGGCGTCGACCACCCGCAGCCCCTGCTCCAGGTCGTCGACGAGCACGATCGCCGACTGCACGCCGGTCAGCGCGTCGGTGACCCGCTGCTGGTGCTTGGTCGCGGCGACCTGCCGGGCAAGCTCGGCCTCGACCGCGGCGACGAGCTCGGTCGACGGCGTGACCAGCACGCTCGCCGCGAGCGGATCGTGCTCGGCCTGGCTGATGAGGTCGGCGGCGACGTGCCGCGGGTCGGCGCTGTCGTCGGCCAGGATCGCGATCTCGGTCGGGCCGGCCTCCGCGTCGATGCCGACCGTGCCGCGCAGCAGCCGCTTGGCCGCGGTCACCCACACGTTGCCCGGCCCGGTGATCATGTCGACCGGCGCGCAGGCCGGCTCCTCGTCGCTGAAGCCGTAGCCGAGCATGGCGATCGCCTGCGCCCCGCCGACGGCGTAGACCTCGTCGACGCCGAGCAGCGCGCACGCGGCCAGGATGTTGACGTTGGGCAGGCCGGTGCCCTTCTGCGGCGGGCTGGTGACCGCGATCGACGCGACCCCGGCGGCCTGGGCCGGGACGACGTTCATGACCACGCTCGACGGATACACCGCGAGGCCGCCGGGCACGTAGAGCCCGACCCGGGCGACGGGCAGCCAGCGCTGGGTGACCGTGCCGCCCTGACCGAGGACGGTGGTGACCTCTTGCCGCGTTTGATCCAGGTGTACCTTCCGGGCGCGCGCGATCGACTCCAGCAGCGCGGCCCGGACCGCCGGTTCGAGCCCGGCCTCGGCGGCGGCGATCGCCGCTGCCGGCACCCGCAGCTGCCGCAGCTCCACCCCGTCGAAGCGATGGGTGGCCTCCCGGATCGCCTTCGCGCCGTGCTCGTGCACCGCTTCGACGGTCGGGCGCACCTGCTCGGTGGCGACGGAGACGTCGAGGGCGGC
Source organism: Dactylosporangium sucinum (assembly GCF_014647515.1). Taxonomy (GTDB): domain Bacteria; phylum Actinomycetota; class Actinomycetes; order Mycobacteriales; family Micromonosporaceae; genus Dactylosporangium; species Dactylosporangium sucinum. The sequence goes on along the minus strand of NZ_BMPI01000108.1, from coordinate 24,273 downwards.
ACGGGGCAGCAGACGGCGCGGGTCCTCGGTGGAGCCGCGCAGGTCGATCCGGTTCAACACCTGAGTGAGTCTATTCGGTCCGGCCAGCGCGTTTCCTCGTGCGTCCCGTCAGTCGGTCTGTCGGAGTCAGCGTGACCTCCGCCACCGGTAGTTGAACTCCCCGGGCGCGGGGGCGGGCCCGGGGAGCGCTCCGGCGTCGGTGCGGTCCATGCCGTCGAGGGTGAGTCCGAGGTACCGCCGGCGAAGCTCGGCCGTCCGTTCCCGGTCGGGCAGCCGGATGGCGGCGCAGGCCTCCAGCACCAGCCCGACGTCGGCCACGGTGAAGTCGGGCCGCAGCCGCCCGCTGTCGTGCGCCCGGCGCACGAGCCGCTCGACCAGGCCGTTGGAGGCGCCGGCGTCGGCGTGCATCTCCTCGGTCGGGGTGAACGTCCCGGCGAGGTGCACGGTGAGCGAGTGCACGTCGGCGTCCACGACCCCGACGAGGAACGCCCGCAGCGCCGCCCACCCGTCCTCGTTCGCCGCGTCGGCGTCCTCGGCCTCCTGGACGAACCGCTTGAGCCCGTCGTGGCACAGCGTCCGCAGCAGGTCCTCCTTGCCGGCATACCGCCGGTAGAGCGCGCTGATGCCGACGCCCGCCCGCTCGGCGACCGCCGCGATCGGCGCCTTCGGATCGTCGAGGAACACCTCGCGGGCCGCCTCGAGGATGACCGTGTCGTTGCGCCGGGCCTGGCCCTTACGCCCTTGCTCCGCCATGGCCCCACGCTACCACTGGAACGGATCGTTCCGCTCTGATAGCGTCTCCGGTGAGCGGAACGAAGTATTCCGTTCCCGTCCTCAGGAGGTCACCATGATCCGTCCCTTCCGCGTCGAGGTGCCGCAGGCCGAGCTCGACGAGCTGCGCCGCCGGCTGGAGCGCGCAGTGTGGCCGGACGAGCTGCCCGGCGCCGGCGACGCCTACGGGGTGCCGCGGTCGCGGGTCCAGGAGCTCACGCGGTACTGGCTGGAAAGCTTCGACTGGCGCGCGGTCGAGGCGCGGCTCAACGCCCACCCGCAGTACCTGACCGAGATCGACGGCGCGACCGTGCACTTCATCCACGTGCGCTCGGCGAACCCCGAGGCGACGCCGCCGATCCTCACCCACGGCTGGCCGGGCTCGGTGGTCGAGTACCTCGACGTCATCGAGCCGCTGTCGCGGGACTTCCACCTGGTGATCCCGTCGCTGCCGGGCTACGGGTTCTCCGGCCCGACCCCGGCGCCGGGCTGGAACCGCTACCGCATCGCGCGGGCGTGGAACGAGCTCATGGCGCGGCTCGGGTACGAGCGGTTCGGCGCGGTCGGCAACGACGCCGGCTCGATGATCGCCCCGGAGCAGGGTCGGTTCGCGCCCGACCGGGTGATCGGCGTGCACGTCACCCAGCTGTTCTCGTTCCCGAGCGGCGACCCGGCCGAGTTCGCGAACCTCACCGAGACCGACCACCGGGCCCTGGCGAAGCTGCAGTGGTTCGCCGACAACCTGATGTCGTTCAACACGCTGCACAGCCAGCAGCCGCAGACGCTCGCCTACGCGCTGGCCGACTCCCCCACCGGCCTGCTCGCGTGGAACGCGCAGCTGTTCGGCGGCTCCCTCGATCCCGACTTCATCCTCGCGAACGTGGCCGTCTACTGGTTCACGAACACGGCGGCGTCGGCGGCCCGCCTCTACTGGGAGGACGCCCACGCCACCCCGCCCCCGTCCGGTCCGACGACGGTGCCGACGGGCCTGGCCATGTTCGCGGGTGACTTCGAGTCAATCCGTCCGTTCGCCTCGCGCGACCACGCCAACATCGTGAGCTGGCACGCGTACGGCGTTCCCGCGGCTCCGCAGGGGCGCGACGCGGGCGGGCACTACGCCGCCCACGAGGCCACCGACGTGCTCGTCAACGACATCCGCGAATTCTTCGCCGGCCTGAAGTGAACGCGTCGTGCCGCGCTCCCGCTCCGCTCGGCTACGCTTCGCCCGTGGAGGCAGCGAACGAACCGGAGCGGGACGCGCGCACGCTCCTGCCGCTCTTTCCGCTCGGCACCGTCCTCTTCCCCGGCCTCGTGCTGCCCCTGCACGTGTTCGAGCCGCGATACCGCACGCTCGTGCAGCACCTCACCGACCTGCCGGCGAGCATGCCCCGCGAGTTCGGCGTGGTGGCGATCCGCCGCGGCTGGGAGGTCGGCCGCCAGACCGAGGCCGCCGACGCGTCGATCACCGCCGGCGAGTCCCTGTCGCTCTACGAGGTCGGCTGCGCCGCCGAGGTCCGGCAGATCACCGAGCTTCCGGACGGCCGCTTCGACCTGATGACCGTGGGCCGCCGCCGCTTCCGGCTGCTCGGCCTGGCCCGCAACGACGCCCCGTACCTCACGGGCGAGATCGAGTGGCTGCCGGAGCCCAAGGGCGAGGCGGACCGGGAGGGCGAGCTGGCGGCCGGGGTGCTGGCGGCCTTCCAGCAGTACCTCCGCGCGATCCGTCGCGGCGAGTCCGACGACGACGGCGAGCAGCTGCCGGACGATCCGACGGTCCTGTCCCACCTGGTCGCGGCGACGGCGTCGCTCACCCTGGAGGACCGCCAGGCGCTGCTGGCCGAGCCCGACACGGCGAGCCGGCTGAAGGCCGAGCGGTCCCTGCTCCGCCGCGAGGCGGCCCTGCTGGGCCGGGTGCGGGCGGTGCCGGTCTCACTGGCCGACCTGGCCGTCCCCTCCAGCCCCAACTGACCGCTCGTCCCGGCGCTCCTGCGCGGGCTCCCCGGCAGGCGGCGGCTGCACTGCCGGCTGCGGTCCGGCCGGCGGCTGCTCCCAGGCCGGCGGCTGCACGGTGGACGGCTGGTCCCAGGCCTGCGACTGCGCGGCCGGCGGCTGCTCCCAGGCCGGCGGCTGGTCCGTCGGCGGCACGGGGTCGAAGTACTCGGCGGGCATGTTGTCGTACCGGAGCGTGGGCGACACGTGGAACCCGGCGAGCGCGGTGTACACGGCGGCCGCCGCCAGCGCCTGCACCAGCATCGTCCCCCGCACCCAGGGGATGAACCCGAACGCGAGACTGGACGTGCCGGTCCGCAGCTTCACCGGCCGGAAGATGTGCGTGCCCCGGGGCGCGTGCTCCACGAGGTCCAGGTAGTGGGCATACCCGATCTTGTTCCCCAGCCACGCCGCGAGCACCGAGGCCCCGGCCGACCCGACGACGAGCCCGGCCAGCATGATCGGCCCCCGCTGCCGCCGGAAGACCAGCCAGGCGGCCACGGCGACGAGCGCCCCGACGACGATGGCGATCATGATGAACCACCCGTCGTCCGCCCAGTACCCCTCGGGCTCCGGCTGCAGCGGATACGGCCCGTAGTCGGTCTGGACGAGCTCGACCTCGGGCGCCACCCAGGCCCAGAGCACCCCGACGGGCGCCCCGATCACCGCCACCACGGCCCCCGCCGCGAGCGCGAGCAGGACTTCCAGCCCGATCCGGGCCCGCGGACGCGCTGGAGCCTCAGCAGATGGCGCCTGCCCGAAGGGCTCAATAGGGGCGATGCTCACCAACCCATCCTGCCAGCACCCCGGCAGGACAACGAACAACGGCCCGCCCTGCCGGCGGCCGCGGCCGCCGCACTCCCCATGATCAAGGGAAGGATCTGGTCGTCCGGGCAGCCAGATCCTTCCCTTGATCATGGGCGAACCACCGAGCCGGCGCCCCGGGTCCGTCCCCGGCGATTCGAGCGGCCCGGACTCGGCACGGCTCGCACACGCACAGCCGCACCCTCGCCCGATTCATCCGAAAAATCGGGCATGGGTACACCCGCTCGCGGGTGCGAGAGAGCCTCAGCTCGGACACGACGGACATGGCTGAGCCCGGCAGACCGGCACGGGACACGACGGACCCGGCCGGGAGCGCGACAACCCCCGCGGACGCGCCGGACCCGGCCGGAACGCGACAACCCCGCGGGCGCGGCGGGCCTACCCCGGAGCGCACCACCCCCACGGGCGCGGCGGACCCGGCCGGGAGCGCGACGGCCCCTGCCGGGCTCGGCGGGCGGGCTACGAGGACGTGGCCGACGGGGTCGGGGGTGCCGGGGACGGCGCGGGCTCGGACAGGGCGGCGCTCAGGGCCGGCAGGTCCGGGACCCGTAAGTCCATCGCCATCAGGCGCGGCGAGTCCTCGCGGCGGTCCACGCGGCCCTTCACCGCGACGATGGCGTCCTCCGCGACGTACTGGCCGATCTCCTCGTAGGTGTTCGGGAAGAACATCACCTCGATCGAGCCGTCCAGGTCCTCCAGCGTCGCCGAGGCCCACGGCCGGCCCTGGCGGGTCACGCGGCGCTGGACGCCCGACAGGATGCCCGCCAGCGCCACCACGGCGCCGTCGGGGACGGTGCCCTCCTCGGCGATCGAGGCGATCGAGCGGTCGGCCGCGCGGCGCAGGGCGGGCTCCAGGCCGCGCAGGGGGTGATCGGAGACGTACAGGCCGAGCATCTCGCGCTCGAAGGCCAGGCGCTCCGGGCGGTCCCAGTCGCCGGGCGGGATCGGGGCGGCGGGGGCCTGGACGTCCGCCAGGGCGCCGAAGAGGTCGAACTGGCCGATGGCCTCGTTGCGCTTGGTGCCGAGGACGGCGTCGATGGCGTCGGCGTGAACCATGATCAGGCCGCGGCGGGAGTGGCCCAGGGAGTCGAAGGCGCCGGCCTTGATCAGGGACTCGATCGTCTTGCGGTTGCAGACCGACTGGTCGACCTTGCGCAGGAAGTCGTGGAAGTCGGCATACGGGCCCTGCTCGCGGCGGGCGTGGACGATCGACTCGACGACGTGGGCGCCGACGTTGCGCACCGCGCTCAGGCCGAAGCGGATGTCGGCGCCCACGGCGGCGAAGCGGCCCTGGGAGGAGTTGACGTCGGGGGGCAGGACGCGGATGCCCATGCGCCGGCACTCGGCGAGGTAGAGCGCCATCCGGTCCTTGCCGCCGGCGACCGAGGTGAGCAGGGCGCTCATGTACTCCGCCGGGAAGTTGGCCTTGAGGTAGGCCGTCCAGTAGGCGACCAGGCCGTAGGCCACGCTGTGCGCCTTGTTGAACGCGTAGTCGGAGAACGGCACCAGGATGTCCCACAGCGTGCGGATCGCGCCGTCGGAGTAGCCGCGGGCGCGCATGCCCGCCGAGAACGGCTCGAACTCGTGGTCGAGGATCTCCTTCTTCTTCTTGCCCATCGCGCGGCGCAGCAGGTCGGCGGCGCCGAGGGAGAAGCCGGCGACCCGCTGGGCGATCGCCATGACCTGCTCCTGGTAGACGATCAGGCCGTAGGTGTCGCCGAGGATGTCGGCGAGCGGCTCGGCGAGCTCCGGGTGGATCGGCACGACCGGGCGGCGGCCGTTCTTGCGGTCCGCATACTCGTTGTGGGCGTTGGCGCCCATCGGGCCCGGCCGGTAGAGCGCGCCGACGGCGGAGACGTCGGCGAAGCTGTCGGGCGCCATCGAGCGCAGCAGCGCCCGGACCGGGCCGCCGTCGAACTGGAAGACGCCGAGCGTGTCGCCGCGGGACAGCAGCTCGTAGGTGGGCTCGTCGTCGAGGGGCACGTCCTCGATGACCACCTCGACCCCGCGGTTGTGCCGGATGGCGTCGAGCGCGTCGTCGAGGATGGTCAGGTTGCGCAGGCCGAGGAAGTCCATCTTCAGCAGGCCGAGCGCCTCGCAGGCGCCCATGTCCCACTGGGTGATGATCGCCCCGTCCTGCTCGCGCTTCTGGATCGGCAGCACGTCGAGCAGCGGCTCGCGGGACAGGATCACCCCGGCGGCGTGCACGCCCCACTGCCGCTTGAGCCCCTCCAGGCCGCGCGCGGTGTCGACGACCTCGCGGACGTCGGGCTCGCTCTGGTAGAGCCGGCGCAGCTCGGCCGCCTCCGCGTGGCGCGGGTGGGCGGGGTCGAAGACGCCGGCCAGCGGCATGTCCCGGCCGAGAACCGGCGGCGGCATGACCTTGGTGATCCGGTCGCCGAGCGAGAACGGGTGGCCGAGCACCCGGGCCGCGTCCTTGATCGCCGCCTTCGCCTTGATCGTGCCGTAGGTGATGATCTGCGAGACGCGGTCCGACCCGTACTGCTCCGTGGCGTAGCGGATCACCTCGCCGCGCCGGCGCTCGTCGAAGTCCATGTCGATGTCCGGCATGGAGATGCGCTCCGGGTTGAGGAACCGCTCGAACAGCAGCCCGTGCGCGAGCGGGTCGAGCTCGGTGATGCCCAGCGCCCAGGCGATGACGGAGCCGGCCGCCGACCCGCGGCCGGGCCCGACCCGGATCCCCTCCCGCCGGGCGTGGGCGACCAGGTCGGCCACCACCAGGAAATACCCCGGGAAGCCCATCTGCCCGACCACGGACAGCTCGTAGTCGGCCTGCCGCGCGTGCCCGGCCGGCACCCCGCCCGGGAAGCGCCCGGCCAGGCCGCGGCCGACCTCGGCCCGCAGCCAGGAGTCCTCGGTCTCGCCGTCGGGCACCGGGAACCTCGGCATGAGGTTGCGCGGGGCGAACACCGGGCCGTAGTCGCCGATCCGCTCGGCGATGCGCAGCGTCGTGTCGCAGGCGCCGGGGACCTCCGCGTCCCAGATCCGGCGCATCTCCTCGGCCGGCTTGAGGTAGAAGTCCTTGGCGTCGAGCTTGAACCGCTTCGGGTCGGCCAGCGTGGTCGCCGACTGCACGCACAGCAGCACCTCGTGCGCGTCGGCGTCGGCGTGGAACGTGTAGTGCAGGTCGTTGGTGGCGACCGGGGTCAGGCCGAGCCGCTTGCCCAGGCGCAGCAGGTCGTGCCGGACGCGGGCCTCGATCTCCAGGCCGTGGTCCATCAGCTCCAGGTAGAAGTTGCCGGGGCCGAACAGGTCGCGCAGCTCGCCGGCCGCCGCGCAGGCCCGCTCGAAGTCGCCGATCCGCAGCCAGGTCTGCACCTCGCCGGAGGGGCACCCGGTCGTGGCGATCACGCCCTCGCGATACTCCTGGAGCAGCTCGCGGTCGGCCCGCGGCTTGTAGAAGAAGCCCTCCAAGCTGGACCGCGACGCCAGCCGGAACAGGTTGCGCAGCCCGGTCGCGTCGGCGGCGAGCATGGTCAGGTGCGTATAGGCCCCGCCGCCGGAGACGTCGTTCTCCCCGCCGGCCGCCCAGCGCACCCGCGTGCGGTCGCCCCGGTGCGTGCCGGGCGTCAGGTAGGCCTCCAGCCCGAGGATCGGCTTGACGCCCGCGTCGAGCGCCCGGTGGTAGAAGTCGTAGGCGCCATACATGCTGCCGTGGTCGGTCATGGCCAGCGCGGGCTGGCCGAGCCGCGCCGCCTCGGCGAACAGCGGCCCCAGCCGCGCCGCACCGTCCAGCATCGAATACTCGGTGTGTGCGTGCAGATGTACGAACGACTCCCCCACGCCGTGAACCTATCCCCGGGGTACGACAGTTTGCGACACTCCACGGATGATCGACCGTGACCGCCTGGCCGGCCTGCTGTCCCGCGAGCGGGCCGCCTTCGCCGAGCGCAACCCGCGCTCCGCCGCCGAGTATGCGAAGGCCGGGCACCTGTTCGGCCGGGTGCCGATGACCTGGATGAACAAGAAGGCCGCCGGCTTCCCGCTGTACCTCGACAGCGCCGTCGGCGCGGTCGTCACCGACGTCGACGGGCACGAGTACACCGACTTCTGCCTCGGCGACACCGCGGCGATGGCCGGCCACGCCCCCGAACAGACCGCCGAGGCCGTCCAGCGGCGGTTCGCGAGCGGCGCCTGCGCGATGCTGCCGACGCCGGACGCCGCCTGGGTCGGCGCCGAGCTGACCCGCCGCTTCGGGGTCACCGAGTGGAGCTTCGCCCTGACCGCGACCGACGCCAACCGCTGGGTGATCCGGCTGCTCCGGGCGATCACCGGTCGGCCGAGGATCCTGTTCAACAGCTACTGCTACCACGGCTCGGTCGACGAGTCGCTCATCGTGCTGGAGGACGGCCGGCCCCGCAACCGCGAGGGCAACGTCGGCGCGCCCGTCGACGTGACCGTGACCAGCCGGGTCGCCGAGTACAACGACCTGGCGGGGCTGGAGCGCGAGCTCGCCCACGGCGACGTCGCGGCGGTCGTCATGGAGCCGGCGTTGACGAACATCGGCATCGTGCTGCCCGAGCCGGGCTACCTCGACGGCGTCCGCGAGCTGACCCGCCGGTACGACACCTTCCTCGTCAACGACGAGACCCACACGTTCTCGGCCGGCCCCGGCGGGGCCACGAAGGCCTGGAACCTCACGCCGGACGTGGTGACGATCGGCAAGGCGATCGGCGGCGGGATCCCGGCCGCCGCCTACGGGCTGTCGGCCGAGGTGGCGGCACGGATCAACACCATGAAAGAGCTCGATCTCGTCGACATGGGCGGCGTCGGCGGCACCCTCGCCGGCAACGCGCTGTCGATCGCCGCGACCCGGGCGACGCTGGAGCACGTGCTCACCGACGCGGCGTTCGAGCGCATGACGGCCCTCGCCGAGCGCTTCGCCGCCGGCGTGCAAGCGGTGATCGCGGCGCACGACCTGCCCTGGTCGGTCAGCCGGCTGGGGGCCAGGGCGGAGTACCGCTTCGCCAGCCCCGCACCGAGAACCGGCACCGAGTCGGCGGCGAAAGCGGACCCGGACCTCGAGGACTACCTGCACGTCTACCTGGCGAACCGGGGCATCCTGCTCACGCCGTTCCACAACATGGCGCTCATGTCCCCGGCCACGACCGAGGCGCAGGTCGACCACCACCGGACGGTGTTCGCCCGGGCGGTGGAGGAGCTCTATCGGGCGTAGGGGTCCATCATCACGGCCGCGGCCCGCAGCCACGCCCGCTTGGTCGCGGGGCCGAGCATCGGATACTCGATGTTGGAGCCGCTCTCCAGCGCCGGGTCGTAGGGGACCACGACCACGGCCCGGGTGCGGCTGCGGAAGTGCCCGGCGAGGTCGTCGATGAGCGGCGTCGGGTTGGGCGTCGGGCAGGACAGCAGGGTCACCGCGTTGGCGACCAGCTCCTCCATGCCCGCCTCGTCGAGCAGGTCGAGCATCCAGTCGGCCGTGAACGCGGCGTCCTCGCGCGGCACGCTGGTCACGACCAGCTGGTCGGCGGTCTGCAGCACGGTCTGCCAGTTGGGGCTCTCGACGTTGTTGCCGGTGTCGACGCAGATCACGTCGTGGGTGCGGCGCAGCAGCTCCAGCACCCGGCGCACGGTGTGCGGGTCGAGGCGCTGCGCGAAGCGCGGGTTCTCCTCGCCGGCGAGCACGTCGTAGGAGCCGTCGGAGGCGTGCCGCAGGTAGTCGTCGAGCATGTCGTAGAGGTCGTACCCCGTCGCGTTCTCGACCCGCACGAGGTCGGCGATGAGGTGGCGGATGGTGCGGGCGTGGCGGGCACTGCCGGCGCGCAGGCCCAGCGTGCCGCGCAGCTCGTTGTCGTCCCAGGCGATGACGCCCTTGCCCCGGACCGCGCCGATCGTCGCCGCGGTGAGCACGGTCGCGGTCGTCTTGTGCACGCCGCCCTTGGGGTTGGCGAACGCGAGCACCTTCGGCGTCGGGATCTCCTGGCGGAGCACGTTCACCATCTGCTCGGTCGGGTCGGCCGGTCGCTGCTGCTGATACTCCAGCCGGGGGGCGTGCGCGTCGGGGCGGCGCTGCGGGCCGGCGGACCGGGGCGGCGCTTCGAAGGGTCGCGTGCCGTTGGGATGCATTGGCTCGTCATCGTAGGGCCGCGACGGTGGGTACGGGGCTCTAGGGTGCTCGAACCTTCCGTCGTAATCCAGATCACTCGGCTGCGCCCGCCCGGACAGGGCCCGGTCGAGGAGCGACCGCCACCGGGGAGCCGGCTCGGCCGACCCGTCCCACCTGGCATCGGCGCGCTCTGCCACCCTGGCCCTCCTCACCGGCGTCCCTCACCCGTACCCCAGGCTACGGACCGAACACTATTCGGACCACACCTGCGAGCCCATCCCCTGCATCAACTGCACGACACCCCGAAGGGATACCCGGTTAGGACGGTCGAGGGGACGCGGCCGCACTCGCGGGGACTTCGCTGATCGGTCCGGCGAGCGTAGTTTGCTCGGGCAACGGGGGCAGGAACACCGTGCGATCGAGTCGTTGCAGCTCGGTGATCGGATCGACGGCCCGCGTCTCCGGTCGCTGCGCGATCGTCCGCAGTGCCGCTGGGGTCGCGTAGACGACCGCCGCGTACACGCACGAGCAGTGCTCCGCGTATGCCGTCGCCTCGTTGTCCGCCACGATCGCCCCGGTCACGTAAATTTCGCGCAGGTCGTCGGGCTTGTCGTTCGCGGCGAGCAGGTCGCGGTAGTGCCGCGCCTCCCCGCGCTTGCGCTCCGCGGTGGCGTCCATGGCCGTGACCACGTCGTCGGGCAGCTTGTACGCGCCGAGCCGCACCAGCTCGGTCTGCGCATGCGGCAGCGGTACCCGGGCGAAGACGCTCGACAGGGAGCCGTCCGCGAGCACCGGGGCCAGCCGGTCGGGCGCCAGGTAGGCGTTGAACGACACCAGCGCGTAGACGCCGGTGTCCCCGGCCAGTCCGGCCAGCTCGGCGCGGCTGCTCTCAAGGTACCCCGGGATCGACGCCCCCTCGGGCACCCCGACCCGCAGCACGTCACCGAGCGACGGGTCGCTGCCGCGGTGCCGGTTCGCGTCGTGCAGGACGAGCAGCGTGGCCGTCACCGCGACCACCGCGACGACGGTGGTGAACACGCGCAGCCGCACGGCACCCCGGAACAGCCGGGCCAGGACGTTGCCGACCGGCGGGAGGATGCGCTGGTCGAGCTCTTGCAGCAGCTTCATCGCAGTGCCAGGGTCGCACAGCGTGCCGGACCCATGACGCTAGGCCCCGGCGAGGACGGCCAGGGCGTCGGCGAGATCGGCCGGGTAGTCGCTGAGGAACGACACGTACTCGCCCGTCCTCGGGTGCAGGAAGCCCAGCTCACGGGCGTGCAGCCACTGCCGCGACAGGTGCAGGCGGGCGGCCAGGGTGGGGTCGGCGCCGTACGTCAGGTCGCCCACGCACGGGTGACGCAGCGCCGAGAAGTGCACCCGGATCTGGTGGGTGCGCCCGGTCTCGAGCTTCACGTCGACCAGGGTCGCCGCCGGGAACGCCTCGATCGTGTCGTAGTGCGTGATGCTCGGCCGGCCGCCGGACACGACCGCGAACTTGTAGTCGTGGCTCGGGTGCCGGTCGATCGGCGCGTCGATCGTGCCGCGCAGCGGGTCCGGGTGGCCCTGGACGACGGCGTGATACCGCTTCTCGACCTCACGCGCCTTGAAGGCCCGCTTCAGCGTGCTGTAGGCGGACTCGCTCTTGGCCACCACCATGAGCCCGGTCGTGCCGACGTCGAGCCGGTGCACGACGCCCTGGCGCTCGGCGGCGCCGCTGGTCGCCACCGTGTGGCCCATCGCGGCCAGCCCGCCGATCACCGTCGGGCCGGTCCAGCCGGGGCTCGGGTGTGCGGCGACCCCGACCGGCTTGTCGACCACCACGATGTCGTCGTCGCTGTACACGACCGTGAGGCCGGCCACCGGCACCGCCTCGACCGACGGCGCGCTCGGCTGGGCCGGGAGCGTGACCTCCAGCCAGGCGCCGGCGGTGACCTTGTCGGACTTCGGCCGCACCTCGCCGTCGACCGCGACGTCGCCCGCCTCGACGAGCGCCGCCGCGACCGTGCGGCTGAACCCGAAGAGCCGGGTCAGTGCCTGGTCGAGCCGCGTGCCGTCGAGCCCGTCGGGGACGGGGAGCGAACGGACCTCACGCATGCTCGTCCTTCTTGGCGCGGGTCCCGTCGCGCCGCCGGCCCATGAACTCCAGCAGGACGGCCAGCGCCACGCCGACCGTCAGCGCCGAGTCGGCCACGTTGAACACCGGGAAGTGCCCGCCGTGGTCGTCGAGGAAGCTGAACATGTCGACGACGTGGCCGTGCAGCGGCTTCGGCGCCCGGAAGATCCGGTCGACCAGGTTGCCCAGCGCCCCGCCGAGGATCAGCCCGAGGGCGACCGTCCACCACGTCGACGCCGTGCTGCGCACCATCCAGATCAGCGCGGCGACCACGACCGTCGCGATGATCGGGAAGATCCACGTGTAGTCGCTCAGCATGCTGAACGCGGCGCCGCTGTTCCGCGTGTAGATCACGTAGATCAGCCCGCCGAGCAGCTTCACCGGCTCGCCGCCCGCGATCGTGGACGTCGTCCACTGCTTCACGGCGATGTCGATCGCAATCACCACGGCCGCGACCAGGCCGAAGAGGCTCCAGACGCGGGCGGTCCCCGCGCGGGGGGTGGTCGTGGCGAGGTCGTCCTGGGTGGTCAGCGCCGCTCCTCCAACTGCTTGCAGGTGACGCAGAGCGTAGCGGACGGGAACGCGGCGAGCCGCTCGACCGGGATGGCGTTGCCGCACTTCTCACACCAGCCGTAGCCGCCCTCGTCGAGCCGCTCCAGGGCCCGCTCGACCTGGTTGATCCGCTCCAGGATGTTGTTGGCGAGCGTGATCTCCTGCTCGCGCTCGAACGTCTTGGTGCCGGTGTCGGCCTGGTCGTCGCCGGCCGAGTCGGTCAGCCGGTGCTGCTGGAGCTCGGCGATATCGACGAGCGTCTGGTCGTGCTCGGCCTTCAGCTCGTCGCGGCGCTCGATGAGCGCGACCCGGATCTTCTCGGTCTCGGCTGCGGTGCGCGTGCCACGGGCGGCCTTCGCCCCAGCGGTCTTGGCCGCGGTGGTCTTCGGTTCTGCGGTCTTGGCCATCGTGGCTCCCTCGGCCGCAGCTGCGGCGATCGGCGTGGTGTTCTGAGTGGTACCGGCGGTGCCGCGCCCCGTGGCGGCCGCCTTCGACGCCCGCGTTGTCCGGCCGGCCGGCGCCGTCTTCCGCGCCGGCGCGGTGTCCCCCGCCGGCGCCGTCCTCGTGGTGCGACCCGTGCCCCCACCGCGCTGGGCGGTCCTGGCGGCGGCGTTGGTCGCGGTCTTCGGGGTGGTCGCCGGCGCGGCGTTCGCGGCCTTCGTCACCTTTGTCGGTTTCGCCGCTGCGCGCAAGTTCGCGGTCGCCCTCGTTGGGGTGCCCGCGGCTTGCCGACCAGCCGGTTTCTGTGTTCTTGTCACAGTGTTCACTCGCGTCACACCGGTGGCCGCATCTCGCCCGGCACCGCTCGCTGCCCGGCCTGTCGGCACGGCATCAGCCCGCTCGGCCATGGCTCCCCCAGATGCAAAATGGGCGCGCGACGCGCCGTCGCGCACTCCAGTGGCTGGCAAGAATACGGAATGTACACGCGTCCGACAAACATGCCACACGCATTCCGACCAATTGGATCAGTTATTGGCGCCGATCCTCGCCATGTTCGGCAAACCAACGGGCGAGTCTTCCGCGCCTGCTCACGGCCCGCAGCCGTCGCTCCGCCACGTCGCGCACCTGCTCGGTCGTCACGATCAGGAGGCTGTCGCGGGTCTTCAGGCGGGTCTCGGGCGCCGGGACGAACGCACCGCCGTCGCGCAGCACGAGCGTCACGACCGCACCGACAGGCAATCGTAACTCGTCCACGTGCACGCCGTTGAGCTTCGAGCCAGGCGGGACCTCGACCTGCAGCAGATCGGCGCCCATCCGCTCCAGCGGCGCCGCCTCCACCTGCAGGTCCGTCGGCTCGGCCGGGGCGGTGACGCCCAGCCGTTTCGCGACGGGCGGAAGCGTGACGCCCTGCGCCGCCGTGTAGATGACCACCAGGACGAAGACGACGTTGAAGATCTCGCGGGAGTGCGGCACCCCGGCCGACAGCGGGATGGTCGCCAGGACGACCGGGACCGCCCCACGCAGCCCCGCCCAGGAGAGGAACGCCTGGTCGCGCCAGCCGAACCCGTTCGGCCCCAGGTTGAAGGGCGTGACGCTCAGCAGTACCGACAGGGGCCGGGCCAGCAGGATCAGCACCAGGCCGACGAGCAGCGCCGGCAGCACCGCCTTGCCCAGTTCGGCGGGCGAGGCCAGCAGGCCCAGCAGCACGAACAGCGCGATCTGGGCGAGCCAGGCCAGCCCGTCGGCGAAGCCCAGCATGGCCCGGCGGTGCGGCAGGTGGGCGTTGCCGAGCACGACGCCGGTGACGTACACGGCGAGGAAGCCCGAGGCGTGGGCGACCGAGCCGGCCGCGTACGCGAGCACGGTCAGCCCGATCGCCGCGAGCGGGTAGAGGCCGGCCGACGGCAGCGCGGCCCGGCGCAGCGCCCAGGCGCCGCCGAAGCCGGCGAGCAGGCCGACGGCACCGCCGGCGACCAGCTCGTAGGCGACCAGGCCGAACTGCTCGTACCACGGGCCGTGGCTGCCCGCCGGCATCGACAGCAGCAGGACCAGGATCACGACCGGGGCGTCGTTGATGCCGGACTCGGCCTCCAGCAGCGCGGCCAGCCGCGGCCGGACCGGCACCCGGCGCAGGGTGGAGAAGACGGCGGCGGCGTCGGTGGAGGACAGCACGGCGCCGTAGAGCAGGGCCTCCTGCCACGGGACCCCGAGGGCGTAGTGGACGACCGCGCCGACCACCACGACGCTGACCGCGACGCCGAAGGTGGACAGCACCACGGCCGGGCCGAGCACCGGGCGCAGCGTCGACCAGCGGGCGGTCAGGCCGCCCTCGGCGATGATCACGACCAGGGCGCAGATGCCGAGCGTGCGGGTCAGCTCGGCGTTCTCGAACTGGATGCCGAAGCCGGCCTCGCCGATGACCACGCCGAGCAGCAGGTACACGAGGAGGCTGGGCAGGCCCAGGCGGACCGAGAGGCGCACGGCGCCGACGCACACCAGCAGGACGGCCGCGCCGATGAGCAGCGCGACGTTGAAGTCGTGGGTCAACGGCCCGACTCCAGCAGCGCGGCGACCCGGGCGTCGAGGCCGGCGGGCGGGTCGTCGAGCTCGACCAGCTTGTCGCGGCTGGCCGCGCCGGCTTTCAGCCGCAGCGCGGAGGGCCGCACCCCGATCGCGTCGGCCAGCGCGCGCAGCGCGGCCGTGGTGGCCTGCCCGTCGACCGGGCGGGCGCCCACCGCGACGACCAGCGCCGGACCGTACGGGCCCGGGTAGCTACCGCCGACCGCGGTGCGGGACGCACCGGGCCGGACGCGGATCGCGATGGTGACCACACTTCATTGTGAGGGTTCACCCGATCGGAGGCGATCCTCCGCTCGGCCACTCGCGCGCGGCAGGCGCTCAGCGACGCCCGAGCAGGACGTCGTTGGGGGTGCAGACGCTGCACGGCGTGAAGCCGAGCTCGACCGCCTCGTGCGCCGGCAGCGGCTCGTGCTCGCGGCCGAGCAGGTGCGGGCAGCCCTGCACGTGGTACCGCGGCCGCCCGTCGATGACGAACACGTCGGTCTGCAGCGTGGCGACCCGGGCGACGTCCGCCGCCGACGACGGCTGCACCGGCGGCTCGTCGGCCGGGTCCTCGTCGTCGTAGTCGTCGTCATCGTCGTCGTACCCGCCGCCGGACGGGTACTCGTCGTAGCGGCCGCGGTCGGTGTCGCCCTGCTGGGGGATGCCGCCCGGCGCCTCCGGCTCGTCGCGGACCGGCGCCATCATGGCCGTCTCGTCCGCGGCAGCGTGCGTGTCCAGCGGCGGGCCCCCGTAGGTGCCGCCCGTGCGGGCCCCGGCGCCCACCGGCTGGCGCTCGCCGCCGCGCGCCCGGCGCAGGTCGGCGAAGTCCAGGTCCTCGGCCGGGTCGGGGGCGATCCGCGACTCCATCGGGTCGTAGCGCTCCGACGGCACCTGCCGGCCCGTCCGGGTGGTGCGTGCCGACCGGGCGGCGGCGGCCTGGCGGCCCCCGACGATGAGCGCCACCGCGGCGAGCAGGCTCGCCCCGATGGACGCCACCAGCATGGCGTCGGAGCCCTGCAGCAGCCCCAGCACGAGCAGGCCGACGGCCACCACGATGAGCAGCAGACTTCCGACGATCACGGCCCTGTCCCTCCGCATGACGATCCCGGCGCGAGTTACCCGGGCGAGTGTCTCTCAGCCGGTACAACGACCGAGTCCCCGGGAAGCGACCGGCGCCCCAGCCGAAATCGACTGGGGCGCCGCGTGTCGCATTGACCGGCGTGTCAGGCCGATGCTCTGTGCTGGACGTGCTGGTGGTGCCGCCTGAGGTCGGACGCGGTGTGCTCGGGAACGCGCGCGGATCCTGCCGATCGCCCTCCGGGGCGCTCGGCGATCACCGGCCCGGCCTCAGCGACCGGCGCCCTCGTAGCCGCCCGCGAGGCCGGCCGTCGCGAGGCCGCCACCCGCGCCCGCGGCCCGCGGCGCGTCGGCGCGCTGCGTCATCTCGGCCTCGAGGCTCTGCTCGCGGCCCGTCAGGTCGCGCAGCTGGCTCTCCAGGTACGCCTTCAGGCGCGTGCGGTACTCCCGCTCGAACTGCTTGAGCTCCTCGATGTGCTTCTGCAGCGCGGTCCGCTTCGCGTCCAGGCCGCCCATGGCCTCCTGGTGACGCTGGCGGGCGTCGCGCTCGAGGGCGTCGGCCTTCGCGCGGGCGTCGCGGGTGACCTCCTCGGCCTTGGTGCGGGCCTCGGAGAGCAGCTTGTCGGCCTCGCGGCGCGCGTCGGACACGTGGTCGTCGGCGGTGCGCTGGGCCATCATGAGCACCCGCAGGGCCTGCTGCTCGCCGTCGCCGGTGCCGCCACCGGGGACACCGCCGCCGCCGCCCTGCGTGCGGATCTGGTCGAGCTCCTGCTGCATGCTGCGGGCGGCCTGCTCGGCCGACGCCTTCTCCCGCTGGACGCGCTCGAACTGCGTCTTGAGGTCGGAGAGCTCCGCCGCGAGGCGCGGGTCGCCACCCGGACCGGCGGGGGCACGGCCGCCGCCACCGCCACCGCCGCGCTCCAGCTGGGCGCGCAGCTCGTTGTTCTCCTCGATCAGCCGGGCGAGCTCGCGCTCCACCTCGTCGAGGAAGGCGTCGACCTCTTCCTCGTCGTAGCCCCGTTTGCCGATCGGGGGTTTCTTGAAGGCGACGTTGTGGACGTCGGCCGGGGTCAGCGGCATCGAAACTCCTCAGGTCAGTTGCGGCCGCGTGGCCGCCGAGCGGCGCTGGTCACGAGAACACGTCGATCAGGCGGCGTACCACGACGTTCATCAGCACGAACAGGATAACCAGCAGCACAAGCGAAGACAGGTCCACGGCCACGGTACCAATACGCAGCGGGCGAATCACCCGCCTCAACGCTTTGAGCGGCGGATCGGTGACGCTCCACACCACTTCGAGCGTCGCCGCGGCACCCCGGCCCGGTTGCCAGCGCCTGCCGAACTGCATGACGTAACCCATCACGAAGCGTGCGAGGAGCGCTACCAGGAACAGGTAGAGCAGCAGATGCACGATCTGCAAGGTGATGGACACCACGGCCGTTGAGTCCTCGCATCAGCTCTGGTTGAAGAACCCGCCCTCGGCGATCTTAGCTTTGTCCTCCGCGGTGACCTGGACATTTGCCGGAGAGAGCAGGAAGACCCGGTTGGTCACCCGCTCGAAGTTACCACGCAGGCCGAATACAAGCCCGGCCGCGAAGTCGACCAAACGTTTCGCGTCCGCTTCGTCCATTTCGGTGAGGTTCATGATCACCGGCACACCGTCGCGGAAGTGCTCACCGATCGTGCGCGCCTCGTTGTACGTCGTCGGGTGCAGCGTGGTGATCGCGTAACGGCGGTCGTCACTCTCCTCTTCCACCGGCTGACGCTCGCGAACGGTGGGCTGGGGCGCGAGTGCGAGATTGTCGCGTGTCGGGTAGCTGACCGTCGACGTCGGCCGCGTGATCGAGCGCACGGTGCTGGTGCGGCTGGCGGTGCTCGCCTCCAGCCGTTCGGCGGCCGTCAGCCGCTCCGAGACCGTGCGCGCCCGCGGCGCCGGCACCTCGTCGACCTCGTCATCGTCGTCGGCGAAGTCGTCACCGTAGCTCCGGTAGTGACGATCGTCGTAGCCGCGCTCGTCTTCATCCTCGACGAGGCCGAGCCAGACGCCCGCCCTGCGCAGAGCACCCATACGCGCTCCTCCGTCCACCGCCATGCGGCACTTCCCCCCGTTGTCGGTGCCACCGATCACGTTGTGCGACACCGCCCCGCCGGCGCAGAACCACACTCGTGTAATTTTTCCGTTCCCGCGGCCAGGCTACCCCAGCGGGGTTCGATTTCCGAGCAATGCGCTACCGACACGGACATGTGTCGAGCCGTGCAGAATCGCGGATTCCAGGTCGTTGCTCATACCGGCGGAAATCCAGCCGGCGTCGGGAAACCGCTGCCGAATCCGGCCGGCGATCGCGGCGAGCCGCGCGAATGCGTCATCGGCTTCCCAGTCGAGCGGCGCCACCGCCATCACCCCGCGCAGGCGCAGCGACGGGCTGGCCGCGATCGCCGCCGCGACCTGTTCCACCATGCCGGTGACGGCCCCGCCCCGGTGCTCGTCGTCGTCCAGGCTCACCTGGACGAGGGCGTCGAGCGGGCCGGGACGCTCGGCCTTGACGGCCGCGTCGACCAGCGCGTCGACCAGCCGGAGGCTGTCGACCGAGTGCACCGCGGAGGCGTACCGCACCACCGACCGGGCCTTGTTGCGCTGCAGCTGCCCGACGAAGTGCCAGCGCACGGCCGGGTCGCCGACGGCCTCCGCCTTCGGCCCGGCCTCCTGGTCGCGGTTCTCCCCCACGTCGTGGACGCCGAGCTCGGCCAGCCGGGTGACGTCCCGCGCCGGGTACGTCTTCGTCACCGCGACGAGGGTCACCTCATCGGGTGAACGTCCGGCGGCCGCGCAGGCCGCGGCGATGCGCGCCCGGACCTGCACGAGGTTCCGGCCGATCTCCTCGGTTCGCGCGTCCACCACTGCCTCCAAATGATCTCGGGTGGGCCAACGTGATGTTGACCCACCCGAAGTGAAGCAGAAACCTCTCAGGCGCCGTTCTTCAGGAAGTCCGGCACGTCGACGTCGTCGAACAGCACCCGCCG
>NZ_BMPI01000108.1:0-5298 GCF_014647515.1 Dactylosporangium sucinum | reverse complement strand
GGGCGGCGGCGGGGCCTGGCGCTCGGTCGAGACCGGCTCCTTCGGCGGCGGGTTGTGGGCGGCCGTGCGCCGCGGCGCCTCGACCGGGCGGTACGCCGGCGCGCCGCCGTCGAAGCCGGCCGCGATCACCGTGACCCGCACCTCGTCGCCGAGGGCGTCGTCGATCACGGCGCCGAAGATGATGTTCGCGTCCGGGTGGGCCGCGTCGGTGACCAGCTGGGCCGCGTCGTTGATCTCGAAGAGGCCCAGGTCGGAACCGCCCGCGATGGACAGCAGGACGCCGCGGGCGCCGTCCATGCTCTGCTCCAGCAGCGGGCTGGAGATCGCCGACTCGGCGGCCTCGACCGCGCGGTTGTCGCCGCGGGCGCTGCCGATGCCCATGAGGGCGCTCCCGGCACCGCTCATGACGCTCTTGACGTCGGCGAAGTCGAGGTTGATGAGGCCGGGCGTGGTGATCAGGTCGGTGATGCCCTGCACACCGGAGAGCAGCACCTGGTCGGCCTGGCGGAACGCGTCCATCATGCTGATGCCGCGGTCACCGAGCGCGAGGAGCCGGTCGTTCGGGATCACGATGAGCGTGTCGCACTGGTTGCGCAGCTCCTCGATGCCCGCTTCGGCCTGCACCTGGCGGCGCTTGCCCTCGAACGAGAACGGCCGGGTGACCACGCCGATGGTGAGCGCGCCGAGCTTCCGCGCGATGTTCGCCACCACGGGGGCGCCTCCGGTGCCGGTGCCGCCACCCTCGCCGCAGGTGACGAAGACCATGTCGGCGCCCTTGAGCACCTCTTCGATCTCGTCCCGGTGGTCTTCGGCCGCGTTCTTGCCGACGTCCGGATTCGCACCCGCACCCAGCCCGCGCGTCAGTTCCCGGCCGACGTCGAGCTTGACGTCGGCGTCGCTCATCAGCAGGGCCTGTGCATCGGTGTTGATCGCGATGAACTCGACGCCCTTGAGGCCAACCTCGATCATGCGATTGACGGCGTTGACCCCGCCGCCGCCGATGCCGACGACCTTGATGACCGCGAGATAGTTGTGCGGATGAGTCATCGGACCACCTTTCCTTTCGAGGTTGGCGAGCGCCGATCCTTCCCGGAGCCGTCGAACCGGTGAAACCAAGCCCGAGTGCCCGACCCCGCGACGGGCGGCGTCCGCCGAATGCGAACGCACAAGACGAGGGTCCCGCAAACCCTCACCCTTTACTAGAGGCTTATAGTTATGTCAACTAATGCCTTATCGCAAGGTAAGGGCCCGACTGTCGTGATCCAAGGACCGCCACCCGGCGTGTCGGCTATTCGCCGACGACGCCGTCGACCAATTCCCTAACGGCGTCCAGGTGCCCGTTGTGACGGGCGGTCTCCTCGATCATGTGCAGCAGCACCCAGCGGACCGACACGACGTTGCCGTGCCGCCGGCCGGCGCACGTCGCACCGAGGTCGAGACCGGCCACGATCCGCCGCGAGACCGCGCACTGGGCGCGGTACCGCGCGAGCACGGCGTCGAGCGAGTCACCCGGCCGGCGGCGCCACTCGAGGTCGGGGTCCTCCTCGGTCCAGTGCAGCGGCACGTCCAGCCCCGCCACGACCCGCTCGAACCAGTACGACTCGACCGACGTGAGATGCGACACCAGCCCGGCCGCGCTGGTCAGGGGCGACGCCGGCAGCGGCGCCCGCCAGGCGTCCTGCTCGCCGAGCCCCGCGCACTTCACGTGCACGGTCTCCCGGTGCCAGTCCAGCCAGGCCGACACGAGGGCCCGCTCGTCGCCGACGAACGGCAGCTCCGGCCGGCTCACCGCTCCACCACCACGCCGGGCGCGCTGACGTCGAGCGTGCGGCCCGGCGCGACCTGGGTGAACTCCAGCACGCGCACCTTGGCCTCGTTCTCGGTCGCGTCGCCCCACACGATCGTCCGGCCGTCGGTCAGCTCCAGCCGGATCCGGGTCGGCGACTCGGCGACGAGCGCCGTCATCATCGCCCGCAGGAACGGCGGCAGCGCGGCGAGCACGGTGAGCGCCGCCCGGGTGGTGGGGTCGCCGGGCTCGGGCTCGGCCAGCCGGACGAGCGGCAGCCCGGCCGGGGGCGACTCGACCGGCAGGTAGCCGACGCCCTCGGCGTCGATCAGCACGAAGCCGCCGACCTTGACCACCGCGGCCACTGCCGACCGCTCCTCGACCCGCAGCCGCAGTGTGTGCGGGAAGTCCACCGACGCGGCGACCGTGCGCACCGGCTTGAGCTGCCGCACCCGGCGCTCGACGGCCCGCAGGTCCACCCGGGCCAGTGGCGTGCCGCCGGGCACCGCCGCGGCCTGCCGGACCGCGCCGGCGCTCAGCGTCGCCGCCCCGGTCACCTCGATCCGCTCGACGCCGAACACCGGCGTGGCGAGGACGACCACGGCCGCCGCCCCGAGCAGGGCGGCGACCGCGAGCGCGACCAGCCAGGGCCGGGCCGCGCGGAGGCGGTGCTGCCGGGCCCGCCGCGCGAACCGCCGCACCGACTGCGGCGCGTCGCGAGGGGCCAGCACGAGCCGCCAGCCGCGCGTCTGCGTCAACGCGTCAGTCCGCCTTCGAGTGGCGACCGACGTACTCGCCGCCCTGCGCCGCCTTCAGCGAGGCCAGCAGCTCGTCGCCCATGAGCGAGATCGGCGGGGCACCCATCGTGACGACCACGTCACCGTCGCGGACCCGGCGCACGACCTCGCCCGGCACGTCCTCCCACGACGGGACGAACACCTTGTGCCCGTCGGGCAGGCCGACGGCGGCGGTGAGGGCCACCCCGCCCTCGCCCGGCTCGCGGAGCTCGCCCGGGCCGAAGACCTCCATCACGATCGCCTCGTCGGCGAGCGCGAGCGCCTCGGCGATCTCGGTCTGGAAGTCGCGGGTGCGGTACATCCGGTAGGGCTGGAAGACCACGACGAGCCGGCCGCCGGCGGCCACCTCGCGCAGCGTGCGCAGGGCCGCCGCCATCGGGACCGGGTGGTAGGCGTACTCGTCGTAGACCTTGACGCCCGCCTCGGTGCCCTTGAGCTCGAACCGCCGGCGCACGCCCGGGAACGCGGCGAGCGCCTCGATCGCGGTCTCCGCCGGGATGCCCAGCCGCAGCGCGACGAGCAGGGCGCCGGCCGAGTTCAGCCCGAGGTGCGCGCCGGGCACCGGCAGGAAGACCTCGCCCAGCGGGACGCCGTCGTGGTGGGCCACGTACCGCACGCCGGCCGCCGACGACCGCACCTCGCTGATGCGCAGGTCGGCGTCGGGCGCGGTGCCGTAGGTGACCACGTCGGCGCCGTTGGCCCGGGCCCGCACCGCCATCCGCATCGCCCCGGCGTCGTCCGCGCAGGTCACCACGAACCCGCCCGGCGCCACCCGGCCGCAGAACTCGACGAACGCGTCCTCCAGGCCCTGCAGGTCGCCGTAGGTGTTGAGGTGGTCGGCGTCGATGTTCGTGACGACGGCGACGTGCGGCTCGTACAGCAGGAACGAGCGGTCGCTCTCGTCCGCCTCGGCGACGAACAGGTCGCCGCTGCCGTGGTGGGCGCTGGAGCCGGCCGCCGAGATCTCCCCGCCGATCACGAACGAGGGGTCGGCCCCGCCGTGCTGCAGGATCAGCGTGATCATCGACGTGGTGGTGGTCTTGCCGTGCGTGCCGGCCACGGCGATGGCCCGCCGGCCGACCATCGTGGCCGCCAGGGCCTCCGAGCGGTGCAGCAGCCGCAGCCCCCGCTCGCGGGCCGTCGCCAGCTCGATGTGGTCCTTCGGGATGGCCGTCGAGTAGATCACGGTGTCGACGCCGTCGAGGTTCGACGGCTCGTGGGTGCGGTAGATCGTGCCGCCGAGCGCCTTGAGCGCGGCGAGCTGCGGCCACTCCTTCAGCTCGCTGCCCGACAGCGGGATGCCCCGCGTGAGCAGCAGCCGCGCCAGGCCGCTCATGCCGACCCCGCCGACCCCGACGAGGTGCACCGTGCCGAGATCCTCGGCGGTCAGCTTCTCAGTCGTGTTCTCGCTCATGCGCCCTCCGCTCCGCTCCGGCCGCAATCGCACAGGCTGAGCCCATGATGACCGGCCCCTCCGCTCCGCTTGGGACCGGTCATGCCCCGACCACCTTCAGCAGGTACCGACGCAACGCCTCGTCGCCGTCACGGCGGCCGTATCCGGCGGCGGCGCGGCTCATCGCGGCGAGCCGGGCGCCGTCGCGCACCAGCGGCACGACGGTCTGGGTGACCCACTCGGGCGAGAGGTCGCCGTCCTCGACGATCAGGCCGCCGCCGGCCTCGACCACCGGCAGCGCGTTGCGGCGCTGCTCGCCGTTGCCCCACGGCAGTGGCACGTAGATCGCCGGCATCCCCACGGCCGCCGTCTCGGCGCAGGTCATCGCGCCGCCCCGGCAGAGCGCCAGGTCGCCCGCGGCGTAGCCCAGCTCCATCTCGGACAGGAACTTGATCTTCACGTAGGGCGCCGGGAGGCCGGTGGGCACCTCGACGTCGTCGTTGCGCGCCCCGATGATGTGCAGCACCTGCACCCCGGACGCGGTGATCTGCTTCGCCGCCCCCGACACCGCCAGGTTGATCGAGCGGGCGCCGGCCGACGCGCCGAACACGAACAGCGTCGGCAGGTTCGGGTCGAGCCCGAAGTGGGCCCGGGCCTCGGCCCGCAGGGCAGCCCGGTCGAGCCGGGCGATGCTCTGCCGCAGCGGGACGCCCACCACTTCCTTGCCGGCCACCGCCGGGATCTGCTGGACCTGGTGCGGGAAGCCGAGCACGAGGTGGTCGGTGAACCGCATGCCCATCTTGTTGGCGACGCCCACCGGCACGTTGACCTCGTGGATGATCAGCGGGGTCTTGCGCCGCCAGGCGGCGAGGTAGGCCGGGACCGAGACGTAGCCGCCGAAGCCGACGACCGCGTCGGCGTTGACCTCGTCGAGGATCGCCCGGGTCGCCTTGGCCGCCTTGTACATCCGGTCCGGGGTGCGCACGAGGTTCATGTTGACCGAGCGGGGCAGTTGGTGGGCCGGAACGTGGCGCAGCTCGTACCCGCGCTGCGGGATGATCTCCGACTCCATGCCCCGGGCTGATCCGATGCAGGTGATGCGCAGATCGGGGTCGTGCCTGCGCAGGCAGTCGGCGAAGGCGAGCAGCGGGTAGATGTGCCCGCCGGTGCCTCCGCCGGCCAGCACCACCGAGCGCAGCGCTGCCATCAGGTGCTCCTTCCGCGGGACGGCCCCGACAGCGTCGCGGACCGGCCCGTCGCGCGTGTCGAGGGGGCCTCACCGTCGCTGTCCTCGCGAGCGCGCGGCAGCGGCGGCAACGGCG
>NZ_BMPI01000107.1:477-28694 GCF_014647515.1 Dactylosporangium sucinum | reverse complement strand
GGATCCAGTGGGCACGCGAACAGTGCGCCCGCGCACTGACCCCCGCCCTGGCCGGCGCAGCCGCCTGACCCTCCGGCACCGCAGCCCCACGCCGAACCCCACAGCCAGCAAGCCGACCTGAGCCCAGACAGCACAACAGGCGCCCCTGCACGCCGGCGGCAACTCCACCTTGAGCCGCCGGCGGTGCCGCGCTGTGACCGGATGACGCCCATCACACCGCCCGGCGTCGTAATGCCTGGCTGGAATACAGCCAGAACGGCGACGACGACCGTCGGACTGCGGTGCACTCGCCGATTGCGCAACCGCTTCCACATCGACGGCGAACAAATAGCGCACGACGAAATGCAGCCGTAACACGTAACAGTCCGGTCACGACGACTTCCTAGCGCGCACCGCCTCACGTACGTTGCCAGTGGCCGGAGGTCAGACCTCCGTCCTCAGGCCTTCAAAACCATGCCGACGTGAGGTGGACGCGTGCAGGAACCCGCCGCCCGGTACGGGGGATACAAGTCGTTCGACTACCTGACCCCCCACACCGACTACAAGGTGTTCGAACTGGCCCCGCAGCTGGGCCGGGTGCCCGAGCACGACCTCGGGCTCTCCGACAGCCAGCGGGAACGGGTCGGCCGGCTGCTGCGTGAGCACGCCGCGATCTCGCTGCACGAGCACCCCAAGATCCTTCCGGCCGACGTCTCGGAACTGCGGGACTACAACCGCACCGGACGCAACGCCTTCGGGTTCGAAGGGCTCGCGCGGTCCGGCCTCACCGCCGTCTTCGACAACTTCATGAACGGCACCGGCTGCGTCACCAGCGAGCACGCCTGGAAGTGGGACGACGTCATCTACGACATCGGGCTCCGCTTCGCCGACGTCGCCAAGCAGGACTACGTGGTGGTGGCGACCACCCTCGACGAGATCTTCGCGGCCAAGCGCGACGGCCGGCTCGCCCTGGTGGCGGGGCTGGAGGCGGCCACGATGATCGAGAACGAGCTGGACCGGATCGACATCCTGTACGGCTTCGGCGTCCGCCAGATGGGCATCGCCTACAGCCAGGCCAACATGCTCGGCAGCGGGCTCTCCGAGGAGCGCGACGGCGGCCTCACCCACTTCGGCCGCCGCGCCGTCGACCGGATGAACAAGCTCGGCATCGCCATCGACATCTCGCACTCCGGCGAC
Organism: Dactylosporangium sucinum; assembly: GCF_014647515.1. Taxonomy (GTDB): domain Bacteria; phylum Actinomycetota; class Actinomycetes; order Mycobacteriales; family Micromonosporaceae; genus Dactylosporangium; species Dactylosporangium sucinum. The sequence continues at coordinate 27,518 of NZ_BMPI01000107.1, read as the reverse complement.
CAGACGTCCCTCGACGTGATCGAGGCCAGCCGGGTGCCGGTCTTCATCACCCACGCCGGCTCGCGCACGGTCTGGGACACGCCCCGGATGAAGCCGGACGACGTGATCCGCGCCTGCGCCGAGCGCGGCGGCGTGATCGGCATCGAGGCCGCCCCGCACACCACCCTGTCCGCCAAGCACCCGCACCACTCGATCGAGTCGGTGATGGACCACTTCACCCACTGCGTCGAACTGGTCGGCATCGACCACGTGGCGTTCGGGCCGGACACCAACTTCGGCGACCACGTCGGCCTGCACGACAGCTTCGTCGGCCACCTGGCGATCGGCCGGGCGCACGGCGCGGTCGACCACCCGCGCGTGCCGTACGTCTCCGGGCTCGAAAACCCGGCCGAGTGCTTCAGCAACATCGTCGGCTGGCTGGTCCAGCACGACTACTCCGATGACGAGATCGCCAAGGTCATCGGCGGGAACATCATTCGCGTACTTCGGGAGGTTTGGTGAGCAAGGTGAGCAAGGCCGCCGTCGCGCTCGGCGCGGCGGTCGCCCTGGCCCTGTCGGGCTGTGGGCTCAACGAGGACAACGGCTCGTCGAAGGGCAGCAGCGGCGACGACAACGCGGTGCTGCGGATCGGCACCACGACCGACGTCTCCAACTTCAACCCGCTGCAGTCGCTGAGCAAGACCGACTCCTGGATCCTCAACGCGATGTACCCGCACCTGCTGCGGATCGACGAGAACGCCAAGAAGGCGCCGGAGCTGGCGAAGGAGTACAGCTACGAGGACGCCGGCAAGACCGCGGTGTTCAAGCTGCGCGACGACTTCGTCTGGAGCGACGGCAAGCCGGTGGTCGCCGACGACGTCAAGTTCAGCGCCGAGTCGATCATGAAGTACAAGCTCGGCAACGTCGCCGCCAAGCTCACCTGGGTCACCTCGGTCGAGGCACCGGACCCGACGACGGTGAAGTTCCACCTCTCCCAGGCGTACGCGCCGTTCGCCGAGGGCGTCGGCTTCTGGATGTCGGTCGTGCCCAAGCACGTCTTCGAGTCCGCCGGCGACCTGTCGAAGTTCGCCAACGACTCCAACTGGGTCGGCGCCGGTCCGTTCGTGCTGGAGAGCGCCACCAAGGGCCAGCGGTACGTGATGAAGCGTAACGACAAGTACCCGCTCGCGCCCGGCGGCAAGGCGGCCGTCAGCAAGGTCGAGTACCGCATCTACCCGGACGTCAACACAATGATGCTGGCGCTGCGCAACGGCGACATCGACATGATGGGCACCCCGGTGCCGACGTCCGCGGCGAAGACCTTCCAGGGCGACTCGAAGATCAAGCTGGCCAAGGTCGGCGCGCTCGGCTTCGCCCACCTGACGTACAACATGAACAACAAGGACCTGGCCAAGCAGGAGGTCCGGCAGGCGCTGTCGATGGCGGTCGACACCAAGGCGATCATCGCCTCGGTGCTCCAGGGCGACGCGCAGCAGATGGCCGGCCCCATCTCGCCGATCTTCGCCGAGTACGACAACACCCAGATCCAGCCGTACGCGTTCGACCCGGCCGGGGCGAAGGCCAAGCTGACCGCGGCGGGCTACAAGGACGGCAACGGCGACGGCTTCTTCGACGGGCTGGAGCTCGGCGTCGCCTGCGACCAGTCGAACGCCAACATCACCCGGGTGGTGCAGCTGTTCCGGGAGAGCGCCGAGCAGGCCGGCATCAAGTTGAAGAACGAGTGCGTTGAGCGGAACACCTTCCTGAGCCGCACCAAGGACGGCAAGTACGACATCGACGCGTCGCAGTGGGGCGTCTTCGACAACCCGATGGACCAGCTGCGCAGCACGTACCTGTCCAGCAACCCGGGTGGGATCAACTACAACCTGCTCAAGTCGGCCGAGATGGACCGGCTGATCAACGACGCCGCCGGCACCACCGACCACGCCGCCTTCGTCGAGAAGATCAAGAACATCGACAAGGTCGTGCACGAGGAGGCGTACCTGACCCCGCTGTACGTGGAGAACTTCCAGTTCGCCTACAACGCCAGCAAGTTCCAGGGCTTCGTCGCGTCGCCCTCCGACCTGCTCGGCATGGTCACCGCGTACTCGCTCGCCCAGGTCAAGCCGGTCGGCTGACCGGCCGACGCCAGAGTAAGAAAGGAGGGGGTCCCCCGTGGCACGCTTCGTGCTCAACCGGGCGCTGAAGGCCGTACTGACGATCTGGATAGCGATCACCGCGACGTTTTTCCTGCTCCGGTTGCTCCCGGGGGACCCCACGACACTGATGGTCGAGGGCGACATGACCCCGGAGATGCGGGCCGCCCTGCTCAAGACCTACGGCCTGGACCGGCCGCTGTTCGAGCAGTACGTCGCGTACCTGCGCGAGCTGCTGCACGGCAACTTCGGGATATCGTTCCGGCAGATCCAGCCGGTGAGCGAGATCCTCCTCGACCGTCTGCCGTGGACACTGCTGCTGGCCGGCACGGCGTTCGTCCTGACCATCGCCATCGGCATCCCGATCGGCGTGTTCGCGGCGGCCCATCGCGACCGCTGGCCGGACAAGGTGCTCCAGGGCTTCGGCATCGGCGGGCACGCGCTCTTCGTGCCCAGCGTGGCCATGCTGCTGCTGGTCTTCGTCGGCGCCCGGCTCGGCTGGTTCCCGATCGGCGGGGCGATCGACCCCGACACCCGGGGCGCCGCCGCCTATCTCAGCCTGGCGCACCACCTGGTGCTGCCGGTGCTCTCGCTGGTCCTCGTGCAACTCGGCCCGTACGCGCTGACGCTGCGCACCAACCTCGTCGACGTCCTCGGCGAGGACTACATCCGCGCCGCCCGCGCCCGCGGCCTCTCCGGCCGCCGCCGGCTCTGGAAGCACGCCCTGCGCAACGCGATCCTGCCCGCGCTGACCCTGATGGGCCTCCAGCTCGGCACGCTGGTCGGCGGGGCCGTGCTCACCGAGACCGTGTTCGCCTACCCCGGGGTCGGCCGGCTCATCTACGAGGCCGTCGGGCAACGCGACTACCCCGTCCTGCAAGGAGCGTTCATCATGCTCGCGATCACCGTCGTGGTTGCCAACGCGCTCACCGACCTGCTCTACGCCGTGCTCAACCCGAGGATCCGGCTGTGAGCGCCCCGCTGATGCCGGAGACGGCGGCGGAAGCGGCCCCCACCGCCAAGCCGGCCTGGCGTGCCTTCCTGCGTCAGCCCTCCGGGCTGCTCGCGGCGGCGGTGCTAGCGGTGATGACGCTGGTCGCGATCGCCGCCCCGCTGATCGCCGACGAGCCCGGCGGCACGGGCGCCGACGTGCTCCAGGGACCCTCGGGCGCGCACTGGTTCGGCACCGACGACCTCGGCCAGGACATCTTCGCCCAGGTGGTCTGGGGCACCCGGACCAGCCTGATGATCGGCGTGGCCGCCTCACTCATCGCGATCGTGCTCGGCACCGCGATCGGACTCGCCTCGGCGCATTTCCGGCCGGTCGACGCCGTCGGCACGGTCGTCACCGACGTGATGCTGGCGCTGCCGACCCTCCCCCTGATGATCATGCTGGCCGCGATCGTCAACCCGAGCGTCTGGACGCTCACCGTGATCATCGGCGTCTTCGCCTGGCCCGAGGTGGCCCGGCTGATCCGCTCGCAGGGCCTGGTCGTTTCCGCGATGCCGTACATCGACGGCGCGCGGGTGCTCGGCGCGAGCGGCTGGCGGATCGTCACCCGCGAGATCCTGCCCGCCGTGGTCCCGCTGATCGTGGTGAGCGTGCTGCTGACCGCGTCCCGCGCGGTCATCTCCGAGGCGGGGCTGAGCTTCCTCGGCCTCGGTGACCCCGACTCGTGGTCGTGGGGTCGGATCCTGCTCAACGCCCAGCGCAGCGGCGTGGTCGCCATCGCCTGGTGGCAGACGCTGTTCCCGTCGCTGGCGATCCTGCTGCTCGTCCTTGCCGCCACCGTGGCCGGCATGCGCTTCAACGACATCCGCGACCCCCGCCGGAACGGAGGCTGACCCGTGCGCCTGCCCGACAGTTTCTACTCGTCCGTCCGCGCCGAGCTGACCGAGGCGCTCGGCGAACGCGGCCTCGACGGCTTCCTCGCCACCTCCCCCGCCGACGTGGCGTACCTCTGCGGGTTCTTCTACATCGCCACCGAGCGGCCGGTCTACCTGTGGATGCCGCGCTCGGGCGACCCGCTGCTGGTGATTCCCCGCCTGGACGACGAGTACGCGGCCCAGCAGCAGGTCACGGTCGAGACGGTCAGCTACTTCGAGTACCCCGGCGTGGTCACCGCCGAGCAGACGCTCGCCGCGGCGCTGGCCGGCCGCGGGGCGCGCCGGATCGGGGTGGGCGCCGGCGTGTCGGTCGGGGCGTTCCGCGCGCTGTCGACCGCCCTCGGCGAGACCACCACCCTGGAGACCACCGACGCGGTGGCCAAGCTGCGACTGCGCAAGCTGCCCGAGGAGATCCCGTTCCACGAGGCGGCGGCGCGGATCTGCGACGAGATGCTGGCCGCGGGCCGGGAGCTGATCGCCGACGCGCTGCGCCGGGGCGCCGAACTGCCCCGGGAGGACGAGATCGCCCGGCACGTCATCGGCTACGGCACGGATCGGATGTACGCCGACTACGACCTGGTCGTCTACACCACCAAGCTCGCCGGCGGGCTGGTCTACGCCGGGCCGAACTCGGCGCTGCCGCACGGCCTGCCGACGCGGCGGCGGGTCCGGCCCGGCGACACCCTGATCCTCTCGCTCGGCGCGGCGGTGGCGAGCCGGTTCGTCGAGAGCGAGCGGACGTTCGTGATCGGCGAGCCGACCCCGGAGCAGCAGCGCTACTACGAGGCCGACCGGGAGGCGCAGGAGGTCGGGACCCAGGCGATGGTGGCCGGGCGGACCTGCGCCGAGGTCAACAAGATCTGCCTGGACGTGCTGCGGGGCCACGGTCTCGGCGACTACATCCGGCACCGGCAGGGCCACGGCATCGGGTTGCAGAACCACGAGCCGCCGTGGGTCGAGGACGGCGACAACACCGTCCTGGCCCCCGGGATGCTGCTGTCCAGCGAACCCGGCGTGTACGTGCCGGGGCACGCCGGCTACCGCATCTCCGACACGGTGCTGGTCGAGGCGGCCGGACCGCGCCGGCTCACCAGCTACCCCCGCGACCTGGCGTCCACCGTCATCGAGGAGGTCCGATGAGTTTCCATGAGCGGCTGACCGTCAACGGCGCCGAGCTGGTGGTCGAGGCGTTCGGCCCGGAGGACGGGCCGGCGATGATCGTGCACCACGGCGCGCCGGGGCTCGGCTCCCGGTCCGAGCCGAAGCGGTCGTTCGGCCCGTTCGCCGACACGTTCCGGGTCATCGTCTTCGACGCCCGCGGCTCCGGCGAGTCCAGCGACCACGAGCCGTTCACCCACGCCCAGTGGGTCGCCGACGTGGACGCGATCCGTGCGTACTTCGGCCACGAGCGGATCGTCATGGCCGGCGGATCGTACGGCGGGTTCATCGCGCTGGAGTACGCCGTCGCCCACCCCGACCGGGTTTCGGCGCTCGTGCTGCGGGACACCGCGGCCGACACCGCGCACGACCACCTCGCCGTCGAGCGGGCGAAGTCCACCGACCGGACCGTCATTCCACAGTGGGCGATCGACCGGATCGGCACCGGCCGGTTCGAGAGCAACGACCAGCTCCGCGAGTACTGGAAGGCGATCCTGCCGCTCTACGACCACCAGCACGACCCGGCGAAGGACGCCGCCAAGCTGGCCGCGACCCGGTTCCACTACCGGACGCACAACGCGGCGTTCGGGCAGAACATGCCCCGGTACGACCTGAAGCCGAAGCTCCCGTCGATCACCTGCCCGGCCCTGGTCACCGTCGGCCGGCACGACTGGCGCACCCCGGTGGCCGCCTCGGAGACGATCGCGGAGCTGATCCCCGACGCCCGGCTGGTCGTGTTCGAGCACTCCGGCCACTCCCCCCAGCTCGAGGAGCCGGAGCTGTTCCAGCGGACCGTCCGGGACTTCCTGGCCGAGGCCGGAGTCGCGTGATGGCGCTGCTGGAGGTCGAGGACCTGCGGGTCAGCTTCCCCGGGCCGGGCAGCGCGCCGGTGCGGGCGGTCAACGGCGTGTCCCTCGCCCTGGAGCCCGGGCGGACGCTGGCCATCCTCGGCGAGTCCGGCTCGGGCAAGAGCGTCACCGCGCAAGCGGTCATGGGCATTCTCGACACGCCCCCGGCGCAGGTGAGCGGATCGGTGCGGCTGCGCGGCCGGGAGCTGCTGACCCTGCCGCCGAAGCGGCGCGACAAGGTCAGCGGCGAGGAGATCGGCATGGTCTTCCAGGACGCCATGGCCGCGCTGAACCCGGTCTACACGGTCGGTGAGCAGCTCAGCGAGCTGCTGCGGGTCCGGCGTGGACTGTCGCGTTCGGACGCCCGGCGGCGCGCGGTCGAGCTGGTCGACCGGGTGCGCATCCCGGCCGCCAAGGACCGGGTGCGCGACTACCCGCACCAGTTCTCCGGCGGGATGCGGCAGCGGATCATGATCGCGCTGGCCATCGCGCTCGAACCGGCCGTGCTCATCGCCGACGAGCCGACGACCGCGCTCGACGTCACGGTGCAGGCCCAGGTGATGGAGCTGATCGCCGAGATCCAGCGGGACAGCGGGATGGCCCTGCTGCTCATCACGCACGACCTGGGCGTGGTCGCCGAGGTCGCCGACGACGTGGCGGTGATGTACGCCGGCCGGATCGTCGAGCGGGCCACCGTGGAGCAGATCTTCGCCGGTCCGGCCCACCCGTACGCCGAGGGGCTGCTCGCCTCGATGCCCCGGGTCGACCGGCGCGACGAGGAGCTGTACGCGATCCCCGGTGCCCCGCCGAACCCGGCGCGGCTGCCGGCCGGTTGCCCGTTCCACCTGCGCTGCCCACGCGCCGACGACACCTGCCGGGCCACGCTGCCGCCGCTGTCGCCGCTGCCGCACGGCCGGGCCAGCGCCTGCCACCACCGGGAGGAGCTGCTGCATGTCAGCCACCGATGACCCGGTGCTCCGGGTCGACAAGCTGGTCCGGCACTTCCCGGTGAAGGGCCGGCTGCCGTTCACGTCCGGCGGGGTGGTCAAGGCCGTCGACGGGGTGTCCTTCGAGCTCCGGCGCGGCGAGACCCTCGGGGTCGTCGGCGAGTCCGGCTGCGGCAAGAGCACGCTCGCCCGGATGCTGGTGGGGCTGGAACGGCCGACGTCCGGTGAGGTGCGCTTCGGCGACGCCGTCGTGCACACCGCGCGGGGCCGCCGGCTGCGGGAGCTGCGCCGGCGGATCCAGATCGTGCTCCAGGACCCGTACACCTCGCTGAACCCGCGGCGCACCGTGCGCGACATCCTGCTCCAGCCGTTCGAGATCCACCCGGACGTGCTGGACCGCCGGCACCGGCTGGACCGCGTCAAGGAGCTGCTCGACCTGGTCGGTCTCGACCCGTCGCTGCACCTCGACCGCTTTCCGCACCAGTTCTCCGGCGGTCAGCGGCAGCGGATCGGCATCGCCCGGGCGCTCGCCCTGCGGCCCGACGTCATCATCTGCGACGAGCCGGTCTCCGCGCTCGACGTGTCGGTCCAGGCCCAGGTGGTCAACCTGCTGGAACGACTGCAACGCGAGCTCGGCGTGGCGTACGTCTTCATCGCCCACGACCTGTCGGTGGTCCGGCACATCTCGGACCGGGTGGCGGTGATGTACCTCGGCAAGCTGGTCGAGACCGGACCCGAGGCGCCGCTGTACGACGCGCCGCAGCACCCCTACACCAGGGCGCTGTTGTCGGCGGTCCCCGTGCCGGAGCCCGTGGGCCGGGCCGAGCGGAAGCGGATCCTGCTCACCGGCGACCCGCCGAGCCCCGTCGACCCGCCGTCCGGCTGCCGGTTCCGGACCCGTTGCTGGCAGGCGTCCGAGACCTGCGCCCACGTCGAGCCGCTGCTGACCGGCGACGGGCGTTCGGTCGCCTGCCACTATCCGCTGCCCGCCCCGTAAGGAGACTGTGCTGTGCTGCAAGAACCAGCGACCCGGTACCAGGGCCACAAGTCCTACTCGTACCTCGAGCCGCACCTCGACTACCGGGATTTCGACCTGGCCTCGGAGGTCGGCCGCGTACCCGAACACGACCTCGGGCTCTCCGACGCGCAGCGGCAGCGGGTGACCCGGCTCCTCGCCGAGCACATCGCGATCTCGCTGCACGAGCACCCCGTGGTCCTCCCCGCCGACGTGCGGCAGCTGCGCGCCTACAACCGCACCGCGCGCCAGCGGACCGGGTACGAGGGTCTTGCGCGCTCCGGCCTGACCGCGGTCTTCGACAACTTCATGGCCGGCGCTTCCTGCGTGACCAGCGAGAGCGGCTGGAAGTGGAACGACCTGATCTACGCGCTCGGCATGCGGATGAGCGACCTCTACAAGCAGGACCACGTGCGGCTGGCCACCTCGGTCGAGGACATCCGGGCCGCCCGGCGCGACGGCCGGCTCGCCCTGGTCGCCGGGCTGGAGTGCTGCAGCCCGATCGAGAACGAGCTGGACCGCATCGACATCCTGTACGGCTTCGGCGTACGTCAGCTCGGCATCGCCTACAGCCAGGCGAACATGCTCGGCGGCGGGCTCTCCGAGCCGCGGGACGGCGGGCTGACCCACTTCGGCCGGCGTGCCGTCGACCGGATGAACAAGCTCGGCATCGCCATCGACATCTCGCACAGCGGCGACCAGACCTGCCTGGACGTGATCGAGGCCAGCCGGGTGCCGGTGTTCATCACCCACGCCGGCGCCCGGTCGGTGTGGGACACCGCTCGGATGAAGCCGGACGACGTGATCCGCGCCTGCGCCGAGCGGGGCGGCGTCATCGGCATCGAGGCGGCGCCACACACCACGCTGTCGGAGCGGCACCCGGAGCACTCGATCGAGTCGGTGATGGACCACTTCACGTACTGTGTCGACCTGGTCGGCATCGACCACGTCACGTTCGGCCCGGACACGATGTTCGGCGACCACGTCGGGGTGCACAACACGTACGCGGGGAACTACGCCCACGACAGCGGGAAGAAGCCGTCGCACCCCCGGGTGGAGTACGTCTCCGGCCTGGAGAACCCGGGCGAGGCGTTCGGCAACATCGTCGGCTGGCTGGTCAAACACGACTATTCGGATGACGAGATCGCCAAGGTCATCGGGGGGAACACCCTGCGCGTGCTCGAACAGGTCTGGTAGCGACCGGCGCTACTACACTCCTGTACGGCGGAGAGGTGGGACTGAATGGCTCGGCGCGAAACCGCGCTGCAGGCCGCGCAGATACAGCTGCGCGAGTTGATCGGCAGCGAGTTCCAGAGCGGTGACAAGCTACCCAACGAACGGGAGCTCGCGGACCGGTTGGCGGTCAGCCGCGCCACCGTGCGCGAGGTGCTCGGCCAACTCGCCGCCGAGGGGGTCCTGACCCGCACCTGGGGTGTCGGCACGTTCGTCCGGGAGCCGGCCGAGCGGGTCCCGGTCTCGATCAGCGACGTCACCGCGCTGCGCGACCGCATCACCGCCTCGGGCCACAGCCCGGCCCTCCAGGACGCGGCGGTGAGCCGCACCGCCTGCCCGGACGACTGCGCCAAGGTCCTCGGCCTGACGCCCGGCGACCCGGTGTGGCGAGTCGACCGCCTCTTCGCCGTCGACGGGGTGGCCGCGGCCTGGATCCGCGACCACCTCCCGCTCTCCGTCGGCGGCCGGGACCTCGACCCGTCGGGCCTGCTCAGCATCGACCACGACATGTTCGAGTTCCTGGCCGGCGCGACCGGCATGCCGGTCCGCCGCGCCGAGATCGAGTTCGCCGCGGTCCTGGCCGACGAGGAGTCCGTCGAGCGCCTCGGCGTGCCGCTCGGGCACCCGCTGGTGAACGCCACCCAGATCGGTTACACGGCCGAGGAGCTGGCCCTCTTCCACGGCCACATCACGGTGCGCACCGACGTCCTGACGCTGCGGATCACCCGCGCCGGCTGAGCGTCGCGCGGGCCGGCCGGCGACGGCGGAGCCGGTGGGATCGGCGGTGACCTCACCGCCCGCCTTCACCGGACCGTCGTCATCGGGTGGCGAGCCAGCGACGCGAGGACGATCTCCCGCGCCGCGCGGACCGTGGCCGCGAACGCGGCCGGGTCCCGGCCGATGCGTTCGGCGCCCGCGCGCATGACGCCGGACAGCAGCTCCACCGCGAGGTGCACGTCGCCGACGTCGCGGAACTCTCCGCGCGCGATGCCGTCCCGGGCGACGTTCTCCACCTCGACCACGATCGCGTGGAACGGGCTGTCCGGCCCCTTCGGCACCTCGGCGACCGGCAGGCCGGAGCCCGGCCGGAACATCAGCTGCAGGACCTGGTCCGTGAATGCCTCGAGGACCGCCTCGACGATCTCCCGCATCCGCTGCTCAGCCGAGACCTCAAAGCGTGCCGCGATCGCGGCCACTCGCTCGACCGCGGGCCGGCCCGCCCGCTCGGTCAACGCCACGACCAGCGCGCCCTTGTCGCGGGCGTAGTTGTACAGCGTGTTGCGCGCGAGCCCGGCCCGGGCCGCGATGTGACCCATGTTGATCGATTCGTAGTCACGCTCGATCAGCAGCTGCCGCAGCGCCTCGGCGAGGCCGGCCCACACCATCTCGTTGTGCTCGCCAATGCTGGCTCCCCGGATCCGCGGCATCCGATCATCCTCTCCCACTGCGGCCGCGCTCTCGCCCCAGGTCTTCCTCCCGCGCGTGCGGGCCGGAGGCCGCGGCGGGTCATGCGGCGGCTCCCTTCGGGTAGTGGCGGCGCAGGTTGGCGGCGATGACGCGGTCGAGCGTGCGGTCGGACAGCATCCGGGTCAGGCGGGTGATCAGGGCAGCATCGCGGCCGATGGGGTAGCGGGTGCGGGGTCTGCGGGTCGTCGCGGCCTTCGCGATGACCCGGGCGGCGGCGTCAGCGGTCAGGCCCGACGCGGTCCCCGAGGCCATCAGCGAGTTGATCGCCTGGACCAGGCTGCCGTAGCGCTCATCCTGCTCCGGCGTCATCCGGGCGGCCAGATGGTTCGCCGTCGCGATCCCGCGGGCGGCCATCTCCGTGCGGACGCCGCCGGGCTCGACCACGACCACCTGCACGCCGAACGGCGCGACCTCCCGGCGGAGCGAGTCGCTGACCGCCTCCAGCGCGAACTTCGCGCCGGCGTACGCGCCGTAGGTCGGCATGGCGGCCTTGCCACCGACCGAGCTGATGTTGATCACGCGACCCTTGCTGCGCAGCAGCGCGGGCAGGAGCGCCTGCGTGACGGCGATGTGGCCGAAGAGGTTGACTTCGAACACCCACCGCCACTGCTCCATCGGCAGGGCCTCGACCGGGCCGTTCACCTGGATGCCGGCGTTGTTCACGAGCGCGTGCAGCGCACGCGGGTCCTCCGCGACCCGCGCGGCGAGCCCCTCCACCTGCTCGGACCTGGTGATGTCGAGGATGACCGGCTCGATGCCGGCCGATCGGACGGCGTCGGCGTCGCGGTCGCGTCGCACGCCGGCCAGGACGTGGAATCCCCGGTGCGCCAGTTCGCGGGCGGCTGCCGCGCCCATGCCCGTGGAGGCTCCGGTGACGACGATCAGCTTCTGGGCTCGCTCCGACACGACGCACACTCCTTATGCGACAACCTGTCGTAAAGATTACGACGTTCTGTCGCCAAAATCTCGCCGCGACGGCGATGTGTGACGCCGTTCACTGGCCCGGCCGGCCGCCCTGCCACCGGACCATCCCGGAATGACTCAGCCGTTCGGCCAATACCTCACGGCGCCCGGTTTGCGGATGCACGTGCGGGTAGCCAGGTCGCGCCGGGCCGGGCTACCGAGTTTTCCTGCTCCGCCCGCCCGGTATCCGTGGTGGCGCACCGCGGGGTGCCGCCACAGCCGGCGGGCAGGGTTGCGGGGTGTTGTTGACCCGCCCGCCGGCGCCCGACCCGGAACGGGTGGGCCGAACGGCCCAGCTCCGTGCAGCGCTGCCGAGTCGTCCGTGGAGACAGCGCTGCCGTCGCGGCCGGCCGGGTCGGTGGAGACCCGGTCCGGCCGCGCCGTGGTCGTGTGTTTCAGCAGCAGCGTACGGCTGTGCCGCACTTCAGCTGTTCGAACTCCCGCCGGGTCAGCGGGGCTCCCGCTGTGCGGTGTTCCTGGTGGTGCAGGACGTAGTGGTCGTAGCCGGTCTCGCCGGCCAGTTCGCGTAGATACCACCACAGTTGCGCCGCCAGGTGCCGCAGCCTCACCGCTCGCCGCTCCTGTCGACGGCGGCCGCTATGACGAGTTCCCGCTGCTCGCTGGTGTTGGTGAAGAGGCCGGATGGTGCGACGATCGTCGATTCCACGAACGGTACTTCCGTCGTGGGTAGTTCGCGGCCGCGGATCACGGCCTGCAGGCATACCCGTGCCCCGTCCACGATCACGATGATGATCAGGACTGCGAAGAGCACGGACAGTACGAGCTGGACGGTCGAGTTGGTGACGACCTGTTGCATCTGGTCGAGGTTCTTGGCGGGTGCGAGCACTTTGCCCTGTTCGAGTGCGTCGGCGAAGCGCTGGCGCTGGGCGTAGAAGCCCATCTTCGGGTCGGTGGAGAAGATCTTCTGGTAGCTGGCCGTCATCGTCACGGCGGTGACCCAGGCCAGCGGGATGGCGGTGACCCAGGCCCACTTGAGCCGGCCGCTCTTGACCAGGATGACGGTGACGACGGTCAGTGCCAGGGCGGCGAGCAGTTGGTTGGCGACGGCGAACAGGGGGTAGAGCTGGTTGATGCCGCCGAGGGGGTTGGTGACGCCGGTGTACAGGAAGTAGCCCCAGGCCCCGACGACGGCCGCGCTGGTCAGCCACAGGCCGGGTCGCCAGCTGACCCGGCCGAGCGGCTTCCAGATGTTGCCCAGCATGTCCTGCAGGATGAACCGGCCGACCCGGGTCCCGGCGTCGACCGTGGTCAGGATGAACAGCGCCTCGAACATGATCGCGAAGTGGTACCAGAAGGCTTTGAGGCCCGCCCCGCCGAGGAAGCCGGAGAAGATCTCGGAGATGCCGACCGCGAGCGTCGGCGCGCCGCCGGTGCGCGACACCAGCGTCGGCTCACCGACGGCGGCGGACGCGGCCTGCAGGGTCTCCGGCGTGACGACGAAGCCCATGTTGGTCACTGCCGTCGCGGCGCTCTGGAAGGTCGTGCCGACCACGCCGCCAGGGGAGTTCATCGCGTAGTAGAGCCCCGGGTCCAGCAGCGACGCGGCGATGATCGCCATGACCGCGACGAAGGATTCCATCAGCATCGCGCCGTAGCCGACGAGCCGGACCTGCGACTCCTTCTGGATCATCTTCGGCGTGGTGCCCGAGGAGATCAGGGCGTGGAAGCCGGACAGCGCCCCACAGGTGATGGTGATGAAGACGAACGGGAAGAGGGTGCCGGCGAAGACCGGGCCGTCGCCGCTGAAGGCGAACTTGGTGACGGCCTCGTTCTGCAGGACCGGGGCGGTGACCAGCACACCGACCGCCAGCAGCCCGATCGTCCCGATCTTCATGAACGTGGACAGGTAGTCGCGCGGCGCCAGGAGCATCCACACCGGCAGGACGGACGCGAGGAAACCGTACCCGACCAGGCAGAAGACCAGGGTCTCGGGCTTGAGCGTGAACGCGCCCGCCCAGCTGGAGTCCTGGACCCAGCCACCCGCGGCGATGGCGAAGACCAGCAGGCTGACGCCGATCACGCTGGTCTCGATCACCCGGCCCGGCCGCAGCACCCGCAGGTAGAAGCCCATGAACAGGGCGATCGGGATGGTCATCGCGATGGAGAAGGTGCCCCAGGGCGACTTCGCGAGCGCGTTGACGACCACGAGCGCAAGAACACCGAGCAGGATGATCATGATGGAGAGGACGGCCACCAGGGCTGCGACACCGCCGACACGGCCGATCTCGTCCCGGGCCATCTGGCCGATACTCTTCCCGTCACGGCGCATGGACAGGAACATGACCACCATGTCCTGCACAGCCCCGGCGAAGACGACACCGACAATGATCCAGATCGTGCCGGGCAGGTAGCCCATCTGCGCCGCCAGGACCGGCCCGACCAGCGGCCCGGCCCCCGCGATCGCGGCGAAGTGGTGACCCAGCAGCACACGCCGGTCGGTGACGTGGTAGTCGATGCCGTTGTCCAGCCGCTCCGCGGGCGTGGCACGCCGGTCATCGACCTTGAGCACGCGCCGGGCGATGAACCGCGCGTAGAACCGGTAGGCGATCGCGTACGAGCACAGCGCCGCGGCCACCAACCAGATCGCCGAGATGTTCTCGCCACGGGCCAGGGCGATGATCCCCCAGGCGATCGCGCCGGCGATCGACACGGCCGTCCAGATCACGATGGAGCGCAGACCCGGGCGGGCCCGGGTCGTCGGACTGAAGATGCTCATGCATGTTCTCCAGGGTGGGGGTGTCCGCCAGGATGCGTCCCCGACGCACGGACCTCAGGGTCCACACGCTTCAGCAGCAGATGACTGACTGCCATCAGCACCACGCTGAGGAAGATCCAGACGAACTGGAACCAGTAAAAGAAGGGCAACCCGGCCAGCCGAGGCGTGGTCCGCGCATACAACGGGACCCAGAGGATGGCCACAAGCGGCAGTGCCAGGCCGGTATAGGCAGCGACTCTGCCTGCCTTGCGGAATCTCGCCATCCCAGCCTCCCGAACAGTCGTCGACGACGCCTGAATGTTGCGCACCCATGTCGCACGGTTTACTGCCCGATTGCCTCTTGTTTCGTGTCAACCAATCCGGAAGCCTGCGCAACATACGAAGGACTGAGAGGGTGCCCATGGTCGATCCCGCCAGCACCGCCGCCTTCACGCTCGTCGTCGCCGGCACGTCACTACTCGCGATCGCCGCACGGCGCTTCCGGGTACGCGACGAACTGCCGACGCTCGACGGCTGGGCGCTGGCCGGGCGGCAGTTCGGGGCCGTGCTGACCTGGTTCCTGCTCGGCGGCACGATCTACACGGCCTATACGTACGCCGCGGTGCCGGGTCTGGTGTACGGCGTCGGGGCGTTGGGGTTCTTCGCGCTCGCGTACACGGTGATCGTCTACCCGCTGGCCTTCGTGCTCCTGCCGAGGCTGTGGCGGGTGGCGAAGGCCAACGGCCACACGACGGTGGCCGACTACGTGCGAGCCCGCTACGACTCGCCGCTGCTCGCGCTCGTGGTGGCGCTCACCGGGATCCTCGCCACCATGCCGTACATCGCCCTGCAGCTCCTCGGCATCCGCGCGGTCCTGGTCGCCGGCGGTCTCTACCCCGACGGGATCGCGGGCGACCTCACGCTGGTCGCGGTGTTCGCGGTGCTGGCCGGCGCCACGTACCGCAGCGGGCTGCGCGCGCCGACCGTCATCTCCCTGGCCAAGGGAGTCCTGGTCGGCACCACGGTCGTCGGCGTCGTCGTGCTCGTGCTCGACCGGCTCGGCGGACCGCAGGCGGTGTTCCGCGCCGCCGAGGACGCCATCACCGTGCGCGGCGGACCGGAGACCTCCTTGGCCCTCACCCCCTCGCTCTACACCGCCTACGCCACGCTGGCGCTCGGCTCCGCGCTCGCGCTGCTCATGTATCCGCACGTGCTGACCGCGTCCTTCGCCGCGTCCAGCGGCGACCGGCTGCGCAAGGCGATCATCGGGTTACCCGCGTGGACCGCGGTGCTGGGCCTCTTCGCGCTGCTCGGCGTCGCAGCGCTCGCCGCGGGCGTCGAGGCCCGGCCCGGCAACGCCGAGGCGGCCGTGCCCCTGATGGTGCGGGAGCTGACCTCACCGGTCGCCTCCGGGCTCGTGTTCGGCGCACTGGCGGTGGGGGCGCTGGTGCCCGCCGCGGTGATGTCGGTCGGCGCGGCGACGCTGTTCGTCCGCAACGTCTACGTCGAGTACTTCCACCCGTCAGCAACGCCGAAGCACCAGGCCCAGGTCGCCCGCGCGGTCTCGCTGGTGGCGAAGTTCGGGGCGCTGGCGTTCACCTTCGGCCTACCGGACCAGGACGCGATCAACTTGCAGCTGCTCGGCGGGGTGTGGATCCTGCAGACGTTTCCCACGGTGGCGCTCGGGCTGTTCACCCGGTGGCCGCACCGCGGCGCGCTGCTCGCCGGCTGGCTCGTCGGCATGGTAGCGGGGACCGTGCTGGTAGCCTCCGGCGGCTTCTCCTCGGTCGTCTCGTTCGCCGGCGTGCACGTGTACGTCGCGCTCGCCGCGCTGGTGCTCAACCTCGCGGTCGCGGCCGCGCTGACCCCGGTGCTGGACCGGCTCGGCGTGGCCCGGGAGGCTGGCAACGGTACCGTCGCCGGGGCGGTGGCCCCGTGACGCAACAGGTCTCCTCACCCCCGCTCGCACCGGCCGTCGACCCGGCGCCGGCCAGGCTCGACCCCGCCGGGGGCAGCCTCGCCGACCTGGAACGCGAGGCCGCCCTGGCCAGGCTCTTCGACGCCAACCACACCCCGCTGCTGCGCCTGGCGGTGCTGCTCGGCGCGGAGGGCGAGGCCGAGGACATCGTCTCGGAGGCGTTCTACGAGCTGTACCGGCGATGGCACCGGTTACGCAGTCACGACGCCGCGCTGAGCTACCTGCGCGCCGTCGTCTGCAACCTCGTGCGGATGCGGGTGCGCCGGCTGCAGGTGGCACGCAGGCATGCCGAGCAGGTGATCGACCTGGTCGGGTCGGCCGAGGCCGAGGTGCTGCTGCGCGACGACCAGCGGGCCCTGGTGGAGGCGATCAAGCGGCTGCCGACCCGGCAGCGCGAAGCGCTGGTGCTGCGGTACTGGCTGGATCTGCGAGAATCGGAGATAGCCGCGGCAATGGGCATCTCGGCCGGCGCCGTCAAGTCACACACGTCGCGGGGTATGGCCACGCTCACGCGGTTACTGGAGGAGCGGAGATGAGTGGCGTTCCACCCGGCCAGGTCCCGCATCGGGCATCCGCGACCGGTCCGGCTGCAGGCTCCGGGGTCGCCGAGGAGCAGCTCCGCGACGTGTTCGACGCACTCGCGACCTCGGTCCACGGCGCGTCGAACCGCTACCCGGCCGCCCTGGCCGACTGGCGGCGCCGGGAACGCCGGCGGCGGATCGTGCTGGCGATCCTCGCCGCGGTGATCTTCGCGCTGGCCGACGTCATCGGCCTGTGGGCGCTCGGCCGCGCCGACGTCAACATCCACATCATCTTCGACGACCGGCCGGGCAGCAGCACCGAGGCGCCGAGAAGCGGCATCGGGCCGCCGCCGTAGCCGGCCCTCCGCCGTGCGTCAGCCCACGGTCACCGCGCCCGCGGTGAATCCCGCGACGAACCGCTTGAGCAGCAGGTTGAAGACCACCGCGATGGGCACCGCGACGAACACGACGGCACCCTGCAGCGACTGCCAGTAGAACAGGTCCCCGCTTATCAACTCGGTGGGGATCCCGGTCGAGACGACCTTCCCGGCGGTGGGAGAAACGAACGCGATCGCGTAGAGGTACTCGCTCGCGCACAGGACGAAACTCAGCACCACGACCGCGACCAACCCGGGCACCGCCAGCGGCAGCGCGACCCGGCGGAAGGCGGCGAACCGGGTGCAGCCATCGACCAGCGCCTGCTCCTCGACCTGCGCCGGGATCGCGCTGAAGAACCCCATCATCAGCCAGACCGACACCGGGACGGTCAGCGTCGGATAGATCAGCACCAGGGCCCAGTCCGAGTCCTGCAGACCGACGGCGGCGACGAGCCGCGACAGCGGCAGGAACAGCACGCTCGGCGGGACGAGGTAGCACAGGAAGATCGCCATGCCGAGCCGGCCGGCCCACGGCCGCTGCAGCCGCGCCAGCGCGTAGCCGGTCGGTGTGGCCAGCAGCAGGGTCACCGCGACCACCGCCGCGCCGATCCACAGCGTGTTCCACGCGAACGTCGGGAAGGCCGTGTGCCGCCACAGGTACGCAAGGTGGTCGGCGGTCGGCGGGGCGTTGAACCAGAAGGGGCTGTGCGACGGGTCGTACAGGTCCCGGTTGAGCTTGACGGCGGTGATCATGCTCCACAGGAACGGGCCCGCGCCCAGCAACGCGGCCGCGTAGGCCGCCGCGTGCACGGCCACACCACCCAGCCGTTGCCGCCGCCGCGCCCGCTCGGCGCGCCGCGCGGGGATCACCGGGCCACCATCCGGCGCACCAGGCCGAGGATCGTCAGCGTCGCGGCCAGCAGCACGGGCAGCAGGAACAGGGCCACCGCGGCGCCCTGGGCGACGTCACCCCCGTCGATGCCCCGGCGGAACGCCAGCGTGGCGAGCACCTCCGTGGAGTGGGTCGGGCCGCCGTTGGTCAGCACCCGCACCACCGCCATGTCGCTGAACGTGAAGACCGCGCAGAACAGCCCGGCAACCGCGACGATCGGGGCGGTCAGCGGTACCGTCATAAAGCGGGTCCGCAGCCAGCGGCCGGCACCGTCGACACGGGCGGCCTCGTAGATGTTGCGGGGGATCGCCACGAGCCCCGCCATGATGATGACGGCGGTGAGCGGGGTGAGCCGCCACGCCTGCACCGCCACGACCGATGCCATGGCCGTCGAGGGCCGGCCGAGCCAGTTGACGCTCTCCCCCGCGCCGAGCAGGCCGAGCTGGCGACCGGCCCAGTCCAGCGGCGAGTAGACCGAGTCGAGCATCCACAGCCACGCGACCGACGACACGGTGACCGGGGTGACCCAGGGCAGCAACACGCACAGCCGCACCAGCCACCGTCCGTACACCCGGGCCAGCATCAGCCGGGCCACCACATTCCCGCCGACCACCGCCAGCAACGTGGTCGCCGCGGTGATGATGCACGTGTTGAGCAACGCCCGCCAGAACACCGCGTCGGTCAGCACGCGTTCGATGCCGGCCAGGCCGGCCCAGTCGAAGGTCGGGTCGGCGACGGTCACGTCCGACACGGCGTAGGCGACGGCCAGGACCACCGGCCCGAGGATCAGGGCGGCGACGTAGCCGACGGTCGGGACGACGAACAGCGATGCCAGCGCGCGGTCGCGGTCGCGGGGGCGGCGACGGCGCGGCGGGAATGCGTGGTGCCCCATCAGGCCACCAGCCCCCGGGCCTGCCATTTGCCGTAGATGGACCGGACCTGCGCCGCGGCGTCGGCGACCGCGACGGCGGCGCTGACCTCGCCGCGCGCCGCACGGGCGAACATGTCGGGGATGACGAAGCTACTGGCGACCTCCCCGACGGCGGCGTTGGCGGTACCCGGGTGGCCCAGGTCGGCGCTCCACCGGGCGGCGTCGACGAGCAGCTCGAGCTTGCCGGGCGGGTCGGCGCGGAACGGGTCGCGCCGCAGCCAGGTCGCGAGCTCCGGGGTACGGCCGGGCCAGGCACACAGGTCGTACAGCATCGACGAGTAGGTGGCGGCGGCGAAGTTTGCGGTGTAGTGCAACAGGAACTCCTGTCCGGCGGCGGCCCCGGCGGCGTACTTCGGGATGACCCAGTTGTGCACGAGGTGGTGCGCGGCCGTGGCTCCCGCCGGGCCGGCCAGCGCCGGCACGAAGTCGATGTCGGCCGCGATCGCCGGGGTGGAGCGCTGCGCGGTGCGCCAGGCGGAGATCGAGTTGCTGATGTAGGACAGCCGGCCGGCCACCAGCCCCTGGTTGTTGGAGGTGGGGATCCACGAGAAGACCTCGTCGGTCATGGCCTGGCGGTACAGCCGGGTCATGAACTCCACCGCCGCCACCGCCTCGGGCGTGTCGAGCGTGACCCGCCCCTCGGCGTCCTGAATGGACGATCCGAACGACCACAGCAGGGAGCGGCCGACCATGTTCGAGTCGAGCTCCTGCGACATGCCGAGCCCGAGCTGGACACCGGTGGCGCGGCGGATCTCGGCCCCGCCGCGCAGCAACTCGTCCCAGCTCGACGGGCCGCCGGGCAGGCCGATCTTCGACCACATCGAGCGCCGGTAGTTCCCGGGATCCGGCACCCAGCCCGGCGCGTAGGCGAAGTACCGGTTCGTCGCCGGGTTGTAGCTCGACCGCCGGCACAGTTCCAGCTGCGGACCCCACCGCCGGTTGGCCTCGCGGACGAGGTCGGTGAGGTCCAGCACCGCCGGTTCGAACTGCGGCAGCGGCGCCACGTACTGGATGAGGTCGTGCCCACGGCCGGCGTAGATCTCGGCCGCCACCCGGGTCGTGATCTGGCCCAGGTCGATGTGGTCGACGGTGACGTCGACGCCGGCCTGGCCGGCCCACCGGCGGACGAAGCCGTCGAACCAGCGGTCGTACGTCGGCACGAAATGGCTCCAGGCGAGGATCCTCAGCGCCCCGGACAGCTTGGCGGTCGGCGGCGTGAACTGCTCCGCCGGCCCGCCCGCGAGCACACCGGCGCCGAAGGCGTCGTCATCTTCATGAGCGCAGCCGGCGGCCAGCGCCAGGCCGGCGACTGCCGCGCCACCGACGAACCGGCGCCGGCTCAGCCGCGCGGACAGCGGGTTGGATGAGATCACACCCTTCTGTTGCCACCGCGGCCAAATCGTTTACCGGCCGGAGCCGGCCAGCTGTTCGCGCCGCGCCCGCCGATGCTCCCGCCTTCGTGCCAGGATGATCCACCGGCCGAACCGGCAGCGGCTGACGCGCGTTGTACTGGCGCGATGTCGACTGTCCACCATGTGCTCGCCCCGCTCAGGGTCCCGGCTTCGGTCCTGACCGGCGGTACCGATGGCCCCAAATCCCACAACTCCGGCACCGAGGCGGTGTGTGCCTGATGGGCTACTCGTTTGTTCCCGAGGACCCGCTCCGGTCCGGCTTCGGCCTCAGCTCCTGGCAGATGCAGGACGTGCGGTTGGTCATGCTGGAGGCGGGGGTCGTGACCGGCGGCGGCCTGGAGCAGGTCATCGACCCCGAGCGGTTCCCGCCGGCGGCGGAGACGATGCCGGTCGACATGTTCAGCTCCAACAGCGGCTGGCAGATCTCGCCGCAGCAGTGCGCGTTCATCGCCGGCCGCCTGCGGGCCGCGCTCGCCGCCGACCTCGTCGGCGACCTGGCCCTGTACCTCGAGGACCTGCGGCCCGAGCTGCTGCGGGAGTGGGTGGCCGATTTCGCGGCGTTCAACGAACGCGCCGCGGCCTGGGGCGGCTACAGCGTCAGGTGAGGTGGTTGATGGGGCGCGGGTGGTGAGGTTCGCGCGCCCCATCACTCCGATAAAAGGAAGGACTCTTTACAGTAAGCCAAATTTGAGATATGAAAAAAGTCCGCCAATTCGATCCAGGTCCATGTCCCACCAACACCCCTCAGGAGCAGCATCATGGACAGACGACGATCTGGGTACCTGCGCCGGGTTCTCGTCGCGGCCGCCACCGCCGTGCTCGGCACCGTCATCCTCGTCCCGGGCGTCGCCGCCGCGGGCACGGGCGCGATCACCGGCTACGGCGGCAAGTGTGTCGACGTCGCGTCGGCCAACAGCGCGAACGGCACCCAGGTGCAGCTGTGGACGTGCAACGGTACCAACGCGCAGAGCTGGACCGTGGGCACCGACGGCACCATCCGGGCCCTCGGCAAGTGCCTGGACGTCTCCGGTGGCTCCACGGCCAACGGGGCCAAGGTCCAGATCTGGGACTGCAACGGCACCGGCGCCCAGCAGTGGGTCGCCAACGCGGCCCGCGACATCGTCAACCCCCAGGCCAACAAGTGCCTCGACGCCACCGGCGTGAGCTCCGCCGACGGCACTCCGCTGCAGATCTGGGACTGCGGCGGCGGCGCCAACCAGAAGTGGAACGTCCCCGGCGGTGGTGGCGGTACGGGCGGGTTCGTGGTCAGCGAGGCCCAGTTCAACCAGATGTTCCCGAGCCGGAACTCGTTCTACACGTACGCCGGGCTGACCGACGCCATGAAGAAGTACCCCGCGTTCGCCACCACCGGCAGCGACACGGTCCGCAAGCAGGAGGCCGCGGCCTTCCTGGCCAACGTCAGTCACGAGACCGGCGGGCTCGTCTACATCAACGAGATCAACACCGCCAACTGGCCGACGTACTGCGACTGGAGCCAGCCCTACGGCTGCCCGGCCGGGCAGTCGGCGTACCACGGCCGCGGGCCGATCCAGCTCAGCTGGAACTTCAACTACAAGGCGGCCGGCGACGCGCTCGGCGTCAACCTGCTCAACAACCCGGACCTGGTGGCCACGAACTCGTCGATCTCGTGGCAGACCGGCCTGTGGTACTGGATGACCGGCACCGGCGGCGCGGGCACCACGTCGCACAACGCGATGGTGAACGGGCAGGGCTTCGGCACCACGATCCGGGCCATCAACAGCATCGAGTGCAACGGCGGGAACCCCGCGCAGGTGCAGAGCCGGGTCAACCTCTACAACCAGTTCGTCGGCATCCTGGGCGTGCCCGCGGGCGGCAACCTCTACTGCTGACGCGGACGAGCAATGTCATCGGACGGACCGGTCACGCCCGCGGGGCGCGACCGGTCCGTCGCATCGGTGCCGCAGCACGCGCCGGGCCGGCTCGCCCCGGCGTCTGTCCGCCGAGCGAATCGTCGCCGGCGGATACCCGGACGCCGCCGGCTGGGCCGACACGTACGTCCGGCGGCCGTATGGTGATGTGGCAGCCCTCGAAGCGTTCACAGAGATCATCGCCGCGGAGCCGGACACCCCGCCCAGCGAACCTGGGCGCTGACCGCGTCGTGCCGAATGCTCACGCCGGCACTCACCCGTGCGTGATTCGTTCCCACCAGCTCGGTGGTTCGAGCGCGTCGGTGGCCTGCACGGCGGTGGTCGCGGCCGTGGCCAAAGCGGTGTACTTGAGCGTGCCGGCACCGGTGCCCGCCGCGATGCGGCCCGGCAAGGCGCCCACCGTGTCGATCCGGTAGGTCAGGCCGGGCCAGCCGACCACGTCCACGTCGCCGGTCGCGGCGAGGGTCGTGCTCCTGCCCGTCGGTCCCCGGAGGGTCGCCACGACCTCGCCGGCGTGCACGACCTTGTACTTGTGCAGCAGGCCGGTGCTGGCCTGGATCAGGCGACGGCTGGCCTCGAAGGCGTCCGCCGGGCTCGGGCCGGGCGCGAGCACGGCACCGATGACCCTGAACCGTTGCCCCTCCGCGGAGAAGTCGGCCGCGAAGAGCAGGCAGCCGCCGGCCTCGTCGGTGAAGCCGGTCTTGATGCCCACGAGCCCGTCCTTGCCGAGCTGGGTGTTGACGTTCTCGACCTGCCCGACCACGGGCAGCGTGACCTTCGACATCGCCACGATCTGCGCCAGCACCGGCACCTGCATCGCCACCCGGGCCAGGGTGACCTGGTCGTCGGCGGTGCTGACGGTGGTCGCTGCGAGCCCGGACGGGTCGGTGTACTTCGTGTTGGCCATCCCGAGCTGGGCCGCGGCCTGGTTCATCTTCGTGACGAACGCGTCGCTGCTGCCGGCGTCCCACCGGGCGAGGATGTGGGCGACGTTGTTGGCCGAGGGTAGGAGCAGGGCCTCGAGGGCCTGCCGTTCGGTGAGCACCTCACCGGCGACCACCTGGACCACCGACTGGCCGGAGGCGAGCTGGGCCGGGTAGGCGGCGGCCTCCTCCGCCGAGACGGTCAGCGTGGGGCCGTTCTCGTCGAGGCGCAGGGGATGATCCCGCAGGATCAGGTACGCGGTCATCACCTTGGTGACGCTGGCGATCGGCACGGGCCGCGACCCGCCGGAGCTGCCCACCCGGCCGAGTCCGTCGATCTCGACCGTCGCCTGCCCGGCCTGCGGCCACGGCAACACCGGCGCGGCGCCCGGGATCGTGTACGTCTGCGGCAGGGTCTGCTTGATCTGCGGCGCCGGCATCGTACTGGTGAGCCTGAACGTGACGAACCCGCCGGCGGCGAGCGCGACGACCGCCGCGGCCACGGTCAGCCACAGCCGCAGCCCCTGACGACGAACCGGCGACGGCGCAACCACCGGCTCCACACTGATCTTGGTCAACCGAACCCCCACGACGGATCGCTCGAAGGTCAAGCCGTGGCACGAACACGGCGATCCGCCGCTACCCAGTGCGACCGCCGGCTAACGTCCGAAACGTTCGATCGACTCCAGGCGGCCGGGAAGCTGGCAGCGACCGCTCCGGGCCGGAGGCACGTCAACGCCGGCAGCGCGCGCGGTGCACGAAGGCGGGCGGGAGGTTCGACCACACCAGCGGCGAGCGCTCCAGCGTCTGGAACCGCGCGCCGAGGTCGGCGGCGAAGTCCCGCGCCGGCGGGGTCCACGCGGCGTGAGCGTAGGCGAACGTGGTGAAACCGCCGTCCGGGGCGAGCACGGCGCCGATCGCGTCGAGGATGCGGGTGCGCACCGGGCGCGGCAGGACCGTCCACGGCAGGCCGGACACCACCGCGTCGACCGGGCCGTCGACGATGTCGGCGAGCCGCTCGGCGGAGTCGTGGACGACCTCGACCGGGCGGAGGCGATACCGCCGGCGCAGCGCCGCGGCCAGCCGGCCGTTGGCCTCTACCGCGACGAACCGCGCGCCGGGCGCCATGCGCCGCAGGATGGCCGCCGTCACCGGGCCGGTTCCCGGGCCGAGCTCGACGACGGTACGGGCCTGTTCCAGGCGCAGGCCGTCGGTGAGCACCCGGGCGAGGGCGGGCGAGCTCGCCGCGACGGCGCCGGTCGTGCGTGGGTGCAGCAGGAACTCCCGGAAGATCGACATGCCGGCGACGCTATGGACGGCCGTCGTAACCGGGCGTCGTCCCGTGGGCCCACGAACGTCCTACCGTGGAAGGAACCGGTCCGTATCCTGGGTCGGGTGTATGGGCTGGCCAGGCTGGTGTGGACGCGCGACGCGGCGCTCGCCGCCGTGCTGGCGGGGGTGTCGCTGACCGCCCTGCCCGACGGGCGGCCCCGCTGGGTCCAGGTGGCACTGCTCGTCGTGCTCGCCGCAGCGCTCCTGTGGCGCCGACGGCGACCGCTCGCCGCGGCCGCGGTGGTGCTCGGCGCGGCCTGGCTGGGGTTGCTCGGCACGGTCTGGCGCGAACACCTCCCGCTGGGTCACCTCGCCGTCGAGGTCGTGGTGTGCACACTGGTGCAGGCGGGCCGGCGCGCAGCGGCGGCGGTGGTCTCCGCGGCCGGCGCCGGGTTCTTCGTCGCCTGGGCCATTCGCTGGTATCCCGGGATCGACGCCTACTGGGGTTCCGCCGGGTTCTGCCTGTCCCTCGCCGTGGCGTGGCTGCTCGGCGAGTACCTGCGCGCACGGCAGGCCCGCGCGGCGGCCGAGCGCCGGGCCCTCGCCGCCACGGCCGCCGCCGGCGAGCGCGCCCGGATCGCCCGCGAGCTGCACGACGTGCTCGCCCACAGCGTCGGCGTCATGGTGGTCAACGCCGAGGGCGCCCGGCTGATGCGCCACGTCGACCCGGCCGTCGTCGACCGGACGCTCGAGCTGATCAGCACCACCGGGCGGGGCGCGCTGGAGGAGCTGCGCCGCCTGCTGGCGGCACTGGACGAGCACGCGTCCACGGCGGCCGACCTCGAGGACCTGGTGCGCCGCAACGGCGCCGGGCTACACGTCACGGGGACCGCGGACGGGGTGCCGCCGGAGATCCTTGCCCAGGCGTACCGCATCGTCCAGGAGGCCCTGACCAACGTCGTCAAGCATGCCGGAGCGGGTGCCCGGGCCGATGTCCGGGTCGGATTCGGTACTCCGGGACGCCGCCGCACCCTGCGCATCGAGGTGCTCGACGCCGGTGGGACCGGCGGCGCCGCAGGCCTGCCGTCGTCCGGGCGGGGGTTGGCCGGCATGCGGGAGCGGGTCGCGCTCGCCGGCGGCACGCTGACCGCCGAACCGGTCGAGGCCGGCGGGTTCCGGGTGGTCGCGACGCTGCCGGTCGGCTCCACAGCCGGCTCTCAGCCGCGCACAGCGGGCGCACAGGCGGCCATTGGCAGGATCGGCCTGTGACGGCACGGGTACTGATCTGCGACGACCAGGAGCTCATGCGGGTTGGGCTGCGGATGGTCGTGGACAGCCAGCCCGACCTGACCGTGGTGGGCGAGGCCGCCGACGGGGTCGCCGCGGTGCGCCTGGCCGAGCGGACGTGGCCCGACGTGGTGCTGCTCGACGTGCGGATGCCGGCCCTCGACGGGGTGACCGCGGCGGCACGGATCGCGGCGGCCGTGCCCGAGACACGGCTGCTCATGATCACCACGTTCGACCTGGACGAGTACGCCTACGCCGCACTGCGGGCCGGCGCGCACGGGTTCGTGCTCAAGGATGCGCCCGCCGCGGAACTGCTCGTCGCGATCCGCGGCGTGCTCCGCGGCGACGCGATGGTGGCGCCGTCGGTGACCCGGCGGCTGCTGGAGCGGCACGTGACCGGGGCCGCCGCGCCGGAGCCCGACCCGCGCTCCGAGGTGCTGACCGAGCGGGAGCGGGAGGTGCTCGGCCTGGTCGCGCTCGGGCTGAGCAACGCCGAGATCGCCGGCCGGCTGTTCCTCGGCGAGACGACCGTGAAGACGCACATCGGCCGGATCCTCGCCAAGCTGCGGCTGCGGGACCGCATCGGCGCGGTGGTGTTCGCATACGAATCGGGCCTGGCCCGCCCGGGAGCCCGCCCGGGAGCCCGCCCGGGAGCCCGCCCGGGCGGTTGAAGCCCGCGCTTCCCGACCGGCTCGGGAAGTTCCTCCCACGCGTCGGCCCCGGGCGCTTCAGGCGTCCACCTTCCGCACCAGGATCGCACCGAAGCGGACCACCACCGTGGAGTCGGCGACGCCGTCGCGCAGGGTCGGCAGTGCGGCAAGGGTGCTGTCGGCCTGGTCGGTCATGACGACGTAGTCGATGCTCGCCGCGCCCGCGGGTAGGTACATCTGCATGACTTCCGGGTCGGTGTCGAGTTTCCACAGCCAGACCGGTTTGGTGAAGCCGGCCAGTTTGAGGTCCATCCAGATGTAGTCGTCGGTGACCACGACGGCGTCGTGGGGAATGTGGTCGACGACCCATCTGGTGGCGGCCCGCGAGTCGGCGCTGCCGTCGGTTTTCGACTGGTCGTAGAGGGTGGTTGCCCACGCCGGGACGACGAGGACGGCCGCGGCGGCCGCGGCGGCCAGGGGCGCCACGCGCCAGGTGCGGCCGCGGGCCCACAGCAGGTT
>NZ_BMPI01000107.1:0-436 GCF_014647515.1 Dactylosporangium sucinum | reverse complement strand
CCGGCGACGAGCAGCGCCGCGAACGGCAGCAGGGCGATGACGTACGCGAACGGCATGTACCCGCCGCGGCACATCATGACGACCTGGATCAGCAGGGCGAGGGCGATCGGCCGCAGCCGGGCGACCGCGACCCCGGCCGGGATGAGCAGCACCCCGGGCAGCAGCAGCCACGGGTCGAGGTCGGTCCATGATTTCGCCAGGCTGAAGGTGCCGGAGGAGGGATCGAGGAGGCTGCCGCTGCCCGACCGGCCGAACAGCTGCCACCACAGCGCCCAGGTGAGGCTGACGTGCCCCGGACCCGAGAGGAACTCGCTCTTCAGCAGGGCGAACACCGGGTAGGAGGAGACCAGCACGGTGAGGGAGACGAAGAAGACGCCGAGGTTCCACACCCGGGTTCGCCGGTCGGTGTGCTGGACCAGCAGCCAGACCAGGGCCG
>NZ_BMPI01000106.1:801-29197 GCF_014647515.1 Dactylosporangium sucinum | reverse complement strand
ATCGTGCGTATCCGCGACTACATCGCGCACTGGAACACCGACGCCAAACCCTTCACCTGGACCGCCACCGCCGACGAAATCCTCGCCAAAGTCCGCTGGGTCCAGACCAGCGTCAGACAACTTGTTGACAACAATGCGAAGTAACGACACCAGGATCACGCGACACTAGCCGATGGCTCAATGCAAGTAACGCCGTTCACACGCTGGGGCGGGCGTTGTTGCCGGTCCAAGTGCGTTCGCCGCTGCCAGTACTTCGTTCGTACTTCGTCGGGACCGGCCGAAGCGGGTGCCCGCCGCGAGGCGGCAATTCCGCCTGCTTCCAGTAGCGTTTTTCAGCAGGCTTGCCTTGGTCGCTGTCGTGCATGCAGCAACACAAGCAGGAGGCTGCACGCTGATCCGAAGGTGCTGGCGTCGTCAGTCGAGGATGGCGAGGTAGATCTCGTGGGGGATTGTCTCGGTGGTCCAGGGAACTCGAGCGGACATAGCATTCGCGGACAGCACTTCCAGTTCGACCCACGTTGTGGCGTCGGCACCGACCGCGACGGCGATACGACGATCTTGGACGTTCGACACCAAGATCACGCATTCAGATCTGTTCCGAATGACCCGTCCGACGACGTTGCCGCCCAGCAACTGCCGCAGCTGCGGGGGAATGTCGAGGGTTGGCATTGCTCCCGGTGAAAAGTGGACGGCCGTGCCGCGAGCGTTCACGCTGCTCAGCTCAATTGAGACTGGCGCGAGTCCGAGAACACGGCCGAGACGGAGAACTGCTGCGGCCAGCCGGTCCGGCACGCCGACAGACATGGCCGGCGAGAGTCGTGGCGGTAGCAGGTGCAGCCTGAAAGTGCCGCTGCTAATCCGAAAGGTTCTGGCGTGCGAGGGCCGCCCGGCCTCAGTCGGTGTGAGCGCCGGAGCGTTCGGCTGCACACCCCAGAAGGTCGTCATGGTCGTGTCATGCAATGCGCGCAGGTAGCCGAGAAACCGGTCCGGCCCTTCTGGGCTGCGGCCGACGAGGCGGAGGGCGTCATCAAGGATGCGCACGCCTTCGGAGAACATGGGCAGGCCGCATCGGGTGGCCGTCAGCAGCTGATCGCCTGCACCTCGCCATCCGTCGTCTTCGTGCAACATGGCCCAGCCTAGGATGAGATGTGCGTCGAACGAGCGTGGCTGTCGCTCTACCAGGCCGCGGGCCCACGCGCCCAATTCGGTGTTCTTGGTCTTGAGTAGGTAGTACCCGGTCGCGACATCGAGTGCGGGGTCTTCTGTCGCGTCGGCAATGATCAGGGCCTGTGCCGACAGGACGTCACCACTGTGCAGGAAGCCGAGCAGTGCGGCGGCCGTCGTGGAGGTCGGTTCGACCGTGCGAGCGTCAGTCGTGGGCCGGATCGGCACGCCTGTCGGGATGGCGATGAACACTGGCGTCCGGGTAGCCGCCGCCCATTGCACGACCATGCTGCCGCCGTGCCGTGCGGTGGGATCGACGACGAAGCCGTCGTCCGCCTGTTCGAATACGGACGGCTCGATCGGCTCGAACGATGTGCCGTCGATGCTCGGCTGCCACGCGGCAATCCAACCGTCTGTGGCCGGGACGGATTGCGGGGTCCGCGGACGCAACACAAGACGGACGGGAGCGGTGCGCGGCACCTCGAACATGGTCGAAACGCGTTCGCCGGAGACCAGCGTCCCGCGGGCCACATACCGGCCCGGTCCGGGGAGGGTCAATTCGATCGCCCGGCCATCGATGAGCGGGCCAGACGTTACGGTGAGACCGTCGTCCAGTATCTCGAGCGCGCCGATGACCTGGCCTTCGCGCGTTCCCGGGCCTTGCGCGAGCACGGCGATCCGGGCGTCCGGGCTGCTCACAGTTGCTCCCCCATGATAGAAAACTCCGAGTTCGGGGGGTCGATGGACCGGTATACCGGATCGGACTTGGAGCCGTCGGGGTAGCTGACGGAGACAACGTAGACGCCGACGGCGATCTCGCCGAAGGCGCCCTCGAACTCCAGGTCCGTGGCTGCAGCGGTGGGTGGCACCGGCGACGCGGTCACGCTGGCCGGCGCCGGCGGCTCGCACGCGACACGGAAGGGCACTTTCGGCGGCCCGGTGAGCGAGCGCAGCACTCCCGTGCTTGCCAGGCCATCAATGGTTACGTGCTGGCGGGGTCGTCCAGGCGGACGGTTCCACTCGATGATCCGCTGTAGGTCGCTGGCGAGGCTTCCTGTGGTGACTGTCCAGCCGGTCAGTCCCCGACGAGCGGCGCGGCCGCCGAGCGCAGCGATCAGCGCGTCGGTGTACGGCGTCGCCATCCCACCGTCGCCAAAGGCGCTCTGGCCATCGGCCGTGGAGAAGAAGACCGGTGCGTCGACGTGGGGAAGCGCGCCGGTGAGCTTCGACGCGTCCATCAGCGGCGTCGGTGACGAACGGAGGGTTAGCAGGTCGCGGGGGATTTCGCGGCAGGCGTCGATGAAGTACACCTGGGTTCGGGCACCACAGGTGTACATTGCTGCTCGCATCGCGGCGAGATCGACGCTGTTCGCCAGGAGCCGGTCGGGGTCCTCGCCGAGGTCCTCCAAGAGGAGGAGTTGCTCCCCAGGTTTCCAGCCGTGGCCGCAGAAGTAGAACAGCGCGATGTTGGCTTCGTCGGTGGAGCAGTGTTTTCGCCAGCGGACGAACGCTTCGCGGAAGTTGACGAACGTGGCGGTGTCGATCTTGGCGGAGTCAAGGGTGACCGCCTCCTCCGCCGAGATCAGCACCTCAAGTGTTCCCACTGGTGCCTCAGTCGTGCCCTGGTCAGCATGCAAGAGCCACTCGGCGACAGCGACGGCGGACGGCCGGGGCACGGTGATCGGGGCGAGGTCACCGAGAAGCCGGCGTGCCTCGGCTTCGCCGAGTCCTTTCGCGATGTACGGATATCGGCTTACGCCGACTACGAAGGCGTGTAACCGTGGGCCGGCACCATCGTTGACCACGAACTGCGTCACGTCAGCGCCTCTTTCGCCCGCGCCGCAAGTCGTTGGTGGAAGTACGGCTGGCGGAAGTAGGCGGTGTGTGCCCAGGGCTCGTCGGTCGGATACTCGTAGTCGACCGGCCCGGCGAAGATCGGATCGGCACGGTAGGCCAGGACGTCTGCACGGTCCACGATGTTGATCCACTTGTGCACGTTCGGCAACGCCGGAACGCGAGGGGCGGCGGCATTCGGGATGCTGCGATCGCTGGCCCGGAAGAGCGAGAGCTCCTCGAACAGCCCGACCTGCGAGCCCACTGTGACCAGAAGATCTACCTCAAGGTCGGTGCGGAAGGAGCTCAGGATGTCGTAGACGATGTTGCCGCCCATGCTGTGTGCGACGATCACGAGCGGCCCGTCCACGCGGGCCGCGTCCAGGTCGGCGGTGACGCGTTGGACGATCTTCCCCGGTGCTGACTTCGTCCCCCGGCTGTCGAGGTAGCAGAAGACGTCGCCGATCAGAAGTGACACTGGTTCCGCGACCAGCCGACGCAAGCCTGCGGCGGCGAGGCGCGCCGGTGCGCCGAGCTGCTGACGGCGGTAGCGCGCGATGCCAGCCGATAGCACATCACGGGCCAGTCGTCCCATGGTTGACCGGTGGCCCAGCCGTTCCGTCCGGTCGTCGGTCTGCATGACGGCGCCAGCCCGATGGAGTCCGTCAAGCATGGCTTCGTCGCCAATTGACTCCGACAGCCAGGCAGGAGTTGCCTGCTGCGTGTCGCAGTAGTCAACCAGTGCCGCAGCGAGGTCGGCAAGATCCTCGATCTCCGCGGCCGAGCGCCCGCGCAGGTCAGCGACGGTATATAGCAGGTCGACAGCGTCTCGCAGGTCAGCATGGGCCAGTTCGGAAATAGAGCGCTCGCCGAGCACGTCGGCGAGTTCGGCAAGTCGCCGATCGTCGGCACCAAGACGTTCCCGGCTGCCACGGGGCAGCGACGAGTGCTGCCAGCGCAGGTGAGCGCCCAGGTCGCCCCACATCGGATTAAAGATCCGCGCCTCGGCGAGATCGGGCAGTGCCCTGGTGAGCAGAAACCGCCGGAACAACGCACTCCGAAGATCGACGGACTCCTGGTACGAGTCTGTTCCGGACCGGTTTCCGATGCCGTGCACGAACACAAGTGACACGTAGCCTCCTACTGCCGAAGATTGAAGAGTATTGTGCGATCCGCACGGATGGACACGCCCATTCAGCTGATAGTTCCTCGATCGGCGTTCGTCCGGTTTGATGGACGGATGATGCCCGGAACGCCGGATCGGCTCGCCCAGGACGTCGATCGCCGCATGGCCTTGGCCCGTGAGTGGGATGATCTCGTCGCCCAGGTGCGTGAGTTGCCAGGTTTCGAAGACTTCCTTCGCCCACCACGCATCGAGACCTTGCTGCCCGCGGCGCAGGACGGGCCGGTCGTCATCCTGAACGTGAGTCGGTGGCGCTGCGACGCGCTGGTCGTGACCTTGGACGACGTCGCGGTCGTTGAGCTGCCGGCCCTGACGCAGGAGTCCGTCGTTGAGCAAGCCAACCGGTATCTGCAAGCGGTCGGCGGCTACGAACACGAGGCGGCGGCGTACCTCCAGGCGGAACAGTCATTCGTCGCCAGCGACCAGGACGACAACGCGCTCATTGCATTTGCGGAGGCCGGTACCCACTGGGCGAAAGAGGGTGACCGGCTCGAGGCGGAGCTCCGCGCATGCCTGGCGTGGATGTGGGACAGTTTCGCCGAGAAGGTCCTCGAGCACCTCGGCTACACCGCTGTGCCGGACGGCCCGACCTGGCCGCGCGTCTGGTGGTGCCCGACTGGCGTGTTGACCCTGCTACCGATTCACGCCGCTGGATACCACGAGCGAGCCGGCATTGCCGTCCTCGACCGCGTGGTTTCCTCATACACGCCGACCTTGCGTGCCTTGGTGGAGGCGCGTGGCGACCGCGGGACGACGGCCGCGCCGAGCAGGATGCTCTTCGTCGGTCTGGAGGACACGCCCGGCCAGCCGCGGCTGCCCAACGTTAGGCGGGAGCGGGAAGTCCTGGAGGCCAACCTGCCGGTGGATCGGTGTACGACGCTCACTGAGGACGGTGCGACCCGCGCCGCGGTGCTCACGCATCTGACCGAGCATTCCTGGATCCACCTGAGCTGCCACGGAGATCAGAACCTTGCTGACCCGTCCCGCGGCGGCGTGCACCTCTACGACGGAGTGCTGACCGTGACCGACTTCAGCGCCCGGCAGTATGACGGCGAGTTCGCCTACCTGTCCGGCTGCAAGACCGCGGTCGGTGGCGTGCATCTGCCGGACGAGGCGATCACCCTCGCCGCAGCGCTGCACTACACCGGCTACCGGCACGTCATTGCGACACTCTGGTCCGTCAACGACCTGCACGCGGCGCAGATTGCCGAGGACGTGTACGGCACGTTGATTGTCGGCGGCGTTCTCGACCCCCGCGACGCGGCCCGCGCCCTACACGACGCGGTCCGCGCCTTACGCGCCGCGTACCGCGATCGGCCGAGCGTGTGGACGCCATTCGCGCATACAGGACCTTGAACGAACTGCGCGCTGGAGGACATCGCCCGTTGGCTCCAGGTGCGCAACCCAGAGAGCGCCTCCCGGCCTTTGAGGAGGCGGTCCAGGTTAAGCTGATTGCCGCGCCGCCCAGCGGACGACCGCCCCGTGACCGCGCGCCCCGCGACCTGGACCTGGCGTACGCCTGGACCGGCAGGGCATGCCAGCCACCGTCGGCCTTTGTCCGTCTCTGCAACACCGCGGACCGGAAGCGAGCTTGTGGACGGCCCTCCTGCACGATTTGCCCGCCCCGCGAGCCAGCGTCGAGCACACGCGTCGCCGGACGAGGCCCGGAATCCAGGCCCGAGCGGATGACGGCCGCTCGGCCGATCGGCGTGGCTTCGGCGTCGAACACCCCGAGCCGCCGCGCTTTCCTTGCTGGGCCGCCACCACGGGCGCGAAGGTGGCTACGGATCGGCCGTCGTCGAGCGATTGGAGCGCAGCATGGGACTGTTCGGCAACAAGAACCGGTATCCGACCTATTTGCCCGAGTCGTACTTGCGGGGCCTGCGCGAGTACGGCGAGCATCTCAGCGGGCGGCCCGGCGGCTTCAATGACAGCCTGATCGCCGACCTGGACATGCTCGACTTCCTCACCGCCAATCCGCAGGGCTTTGTGGAACTGCTTGCTGCGGCGATTCCCACTAGCCCCGACGCCGGGGCGTTCTGCCTCGGCGCGGCCGACGCAGTCACTGTCGTGCACGCCCGCGGCGTGCCGTCGCGGGCGTGGGACCGCATCACGGACGAGGCGATCGCCCACCTGCGAGCCATGCGGGTTCCGTATGAGCAGACAAAGCCGTACATGCGAGCCCGCTGGCAGGTCGCCCACGGGCCAGCGGATTGGTAGTTCCCAGGCGGCGTCGAAACAGGGCGGCGACTTTGGGCGCCGTGTTGACCAGCGCCGTCGCGCATCTGATCCGGGCCGCGCACGGCAGCACCTTGTGCACGTCGGTAGGAACCCTGAGCCTCCGTGTCGTCGCCGATCACCTTGTGGCGCTCGCGACGATGAGAGTGTTGAGTCGGGGAAACGTCCTGGCGCTGACCTGCACGGCCCTACTCACGGCTGCGGTTGCCACCACATGATACGGACCCGGACGCGCAGGCCCGGCGCTACGCGTGACCACAGCAGGGGGACGTCATCCGGGTACACCGTCAGTCTTAGCCATGGTCGGATGGTTCTGCGCACGCAGGAAGGCGAGGTATCGGTCGACCTGACGTCCGCGTCGACCCTCACGCCGGCCTCGAGATGCTGAACACTGCTGCCGTCGAACTCTCGGAAGGACCCGCACATGTCTGACAGCAGCCCGGACATTGCCGCCCAGATCGATGAGCGTATCCGCCGGTACCTAGATCGCAACGACCAGGCAGCCATCCTCGACGCTGAATCGCTCGCGCTAGCCAGCCAAGCGCTGGGCCACGCCGGACGGGTTGGCATGTCGACAACTGCCTCGTGCGACCTGGTCAGGGCAGTGGCCTGGCTACGCTGGTTCCGATATGAAGAGCTCCACCAGCGATCTCCGGACGCCGGCACGGAACATGAGATCGCTGTCCGCCTGTTCACGCTGCTGTTGGCGGTTGCGCCGGAGATGGTCCCGGACGGTCAACGCTCGGTAGCACGTTCGCTTCTTGAAGCGGGGGTCGCACGCACTGCTGCCAGCCGCGACGTCGAGTTCGGCGAACTGCTGCTGAGGGCCACGGGGGAAGCTGGCGATCCAGCTGCGTTGGACGTGAGCATCGTGTGCTATCAGCGAGGACTCCAGGCAGCAGATGGTACCGTCGACGCGCTGTCCGGCTGGTACAACCTCAGCCTCGCGCTGTCCCGCCGTCACGAGCTGGCCGGTGAGCCCGGCGATCTCGACGCGGCGATCAGTGCGGTGCGTCACGCGCTGGCCGCAGCTCTGCCTCGCAAAGCAGAAGAGGGGTACGTGTGGCAGAACCTCGGTGTGCTTCTGCAGCGCCGGTTCGATCTCAGTGGCGACAAGGCGGACCTGGACGAGGCGATCGAAGCCATGACCGCCGCCGTGCGCTGCGATCCCACCCAGGCCGCGCCGTTGGTGAATCTCGGAGCGGGCTACCGTACCCGATACGAGCACCACAGTGATCCGGCGGATCTCGATCGGGCGGTCACATTCGGCCAAGCTGCCGTCGATGCGCTTCGGCCAGACAGTCCCGACCGTGCGGCTGCCTGGTCAATGCTCGGCTTGGCGCTGACCGCCCGCCATGCATGCACCCACGACGACCGGGACGCCACCGCTGCGATTACCGCTGGCGCGAACGCCGTTCGAGGGTGCGGCGACAGCGATCCGGACCGTGTGATGTACCTATCCAACTACAGCCTTGCCCTGCACGGCTGCTATCGGCGCACACGCGACGTCGATGTCCTACTGCAGGCAATCGGTGCCTGCCGACAGGCGATCACCCACAGCACCGGCGGCGATTCGAAGCTCGCCGCGTGCCTGGCGAACCTGGCTCTCTACCTGACAGACCAGCACCGTGCTGGGCACGTCGATCGCGGCGGTTCATCCCCGGGGAACGGCCTGCATGAAGCGATTTCGCTGTATCGACGTGCCTTGGATCTCACACCGCGAAATGGGCCCGACCGCGACCGCTACCGAAGCAACCTCGCCGATGCGCTGCGCACGCGTTACGAACTGCTGGGGGACGAGGCGGACCTGGACGCGGCAATAGACCTCGGCGAGCAGGACGTGGAGACATGACGCGGCAGCAGGCGGACGTCCCGCGCGGAGTGCAGCTTGCGGTGAAAAGCGCTGCACTTCAGGCACGGTACGAGCGGCGCGGTGATCGGACGGACATCGACGACGCGATCAAGTTCGCACGAGCAGCAGTGGCCGCGCTGGTCGGACACCCGAACCGGGCAATGGCATTGACCGCCCTTGGTATTGGACTGCGCACCAGGTACCACCTGCTTTCAGATCCCGATGACATCATCGAAGCCATAGGCGTCCTGCAATGTTCACTTGAACTCACGCACCTCCACGCCGTTGAGCGACTCGATCGCACTTACAACCTCGGCGCCGCCTACTACCAGCGTTACCAGCACAGCCGCGATCCACGAGACCTAGAGGCCGCCGAATCGGCGCTCGCCAAAGTCGTCGCGCACACTCCGGACTCACAGACGCGGGCCATGGCGCTATCGGCTCTGGGGCTGGTGAAGATGGCCAACCTACGCGATCGGGCGGAGCCTCAACGCGGCGAGGTCGTCGACGCTGCCTTCGAATGCTGGCGTCGAGCTGCTACTACGACGGCCGCGGATGCGCAGACACGCATCGTCGCAGCGACCAGATGGGCTCACGCCGCAGCCGAACACAGCCGAAGCGGGGACTGCTTCCAGGCTGGCATTGCCGCGATCGAGGCGTTGGAGGCCCTCGTGTGGCGTGGACTGACCCGACGCGGACAAGAGCGCCATCTCGCCGTGTGGGGAACGGTTACCCGTGACGGTGCCGGCGCAGCGGTCGCGAATGGCGATGCCGCAGCGGCGGTTGAGCTGCTGGAACGAGGCCGAGCCGTGCTCTGGGCGCAGCAGATACGCCCGCGTGTCGCTGCGCAACGACTGCACGCGTCCTGTTCTGATCTTGCAGATCGACTCGATGCGGTACGTGATCAGCTGGATGCGACCGGCGGTGACCCGGCCGCGTTGGACTGAGAGGTCCTCAGTTCTGGGCTGACCACCGCAGTGGGATAGCGGTCGGCGCGAGTGGATGCGGTTCACCAGCCAGGACCGCAAGCGCTTCGGCGACCTCGGTCAGGTCCGCGCGGACATAGGTCGATGTCGTTCCGGCATCGGTTCGGCCGGTGTGGCCGGCGTAGGCACGCGCCACTGCATAGCCGAAGTGCCGCTCGACCCACGTGAGCGTGGTGTGTCGGATCCAGTGGGTGCTGATCTGTTGGGTCGCCACCCACGGCAGGTGTTTCCCGAGCCGCTGCCACAGGTGGTCGTACCTGCGACCGGTGATCGCCTGACCGTTGCGGTATCGGAGCAGCTGACAGCGCTCGTCGTGTGCGCCTCGCTCCTCGCCATGGAGGACCAGATTGCGCATCAGCGTCGGTGAGACCGGTTGCCAGCGAACCGTCTCGCCCTTCTCGAACAGCCGGATCAGGCATTGCGTGGAGTCGAGGTCGATCGGGCGGAGGGCGAGTGCGCCACCCCGCCGGCAGGCGGTCTCGGTGTGCAAGCGCAGCAGGAGGCTGTCCAGCTGTGGGTCGTTGCCGGTACTCCCGGCCGTCGCGACGACTTCGGCGAGCTGGGCGTCCGACAGGGCACGGCGGGTGCTCGCCAGCCGCCGTGGCTTGGGAACGCGGATCGCCGGATTATCACTCTCGGCGATGTACCCGTCGGCGACGGCGTGCTTGTACAGACAGCGCAGTGCCGCGATCACATGCTCCGCGGCTGTCCGGCCGCCACGGGAGTTGCTCCTGATGACAGCATCTTCCTTGATCTGCGCGGCCAGCTGCTTGATTTCCAGCGGGGTCGGTTCGTTCAGCCGTCGCCCACCCCAGGCTTCTCGCACCCGTCTCCAGTAGCTGGTGTAGGCCCGCCGGGTACCGATGGAGACTGCGTCCGACACGCGGTCGATGTACTCGGTGAAAGTCGGGACCTCGCGCCGTATGGCGTTGACCGCGAGCGCTTCTGCGGTGACGCCGAGATGCTCCAGCAGTACCCGGACGGTCTCAATGTCGAGGTTCAGCGGAACACGTGCGGACGCGGTCATGACCCATGTCCCGTGGCGGTGCACTGGTGGAGCGCGGTGAGGGCGGCATCGACCACCCACATCGGATAGATCGTGAGCTGATCGTCGTGAACTGACGCGGCCACGAACAGCGGGTCGCCTGCGACGATCCCGAGCGTTCGTTGCGCGGAGACGGTGAGTCGAATGTGTCCCTGGCGGGTGACGCGCTCAGGCCCCTCTGCGCAGGGTACAAGTACGACGACGGCGCCGATCATTGTCGCTTTGAGCGGCAGGCGTGGTGTCCAGCCCAGTACCTGGAGCGGCGAGCGATCCGCGAGCCGGCCATTGACGTCTGGGCTCGTCACCACCGAGTACCTGGAGCTTCTTCGGACGCCTTCGAGAAGCGGAGCTAGCGGCAACCCTGTTGCTGGTCGTCGAACCACGTCCGAGTTGCCGCGGAAGGACGGGCCGCTGGCCTCGGCTGAGAGGCCACTTCGGTCAGGTGCATTCGACATCTCAACCTCATTCCAAGCCCTGGACGCACCGAGGTCACGGTGCGCTCTCGTTCCCGATCGTCGGCGCTACGGGTTGGCGGCAGCGTTGCGTCAGGTAGCGCGCCGCTGCGGCTTAGTTGTGGAGGCGCCGGCCCGGCCGAGCACGGGGCCGCCAGTGAGGCCAGGGGACGTCCCTCTCGCCACGATGGAGTGCAGCCGGCCAGCGGCATGCCGGGCCGCACGCGCCTGATGGAGCCGCTGCTGGGCCTCACGAAGGTCCGCCAGGTTGTCGGCGAACTTGGCCAGCTGGGCCAACAGTTGCAGCGCCGCAGCGGTGTCACGGTCTCCGGTGAGCCGTCCCGTTGTGGCGACGATCCGGGCCAGGGCGCGAAGATCACTCGCCGACCGAGATTGCCGTACCACTCGTCTGTACGGTTCGCGAGCCGCACGGTCGAAGGCCTCGGCAGCGCCGCTCAGCGGTCCTCGATTGCGTCCTTCGAAGGCTCGGGCGGCCGACGTGAGGATGTCAGCCACCGGCTGGAACAGCGCCGGGGCGTCCTCGGCGGCCCTGCTACGAGTGAGTCGCTCTGCGGCGCGCTGAGTCGCCGCTGCGGCCCGGAGGAAGGCATCGGTCCGTCCGTCTGTGGACGGGTGAGTTCGTGCATCGTTCGGCCCGGTGCCGGAGTGCCACCGTCGCCGTAGCTGCGGAAGTGTCAGATCGGGCGCGAGACGCCCACCGCCGTACCAGACCGTGTCGCCGCGTGCTGTGCGGTGAGCAGCGAGCCCGACGGCGTACCCAGTGACCTCGCCCGGGCTAGCGGTGCTGCGGCGGAGCCGAACAAGCAGGCCGGCCGCGCGAAGGGCCGCGAAGAAGTCGGCCTCGTTGATGGCTGCCGCCGCACAGGCGCGTACGTCGCGCCGGAGTCGATCACGAGGGATCGCCGTAAGCCCTTGGCGCGCGGACTTGTTCTGCTCGGGCGGGCTAGGTCGGCGGTGGCTCGTGCGGTCGGCCGGGCCGACCGCGTACAGCCCGTAGCGCTGCTCAAGGTCGCGCGCCGCAGCCTGGGCCTTGAGGCGTTCGTTCCACGCCCAGACGGTGCGGCCGTCCTGCCGTACCAGTGTGGCGACGATGTGGATGTGGTCGTCCGCGTGGCGGATCGCGACCCACCGGACGGCGTCGGGATCATCGTGCGGCGCGATGCCGACGGCCGCCACCATCTCGCCGGCGATGTGTGCCCACTGGGCGTCGCTCAGCGTGCGGTCCGTCGCGTGGTTGCGGACCGAGCCGTGCCAGACCGAGTGTTGCGGCGGATTCCTGCCCGCCCGCACCGGTTGCTCGAGCAGCCTGGCCAGCGGCCGGACGTCGTGGCGGTTCGACGGCGTCGTTGCGGGCTGCAACGACGTGAGCTGCCCCGGTCCGGACCAGGCGGCCACCAGGCGAGGGTTGCGGTGCTCTTCGCGCTTCCCTGGTCCGAAGAGGTACCGGAGGAGGCCGGCGACGTTCGTGCCGCGCCGGTGGATCGCGGGTATCAGCGCAGCCGCCGGTCAACGTCGGCGACGAGGAGGTCGAGTTGCCCGAGCGACCGCTCGCACCGGGCGACGGCCAAGCCGAGCCAGACCGGGGCCTCGCCGGTGGCATTGAGCGCGGCGAGGGCCTGGTTGAGATTCGTTCCTGTGCGGATGATTGCTGTACGAGCCGCGAAGAGTTCCCGTTGGAGTTCGGCGAGCTCGTGCCGGGTTACAGCCGTGCCTGGCACTCGACCACCAGGCGGCGTCGTCCCGCGCGCGGCGGCCAACGCCGCAGTGGCGCAGAAGCCGGCCGGGGTCAATCCAGCCCGATCGGCGGCGCCAACGACGTCTCGGTGCTCTTCCTCGTCGAACCGAAGGTTGACGCGCCGCTGACGACCCGGAAATTGGTGCCTGCGGTCCGACCCTCGCGACAGGCGTATGTTCTTGCGGGCTTCCATATGGTCACCCCTCGCCGCATTGTTGCCTTGCCAATGCCGGGAATGTCGGTCGTGAAGGTTCCCGTGAGCGCTACGGGCCGATGTTCGTCTGTTGTCCTCGCTGACCCCGCTGGGTCAGCCCTTCGACCGGTTGCCGGAGATGCTGACCGCGCTCGGTCGGCACCTCCGGCAACCGGTGCTACAACTTGCTCCCCAGCGCCTCAGGTGATCGTTACGGACTCACGCTGCCTGCGAGCGGTTCGGCTGGAGCGACCGCGTGGTCGGCGCTCCCGGATGCGGTCATCGTCCGCAACGCGCGCTGGCTCGCGGGCTACCGCCACCCGCGCCACGACCTGCCAGCGGCGCAGGCCGCGCCGCGGCAATTGTTTGCCGAGCCGGCTGGGCTGCTGGCCGGCGATCCGATTGCGGTGCTGCCGGTGTCGTCGCACCTGATCTGGCGCCATGTCCTGGACACGGACCTGTCGGCGCGGTTGCACTCAGTCTCCGTCGTCACCACGGCAGCGAGGACTCTGGCGCGTTACTCACGGCCGAAGTCGGTCGGGACCTCAGCTGCCTTTGCCTTGAATGCCCTCATGAACCACTTATCGTCCAGAAGGCCATCCAGGCGGTCATGGATTCCGGACGGCCACGAATCGGGGGGTTCGCCGTTCAGACTGCGGCTCAGGGCGTCCTCCAGAAGGTCTGCCGGCTCGGCCAGCCCGAAGTAGCGCATGGCGTTGATCGCGCGTCTGACGCGGAACGGCTCGTTAACCTCCAGGGCGAAGCCCAGGCCCCCACCCATCGCAGAGTTGTAAACGCGCAGCAAGGACGCAAGGTGCTCAATGCCCGGTGGGGTGCCTTCAGGGACTTCACCGTCAGCGCCGTAGTCGGCGGCTTCGATCCAGATGGTGATGTCAGGGTCGTCCCACGCGCCGCCCCCGAGGGTGAGTACCTGCGACAGCGCGGCGATCGTGTCACGCGCCTCAGCGGCGTCCGTGTCGTTCGTCCAGCGCTGGTGCCACGGACCCTGAGGGCCGGCAACGAGGTGAAGGGCTTCAAGCGCGATACCCGCCAGCCGCGGCGCGGGCGCGGTCAGCCGGACATCGGAGGCAACATCGAACAGTCGTCCGCCGGGCAGGGACGCCGCAACGATTGCCGCGGCAGCCACGACTTCGTCCGGCAAGAATTCCCGCCAGAGCAGCTCCGGCTTCTCCTTCACTAACAGGAACATGTGCTCCAGCGCTGCCACCCGCCGCTCAGGAGACCGTTCAGCGAACCTTTCCAAGAAGTCGATGGCGCCATCGCTGGAGAACGTGCCAGTCCCGAACGTGCGCATGCTCGCTGCCTCCTCAGGCAAGCCTGCCATTGTACTGAAGCTACAAGATCATGCCGTCCGGCTGCGGGCCTCCCTCATCTTCCACTGAGTGAGTCTGGACAACGAGCTCGGCGGGTGTGCGGACTTGCATTGCGATCCGCTGGTTACCGTTCTGCGTCCCGGCGGCCCTCGGCCGGACACGACGTTCAAAGCGATCTGGGAATCCTGATCTTGGATCGGTCAGTCGCGGGCAGCGCGCTGCTGCTCGCGGCGGTTGAGGACGTATTGCACACTGCTTTTGGTCCATCGACCCTGGCCTGATGGCGTCGGGACGTCCTCGCTGTTCAGCTTTGCGGCTATCTGTGCGAGGGAGTGGCCGGCGTCGCGCAGCTCGGCGGCGCGCTCGGCAGAGTCTGGCAGCGGCGCCGGCGGTCGGCCTAAGCGGACGCCGCGCGCGCGGGCAGCAGCCATCCCTTCGGCGACCTCGGGTCGCGGCGTGCGGGACTCGGCCGGCGGCATATCCGCAGCGTACAGAAAAGCGCTCGAAGAGTGCCGACGGTCTAGCATTTTCTATACCATTTTCTATACGCTCGAAGCGAGCCTCGAACTGACACGAAGTCGAAGGGGCCGCGAGGTACCGCTTGAGCGAGAAGAGCGTCTCAATGACCAATGCGACCAACCAGGAAGACATCCCCACCCCGCCGTCGACCAGCAGTATCGTGCGCCTCGAACGTCTCCCGCACCCGAATCCGCACGCCTGCCGCTATTGCGCGACCAGCCGTGCGACGCTGCGCCTGACCTTGAGCAACGGCGAGCAGATCACCAGTTGCCGTCCCCACGCAGCTAACTACCGTACGAGCGACGCCAGCGAAACCACCGCCTGGCGGCCGCGGCGGCCGCT
The DNA here is from genome assembly GCF_014647515.1 of Dactylosporangium sucinum. Lineage (GTDB taxonomy): Bacteria > Actinomycetota > Actinomycetes > Mycobacteriales > Micromonosporaceae > Dactylosporangium > Dactylosporangium sucinum. The sequence goes on along the minus strand of NZ_BMPI01000106.1, from coordinate 14,300 downwards.
CGCCATGCCCCACGAGACGTCGAACGGCCTGCCGCTTCCCGCCGGCCCGGGCGCCATCGTGCCAGGCCAGCGGGTCGACTGCCTCCCCGGCTCTCTTCCCAGGCGCGACGGCGGACAGGGAGGTGGTGTCCTCGTCTCGCTCGGCCCGAAAACGTCCGTCGTCGACGTCCACGGCGCCGGCCGGCGGCGAATCCCCAATCACCTTCTGCACCCCGGGTGCGGTCCGACCGTCACGGCGTGGCGCCACAGCCGCGGCTACCGCACGACCTACCCGGAGCGCGATTGGCTACCAAGCTGGTCCTGGCTCGGATGGAACATCGCGCAGCACCAGGAGTACCTCGCCGGCCAGCGCAGCTTGCCCTTCCCGCCGACGGCGCCCGAGCGTCTGATCATCGTCGTGTGCGGCGCGCGCAAGGCCGACCAGATCGAAGCCCCGGCCGGCGAACTGTACGTCGGCACCTACCACAAGGCCGCCCGCCGCGCCGCCGAGGCAATCGCGAGACCCGGTACCAAGATCATGATCCAGTCCGCCTGGTACGGCCTGGTCGAACTCACCGACCAGCTGCTGCGCTACGACGCGCGCCTCGGGCAGCAGCACACCATCACGCGCGACGGGTTGTATGAGCAGGCTGAACAGCTAGGCCTGCTCGACACGCCGGACGTCGTTGTGCTCGCTCCGATCGCGTACGCCGATCTTGTACTGCACGTCTGGCCCGACGCGCGGAACCCGCTCGCCGGCAGCCGCGGCATCGGCGAGCAGATGGCCCGCCTCGCCGCCCTGGCCGATGGCCGGGCGACCATCGACGATCTCGTTTCCACGAAGCCGGCGGGCGACCAGCACGTGATCGGCATGGACGGCGGACGCGTGCATCTCGACGCCGCACGGTTCAAGGCGCCGTCCGTCCCAGCTCCGGCTTGTGGTGCCCGGAGGGGAACGCAGTCGTGGACCGCGTCCGACGCGCCGGTGAGCTGCGCTCGGTGTACCGCCATTCAGACGCGACGCCGAGATCTCCAGCGCTGGTGCGCGATGCTCGACCGGCTCGCCGCCCGCCCGCGGGCCGATCGCCCGGGCCACGGACGGCCGAACGTTTCGCGGGTCAACCACGGTACCCCCAGCGCATTACTCCTAGCGCTGCCGCCAACCCGAAGCATCCACGATGACGCGATGATCACCATCGACCCGGTGCATCGCGTGACCACTCGACGAGTCGGTCCCGGCACGGCGGTGGCACCCGCCGCCCGGGACCTCGATCGGACAGCGGAGGTCCGACCCATGATCGACCCTACGCCCAGCGTGTGTGCCCCGGTAGGGGCGGCGACATGAACGAGGTACTCGACGCCGGCGAAGATCTGGTGACCTGGGCGAACAGTCACCGGAACGTGCTGATCCTGGTTGGACTCGCGATCACGGTTCTGTTGCTGGTACTGACGGTGCGCCGTGCGATCAAGGGCGGCCGGCCCGACAGATGGCTGGCCCGGCTGTCGTTCCTCGTCGGGTTCGCGTGGTCCGGCGAGGCGATGTGGGAGGTCGCGACCCAGCGGCTCCACCTCTCGCACGTCTTCGCCGGTTTCGCGTTCTTCCTGTTCGAGTCGCAGATGGCCACGGCCATGATGCGCGCCGAGCGGCACCAGGCGCTCCACCACCACCCCGGCAAGCATGGCCGATCGGTCTGGCTGATCGCCACCATCGCCGGAGCCATCGCGGCCATGGCTGGCGACAGCCCGGTCGAGACGGTCCTGCGGCTTGTTGTGCCGCTGCTCGTCGCGCACCAGTGGTGGGTCGGTCTCACCGGCGACGGCACCGACCGGCCAGCCGATGCCATCACCTGGACCTGGACTCCGCGCCGGATCCTGGTGACGCTCGGCTTGGCCCGTGCCGGCGAGCACGACCTGACGACGGTCAACCGCGAGCGTCACGTCCGCGCGATCGCCGCGATTTCGTACCGCCTGCACTCGACGCCCTGGTCGTGGCGCCGGACGTGGTGCCACGCCCGTCTCCGCCGACTGGCGATGCACGCGGACGACGAGATGCTCGAGGATGCTCGCGCTCGCGTCGAGCGGGTCTGGCAGGCGGCAGCCCGGACCCGTCCGGCAGACGCCGAGGACCAGGCGCTCGCCGCCGAGGCACGGAAGGAAGCGGAAGCAGCGCGTATGGCGGAAGCGGAGGCAGTCTCGTGGGCACAAGCCGCCAGCGAGCACGCGGAAGCGGAAGCCAGTCGACGTGTCGTCCTGGAAGCGGAAGTGGAGGTACATCGGGGGCAGGCGGAAGCGGAAGCAGCCGGCCGTGCGAAGGCAGCGGCGGAAGCGGAAGCCGCCTGGGCGGAGGCTCGCGAGGCGGAACTTCGGGCTTCGAGGCTGCAGGGTCATGCCGAGGCGGCGGAAGCGGATGCACAACGTCGGGCGGAAGCGGCCGAGGCCGCGGTCGCGCAGGCAGTGCAGGCCCGCGACGAGGAACAACGGCGGCGGCACGAGGCCGAGGCGACGGCAACTGCCACCGACAAGGCGATGACCCGAGAGGCCCGGCGTCGGCAGGCGGCCGAGGCTGACGGCCGTCGGAGGGCGGAGGCGTACACGGCGCTGGAAGCGGAGGCAGCGTCGTTGCGCGAGCAGTTGTCGGAGTCGCAGTCGCGCGGCTCCCGGCGGGTTCGTCAGAGAACGTCGTCGCCGCGTGAGCAACTGACCCTCGACGGCGTGCCCATCCCCGATGTGACGGGCGTGGGACCGGCGACGGTCCTTGAGGTACTGCGGGCTCGCCAGGCACACCCGGACGACACCCAGAAGCAGCTCGCCGAACGGGTGCAGGTCAGCGATCGCATCGTCCGGCTGGTGCTGGCCGCGGTCGAACGCTCCGCGCTACCGGCCGGCGTTTGACGTTCCGCCGCGCCAGTTAGCAGGCGTTCGTCGAGAACGGCCCCGGCGGTGTGGAACCGCTGGGGCCGTTCTCCCGTCGCTACTGGTAGCGGTGACGCCAATCTCGAACTGGCACCGTCGCCGCCGGGACGGCTACCAGCGGGGGAGAGCAATGATGATCAGGAGGTCGACGGAGGCTGCGCTGTGTGGCTACGAGGTCGGACCAATCGCCGTCCGGGCATGTCCATGATCACGCAGGTTCACCCGCGCGGCACGCTCGTCACCGCTGCGCTCCGCCGGGTGTTCGCGTCGGGCCCGTCGCAGCCGCTGCCGCGGATCGTCGCGGCGTGGGATGGCATCGCAGGCAGGCTGACCGGCGGATTCGACATGGGCCGCCAGCTGGCGGCGCTGCTCGCGGAGCCATTGACCAGCAGCCCGGAACGGCCGACTCGGCCGGTCTGGCGATGCACCATCGAACTGGATCCGACCGAGCGTCGCCTGACCGCCTTGGAGTGGTCGGCGGCCGTGCGTGACGTACTCGCCGAGTCCGGCATCGCGCCATACGGTGATCGCCAGGCCGTTCGCTGGGTCGCCGTCGGACACGGCGACAGCCGGGTCCACATCGTCGCGACGCTCGTACGCCAGGACGGCCGGATCGAGCCGGCGCGAGACGACCGCAATCGGTGCGCTGCAGCGACCCGCGACCTGGAGCGGCGGCTCGGCCTGCAGCCCCTTCGCGGAGGGGGCGGGCCGACGGCGGACCAGGTCATGCGTTGCGCGCCGGCCTCCGGCCCGCTATCGAGTTCGATTCGAGACGACCTTTGCCATCAGGTCCGTGCCGCTGCCATCACCGCGGTCGACGAGGGTGACTTCTTCGTTCGGCTACGAGCGGCCGGACTCGCGGTCCGCCGGCGTCGGGATCTGGCTGGCAGCGCCACCGGATACGCCGTCAGCCGTCCGGTCGACACCGACGGCGACCAACCCCGCTGGTTCGGCGGTGCCCAGCTCGCCGCCGACCTCAGCCTGCCGTACCTGCGCCGCCGCTGGGCCGGAACCGGGCCAGCCGATCGCACCGCTCCGATGTCGCGAAAAGAACGTCAGCGCCTCTGGCAGGAAGCGATCGAGGCCGTACGCTCGGCATCCGCCGCACTCACCGACCAGGCCGGGCCGCTCGTGGCCGACCGAGCTCGCGACGCAGTGGATCTCCTGACCGTGGCCGCCATGGCGCTGCCAGCCCAGCAGGCTGCACGAGCGTCCGCCGCGGCCGAACTGTTGCATCGAGCCGTCGGCCGCCGCAGCCGGTTCGACGCACCCACCGGTCCGGCGACCCGCATACGTTCGCTCGCCCGACTGATCGGGCGTACCGGCGAAGACCGAGACGACACGGGACCGCTGCGTCTCGTTCAGTTCTTCACTGGGTTCGCTCATGATCTCGGCATCTTTCACCGCGCTCAGCACCAGCGCAGACAAGCCGCGGCGGCCTTCACCGCGGCCCGCTACCTGCACGAAGCATGCGATCTTGACGGCTGGCCGGCGCGATCTCTGGCGGCGCCGAGCTGCGCACACGGAGGCGTGCCGACGCTGCCGTAGCGGTGCCGGAACCCCCGAACGATCAGCGTCAGCGGCATGGAAGCCGAGCATCACGACCCCTGGAGCGAGGGCACTCAGCGGGCGATGGAGCGGCTGATGGCCCTCGGTGTGCTCGTCGAGGCCGGGAGCCGTGTCGCCGCCGAGCATGCCCGTTCCAAAGCTAATCGGGCCGAGCAGGACCTGCGGGACCGCACCCGCGACGACCTGCAAGCCAGGCAGGCCGAGCGGCTCGCAGTGGCAGAACAGGCGCGGCGGGCTCAGGCATGGTTCCGGTTCGCTGCCGACGGCGACCGACTGCGCAGATATCTCGCCGACATGCCGGTCCAGGAGGTGGCCCGGCATTGGGGCGAGGCCGTCCGACACGCTGACCACAACGCCACCGCGGCGACCGTGTTGGCCGCGGCCGAGGACGAACTGGGCCGGCGGGCTCCGTCGCTCGTCGACTTCTACCAGCGGGAACGTGACCGCGGCGTGTCCCGGCCGGAAGCGATGGCCAATGCCGCACGGTACGTCTGGTCCGGCGGTGGGCCGGCGCGCAGTCACGGCGGACGGCCTGCCACCGGCGGCGCGCTGACCCGGATCGGCGCCGACCTCGAGCAGGAGATCGCCCGGCTGGCCGGAACGCTCGATGCCGTCGGCCGTGCGCGGCTGCTCCGCAACCTGGAGGACGACGGCTGGTCGACGCAATCCCTGACCCACATCGAGACACTGCTGGGCCGCGCCGACTCCCAACGGCAGGCATCAGCCGAGACCGGCAAACGCGCCGAGGACCAGCAGGGCAGCGAGAACCCGGCGCAGCTGGCGGCCCAGTCCTTCCCAGTACCGGCGCAGCGCGCACTCACCGCACACCCGACTGCCACCAGGGCAGCTGGTCCGGTCGCGCACTCCGCGCCGAGGAGGACCCGATGACCGGCGATCTCCGCCCCGACGAGCTCCCCAGCGTGGTCGCCGCACTCCAGACGCAGGTCGCCGAACTCACGCAGCGCCTCGACGACCAGGCGCCGACCGTCCTGACCCAGCAGGCCGGGACGCTCAAGTTCCCCACGGTTGAGGCCTGGGTACACGGCATGTTCCTGCCGATGTTCGGCTGGCGGGTCGACGGGCAGCGCTGGCACTGGTGCCCGCAGTGGTGGCGCCACGCGGAGGCGATCTGGCGCCTGGAGACGCTGTGGCGCTCCTGGGAAGCTGCCCGCCTCATCGCCACCGGCATGTCGAACTGGTCGGTCGAGCTCGACCGGCAGCTGCGTGAACTGCTCGGCGAAGACGGACCGTTCCGGCAATGCCGCGCGGCCGAGGACGACCGCGACGCCCGCCACGCAGAGCTGCCGCCGGCGGCGGCCGAGCCGGCACCAGAGGGCTGGTGGGACTGATGGTCCGAGTTATCTCGTACGGCGGGGGAGTCCAGTCGACAGCGCTCCTGGTCCTCGCCGCGGAGCAGCGCATCAACTTCGGGATCTTTCTGTTCGCGAACACCGGCGACGACTCGGAAGACCCCGCCACGCTGGACTACCTGCACCGCTACGCACAGCCGTACGCCGCCGAGCACGGCATCGAGCTGCACGAGCTGCACCGCACGCGCCGGGACGGCAGCGTCGAGACGCTGTTCGGGCGGCTCACGAGGGAAGGGTCGCGGAGCCTGCCGATCCCGGTCCGCATGTCCAACGGCGCCCCGGGCACCCGCAGCTGCACCGCCGACTTCAAGATCAAGGTGGTCGGCCGGTGGCTCAAAGAGCACGGCGCGCGCCCCGAAACCCCTGCCACCGTTGGCATCGGGATCAGCCTCGACGAGATCGAGCGCGTCAACCGCCGCCGGGCGATGCCATACGAGATCCCGGTGTACCCGCTGCTCGACCTAGGACCCGCCAATGCGGCGGCACGACTGCGAGCGGGTGATCGCCGCCGCCGGCCTGCCCGTACCGCCCAAGTCTGCCTGCTGGTTCTGCCCCTTGAAACCGGCGCAACGGTGGGCGGAGATGCGCCGCGACCGCGGCAGGCTGTTCCGCGAGGCGTGCGCCCTGGAGAACCTGCTCAACGCTCGCCGACGCAGCCTGGGCCGAGATCCGGTCTGGCTCACCAGGTTCAACATGCCGCTCGACCATGCGGTCCAGGTCGCGCAGGGCATGCTGCCGGGCTTCGGCGATGACGACGGCACCTGCGACAACGGTGCCTGCTTCACATGAGCCGGGCGTTGTCCACAGGTTCCGACCGGCCGTCGACAACGGCCGACCAGCACAGACAGGCTGCCTCCATGAAGTACGTCACCGCCGTACAACAGTCGACGGACTTCCTGCGTCAGCCCGGCCTCGACGATCTGGCCGACCGGGTCGCCATCGAGCTGCTCCTGCGCGCCTGGCCACGTTTCGCCACAACCGATCCAGGCTGGGACCTCACCGCCATCGACCTCCTCTCGGTCCGTGACACGCTCTACCCTGACCGGCTGCCCGTCGTACTCACCATCGACGGGGCGATACCCGACGCCGCCCGCCCCGCCGTCCGGCAACTGGTGCTCGAGCTGGCCGAGCGGTACGAGCGCGCCGCTCGAGCGGAACACGTCGACCACACCCGCAGGCTTCAGTACGCCGCAGCCGCGCGGGATGTCCTGCGTGCCGCCGGAGCCATTCCATGACGTTCGGGCACTGGCTGCAGGAGACGCACAACCAGCTCCGCGCCGCCACGGGCGCCACACGCCTGTACCCGGAGGTGAGCCTCGGCGACGCGGCAGCGCTCCAGCTCGCCCGGAGTCGGTTGTACAACGGACTCGCCCGCCTCACGGAGCTCCTCACAGCACGCCGACCGTCCCGCGTCGACATCGACCGGCTGCGCGCCGACCTTGTCCTGGACGGCCGGGGGCGACCGACGTCGAAGTTCTGCCTGGCCCTGCACGTCGCCGCCACAGTCGAGCCCCACGGCCTGGTCGCTGCCGACGGCGTGTCGGCCGATCAGCTCGCCCGACGCGCAGAACTGTCCGTCGAGGCGGCCTCCGCTGCCGTGCGACATCTCATGGCCGCCGCCGATGCCGTGGAAACGGCAGGAGACATTCTGGCCAGCCACGTACCGTCGCGGGAGCGCGCGGCCACCCCTGAGGGCAGGGCCATCCGCTCCCGCGCCGGGGTACCCGCCGCTCTGGCCGATGTCGGCCGGCTCGCACTCGACCTTCTGAACTTCGACGCCCGGTTGCCGGTCTGGCTCAGGCGGCGCCCTGTCTCCGACGCCGAGAGCCTCGCGCCGTACAAGCCGGTCATAGATGCCGCGAGGTGGGCACGCGGATGCGGTCTCCGGTCGATCGCCGATGAACTGATTAGTGCATCAGTCAGCGAACCGAATATGCTTCGCCTGCTCGACATCGCTCCGGCAGGCGGCCGCCCCCTGCTGTCCGAAGACTCGGCCCACGCCGCCATCCGCGCGTTCACCAGCTGTCGCGACTGGATCTATCGCAACCCGGGCCAGGTCCGCGCCGCCCACCTGGCCGCGGGCACTCGGCTCGGCCTGGCCATTGCCGTGCTAGCCGGCGAACCCGACCTCGCCCGCCACGCATGGCGACGCGTAGCCATGCACGCCGCACGGCTGCACAGCTCCCCTCCTTGGGGCGACGCGATCGCCATCGTCGGCGAACTGAACGACCTGACTCGGTGGGTACGCGCGAACGCCGCACCAGACGTCGAACTTCGTCACCTCGCAGCCGACCTACCAACGCTCGCCGGCGTCCTCCGTGCCGGTGCCCTACGGGCCGTCGAGCGTGGTGAGTTCTTCGTGGCAGAGACGCCGAGACTGACCAGGCCCGCCCGAGGGATCCTGTACGCGACGACGACCTGGCGCATCGCCCACGTCGACGACACTTCAGTCCGCCAGGTGCAGCGCATGCTGCACCGCGTCAGTTCGGCAACGCCTACGGCTCCGATCGACACCCTCCCTGGGCGCACCGTGCCGCGGCTCGCCGAATCCTCATTCTCGACGGCACCGCCCACGACGGCGGCAGGATGTCAGCAGACCAACAGCAGTGCGCATCAGTCGGCACCCAATGGACGACGAGCACGAGGCAAGTGAGCCACGGAACTCGCTGATGAACCTCAAGGTGACGAATGTCGGCGCTGGTCAGCCACCTCGGGCGGCTGGGCCGCGCGACGTTGTTATTGGCGGTTTGATCCGACTCCTGCATCAGGTCTGCGAGGCATCGCCGAAGAGTCGGGCCGACGTGGCCGACGATCTGCGGCACACGGATCTGTCGATGGGCGGATGTGTGCTCGCCCAACCGGACCTGTCATTCCGGATAGGGTGTTGCTTCGATAACAAGGCGTGCTCCTGTTCACCCGATTGGGCGACGGGATTATGGTCAGGACCAACTGGATGAGTCACTTGCCTAGCGACTAGAAACTGTCAACGACTCCGAGTAGCGGTGCAGGTGGTGCTTGCAAGCTAGTGACAGTGGCGCTTCGGCGGCCGAGCTCGTGATGACGGTGATGCCGACCGACGATGCTGGCGCCCGTACAGCTGCGAAGTACGAGTGGCAGGCGCTCATGGCGGCTGCCGATGGCCTCCGCATGTACCTGGACGCTCTCGACACCGACGGCAACCTGGTCCAGACCGAGGTGTGCCGGGTGCTCTGCGAGCGCCACGAGGACTGGGTTGCGCTGCGTAACGGCGACGCGGAGCTTGTGTCGGCTAAGGATTTCGGCCTTAGTTTCGGCGCCTATACCACGCTCAATTCGCTCGCAGATGATGGCGGGGTCGCTCACCTGTTCAATCGCTGGCTGGCGATGCAGGAGAAGGCAAGCTGCCGACTGGTCACCACTGTGGGTCTTGAGGGGCCTCCACAGAAGCTTGTCGCGCTTGCCGAAGCGCTGCGTGACCGCCGCCTGGCCGGCCGGGAGCTGGTTTCCGACGAAGAGCACGACGGTCTCCTCAACGACTTCGGCAAGGCGCTGTTGAAGTACTGTGGCGGCCTGCCGGATCGATGGAAACCTCCGGAAGGCGCACCGCTGGAGGTGATTCCGACTGCCGAGCACCGGCGCCAGATGGCGCGTTTTCTGTCCGTCTTCTCGTTCCAGTCGAGAGTGCCGGAGGACTACGTTGGCCATGCCGCGCCGTCAATGTACGTGCAGCCCGTGCTCGACCGACTCCGGAGCCCCGTGGCTGCAGGCTCGGTGTGGGAGGCCGTCGCCTCGCTGTTCCGGGCTCGCATGCGGGCCGCAGGACCTATCTCGACAGGTGGGCTCCCCAAGGTTCTCGCTTTTCCGCTGGGCGCGTCGACGCCAACCCCGGTTGAACTGGAAGGCAGCTTAGCCAGCCGGATCGTCACGCTTCAGGACATCGACCTCGCCATTCGCACAGCGATCGCGTATCCCGCAGGCTTCGCGCAGCTCCCGCGGCTGGTGCGTACCAGCCGGTTGGCCGTCAAGATGGAGACGGGCGGCTGCTCCGACAACGCCGTCGAACGGGCCGAACAGTTGCGTACCGACTACCAGGACCTTTGGCGCCAGCGCCTGGCTGCTGATCCGGTAGCACGCATTCACCAGAGCCGGCTCCACCGGATGCTGTTGAAGATCAGTGATACGGCGACCTTTCGGGTCCGGAGGCAGACCACTCGGTGGGGTGCGGATCTTTGGCGGCAGTTGGAGACAGAACTGGAGCAGCACGAGGGCGCTCTGCCGGATGACATGGACATCGACCTCGCGCTCGGCGGCTTGTGCGAGCTGTCCAATCGTTGCCAGGTGTGGTTCAGCGACAGCTTCGACGTCGATCAGGAGCTTGCCCGCCGACGTGGCAGTGTGGGAGGCGAGGATTCATGACGACGGCGCTTGAGGTCGCCGAGCTGGCGCTGCTGCGCGAGGACCTCGCCTACCACCAAGCGCGCGTGCTGCTGCTGGTGGCCGCCACCGCCGCGGAACGTGAACACAACCGCAAGCTTGACGGTCTCACGAAACTTGCCAAGTTGGACTTCCTGTTGCGCTACCCAGCACTGGCCAGCGTGGTGCTGGATCCTCTCGATCGGCACGATCCCCGGCTGCACCTCTCCGACGAGGACATGCTCGACCCCACCGCTGTAGAAGCTCCGATGACGCGGTACAAGTACGGTCCTTGGGATGATCGGTACTACGCCATTATTGGCGCTCTCGTCGGGCGAGGGCTTCTGCGATACGTGCGGGGCCGTCAAGGCAGCGTTGCGCTCGCGCCCACCGTCGCCGGCCGGAAGGTGGCGGCAGAGATGGCTGGCAGCGCGGAATGGTCAGAGATCGCGGACCGCAGCCAAGCCATCGCTCAAGCATCAGGCGGATTGACGGGCAACGCGCTGAAGGAGCTGATCTACCAGAGATTGGCTGACCTCATGGACCGACCCCACCGGCAGGTGATTCGTTGACCACGGCGTTCCGGCTCAACTCCGTCGTCCTTGACACCGTCGAAGGGCCGGTCAGGTACGCATTCCCCGCGGACCTGACCATCCTGGCCGGGCCGACCGGTGTCGGAAAGACCACCCTGCTGGAGGCGATCAAGTACGGATTCGGTGGAGACGGGATGCTGGCGCCCGTGGTCGCGGAGAGCGTCAACGACATCAGCATCGATGTGTCGATCGGCGACGCCCGCTACCTCTTGGTGCGCAGCGTCGACCCAGGCAAGCACCGCAACGTGCGGGTTACTGACTTGAGGACCCAGGAGCGGTTACCTGACCACAGCACCGAACTCGACCAATCACCGAACCTGAGCAGCCTGCTGATGAGCGAGCTCGGCTTCGCCGGCGACATGCGCGCCGCCGCCCGGACCGGCACCAGCACGAACGCTGGCACCCGGATCACCTTTGCCGACATCTTTTCCTTCCTCTATGTTCCCCAGTCGGACATGAACCGCGACATCGCACGGAGCCAGGAGCAGTACCTCGGGGCCAAGCGCAAGGCGGTCTTCGAGTTGCTGTTCGGCCTCACCGACGAGCACATTCTGGCTCTGCGCTCGCGCGCAAACAAATTGAACGGAGCCGTGGACGACGCTGCGAGAGAAACGCGGACGATCCGGCACTTCCTACGCACCACAGACACCACGAGCAAGGAAGAAGCGCTGAGTGCGGTCGGTGACGCTGCCAATGAGCAGACATCCGCCGAGGCGGCGCTGCGGGTGCTTCGCGAGCAGATCAATCCGGTTGCGGACCGCCAGACCCAAGTACTACGTGATTTGCTGACCGACGCGGAACGCCGATTGGCGGAGGCCAAGGCCACCGTCACATCGCTGATACGGCAGAGCAAGCAGCTCGCTGGCGAGAAACGCCGCGTCGAGGGAGACATCGCCCGGCTCCAGCGCATGCGTGACGCCGGCGACCGGATCGCCAGCATCGAGTTCGTGACCTGTCCCCGGTGTATGCAGTCTCTGACGGACCGGGCGATACCGGCTGGGGCCTGCCGTGTGTGCCTGCAAGACGATCCTGTCCCTGGAAATCCGGACATCGATCAGTATGAACAACGGCAGCTCGCCGAGCAGTTGCGAGAGATGGACGACCAGCTCGCAGCCATCGCAGAACAACTCGTGGCGACCGACGATGCCGTCGCCGACCGTGAGGCGTTGATCAAGGAGCTCACGGTAGAGATCGACCGTCGAACCTCAGAGCGAGTGACTCCGCGCCTGCAGGCATTCACGGATGCGTCCACCCGACTCGCGCGAGCTCAGGCCCGCCAGCGCGAGCTCGAAGGTGTCCTTCGCCAGTGGGACCGTGTCGATGATCTTGTTCAGGCCGAGGAAAAGCTGCGCAAAGAGCGAGACGGGGTCCGAGCCGAACTTGGCCGCCGCGAGGCGGCCATCGATGCACGGCGAAGCGATATCCTTGGTGAACTCAACGCCGAGTTCAATCGCGCGGTGCGTAGTGTCGGCATTCCGAGCATCGAGACGGCTCACATTCATCCGACGAGCTTTTTGCCGATTCTCAATGGTGAGTTGTTCAATAGGGTGAGCAGGGGCGGGGGCATCATCACCGCCACGCAGATCGCATACTGGACTTCGATCCTGTATGTCGTCGTCAGTCGCGGCGATACTTACTACCCATCGTTTCTTCTTGTCGATAGCCCTCGAATGGCCCTGAACTCTGCCTCTGACATTTCAGCCGCCCTCTACCGTCGCCTGCGGGATCTCGCCGGCGCGCGGCCTGGCAAGTTGCAACTGATCGTCGCGGACAACGAACTGCCCGACGCGGTCCAGCGAGACTTCGCCGAACTGGACTTCGATTATGATCATCCGACGATTGCAACCATCGACCATCCAGGACCAAACGCCGTGGAAACCCTCGACGAAAGCGCCGAACGGTAGGCCAGAGCGTATGACGGGCCGACCGAAGAGTGCCGCGATTACGAGGCGAGGCACGGTACTGCTGGGGGTGTCCTCGCGGAGCAGGTCGATGGGCGCGCTGGCGCTTGCGCCGTCGCGGTGGGGCGCAGCGATGATGGATCCGCCGCTGCCGGACTCGGCTACGGCGGCGACGAGGTCGTACTGCACCCGGCCGAACGGCTGAGCTGACTACCGGGTGCTTCCTCCGTGGGGCGGCGTGGCATCACGGTGTGTTCAGAAGGTCAACTAGATTGCGCATCGGTGACCCAGTGGGCCGGTCGGTCATCGGGGCCGACGGGATTGGCGCGGGCTCCGACTCGCCGGACGGAGACCGACGCGTACATGCAGTGTCGGTTGGAATTGGGCCGAGTTTGTCGGCAGCAGAGGAGGCATTCGCGGCGCACTTGAGGAGTGGGCGAAGTGCCGCGGAGCGGCGGTCGATCTCCTCGAGGAGGGTGAACGAGCGCTTGGCCCGATTGCTGGCGTCGCCGGTCGCCGAGGAACGCAGCTTGTCGGCGTCAGCGCGCTGAGTCGTGGTGAACGCGTCGATGGCGTCGAGGGCTGTGGTGTCCCCTCGCGTGACCGCGGTGGTGGTCAGCAAGCGGACACCCTGGAGGGTCTCGTTGTCCATATCGTCGAGAAGCTTGCCGAAACCGCTCGGGTCCTTGACGGCCCGGGCCTCGTCGAGCCGCGTGCGGGCGAACTCGAGGTACAGCTGGCCGCGGCTGATGTCCGAGCCGGCCAGCGCGAGCTGGGCCTTT
>NZ_BMPI01000106.1:0-771 GCF_014647515.1 Dactylosporangium sucinum | reverse complement strand
GTGGACCGCTTGACCGAGTACAGCGCGTCGCCCGGGATCGCGTCGCCGCTCGCGGCCGACATGCCCGACAGGGCGAGGGTGCCCGCTGCGAGGCCGACGACGATCGCGCCGCGGCTGCGGGTCCGGCGGCTCACGGCGGGGCCACTGCCCGCCGGGCGGCGCAGCGACCGCAGGGGCGCCCGGGACGTCGGTTCCGGCTCTTTGACCGTGACGCCGATGCCTTCCCGCTCGGCCGTGGCCAGGAGCATCGCCCGGAGCCCGACGCGGAACTCCTGCTGCGCCTCGACCTTGACCGGGAGCTGGGAGAGTCGCTGACCGACCGTCACCAGGTCGGTCAGGGAATCGTCGAACTTGGTCCAGGTGCGTCGCCGCTTGGATCCGGCGGCTTCATCCAGCAACTGCGCGAGTCGCGCGCTCCGATTGCGGTGCAACACCGGCCATCGCAGAGCGATACCAGCCGTCCGATTCGGTTCGCCGGACCATTCGGCCGGAACGTAGTCCGGCACCGCGGGCCGCTGACGGGGCAGCGCATCCGCAGCCAGGTATTGCAGCACCGCGACGGTGCGCTCACCGATGTTCATGGCCTGCGCGGTCTCCATCACGGAGAAGCCGAGCAGGAACCGCAACACGACGCACTCCTGCTGCTGTGGCCGCAGTCGCCGAACCGCATCAAGTAGCCCCGCGTCGTCGGCCGGGTCGGCGTCGAGCACGTCGCCCGTCGTCACCTCGAGCCGGTACCGCCCGGACTTGAAGTGGTCGGCCACCAGGTTG
>NZ_BMPI01000105.1 GCF_014647515.1 Dactylosporangium sucinum | reverse complement strand
CGATGGCCCGGTGGTCACCAGTGGTGCATCGGCACTCTCTCAAACGCCGACACAAGGATGGTGGCCCAGTGAGCGGTCCGGAGCGAAGCGGAGGCCACGTGGGTGGGCCGGAGCCAAGCGGAGGCCACGTGGGTGGTCCGGAGCGCAGCGGAGGGCGCATGAGCGTCAGGGTTGTCATCGCGGACGACCAGCGGATGGTCCGGGCCGGCCTGCGCATGGTCATCGAGACCGAGCCGGACATGACCGTCGTCGGCGAGGCGAGCGACGGCGTCGAGGCGGTGGCCCTCGCCCGGCGGCTGCGCCCCGAGGTCGTCCTCATGGACATCGCCATGCCCCGCCAGGACGGCCTGGAGGCGACCCGCGCCCTGCTCGCCAACCCCGGCGCGCCGCGGATCATCGTGCTCACCACGTTCGACACCGACGAGAACCTGTTCAACGCGCTGCGCGCCGGCGCGAGCGGCTTCCTGCTCAAGGTGTCGTCGCCCGAGCATCTCATCACCGCGATCCGCGTGGTCGCGGCCGGCGAGGCGCTGCTCGACCCGGCCATCACCACCCGGGTCATCTCGGCGTTCGCCGGCACGCCCGGCCCGAAGCCGCCGCCCGAGCTGGCCGAGCTGACCCCGCGCGAGACGGACGTGCTCCGCCTCATGGCGCGGGGCCTGTCGAACGGCGAGATCGCGGCCGCCCTGACCGTCGGCGAGGCGACCGTGAAGACCCACGTGGCGCGGGTCCTCATGAAGCTGAACCTGCGCGACCGGGTCCAGGCGGTCGTCTACGCGTACGAGTCGGGCCTGGTGCGAGCCGGGGCCTAGTCCAGCGCCACGCGCAGGTGGCGCGGGCCGCGCAGGACGGCGCTCATGCGGTACGCGGGGGGATCCTCCAGCAGGCGGGCGTCGGCCAGCGCCGGGGCCAGGCCGCGCAGCGCCACCTGTGCCTCCAGCCGGGCCAGCGGGGCACCGAAGCAGTAGTGGATGCCGTCGCCGAAGCCCAGGTGCTGGACCGGCCGGCGCTGCGGGTCGAACCGGTCCGGGTCCGCCAGGTGCAGCGGGTCGCGGTTGCCGGCCGCCAGCACCAGGGTGATCGAGGCGCCCTTCGGGATCGTCGTGCCGGCCAGCTCGATGTCGGCCAGGGCCTTGCGCCAGGGCAGGAACTGCACCGGCGGGTCCCAGCGCAGCACCTCCTCCACGAACGGCACGACGAGGTCCGGGTCGTCGAGGAGCCGCTCCAGCCAGACCGGCTGGCGCAGCAGGACCAGGGCCGAGTTCGCGATGAGGTTGACGGTGGTCTCGTGGCCGGCGATGAGCAGCAGCACGGCGGTGCTGACGAGCTGGTCGCGGGTCATCCGGCCGTCGGGCCCGTCGTCGGTGGCGAGCGCGGAGAGGAGGTCGCCGCCCGGCTCGGCCACGCGCCGGTCGACGAGCTCGCCGAGGTAGTCGGCCAGCTCGCGGAACGCGGTGTGGGCGGCGTCGAGCTGGTCCTCCCGGGGGTGGTGCGGGTCGATCGTCTGCAGCGCCACGTCGATCCAGGCGCGGAACCGCGGCTCGTCCTCGATCGGCACCCCGAGCAGCTGGGTGATGACCAGGACCGGCAGCGGGTAGGCGAACTGGTCGACGAGGTCGACGGTCGCGCCGGGGAAGTCGGCGATGAGCCGCTCGACGATGCCTTCCAGGGTCGGCTGCAGGTCGTCGATGCGGTGCGGCGAGTGCGGCGGGCCGAACGGGCGGGTGGCGAGCCGGCGCAGCCGGTCGTGGTCGGGCGGGTCGAGCCGCAGGAAGCTCGGCGGCAGCCCGATCATCTTGTGCAGGTCCTCCCGGGCCGGGTGGTCGGCCGAGCTCAGCCGCGGGTCGTGCAGGAGCGCGGCGATCTCGCGGAACGTGCTCACCACGTAGGTGCCGTCGGGCTCCCGGCCGACCGGGGTGCGGCGCATCGCCGTGTACAGCGGGTACGGGTTGTGCCGGTTCACGGGGTCGAGGACGGCACCGAAGATCGAGCCGACTGTGGTGGTCACGATGTCCTCCGCAGCAGGGTGGCGTGGCGCTCGCTCGGGTCGTGGCCGGTCACCACGACGGTCGCGTCGCGGGCGAGGAAGGTCGGGTCGGGCACACCGGCCGGGACGGGCAGGAGGTCGTCCGGCTGGTCGACGGTGTCGAACCGCGGCGGGAACGGCGCGGCCTGCTCGATGAGCCGCTCGTAGAAGGGCAGCAACTTGGCCTGGTTGAAGGTGACCGCGGCGGTGAGGCGGCCCCGGTACCCGTACGCCGCCGCGAAGCGCCGCTCGGCGATCGAGCCCTGGGTGACGACGACCTGGTCGGCGAAGGTCGGCACCCCGACGGACTTGATGTTGTTGCCGAACTGCAGCGACCAGAACTTCGGCATGTGCAGGTGCGGCCAGCGGTCGGACTCGTCGCTCACCATGTTGTGCGCGGCGACCTCGGCCTGCGCGACCGCGTTGGCCCAGTGCTCCAGGGCCAGGAACTGGTAGCCGAACATCGCGTTCGGGGCCCGGGCGACGTCGCCGGCCACGAAGATGTCGTCGGTCACCAGGCCGTTGACGTCGAACGCCCGGCAGCCGGCGTCGCAGGCCACGCCCCACGGCCCGACGGCGAGGCCCGAGTCGCGCAGCCACTCGACGTTGCGGATGCTGCCGAGCGCGGCCACCACGACGTCGAACGTCATGCTGGTGCCGTCGGAGAAGTGCGCCCGGTGGACCCGCCCCTCCGCGTCGCCCTCGATGGCCAGGACCGTCGTGCCGCAGCGCAGGTCGACCCCGTGCTCGCGCTGGATCTCGGCCGCGACCTCGCCGATCACCCCGCCGAGCGCCCCCGCGAGCGGGGTCGGCGCGGCCTCGGCGACGGTGACGTCGAGGCCGAGCTGGCGGCAGGTCGAGGCGACCTCCGAGCCGGTGAAGCCGGCGCCGACGATGAGCACCCGGCCGGGCCGCTCGCCGCGCAGCTGCTGCCGATGCTCCCCACGGATGTGCGCGCTGGCGTCCGGGTCGGGCCCGGCGTTGACCAGCGGCCGGCCGAACGCCGACGGCAGCGCCATGAGCCGCTGTTGCAGGCGCAGCGCGTCGTCGCGGGTGCGCAGCACGAACATCCCGTCGAGGGCCGCCTCGGTCGGGTCCGGCCACGGGCGGGCCCGCACGCCGGTCGCGATGAGCAGCCGGTCGAACGGCACCGCCGAGCCATCGGAGAGGTGCACCCGGCGGTCGGCGAGGTCGAGCCCGATCGCCTCCACGCCGAGGCGCCAGCGCGCGTCGAGGTCGGCGCGGTGGGGCAGCGTGGTGCCGTCCGGAGGCACCCGCCCGCTCAGCGCCTGCTTCGACAGCGGCGGCCGGTCGTAGGCCTCGTACGGCTCGTGGTCGATCATCGTCAGCGAGCCGTGGAAGCCCTCCTCCCGCAGCGCCTCGGCGGCCCGCAGCCCGGCGAGCGACGCGCCCACGACGACGATCCGGGCCGCGTTCGCGGCCGCCGTGCCGACGCGTGGCATGTCCTGGATGGCGAGCCGGTCGATCTGGATGGCCTGCACGGGGCAGGCGGCCGCGGCGCGGCGCACCTTCTCGCGCTGGTCCTCGGACGGTTCCGGGTCGTACAGCAAGGCCTCGTCACCCTGCATCTGGAAGGCGGCCGGGGCCAGGAAGGCACACTGCGCGTACCCCTGGCACTTGGTGAGGTCGACAACCACGCGCATGGCTCCAAGGTCGCGCCTGGATCGCCCGCCGGGTTCACCCGGTCGGGAGGGCTGCCCGCACCACGGTGCCGGCGCCCGGGGCCGTGTCGATCTCCAGCCGGCCGCCGACGAGCGCGGCCCGCTCGCGCATCGAGCGCACGCCGAGCCGCCCCGGATGCGGGCCGTCGAGGACGAACCCCACCCCGTCGTCGACCACCTCCAGGACCACGTGCGTGTCGTCGCCGGCCAGCCGCAGGGTCACCTGCGAGGCGCCGGCGTGCCGGGCGGCGTTGCCCAGGGCCTCCAGCGCGATGCGGTACAGCGCCTCCTCCACCTCAGGGCTGACCACCGGGTCGGCGTCGAGCTGCAGGCCCCAGCCGTCGCGGCCGGGCACCGCGTGCAGGGTCTCGAACAGCCCCTTGAGGGCGGTCGCGAGCCCGGCCCCGACGAGTGTCTCGGGCCGCAGCCGCAGGATGATGCCGCGCAGGTCGGTGAGGCCGGCCGCGGCGGTCTCCTGGATCCAGGCGAGCGACTCCTGCGCGTGCGCCGGGTTGCCGTGCATGAGCTCGGCCGCGGTACCGGCGCCGAGGCTGATCCCGTACAGCGTCTGCACGATCGAGTCGTGCAGGTCGCGGGCCAGCCGCTCGCGCTCCCGGACCGGGTCGGCGCACTCGGCGAGCAGCTGCCGGGCCAGCGGCGCGAACGCCGCGACGTCCTCGGCCCGCGGCGCCCGCCGCTGCCCGACCACCACGAGCAGCCCCGGGTTGACGGGGAGGTAGAGCGTGCGGCGGACCGCCACCGGGAGGCCGCGGTGCAGGATGCGCCCGGCCAGGTCGAGGTCGACCTCGACCGACGGGCCGGCCGACGCGACGACGGCCGGGGAGGCGTCCAGGACGTGCGCGGACCGGGCCCGGGTCAGCTCCCGCGCCAGCGCGCACAGCCCGTCGAGCGCGGCGCTCAACTCGGGGCCGCCGCGTGCACGGGGACCAGCCCCACCCGCATCGCGTAGAGCGCCGCCTGGGTGCGGCTCTCCGCGTTGAGCTTGCTCAGGATGTTGCTCACGTGGGTCTTCACCGTCTGCGGCGCGATGTGCAGCTCGCGGGCGATCTGGCCGTTGGCCCGCCCGCGGGCCAGCAGGATCAGGACCTCCTCCTCGCGCCGGGTCAGCTGGGGCGGGGTGGTCGGCACGTGGACGTCGCGCACCAGGCGGGCCGCCACCGCGGGGGATAGCTGCACCTGGCCGGCCGCCGCCGCCCGCACCGCCCGGTGCAGCTCCTCGGCGTCGGTGTCCTTGAGCAGGTAGCCCACCGCGCCGGCGTGCAGGGCGTCGGCGATGAGCTGTGGTTCGAGGTAGCCGCTGAGCGCCACCACCTCGACGCTCGGCAGCTCGCGGCGGATGACGGCGGTCGCGCTGATCCCGTCGAGGCCCGGCATCAACAGGTCCATGAGCACGATGTCGGGGCGCAGCTCGTGGGTCAGCGCCACGGCCTCCCGCCCGTCGGCGGCCGCGCCGACCGTCTCCAGGTCGGCGCTCAGGGACAGGAAGCTGCGCAGGCCCTCGCGGACCATCGCGTGGTCGTCGGCGATCAAGATCCTGATACTCATCGCCGCTGGCTATACCCGAAGAATCGGGCGAATCACCACGTACTGGGTTCCAGGTGGACTACGCCGATTGGGGGAGACCGAAGGTGTGGATCACCGCCGGACCGCGGCGGGATGCCCCGGGGGCCGCTGGGTCGGCACGGTTGTGAGCGTGACGCACTCCTTGCGCCGGCTCAGCCGGTTCTCCCTCGTGGGAGTCAGCGGTGTCGTCGTGAACAACGTCGCCCTGCTCGTGCTGCACGGCCTGCTCGGGCTGGCCCTCCTGCCCGCGACGGTCGCGGCCGTCGAGATCGCGCTCGTCTCCAACTACATCCTCCACGAACTGTGGACGTTCCGGCGCCGCAGCCTCTCGCTGCAGCGGTTCGCCTACTTCAGCTTGGCCGGCCTCGCCGCGTTGCCGGTCAACGTCATCGTGGTCCAGCTGCTGGTCGGGCTGGGCATGCACTATCTCCCCGCCAATCTGGTCGGTATCGGCGCCGGCTTCGCGGTGAACTTCGCCGTCAGCTCGAAGTGGATTTGGAGTGAACGCAGCGATGGAGCAAGTGGTGTTGACCGGCGTCACCCTGATCTCATTGCTGCTGACGGTGCAGGCGGCGCACGCCCTGTATCTCATGATCTACACGTGGGACCAGCCCGAGGCGGACGCGCACGCGCGGGTGCCCGATCAACGTGTTACGCCACAACTCTCCTTCACCGCCATCCTCCCGGCGCGCCACGAGGAGGAGGTCATCCAAGCCACCATCGCCCGCGCCGCGTCCGCTGACTACCCGCCGCACCTCGTGCAGATCCTCGTGGTCTGCTCGGCGGACGACGTCGGCACCATCGAGCAGGCGCAGATGCAGATCGCCCGGCTGCGAGCGGCCGGCCGGGGCAACGTCGACGTGGTCGTCTTCGACGACGGCCCGATCAACAAGCCGCACGGGCTGAACACGGCGCTGCGGTACGCCACGAACGACGTGGTGGCCATCTTCGACGCCGAGGACGAGGTCCAGCCCGAGCTGTTCGACATCGTCAACACCATCATGGTCACGGAGCAGGTGTCCGTCGTGCAGGCCGGCGTCCAGCTGATGAACTTCGACTCCAACTGGTACTCGACGTTCAACGTGCTGGAGTACTTCTTCTGGTTCCGCAGCCGGCTGCACTACCACGCCAAGAACGGCGCCATCACGCTCGGCGGCAACACGGTCTTCTTCCAGCGCGAGCTCATCGAGCGGCTCGGCGGCTGGGACGAGACCAACCTGACCGAGGACGCCGACATCGGACTGCGCGTCTCCTGCATGGGCGAGAAGGTGCGGGTGGTCTACGACGACCGCTACGTCACCAAGGAGGAGACCCCACCGACGCTGCAGAGCTTCATCAAGCAGCGCACCCGGTGGTGCCAGGGCTTCATGCAGACCCTGGGCAAGGGCACCTGGAAGGAGATGCCCAACTGGCGCCAGAAGTTCCTGGCCTGGTACACCCTCGCCTTCCCGCACGTGCAGGCGATGCTCGGCATCTACCTGCCGGTGGCGCTGCTCAACGCCTTCGTGCTCAGCGTCCCGGTCCCGGTGGCGATGCTGTCCTGGCTCCCGGTGCTCCTGCTGGGCGCCCACTTCGTGATGTCCGTCGTCGGGCTCTACGAGTTCACCGGCGCACACGGGCTCAAGGCCGGCCCTGGCACCGTCGTCAAGATGGCGATCGGCTGGTTCCCCTACCAGATGGTGCTGTCCTACGCGGCCGCCCGCGCCCTGTGGCGGCAGATGCGGGGCGCCACCAACTGGGAGAAGACCGCCCACGTGGGCGCACACCGTACCGAGGCCCCGGAGCTGAGCAATGTCGGCTGACGTCCTCACCCGCACGACGGCCACTGCCGTCAAACAGCCGAAGCGTGACCCGCTCGGCGCAGGCGGCCGCTGGCTGGTCGCCCTGAGCATGCTCATCGGCCTGGTCAGCCACGGCTGGAACATGTTCCGCTATCCGCTGTACCTCACCGACGAGGGCATCTACATGGAGCAGGCGTGGGCCGTCCTGCGCATGGCCAAGCTCTCGCCGTACACCTACTTCTACGACCACGCGCCCATGGGCTGGCTGGCGATCGCCGGCTGGGTGAGCATCCTGCCGGGCGGGTTCAACGCCTTCGGCAACGCCCTCAACACCGGCCGCGCGCTGATGCTCATCGTGCACCTCGCGTCGGTGTTCCTGATGTTCGAGATCGTCCGGCGCTTCAGCGGCAGCAAGCCGGCCGCGTTCCTGGCGACGTTCGTCTACAACCTGTCCCCGCTCGGGGTCTACTACCAGCGCCAGGTCCTGCTGGACAACCTCATGATGTTCTGGATCCTGCTCGGCCTGTACCTGCTGGCCCGCAAGGACGGGCGGATCGTCACCGCGATGGGCGCCGGGGTGTGCTTCGGCCTCGCGCTGGTGACCAAGGAGAACGCGCTGTTCCTCCTGCCGGGCTGTGCCTACCTGCTGCACCGCACGGTGAAGGAGCAGTCGAACCGGCGCTTCGGCGTCAGCTTCTGGTGGTTCTCCATGCTCGCGCCGGTCGTGGGCTACCTGCTGTTCGCCCAGATCAAGAACGAGCTATTCCCGCAGAACTTCAACTTCAACCTGGAGTCCACCACTCCGGGCGACCACGTGTCCCTGCTGTACACCGTCTGGTGGCAGCTGCACCGCAACTCGAACACCAGCACCGGCCTGTCGTTCTCCTACCTGCTGCAGGCGAGCTGGCTGTTCAAGGACAAGTACATCCTCATCGCGGGCGTGGCGGTGACCCTGCTGTGCCTGTTCGCGGGCCGGCGCAACAAGCGCCTCCGCCCACCCATGCTCGCCATGGCGCTGATGGCCGCGGGCTACGGGTTCTACCTGACCCGCAGCGCGCTGCTCGACTTCTACATCGCGCCGATGATCCCGCTGTTCGCTCTCAACCTCGGCATGTTCTTCGGCTGGCTCACCCGGCGCACCAAGCAGGCCGGTGCCTCGGTGCTGGTCGCGTGCCTGCTCGTGCCGGTGCTGGTCATGCCGGGCGGGTTCCTCGTGAAGTACAACACCAAGGGCCAGCTGGAGTTCAGCGACGCCTACCGGCTGCCACTCACCCGCCTGCAGGAGGAGCAGGTGGCGTGGATCAAGGCGAACATCCCGACCAGCGCGCGGCTCATCATCGACGACGACATCTGGGTCGCGCTGCACGACAACAACCCGCCGTACCGCTACGCCCATTCGCACTACAAGGCCACGTCCGACCCGGACGTGCGGGACAAGGTCTTCCACATGAGCTGGGAGAACATCGACTACGTCGTGATGTCCAACAAGATGCGTGACGCGCTCGAGCGCGGCGGCGAGACCTGGATCATCGAGGCGATCGACCAGCACGGCCAGATCGTGTGGGAGGCGACCCGGGGCGACGTCTCGCTGTCCATCATCAAGATCGGTGCAACCTCATCGTGAGTTGCCGGGAGTGAAGGATGCAGACCCTGAAACGCCGCCGGGCGGCTCCGGCGACCGCTCGTACGAATCCGGCCGGTCGCCGGAAGAAGACCCTGAAGCGCCGGAAGCCCAAGATCTCGCCCCGCCGGCTGCTGCTGGCCGCCGCGGCCGCGTTCCTGCTGCTCATGGTGGGCCGCTCGGTGCTGCCCGCGTTGGGCATCGAGGCGCCCGGGCTACCGAAGTTCGGCAGCGAGCCGACGCCGACCACACCGCAGACCAAGGCACCGCCACCGCCGACGATCGACCTCAACGGCGTGCTCGTGCACGGCGGCGACACGCCGATGATCACGCTCAACCCCGGCCTGGTCCGGCTCGGGGGCTCGGTCACCGTGCAGGGCAACGGCTTCGACCAGGGGTCGATGGTCGACGTGTTCCTCGGGCCGCAGTCGGACGGCGCGGCCCCGAAGCCCAAGAAGGGCAAGTCGACGGCGTCCGCCGCCGACCAGCCGAAGCAGGTCGGCACCGCGAAGGCCGGCAAGTACGGGATCTTCACCCTGAACTTCACCTTCCCGAACAAGATGACCGAGCCGGTCCTCGAGGTCACCGCGCAGGCCCGCGGCAGCGACAAGGTGGCCAAGGCCGACGCGGCGGTCGCCCAGGGTGCCGGGCAGGCGGCGCTGTCCGCCGTCGTCGGCAAGCCGGGCGACACGATCAACCTGACCGCGAAGGGCTTCTCGCCGGGTGAGCAGCTCAACGTGTACTGGGGCCGCATCAACGGCACGCCGAACCTCACCCTGACCGCCGACGAGGATGGCTCGGTGGGTAAGACGCCGATCAAGGTCGGCGTGACGGCGGTCGGCCAGACGAGTCTGGTGGTCGTGGGCAAGACCAGTGGCGCGGCGGCGAGCGCCCCGTTCCAGGTGCTGCGGCTGTACCCGTCGATCAAGCTCGCGCCGTACGCGGTGAAGGCGACCCAGAAGATCAGCTTCTCGGGCTCGGGCTTCGCGCCGGGGGAGCGGGTGCTCGTGCGGCTGAACTCGGCCGGCGGGCAGCCGGTGATGGCGGTCGTGACCGACGGCGCCGGCGGGTTCAAGGGCGCCGGCCTGGTCATGCCGTACCAGCTGAAGGGCTCCCAGTCGCTGGTGTTCATCGGCGAGCAGAGCCGCGCGGCCGTCTCCAGCGGCTTCACCATCCTGCCGTTCACGCCGCAGGCCCGCACCAACGCCTACGGCGGCCTGCCGGGCACGATGGTGAACTTCTACGCCACCCAGTTCGCCCCGAACGAGGCCGTCCACGTCTACGTGCGGACGGCGAAGGGCGCCAAGCCGCAGCTCGTCTCGGCCTTCCGGGTGGACCAGAAGGGCACGGCCCGCGCCGTCGGCCAGTACACGATCCCCGGCGACACCGAGGACACCGTCGTGTTCGAGCTGCACGGCCAGCGCAGCGACGCGGTCGCGAAGGTCAACTTCAAGGTCGACAAGTCCGGCGGCCCGGTCGACATCCCGGCGCCGAAGCCGTACACGGTGCCGAAGGGCCTGGAGAACTGACGGCGGATGTACTGGCAGGCGTTCCGCGCCGCCCCGGAGGCGTTGATCGTGCTTGACGCCGCCGGGGTGGTGCGCCTGGCCAGCACCGCCGCCGAGACGCTGTTCCGCCGGTCGACGGCCGACCTCGTCGGCCGGCGGGTCGACGAGCTGTTCGTCACCGACCCGCGCTCCGGCGCCGGCCCCGACCGGCCGATCACCGCCGAGGCGCTGCTGCCGGACGGCCGGCAGCTGCCGGTGGACGTGCGGGCCCGCACGCTGGAGGGCGACCCGAGCGGGCTGGTCGTGCTCGCCGTCGACGACCAGTACGGGCCGGGCCCCTCGCGGGCGACGCTGGAGCAGCGCGTCGCCCGGCTCCTGCAGCTCGGCCAGGAGCAGGGCGAGCTGCTCGGCGACCTCATCCTCAACCAGGAGCGGGAGCGGGCCCGCATCGCCGCCGGGGTGCACGACGACAGCCTGCAGGTGATCACCGCGGCGATGCTGCGCGTGCAGCAGCTGCGCCGCCGGCTGCGCGACCCCGACGACCTGGAGATCCTCGGCCGGCTGGAGGAGTCGCTGGTCAACGCGGCCGAGCGGCTGCGCCGGCTGATCTTCGACTTCCGGCCGCCGAAGCTGCAGGACGACGGGCTGGCCCCGGCCACCCGGGACCTGCTCGACGGGCTCGCGGCCGACCACGACCTGGCGGTACAGCTGCAGGACCGGCTCACCGCCGAACCGGCGCTGCCGACCCGCCTGCTGCTCTACCGCATGCTGCAGGAGGCCGTGGCCAACGTCGGCAAGCACGCCGACGCCGACCGCTGCACCGTGGTCCTCAGCGAGCAGGACGGCGGGTACCTGGTCCGGGTGGTCGACGACGGGGTGGGCGCGGCGGCGTTCGGCGAGCCCGAACCGGGGCACCTGGGGATCGTCCTGATGCGGGAGCGCGCCGCGCTGGCCGGCGGGTGGTTCCGGATCGCCAGCGCGCCCGGCAGCGGGACGACGGTGACGTTCTGGGTGCCGCGCGGCGCGGACCTGCAGTCCAAGGGAGGTTCCCCGTGAGTGGTCGCCCGCCCTACCGGGTGCTGATCGTCGAGGACCACCAGGTGGTGGCGGAAGGGCTCGCGGCGCTGCTGAACGAGCACCCGGAGCTGCGGGTCGTGGCCCTCGCCGGCTCGGTCGGCGAGGTCGAGCACCTGGCCGACGTCGAGCGCGTCGACGTCGTGCTGGCCGACTACTGGCTGCCCGACGGCACCGGGGCCGAGGCCACCGCGGCCCTGCGGGCCCACCAGCCCGACGTCGCGATCGTCTTCCTCAGCGCCGACGACAGCGACCAGGTCATCATCACCGCCCTGGAGGCGGGCGCGGCCGGCTATCTGGTCAAGAGCGCCGGCGGGGCCGACGTGGCCGAGGCCGTGCGGCGTGCCGTCGACGGCGAGATCCTGGTGCCGGCCCGGCAGCTGGCCAAGCTCCTGGCCCGCCGCCGCGAGGAGTCCAGACGCTCGGAGGAGCACGCCCGGCGGCTTGATAGCCTCACCCCGCGCGAGCGGCAGATCCTCAGCCTGATGACCGAAGGCATGGACAACCGTGACATCGCGCGGGAGCTGAGCATCAGCTACACCACGGTCCGCAGCCACGTGCGCCACCTGCTGAGCAAGATGGGCGCCCGCTCGAAGCTCGAGGCCGTCGTCAGGGCCGCCGAGTGGGACGCTCCTACGATTGGAGCATAAACAAATCCGACATTTGTACGCTGACTACATATTTCCGATTTCCGTAGTGTCTTGATCTGCCCGACAGGTTGAGCGGCAGCGCAGGGCTCTCTCCCCGGCGCAACGCACGCCCTCAGCCGATCGTTTCGGCGGCCGCCCGCGCACCCCCGTGGGCGGCCGTCTCGAACGTGAGGACAGGTCAACTCCATGGGTCGCACTTCCCTCAGTCGCACTCGCATCCTCTGGATATCCGCGCTGGTCGCCGTCGCCGCTGTCGTCGTCGCGCTGGTGCCGCTGCTGAGCCACAACGACAAGAAGGTCACGCCGGAGAACGCCAGGTCCGGCCAGCGGCTGCAGATGCCGCTGCACGCCGAAGGCAGCAAGATCCTCGACGCCCGCGGCGAGGAGGTCACCTTCACCGGCGTGAACTGGTTCGGGCTGGAGACCAACACCTTCGCCCCGCACGGGCTGTGGTCGCGCAAGCTCGACGACATGCTCGACCAGATGGTCGCGTCGGGCTTCAACTCGATGCGCCTGCCGTTCAGCAACGAGCTGTTCGACGACTCCGCCAAGCCGACCGGCGTCGACTTCGCGCAGAACCCCGACCTGGAGGGCCTCACCGGCCCGCAGATCATGGACAAGGTCGTCGAGGGCGCCACCAAGCGCGGCATGATGGTCATCCTCGACCGGCACCGCCCGACCTCGCAGGGCCAGAGCAACCTCTGGTACACCGACAAGGTCAGCGAGGAGCGGTGGATCTCCGACTGGGTCAAGCTGGCCGAGCACTACAAGGACAACGCGCTCGTCGTCGGCGCCGACCTGCACAACGAGCCGCACGGCGAGGCCACCTGGGGCGACGGCTCCGAGAAGACCGACTGGAAGGCGGCCGCCGAGCGCGCCGGCAACGCGGTGCTCAAGGCCAACCCCAACTGGCTCATCATCGTCGAGGGCATCGAGTCCTACGACGGCGACGGCTACTGGTGGGGCGGCAACCTGCAGGGCGCGGCGCAGCACCCGGTGAAGCTCGACGACCAGTCCAAGCTCGTGTACTCCGCGCACGACTACAGCCCGAAGGTCTGGTCCCAGCAGTGGTTCAACGACCCGTCGTTCCCGGCCAACATGCCGGCGCTGTGGGACAAGCAGTTCGGCTACCTGGTGAAGCAGAACGTCGCCCCGGTGCTCATGGGTGAGTTCGGTGGCCGCTCGGTCGCCGACAAGGACGCCCAGGGCAACAAGGACCTGGAAGGGATCTGGCAGCAGAACCTGATCAAGTACCTGAAGGACAACGGGCTCAGCTACACGTACTGGTCCTGGAACCCGAACTCCGGTGACACCGGCGGGGTCCTGAAGGACGACTGGAAGACGATCGACCAGGACAAGCTCGACCTGCTCAAGACCCACCAGGCGCCGCTGGCCGCCGAGAACGGGTAGGCCCGCGGAATCCTCCCCGCACTGCTACCTTGCGGTGCGGGGAGGATTCATGTCGTTCGAAGAACGCGACGTCCGGGTCGGCGACCTGGAGGGCGTCGTGATGCTGCCGGCCGGTCCCGCGCGGGCCGGCCTCGTGCTGTCCGACGGGTCCGGGCCGGCCGCCAAGGACGCCTGGCAGGTAGTTCCGGCCTGGCTCGCCGAGCGGGGCGTGGCGACGCTGCGGCACGACCAGCCCCGCCAGCCAGCGGGCGATTTGTGGCGCAGGGCCGACGAGGCGCTCACCGCCCTCGCGGTGCTGCGCCGGGAGGCGGCCGTCGAGCGGGCCGGCGTCATCGGCTACAGCCAGGGCGGCTGGGCCGCCCTGGCCGCCGCCGTCACCGCGCCCGACCGGGTCGGCTTCGTCGTCACCGTGTCCGGCCCAGCCGTCACGCCCGCCGAGCAGGAGCGGGTGCGGATGGAGCGGGCCATGCGCGCCGCCGGGCTGCCCCCGGAGACGATCGAGGCCGGCCTGCGCTGGGCCGACGAGCGGGCCGCCCGGCTGCTGGCCGGCGAGGTGCCGGAGGCGGTCCTGCGCGCGCAGAAGGCGCAGCGGTCCGAGCCGTGGCACCCGCACGTCGCCGGCGGGCCGTATGCCACGGCCGAGGACCTCGGGTTCGTGGCCCGCAACGCCGCCTTCGACCCGGCCGACCTGCTGCCGTTCCTGCCCTGCCCGATCCTGGCGATCTTCGGCGGCGCCGACGAGCTCGTCCCCGTCGAGCGTTCGGTCGAGGTCCTCGGCCAGCGACTGTCCGGCCGGCACCGCGGCCGCAACGGCCTCGTCGTGGTGCCGGGCGCCGGGCACATGCCGCCGCCGGAGTCCTTCCTGCCGCTCCTCGGGGAGTTCATCGACCTGATGAGTGCCTGAGGACCGCGGCCAGTCGTCGATTAGTGTGGGCCGCCCACATAGCTCCGTGCCCGACGCCACTCCTAGCGTGTGCGAACACCGCCAGCAGGCGCTGGCCTTAACAAGGCGTTCACACGGAGGAAGCGTTGATCAGGCAGACGAGTGCGCCGCGGCGGGTTGTGTTCGCGGCGCTCGGGTTGACCCTCGCCGCGACGTTCACCGCGGCGTGCAGCAGCCCCCAGGAGGCGGCCGAGGAGCCCGCCGGGGACGGCGCGCCGATCAAGGTCGGGCTCGTGTACTCCCAGACGGGTGCGCTGGCGAGCTACGGCAAGCAGTACATCGAGGGCTGGAAGGCCGGCCTCGCCTACGCCACGAAGGGCACCGGCAAGGTGGGCAACCGGCCCGTGGAGGTCAAGGAGGTCGACGACGCCGGTGACCCGGCGAAGGCCGTCTCCGCCGCGAAGGACCTCATCGGCCAGGGGTACAAGATCATCGCCGGCAGCACCTCGTCCGGCGTCGCCGGCCAGGTGGCCCCGCTGGCCGCCCAGAACAAGGTGCTGTTCATCTCCGGCCCGGCGGCCACCGACGCCGTGACCGGCATCAACAAGTACACGTTCCGCTCCGGCCGCCAGTCCTACCAGGACGTGCTGGCCGCCAAGTCGTACCTGCCGTCGCCGACCGGCAAGAAGGTCCTGGTCTTCACCCAGGAGGGCGCGTTCGGCAAGTCCAACGCCGACGCCGTCAAGGCGGTCATCGGCGGGGCCGGCGCGACCGTCGACAACCTGTTCGTCCCGGCGAACGCCACGGACTTCACCGGCTTCGCCGTCCAGGCCAAGAACGCCAAGCCCGACATGATCTTCGTCGCGTGGGCCGGCACCACCGCCGCGGCCATGTGGCAGTCGCTCGACCAGCAGGGCGTGCTCGGCTCGACGCTCGTGGTGACCGGCATCGACCAGCGCGCCTCCTGGCCGACGTTCGGCGCGGCGGGCGGGAAGATCTCGCTGCTCGCGCACTACTTCGACGGCGCCAGCGACAACGAGGCCGTGGCCGCGCTGCGCAAGGGCGTCGACGGCGGCAAGGTCGACCTGTTCCACCCGGACGGCTTCACCGCCGCCCAGCTCGTCGTCCGCGCGGCCCAGGAGGGCGGCGACGACGTCGAGAAGATGATCACCGCGCTGGAGGGCTACAGCTTCGACGGCATCAAGGGCAAGCTGACCGTCCGCAAGGAGGACCACGCCCTGCTCCAGCCGATGTTCCAGGGCAAGTTCACCGGCTCCGGCGCCGACCTCAAGCCCGAGCTGGTCAAGGCCATCGACCCGGCCGACGCGTCGCCGCCGGTCGCGCAGATGAAGGGCTGAGACGTTGGCCCGTGGCACGTCACCGGTGGCCGGGGCCGACGCCCCGGCCACCGGCCTGCTGTCGACCAGGCGACTGACCTGGCGCATCGGCGGGGTCGCGATCGTCGACGGGGTCTCGATCGACCTGGCCGAGGGCGAGTTCCTGGCGGTCATCGGCCCCAACGGCGCCGGCAAGACCTCGCTGTTCAACCTCATCTCCGGGCTGCGCCGGCCGACCGACGGCACGGTGTCGCTCGGCGGGCACGACGTGACCCGCCTGCCGCCGCACCGGCGGGCCCGCCGCGGCCTGGGCCGCACGTTCCAGTCGTCGTCGGTGTTCGGGTCGCTGAGCGTCGCCGCGAACGTGCGGCTCGCCGTGCAGGCCCGCCGGGGCGGCTCGCTGCGCCCGTTCCCGCTGCCGGCCCGCGACCGCGACATCACCGAGCGGGCCGACCGGGTGCTGTGGCGGGTCGGCCTGGAGCACCGGGCGGACGCGCTCGCCGGCACCCTCGCCCACGGCGAGAAGCGGAAGCTGGAGATCGCGCTGCTGCTCGCCGGGGAGCCGCGGGTGCTGCTGCTCGACGAACCGATGGCCGGGGTGAGCACCGAGGACGTGCCCGGGCTGGTCGCGCTCATCAAGACGCTGACCCGCGAGGAGCGGCGCAGCGTGCTCATGGTGGAGCACCACATGGACGTCGTCCTCGACCTGGCCGACCGGGTCGCCGTCATGCACCACGGGGCGCTGCTCGTCTGCGACACCCCGGACGTGGTCATGGCCGACCGGACCGTCCAGGAGGCGTACCTGGGGGAGAAGCTGTGACGATCCTCGAGATCTCCGACCTGTCGGTGCGCATCGCCGGCTCGCACATCCTGCAGGGCGTCAGCTTCGGCGTGGCACCGCAGGGCGTCACCGCGCTGCTCGGGCGCAACGGTGTCGGCAAGACCACCACGCTCAAGGCGGTGCTCGGGCTGCTGCCCCGGGCCGCCGAGATCGGCGGCGACGTGCGGTTCGCCGGCGGGCGGGTCACCCGGCAGCCCACGTACCGCCTGGTCCGTGAGGGCCTGGGCTACGTGCCCGAGGACCGGGGCGTCTTCGCCGGGCTGACCGTGGCTGAGAACCTGCGGCTGGCCGAGCGGGCCGGCGCCGAGCCCGACTACGACCGGGTCCACGCGCTGTTCCCCGAGCTGCGCAAGCGCGCGAAGCAGCGGGCCGGCACGCTGTCCGGCGGCCAGCAGCAGATGCTGGCTATCGGGCGGGTGCTGCTCAACCCGAACCGCCTGCTGCTCATCGACGAGCCGACGAAGGGTCTGGCGCCGAAGGTGGTCGGCGAGGTCGCGGCCGCCCTGGAGGCGGTGGCGGCGACGGTACCGCTGCTGCTCGTCGAGCAGAACCTGGCCGTCGTGCGACGCCTGGCCAAGGACGCCGTCGTCATCGCGACCGGGCGGGTCGCCTACACCGGACGGGCGGCGGACCTGCTCGACTACACCGAGAAGACCAAGGCGCTGCTCGGCGTCGGGAAGGGCGAGCACGCATGAGCACCATTGTGCTGTTGACGCTCACGGGTCTGGGCCTGGCGGCCCTGTACTTCCTCGTCGCCTCCGGGCTGGCCCTCGTGTTCGGCCTCGCCGACGTGCTGAACTTCGCCCACGGCCTGTTCCTGTCGGTCGGCGCCTACGGCACCTGGTGGGCCTCCTCGCACCTGCCCGGCGCCGGGGCGTCCGGCTGGGGCTTCGTGCTCGCCGTCGCGTTCGGCGTGGTCTGCGGGACGGTCGTCGCGGCGCTCGTCGAGCTGGTCCTGATCCGGCCGCTGTACAGCCGGACGATCGAGCAGGTGCTCGTCACCGTCGGGTTGTCGCTGGCCGGCGTGGCGCTGCTGCAGGCGTCGTGGGGCGCCGACACGGTCGTGTTCCCGCGGCCGCAGTGGACGCAGGAGCTCACCGAGATCGCCGGTGCGCGGGTGCCCAACGACCGCTTCCTGCTCATCGGCGCCGCCGTCGTGGTGCTGGGCGGGCTGCTGGCGTTCCTGAAGTACACGAAGATCGGCCTGGTCATCCGGGCCGGCGTCGAGGACCGGGCGATGGTCACCGCGCTCGGCATCGACGTGCGCCGCGCCTTCACGCTCGTGTTCGCCATCGGCGGGGCCGCGGCCGCCCTCGCCGGCGCGCTCGGCGGGGTCTACGCCGGGTCGATCTCGCCGACCGGCGGCAGCTCGCTGCTCATCTTCGGCTTCATCGTCGTCGTCATCGGCGGCATGGGCTCGGTGACCGGCGCCGCCTACGCGGCGGTCGCGGTCGGGCTGCTCCAGCAGTTCGTCAACTACACCTCGTCCGGCCTCGGCGACATCTGCGTCGTCGCCCTGCTCGCCGTGGTGCTGCTCGTCCGTCCGCAGGGGATCACCGGAAAGGTCGCCACGTCATGATCGCCGAAACGACCGTGGCCGCCCCGCGCCGGCGCCTGCGCCTGGCCCGCTTCGGCCCGCTCGTGGCCCTGGTGGTGCTGCTCGCCCTGCCGTACTGCAACCTGACGATCCCGGGCGTGTTCGAGACGGCGATCAACAAGCCCGGCACGCTGCAGGTGCTCGCGCTGTGCCTGGTCTTCGGGTCGCTCGCCACCGGCTACGACCTGCTCTTCGGGCGCACCGGCATGCTGTCGTTCGGCCACGCGCTGTACTTCGCCGCCGGGGTGTACGGCACCGACATCCTGGTGACCAAGGCCGGCTACCCGCTGTGGGAGGCGGCCCTGCTGGCCGTCCTGGGCACGGCCGTCCTGGCGCTCGCCCTGGGCGCGATCGCGCTGCGCACCAACGGCATCGCCTTCGCCATGGTGACGCTCGCCTTCGCCCAGGTCGGCGCGATCACCATCGGGCGCAACCCGGGCGACGTCACCGGCGGCGAGGAGGGCCTGTCGATGGACACGGCCGGAGTCCCGGACTTCCTGGTCGGCGTGAGCAACACCGTCAACCTGTACTGGCTGGCCGTCCTGGTCGCCGTCGTCACCGTCGCCGTCGTGCACTCGATCGCCGCCGCCCCCGCCGGCCGGGTGCTGTCGGCGATCCGCGACGACGACCGCCGCGTCGGCGTCCTGGGGCTGGACCCGTACGGCTACCGGCTCTTCGCGTTCACCGTCGCCGGCGCCCTCGCGGGCCTGGCCGGGGTCATGTACTCGCTGCTCATCGGTGGCGCGATCCCGCACGTGGCGGCGTCCGACCAGACGCTGACCCTGCTCGTGATGGTGGTGCTGGGCGGCCCGGGGACCCGCTGGGGCCCGCTCATCGGCGGCATGCTGTTCACGTACCTCGACCATCGCCTGGTCGCGTTCGGCCACTCGGAGGCGGTGGACAGCCTGCCGTCGGTGCTCGGCGGTCCGCTGTCCCAGCCGCTGTTCGTGCTCGGCACGCTGTTCATCCTGGCCGTGTACTTCTTCCCGGGCGGCCTGGCCGGCCTGCGCACCCGCCTGGGCCCGCTGTCCCGCCTGGTGCCGTCCCGCCGCTGACGTCCGTTCGCTTTCCACCGACGTTGGTCGATCTACCCTCATGTGGGGCCCGGCTGGGCGAGGGTAGATCGACCAACGTGCGTGCGGCGCCCGGCGAGCGGCGGCCGCCGCTGCGGCCCGCTGTCCGCGGCCCGCTGTCCGCGGCCTGCGAGCCGGCGGCGCGCCGCGGCCTGCCGGCGCAGACCGCCCCCTCGCCGGTGCTGGCCGCTTTCCGTTACGTGGTAGCAAGACTGGGCCCATAGCCCCAGTTTCCCTACCACGAAGCCAGGTCCGTCCACCGGCGCGATCCCGTGCCCGCCCGCCCGCCCGCGCCGCTGCCCGCGCTGCCCGCGCTGCCCGCCCTCAGCGGCCTGCCCGCGTCGATCTTGCACTTGTGGTGCCGCGACGCTCCCAGAATGTCCGGGTTTGGGGGGCACCACAAGTGCAAGATCGACGCGGGCGGGGGCGGGCGGGGGCGTGGGGGGCGTGCGTGGATCGGTGGTCGGGCTGTGCGTGGGCGTCGTCCCGTGTGCGGGTGGTGTGACGCGCCGGGCCGGCGGGCTTCCGCAAGACGTTGGTCGATCTACCCTCGCGCTGACCTGGGTAGATCGACCAACGTCTGCGCGCACCCCGAGTGGCCACCAGCCACACTCTCATAGCGGCAAATGTATCGATGACCTCCATGGCTCCCGGATACCGCGGTCAATAGCGTTCGGCGGAACGCGGCCGGCATGTGGCGGCCGTCACCTCACCGCCGAAACGAGGTGTGTCCACCATGGAGGGATCCGCGCTCGTCGCCACCGGCCTGACCCGCGACTTCCGCGGCTTCCGGGCCGTCGACGGGGTGAACCTCGACGTCGCCGCCGGCAGCGTGCACGCGCTCGTCGGGCCCAACGGCGCCGGCAAGACCACACTGTTCAACCTGCTCACCGGCTTCCTCACGCCGACCGCCGGGCGGATCCTGCTCGACGGGGCCGACATCACCGGCCTGCCGCCCGAGCGCGTCGCCCGGCGCGGCGTGGCCCGGTCGTTCCAGATCACCAGCCTGTTCCCGCAGCAGACGGTCCGGGCCCACGTCGAGCTGGCGCTGCAGGGCGGCACCTCGCTCGGCTGGCGGTTCTGGCGCTCCGACCGGCTCCTGCACCGCTTCCGGGACCGGGCCGACGCGCTGCTCGCCGACGTCGGCCTCGCCGACGCGGGCGACCAGCTCGCCGGCAGCCTCGCCTACGGCCGCAAGCGCGCGCTGGAGCTCGCCATCGCGCTCGCGCTCGACCCGAAGGTGCTGCTGCTCGACGAGCCGACCGCCGGCATGGGCCTGGAGGACGTCGACCGCACCGTCGAGCTGATCGCCGGCGTCCGCGCCGGCCGGACCGTGGTGCTGGTCGAGCACAACATGAGCGTCGTCGGGCGGCTGGCCGACCGGGTCACCGTCCTGCAGGCGGGCCGGGTGCTCGCCGAGGGCCCGTACGACGAGGTCCGCGCCGACGACCGGGTCGTCGAGGCCTACCTGGGGAGTGCCGATGCTGCGCATTGACGGGCTGTCCGCCTGGTACGGCGAGGCGCAGGTGCTGCGCGAGGTCGCCCTGCACGCCGAGCCCGGCGAGGTCGTCACCCTGTGCGGGCGCAACGGCGCCGGCAAGACCACGCTCCTGCGCTGCGTCATGGGTCTCCACAGTGGACAGTCCGGGACCGTCGAGCTGGCCGGGGTCGAGCTCACGAAGGCGAAACCGCACCAGCGGGCCCGCCACGGCCTCGGCTGGGTGCCCGACGACCGCGGCGCCTACGCGACCCTCACCGTCGCCGAGCACCTCGCCCTGCCGCCGCTCGTCGGGCCGGACCCCTGGCCGCTGGAGCGCATCCACGAGGCCTTTCCCGCGCTGTACCAGCGCCGCGCGAGCCCGGCCACCAAGCTCTCCGGCGGCGAGCAGCAGATGCTCGCCCTCGCCCGGGTCCTGCGCATGGGCGCCACCGTCCTGCTCTGCGACGAGCCGACCGAAGGGCTCTCGCCCCTGCTCGTCGCGCAGGTCGGGGACATCCTGCGGCAGGCCAAGGCGCACGGCGTGACCGTGCTGCTCGTCGAGCAGAACCTGCGCTTCGCCACCACCGTCGCCGACCGCCACTACCTGCTCGCCGAGGGCCGGATCGCGGGGACGTTCGGCAACGCCGAGGTACAGCAGCGCGAATCCGAACTCCTCGCACATCTGGGAATCTGAAGGAGACCTCCATGCGTCATACGGCAGTCGTGGCTCTCGTGTGTCTGGCGCTCGCCGGGTGCGGCGGGGGCGGCCCCCGGGGCGACTCGGGCAGCAAGCTCACCGGCGACAAGATCGTGCTGGGCGTCCTCAACGACCAGTCGGGCGTCTACGCCCAGCTGTCCGGCAAGAACTCGGTCGAGGCCGTGAAGATGGCCATCGAGGACTTCCAGGCGAAGTACGGCGACAAGGCCGTCACGAAGAACATCACCGTCGAGACGGCGGACCACCAGAACAAGCCGGACGTCGCCAACACCCGGGCCAGCGAGATGTACGACCGGCAGGGCGTCGACGCGATCCTCGACGTGCCGACGTCGTCGGCGGCGCTCAAGGTCGCCGACGTCGCCAAGGCGCAGAAGAAGCTGTACTTCAACATCAGCGGCGCGACGACCGACCTGACCGGCAAGTCGTGCAACAAGTACACGTTCCACTACGCCTACGACACCGCGATGCTCGCCAACGGCACCGGCACCGCCGCCACCCAGGCCGGGGCGAAGAACTGGTACATCGTGTACCCCGACTACGCCTTCGGCCAGGACATGGAGAAGTCGTTCAAGGCCGCCATCGGCAAGGGCGGCGGGACGGTCATCGCCAGCGACCCGACCCCGTTCCCGAACGACAACTTCTCCACGTTCCTGCTCAAGGCGCCGACGCTGACCCCCAAGCCGGACGTGCTCGGCACGATGCAGGCCGGCGCCGACCTGGTCAACCTGGTGAAGCAGTACAACGAGTTCAAGCTGCGGGACAAGGGCGTCGGCCTGGCCGTCGGCCTGATGTTCCTCACCGACATCCACTCGCTGACCCCGGACGCCCTCGCGGGCACCACGTTCACCGACGCGTGGTACTGGAACTTCGACGAGCGCAACCGGGCGTGGGCCGACAAGTTCGCCGCGCGCACCGGCGGGCAGCGGCCGACGTTCGCCCACGCGGCCAACTACTCGGCGGCCACGCAGTACCTCGAGGCGGTCCAGGCGGCCGGCACCGACGACGCGGACGCGGTCGTCAAGCAGTTGGAGGGCAAGAAGGTCGACGACTTCTTCCTGCGCAACGGCGAGTTCCGGGCCGCCGACCACCGGGTGCTGCACGACGCCTACCTGGCCAAGGTCAAGCCGGGCAGCGAGGTCAAGGAGCCGTGGGACTACGAGCAGATCGTGAAGACCATCCCGGCCCAGGAGGCGTTCCGCGCCCCGTCGAGCGACTGCAAGCTGTAGCGGGAACCGCGAGCCATGGGCTTCGTCACCTACACGTTCAACGGCCTGGTCGGGGGCAGCTTCTACGCGCTGCTCGCCCTCGGCCTGGCCGTGATCTTCGGGCTGCTGCGCGTGGTGAACTTCGCGCACGGCGCCTTCTACATGCTCGGCGCCTTCGGGGCGTACGTGCTGCTCACCGAGTTCGGCGTGCCGTTCTGGGTGGCGCTGCCCGTGGTGCCGGTCGCGCTGGGGCTGCTGGGCGTCCTGCTGGAGCGCACCCTCATCCGGCGCCTGGCGAGCCTCGACCCGCTGTACAACTTCCTCCTCACCTTCGGGCTGACGCTGATCCTGCAGGACGTCGTGAAGTCCCGCTACGGCACCCAGTCCAACCCCTACGGCGCCCCGGCCGGGCTCGGCGGAACCGTGGACTTCGGGCTGTTCGACTTCCCGGCGTACCGCGTGTTCGTCTTCGGCGTCGCGGTGGCGCTCTGCGTCGCCGTGTGGTGGCTGCTCACCCGTACCCGGGTCGGCCTGGTCGTGCGGGCCGGCACCGAGCGGCCCGAGCTCACCGGCGCGCTCGGCATCGACGTCGGGCGGTGGATCGCGCCGGTGTTCGGCTTCGGCGTGGCCCTCGCCGGCCTGGGCGGGGTGCTCGCCGCCCCGATGCGGGCGGTGCACCCGCTCATGGGCGCCGACCTCATCATCGGCGTCTTCGCCGTCGTCGTCATCGGCGGCCTCGGCTCGGTCTTCGGGTCGGTCGCCGCCGGGTTCGGCATCGGGCTGCTGCAGGCGTGGAGCGAGGCCTACGCGCCGGCGCTGCTCGCCCAGATCCTCATCTTCCTGGTGATGGCCCTGGTCCTGCTGTTCCGCCCGGCCGGGCTGTTCGGGCGTGAGGAGTCACCGGCATGAGGTCGCGCTGGCTGGGCTGGGCGCTGCTGGTCGCCGGCGTGCTCGGCGCGCTCTGGCTGCCCAATGGGCTCTACCCAGCGGTGGCCGTCGACATGCTCTGCTGGGCGCTGTTCGCGGTCGCGATCGACCTGCTGCTCGGCTACGGCGGGCTGCTGTCGTTCGGCCATGCGGCGTTCTGGGGCACCTCGGCGTACACGGCCGGGATCATCGCGGCCCGGCTCGGCACGCCGTTCCCGGTCGCGGTGCTCGGCGGGGCCCTCGCCGCGGCCGCGCTCGCCGTGCCGATCGGCTACCTCGCCGTGAAGCGCACCGGGATCTACTTCGCGATGGTCACCCTCGCCTTCGCGCAGATGGTGTACTTCGTGGCCAACGAGTGGTCGGCGGTCACCGGCGGGGAGAACGGCCTGCAGAGCGTGCCCCGGGAGCTGTTCGGGCTGGACCTGTCGGACCCGTACTACTTCTACTACGCGGCCCTGCCGATCGCCGCGCTCGGCCTGCTGCTCGCCTGGCGGGTCGTGCACTCGCCGTTCGGGCGGGTGCTCACCGCGGTGCGGGACAACCCGGCCCGGGCCCGCGCGCTGGGCTACCCGGCCCACCGCTACAAGCTCGTCGCCTTCGTGCTCTCGGCGTTCGTGGCCGGGCTCGGCGGCGGCCTGTTCGCGGTCGCGCACGGGTTCGTGTCGCTCGACGTCGTGCACTGGACGACGTCGGGCAAGGGCGTGGTGCTCGTCGTGCTCGGCGGCATCGGCACGCTGTGGGGCGGGGTCGTCGGCGCGGCGCTCGTGGTGAACCTGGAGGACCAGCTGTCGCAGGCCGGGTTCACGCTCATCGGCCTGGTCACCGGCGGGATCTTCGTCATCGTGGTGCTGCTGTTCCGGAGGGGAATCTGGGGGACGGTGGCGCAACTGCTGCGCAGGCGGCTGTGACGGCGCGCACAATATGATACGAGACGGTTCCGTATCGCATCCCGGAGGACTACCTTCCTCCATGTGATACGGAACTGTTCCGTATCAGAATTCGCTGGTTGGGCCGGGGCCTTCGGCTCCTGGCCGGCCTCGCGTTCCAATCCAGGGGGAGCACCATCGTGGACGCAGCCACCCAAGCACCACCCAACACCGGACATCCCCGCCGCTGGGCCATCCTCGGCGTGCTCGTCATCAGCCTGCTCGTCGTCGTGCTCGACAACACCGTGCTCAACGTCGCGATGCGCACGATCGCCGACCCGAAGCACGGCCTCGGCGCCACGCAGAGCGAGCTCGAGTGGGCGATCAACTCCTACACCCTCGTCTTCGCCGGCCTGCTGTTCACCGCCGGCATCCTCGCCGACCGGCTCGGCCGGCGGATCACGCTGGTCGTCGGCCTCGCGCTGTTCGGCATCGCGTCGCTCGTGTCGGCCTACGCCGACTCCCCGGACCAGCTCATCGGCGCCCGCGCGCTCATGGGCCTCGGCGCCGCGGCCGTCATGCCGGCCACCCTGTCGATCATCGCCAACGTCTTCGACCCGCGCGAGCGCGGCCGCGCCATCGGCGTGTGGGCCGGCGCGGTCGGCCTCGGCGTGGCCATCGGCCCGATCGTCGGCGGCCTGCTGCTCGAGCACTTCTGGTGGGGCTCGGTCTTCCTCATCAACGTCCCGATCGTGGTCGCGGGCATCGCGCTGGTGCTGTCGCTCATCCCCGAGTCGCGCGACCCGAGGCCGGGCCGCATCGACATCGTCGGCGTGCTGCTGTCCATCGTCGGCCTGACCCTGCTCACGTAC
Organism: Dactylosporangium sucinum; assembly: GCF_014647515.1. Lineage (GTDB taxonomy): Bacteria > Actinomycetota > Actinomycetes > Mycobacteriales > Micromonosporaceae > Dactylosporangium > Dactylosporangium sucinum. The sequence continues at coordinate 5,679 of NZ_BMPI01000105.1, read as the reverse complement.
GGCGTGATCGAGGGCGGCGAGAACGGCTTCGGCGAGCCGAAGTCCTGGGGCACGCTCGTCGGCGCGGCCGTGGTCCTGGCCGGGTTCGTGGCCTGGGAGCGGCGCATCGAGTTCCCGTCGCTGGACGTGCGGCTCTTCGCCAACCGCCAGTTCTCGGCCTCGACCGGCATGATCGGCCTGGTCTTCTTCGCCGCCATGGGCGCCATGTTCTTCAGCGCCTTCTACCTGCAGCTGGTGCGCGGCCTCGGCCCGCTGGCCTCCGGCGCGCTGTTCGTGCCGTTCGCCGTCGGCCAGATGGTCTTCGCCCCGCGCAGCGCGGCGATGGTCAAGCGGTTCGGCCCCAAGGCGGTCAGCACCGTCGGCCTGCTGCTCGTCGCGGCCGGCCTCGCGGGCTTCATCTTCATCCAGACCGACACGCCGCTGTGGGTCGTGGGCGCGCTGTTCTTCGTCATGGGCACCGGCATGGCCAACGTGATGCCGCCCGCGACGGAGTCGATCATGTCCGCCCTGCCCCGCGAGAAGGCCGGCGTCGGCTCGGCCGTCAGCAACACCATCCGGCAGGTCGGCGGCGCCCTCGGCGTGGCCGCGCTCGGCGCCGTCCTCAGCTCCTACTACCGCGACAGCATGAGCACGGCCGCCGACGGCCTGCCGGCCGCCGCGAAGCACGTCGCGCAGGAGTCCATCTCCGGTGCGTACGGCGTGGCGGAGCAGGCCGGACCGGCCGGCCCGGCGCTGATCGGGCAGGCGAACGAGGCCTTCATGAACGCCATGCACTACGCCTCGATCGGGTCCGCGGTCTTCGCCGTCCTCGGCGCCGTGGTCGCCCTGGTCTGGCTGCCGGGCAAGCGCCCGGCCACCGCTCCCGCCCCGTCCACGGCCGAGGGCATGGCCGAGGAGCAGGGCATCGAGCTGGTGGACGCGTGACGGACCGTCAGTAGATCTGTTGTGAAAACTCGGTAACAATGGAAACCATGACGACGGCAAGCGTGGATTCGCGGCCACACGCGGCGGACGCGGTGGCCGACCAGGACCGCAAGGGTCCCGGCCGGCCCCGCAGCGCCCGGGTCGACGAGGCCATCGTCGAGGCGGTCTACGACCTGCTCAGCGCGGGCCAGAGCGCGGACGCGATCTCGATCGAGGCGATCGCCGCGAAGGCGGGCGTCGGCAAGGCCACGGTCTACCGGCGCTGGCCGAACAAGGAAGCGCTCTTCATCGACGCGGTGACGATGATGAAGGGCTCCCTGCCGGAGCCCCGCGGCGAGTCGGTCCGTGACGACCTGGTCATGCTGCTGCAGGCGATGAAGAACAAGCGCATGGAGCAGTATGGGCGGGTGACCGCGTGCCTGCTGCCGGAGCTGGTCAAGAGCGCCGAGATGCACCGGGTCTACCAGGCCGCGATCGAGCCGCGCCGCAACGTCATGCGGCAGGTGCTCCAGCGCGGCATCGAGTCCGGCGAGCTGCGGGCCGATCTCGACGTCGAGCTGACGCTGCTGATGCTCTCCGGGCCGAACATCGCCCAGAACATGCTGAAGTGGAACCCGAACGTGCCGTCCGAGGGCTTCGCCGAGAAGCTCGTCGACGCGGTGCTGCGGGGGATCGCCGCCTGACGGTCAGTCACTGAGCTTGTGGAGCCGGAGTGCGAGCTGGACCTCCAGCGCGCGCTCCGGCTTCTGCCAGTCGGCGCCGAGCAGCTGCCCGATGCGCTCCAGGCGCTGGGTCACCGTGTTGACGTGGACGTGCAGCACCTCCGCGGCGCGGGCCAGCGAGCCGCCGACGCCGAAGTACGCCTCCAGGGTCTTCACCAGCGCCGTGCCCCGCCGGGTGTCGTAGTCGACGACCGGGCCGATGGTGGCGTCGAGGAACGAGCGCACGTCGCGGTCGCGGCCGTCCGGGGCCGAGCCGAGCAGCAGGCCGACGAAGCCGAGCTCGGCGGTGCTCGCGCCGGTGCCGGTGCGCCCCAGGGCGGCGAGGGCGATGACGCAGCGGTCGGCGTCCCGGTACGCGCCGGCGATCGCCGCGGGGGCGGCCACCGGGCCGCCGGCCCCGGCCGTGACCGGGCGGCCCAGGAGCTTGCCGAGGTCGCGGGCGACGGCCCGGGCGGCCGGGCCGGCCGCCTCGCCGGGCAGCAGCAGGACCACGTGCCCGTCGCGGGCGGCGGCCAGGCCGGAGCGGGTCCGGGCGTACGTCTGGGCCCAGGAGACCGCGCGCTGCCGGGCGGAGCCGGCGGCGAGCGCGTCCTCGCCGATCGCGATGACGACGTTGGGCGCGTCGAGGTCGACGCCGAGCCGCTTGGCGCGGGTGCGCAGGGCGTCGGCGTCGCGGACCGGGCGGGTGACGACGTCGTCGAGCAGCTCGCCGCGCACCCGGCCCTCGGCCTCGGCGACGGTGCGCTGGAAGAGCTGCAGCAGCGCGGTGACGACCGCCGCGCGCTCCAGGATGCGCTGGTCGGCGTCGACGAGCGGGCGGTCCGGGCGCAGCACGAGCGTGCCCAGGTTCTCGGCGCCGGCGACGACGGCGGCCACCCAGAGCGGTCCGCGGCGCACGCTGCGCCCCTCGGTCCGCGACGCGGCCAGCGCCTCGGCGATCGCGCTCGCGTCGGGCTGCTCCAGGTCGCCGACGAGCGCCAGGCGGCGGCCCTCGGCGTCGAGCACGAGCAGCGCGCCGCCGAGCACCTCGGTGACGACGGCGGCGACGTCCTCCACCCCGGCGCCGCGCAGCACCAGCGCGGTCATCCGGTCGTGGGCGGCGGCGGCCCGCTCGACCGAGTCGCTGTGCGCGCGGACCATGCCGTTGGCCGCGGAGAGCTCCTCCAGGGCGGCCCGGGTCTCGCCGAGCAGCCGGGCGGTGTCGATCGCGACCGCCGCGTGCGCCGCCAGGGACACCAGCAGCGAGACCTCCTCGCGGGCGAACGGCCGGGCCGAGCGGTTCGCCGCGTACAGCACGCCGATGATCCGCGAGCCGAGCCGCAGCGGCACCCCGAGGATCGCCACCAGGCCCTCCTCGCTGACCCCGGCGTCGATGTCGCCGGTGTGCCGGAAGCGGGCGTCGGCCGGGTAGTCGGCCGTGACGTACGGGCTGCCGGTCTGCGCGACCAGCCCGCCGAGCCCGGCGCCCATCGGCAGCCGCAGCGCCTGGAAGCGGGCCGAGATGGAGCCGTCGGTGACCCGCATGTAGGTGTCGCCGCGCTCCTCGTCGTTGAGCGTCATGTAGGCCACGTCGGCGCCGAGCAGGGTGCGCGCCCGGTGGACGATGGCGGTGAGGACGGCGTCCAGGTCGCGCAGCCCGGCGAGGTCGCTCGCGGTGTCGAACAGGCCGGACAGCTCCTCCTCGCGGCGGCGGCGGCGCTCCAGCAGCGCCCGCACGCGCAGCGCGACGAGCTTCGCCTCCTCCAGCTCGGCGACGTGGGCGGGCGGCAGGCCGGCGCTGCGGGCGGCGACGAGCGGGCCCTCGAACTCCACCGGCGCGGCCTCGCGCGCCAGCAGCTCGAGGAACTCCAGCATCGTCGTCACCCACCCATCATCTCAGTGCGCGGTCCAGCCGCCGTCGATCGAGACCGAGGCGCCGGTGATGAAGCCGGCGGCGTCCGTGCAGAGGTACGCGACGAGCTCCGCCACCTCCTCGGGCTCGATGAGCCGCTTGATGGCCGCGCTGGTGAGCATGATCTTCTCGATCACCTCGGACTCGGCGATGCCGTGCGTTGCGGCCTGCGCGGAGATCTGGCCCTCGACCAGCGGCGTGCGCACGTACGAGGGGTTGATGCAGTTCGACGTCACGCCGTGCGCCGCGCCCTCCAGGGCGACCGTCTTCGACAGCCCCTCCAGCGCGTGCTTGGCGGTCACGTAGGCGGCCTTGAACGGCGACGAGCGCAGCCCGTGCACCGACGAGATGTTCACGACCCGGCCCCAGCCGCGCGCGTACATGTGCGGCAGCACCCGGCGGACCAGGCGGAACGGCGCCTCCACCATCACCGTCTGGATGTAGGCGAAGCGCTCCGGCGGGAATTCCTCCAGCGGCGACACGTGCTGCAGGCCGGCGTTGTTGACCAGGACGTCGGCGTCGAGGTGGCCGTCCAGGCCCGCCTCGGCCGCGTCCGGGTCGGCAAGGTCGGCGACCACCGGTACCGCACCCGTCTCGTCCGCCAGGGACTTCAGCGCCTCGGCGTCGCGGTCCACCGCCACCACCCGCGCGCCCGCGGCGGCCAGCCGCACGGCCACGCTGCGGCCGATGCCGCTGCCGGCTCCGGTCACCAGGGCGGTCCGGCCACGCAGGTCCAGGGCGACCACCCGGTGTGGCGTATCGGGGTGCGGCGAAGTCATGGCGGGAAACTACGAGCCTTCGCGCGCCGGTCCCATGGGGTGCGGCCACATACCTTCGCCCCACTCGATGTGTGTGTCGGTTCGGCGGTACCGGCGGTGCGTCGGCTAGGGTGTCGAACACACGTATGAGAGGGGTGCCGGTGCGGGTGCTGGGGGTCGACCCGGGGTTGACCCGGTGCGGCGTCGGTGTCGTGGAGGGACTGCCGGGCCGGCCGTGCCGGCTGGTGCACTACGAGGTCGTCACCAGCGACGCCGACCTCGACCTGGCGCACCGCCTGCTCGCCCTCGACGAGCGGCTGGCCGCGCTGGTGGCCGAGCACAAGCCCGAGTCGGTGGCCGTCGAGCGGGTGTTCAGCCAGCACAACGTCCGCACCGTCATGGGCACCGCGCAGGCCGGCGCCGTCGCCGTCCTGGCCGCGGCCCGCGCCGGACTGCCCGTGCAGATGTACACGCCCAGCGAGGTCAAGGCCGCCGTGAGTGGCAACGGCCAGGCCGACAAGGCCCAGGTGACCGCGATGGTGACCCGGATCCTCAAGCTGGAGGTGGCGCCGCGCCCGGCCGACGCCGCCGACGCCTTAGCCTTGGCCATCTGTCATGTCTGGCGCGGCGGCACGCGGGAGCGCATCGCCGCCGCCGTGAGGAGGGCCCGATGATCGCCAGCGTCCGCGGCAAGGTCGTGGCCGTGTCGCCCGAGGGGGCGGTGATCGAGGTCGGCGGGGTCGGCCTCGCGGTGCAGTGCTCGCCGCACACGATCGCCGACCTGCGGGTCGGGCAGGAGGCCCGGCTGGCCACCTCGCTGGTGGTGCGGGAGGACTCGCTGACCCTCTACGGGTTCGCCGACGACGACGCCAAGCAGCTGTTCGAGCTGCTGCAGACCGCGTCCGGGGTGGGGCCCCGACTGGCCCAGGCGGTGCTCGCCGTGCACCCGCCGGACGTGGTGCGCCGGGCGATCGCCGGCGGCGACACCTCGACGCTGACCCGGGTGCCCGGCATCGGCAAGAAGGGCGCCGAGCGGCTCGTGCTGGAGCTGCGGGACAAGGTGGGTCCGTTCGGCGGCGACGGTGCGGCGCTGACCGGGGTGGGCGCCGGCGCGGTCTGGCCCGACCAGGTCCGGCAGGCGCTCATCGGGCTCGGCTGGACCCAGCAGCAGTCCGACCAGGCGGTCGCGGCGGTCGCCGAGCAGCTCGACGGCTCCACGGTGCCGCCCGTGCCGGTCCTGCTGAAGCAGGCCATCCGCATGCTCGGGACGATCCGGTGAGCGGTCCGGAGCGCAGCGGAGGGGCCGCTCACGTGGGGGTGCTGCGCGGGCGAGCGCTGCCGGAGCGCAGCGGAGGCGGCGTGAGCGGTCCGGAGCGCAGCGGAG
>NZ_BMPI01000104.1 GCF_014647515.1 Dactylosporangium sucinum | reverse complement strand
GCCGCGGGCGCTCAGGGTGCTCAGGGCGAGAAGGGCGAGGCCGGTGCCGCGGGCGCTCAGGGTGCTCAGGGCGAGAAAGGCGACACCGGCGCCGCCGGTGCCCAGGGCGACAAGGGCGAGAAGGGCGACAAGGGGGACCAGGGCGAGCAGGGCCTCCAGGGCATCCCCGGCGTCAACGGCAAGGACGGCGCCCCCGGCCCGCAGGGCGAGAAGGGCGACAAGGGAGACCAGGGCGAGACCGGCGCGACCGGTGCGACCGGTGCCCAGGGCCTGCCGGGCATGCCGGGCGCGAGCGCGTACGACATCGCCCTCGCCGCCGACCCCACCATCGGCACGGTCGAGGAGTGGCTGCAGTCGCTCGTCGGCCACGGCACCGACGGCAAGGACGCGTACCAGATGGCCCTCGACAGCGGCCTCTTCGTCGGCAGCCCCGAGGAGTGGCTCGCCTCGCTGAAGGGTGCGCAGGGTGCCCAGGGCGAGAAGGGCGACAAGGGCGAGGCCGGCGCCGCGGGTGCCCAGGGCGCCCAGGGCGAGAAGGGTGCCGACGGGTCCAGGGGCACCGACGGCGCGAACGGCACCAACGGCGCCACCTGGCTCACCGGCGCGGGCGCTCCCGCCGCGGGGGTCGGCGCGGTCGGCGACATGTACCTCAACACCACCGACTACACGATCTACAAGAAGACCGACGCCGCGACCTGGACCCCGGCCGGCAACCTCAAGGGCGCCCAGGGTCCGCAGGGCCCGAAGGGCGACACCGGCGCGACCGGCGCCACCGGCCCGGCCGGCGCCGGCAACACCAAGCTGCAGGGCTCGCCGGTCAACTGGGGCTCCGGGTCGCGCACCTTCACCTTCGCGTGCACCAGCGGCACGGTCGTCGGCGGCGGCTGGACCTACAACACCGGCTCGGCCACGGCCTCGCAGAGCTCCTCGCACCGCGACGAGTCCGACGAGAACAACCGCACGTGGACCTTCACGCTCTCCCGCGCCGGCTCGTCCGGCTCGGTCAACGTCACGCCGTACGTCATCTGCGCGAGCTGACGAACCCCCCACCCCCGTAGGGGCCCCGGCCGCACCAGAGCCGGGGCCCCTCCCAGAATCCGAAGCCCAGCAAGGAAAGCGAGCAGCGCGTGCGAACAGTGGTGAAGCTGGTGGGGTCGGCGGTCGTCGGCACCATCGTCGCGGGAGGCCTCAGCACGGCGGCACACGCCGCGGCGCCGGCCGTCGTCGCGGTCACGCCGAAGAACGGGGCGACCGGCGTCTCGGTCGCCGCCAAACCGACGATCACGTTCAACGAGGCCACCGACCCGGCGTCGCTGCGGTACTCCTTCGTGAAGACCGCCGGCGGTGCCGCCGTCCCGGCGTACTACACCTATGACGCCCCGACGCACACCTTCACGTTCCAGCCGCGCGCGGCGCTGGCGGAGTCGACGCGGTACACGCTCACCGTGAAGGTCAAGGACACCAGCGGCGTGCTCAGCAACCCGTACGTCTGGGCGTTCACGACCGGCGTCGCCGACCGCACCGCGCCGACCGCGCCGGGTCAGCCGGTCGCGTCGGACGTGACCACGACGTCGGCCGCGCTGAGCTGGCCGGCCGCGACGGACAACGTCGGAGTCACCGGATACCGGATTTTCAGCGGTACCGCCGGCGCGCCCATCGCCACCGTCGAGGGCACGAGCACGACGCTGTCGGGGCTGACGCCGGCGACGGCGCACTCGATCACGGTCAGGGCCGTCGACGCCGCCGGCAACGTGTCCGCGGCCAGCGCGGCCGTCGAGTTCACCACGCTGACCCCGCCGCCGCTGCCGGACACGACCGCTCCCTCGCGGCCCGGCACGCCGACCGCCGGTACCGTGACACCCTCATCGGTCGCATTGAGCTGGGCGGCGTCGACCGACGACACCGGCGTCGTCGCCTATCGGATCACCGGTGGCCCGCAGGTGGTCACCGCGACCGCCACCGACGTGACGATCGAGGGCCTGGACCAGCTCAAGCAGTACACGTTCACGGTCGAGGCGCTCGACGCCGCCGGCAACGTCTCCCAGGCGAGCGAGCCGGTCGTCGTGACCACCCCGGCCAAGCCGCTGGCCAACGCCCGCAGCGGCGCCGGCATCCCCGGCGCGACCGGCAGGACGCTGGTGCTCTACGACACCACCGGCCCCTACGGCTTCCTCGGCGAGCAGTACGCCATCGCCACCGCCAACCTCGCGTCGCACTTCGGCGACTGGACGGCCCAGCCGGTCGTCGACTACCAGGCCGGCGAGCTCGACGCCTACCAGGCCGTGATCTACCTCGGCTCGACCTACGACGAGCCGCTGCCCACCGCGTTCCTCGACGACGTGACCGCCACGAGCAAGCCGGTCGTGTGGGTGTACGACAACATCTGGCAGCTGACCGCCCGCGACCCGAACTTCGGCACGAACCGCGGCTTCACCTGGACCAGCTTCGACGTGTCCCAGGTGTCGACGGTCAACTACAAGGGCCGCTCGTTCACGCGCGACCCGCAGAACGGTGCCGGGATCATGGGCACCACGATCTACGACAGCGGCAAGGTGAGCGTCGTCGGGGACGCCGTGCGCGCCGACGCCAGCACCCTGCCGTGGGCCGTCCGGTCGGGCAACTTCTGGTACCTCGGCGAGGTCCCCTACGCCTACATCAGCGCCGACGACCGGTACGTGGCCTTCGCCGACATGCTCTACGACGTGCTGGACCCGCAGGCGGCCGAGCGGCACCGCGCCCTGGTGCGCATCGAGGACGTCGGCCCGGACGCCGACCCGGCCGAGCTGCGCCGGATCACCGACTACCTGTACAGCAGGAACATCCCGTTCACGGTGGCCGTCTACTCCCGCTACCGCGACCCGAACGGCACCTACTCGGGCGGCCCGGCCGAGGACTACACGCTCGCCGACCGGCCGGCCGTGGTGGCCGAGCTCAAGTACATGGAGTCGCACGGCGGCACGCTGCTGATGCACGGGTACACGCACCAGTTCGAGAGCGCGATCAACCCGTACAACGGCGTCAGCGCCGACGACTTCGAGTTCTACATGGCGCACGTCAACGAGGCCGACAGCGTCATCTACGACGGCGCCGTCCCGGGCGACTCGCAGGAGTGGGCCCAGTCGCGGATCGACGCGGCGTTCGCCGAGTTCGCCAAGGCCGGCCTGAAGACGCCGACCATCTTCGAGTTCCCGCACTACGCCGGCTCGGACCTGGACAACAAGGCGGTCGCCGCGAACTTCCAGCGCCGCTACGACCGCGGCCTGTACGGCTCGGGCGCGCTGCGCGGCGGCACCGTGGAGTACTCGCGGATCATCGGCCAGTTCTTCCCCTACACCGTCCGCGACATCTACGGCGTGGTCACGGTGCCGGAGAACGTCGGCAACATCGAGCTGGAGCCGTTCAACAACCACCCGGCCCACCTGCCGGCCGACATCGTCAAGTCGGCGCAGCTCAACCTGGCGGTGCGCGACGGCGTGGCGAGCTTCTTCTTCCACCCGTACGTCGACGTGAGCTATCTGCAGGCCACGGTCGAGGGCGTGCTGGCGGCCGGCTACACCTTCGTCCCCGCGTCGTCGATGTAACCGCGGCCGGTCAGGGGACAGAACCGCACCGGAATCGCACCTAGTTTGGATTTGTACGACATGGCCGACATGAAGGGCGTAGCCGAGTTGACCACGATCGACCTTGACGAGAAGCCGGCCGACATCCTGACCAACGGCCCGGCGGGCGACGAGCGCCGTCCGAACCGCGTCCGCCTGGTGCTGGGTGCCCTGGCCCTGGCCGCGGTGGCCGGCGTGGCCGGCTGGCAGGCCCCGAACGCGATCGACACGCTGACGAAGCCGAAGTACCTCGGTGCGGACGCGTCGACGATCGCCGACAACCTGGGCTGCGACGGCTACACCCGGGCGGCGAAGCACACCGACGCCGTCTACACCTACCGCGACCAGGGCACCTGCACCCTGAACGGCGTGGTCGTCACGATCACCACCTTCGACGAGGCGACGGACGGCCGGACCTTCGCCGCCGTCATGGAGGCCGTGATCCCGGTCCTGCACCCGACCTGGTCCGGCGCGACGTACGCGGCGGGCGACGGCTGGAACGTGGCCGACGCCCGCAACCTGACCCCGGAGATCGCCGAGCTGGCCGTCCAGCGCCTGGGCACGGGCGCCACCCACGTGATCCCCGCGGGGCACTCCGCCTGACCCGGTCCGATCCGTTCGGCCTCATGATCGATGGAGACTTCTGGCTGCCATGACGACCAGAAGTCTCCATCGATCATGTTGCGTCCTAGTTGACCTGGACCCAGCGGGCCTGGGAGGGGACGCCGTTCTTGTCGACGAGGAACAGCATGTACGGCCCCGGGGGGAGCAGGGCCTGCGACGAGGGCACCGTCACCGTCACCGAGTCGGCGGCGGCGGTCAGGTCCAGGGCCACCGTCCGCTGCTCGGTGTTGAGCATGTGGGTGGCGGCGCTCGGGCGGATCAGGCGGGCCGAGGCCACGCCCGCCGTCGACATGGACTTGAAGGTGGCCCGCTGGCCGTACGTCAGCGTGGTGGGGCCCTCGCCGACGACCGGGCCGGGGCCGCGGAAGAGATACGCCGGGGTGTAGATCTCCAGGCGCTGCTCGAACGTGCCCGTGATGCTGTTCTTCTTGTCGCGGAACAGCGGGTCGGAGCCCACCGTGAGCACGCGGCCGTCCGGCAGCAGGACCGCGGCGCTGTGGTAGTTGCGGCCCACGTGCGGGTCGGCCGCGACCGACAGGGTGTTCGTCGACGGGTGGTAGATGCGCGCCGTGTGGTTGTCGGAGGCGCCGCGGCCGCGGTAGTCGCCGGAGCCGTTGGTGATCAGGACCGTGTCGTCGGGGAGCTGGACCAGGTTGGGGTAGCGGGTGCCGTGCGGCAGGTCGGGGCCGGCCGTGAAGCGCGGGCTGGCGTCGCCGAGCTTGATGACGTCGATGCGCTTGGTCGACTTCGCCGACTCGCCGACCCCGCCGCCGCCGACCACGATCACCCGCTGGTCCTGCACCGGGCCGGCGAAGGCCGACATGCTCGTCTCCAGCTGGTCGGCGTCGCGCAGGCCGGGCACCGCCTCGAAGCTGTTGTCGCCGAGGTTCCAGAAGCCGGGGACGCGGCCCTTGGTCGCCGGGCCGTAGCCCGAGTTGGAGCCGGAGAAGAACAGCACGCCCGCGCGATCGGTCTGGAACAGCGCCGGGTAGGTCGGGAAGTAGCGGTCCAGGTCGCGGCGGATCGTCCACTGCTTGGTCTGCGGGTCGTAGATCTCGTTCTGCGCGCCGCTGACCACCTCGCCGCTGCCGTCGAGGCCGGACACCGCGAGGACCGAGCCGTCGGGCAGGCCGGTCAGCGTCGGATACCACCGCTTCTCGTGCATGTCGCCCACCCGCTCGTACTGCTCGGTGAACGGGTTGAACTCGTAGGCCTCCTTGCGGCCCTGGTAGTCCTGCTTCTTCATCTCGATCTTGTCGGCGATCGCGTAGAGGTTGTGCGCGTCGATGCCGGACAGGCCCACGAACTCGTACTGCGCGTAGGTGGTCCGCACGTAGTCGGCGCCCTCCTCGGCCGCGTCGACCCAGATCTTCGTCTGGCCGGCCGTGATGGTGACGGTCGGCGGGGCGTTCTTGGTGTGCGCGGGCGTGATGACCTTCGTGGCCGCGGGAACGACGAAGTCGTCGTTGGCGATGTACTTCTTCCCGTCCGGGGCGACGAACGCCGTGCCCTTCGGGAACGCGCGCTCACTCTCCGGCGACTCGTTCTTCACCGTGAGCGTGCCGCCGGCCCGCTCGACGTTCTGCTCGAGCACCTCATAGCGCAGGGTGCCGCCGGCCACCAGCAGCTTGCCGTCGGGCAGGAACGCGTGCCCGGCGCAGAACAGGTCGGTCGGCGTCGGCACCAGCGCGGTGTGCCCGTTGGCCGGGTCAAAGATGAGCGTCTTGAACGTGCCGGCCTCGAACTGCGTGCGGTCGTTGCCGGAGCCGGCGATGAGCAGGATCTTGCCCGACGGGAGCAGCGCGGCGTGGATCGCGTTGACCCGCTGGCCCTTCGGCAGCTCGACGACCTGCCAGAACCCGTGCGTGGCCTTGTATTCGGCGCTGTTGATCTTCCGCTCGTGCATCCAGTTGTTGGCGGCGGACCACATCGGCGGGATGTTGGCGCCCCCGAGCACCGCCGCCGCCACGACGGGCAGGATGATCTTCCGGCGAATCCAGTGCGGCACCAACGCGAGTCCTCCTCGGCCAAGCGAACCGGTTGAACCTAACCGCATGGACAGGGCCCGCCCAATCGGCCGTAGGGGCCTGTCACGCTCCGCTGTGCGCTGAATACGCCGACGGCGATAAGTCTTGCCCGCCGGGCCGGAAGCGCGATCAAGTTGCCGGGTGTGGAACCACCCCGTCCTCCGCCGGCTGCTGCCCGGGCTCGCGTTCTCCGCCCTTGGCGACGGCATGTCGATCGTCGCCGTGAGCTGGCTCGCGCTCGAGCTCGACCCCCGCCCGACCTGGGTGGCGGTCGCGGTCGCCGCCTACTCCCTGCCCAGCGCGCTCGGCGGCGTCCTCTTCGCGCGCTGGCTGCGCACCAGGCCGGGGGCCCAGCTCGCCGGCTGGAACGCCGTCCTGCGCGCCGGCTGCCTCGGCGCGGTCGCCGTGACCTACGCGCTCGGCGCCCTGAGCCCCGGCCTGTTCGTCGCGCTGCTCGCGGTCTCGTCGCTGCTCGCCGCCTGGGGCTCGGCCGGCCGCTACGCCCTCATCGCCGAGCTGCTGCCCGCCGAGCGGCACGTCGCCGCCAACGCGGTGCTCACGACGATCGCCGAGTTCGCCACGATCGCCGGCCCGCCGCTCGCGGGCCTGCTCATCGCCTGGACCAACCCGGGCGTGGTGATCGCCATCGACGCCGCCTCATTCGCGGTGCTCGCTCTTACTTACCGCATGGTCCCGCGCACCCCCCGCGCACCCGAGCCGAAGCGGGAGCACCTCAAGGTGACCGGCCTGATCGTCCTCGGCGCGCTGTTCTTCTTCCTGTTCGGCCCGTTCTACGCGGCCATGCCGATCCACGTGTCCGAGAACCTCGGCGGCGACGCGACCCTGCTCGGCTGGTACTACACGGCGTTCGGCGCCGGAGCGGTGGCCGGCGGCCTGCTCACCGCGCGGGTGCGCCGCCACCCGCCGGTCGCCGCCATCATCGGCGCGTTCGGCATCGCGATGCTCCCGCTCGGCCTCGGCGCGCCGCAGCCGCTCGCCATGGCCGCGTTCGGGGTCGCCGGCCTGGTCTGGGCCCCGTTCCTGCCGGTCGCCATGGCCCGCCTCCAGGGTGACACCCGCGCCCTGGCCACCTTCGGCTCGGTCGCCGCCCTGGCCGCGCCGCTCGGCACGGTGCTCGGCGGCCCCCTGGTCGAGGCGTTCGGCGCCCGCCAGACCCTGCTGCTGTGCGCCGTCGCGACCGTCGCCCTCGGTGCGGTGGCGGCGATCCGCCGTAAGTGAGATCTTTCCAGATTCAAGTATTCGGTCTACCGTGTGGCGACATGACGGACCCACAGCAGATCGAGCGGTTCGGATACACCCAGGAACTGCAGCGCTCGCTCACGTTCACCGACCTCCTGGTGTACGGCCTCATCTTCATGGTGCCGATCGCGCCGTTCGGCATCTTCGGCGGCGTCTTCCAGGGCTCCGGCGGCATGGTCGCCCTCGCGTATGCCATCGGCATGGTCGCCATGGTCTTCACCGCGCTGTCCTACGCCCAGATGGTCAAGGCGTTCCCCATGGCCGGCTCGGTCTACAGCTACGCCGGGCGCGGGATCGCGGCCCCGGTCGGCTTCCTGGCCGGCTGGGTGATCCTGCTCGACTACGTGCTGGTGCCCGGCCTGCTGTACCTCATCGCCAGCGTCGCGATGAACTCCGTGGTCACCGCAGTGCCGGTGTGGGTCTGGCTGGTCGCCTTCGTCGCGCTCAACACCGTCGTCAACCTGCTCGGCATCCAGCTCACCGCGATCGTCAACAAGTTCATGCTCGTCGGCGAGCTGATCGTGCTGGCGATCTTCCTGGTCATCGGCGTCGTGGCGCTCGCGCAGGGCAAGGGCCGCGGGTTCAGCTTCGAGCCGCTGTACAACAGCGCCACCTTTTCCTGGTCCCTCGTCTTCGGGGCGGTGTCGATCGCGGTGCTGTCGTTCCTCGGCTTCGACGGCATCTCGATGCTCGCCGAGGAGCACAAGGGCGAGGCCCGGCAGATCGGCCGGTCGATGGTGGCCGCGCTGATGCTCGCGGGCGTGCTGTTCATCGTGCAGACGTGGGTCGCGGCGCTGCTGGTGCCGGAGCCGCAGCGGCTCCTCGCCGAGGGGGACTCGGACGGGACCGCCTTCTACGACGCGGCCCACGTCGGGGGCGGCGCCTGGCTCGCCACGCTGACCGCGGTCGCGACCGCCGTGGCCTGGGGCTTCGCCAACTCGCTGGTGGCGCAGGTGGCGACCTCCCGCCTGCTGTACGCGATGGCGCGCGACCGGCAGCTGCCGTCGTTCCTGTCGCGCATCTCGCAGCGGCACAAGGTGCCGACGAATGCCACCTTCGTCGTGGCGGTGGTGTCGCTCGCGCTGGGCCTCTACATGTGGTCGCGCGACGACGGCATCACGCTGCTGTCGACGCTGATCAACTTCGGGGCGATGACCGCGTTCCTGGCCCTGCACGTCTCGGTGTTCTGGCACCACGTCGTTCGCAACGGCAGCCGCGACTGGCTGCGCCACCTGGTGTTCCCGTTGATCGGGTTCGCGATCCTGCTGTACGTCGTCATCAACGCCAAGGTCGCCGCGCAGATGCTCGGCTTCACCTGGCTCGGCATCGGCGTGGTCATCCTCGTCGTGCTCTACGCCACCGGCCGCCGGCCCCGACTCGCGGGACAGACCAATGAGTGACCTGCACGTCTACCGGCCGGAGCCGGACGAGCTCGCGTACACCTTCGGCGGGCGGCCCCCGGTGCGCCGGGTCCGCCCCGGCGACGTGCTGCGGGTGTCCACTGAGGACTGCTTCGGCGGGAAGGTCCGCGGCGTCGACGACCTGCCGACCGTGGTCTGCCGGTTCCCGTACCTCAACCCGGTCAGCGGCCCGTTCCACGTCGAGGGCGCCGAGCCGGGCGACACGCTCGCGCTGCACTTCGCGTCGATCGAGCCGGCCCGCGACTGGGCCGTGTCCAGCACGTTCCCGCACTTCGGCGCGCTGACGTCGACGTCGCACACGGCGACGCTGCAGCCGCCGCTCGAGGAGCGGGTGTGGTGGTACGAGCTGGCGCGCGACCTCGGCATCGCGCGGTACCGTGCCCGCAACAGCGACTTCACCGTCGACCTGCCGATGGACCCGATGCACGGCACCGTCGGGGTGGCGCCGGCGGCGTCGGAGGTGAAGATGACGATCACGCCCGACGCGCACGGCGGCAACATGGACACCCCCGAGCTGCGGGCGGGCGTCACGGTGTACCTCGGGGTCAACGTCGACGGCGCCCTCTTCGCCCTGGGCGACGGCCACGCGCGGCAGGGCCACGGCGAGGTCAGCGGCGTGGCCGTCGAGGCGGCGATGGAGACGACGGTCGTCGTGGAGCTGCTCAAGGCGGTACCGACGCCGTGGCCACGGCTCGAGTCGGACGACTTCCTGATGAGCACCGGCTCGGCCCGCCCGCTGGAGGACGCGTTCCGCATCAGCCAGCACGACCTCGTCACCTGGGTCGCCGGGCTGACCGGCCTCGACCACCTCGACGCCTACCAGCTGGTCAGCCAGGCGGGCGAGGCCCCCGTCGGAAACGTCTGCGACACCAACTACACGATAGTCGCCAAGATCTTGAAGCGGTACCTCGGGAGGATCTCCGTTTACGAAGGGGTCCACGACCGTTTGCGGAGGATCGCGGCGGCCCTGTGAGGATCCGCGTTAGGTTTGGCCCATGAAGCTGGGTCTGCACTACTGGAACTACTCGACCCCGGCGGAGCCGGCCGCCATCGCACCGACCCTGCGCGAGACCGCCCAGATCGCCGACCAGGCGGGGGTGGACTCGTTCACCGTCATGGACCACTTCTTCCAGATGGAACAGACGGCCCCTGCCGAGGAGCCGATGCTGGAGGGCTACACGACGCTCGGCTACCTCGCCGCGCTGACCTCGCGGATGACGCTGGGCCTGCTGGTGACCGGGGTGATGTACCGTCACCCCGGCATCCTCGCCAAGACCGTCAGCACGCTCGACGTGCTCTCCGGCGGCCGCGCCCGCCTCGGCATCGGCGCGTCCTGGTATGAGCGCGAGCAGCGCGGCCTGGGCGTCCCGGTCGTCCCCGTCGCCGAGCGCTTCGAGCGCCTGGAGGAGACGCTGCAGATCTGCCTGCAGATGTGGAGCGACGACAACGGCCCCTACGAGGGCCGCCACTACCGGCTCGCCGAGACGCTGAACTCGCCGCAGCCCCTGACCCGCCCGCGCCCCATGATCATGATCGGCGGGGGCGGCGAGAAGAAGACGCTGCGCCTGGTGGCGAAGTACGCCGACGCGTGCAACATCTTCGGCAGCTCGGCCGCCGACGTCGAGCACAAGCTGTCGGTGCTCCGCGAGCACTGCGCGGCGGAGGGCCGCGACTACGGCACGATCGTCAAGACGGCGCTGGTGAACCGCCCGGCGCTGGTGGACGTCGACGCCTGGCTGGCCGACGTGGAGGCGTTCGGCAAGCTGGGCATCACGGAGGTCATGCTCATGCCCGACCGTCACCCGGTCGAGTTCGTCACCGGCGTCGCCGAGCAGATCGTCCCGAGGCTTGCGCAGCTTCCCTGACATCCTGCTGATCAGCACGCTGCCCGGCCTGGTGGACGCACCCTCGCGCGAGACCGTCCACCGGCCGGACGGCGTCCTGACGCTGGGCACGATCGCCTCGGTGCCGGTGGCCGTGGCGGCCACCGCGGCGGCGGGCGCCCGCTGGGTGATCTCGGTCGCCCTGGCGCCGGCCGCCCACCCGACCCGCCGGGGCGACGTGATCGTCCCGACTGACGCCGCCGACCCGGCCCTGCTGCGGCTGGCCCGCGAGGTCCCCGAGGGTGACTGGCTCCCGGAGCACTACGCCCCGGTCGCGCACTTCGACACTTGCCGGGTGCTGGGCGTGCCCCCGTCGCCCGCGGGCGTCTCCCTGACCGTGTACGGCGTCTGCCCACCCGGCTTGTCCCCGGCGGCCCGCGCGGACGCCGGCGACGCGGCGGTGTCCTTCGCCCGCGCCGTGGTCGCCCACCTCGCCCCCTGACAGCGCCGATCTTGCAGTTGTGGTGCCCGCCTCGGACGTTATTGCCCGGGTTTATCCGGCACCACAACTGCAAGATCGGCGCGCTGGGGTGCGGCGCTCGACGCGGGTCGGGTGAATGGGTGACGCTCGGCGACTTCCGGGCTGCCGTTCGCACCTTTGGTCCAAAAAGTCCGTAATGCGTCACCTTCCGCCGCGCGCGGGCGTTGGACTGCAACGATGAGAGTGCTCGTAACCGGCGGAGCCGGGTTTATCGGTGGGAACCTCTGCCGGGAGCTGGTGGCGCATCCCGGCATCGACGAGGTCGTGGTGTTCGACGATCTCACCACCGGCACCGAGAGCAACCTGGAAGGCGTCGGCGCCGAGCTCGTCGTCGGCAGCATTCTCGAGCCCGACGCCCTCGACGACGTCGTGGCCCACAGCGACGCCGTCATCCACCTCGCGGCCCGGCCGTCCGTGCCCCGGTCGGTCGCCGACCCCGTCCGCAGCCACCTGGTCAACGCCACCGGCACCGTGAACGTCCTCGAAGCCTGCCGCCGCCACGACAAGCACCTCGTCGCCGCGTCCTCGTCGTCCGTCTACGGGCCGACCCGGACGCTGCCGAAGCATGAGGAGCTGCCCACGCGGCCGCAGAGTCCGTACGCCGCCAGCAAGCTCGCCGCCGAGTCCGCCGTCCTCGCCTACGGTGCGACCTACGGGCTGCCGGTGCTCGCGCTGCGGTTCTTCAACGTGTACGGGCCGCTGCAGTCGGTCGGGCACGCCTACGCGGCGGTGATCCCCACGTTCGCCGACGCGGCGCTGCGCGGCCTGCCCCTGCACATCCACGGCGACGGGCGGCAGACGCGCGACTTCACGTACGTCGGATCGGTCGCGCGCCTGCTGACCGACGCCGTCGTGCGGCGGGTCGCCAGCCCGACCCCGGTCAACCTGGCGTTCGGGACGCGGACCTCGCTGCTCGACCTCGTCGACCGGATCAGGGGCATGGTCGACCTCCCGGTCGAGGTGGTCTTCGACCCGGCCCGGCCGGGCGACGTGCGCGACTCGCAGGCCGACTCCGAGCGGCTCGAGGAGCTCTTCCCCGGCCACGGTCCGGTCCCGCTGGAGTTCGGCCTCCGCGAGACCGTCAGCTGGTATGCGCGGCAGATAGCGTCGGTACCTCGATAGCCGGCACCACGCACAGGTCGGCCAGCTGGCCGACCAGTGCGGCCGGAGCCGTGGAAGGCGACAGGGCCAGCACCAGAGCAGGGTCCAGCGGCGGCACCGAGACGTGCGAGATCAGCGGGTGCAGCGGCCGCACGTCGGCCTCCCCGAGGCCGAAGAGCTCCTCGTGCAGCTTCTCGCCCGGGCGCAGGCCCGTGTAGACGACCTCGATCGGCCGGGTGGACAGCGCGGCCAGCTGGTGGGCGAGCTCGTCGATGCGCACCGGCGCGCCCATGTCGAGCACGAGCGCCTCGCCGCCGGCCCCCAGCGCGGCCGCCTGGATGACCAGCTGGACGGCCTCCTGGACGGTCATGAAGTATCGGGTGACCGACGGATCCGTGACCGTCACCGGGCCGCCGGCCTCGACCTGCGCCTGGAAGGCGGTGACGACCGAGCCCCGGCTGCCGAGGACGTTGCCGAAGCGGACGTTGAGGTAGGTGCCGTCGGCGACCGTCGAGCGGTGTGCGGTGAGCCGCTCGGTGATTCGCTTCGAGTAGCCGAGCACGCTGACCGGGTTGGCCGCCTTGTCCGTAGAAATGTTGACAAACCGGGAGACGCCAGCCGCCGCGGCCGCCGACAGCACGTTCAGCGTCCCGATGACGTTGGTCTGCAGCGCCTCCCCGGGATGGCGCTCCAGCAGCGTCAGGTGCTTCAGTGCGGCCGCGTGGAACACCACCTCCGGCCGCCGCGCGGCGAACACCGCTGCAAGGGCCGCCGCGTCGCGCAGGTCGGCCAGGATGAGCTCCGGGCTGTCCAGCAGCGCCCGGCCGTGGATCGACAGCTGCACCGCATGCAGCGCCGACTCGTCGCGGTCGAGCATCATCAGCTCGGCCGGCCCGAAGCGGTACAGCTGGCGGCACAGCTCCGACCCGATCGACCCGCCGGCGCCGGTGACCAGCACGCGCTTGCCGGTGAGGTAGTCGCCGATCGCGCCCAGGTCGGTGTCGATCTGCCGGCGCCCGAGCAGGTCGGACAGCTGCACCTCGCGCACGTCGCCCACGGAGGCGTCGAGGCTCTCGTCGAGCGACGGCAGCACCGACAGCGCCCGGCCGGTGGCGGTGACCAGCGCGCGGACCGAGCGCAGCAGGGCGCCGTCGCCGTTGCGGATCGCGAAGATGACCCCGGACGCGCCGGTGCGCTCCAGCACGGCGATGAGCGAGGCCCGCCCGCCGAGCACCGGCACGCCCTCGATGCGCAGGTTGCGCTTGGCCGGGTCGTCGTCGATCACGCCCACGGGGCGGTAGCGGCAGTGCGGGTCGTGCAGCATCGAGCGCAGCAGCCGGTGCCCGGCCGCGCCGGCACCGTAGACGAGCACGGGCTCCCGCCCGGCCAGCGACCGGCGCTCCCGGCGCAGGCGCGCGGCGCCCCGCACGGCGACCATCCCGAGCAGGGCGGTCATCGCGGCGACGACCGGGATGCCGGCCGGGGCGGTCGGCATCGGGTTGAGTGCGTAGAGCGCGGCGCCGGCCGCGGCCGTGGTCAGCCCGACCGCGCGCAGCTCGTCGAGGGTGCCGCGGTCGTAGCGCCGGCGGTACAGGTGCACCGGCCAGGCGATCGCGGTGTGCAGCGCCGCAGCGAGGAGGATCGCGCCCACGGCGTGCGGCAGCGGGGGCCACTCCGGTGCGATGGCCACGGCAAGCGCCAGGCCACCCGCCCAGGCGCACAGGTCGGCCGGCAGAGCGCCTGGTCCGGCCGGTCGGTGGAAGTCCATCACGATCCCCCCGCAGCGTCGGATGGCGATCATTCTTCACGATTGCCGGGGGGAATGTCGGGTAAAAACCTTATCGGGGAAATTAGACGGTTTCATCTCTTGCCCACCTCCCGTGTGTAACGCTTCGTAAGTAAGCGGCTACGGGAGGTCATGGCGCATGGAGCTGCGCGACTATGTCAGCGCGGTCCGCAAACGCTGGTGGCTGGTGGCCACGACGGCGTGCCTGGCGCTGGTGGGCGCGGTGGTCGTCACCGCGACGACGGCGCCGACCTACGCGGCCGGGGTCACCTTCTTCGTCAGCACGCCCAGCAGCGGGATCACCGACGCCTACCAGGGCGGCCTCTTCTCGCAGCAGCGCGCCCGCTCGTACGTCACGCTCATCGGCAGCGACCGGCTGGCCCGCGCCGTCGCGCAGGACCCCGGCGTGGGACTCGGCGCCGACGGCGTGAAGCGGCGCCTCTCCGCCCGCACCGTGCCCGACACCGTGCTGCTCGACGTCACCGTCGTCGATACCGACAGCGCCCGCGCGCTGCGCATCGCGCAGGCGGTCGCCGTGCGGTTCGAAGCGCTGGTCGCGGTGCTGGAGACCCCGCCGGGCGGCGACACCCCGACCGTGCGGGTCGACGTCGTGAGCGGCCCCCGGGTCAGCACCGACCCGGTGGGGCCCCGGCCGGCCCGCAACTTCGGGCTGGCCCTGCTCGTCGGGCTGGTCGTCGGCGCCGCGCTCGCCGTGCTGCGGGAGATCCTCGACAACACCGTCCGGTCGGTCACCTCGTTGCGCCAGGCCTCCGGAAAGGCGATCCTCGCCGCGGTACCGCTGGATCCGCGGGCCAGGGAGGAACCGCTCCTGGTCGAGGACGCGGCCTGGTCGCCCCGGGGCGAGGCGCTCCGGCACCTGCGGACCAACCTGCAGTTCGTCGACCCCGACCGCAGCGCCCGCTGCGTCGTGGTGACCAGCGCCCTGCCCGACGAGGGCAAGTCCACGATCGCCTGCAACCTCGCCATCGTCCTCGCCGAGGCCGGGCACCGCGTGCTGCTGGTCGACGCCGACGTGCGCCGCCCGAGGCTCGCCACCTACCTCGACCTCGAAGGCGCCGTCGGCCTGACCAACGTCCTCGTCGGCCAGGTCGACCTCGACACCGCCGTCCAGCGCTGGGGCGACCGCGACCTGTGGGTCCTGCCCAGCGGCTCGATCCCGCCCAACCCGAGCGAGCTGCTCGGCTCGAAGCAGATGGCGAACCTGCTGGCGACGGTCAGCGAGTCCTACGACTACGTCGTCGTGGACACCTCGCCGCTGCTCGTCGTCACCGACGCCGCGGTCGTCGCCAGCCGCGCCGACGGGGCGGTGCTGGTGACCCGGGCCGGCAAGACGAGCGTCGCGCAGGTGCAGTCGGCCGTCGCCGCGGTCGAGGCGGTCTCCGCCCGGCTGTTCGGCTGCGTGCTCAACGCGGCGAAGGGCGCCGACGGCGACGGCTACACCTACGCGTACTACGGCCCGCGCGAGGCCGAACGGCCCCATCCGCCGGTCCAGACCGCGCTCGCGGACGAGCCGATCACCGCCGGGCGGCGAGGAGGCTGAGGATGCGGTTGATGGTGTCGGCGCACTCGCGGAAGCCGTCGAGCGGGCCACCGATCGGGTCGGCCAGGTCGTCGTCGCCCGGCGCGGCGGGCTGCAGCCGCCCGCGCACCCGCGACAGCGCGGCGCGGTCGAAGGGATCGTCGCCGGGCGGGAGCGCGGCCAGGTACCGGCCGTACTGCAGCAGCGTGAACGTCCGCCCGGCCGCCGCCGGCGCCAGGGTCACGCACGCGGCCCGCTCGGCGCGGGTCGCGGCCAGCACCAGGCCGGGAGTCAGCGCGGGGCCGGCCAGCAGGGGCGGGGTCAGCCGGCGGCTGCGGAACCCGGCCGGGTCGGCGCCGAACTCCCGCAGCACCGCCTGCGCGTTGCCGGCCATCTCCAGGCCCGGCACCGCGTGGGTGCCGGCGCTCTGCGCGGCGAACCCGTGCCACGCCGCCAGCCGCTCGGCCATCGCCGACCGGCAGAGGTTGGCCCGGCACACGAACAGCAACACGGACAACTCCAATGGGGGCGGATCGCGGTGACACGCATCTTCCTGTCGTCGCCCGACATGTCGGGCACCGAGGAGCGCTACCTGGTCAACGCGCTGCGGTCCGGTTGGGTCGCGCCCGTCGGGCCGGATCTCGACGCGTTCGAGCGGGAGATCGCCGAGCGCTGCGGCACCGCGCACGCCGTCGGGGTGTCGTCCGGCACCGCCGCGCTGCACCTGGCGCTGCTGGCGCTCGGCGTCGGCCCGGGCGACGCGGTGATCGTGCCGACGCTCACGTTCGCGGCCACCGCGAACGCCGTCGTCTATACGGGCGCCGAGCCGGTCTTCGTGGACTGCCGGCCCGATGACGGCAACATCGACGCTTCGCTGGTCGAAGCGGTGGTCAAGCAGGAGAAGATCAAGGCGATCCTGCCGGTGGACCTGTTCGGTTCCTGCGCCGACTACACGGCGCTGGCCGCCCTGGAAGTGCCGATCATCGAGGATGCCGCCGAGGCCCTCGGCGCGACCCACGCCGGCCGGCCCGCCGGCTCGTTCGGCCGGGCGGCCGCCCTGTCGTTCAACGGCAACAAGATCATGACCACCTCCGGCGGTGGCATGGTCGTCACCGACGACGAGTGGCTCGCCCGCCGCTGCCGGCACCTCGCCACCCAGGCCCGCGAGCCGGTACCGCACTACGAGCACGCCGACGTCGGCTACAACTACCGGCTCAGCAACCTGCTGGCCGCACTGGGGCGGGCCCAGCTGAGCCGGCTCGACGAGATGATCAAGCGGCGGCGGCAGCTGCGGGAGCGGTACGCCGAGCGCTTCGCCGGCCTGCCGGGCGTGCGCCTGCTCGGCGCGGGTGACCCCGGCGCCAACTGCTGGCTGACGGCGATCGTCGTCGACCCCGACGAGGCCGGCTGGCAGGCACACGAGCTCGGCGCGCACCTCGACCGGCACGACATCGAGACGCGTCCGGTGTGGAAGCCGATGCATCTGCAGCCGGTGTACCGCGGCCGCCGCGCCTGGCTGACCGGCGCCGCCGACCGCCTCTTCGCGACCGGCCTCAACCTGCCCAGCGGCTCGGCCATCCGCGACCCCGATCGCATCTTCGCCGCGATCGACGAGTTCCTGGAGCGGCGGTGAAGCGCATGCTGGACGTCGTCGGCGCGGGCGTCGCTGCGGTCGTGCTGGCCCCGGTGATCGCCGCGACCGCGGTCTTCGTGCGGCTGACCATGGGCGCGCCCGTGCTGTTCCGCCAGGAGCGGGCCGGCCGCGGCGGCGCGCCGTTCACGCTCGTGAAGTTCCGGTCGATGCGGTGCGCCGCGAACCCGGACCCGAGCACCGACGGCGAGCGGCTCACCAGGGCCGGGCGCTTCCTGCGGGCCAGCAGCCTCGACGAGCTGCCGGCGCTGTGGAACGTGCTGCGCGGCGACATGAGCCTGGTCGGGCCGCGGCCGCTGCCGGTGGCCTACCTCGACCGGTACACCGCCGAGCAGCGCCGCCGCCACGACGTGCGCCCCGGCATCACCGGCCTGGCCCAGGTCCGCGGGCGCAACGCGCTGAGCTGGCAGCAGAAGTTCGCCTACGACGTCGAGTACGTCGAGCGCCGCTCGCTCGCCCTCGACCTGCGCATCCTGGCCGAGACCGTGGGCACGGTGCTGCGCCGCGAGGGTATCGCCGCCGACGGTGTGGCGACCGCCCGCGAGTTCCAGGGCAGCCGGCCATGAGGACCGGGCTCGTCATCGTCGGCTGCGGCGGCCACGGCCGCGAGCTACTCATGATCGCCCGGGCGGCCGGGCTGCCGGTGCGCGGCTTCGTCGACGACGGGCCGAGCCAGCGCAACCTCGATCGGGTCGCGGCGCTCGGGGTGCCGTTCCTCGGGCCGACGTCGCGGCTGAGCGACGAGCGCCCGTCGATCGGCTACGTCATCGGCATCGGCGACCCGCGGATCCGTGCCCGCCTCGACGAGCGGCTGCGCCTGCACGGGCTGCCGGCCGCGAACCTGGTCCACCCGGCGGCCACGATCGGCGCCGACGCGGTCGTCGACGAGGGGTTCGTGGCGTTCGCCGGCGCGCGGGTCACCACGAACGTCCGCATCGGACGGCACGTACACCTCAACCAGAACGTCACCGTCGGCCACGACACCGAGCTGGCGGACTTCGTCCAGGTCAACCCGCTCGCCGCGATCTCCGGCGACTGCCGCATCGGCCCCGAGGTGCTCATCGGCACCACCGCCTGCGTGCTGCAGGGCCGGCGCGTCGGCGAGGGCGCGACGGTCGGCGCCGGCGCCTGCGTGACCCGCGACGTCGACCCCAAGGCGACCGTGAAGGGAGTCCCGGCCCGATGAGGGGTCCGGAGCGAAGCGGAGGGCGCATGAGGGTGGCCATGGTGATCAAGACCGACGAGGGCGGGCTGTGGACCCTGCCGCACCTCGACGAGTTGCGCGCCCGGGGACACGAGGCGGTCGCGGTGCTGCCCCCGGGGCACGAGGGGCGGCTGCGCAAGGCGCTGCACGACCGGGGCATCGAGGTGGTGCAGTCGGCGTTCGACTTCCGGTTCCGGCCGGGCCTGCGCGGGCTGCGCGGCCTGCTGGGGCTGCGCGCCCAGCTCAAGAGGCTGAACCCCGGCGTGCTGCACTACCACCTCTACGCGTCCGCGCTGGCGGTCCGGCTGGCCACGCTCGGCTGGGACGTGCCGAAGGTGCACATGGTCGCCGGCCCGCTCTACCTGGAGTCGCGCCTCATCCGGGCGGTCGAGCGGCTGCTGTGCCGGCTCGACACCGTGGTCATCGGCGGCAGCCGGCACACCGAGCGGCGCTACCGGGCGCTGGGCGCGTCCCGGACCACGGCGATCCCCTACGGCGTGGACGTCGAGCGGTTCAGCCCGCCGTCGCCGGCCTACCGCGCGGCCGGCCGCCGGGCGCTCGGCGTCACCGACGACACGTTCGTAGTCTGCATGGTCGCGTACGTCTACCCGCCGAAGCGGCTCACCCACCGCGGCCGCGGCATCAAGGGCCACGACGTGCTGCTGAAGGCCTGGCGGGAGTTCGCCCGGGAGCGCCCGGACTCCCGCCTGGTGCTGCTCGGCGGCGGCTTCGGCCCGGCCGGTGCGGCGTACAAACGGCAGCTGCAGGCGCTGTGCACCGAGACCGTCGACTGGTACGACTCGGTGCTCGACGTCCGCGACTGCTACGCCGCCGCCGACGTCAGCGTCAGCCCGTCGCTGTCGGAGAACCACGGCGCGGCGCTGGAGGCCGGCGCGATGGGCGTGCCGAGCATCGTCTCCGACGCGGGCGCGCTTCCGGAGACCGTCGACCCGGCGTCCGGCTGGCTGGTGCCGCGCGACGACGTGGCCGCGCTCGTCCAGGCGCTGCGCGAGGCCCACGACGAGTTCCGCGCCGGCACCCTGGCCGCGCGGGCGGCCCGGGCCCGCGAGCGGACCGTCGCCCGGTTCGCCCACGAGCCGGCCGCGCGGGCCGTTGCCGACCTGCTCGAACGGGTCCGAAGAGCATGACCGTCGTCCGCCACCGGGCGGTCACGGCCCGGAAACGCCCGTCCTTCGCCGGGAACGTCGGCTGGGGCCTCGCCGGCAACGCCGGCTACGCCCTGGCCCAGTGGCTGGTGCTCGTCGTCGTCGCGCGGCTGGGCACGCCGGCGATGGTCGGCGACTACGCGCTCGGCCTGGCCGTCGGCGCGCCCGTCATGCTGCTGGCCAACCTGTCGCTGCGCACGGTGCTGGTCACCGACCCGGCCGGCGAGCACCCGTTCCGCCGCTACCTGCGGGTGCGGCTGGTCGCCATGGGCGCCGCCCTGGTCGCGATCGGCGTCGTCGTCGTGCTGTTCGACCTGCCGGTCGCGGTCGTGCTGCTGGTCGGCCTGGCCAAGGCGTTCGACGGCGCCGGCGACATCTACCTCGGCCACCTCCAGCGCCACCACGACCAGCGCGGGGTCGCCCTGGCCCAGCTCGCCAACGGCGGGCTCACGATCGCCTTCACCGCGGCGCTGCTCTACGGCACCAGCAGCGTCGCCTGGGCCGCCGCCGGGTCGGCCGGCGCGTCGCTCATCGCCTGGCTGATGGTGGCCGCGCCGCTGGCCGGCCGCTGGTGGAACCGGCCCGACCCGGCGGCGCTCGTCCCGCGCCGGCACACGCACCGGGCCGCGGGCGGGGTGCCGGCCCTGCTGTGGACGGCGCTGCCGCTCGGCATCGCCTCCGGGATCACCTCGCTCACCGCGAACGTGCCGCGGTACGTGCTGCAGGACGACCTCGGAGCAGCCGCGCTCGGCGCGTTCGCGGCGGCCGGCTACCTGGTGCTGACCGGCAACGTGCTGTGCTCGGCGGTCGCGCAGACCCTGCTGCCCCGCCTCACCGAGCTGCGGGCGGCGGGCGCGCACGCCCGGTTCGAGGCGCTGGTCCGCCACGCGCTCATCGGCGTCGCCGTGGCCGGCGTGCTCGCAGTGTGGGCGGCCGACCTGTTCGGCCCGCGGGTGCTGCGGGCCGTCTACGGGCCGCAGTACGCCGGCCACGGCACCACGCTCACCGTGCTCACCGTCGCCACCGCGCTCGGCGCCGCCTGCTTCATGCTCGACGCGGCCCTCTCCGCGGTTCGGCGCTTCGCCGGCCAGCTCGCCGTCAACGCCGCCGTGCTCGCGGTCGCCGTCCTGGCCGCGCTGGTGCTCGTCCCGCGCTACGGCGTCACCGGCGCCGCGTGGGCCACGGCCGGCGCCGCCGCCGTCCACGCGCTGGCGAAGTGGGAGGTGCTGCGGCGTGCACTTTGACCCCTGGTACACGGTGGCGGCGGCCGGGCTGACCGTGCCGGTGCTGCTGCTCGTCGGGGGCCGCCGCGACCTGCTGGCCTACCTGGCCGCCTACTTCTTCGTCTTCGGCTTCGGGCCGGTCGTCAGCTACCTGCTCGGCGGCTCGATCTACTTCGGCACGAACACGATGCTCATCGGACAGGCGAGCCTCGGGCTGTTGCTCGCGTTCGCCGGCGTGCTCGCGGCGGGCCTGCTGGTGCGCCAGCGCCGCGACCTGCGCGACCCGTCGACGTCCATGGTGGACCATCATTATCCGCTGGTACCGGTGGTGCTGGCCGCCCTGACACTGTACGCGGCCGGTGTGCTGATCCTCGGGGGGAGCGGCTTCCTGGCCGGCACCAAGCTCGATCGGATCGGCGTCGCCGGCCCGGGCCACTACGACTACCTGCTGCTGGAGATGCTCGCCTGCAGCCTGTACTTCCTGGCCGCCCGCACCAGCGTCGGCCGCTTCGCGTACCGGCTCAACCTGGTGCTCTACGTCGTCTACTGCCTCACGACCGGCGAGCGCGACTTCGTCTTCGTGCTCTTCGCGCTGATCCTGCACCGGGACCTGACCAGCGGCCGGTCGATGACCCGGCCGATCGTCGCCGGGATCGCGCTGCTGTTCGGCGCCACCGTCCTCTTCGGACTGCGGGGCGGTGGCCCGACCGACGCGGGCCAGCTGCTCAACCAGGGCTCGGTGCTCTTCGTCGACACGTGGGTGATGACCCACGTCCCCTCCGTCGACCCGTACCAGCACGGCGCCTCGTACCTGCACGCGCTGGTCAACCTGGTGCCCGGCCAGCCGCAGGTGCCGCTGTCCGAGTGGCTCGTCGACCGCTACGCGCCGGGCAGCGACTCCGGCTACGGCTTCTCGCTCACCGGCGAGGCGTACCTCAACTTCGGCCTCGCCGGCATCCCGGTGCTCTTCGCCGGGCTCACGCTGGTGCACCGGCTGCTGCTGAACCGGATCGACCGCGCGCCGGTCTACGCCTACCTCAGCCTGCTGTTCACGGTCGCCTGGATGTACGGCTTCCGCGGGGAAAGCGCGTCGCTGCTCAAGACGATCGTCTACGGGCTGGTCTTCTACGGGGTCGTCCGGCTGGTCTCCGTGCAGGCCCGCGAGGCGGTTCCGACGTGCGCCTAGTGGTCAGCACCGAGCAGCGTTACGTGCGCACGCCCGACGGCCGGGTGTGGACGACCACCGGCGCCGCGAACGCGTTCTGGCAGCGATACCGGACGGTTTTTGATCATGTCCGGGTCGTGGCGCGGGTGCAGGAGCGCACCGGGCGCCCGCCCGAGGCGCAGCGCGTCGACGGCGACGGTGTCGAGGTGCACGCGGTGCCGCACTACGTCGGGCCGTTGCAGTACCTCCGCAGCCTGCGCCGCGTCCGGGCGGCCCTGCGCTCGTGTCTGGCCCCCGGCGACGCGGTGCTGCTGCGGGTGCCGTCGGCCATCGGCTCGCTGCTGCACCGGCGGCTGCGGCGTTCGCGGCGCGCTTTCGCGCTGGAGGTCGTCGGCGACCCGCACGACGTGTTCGCCCCCGGCGCCCTGCGGCATCCGCTGCGGCCGGTGCTGCGGTCCTGGTTCACCGCTCGGCTGCGGGCCCAGTGCCGCAGCGCCTCCGCGGTCGCCTACGTCACCGAGCGCGCGCTGCAGGCCCGCTACCCGGCCGCCACCGGGGCGGTGACCGCCGCCTACTCCAGCATCCAGCTCGACCCGGACGCGTTCGTCGACCGCCCGCGCCCGGCCGGCGCGCCGAAGGTCGCCGTCCGGCTGGTCTCCGTCGGCTCGCTCGAGACGCCGTACAAGGGGATCGACACGCTCGTCGAGGCGCTGCCGATGCTGGTGCGGGCCGGGCTGGAGGCGCACCTGGTCCACCTCGGCGACGGCCGCTGCCGGGCCGGCCTGGAGCGGCTGGTCCGCGACCGGCGGCTCGGCGGCCGGGTCGCCTTCGCCGGTGCCGTGCCGTCCGGGCCGGCGGTGCGGCGGTACCTCGACGACGCCGACCTCTTCGTGCTGCCCTCGCGCACCGAGGGGCTGCCCCGGGCGCTCATCGAGGCGATGGCCCGCGCCCTGCCGGCGATCGGCACCCGGGTCGGCGGCACCCCCGAGCTCCTCTCCGGTGCGCACCTGGTGCCGCCGGGCGATCCGGTGGCCCTCGCGTACGCGATCACCGCGCTGGTCGCCGACCCGCGGGCGATGGCGGCCGCGTCCGCCCGCAACCTGGCCCGGGCCGGCCACTACGCGGCGGACGCGCTGGAGCGGCGCCGGACCGGCTTCTACCGCGCGCTGCGCGTGCTCACCGCCCCCGATCGAGTGGAGGAGGTGGTCGGCGGTGCCGACCAGACGTTCGGGTAGGCGCAAGGCGCTCCTCGGCGCGGTGGTGTTCGTGCTCGTCGTGGGCGGGGTGGGGCTGCGGCTGCTGACCGTGGCGTCGTCCGCGGCCGGGCACCTGCAGCGCGCGGCGGCGCTCGCCGGGGAGCTGGAGACCCAGCTGCGGGCCGGTGACCTGCGGGCGGCCCGGGAGACGGCGGCCGACCTGCGCCGGCAGACCGGCGCGGCCCACGCCGACACCCGCGGGCCGAGCTGGTGGCTGGGCAGCTCGCTGCCGGTGGCGGGCGACGACCTCGACGCGGTGTCGGCGGTCGCGGCGGCCGTCGACGCGCTGGCCGATCGGGTGCTGCCGCCGATGCTGGACGCCGCCGACGGTCTGTCTGCTACCGCCCGGCAGGAACCTTCCGGCCTGTCGCGGATCCGGGAGGCCGCACCGCGGATCGCGGCGGCCGTCAACGTCGCCCGGGACGCCCGGGCCCGGCTCGGCGCGGTCGACCAGGACGGCCTCGACCCACGGGTCCGCGCCGCCGTCCGGCAGGTGATCGCCGGCCTTGACCGGGTGGCGCCCCTGCTGCCGGCCGCCGCCCGGGCCGCGTCGTTGCTGCCGGCGTTGCTGGGCGTCGACGGCCCCCGCACCTACCTCGTGCTGTTCCAGAACCTGGCCGAGGTGCGTGCGACCGGCGGCATGCCCGGCGCCTTCGTGGTGCTCAGGGCCGACCACGGCGCGATCGGCATCGTCGAGCAGGGCACGGCGGCGGCCACGCTCGGCACGTTCCCGGCCCCGGTGCTGCCGCTCGACCCCGACCAGGAGGAGCTGCACACCGACCGGCTCGGGCGCTTCCCGGCCGACGTGAACCTCACGCCGGACTTCCCGACCGCGGCGGCGCTGGCCCGGGAGATGTACCGCGTCCGCTCCGGCGTGTCGGTCGACGGCGTGTTCGCCACCGACCCGGTCGCGCTGTCGTACCTGCTGCGGGCGACCGGCCCGGTGCCGGTGCCGTCGGGCCCCGCCCTCACCGCCGAGAACGCGGTCCGGCAGCTGCTTTCCCAGGTGTACCTGACGATCGGCGCGGAGACGGACCAGGACGCCTACTTCGCCGGCGCGGCGCGGGCCGTCTTCGACCGCCTGGTCACCCGGACGCCCGTCGGCGCCGACCTGTACCAGGCCCTGAGTCGCGCGGCGGGGGAGCGGCGGCTGCTGGCCTGGAGCGCCCGTCCGGAGGAGCAGGAGGCGATCGCCGGGGCGGTGTTCGCCGGCACGCTGCCCGCGGACGACGGCGACCGGCCGACCGTCGGCGTGTTCCTCAACGACGGCACCGGGGCGAAGCTCGGCTACTACCTGACCCGGTCGGTCGAGCTGAGCGTCGGGCCGTGCCTGGAGGACGGCTCGCGGCAGCTCGGCCTGGTCGTGACGCTGGGCTCGAACGCGCCCCGCGCCGGGCTGCCGCGCAGCGTGCTCGGCCTCGGCCTGGCCGGGGCGTACACCGTGCGGACCAACGTGATGGTGTACGCGCCGACGGGCGGGACTCCGGTCGCGGCCGTGCAGGACGGGGTGCCGGTCGACTTCGGTACCGGCGACGACAAGGGCCGCACGGTCGCGGTCCTCACCGTCGACCTCGCCCCGGGCGCCCGCAGCACGGTGAAGCTCGCCCTGATCACCGGTCCGCTGCACGGCGGGCGGGTCACGCCGCGGCTGGTGACCACGCCCGGCATCGGCCCGTGGGCGGTCCAGGTGCGGCCCGGCGAGGCGTGCTCGAAGTGAAAGTTGCGCTTAGTCCGAATCACCCCTATCGGGTGGATTTGCGGGTTAACGTGAGATCCGGGGAGACGAGAGGGAGCCAGCAATGCGAGCTCGAACAGCATCCGCACTGACCGCCGCCGCCGGCGCCATCGTCGCCGCGGCCGTCCTCGGCGCACCGACCGCCGCGCAAGCCGAGCCGGAAGGCCACCACCCGGGTGGCGCCGCCGCCCAGAACGCCGCCCAGAACGCGGCCTACCCGGCGCCGGATCCGGCCATCCGGGTCAGCTCGGCCTCGATCGCACCGGGCGACGCCGTGCGCCTCTCCGGGCGCCGATTCCTGCCCGGCGAGCCGATCTCGATCAGCGTCAAGTACCGCATCACGCCGAACTCCGGCACGTACGACAACCCGTGGGGCGTGAGCATCAAGGGCGACCGGCGCGCCGACGACAACGGCAAGTTCTCGGCGAAGGTGCGGCTGAGCCTGCCCGGCTACGCCCGGATCCGGGTCACCGGCAAGAAGTCCGGCGAGTCGGCCGCGGTCACCGTGCGCGTGCTCGCCTGGCGCGGCTACTCGTTCGGCGGCGACGACTTCTTCGCCGGCACGCCGCTGGGCAACCCGGCGCGGTACGACGGCCACGACGCCGACCGTCCGGCCCGCTTCTTCGGGCCGTTCTGGGGCGGCTGGTCGCCGTTGCGGCTGTCGGCGTCCGAGAGCGGTCTCGTCGCCGGCGCCGCCGAGACCCAGCAGCACAAGACCTACGGCGCCGAGGCGGTCGCCGGCCTGCTCGGCCTGACCGCCCTGGTCGGCAGCACCCTCCTGACGCGCCGCCGCCGCACGCCGTAACCATCACCGCGTTCGACCCGCCGGCCCGCCGCGCCGGCGGGTCGAGTGTTCCCACCTTAGGATGATCATGGGCAAAGTCGTCATCATCGGGCAGGGCTACGTCGGCCTGCCACTGGCCATCCGAGCGGTCGAAGCGGGCGACGACGTCGTCGGCCTCGACACCGACACCGACCGCGTCAAGGCCCTCGGCGCCGGACTGTCCTTCGTGGAGGACATCCCCGACGCGCGGCTCGCGCGGGCGCTGGAGACCGGGCGGTACCGGCCCAGCGACGACTACGCCGACGCGGCCGGCTTCGACGTGTGCGCGATCACGGTGCCGACGCCGCTCACCGACGGCGTGCCCGACATCAGCCACATCGAGCAGGCCGCGCTGCAGCTCGCGCCGCACCTGCGGGCCGGCTGCACGGTCATCCTCGAGTCGACGACCTACCCCGGCACCACCGAGCAGGTGCTGCGGCCGCTGCTGGAGCACGCGAGCGGCCTGCGCACCCCCGACGACTTCTACCTCGGCTACAGCCCCGAGCGCATCGACCCGGGCAACCCGACCTGGCACCTGGACAACACGCCGAAGCTGGTCTCCGGCATCGACGAGCGGTCGCTGGCCGCCACCGCCGGCTTCTACCAGCGGTTCGTGCAGCGGGTGGTGCCGGTCTCGGCGCCGCGCACGGCCGAGCTCACCAAGCTCTTCGAGAACACGTTCCGGCACATCAACATCGCGCTCGTCAACGAGCTGGCGATCGTGGCCAACCAGCTCGGCGTGGACGTCCGCGAGGCGATCGGTGCCGCGGCGACGAAGCCGTTCGGTTTCATGGCGTTCGACCCGGGGCCCGGCGTCGGCGGGCACTGCCTGCCGATCGACCCCTCGTACCTCTCGTGGCAGGTGAAGCGGGAGGTCGGGCAGCGGTTCCGGTTCATCGAGCTGGCGAACGACGTCAACGAGGGGATGCCGCGGTACGTGGTGCAGCGGCTGACGGCCGGGCTGAACACCCGGTTCAAGCCGGTCAACGGCAGCCGCGTCCTGCTGCTCGGCCTCGCCTACAAGAGCAACGTCGGGGACCTGCGCGAGTCGCCGGCCCGGGCGGTCGCCGAGCTGCTGGTCGACCTCGGCGCCGACGTCCGGGCCGTCGAGCCGCACGCCTCGCCCCGGGACGTCGGCACGCTGGGTGGCGTGACGCTGGTCGATCTCAACGCGGTCGAGATCATGGCGGCCGACGCGGTCGTGCTGCTCACCGACCACGACGACTTCGACTACGCGCTCGTCGAGGAGCACGCGCGGTACATCTTCGACACCCGCAACCGCTGCAGCGGGCGAGTGGTCGAGCGCCTCTAACCCCTCCCTTTTGCGTCGATCTTGCAGTTGTGGTGCCGCGACACTCCGGTCTTGTCCGGGTTTGTCAGGCACCACAGGTGCAAGATCGACGCGGGTTAGCGGTACGGTGACGCGGTGCGGACTATCGGGGTCACCGCGCTGCTGCTGCTCGGCGTCGCCGGGCTGCTGACCATCGCCGTGCGCGGCGCGCTGCACGACCGCCACCAGACACGCGGGACGGTGACCGTCACCGGCTGCAGCTTCGAGGCCTACGGTCGCCACGGCGACACCTACCGCTGCCACGGCCGGTTCACCGGCCCCTTCGACGTGGCCGCGGTGTCGTTCACAAATCTGGGTGACCTGCCGGCCGGCGCCACCGTCGCGGCGACGGTCTCCGGCCCCGGTGACGACACCGCCGACCTGGTCAGTGAGGGGTACTGGCGGCTGGTCCTCACCCTCGGGGGGTCCCTGGTGCTGTTGGGGCTCGTGGTGGCCCTCTGGCGAGCACGGTCGGGTACGTTAGCCCGGTGATCGTCGCGCCGACCCGACTGGCGTTGATCCGCGCCGGGATCGTCGTCGCCGTGGTGGCCGTGCTGACGGTCGAGGGACTGTCCCTTTTCGACGCATTGCACCGCGTTTCCGTGGTGGTCCTCTGGCTGCTCGTCCTCGGTCTCGCGGCCGTCGCGTTCCGCCGCGCCCGCCCGGCCTGGCGCCCGTTCTGGCGCGACCTCGGGCTGCTGGAGCGGCTGATGGTGGTCGCGCTCGGCGGATTCTTTCTCGTCGATCTTGTCGTCGCCGTCGTCGCGCCGCCGAACAACTTCGACTCGCAGACCTACCACCTGCCGAAGATCGAGCACTGGGTCGCGCAGGGCAACGTCGACTTCTACCCGACGATCGCCGATCGGCAGCTGGCGATGGCTCCCGGCGCCGAGTACCTGCTGCTGCACCTGCGGCTGCTGACCGGCGGCGACGCGCTGTACAACCTGGTGCAGCTGGCCGCCGGCGTCGGCGGCGCGCTGATCGCGTCCCGGATCGCGGCGCAGCTGGGCGGTGCGCGGCGGGCGCAGCTGCTGGCGGCGCTCGTCTTCGGTACCGCACCCATGGTCCTGCTGGAGGCGACGAGCACTCAGACCGACCTGGTGGTCGCCCTCTGGGTCGGCGCCGTGGCCACGCTGGTGCTCGACGAGCTGCACCGCCGCACCCCGTGGCCGGCGGTGCTGCTGATCGGCGCCGCCGCCGGCCTGACCCTGCTGACCAAGGCGACGGGCCTGCTGGCCGCGGGCCCGTTGCTGGCTGTGTGGTGCATCGCCCAGCTCAGGCGGGGTGCGCTGCGCGGCGTGCTGGGCGGCCTCGCCTTGGTGGCCTGCATGGCGCTGCTGTCCGGCCCGTACCTCTGGCGGGTCCAGACCACGTACGAGAACCCGCTGGGCCCGGACCACCTGCGCGGCTCGATCTCGATGCAGCGCCACGATCCGGCCGCGGTGCTGATCAACGCGCTGCGCATCAGCGAGACGGCGCTGCAGACCCCGCTGGGCCCGGTGGGCTCGGGCGCGATCGTCGGCCTGGCCGACGCGCTGGGCGTGGACCCGTCCGGCCGCGACATCACGTACTGGGGCGCGACCTACCCGTACCGCTCCTGGCCACCGGACGAGGACCGCGTCTCCTTCCCGATTCAGGGCGCCCTGGTGCTGCTGGGCGCGGCGGTCCTGCTGTTCCGCCGCGGCGGCCCCCGCCTGTACGCCGCCCTCTTCTGGGTGGCCGTCCTCGCCTACGTGGTGACGGTGAAGTGGCAGCCGTGGGGCAACCGCCTCATCCTGTTCCTCCTGCTGATGGGTGCCCCGCTGGCGGCACTGTGGGTGGACCCGCTCCTGTCGAACCGCCGCCGCGTCGTCTCCTGGACCATGACGGGCGTCCTGGCGGCCGGCGCGCTGGCGGGGGCGGCCGCGGTGTCGGTCGGCTTCCCGCGCCGCCTGGTCGGCCAGGACAACATCTTCACCACGCCGGAGCTGGAGCAGCGCTTCGTCCGCCGCCCGGCGTGGCAGGCCGACTACACGACGGCGGCCGATGCGGTCCGCGCGGCGGGCGCGCACCGGATCGGCCTGGTGCAGGGCTACAACACCTGGGAGTACCCGTGGTGGGTCCTCCTCCCGGACCGCGACTTCGTGTCGCTGCAGTCCCTGCAGCCCGACCGCCCGGCGGCGTCGATCGACAGCGTCGACGCGGTGCTGTGCATGGAGCCGCCGAAGGGTTGCGACTTCTACGTCCCGTCGGCCTGGCCCGGCGGCCAGGCGGGCGAGGTGACCTGGGCCATCCGCCCCCGCTGACCCGTTCAGCTGCGTCGATCTTGCACTTGTGGTGCCGAGGCTCTCCCAAGATGTCCCACTTTGGGAGGCACCACAACTGCAAGATCGACGCGGTGAGGGGTTAGGGGAGGGCGGGCTCGGCCGGGCTGGGCACCGGCTCGACCGGGGCGGCGTCGGGGTCCGAGCGGCGCACCGCCAGCGTCTCGCCGGCCACCAGCACCAG
This sequence comes from Dactylosporangium sucinum, assembly GCF_014647515.1. GTDB lineage: Bacteria > Actinomycetota > Actinomycetes > Mycobacteriales > Micromonosporaceae > Dactylosporangium > Dactylosporangium sucinum. Next base: position 2,446 of record NZ_BMPI01000104.1, on the reverse strand, counting down.
CCAGATGGCGCCGTTCGTGCCGCCCAGCACCCAGTCCTCGGTCGCGATCGTGGGGACCGCCGCCGCGGCGGCCACCGTGAACCACAGGGCCGGCATCGAGCCGTCGGGGCGGCGGCGGGCGGCGTGCCACAGCAGCAGGGCCAGGCCCAGGCCGAACGCGGCCGCGCCCAGGACGCCGCCGCGGCGGAAGGCACCGACCGCGGCGTTGTCGGTGTTGAGCTGGCGGCGCGGGCCCTCGGGCGGGTTGCCGTCGTCGAGGCGCTCGACCACGGCGCGGGAGGTGCGGGCGTCGCCGAAGGCCTTCTCGGCCCAGCCGGCGCCCTTCCAGTCGACCCAGACCTGGCGCCAGGTGTCGGTGCGGCCGCTGGTGACGTCGCCGCCGCCGTTGTTGAAGCGGTCCTTGAAGATGAACTGGCTGCCGCCGCCGACCGTGAACACGATCGCCAGCACGACGAACGGGGTCGCCATCGCGATCCAGGCGGACCGGCCGCGCTCGGCATCGGCGTGCCGGCGCCACAGGGTCACCGCGGCGTAGAGCACCGCGGCCGCGGTGGCGAAGACGAAGCCGGTGCGGGAGTCGCTGATGGAGAGCACGAGGGCGGCGAGGGCGGCCACGCCGAACCGCTGCCAGGCGGCGAACGCGCGGTCGAAGCCGATCCGGATGCCGGCGATGACCATGAACCCGGCGAGGGAGTTCGGGTGGTAGTACAGCCCGGGGCCGCCCCAGAAGCGGTCCGTCATCAAGCGGGCCGAGGCGTTGTCGGGGATCGCGTGCCGGGCGTCGAAGAGGCTGCCCGCGCCGGTCAGCAGCAGGGCCGCGATGCCCAGCAGGATCGCGGCCGCGATGCCGACGCTGAGGTCCTTGCGCTTCTTCGACGTGATGGCGACGATCGCCAGCACCGCCAGGGTGAACACCCCGGCGTAGGCCACCCGCTGCCCGGCCACCTTGGGGTGGGCCACGAGCAGGGCGCCCAGGATGCCGAAGAACCAGTAGGCCAGGCCCAGCCAGGCGGCGCCGAGGCGGGGGAGCGAGCGGCTGTTGGCCAGCCACGGCCACGCCCACACGGCGAAGACGACGACCTCCACCCCGAGGACCGCCCAGATGATGATCGGCCGGTCGGTGGAGGTCCAGGTGAGCATGCCGGCCAGCACGAACAGGCCGCCGAGCACGCCACCCTGCAGCGACAGGCCCGGCAGGCTGAGCGCCAGGCCCGCCACGGCCATCGCGATGAGCGCCGCGGCGAACGCGGCGGCGGACTGGCCGAAGGAGTCGGTGCGGCCGTACTCCAGACCGGCCGCCAGCAGCGCGACGACCACCGACACGGCGGCGAACGTCAGCAGGCGGGCCCGGGTCATTGCGCGGTCGCGCCCTTGTCGCGCTGGCGGCTCAGGAAGAAGTCGCGCACGATCCGGCGCGGGCCGGCCGGGACCAGCCACACCTGCAGGAACGTCACGTAGTCGTGGAAGCTCGGCTTGCCGTGCCGCCGCGCCTCGCGTAGCAGGTCGAAGAAGACCCGCGGGCTGCGGCTCGCCGCGGCCATCGAGCCGACCACGCTCATCGCCAGCGCCGCGTAGGCGCGCGGGGTCACCCGCGGCCGGGTCTGCTGCAGCCACTCCAGCGACTGTTTCCACGGCGCGTCGAAGCTGATCCGGGGACGGTTCTCGTCCGCATACCAGACCACGAGCGGCTCTTCGGCGTAGATGAGGTCGACGCCCTCCTCCTGCAGGCTGCGGAGGGTCCAGTCGAGCTCCTGCAGGCGGCGCAGCCCGACGGCGAACGGCACCTTCCTGAGCAGGGCGGTCGGCGCCATGATCGTCGACGTCTGGATGAACCCGTCGCCGTGGAAGAAGCCGTGGCGCACCGCGAGGTACTCACTGATCGGCTCGCCGGGCGCCGGCACCCGGCGCGGCATGATCAGCTCGGCGCGCGGCGTGCGCATGTAGAGCCGGCTGCCGACGATGGGCAGCGGCACGTCGGCGGCCCGGGCCCGGGCCAGCTGGGTGGCGAGCTTCTCCGGCAGCCACTCGTCGTCGTCGTCCAGGAACGCGACCCAGTCGGCGTTCGCCGCGTCGACGCCGTGGTTGCGTGCTGCCGGGGCGCCGCCGGACGCCGGCAGCTCGATCGGGCGGATCCGCTCGTCGCCGATCGCCTTCAGCGCTGCAACCGTGGCCTGGTCCGGCCCGTCAATGATGACGACGACCTCGATCTCCCGCACGGTCTGGGCAAGTGCGCTGCGCACGGCGCGCACGACCAGCTCGGGTCGGTTGCGGGTCGGGATGACGACACTGACCTCGGGTCTTTGCACGATGACCAATCCGTCTCGGTTTTCTAGCTCCGTGGCGGTTTTGTGGGGGGTTCCCACCCCACACCCCCATGCGTCGCTTCGCGCCGCACAAGAGCTGTTTCTAGCTCCGCAGCCTGACGGCCGCGGTTTTGTGGGGGGTT
>NZ_BMPI01000103.1 GCF_014647515.1 Dactylosporangium sucinum | reverse complement strand
CTCTCCCGCGCCGCCCTGCTCGACATCTTCCTGATGTTCTGGATCGTCGTCGCCTTCTACTTCCTCGTCCTCGACCGGGAGCAGCGCCGGGCCCGCTGGCTCGCCGTCCTGGAGGCGGGCCGGGACCCGAACCGCCGGCCCAAGCTCGGCTTCCCGTGGTACCGCATCGCCTGCGCCATCGCCCTCGGCCTCGCTTGCGGCGTCAAGTGGAGCGGCCTGTGGTACCTCATCCTCTTCGCGATCGCCGTGGCCGTCTTCGACATGAGCGCGCGGCGCAGCGCCGGGGTGCGCCGCTGGATCACCGACAGCATCCCCGAGGGCATCGGCTGGGCCTTCGCGATCGTCGGCCTCGCGGTGCTGGCCTACCTGGGCACCTGGTGGGGCTGGTTCGCCTCCGACGACGGTTACTTCCGGCACTGGTATGCACAGTCGAACGGCCTGTCCGGCGACCGGTTCATCGACCCGCTGGTCAACCTGTGGCACTACCACGTCGAGGCGTACACGTTCCACACCGGCCTGAGCAGCAAGCACCAGTACCAGTCGTGGCCGTGGCAGTGGCTGCTGCTCGGCCGGCCGGTCGCCTTCTACTGGAACACTGACGGCCCCTGCGGCGCCGCCAGCTGCGCCTCCGAGATCCTGCTGCTCGGCACCCCGCTGCTGTGGTGGTCGTTCCTGCCGGCCCTGGTCGCCCTGGTCTGGCTCGCCGTCGCCCGCCGCGACAGCCGCGCCTGGCTGATCCTGGTCTGCGCCCTGGCCGGCATCGTGCCGTGGTTCCGGGACATGCCCGAGCACCGCACGATGTTCTACTTCTACGCGCTGCCGGCCGAGCCGTTCCTGGTGCTCGCCGTGGTCTACGTGCTGGGCGCGATCATCGGCCCGGCCCGCCACCTGCGGCCCAACAGCGACCAGCGGCTGATCGGCGCCATCATCGCCGGCACCTACGTCCTCCTGGTGGCGGCCTGCTTTGCGTACTTTTACCCGATCTATAGCGGAATGGACATTACGTACACCGAGTGGTTCAGCCGGATGTGGCTTGGATCTCGCTGGGTGTAGCAAGCACGACCCAACTGGGTACCAAGAGAGTTGAGACGACTGCCTTATATTATTTGCCGCACGGCAAGCAAAGGCTGGCGGAAAGGCTCGCATGTCCCCCGTTGGTATCGACAAGGCGCTCCGCACGGCTCCACCGGATCGGCTGGTGGAGACGCTCGATGCGTACCTCAGTGCTACCCACGGCGCGAAGAGCAGCACCGTGTGGCTGGCCGACTACCGCACCACGACGCTCGCACCCACCGGCATCGAGCTGCTCGGCACGGTCGACGAGCAGCTGGCGTCGGCCACCCGGGCGTTCGCGAGCCAGACCTCGGTGCTGGAGGGCGGTGACGGCCAGGGCATGGTCCGGCTGCACCTCCCGCTCAGCGCGTGGGGTGAGCGGGTCGGCGTGCTCAGCGTCGGGCTCGACCCCGACCGGGTCCCGACCGAGCGCCCGCGCCTGCAGGACCTGGCCGAGTCGTTCGCGGTCGCCCTGCAGGCCGCGTACAAGCGCACCGACCGCTACCACATGGCCCGGCGCCGCAAGGGCCGGCTCACGATGGCCGCCGAGATGCAGTGGGACCTGCTACCCGCCCGCGGCTACGAACAGCCGGGCGTGAAGCTGGCCGGGCAGCTGGAGCCGGCGTACGCGGTCGGCGGCGACCACTTCGACTGGTCCGTCAACGGCGACTGGCTGACCGTGACGGCACTCAACGGCATGGGCACCGGGCTGGACGCGGCCCTGCTGACGACGCTGGCCGTCAACGCGATGCGCAACGCGCGCCGCTCGATCCCGGCCGGCCAGAGCAGCCCGGGCAACCTCGCCGACCAGGCGGTGCTCGCGGCCGATGCGATCTTCTCGCAGTACGGCGGAGCCCGGCACCTGGCGACGCTGCTGCTCTCGCTGAACATGGTCACCGGCGAGCTGCGCCTGGTCGACGCCGGCTCGCCGCGGATGATCCTGGTGCGAAACGGACAGGTCCAGGACATGGCGCCCGATCCGCAACTTCCGCTGGGCATGTTCGGCGACACGCGGTACGTCGAGGAATCCGTACAGCTGCAATCCGGCGATCGGCTCTTCATCGTCAGCGACGGGGTGCACACCGCCGCACGGCCGAACGAGGCGACGTACGGTGAGCGGGAGTTGAGTCGTGCCATACGATCGACCCGGCTGCAACCACCGGCCGAGGCGATCAGCAGCGTCATGCGGAGCCTGCGAGACTTTCACGCAGGTGCCGAGCTCGTCGACGACGCGCTGATCATCTGTCTCGACTGGGCACCCCGAGCCGATCCGTGACTCCCGCTGCACCCGGAGGACATCGTGCGGAGCAGACCTTCACCGCATCCGTCTGGAAGTGACGACGGGGCGGTTGCCGCCGCGATGCTGGTCGATGCCGCGGGTCAGGCGCTGGTCGTCGCGACAAGCGCGGCGAACGACAACTCCGGCGTGTCCGCGGCGCAGCTGCGCGTCCTTGGCGTGGTCGCCCAGGCCGGCTCGATCAACCTGACCCAGCTCGCGATCGCGCTGCACACGGCGCCGTCCTCGGCGAGCCGCCTCTGTGACCGGCTGGAGGCGGCCGACCTGCTGCGCCGCACGGCCGACGACCGCGACCGCCGCGAGGTCTGGCTGGTGCTCACCCCGACCGCCCGCAAGCTGCTCGACAACCTGGGCCGGCAGCGGCAGGAGACGATCGCGGCGGTGCTGCGCCGGATGTCGCCGGACGACCGGGCCGCACTCATGCAGGGGCTGTCGGCATTCGCCCGCGCTTCCGGCCTTCCGGTGGCCGAGGACATCGCGGCGTCTTCCGCGCAGGCGCAGGCGAGCTGAAGCAGGGCCGGAGCAGCTGTCACCCGCGCAGGCGCAGGCGAGCTGAGACAGGGCCGGAGCAGCTGTCACCCGCGCAGGCGCAGGCGAGCTGAGACAGGGCCGGAGCAGCTGTCACCCGCGCAGGCGCAGGCGAGCTGAAGCAGGGCCGAGGCGAGCACAAGCGGGCTCAAGCCGAGTCGCATCGGGGCCGGCGGCGCAAGCCGGGTGAAGGCGGGCATCCGGGCCGAACGCCGGATTCCAGGTTCTACAAGGCCGTAGACGATCGGCTGTCACTCGATCGGGGCTCAGATGGCGCAATCGGGGCCGACCCGGTGCCGGAACATGTCGGAAATATCGCCCATCTCGCCCTGCAACTTGCAGATTGGCACATGATTGAGTACTCGACGTGCCATCTAGGAGGAGTGTCCTTGATGACACGGCTGTAATTCAGAGCGATGATCCGAACTTCCGGCTCGATCATTAAGTAGTTGGCAACGTGAATTTAAGTAGATCGAACCGCGACACGCCGCGCCCATAGGTAGATTGCGATCTTTTGTTCGAACGATCATGCCATCTCACCTGCGAGGCCACCCCTGACGCCACACCCGGCGGGGACTCCGCCCCGTCCCTACCCCGTGGGGGTTCACGGTCCGTAGCCGAGGGCCGGTCGGCCACAACTCACGCCGACAGCAAAACCGGACAAATTCTACCGTTTGCCAGGGCGCATGTGCACACGGAGTTCACTGCAACTCAGCAGCACATCGTCAGCCGTCTATTTACTGGCCGCCGAATCCCCGGAAGTGGGGTCGCCTCCACGGCTGTTTCAATCGATGTTTTTAAATGTAGGACTCCCCACGGAGCACCCTGAGATCTAAGGTGGTCCGCGTCGGTAGTCGGCCATTCACACCCCCGGAAAGGTTCGATCCGCACGTCGTATACCCCGCGGCTTCGGGAGTGACGGTGCACACGAGTCAGCACACCGGTCCACGCGAGAGCACCCTCGACAGATTGGCGCACAACGACGCCGCCGAACGGTTTCTCGGCGCGTCGGGATGGACCCCGTCGGCGGTCCGTCCCATGGAGATCCGCTCGCACCAGCTCGACCCGCGACCGGATGATGACGGAGTTCCCGAGCTGCCCGGCACCCACCTCGCCCGGGCCCGGCTCCTCGACCAGCTCGACGCGGCCGTCGCGCACCCGGTGACGCTGCTGTGCGCCCCCACGGGCTGGGGCAAGACCGTGCTCGCCACCTCCTGGATCCGCTCGGGCAGGGCGCCGGGCCGCACCGCGTACGTGCGGTTCGAGGCCAACTGCGGCGCGGCCGCCTGGCGCCAGATGACGACCGCCCTCACCGCGGCCGGCATCGCCGTCGACCCGGCAACCTACGCATGGAGCAACGCGCAGCGTCACGAGCGCGCCGTTGTGGTCCTCGACGACCTGCACAACGTCACCAACCTGGTGGTCCTGCGGCGCCTGGAGCGGCTCATCGCGCGGCTCGGCGAGCGCATCAGCTTCTTCATCCTGGCCCGCAGCGAGCCGCCCCTGTCGCTGTACCGCTGGCGGGTCCGCGGCCAGCTCATCGAGCTGCGCACCGATCACCTCTCGTTCACCCACGATGAGGTGGCGGGCCTCGCCGCCGGGTACGACGTGCGCCTCGCGCAGCACTTCCGGTACTCGCTCTGGCACGTGACCGAGGGCTGGCCGGCCGCGGTCGCGGTGATCCTGGCCGCCATGGTCGGCCGGCACGAGCCCGAGCGGATCATCACCGATCTGCTCGTCGGCGACTCCGGGCTGAACGAGGGCGTGGGGCTGGGCGAGTACGTCCGGCGCGAGATCCTCCAGCACCTGGACCCCGACCTGCGCGAGGTCATGCTGCGCACGTCGATCCTGGAGACGGTGTGCCCCGGGCTGGTCGAGGCGCTGACCGGCAGCCGCGGCGGCGCCCGCCTGCTGGCCCAGATGAGCCGGGCCAACGCGCTCGCCACCTTCTACGGCGGCTCCCACTCCTGGTACCGGTACCGCCGCCTCCTGCGCGCCGTCCTGCGCGCCGAGGTACGGACCACGCTGCCGGCCGAGGAGCGCAACCTGCACCGCGCGGCCGCCGGCTGGTACGCGGCGAACGGGCTGCCGAGCGACGCGCTCGCCCACGCGGCGGCCGGCGGGGACTGGATCACCGCCGAGCGCATCTTCTTCCAGTACTGGCCGGAGCTCATCGGCTCGGGCCCACGCGTACTGTCCCCGCGCGCCGGACCACGCCCGCCGCAGGACATCGCCGAGCGCCCGCTGCTCGCCTTCGCGCTCGCCGTCTGCTGCCGGGACACCGGCGACCACAACGGCATGTCGGCCTTCATCCGGCTGGGCGAGCGCGCGCTCGGCGAGTCACCCGGTGCGACCCAGGCGGAGATCCTGGCCGCGCTGCGGGTCGCCGAGGGCACCGCGTTGGAGGACCCGCAGCGCAGCGGTACCGCGGCCGTGCGCCTGCTGGCCCGGACCGAGGAGGCGACCGGCGAGCACCTGTACGCGGACTCGACGGACGCCGCCCGGGCGGTGGCCTACCTGGCGCTGTCCGGGGCCGAGCTGGCCGGCGGGTCGGTCGACGAGGCCGAGGCGGCCCTGGAGCGCGGCGCCGAGCTGGCCCGCACCTCCGGCTTCAACCTGCTGGTCGCGCAGGCGAACCGCCAGCAGGCGATCGCCCACCTCATGCGGGGCCGGCTGTCCGCGGCGGCGGCCTGCGCGCGGCGGGTCATCGACGGCTGCCGGGACGCGGGCATCGCCGAGGCGCGCAGCATCAGTTACGCCCGGCTGGTCCTCGCCGCCGTGTGCCGCGAGCGCGGGCAGCTGGACGAGGCCCGGTTCCACCTGGAGGAGAGCATCAGCGCGCACACGTCGGCGGACCCCGGCCAGTGGGTGGCCGGCGCGCTCGCCTTCGCCCAGCTGCTGCACGCCCAGGACGACCACGCCGGCGCCGCCGAGGCGCTCGAGCCGCTGCTCGGCTGGCGCAGCTCCGCGCTCACCCCTACGGCGGGGGTCGCCGTAGGGGTGCTGCACGCGGACCTGTGCCTGCTCGACGGCTACCTGGACAAGGCGCGCGACATCCTGGACGACACGGAGCACCTCCGGCCGGGCGACCCGGAGGTGGCCCTGGCCTCGGCCCGGGTGAGCCTCGCCGAGGGCAACCCGGCGGCCGCGGCGCGCACCGTGGAGCGCGTGCTGGCCGTCGAGCCCGTGTCCCTGGTGACGACGGTGGCGGCGATGGTACTGCTGGCACAGGCGTTGCGGCAGCTCGGCGACCTGCCGGGAGCCACCGAGCGGATCGAACGGGCGCTGCGGCTGGCCGGGCCTGAGAACATCCGGCTGCCGTTCATCGGGCACGGCTCGTGGATCTCGGAGCTGCTCGACCCGCCCGACGACCGCTCACTGCCGCCCGCACCGGTGCCGGTGCCCGTACCCTTGCCGGGGTCGGCCCCGGCGGCCGCGACGGCTCCGACGGCCGCGATGCCGGAGCCGGAGGGCGTCGCCGAACCGGTCTCCGCGCCGCCCGTGATCGACGAGCGGCTCACCGAGCAGCTCACCGAGCGGGAGACACTGGTCCTGCAGTACCTGCGCAGCATGCTCTCGATCGCCGAGATCGCGACCGTGCTCAGCGTCTCGGCCAACACGGTGAAGACGCACGTCCGGCACGTCTACCGCAAGCTGGGGGTGAGCCGGCGCCGCGACGCGGTACGCCGGGGAAGGGAGCTGAGCCTCATCTGAGCCCCGTCTGACCCACCCGGGTGGCTGCGATCACGCGGCGAACCACCCGGTCCGGGCGAGCCGCCCACCCGCCGCCGGAGGCCACGATATTGCGGTCACCGGTGCTCCGACCGGCGGCGACCCCGGGCCGAGGATGTGGTGCGTGATGGCTCTCGCGGTGCACGATCTCGCGTTGCAAGACGATGTCAACGGCGTCCGTGTCGCGGTTCGGTGCGAGGTCGCCGACCGCATCGCGAACGTCGGCGGCGACTGGTACCTCAGCATCGCCCTCCCCGGCGGCGACGTCATGCTGGCCGTCGGCGACGTCATGGGCCACGGCCCGACCGCGGCCGCCACGATGGTCCAACTGCGGGCCGCGATGACCCGCCTGGCGCTCGCCGGCGACGAACCCGGCGCCGTGCTGTCGGCGCTCAACCGCATGCTGTGCCGCCGGAACCCGACGATGATCGCGACCGCCGTGTGCGGCCGGTTCCGCCCGGCCGACCGCACGCTCACCTGGGCCCGCGCCGGCCACCTGCCGATCCTGCGCGCGACGGCCGATGGCGTCTCGCCGCTCTTCCAGCCACCCGGCATGGCGCTCGGCGTCGACCCGGCGGCGCGGTACTGCCAGGCCGTCGTCGAGCTGCGCGCCGGGGAGCTGCTGTTCATGTACACCGACGGCGTCGTCGAGCAGCGCGACCAGGCCATCGACCAGGGCGTGCAGGACCTTGCCGAGGACGTCCGCCTCGCCATGCGCACCTCGGCCCCCGGCGAACGCCTGCGCAACGCCATCGACCACGCCCGGCGCGGCAACCCCGACGACGACGCCTGTCTCCTGGCTGCCGAGCCGGTGTAACGCAAGCCGGTCGCCGGGCGGCCACCCGCCTGGTCACCCATCGAGGGTGATCCCTGCTCACCCCGATCGCTCGAATCATGTCTCCAGGCACGACACGTTGCCGATTTCGGCTGGCGCCGATGTCCGGGAACCGGGACGGCCGGGGGATCCGCCCTCGTCCGCGGGAGGGATCAACCGCCTCTCGGTCACCGGCACGGAGGGGTCGACGCCGGTGGATCGGTCGCGCGGGCGGCGTGATCGGGACACCACTTGTCGCGCCTGTTCCGGGGGGAACAAGTAACGGGGGAAATAGGCCGTGCCGGTCTCGGTTCCGACCGGGGCCGGCACGGCCTCAACGTTTTTCCCGCTCATCCCTCCTTCTTCTTCGACACACAGGCATCGACTCAGGCAAGGGAGACGACCGCGGATGCGCAACGGCGGCGGTGCGGTGAGGGAATGGACGGCGTTCGGCACGACGATGCTCACGCTCGTGGGCACGCTGAACGTCTCGCAAGGGCTGCTGGTGGGGTTCGCCAGCGGTGGAGTGGGCTTCGACCGGAATGCCGTGGCGTTCACCAGCGCCGGCACCTGGGCCGCCGCCACGGTGACGCTCGGCGTGCTGCTCGGCGTCACCGGTCTCGCGCTGCGCCGGCGCAAGGGCGCGGTCAAGTTCGCCGCGGCGGGCATCGTCGCGCTGCACGCGATCTCGCAGCTGGCCATGCTTCGGGCGTACCCGGCCTGGTCACTGCTGATGGTCTCGCTCGACGTGATCATCCTCTTCGTCCTGACCGTGCCCCGCGGCCGCGCCGAGGACGACGAGGACGACGAGGACCTGCCGGCGCAGGCGCCGGCCGCCAAGCTGGCGCTGCGGCGCAATGACCGCTCCGACGCGTACCGCGGCCGGCACAAGGCGGGCCGCCCGATCGTCCGGCACAGCGCGGCGAACAGCGACATCATCCTGGTGGACCTGATGGTCGACCCGGGGGCGGTCCCGTCGGAGACCATCGAGGCCGAGCTCGTCGAGGCCGACGAGCCGGCGACGTGGACCAAGGCGATCGGCCACGCCACGGTGCCGGTGCAGCTCGGCGAGCCCGTGGAGGACTCCGTGGTGCCCGTCCAGCGCGCCACCCTCGACCCGCTGGTCGACCCGTTGCCGGTCGTCATCGCGGCCGCCGACGACGAGGACGGCGGGCCGCAGCAGCTGGCCGCCATCGGCGCCCGGCCGTACGTGGAGCACTGAACGCGCCTTTCCCGCATCGCACAACCCCAGCGGCGGCGTCCATCGTGGACGCCGCCGCTGCTGTCTGCGTATATGTGTATCGACGTCGGCCCGGTTGCCGAGTGCCGGCAGCCGGCAAGAGGATACAGAAAAGCGCGACCACCGGGCGGGTGTGGTCGCGCTCTGCGAAGCAGGAGCAGCGGTTCGGCTTACAGCAGGTTGAGCTCCCGGGCCCGCTCGATGACCTCGCGGCGGCGACCCACGCCCAGCTTGCGGTAGATGTTCTTCATGTGGGTCTTCACGGTGTTGACGGAGACGTAGAGCATCGAGGCGATCTCGCCGGCCGACAGCGTGCCCTGCAGGTATCGCAGGACCGCCAGCTCCCGCTCGGTGAGCGGCTCGGCCAGCTCCCCCGCCGCAGCCACCGGACGACCGAAGTCGTTCAGCTCGGCGGCGATGTCCTCGGCGAGGCTGCGGAAGCCGCTGCCGGCCGGCAGGTACGTCACCAGCAGCTCGCGCACCGGCTGACCGCCGGCGACGAAGGGCCAGCGGATCGACTCGTCGTCGCAGTACCGCAGCGCCTGCTCCAGTGACCGTCCGGCCTTCGACCGGTCGCCCAGCGCCCGCAGGGCCCGGGCCGAGGTGAGGTTGGCGTCCACGGTCCACACGAGCGACCCGGTGGTCGGCTCGAGGTACGGCTGCACCGCACCCAGCGCCGCCGCCGGCCGCCGCTCGGCGAGGTGGGCCTTCGCCTTCACCACCCCGAGCCACGGCGCCAGCATCTCCACCGGCTCCAGGGCCAGCAGCCGCTTGGCCGCCTCCACGTCGCCGGCGGCGAGCCGCAGCTCGGCCTCGGCGAGCGTGACGCAGTGCTGCAACCGCGGGGTGTAGCGCCAGTCGGCCAGCTGGCGGCGGATGGCGGCCAGTTCCGTGCACGCTGCTCGCGCGTCGCCCGCTGCGGCGCGGATGTGTGCTCGGGACATGGTCGCCACCGCCACCAAACCAGGGTCGGCGAGGCCGCCTCCGTCGAGTGCACGGTCGAGGTAATGCTCGGCTGCACGCACCCGGGCTTGGAGGTAACAGACCTCGGCGACGGTCAGCTGGGCCCACACGACGTCGCTGCCCTGCGTCTGGCCCTCGCGATCGGCCAGCGCCAGCGTTTCCTTGCCGTAACGCATCGCGGCGGTGAGTCTGCCCCTTGCCGCGTTCAGTTGGGCAAGCTGTCGTAGTGCGGCCAGCTGCGACTGGACGCCGCCGCAGCGGCGGGCCAGGTTGAGCGACTCCAGCAGCGCGTGCTCGGCGGCCGGGAGGTCGCCCTGGATGAGCCGCGCCCCGCCCACGGCGACGAGGGCCAGGGCCCGCATGCGCGCGGTGTCCTGATCGTCGAGGCCGGTGTCCTCACGCAGGAGGGCCGGGGCGGTTGCCAGTACCAACTCGGGCTTCTGGCTTTGATGCGCCTCCGCCATGCGGAAGCTGTCCACGATGGGGCGCAGCTGCGCCCGGACCGAGTCGACCAGCGTGTGCTGCGACCGGTCCACGAGATGCAGGAACGTCTCCGTCCCCTGTGGGTCGCTGGCGTCGAGCCGCTCGGCGGCGAACGCCAGGGCCAGCTTCGGGTCGTTGCGGACCTCCTGCGGTGGCGGCGGCACCAGCTCTTTGATGGTGCGCAGCCGGGCCCCCGGCACGAGCTCCTGCCAGCTCTGCGCGAGCAGGTCCGCCGCCTGGCCCCAGTTGCGGGCGGCCAGTGCGTGGCGCAGCGCGTCGGCGGGCAGGTCGTGCGCGGCGAACCAGTCGGCCGCGCGCCGGTGCAGCTGCCGGACCTGCTCGGGCCGGCGATGGCGGAGCTCGTCGTACAGCATGAGACCGAACAGCGGGTGGCAGCGGTACATGCCGGCATTGCCGCTGCCCTGCACGACGAACAGGTTGGAGTGTTCGAGCTGGGCCAGGATGCGGGCCCCGTCGACGCGCCCCGTGAGCGCCTCGACGAGCTCCGCGCTGACCTGGTCGAGGACCGACGTGCACAGGACGACTTCGCGGACGTCCTCGGGCAGCGTGTCGAAGACCTCGCCCACCAGGTACTCCCCCAGCGCCCGGTCCTGCAGCGCGAACCGCGGGACCAGGCTGTCGGGCTCCGGGTGACCCTGCACCGCCAGCGCGGCGAGGCGCAGGCCGGCGGCCCACCCCTTCATCACCGCGTGGAGCTCGACCAGGGCCGACTCGGCGAGCCGCACCCCGTGCGCGACGAGCATCTGCGCCGTCTCGTCGAGCGTGAAGCCCAACGGGCCGGTGCGCAGCTCGGACAGCGCGCCGCGGATGCGGAAGCGGTACAGCGTGAGCGCCGGATCGGTGCGGCAGGCGATGACGAGACGCAGGCGTTCGCCCGCCTGGGAAAGCAGCGTCTCGAGTTCCCCCCAGACCCGCGGCACCGAGAGCTCCTGCAGGTCGTCCAGGATGAGGACGACCGGCGGGCCGGGGCGGCGCAGCAGGTCGACCAGCGCTTCGAGCGCCTCCCCGTCGGCCGGCGGCTCCGTCACCTGGTGCTCGGCGGTCGCCGCGGCCACCGCTTCCAGCACGTGTTCCCAAAAGCGTGGGCCGTGGTGGGCTTCAACCGTCAACCACGCCAGCGGAAAGGGCACTCGGCCCCCCGCCACCCACTCGGCCAGCAGGGTGGTCTTGCCCCACCCCGCCGGAGCGGAGATCAATGTCAAAGGCCCCGCCACGGCTCGATCGAGAGCGTCCAGCAGACGCGGTCGCGGCACGTGATAGCGGGGCGGCTCGGGCACTGCGAAGTGCAGTGCGGGACGGGTGATGGTGTCAACGAGCGTTTTCTGCCCCAACGTTTTTCGCCCCCTCCCACCCACCGCAGCACGGCGGATGACCACGGGATTGTGAGGCGACAAAAGGTGAGGTCGCCTCACCCGTAGGGGGTGAACAAATGACGGTGCGTGGTCACCCCGTCTTCAGAGGCTGCCTGCGGACGCATCGAAAGCCGACATGACAGCTACCGGAATCAATGGCTTCGGGCTGTCGAGCTGCGGGGCGAAATCGATGGTCGTAGCCGGTGGAGCAGAGGTAGGAACCACCCTTGACCACGCGACTGGCGAACACCGCGGCGCCGGCCGGGGTGTCGACGCGCGGGTTGTCGGCGACCTCACCCGCAAGGGTGAGCGGGTCGTCACCCGCGTCGAACCGGGCATTGCCCGAGCGGTAGTAATCGGACGTCCACTCCCACACGTTGCCGACCACGTCGAACAAACCGTACGCGTTCGGGGCGAAGGCACCCACCGGGCTGGTGCCGTGCCCGCCCTCGCTGCGGTCGAGCCAGGGGAAGATGCCGTTCCAGATGTTCGCGCGGCCGGGCTCGGGCTCGTCACCCCACGGGTAGGAAGCTCCGTCGAGACCACCCCGCGCCGCGAACTCCCACTCCGCCTCGGTGGGCAGGTCCTTGCCGGCCCAGCTGGCGTACTCCATCGCGTCCTCGTACGCGATGTGCACCACCGGGTGGGCCGAGCGGCCGCGGATCGAGGAGTCCGGGCCGAACGGGTGCCGCCAGCAGGCGCCGGGGCGCATCTCCCACCAGACGCGCCAGTCGCGTAAGGGCACCGGCCCGGGCGGCTGGACGAACACCATCGAGCCGGGCGGCCCCTGGTCGGTCTGGCGCTCGGCGACCGTCTCGTACGCCGTCTCCTGGACGAACAGCGCGTACTCCGCATTCGTCACCGGGTGCGAGTCGATCCAGAATCCGTCTACGGTGACCTTCTGCACCGGCGCCTCTTCCGGATAGAAGCCCTCGGCGCCCATGGCGAAGGTGCCACCGGATATCCAGGCCATCTCCACGTTGGCATTGTGGCGACGACGCCGGGTGACCCGTCCTCACCCACCTCGGGTGAGGCCACCTGTCCATCGGCGCGTCGAGTGGCGTTCCGGCAGGTGATCAGCTCTCACACCGGGCGCTTGCGGCCTCTTGTCCGCCTTTCACACCGGGCGGGTGATGCCCGGTCATCCGCGGCGGCCGAACGATCGCATCCAAAAGCACCGGTTCGCAAGTCCGTAAGGGAGGGAGGTCGCCACACGAGCTTCGCCGGATCCGGCCGCGGCGCCTCCTCTCTTGTCCGCCGCGGCCGGTCGACGAACTCACCTGCGGTGCGCCTTTCCGACCGGTGTCCAGATCACCGGATACCACCGGACTCCCGGACTGCCCGGATCCCGGCTTCCCGGATCCGGTTCCTTCCGGCCGTCCGGTCTCCGGTTCTCGGAAAGGAACAGGACAGGTCATGGCTGACTCCAGAACCGCCAGGCCCGGCACCGCGTGGTTCGGCTGGATCACCTTCGCCGCCGTGTTGCTGGTCGTCATCGGGCTGCTCAACATCCTCGAAGGACTCGTGGCACTGCTGCGCAGGACGGTGACCTTCATCGACGGCGACAGCCTCGTGGTCGTCGACCTGACCGGCCTGGGCGTGGTGATGCTCGTCTTCGGCGCCCTCCTTCTCGCCGCCGGCATCGGGCTGATGGCCCGCAACGCCATCGCGCGCATCGCGGCGATCGTGATCGTCGCCATCCACGCGATCGTCCAGGTCGGCTCCCTCGGCGCATACCCGGTGTGGTCCCTGCTCATGATCACCTTGGACGTGATCATTCTGTTCGCGCTGACCGTGCACTGGTCGGACGCGACGGCGGCCGTGGGGACGGGCGTGGGGAGCCATCGGATGACGGACCGCGACCAACAGCAGCCCCGGTTCCCGGTGAACGCACCGGCAACCGGCCCCACTGCCGCTCCTGGAGCTCCTGGCACCCCCGGCGCTCCCGGCGCCCCCGGTGCTCCCGGCTCCAGTTCCTGGAGTGCTCCTGCCCACGCGGCCCCGGACGTGCCGGGTTCCGGTTCGGCTGGTTCCGGTTCGGCTGGTTCCGGTTCGGCTGGTTCCGGTTCGGCCGAGCCCGGTCCGGCTGGTCACGGTCCGGCTCATGCCGCGCCCGACGAGGCCTACCAGCAGCCTGAGGCGTACCAGCCGCCGTCTTCGCAGGCTCCCCCGTCGGCTCCCAACGCCGGCCCGTATCCGCCGAACCGCCCGAGCTCGCCCGCACACGCCGCTCCTACCTCCGGCCACGGGACGGGCGCCGCCGACGACCGCTGACGTGCTTACCGACAAGGCCGGCCCGCTGCTCTTCTCGTAGCGGGCCGGTCCGCTCTTTCTTCTTCCCCGGGTTTCGTCCCCCGGATACGCCAAAGGCGCCGGCGCGGGCCTGGGAGCGCGCCGGCGCCTCGGGCGCCGTCCAAGTCGTGCAGACGATCAGGGAAGGGATGAAAAAACCGATTTGCGATGGGTGGGCGGCCTCCTCCGGATCAGCCGCCCACCCATCGGCTCCCGCCGCCCTCGCTGAAGGCCGTCCGGTGCTCAGGACGCGGGCCGTGTTCACCGCTGACTCCTGGACCGCTGAGTACCCCCTGCTCAACGGCTTTCACCGAGCGACCCAGCTGGGTCATCACGTCGGGGACCACCGACGACGTGACGCCCGCGGCTGGCGGGAACGGGCGGATCACTGTGGACGGTGCAGCAGTCACCGTCAGATCCGCCCGCAGTTCGGGCGCACCGATCACCGGCAGCGGGGCGCTCATGCGGCCCACCGCGCAGTCATCGTTCGCCTCGTCATGGCAAGAATCCTGCTGGCAATCAGAGTGATGCGTCGTCACCCGAGCCGGGTGAAGGTCCTGCGCCGCCGCCGTCACGCGGACATCGACCACAGCCACTCCCCCGCTCGCGGACGGCCGGACGCTTCGCGGGACCACGCGGGCCCGAGCCGGGCGGCACAACGGCCACCACGAGGCGCCTGCCGCGCCGCCGAGGGGCTCGACGACACCGGGCCGAACGGAAGGGCCCCGGTCCACGAGGGACCGGGGCCCGGGGCGGGGCGGGGCGGGCCGTCTCACGCCGAGGACAGGTTGGCCATCTCCTTCTCCGCCAGCTCGACCTCGGCGACCATCTTCGCGTGCTCCTCCGTCAACGCGTCCAGGAGGCGGCGCGTCACCTGCAGGCTCTCGTTGCCGACCGACCGCGTGGTGGCCAGGAGGTTCTCGGCCGCCTCGCGCTGGCGCTGACGGCGGGCGTCCCACTGGGCCCGGCGGGCGGCCTCCGCGCGGGCCTCCTCCGTGCGGCGCTGCGACAGCGCCGTCTGGAAGTCGCGCATCGCGTCCTCGGCGTGCTTGCGGGCCTCGGCCAGCATGGCCTCCGCGGCGGTGCGCGCCTTCTCCAGGTCCTGCTCGGCCTGGGCGCGCAGGGCGCCGGCCTCCTCCTCCGCGAGCTCGATCATGCGCTGGATCCGGCCGCCGACGAGCTTGGACTTCTCGTCGCCGCAGGTGCACTGCTTGAGCTCCGTGTTGAGGCGCTCCACCCGGCCGGCGAGCTGCTGCTCGCGGTAGCGCGCCGAGGCCAGCTCGGTCTCCAGCGTCGTCAGGCGCATCTGCATCGTGGCGATGTACCGGTCGACCTGTGCGCGATGGTAGCCCCGGAGACTCAGCTCGAACCCGTTCTCGGGGCGCAGCTCGATCTCGCCGACAAGAGCGCTCATGCTCGCTCATCCCCTCCCCGGCCCGTTCGACAATGACGGGCGATAGCGGGAACGCTGCCGACCGGTGTGGTGACCGCGCGTCATCCGTTCCGGGTGAGCCTTCTGCGGGCGGTGTGTCGGCGCAGCGGCGTCGATGGAACCGTTGCTACACAAGGCAAATAGACCGCCGACGTGAGGGAAGACCACCCAGCCCGGGTGAGGCCCGAGCCGATCACACAGTGCTTTGCTCGTCACGTTTGACCGGGAGAGCCGAAAGCGAAGCCGGGACAGCGAAATCGGGGGGCACGGGTGTCACAAGCGTTGGTACAGCAGGATCGCCGCGGATTCGCACCGTCAGGTTTGGCGGTGCCGGATCTGCCGCCGGGGTACGTGATGCGGGATCGCGTGATCGCTCAGCTGGACGCCGCCGTGCGCGCGCCGCTGACGCTGGTCACCGCGCCCGCCGGGTGGGGCAAGACGGCGGCGCTGGTCGCCTGGGCCCGCACCGCACGCCTCGGTGACGGCAGCGAGTCGCCGGTGGTGCGATGGGTGACCTCCCATTCGGCACACGGCGCGGATGTGCCCGGCCAGCTGCTGGGCGCGCTGTCGACCCGGCCCGACGAGGAGCTCGACAAGACCGGCGAGTGGTACGGCGACGACCTGCTCCGCGCCGTGGACGCGCTCGAGCGGCCGCACATCGTCGTGGTCGACGACGTGCGCGAGATCAGCGACGCGGACGCGCTCGCCGAGCTCGAAGCGCTGGTGCGGCACGGGATGGGCCGCCTGCACCTGGTGCTCTCCTGCCGCCGCGATCCGTCGCTCCCGCTGTACCGCTGGCGCGTCAACGGCTCGCTGACCGAGATGCGCACGAACGACCTCTCGCTGACCATCGGCGAGACGGCCCAGCTGCTCGCGGCCCACGACGTGGTGCTGCCCGGCGCGACCCTGTACGAGCTGCACTCGATCACGGAGGGCTGGCCGGCCGGCGTGCGGCTCGCCGCCATGGCGATGCGCGGCCACCCGGAGCCCGAGCGGGTGCTCGACGACGGCGGGGCGTTCAGCACGGCCGTCGGCGACTTCCTCACCGGCGAGGTCATCGAGTCGCTGCCGCCCGACACGCGCCGGCTGCTGCTCGAGGCCGCGGTCGCGCCGCGGCTCAACGCCGGCCTGGTCGAGGCGATCACCGGCCGCGACGACGGCGCCCGGGTGCTGGCCGAGCTCAAGGGCTCCAACGCGTTCCTCACGCGCAACGCCGGGCCCGGCGGGTGGTACCGATTCCACCCCCTGTTCGCCCGCACGCTGCACGCCGAGCTGCTGCGCCGCAGCCCCGAGCGCGTGCCCGAGCTGCACCGGCGCGCGGCCGCCTGGCACGCGACGTACGGCATCCCGGCCGAGGCGATGCGCCACGCGCTGCTCGCCGAGGACTGGCCCACGGCGGTCGAGGTGCTGGAGAAGCACTGGCCCGACATCGTCGGCGGCGTGCGGTACGACCGGCCCCACGAGGCCGCGCCGCACGCGCCGGGCGCCGAGGAGGCCGCCGACCCGCGGCTCGTGCTCGCGTTCGCCGCAGAGCGCCTCCGGGTCGGCGACCTCGACGGCGCGCGGGACTTCCTGCGCCGCAGCGACCGCGACGCCGGCAACCCGATGCTCGCCGGCTTCGCCGCGGCCGAGGCCTGGCTCGCCGGCGACGCCCGGCGGACCCTGTCCGCGCTGCCGGAGCTGCACGCCAACACCGACGAGGTGCGGGCGCTGGCCATGCTCGACGAGGGCGAGGCCCGCCTGCGGCTCGGCGAGCTCGCCGCCGCCGGCGCCCCGCTGCACGGCGCGCTGGTGCTCGCGCAGCGGGCCGGGATGGCCCAGACGCAGGTCTGCGCGGCCAGCCAGCTCGCGGTTCTGGAGGCCACCCGCGGCCGGCTGCGGGCCGCCGCCCGGCTGGGCCGCCAGGCGCTGGTGACGGCCGACCGGTTCGGCATCACCGACGCGACCGACCTGGGCTGGGTGCGGATGGCCCTGGCCAGCGTGTACGGCGAGTGGGACCGCATCCAGGAGGCCGACCGGCTGCTGGACGAGGGCCTCGACCTGGCGGCGGGCGACCCGGACCTGCTGGTGGCGATCGCCACGGTACGGGCGAAGCTGCGCCACGGCGCCGGACGGCTCGCGGCGGCGCTCGAGGTGCTGCACACCGCGCGCCGGGAGCTCGGCGGTGCCCCGCTGGCGCCGTCGGTCGAGCGGGCGCTCGCGCTGACCGAGGCCGAGCTGCGCATCAGCGGCGGCGACCTCGGTGCCGCGCGCCGGCTCGTCGCCACCGGCGGCGACCCGGACGTGTTCCCGGGCTGGGCCGCGTGCGTGGACGCGTCGGCGGCGCTCGTGGAGGGCAAGGCCGCGGCGGCCGCGTCGACGGCGGCGCAGTTCGCGACGCCGTCCACGGACTCCGCGCTGACCTGGACGGTCCACGCCGCGATCCTGACCTCGCTCGCCGGCCGCGCGCTCGGCGACCGCAACCGGGTGCTGCGCGGCCTGGAGACGGCGCTGGACATCGCCGAGGAGGAGAGCTTCCGCCGTCCGTTCCTGGTCGGCGGGCACCCGGTGCGTGACCTGCTGGCCAACTTCGCGCCGCTGCTGCCCGTGTACCACCCGCTCGCCGCGGAACTCGCCGCCGGCTCGTCGCCGCTGGCCGGCGGCGCTCGCGGCGGCGGGGACGGGAGCCTGGTCGAGCCGTTGACCGAGCGGGAGCTCACCGTGCTGCGGTACCTCCAGGGCACCATGTCGAACCTGGAGATCGCGTCGACGTTGTACGTCTCGGTCAACACGGTGAAGACGCACGTCAAGAACATCTACCGCAAGCTGCACGCCGGCCGCCGGCGCGAGGCCGTCGAGCGTGCGCGGGAACTGCGACTGCTGTGAGCCGGGTGGCGCTGGTCCGGGTCCTCGACCCGGACTCCGGCCCGGCCACGGCCGCCACCCACCGCTGCGTCTGGGGTGCGCTGGCCGCCACGGTGGCGTGGGTCGCGCTGAACATGAGCGGGGTGGCCCATGCCCAGGTGGCGGCCGCGGTGGTCGGCCTGCTGACCGTCCTTCCCTGGCTCGGTCCGCTGCTGGGGGTACTGCTGGCGGCCACGCTCGCCGGGCTGGTCCAGCAGCCGTTCGCGCCGCTGTTCGGCCTGGCCACCGCCGCGTTCATGACGCTCGTCGGCGTCTCGGCGCAGCACCTGCCGGGCTGGCTCGGCCCCCTCTCGCCGCCGGCGCTCGGCGCGGCCGTGCTGTTCGGCGCGGGCCTGGCCGGCGTGCCGGGCGGTCTCACCGCCCTGCTGACCGCGAGCACCCTGTCGACGATCCTGCAGCGCATCGACGGTACGCGATGATCGACTATCTGCGGGGGCACCGGGTCGCGATCGTCCGGCGCGGCGGCACCGCGATCGAACGGGCCCTCGGCACCGTCGGCGACGAGACCGCGCGGGGCAAGGGCGGCCCGTTCTGGCCGGCCGACGGCTGGATCCACGCGCTCTACGCGGGCGGCCTGACCGTGGCCGCCGCCGTCGCGCTGACGATCAACTGGTTCGGGCCGCCCGCGTTCGTGCGCGGGTTCCTGGCGATGGTCGCCGCCACCATGTTCCTGCTGGTCGGCTACATGCTGGTGGCCACGCCGACCCGCCGGGGACGGGCGCTGCGACGGTACCTCACCGACCCCCGCGACCAGACCGTCTTCGAGGCGGCGGCGGCCGACGCCGACCGCATCCGGCTGACCTGGCCGTCCCTCGAACGCCTCGGCGAGCCGACCGACCCGACCCCGATCCTGGAGCGGGCGCTGTGGGACCTCGCCCAGGCCCTGGCCGAGCGGGGCCGGCTACGGGCCACCGACCGCGACCTGCGCCACTCGGTCGGCGAGCCGATCGGCGCCGGCAGCCTGTTCACCGCGGTCACCGACCGTCAGGCCGAGATCACCCGGAAGCTGACCGAGGTCGATGCCGAGATCCGCCGGCGGGCCGGGCGGCTGCACCAGCTGGCCGGGCTCTGCCAGGACTTCCTCGACTACCGGGCCGCGCAGACGCGGGCGAAGATGCGGGTCACCGCCGCCGACGCCCTGCTCGGATCGATCGCTACCCGGCCCGAGCGCGGACCGGAGGAGCCGGCCGCCACGCTCACGGAACGCACGGAGACCGTACTTGCCGCGTATCGGGACCTCGCCGACGAATTCGAGTGAAAGAACCCCCCTCGGCTACCCTGCCGTGGTGCGTGGGGATCACCTTCATCGAAGGCTGCTGGTCGGACTGGGCGTCGCCGTGGTGGCGGCCGGGCTGTTCCTGGCCTACCTGCGCATGGCGCGCGCGTTCCCGATCAACGGCGACGGCGGCAGCAACGCGCTGCAGGCCTGGGACATGTTCCACGGCAACCCGCTGCTGACCGGCTGGACGCTGTCCGACGTGTCCTTCTGGACGACGGAGCTGGTGCAGTACGGGCTGGTGCAGTACGTCACCGGCGTCAGCGCCGACCAGGTCCACGTGACGGCGGCGCTCACC
The DNA here is from genome assembly GCF_014647515.1 of Dactylosporangium sucinum. Classification (GTDB taxonomy): domain Bacteria; phylum Actinomycetota; class Actinomycetes; order Mycobacteriales; family Micromonosporaceae; genus Dactylosporangium; species Dactylosporangium sucinum. The sequence continues at coordinate 13,223 of NZ_BMPI01000103.1, read as the reverse complement.
TACGTGCTGATCGTCCTGTTCGCCGCCGCGCTGGCTCGCGGGCGAGCGACCGGGCGCGAGGCGTGGTTCCGGGTCGGCGTCGTGCTGGCCGTCCTGCTGCTGCCCGTGCCCGGGACGGGATACCAGACGCTGCTGTCCTCCCCGAATCACACCGGCACGGCGGTCCCGCTGCTGCTCGCGTGGTGGGCGGTCGACCGGTTGACGGACAAGCGCTGGATGCCGGCGATCGTCGCGGTCGTGCTCGGCTGGGGCGCGATCGGCGACAACCTCATCACGTTCGTCGGCGCGGTGCCGCTGATGGTCGTGTGCGCCCTGCGCGCGCTCCGCAGCCGCGGCGCCGAGCGGGTCCGCGACCTCACGCTCGTCGCCGCCGGGCTGGTCTCGATCCTGCTGTCGCACGCCGGGCTGTGGCTGCTGCACGAGAAGCTCGACGGGTTCCACGCGCCGAAGCCGCCGATCGAGCTGTCCCCGGTCGGCGAGTGGCCGGACCGGGCGTGGATGACGGCCCGGATGGTCGGGGTCATCTTCGGCACCCACCGGCCCGGCTGGCAGCCGCCCGCCCTGGAGCTGACGCTGTCGCTGCTGCACGCGATCGGGTTCCTGGTCGCCTTCGGCGCCGTGCTCCTCACCGGCTGGCGGGCCATACGCGGCAATGCGGACCGGATCGACTCGATCCTCGCGGTCGCCATCTGCTGCAACCTCGGCGCGGAGATCGTCTCCACGCTGTCGGTCGACCTGATGGCCGCCCGCCTGATCGCGCCGGTGCTGCCGATGGCGGCCGTGCTCGCCGCCCGGCTCGCGGGGCCGTGGCTCGCCCGGCAGGAGGCCGGCCGCGCCGTGCAATGGGGGCGGGGCGTCCTCGTCGGCGTGCTCGTCGCGTTCACCGTCTGCCTCGTCGCCTACAGCCCGCCGCGCGCCCCCGGCTCGGAGGGCCAGGAGGTGGCCGACTTCCTGGAGGCGCGCGGGCTGCGGTACGGCCTCGGGGCCTACTGGATGTCGAACAACATCACGGTCACGACCGAGCGGAAGGTAACCGTCGCGCCGGTCGTGGGCGGCGGCGACAAGCTGCTTCCGTACTGCTGGCAGGCGAAGCGCGACATGTACAACATCGACCACGACGCCCGCTTCGTCGTGCTGGAGCTGGACCGCCCCTACTACGGCACACCGGAGCAGGCCCAGGCCCAGTTCGGCCCCTGGGTCGAACGGCACGACCTGGGCAAGTACGCGGTGCTGCTCTACGACAAGAACCTGCTCGACGGCTTCCCGTCCCCCTGCTGACCCCCGACGCCCCCTCGCGTCGATCTTGCACTTGTGGTGGTGGATGAACCGGGACATTTCCGGAGTGTCCCGGCACCACAACTGCAAGATCGACGCGAGGCGGCGGCGGAGCTAGGGCGCGGTGAGGATGACCGGGCCGTCGTCGGTGATGGCCACCGTGTGCTCCCAGTGGGAGGCCCGCGATCCGTCGACGGTCGAGACCGTCCAGCCGTCGCGGAGCAGCTGGTGCCGGTCGGAGCCGCTCTCGATGACCATCGGCTCGATCGCGATGACCAGCCCCGGGCGCAGGCTCAGGCCGCGGCCGGGCCGGCCCTCGTTGGGCACGTGCGGGTCCTCGTGCATGGCGGTGCCGACGCCGTGGCCGCCGTAGCCGGTGGGCATCCCATACCCGGCCGCGCGGCACACCGTCTGCACCGCGTGCCCGATGTCGCCGATCCGCGCATCCGGCATCGCCGCGGCGATGCCGGCGGCCAGCGCCTCGGCGCACGTGTCGGAGAGCCGCCGGGCGGCGGCGTCGACCGCCCCGATCCCGACGGTCACGGCGGCGTCGCCGTGATAGCCGTCGACGTGCGCGCCGAAGTCGATCGAGAGCAGGTCGCCCTCCTCGAGCCGGCGCCGGTCGGGGATGCCGTGCACGATCGCGTCGTTGACGGAGAGGCACAGCACGGCCGGATAGGGCACGGGGGCGAACGACGGGTGGTAGTGCAGGAACGACGACTTCGCCCCGCGCTCCGCGAGCATGGTGCGGGCCAGCTCGTCGAGCTCCAGCAGCGTCACCCCGGGCTGGGCCGCGGCGCTCACCGCCTGCAGGGTCTGCGCGACGATCCGCCCCGCCTCGCGCATCGTCTCGAGCTCCGCCGCCGTCTTCAGTACCACCATGCCGCCTCCACGCCTCCGTTACGAATATTCTAATACCAGGATTATCATCGAGCCATGGTGCGTAACCCGCTGACCGCTGACGAGCGGCACCGCGGGCTCGTGCTGGGGCGCCTGCTCCAGCAGGCCCGGGGAGGACGCAGCGCCGCCGCGGTGGCGCTGGAGGCCGGCATCTCGCTCGACACGCTGCGCAAGATCGAGCGCGGCGCGATCGCCACCCCGGCGTTCTTCACCGTCGCCGCCCTCGCCCGGGTGCTGGGCCTCGACCTGACCACCCTGGCCTCGGCGCTGACCACCGACGAGGCCCGCGTCGCCTGATCAGGACCCCAAGTTGTACCCCGGGTAGTCCGTGTTCGTCACCCCGCCCGCCGCGAGCCGGCGCAGTGCCGCGGCGAGGTCTTCCCACGGCCAGACGTTCACCACGAAGCGGCGCACAACCCGCCCGTCTTCGTGAATGCTCACAACGTAGTACAGGTCGTCGGTCCGCTGGTTGAAACTGTCGAACCGGGCAGTCCAGGATCGATGCCCATCGAGCGGATCCGGCGTCGTGAAGTCGGGAAACTCCAGTTCCACGCAGCCTCCTCGGCCGTTCGCGTGCGGTACATCTACCAGGCCTATCCTGCGCGTGGCGAAGCCGGAGGTGCTCTGGTGTCGTACGTGGTGCTGGCCTCCGTTGGCGGGGCCCTGGCAATCCTGGTGGCTGTCATGTTGCTGCGCCGACCGACCCGAACCGTCGCTCCAACCCGTCCCCCGGCGGCCGACCTCGCCTTCCGCCGGGGCTGGCAGGCGGCCGGCAACCCGCCGCCGGACGTCACCCGCGAGGTCTCCTGGCTGTGGTCGGCCTACCACCTCGAACACCCGCCGGCCCCGCCCACGGAGCTGTTCGTGACCTGGTCGTACGCGGGCCTGGCCGGCGGCCTCCCGGTGTACGTCGCCGACGTGAGCGTCGCGATGGAGGGCACCGACCTCAGCCGGTACCCGGGCGGCGGCCTGGTGGTCACCCAGCTCCCCGCACCGCACGGCGGGCCGGTGCGGGTGATCCGCCGCCCGAGCGGCCTGCTCCCGGTGGGCGCCTGGCGCAGCGGCGTCCCGGCCTTCGACGACTGGTTCCGCGTGGACGCCCCGGCGCCCGGCACGGCCCCGCACCTGCTGGACCGCCCGATCGCGGGTGCGATGGCGGCCCGCGGCGACTGGAACTTCAGCATCCACCACAACCGCCTGATCTGCCTGCTGACCGCTCCCTTCACGGCGCCCCGGCAGATCGAGTCCACAGTGGACACGGTGGCGACGCTGGCGGGCATGCTCCCGCGCCCCATGCACCGCCGCTGAGTCATCGCGGGTTCCCGCTCCACGCCGCCGCATCCGAACCCAGCCGTCTCCGCGGGCGCCCCTGCGGTCGCCGGCACGGGTAGATTCGCGCGAATGACCGAAGCGTTGGTCGATGACCGGTCGTCGGCGAGCCTCGGCGGCCGGTTCGGGAAGCTCTGGGCCGCCGGGACGACCTCGGCGCTCGGAAGCGGGCTGACCACCGTCGCCGCGCCGCTGCTCGTGGCGGCCCAGACCGACTCGCCGCTCAGCGTCGCCGCGGCCTCGGCCGTGGCCTGGCTGCCCTGGCTGCTGTTCGCGCTGCCGGGCGGTGCGCTCGCCGACCGGGTCGACCGGCGCAAGCTCATGATCGTGCTCGACTGGGCGCGGGCCGCGGCCGTGTTCGGGCTCGGGGCGGCCGTCCTCGGCGGGGTCAGGAGCGTCTGGCTGCTGTACTCCGTGCTCTTCGTCATCAACGCCGGCGAGATCGTCATGCGCGTCGCCAGCCAGGCCGTCGTGCCCGACCTCGTGCCGCGGGAGCAGCTCGAACGGGCCAACGGGTGGCTCTTCGGCGGGCTCATGCTCGCCCAGAACGTCGTCGCGGCGCCGCTCGGGAGCTTCCTGTTCGTGGTCGCGGCCAGCTCCCCGTTCCTGGCCAACGCCGCCACCTACGCCGCCAGCGCGCTGCTGCTGTGGTCGATCGGCGGGAGCTACCGGGTCGCACCGACGGCGACGGCGAGGAAGCGGTCGTTCCGCGGGGAGATCGTCGAGGGGTTCCGCTGGCTGGCCGGGCAGCGGCTGCTGCGCACGATGGTCGGGCTCATCGCCCTGCTCAACGTCACGCTGACCGCGGCGACCTCGGTGCTGGTGCTCCTGGCGCGCGACCGGCTGGGGCTCGACGAGGTCGGGTACGGGCTGCTGTTCACCGCGATGGCCGCGGGCGCCGTCATCGGCTCGGTGGTCGGCGACCGGATCATCGCCTGGGTGCGGCCCACCTGGACGATCCGGATCGGGCTGCTCATCGAGGCCGGCATGCACCTCGCCCTCGCCGCGTCGCGGGAGGCGTGGGTGATCGGGCCGGTGCTCGTGCTGTTCGGCGTGCACGGCACGCTGTGGGGGATCGTCGGCAGCTCACTGCGGCAGCGCCTGACGCCGCCCGAGCTGCTCGGCCGGGCCGGCAGCGTCATGATCTTCGTGGCGGCGGCCGGCAACAGCGTCGGCGCGCTGTTCGGCGGCGCACTCGCGAGCGCGTTCGGCATCACCGCGCCCTACTGGGTCGGGTTCGTCGTCGCCGCCGTGGTCGCGGTCGCGAGCTGGCGGGTGTTCAACAGGGCGACCGTCGAGGCCGCGTATGCCAAACTACCGCCGTGACGCGGAGCGGGGCGGTCGACGTGCAGTACCCGGACGGGGGCGGTGGCCGGGCGGCCCTCGTGGTCGCCGACGACCCCACCTTCGCGACGCTCGTCGAGGAGCGGGTGCGGTGGCTCGACGAGGTGGCGCCGTACGAGCCGGGCGCCTTCTACAAGCGCGAGCTGCCGGCGCTCCGGGCCGTGCTCGAAGGGACGGCTCCCCTGGAGCTCATCGTCGTCGACGGCTACGTCGACCTCGACCCGGACGGGCGGCCGGGCCTCGGCGCCCACGTCCACGACGCGCTGGGCATCCCCGTCATCGGGGTCGCCAAGACGGCGTTCCGCACCGCCACCCACGCGGTCGAGGTGCGGCGCGGCGGCGCCGATCGCCCGCTGTACGTCACCGCGATCGGCCTGCCAAGGGACCGGGCCGCCGGCATCGTCGCCCGCATGGCGGGGCCGCACCGCATGCCCGACGCCCTTCGGCGGGTGGACGCGCTCGCCCGCGGTCACGCCGTGATCGCCTGATCCAGCCGCACCGCGGCGTTGATGAGCGCCAGGTGCGAGAACGCCTGCGGGAAGTTGCCGAGCTGCTCGCCCGTCGGGCCGATCTCCTCGGAGTACAGGCCGACGTGGTTGCTGTACGTGAGCATCTTCTCGAACGTCAGCCTGGCCTCGTCGAGGCGGCCGCAGCGGGCCAGCGCGTCGACGTACCAGAACGTGCACATCGAGAAGGTGCCCTCGGCACCCGCCAGGCCGTCCGGGGAGGCGACCGGGTCGTAGCGGTACACCAGACTGTCGGAGACCAGATGCTGGTCGATGGCTCGCATCGTCGAGCGCCACCGCGGATCGCTCGGCGCCACGAACCCGACCAGCGGCAGGTACAGCAGCGCCGCGTCGAGCACGGGACTGCCGTACCGCTGCGTGAACGTCTCCCGCTGCGCGTCCCAGCCCTTCGTCATGACCTGCTCGTAGATCGCGTTGCGGGCCCGCACCCAGCGATGCGTGTCGGCGGGCAGGCCGAGCGTCAGCGACATCCGGATCGCGCGGTCGAACGCCACCCAGCACATGACCCGGCCGTAGGTGTTGTCCTGCCGTCCGCTGCGCGCCTCCCAGATCCCGTCGTCGGGCTGGTCCCAGTGGTCGCTCAGCCAGTCGACCATGGCCGACAGCCCGCTCCAGCCCTCGTACGCCGGGTGCAGGCCGCTGCGGGCGGCCCGGTAGACCGAGTCCATCGCCTCGCCGAAGATGTCGAGCTGCAGCTGCCCGTTGGCATCGTTGCCGATGCGCACCGGGGTGGAGCCGAGGTACCCCTCGAAGTGGCCGAGCGACTCCTCGACGAGGTCGACGCCGCCGTCCACGCGGTACATGATCCGCGGCGGCGTCTCGCCGGCCAGCCGGTCGCGCAGCCAGCCGAGGTACTGCTGGGCCTCCTCGCGGTAGCCGAGCCCCAGCAGGGCATGGACCGAGAACGAGGCGTCGCGGATCCAGGTGAACCGGTAGTCCCAGTTGCGCTCCCCGCCGACCAGCTCGGGCAGGCCCGCCGTCGGGGCCGCGATGAGCGCGCCGGTGGGCGCGTAGGTCATGAGCTTCAACGTGATGGCGGAGCGCTCGACCTGTTCGCGCCAGCGTCCGCGGTACCGCGACCGGCCCACCCATCCCCGCCAGAAGTCGCGCGTCTGCTCGTACAACTGCCAAACCTCGGACACGGAGAACAACCGCGGCGGGTCGGCGGACCCGGTCTCCAGCACCAGCGCCCCGCTGTCGCCCTGGTTGGCCTCGATGATCCCCCGCACCCCGGGGCCGACCTGCCGCACGTCGCGGATCTTGTCGTGGCCGGCCGGGTTGAGCGTGAGGCGGCCGGCCGGGCTGCGGAACTCCCACCCGGCCTCGTGCTCGACCACCTCGTGGTCGGCGCGGGCGTAGTCGAAACCCGGAACGCATTCGAAGATGTACCGGCCGGTGCCGCGCACCTGGCGCATGATGCGCACGATGCGGTGCCGGTCGGTGGGCTCGCGGCCGGTGACCGGCATGAAGTCGATGAGCTCGCCGACGCCCTCCGGGCTCATGAAGCGGGTGATGAGGATCGCGCTGCCCGGGAGGTACAACTGGCGCACCACGTAGTCGTCGCGCTCCGGCCGCAGCCGGCAGTAGCCGCCCGCCGAGCGGTCGACGAGGAAGGCGAAGAGGCTCGGGGAGTCGAAGCGCGGCGTGCAGAACCAGTCGATGCTGCCGTCATCGGCCACGAGGGCGGCGGTCTGCAGGTCGCCGATCATCCCGTGCCGTTCGATCGGGGAGTACTCCATACCTCCAACGGTGGGAGGCGGCCCCCCGCCTCACCCGCCGCGGGGGTTCGGGGCGAGCAGCGGGGGCGCCGACGGCGGGTGGAACGGCGGCGGGTTCTGCACACCGGCCGCCCGCTCCAGCAGCGCGACCAACCCGGCCCGGGTGGCGACGACGATCATCGTCTGGGTGCGGTCGAGGGTCCGCCAGCGGCTCTGCTCGGGCGCCCAGAACGTCTGCACGCCGACACCCATGCCGGGGCGGCCGGTCTGGACGGCGACCAGCCGGAGCAGGCCCGGCTCGCTGACGTCGCGAAAGTACCTGCCCTCCAGCTGCGAGCCGGCCCCCACCGGCACCTCGGCGACGAGCAGCACCCGCCGCCCGACCGGGATCGTGTCGATGACCTCGCTGCCGACCATCGACGCGGCGAACGCGGGCGCGGCCAGGTAGGAGACGCTGCGGGACAGGTTCATGTCGAACGCCTGCTTGATCCGGCGGGCGAAGTCCTCCTCGAACAGCCGCAGCACGACCCGCAGCTTCTTGGCCGGGTCGGCCTGGCGGGCCAGGTCCCGCCCGATGAGCGCCGCCTCCAGGTTGTTGACGTCGACGGTGGTGACGGCGACCAGGCAGCGGGCGGTGGCCACCGACGCGGCGCGCAGCGTGTCGATGCTGTTGGCGCTCCCGATGATCACCGGGATGCCCAGGTCGCGGGCCACCTGCACGCCGCGGGCCTGCTCGTTGCGGTCGACGCCGACCACGTCGATGCCCTGGTCGTGCAGCTCGCGGAGCACGCGCGTGCCGATGTTGCCCAGCCCGACCACCACGACGTGGTCGGAGACGGGCTCGGCGAGGCCGCCGGCGGCGATCGCCAAGCGGGCCTTGACCAGCACGCCGACCACGGCCGCGGTGAGGGCGGGGATGAGCGCGACGCCGGCCAGCACGAGGGCCAGCGACACCGCCTGGACGAGGACGGAGTCCTCGAGGTTGGGGTCGGCGCCGCCGAGGGCGGTGAGCAGCGTGAGGTACACGGCCCGCCACGGGCTGACGTGCCGCACGACCGCGACGGCGACCGTGCCGGCGGTGAGCACCGCGAGGGCGACCAGCAGCACCCGACGCAGCCCGCCGCTGAACAGCAGCCGCGACGCGCGCAGCGGATGCCTCCTGGGGCGGCGGCGCTTCACCCGGGTCTGGCCGTAGACGCTCACGAGGACCAGGTCGGCCCGCTCGTCGTCGGCGGGCAGGCTCTCGCCCTCGGCGGTCACCGCCAGGCCGGCGCGGACGTCCGACGGGTTGGCGTCGGCCCGGTCGACCGCCATGAGCTGCTGGCCGTCGCTCAGCCGGATCGACGTCGGGGCGTTGTCGCCCAGCGCGGCGGCGACGAAGGCCGGCGCGGCGATCTCCGACGCCGACAGGACGGCGCAGTTGACCAGCCGCTCGGTCACGCCCGCGCCGAGCACGGTGTTGAACATCCGCAACACCACGCGGATGTGCGGGTCGACCTCGCGGGCGACGAGCGCGGCGTCCACATTGGCCACGTCGTCGGCGCCGACGAACGCGATCGCGTCGGCGTCGGTGAGGTCGGCCGCCTCGAAGACCGCGGTCGTCGTCGTGCGGGCCTCGATCATGACCGGACCGTGCTCGGGGTCGTCCTCGTCGCGGATCGCCGCGATCTCCGGGGCCTGGTTGCCGGTCAACGCCGGCACGATCACGGTGACCTGGGCCGAGTACGTGTTGATCAGCTCGCCGACCAGCCGGCGGGCGAGTGCGTTGTCACCCCAGACGACGAACTTGCGCACGCCCGAGATCGTATCGACGGGACGCTAGTGTCCGTGGCGGCAGCATCGAGCCCTTGCCAGCAGGTCTTGCATGCGATCGCCGGCCTCCGTGACGTGTCGGACCGGGGTCGTGAAAGCTAGCTGAACGTCTCGCGCACGGCTGGCGAACTCCAGCCGGAGAACGAGTCCGAAGCGGTCCATTCGCACCGGAAGGATCCGCCGTACCCCGTGCAGATGATGCGGCGGGATGAGGCGGGAGAGCCGCTCGACGGCGTCGGGATGCGCGCTGAGCAGGTGGCAGAGGAGGTCGGCCTCGTGCTCGGCGAGCGGGTCGGGCCGGGCGGCGGCGAACTCGGCCGGCTCGACGTCGACCTCGTCCGGGCCGAACGCCGGGTCCTGCAGGGCGGCCGCGCCCAGCTCCATGACCGCGAGCAGCTCGCCGGCGTCCGACGCCGTCGGGGTCAGCCAGCCGGAGAAGGTGGCCCGGGCGCGCACCCGGCCGGTGCCGGTGGCGACCACCGGGGTGGCGGCCAGATCGGTCAGCTCCAGGGCCGACGCGAGGTCGGGCTCAGCCCGTACCAGATGCGCGGCATGACTGTCGTCGGGCAGCTCCAGCACGATCCGGCCGGCCTGGTCGATCCGGTGCCGGCCGACCAGGTCACAGCGGTGACCCGGCACGTGCAGCGTCAGCGAGGACGCCGCGGCCAGCAGGGAACGCAGGCGCTCGGCGGCGGTGGGGAGCTTGATACCGGACATCCGACCTCCTAAGGTTAGGCTTACCTTAGTGGAGAGGCGAGGAATGAACCAGTCACGACCCAAGGTCCGGCGGTCGAGGGCGCTCGGCATCGCGCTGACGCCGAAGTGTGTGAAGTACTTCGAACGGCGCCCGTTCCCGCCCGGCCAGCACGGTCGCAGCCGGCCGAAGGTCAGCGACTACAAGGTCCGGCTCCTGGAGAAGCAGCGGCTGAAGGCGCAGTACAACATCCTCGAGAGCCAGCTGCGGGCCGCGTTCGACCGGGCCGCCGGCCGCCCCGGCAAGACCGGCGAGGAGCTGATCATCGACCTGGAGCTGCGGCTCGACGCGCTGGTGCTGCGGGCCGGGTTCGCCCGGACCATCTACCAGGCCCGGCAGGTCGTGACCCACCAGCATGTGAACGTCAACGGCAAGCGCGTCGACCGGCCGTCGTTCCGGCTGCGGCCGGGCGATGTGATCTCCGTCGCCGAGCGCAGCCGGCAGAAGACCCCGTTCGTGGTCGCCGCGGCCGGCGCGCACGTGGGCGAGCGCACCGCCCCGTACCTGGACGTCGACGTCAGCGGCCTGACCGCGCGGCTCATCCGGCTGCCGCTGCGCACCGAGGTCCCGGTGCTGTGCGACGAGCAGCTGGTCGTGGAGTTCTACAGCCGCTAGGTCTGCGTGCCCGCCGCTCCTTGCTTCGCCCGGGCGCCGTGGTGACCATTGCGTATGGCAACGTACGACGTCATCGTGGTCGGCCTGGGCGGCATGGGCAGCTCGGCCGCGTACCATCTCGCCGCTCGCGGGCAGCGGGTGCTGGGCCTGGAGCGGTTCGGTCCGGCCCACGACCTCGGTTCTTCGCACGGTGGGTCGCGGATCACCCGGCAGTCGTACTTCGAGGATCCGGCCTACGTGCCGCTCATCCTGCGGGCGTACGAGCTGTGGGAGAAGCTGGAGCGCGACTCGGACCGCTCCCTGATGACGCTCACCGGCGGCCTCTTCATCGGCGACCCGTCGTCGGTCACGGTCGCCGGCACCCTGGCCTCGGCGCTGCAGTGGGACCTGCCCCACGAGATGCTCTCCGCCGCCGACCTCCGCCGCCGGTTCCCCCTCTTCCGCCCGGCCCCGCACGAGGTCGCCCTCTACGAGGCGAACGCCGGCTTCCTGCGCCCGGAGGAGACGGTGCGGGCCTCCCTCTCGCTGGCCGCCGCCTCCGGCGCGACGCTGCTGTTCGACTCACCCGTCCTGTCCTGGTCCGCCGGCGCGTCCTCGGTCGAGGTCCACACGGCGACGGCGACGTACTCGGCCGGCGCGCTGGTCGTCTGCCCCGGCGCCTGGGCCCCGACGCTCCTGGCCGATCTCGGGATTCCGTTCGCGGTCGAGCGCCAGGTGCAGTTCTTCCTGGACCCCATCGGCGGCATCGAGCCGTTCCTCCCCTCGGCCCAGCCGATCTTCATCTGGGAGGGCCCGCCGGGCACGCAGGTGTACGGCTTCCCGGCCCTGGACGGCCCGTCCGGCGGCGTGAAGGTGGCCTTCTTCCGCCGCGGCCGGACGACGTCACCGGACGCGGTGGACCGGACGATCCACGACGAGGAGATCGCGTTCATCACCGACCACCTGTCGTCCCGCGTCCCGGCGGCCGCGGGCCCGTTCCTGCGCGGGAAGACCTGCCTGTACACCAACACGCCCGACGAGCACTTCGTGATCGCCCGCCATCCGCTGCACGCACGGGTCACGGTGGCGTGCGGGTTCTCGGGTCACGGCTTCAAGTTCGTGCCCGTGGTCGGGGAGATCCTGGCGGACCTGACCCTGACCGGCACGACGCCCCACCCGATCGGCTTGTTCGACCCGACCCGCTCGTTCTAGAAGGCCCTCAACTCCTGCCGCCGGCTCTCTCGACGCCCGCGGTCGGTTCGTCAATGTCGGATGGCCGGCCCCCTGTGCGGGGCCGGCCATCCGGAAGGCTTGCCTGCTCGACCGACGCCTCAACCAGAGGCAGATCAGGTAGCACTGGATCAGGCCGAGGCAGCGCCCAGCTGACCCGCGTCACCCTGGAACACGGTGCCCGCCTCGAAGTTCGAAGCGAACTGCTCCCGCAGCGCGTCGAGCTCCACGAACTGCGCGGTGTGGGCCGACTCCGACCCCTCGGCCGCGAAGATGTGGTTCGAGTCGTACTGGTCGTGGCTGTAGTTCGTGAACTCGGTCTCCTCGTAGCGAGCACCCGACGGGTCCTCGAACTCGACGTGGCGGCCCTGCTGGAAGTCGGTCGACTCGGCCGACTCGGTGTCCTGCTCGTACACGGCGAAGTCGCTGTTGTAGTCCGCCTCGCTGCCCGAGGCCTCCTGCACGTGCTCCAGCTCGCCGCTCTCAGCCCCGGCCTCGTACGTCCCGTATTCCATGTCGCTCATTTCTCTATCTCCCTGACTCGGATCGTTCGTTCCCGTTGCCAAGAACGTTATTCGCCGGCCGGATCAAGAGAATCCCGGAAACGTGCCACCCCGGCGACCCCTCCCTGTGCTCCCGCGGCTGGCACTCCCTCGCGTCCCTCGGCTGGCGCTCCCTCGCCTCCTGCGGCTGCCTTTTCCGCAGCTCCTTCGGCAACGGCCGCGCGACTCCCCCGGTGCCCAAGCCGCCCCCGAGTCCCCACGAGCAACACCACCGCCGTCACACCCGCCCCGATCATCATCGCGTGCAGCGAGTCGCCGAACACGTCCAAGGACGGAAACATCGCCGGCCAGAGCAGGGAGAAGACCGTGTTGACGCTGGCGTGCAGCACCATGGCGGCCGGCAGGCTCTGTCCGGTGCGGTTGAACACCCACGTGAGCACGATGCTCAGCAACACCGAACTAGCGACGAACTCCACCGCCATCGACCACCGCACATCCGGCCAGCCAGCCCAGTCGCTGAAGAACAGCGGCAGATGCCACGCGCCCCACAGCGGCCCGAGGATCAGCGAACCGGTCAACGGACCGAACCGGTCCTGCAGCCTCGGCTGCGCGAAGTCCCGCCAGCCCGGCTCCTCCGCCAGCCCGCTGGTGAGGACCTGCATCAGCAGCACCGGTAAGTACGCGGCGAGGACCATCAGCGTGGGCGGTCGCACGTCCGCCCAGGCACCCGGCAGGGGCAGCGTGGCCACGATCGCGACGGCCGGCACTCCGACGACGATCGCCACATACCACCACACCCCGACCCGCCACCGGACCAGCCGCCGCGCCCAGCGGCGCAGTCCGGACCGGCCTTCGGTCCGGGCCGTCACGACGAATGCGGCCGTGATCGGGCCGAGGTAGGCACCGGGCAGCGCACCCAGCGGTGGTCATGAGTGCTCCGCTTCGTGGTCGGGCTTGGGCCGAACGGAGCACACCACGACGGCCACGTACCTGCGGGAGCGCTGATGCTGCCGGACCGGGTCGCGGGCGCGAACGCCGGATGGCCGGCACCTCTTTGCAGAGGGCCGGCCATCCGGAAGATCGTGCTGGCGGGTGGGTCAGTTGGACGCGAGGCCCGGGTGGCCACCGGTGTGCAGCTCGGTGCCCGAGGCGAACTCCGCCTGGAAGGACTCACGCAGCGCGTCCAGGTTCGAGAACTCAGCCGCGTGCGAGGACTCCGAGCCCTCGGCCGCGAAGA
>NZ_BMPI01000102.1 GCF_014647515.1 Dactylosporangium sucinum | reverse complement strand
GCCCTTCCGCACGGTCGACACTGTAGATCATCGTCTACAAAGGACGGAAGTCCCTAGATCATTCTGTTAGGAGTTGTTAGAGCGCGTCCGCGAGGGCGTCGGCCACCGCCACCCGTGGCTTGTCCGGGTTGGCCCGCGTCCAGTCGGGGTGCGCCCGGTTGGTGAGCAGCACGACCACGAGTCGCCGGTCGGGATCGACGAGCAGCGATGTCCCGGTGAACCCGGTGTGCCCGAACGCGACCGGCCGCGCCAGCCGCCCCATGAACCACGGCTGCTGCAACTCCACGCCCAGCCCGTGGTCGGCCGACCGCCCGGGCCGCTCGGCGTCGATGGCCGGCAGCCCCTTGTTCACGTTGGTGATCATCGATCGCACGGTACCGTCGGACAACACGCGAGTGCCGTTGTACTCGCCGCCGTTGACGAGCATCTGCCCGACCACGGCGAGATCGGCGGCCGTGCCGAACAGCCCGGCGTGCCCGGCCACCCCGCCGAGCGCGAGGCAGAGGTCGTCGTGGACGACGCCTCGGGTGAGCCCGCGAGTCTTGCGGGCCTCGGTGGCGACGAGCCGGGGATCGTTGCCCTGCAGCCGTTTGAGCGGCGTGAACATGGTGTCCCGCAGCCCGAGCGGTTTGGCGATGAGGTCCTGGACGGCGACGTCGAGGCTGAGCCCGGTAACCTTCTCGACGAGCCGCCCGAGGGTCATGAGCCCGACCCCGCTGTACCGAAACGTGCTCCCAGGCGCGGTGTCCGGAACGAGCGGCACGGAGAGAATCCGGCTCCAGCGCTCGCTGTTGTCCTTGGCCCCGGCAAAGCTGACACTCCCTGGCAACGCCCCGGTGTGGGCGAGCAGCATGCCGACGGTGACCTGAGGCTTCTTGAACTGCGGCAGATAGCCCGCGACGGCCGCGTCGAGCCGGACCTTCCCCTGGTCGACCAGCCGCAACACGAGCAGCGCGGTGAACACCTTGGTGATGGACGCGAGGTCGAAGACGGCATCGGCCCGCATGGCGACCCGCTGCGCCTTGGGCAACTCGGTGGGCCCGGTCCCGTAGCGGAGCGCATCCCCGACCGCGTCGTGCACGGTGACCTGCCCGTCGACGGCGACGAGCAGCACGGCCCCGGCGTAGGCGGGATACTTCGGATGGTCCGGGTTGGGCGCAAGATACTTGGTGAGGATGCCGCGGAGCGCCCCGGCGTAGCCGGCCGGCTGCTGCAACGGCGTAATCGTCCGCCCGGGCGTGAAGGTCACCTGCTCGGGTGTCTCCGCCGGCCCGGTTCTTGCGGGCGCCGTGGGGCCGGCGTCGCCGGCGCCCGACGGCCCGGCCGTCCGCGGGGCCGGCGGCTGCTGGCCGCCGCACCCACCGAGGAGGGCGGCAACACCGCCCCCAAGCACCGCTCGCCGCCCGATCCCCACGGCCCGATCATGCCACCCGCCGGCGGGTCAGACGATCCGGCGGATGCGGCGGACCGCGAGCCAGACCAGCAGCGCGGCGAGGACGACGAAGACGCCGGTCTCGATCCACTGGAACGGCCAGAACCGGTCCTCCGGCTGGAACACCTGACGGTTGTGCAGGTCGGAGCCGAGCGAGCCGAGGCACTCGGTGGCCTCCGCGGGCGGGCAGACCACGGCGCCGGAGGTGACGAACGTGCCGTCCGGCCGGCGCACGTCCGAGCTCAACAGCCAGGTTCCGATGCGTATGCTGCCGACGTTGGAGGCCGGGTCGACGACGACCGGAAAGGTGTTGGTGACGGGTGTCGCGAACCGTGGCCGCGCGTACAACGCCACGGCGAGCCGGGCGGCGATGAAGACCGGCAGGGTGATCGCCATCGCGGGCACGACCTTCGGCACCAGGGCGCCGGCGGCGATGCCGAGCGCGACCGCGAACAGCGTGTAGCCGACCGGGGCCACGCCCTGCACGTCGAAGAAGATCTCGTCGAAGCGGCTCTCGACGAATCGGAGCGGCTCGTACCACCAGGAGATGCCCAGGCCGTAGACGACCGCCAGGACCGTCACCGCGCCCCCGAGGAGGCCGACCTTGGTCAGGGCCCAGTGGCGGCGGCTGATGCCCTGGGTCCAGATCATGCGATGGGTGCCCTGCTCGATCTCGCGGGCAACCAGGGGCGCGCCCCAGAACAGGCCGAACAGCAGCGGCACGATCAGCAGCAGGACGCAGGCGTAGATGTACGAGCCGTAGGCGGTGGAGAACTCGCGAAAGCCGTCGCAGGGCTGCTCGGGGGTGCTGGTCGCGCACCCCCGCGTGACCAGCCGGTCGAATGCTCGGTGCATCGACAGGCCGGTCGGCACGATGAACGCCGCCAGGGCCGCGAGGCCGATCAGGGTGAACAGGGCCTGCTTGCGGTGCTGCCGCCAGGTCAGCCAGATCATGCCGCCGCTCCCCACGCTGCGTGGCTGGTCTGCGTGCCGCTGCCGGCGAGGTAGGCCAGGATGAGGTCTTCCAGGGTCAGTTCGCGCACCGTCCACGACGGATCGGTGACCGGGCCGCCGGTGCGCACGACCAGCGTCGACTGCCGGTCGGTGTGGCGGGCGCGGACCACGTCCGCGACGCCGTCGATCGGCCCGCCGTGGTGGCGCGGGCCGACCAGCAGCCGGTGCGCCGCCACGATGTCGTCGACCGCGCCGGTCAGCTGCACCTTGGCGGACTGCAGGACCACGAGGTAGTCGCAGGAGCGCTCCAGGTCCGCGAGAATGTGCGAGGAGAGCAGCACGGTGGTGCCCGAGTCGGCGACGCTGCCCATCAGCGACTGCAGGAACTCCCGCCGCGCGAGGGGGTCGAGGCTCGCGACCGGCTCGTCGAGCAGCAGCAGCCGCGGGCGCTTGGCCAGGGCCAGGGCCAGGGCGACCTGGGCGCGCTGCCCGCCGGAGAGCTTGCCGACCGGTGTGCGGGGCGGGATGCCGGCCTGAGCCAGCCGGGTCCGCGCGAGCGTGGCGTCCCACTGCCGGTTGACCTTGCCGCCCATCCGGACCAGCTCGTCGGCGGTGAAGTCGCGGTACACCGGGGTGTCCTGCGCGACGAACCCGATGTCGGCCAGAGCGGTCGTGTTCTCGTACGGCGTCTCGCCGAAGACCCGCACCGCACCGGCGTCGGGGCGCAGCAGGCCGACCGCCAGGTGCAGCAGCGTGGTCTTGCCGGATCCGTTGGGCCCGACGAGCGCGGCGACCCTGCCGGTGGGCAGCCGCAGGGTGCAGTCGCGCAGGGCCCAGCGTCCCCCGTACCGCTTGCCGAGGCCCTCGGCCTCGAGCACGTGCTCCATCTCGTGTCCTCTCATGCCGGCTCCGCCTGCAGGGCGTCGGCCTGTCGTGCGGCGCGGATCGTCGTGTCGACCAGCGCGGTGACGTCCTCGTCGCTCAGCCCGGCCGCCTGCGCCCTGCGCAGCCAATCGAGCAGCTCGGCGCGCAGGTCGGCCTGGTTGGCGAGCGAGTCGCCGGCGAGGGTGCGGGTGACGAACGTGCCGACCCCCGGCCGCCCCTCGGCGAGCCCTTCGATCTCCAGCTCGCGGTAGGCCTTCAGGACCGTGTTCGGGTTGATCGCCAGCGACTGCGCGACGTCCCGCACCTTCGGCAACTGGTCCCCGGGCGCCAGCAGCCCGACCCGCAGCGCCTGTTTGACCTGCTGGACGAGCTGCATGTAGGTGTTGACCTTCGACCGGGCGTCCAGCACGAACTCGATCACCGCCGGCGACCCTCTCTATTGTCCTACGACAGTAGGACTATAGGACAGCCGAGCTGGATCACGCCAGGCTCGTGCCGGCGTTACTTGCTGTTGCCCTGTGTGGGCGCCACGGTCACGCCGCGGCCGGCCGATGGGCGCGGGCCGGCTGGTCGGGCCCGGCCGCGGAGGTCGCGGCGGACGGGCGGCCGCGGTTCTGGGCCGGGCCGGCCATCGAGCGACACCGGCGAGCATCTCCGGGCCTTGGGTCTGCGTCTTCGGCGTGATCGGTACCGGTTGCGAGGGGCGCCGGCAGAGGCGTTCAGCAGGGAGAGAGCGCTCTCTCAAAGAGATCTTTTCGATCGATCAAGCTTTAGTTGTTAGCAACCTGACCAGTAAGAACGCAGAAAATTTTGACGATTGACACCGTTCTCGTAACCGACTAGAAACGTGAGAGCGCTCTCACGGCGCGACTCCGCCTGGTCGCGTCGTACCGCAGTCCGCTAGGAGGTTCTCCCGAATGACCCCCACCCCGACACGGCGTCGTCGCCGTTTCCTCCTCGCAACAGCCGCCGCCACGGTCCTCACCGCCACCACCGTCGTCACCGTCAACGCGTGGGCGTCGCTGCCCTCGACGCCGTCGGGCTGGACGCTGCAGTGGAGTGACGACTTCACCGGCTCCGCCAACACCCTGCCGTCGTCCAGCAACTGGATCTACACCACCGGCACGCAGTACAGCGGCGGCCCCGCCCAGTTCGGCACCGGCGAGATCCAGACGTACACCACCAACAGCCAGAACCTCGGCCTCGACGGCTCCGGCAACCTGAAGATCACGCCGATCAAGGCCAGCAACGGCTCGTGGACCTCGGCTCGCATCGAGACGAAGCGCACCAACTTCAAGCCGCCGTCGGGCGGTGTGCTGCGCATCGAGGGCCGCCTCGCGATGCCGAACGTCACCGGCGGCGCCGCGGCCGGCTACTGGCCGGCGTTCTGGGCCTTGGGCTCGCCCTACCGGGGCAACTACTGGAACTGGCCGGGCATCGGCGAACTCGACATCATGGAGAACGTCAACGGCCTGAACCAGGTCTGGGGCACGCTGCACTGCGGCGTCAACCCCGGCGGTCCCTGCAATGAGACCAACGGTCTCGGCGCAACCCGCGGCTGCCCGAACAGCAACTGCCAGGGCAACTTCCACACCTACGCGATCGAGTGGGACGCCGGCGTCAGCCCGCAGATGCTGCGCTGGTACGTCGACGGCGTCAACTACCTCAACGTCTCGCAGAACACCGTCGGCTCGTACTGGTCGAACATGACCAGCCACGAGGGCTACTTCATCCTGCTGAACGTCGCCATGGGCGGCGCGTTCCCGAACGGTGTGGCCGGCTACTCGACGCCGACCAGCAGCACGGTGTCCGGCAAGCCGATGCTCGTCGACTACGTCGCCGTCTACACCAAGGGCGGCAGCGGCGGCACCACCAACCCGACCACCGGCAACCCGACGCCGACCTCCACCGGCACGGGCGGCAGCGGCACCCGCAACGCGTACAGCACCATCGAGGCCGAGTCCTTCAACGCTCAGAGCGGTGTCGTCGCCGGCCCCGGCGAGATCGGCTACATCGCCAACGGCGACTGGGTGCAGTACAACAACGTCGACTTCGGCGGCGCGTCGCCCAGGGACGTCATGCTCCGCCTCGGCTCCGGCGCGGCCGGTGGGATCAGCGGCCTCGTCGAAGTCAAGATCGACAGTCTCAGCAACGCGTCGATCGCGACGACCTCCATCGCCAACACCGGCGGCTGGAGCACCTGGAAGGACACACCGAGCAACCTGAACGGTTCGGTCACGGGCAAGCACACCGTGTACCTGAAGTTCACCAGCGGCCAGCCCGCGGACTTCGTGAACGTCGACTCGTTCTACTTCCGCAAGTAACACCCACTGTTGCCAATCCGCCACGAGCACCGGTGGCCACGGCGATCCGCGGTGGCCACCGGTTTCCATCTCGCCGCAGCGTCCGCACCAGCCCTGATCGGGCCTGCGGCGACACGGGCATACCGTCCACATAGGACGGCGGTGGAGCTGGGGTGGAGTTGTCCTCGCACGGCTGAGCCCACCGAGATTGGTGTGGTGCGCTACCCGACGTACAGTGGGCGTAGTGCCGGTGTGTTGCCGATCGGCCTCACGGGGTTGCGGCGGAAGGCGACCACCTGGCCGGCGGAACGCTGTATTCCAGAGCGCACAGCTTCTGGAGGTCATCGCCATGAATCTGATCGTGTCCAGCAATCCCGTTGCCCGGAGCAGAGACGACGCCCCGGCACGGTGGCTGCTCGACATCCTGTGGGTGGTCTTGGCCGACGGCGAGGACACCAACGGCGGATACTCCGTCATCGAACAGTTCATGCCGGTAGGGTCCGGCCCGCCCCCGCACGTCCACCCGTTCGAGGACGAGGCGTTCTACATCCTTGCTGGGGAGATGACCGCCGTCATCGGCGGGCAGGAAGTCGTTCTCGGACCGGGCAGCCTGGGCCATCTCCCGCGCAACACCGTGCATGAGTTCAAGGTGACCGGGACGGAAGTCTGCCACTGCCTCAACTACTACACCCCGGCCGGCTTCGAGCAGGCCATTCTGGGATGCTCCCGCCCGGCGGAGCGCCGCGAACTGCCCCCACCCGGGCTGGACGCGCCCGACTCCCCGCAGGTCGTGAGATTCTTCAACAACTACTGGGTTGCACCAGCCAGCCTCCCCTGGGCCCAGCAGAAGTGGTCGCGCGGCTGAACAGCGTTCGCCGCCGTCGCGCTCCTCGTCCGCCACGAGCCCATCGATCAAGCCCAGGCGCCACGGGTGGTCCGTGACGGTCCAGGCTCGGGCGACCGCGCCACCGCAGGGGCCTGGCTGTGCCACGCGGCATCAGCCGATGTGCAGCAGGAGCACCTCGTCGTCGGAGAGCCTCGCGATGGTGTCACGCAGCAACGACAGCGTCTCCTCCATCGCGTAGCGGGCCTCTTCGTCGTCGAGTCCCAACTCGATCGGGCCGGCGAGCAGGGCACCGGGTTCGTAGCGCGCCGGGTCGAGGCGGTCGAGGAACGCCTTGGCGTCGCTGGCGATCAGCGTGGTGTTGTCGTAGTCCTCGTTGACGGCCTCAGATGCTGCACGTAAGCCCGGACTCTCCAGCAGGACGCTCAACGCTTCCAGGTTCTCCAGGACGTTGAGCATGACATGGCCGGACCAGCGGTACTCCTCGTCGAGTTCCCTGGCGAACCGGTGAACCGGTGCCCGGGCACGGCCCGCACCGGCGGCGCTGACGATCGCCGGCAGGTCGCTGGTCTCGACGAGGTAGAGCGAGGCAATGGAGGACACCGGCGGGATCGTATCGGTCGGTCCCGCTCGGGACCCGGACAGCCAGCCACGCTCGCCGTCCCAGCGGCGATGACCTCGCGGCGATCGCTGAGCAGCGCCGCCTGATCCGAACCGTGACCGAACTCCGTCAGGAGGTCCTCGATCACCGGGTGTCCCACCAGCGGGGGAGGTCGGTGTCCGGGGACGCCGGGTGCGTGAAGTGGAACGGGACGCCCAGCTGCCTGGCCAGGGCCTGGCCGGCCATCGTGGCCTCCGCGGCCTCGGGCCAGGCGGGGACCACGCCGCCGAACAGCCTCAGGTCGCCGCCGTGGCGGAACGTTGTCAGGCGGGACTCCGAGTAGCGCTCGTGGGACGGACCCGGACATTCCACCACGGCCACCAGCAATACGTGCCATCCCCGGCCGTCGGCGTCCCACCTGGCCTCGATGGCGGCGATCGGGGCCCGCAGGGACTGGGCCGTCCGGAGGAGGGTCGGGACCGCCGGCGGGCGCGGGGGGTACAACTCGTGGAAACGGTCGATGATCAACCGGTGCGCGTCGTCGCGGTGGCAGCCGCCCGCGGCCAGCAGCAGTTGCACCGCCGGCAGGACCCGCGACTGCCGTAACTCCCCGTCGAGCCGCTCGCGCAGGTCCGGCGGGAGCGCCTTCCACTCCACGGCGCCAACGGTACGCTCGACCGATGGCCGACGTGGTGGAGCATCACCTTGCGCAGATCAACGTGGCGCGGCCGAAGGCGGCGCTCGACGACCCGGTGATGAGCGGGTTCGTGTCGGCGATGGCGCGGATCGGGCAGCTGGCAAGCAACAGCCGCGGGTTCGTCTGGCAGCCCGGCGACGGCGATCCGATCACGAGCGACGGGCTGGTCGTCAACCTTTCGGTGTGGACCGGGTTCGAGGCGCTGCACGAGTTCGTGTACCGCTCGCGGCACGGCTCGTTCGTGCGGCGGCGCGACCACTGGTTCGTGCCCATGGATCAGCCGTCCACGGCGCTGTGGTGGGTGCCGGTGGGGGAACGGCCCACCGTCGAGGACGGGCTCAGGCGGCTGGCGGTGCTGCGGCGGCAGGGGCCGTCGCCGCAGGCGTTCGGTCTGCCGCAGGCAGCGGGCGCACCTCCTCCGCCGTCGCCGGCACCGGACCCTGGAGCTGCCGCGCCACGGCCGTGAACCAGCCCAGGTGGAACTCGTCGCGGTCGGCGACGAACGCCGCCCGCAGCTCGTGCCAGCGCAGGCCGGGGTGGCGGTGGTGCACCTGGTGCAGGTTGAACGCGAGCACGAACAGCTCCATGCCGCGCGGCAGGCGCAGGTTCATCGCGTCGAGGGGGCGCTCCAGGCGGGTGCGGTAGTGGTACGCGTTGTCGGCGAGGGAGACCAGCAGCGCCCGAACGCCGACGGCGACGCCGAGCAGCCAGAGGTGCGGGCCGTAGGCGAGGGCCGAGCCGGTGTACGTCACGACGATCGCGACCGACTCCAGCCGGAACCGGCGCAGGTGCTCGCGCCGGGAGACCCGCTCGAACAGCAGGCCGGTGACCGAGTCGAGGCTGTCGGTGCGGCGCACCAGCCAGCGCCAGCCGGCCGCCGGCACCAGGGCGAGCACGATGGACACCAGCTCGGCGAGGTACAGGCCGCCGAGCAGGCGCGGGTAGTATGCGCGGGCGGCGGCGAGCCACGACGTCACCGCCGGGTCGTAGATCTCGGTGCGCTCGCGGGGCGTGCGGCTGTACCGGTGGTGCAGCAGGTGACCGGCCTTCAGCAGCGTGAACGGGCCGCCGTAGCCGGTCGCGAGCAGCCGCCCGAGCCGGTCGTTCCAGGCCCGGTCGCGCAGCAGCGTGCCGTGGATGGACTCGTGGATGAGCGACCACAGCGGGATCGTGGTCAGCGCGAGGGGGAGCAGCAGCCAGCCCCAGCGGACGTCGATCGGCAGCAGCACGAGCGGCAGCACGAAGAGTTGCAGGACGAGGCTCGCGAGCGCGGCACCCACCAGTGCCACGGAAAGGGCGGACTGACGGCCAGGCATGACCGCACGGTAGCCCCGGAAAGGGAACGCGCAGGTGAAGGCCGTTTGAAGGTTCGCTAAGGTCCACCCGTGCTGGAGATCATCGTGTTGTCGGCGGCCGACGCGCGGGCCGCGGCGGCGGGCGGCGCCGATCGGGTCGAGCTGGTCAGCGCGATGGAGGTCGGCGGGTTGAGCCCGGCCCCGGCCGTGGTGGCCGCGGTCCGCGCGGCGACCGGCATCCCCGCGCGGGTCATGCTCCGCCGCGATCCCGGATTCGCCGCGCCCGGCCCCGCCGAGCTGCGACGGATGGTCCGGGACCTGCGCGCGGCCGGCGCCGAGGCGTTCGTGCTGGGCTTCCTCGACGGCGACGGCCACGTCGACCGGGCGGCGCTCGACGTCGTGCTCGGCGAGCTCGACGGGGCGCCCTGGACGTTCCACCGGGCCATCGACCACGCGGCCGACCGGTCCGCCGCGTGGAAGGCGCTCGACGGGCTGCCGGGCCTCGACGCCGTGCTCACCGCGGGGTCGCCGGACGGCATCGCCGACGGGCTGCCGGTGCTGCTGGTCGAGGCCGGGGACCCGCGCCTGCTGGCCGGCGGCGGCCTGCGGGCCGACCACCTCCGGCCGCTCCGGGCGGCGGGCGTCACCGCGTTCCACACGAGCACCGCGGTGCGGGTCGACGGTGTCGTTGACTCCGCATTGGTACGGCATGTGCGCACACTGTTGACGGAGTAGCCTCGGCGGGATGCTGGAGTACCGCACCCTCGACCCGCTGCAGGTTCGGATCGACACGCATCGGCGCTACAGCCGCCACGACGACCACCCGGATCCGGCGGTGCGGTCGGCGCTCGGCTATCGCCCCGGCCTGGACCTGCTCGACGTCGGCTGCGGGACGGGCGAGTTCCTGCGGTCGTTGGCACCCTCGACCGGGCGGCTGGCCGGCGTGGACACCTCTCCGGCAGCGGTCGCGGCGCTGCGTGGCGTGCCGGGCGTCGAGGCGCACGAGGCCGACGCGATGGTGCTGCCGTTCGCCGATGCGTCGTTCGACGCGGTGACGGCGCGGCACATGCTGTACCACGTGGCCGAGCCGCTGGCGGCGATCCGCGAGGCGCACCGGGTGCTCCGCCCGGGCGGCCGGTTCGCCGCGGTCGTCAACATCCCGCACCCGGCCCCGGCCCTGCAGGGGCTGGCCTCCGGCGCCGTCGCCGACCACGGCCTGGACCCGGCGGTGTTCCAGATCCCGGTCGACGCGAGCAACCTGCCGGGCCTGGTCGCCTCGGTCTTCGGCATCGTCGAGGTCGAGCGGCACGACAACGCGCTGGTGTTCCCGGGTCCGGAGCCGATGGTGGCGTACGCGGTCTCGATGCTCACCGGCTTCGGCGTCCCCGACGACCACCCGCTCCGGCCGTCCATCGTGGACGCGATCGCGGAGCGGGCGGCGGCCCTGTTCGCCTCGGCCGCGACGGTCGAGGACCCCAAGGGCTACGTCGTGGTGACCGCCGTTCGTTAAGCCAGCGTCCAGTTCTGGTTCGCGCCGCCCGAGCAGGTCCAGATCTGCAGCCGGGTGCCGTTGGCCGAGCTCGGGCCGGTGGCGTCCAGGCACTTGCCCGAGCCGACGTTGACGAGGGTCTGGCCGGTGCGGGTCCACTTCTGGGCGTTGGTCCCGTTGCAGTCGTACAGCTGGACCTTCGTGCCGTTGGCGGTGCCGGCCGCGGCCACGTCCATGCACTTGCCGAGGGCGCGCAGGGTGCCGTCGGAGGCGCGGGTCCACTGCTGCGCGCTCGTGCCGTTGCAGTCGTACAGCTGGACCGCCGTGCCGTTGGCGCTGCTGGCCCCGGCGACGTCGACGCACTTGCCGCCGTAGCCGACGATCTGGCCGGCCCCGCCGGTCGGTCCGCCGGTGGTCGGCGGCGTGGTGGTGGAGCCGAGCCAGGCGTTCGCCGCGTTCGCACCGACGGAGTCGATGGTGGCGTTGTTCTCGACCGGGCTGGGGACCGTGGACGGGAACACGATGAAGGTCACCGGGCCGGCCGTGCCGCCGGTGGCCGGGTTCGGGTCGATGCCGAGCGCGACCGCCAGCGCGTACGACCCCTCGCCGATGATGTTGTCAGGCCCCTCATCGGCGAAGACGGCGTAGGCGACCTTGTTGTTGTAGACGACCGCGGCGACGGCCCCGGGGCGGATGCCCTGGCTCTGGTAGTTGAACCGGGAGCTGGGCAGGGGCACCACGTAGTACCGCGTGACCTCCGAGGTGAAGTAGGCCCCCGTCGACGTCGTGAACGAGGTCTGGGCCTGGTACCACGGGTCGGTGCTCGCGTTGCAGTGCGAGGTGCTGATGCCGTCGCAGTCGATGTCCATGTCGGCCGTCCAGAAGAAGGCCGACCCGCTCTTGCAGACGGCGACGGTGGCGGCGCCGCCGTCGTCGGTGGCGTACTTGCCGTTCGAGACCTGGCTGCAGGTCTGCGTCTTGGCCAGCAACTGGCTGGCGGTCGGGGCGGCGGCCAGCGCGACGCCGGATCCGGAGACGATGACGTAGGCGGTCGCGGCGACGGCGGCGACGACGGCGAAGAACGCCACGAGGGGCACTCGGTACCTGGTCACAGGCGGGCTCCTTGGTGTTGTGACCTGGGGGGTCAAATAGAAAGGAAACCTGCCTGACAGATGTCTGTCAATAGATGCTCAGCAGTTCCTGCTGGTGCGCTGCTGGTCCGGCGAGACCGGGCCGGCGACCCGCAGCGGGCCGGTGCCGGCGCTGCCGTCGCTGGTGATGCCCGACGGCACGCCGTCGAAGACCGACTCGACCTTGTCCTCCACCCCGCGGGTGCGCTTCGGGTCGCGGCTGTCGTCGTGCTGCTCGTAGTGCAGGTGGTCGACCTGGGTCGAGCCGGTCCGGCCGACCCGGCCGAGCAGCTGGCCCCGCTGCACGTCGTCGCCGGTCCGCACCGCCGGCCAGGTGTTCAGGTGGCCGTAGGAGGTGAACCAGCCGCCGCCGTGCGCCAGGATCACGCCGAAGCCCAGGCCGCCGCGCGTGCCGACGGTGCCGGGCTGGGCCGCCGAGCCGTCGGCGAGCGTGCCGTTCCAGCCGGCCCACTCGACCTTGCCGGCCGCCGAGGCGAGCACCTCGCGGCCGGCGCTCGGGCCGCCGACGAAGAAGAAGTCGATGTCGTAGTCGTCGTGGCCCGGGTACGTCGTCAGCCGCCACGTCTCGCCGCACGGGAACGGCAGCTGGAACGCCGGTCGCGGCCCCGGCTTCGGGTCGTCGTCGCCGCCGTCCAGGCGGTGGCTGATCACCAGGTACGACACGAGGACGCAGGCGGCGATGACGCACAGCATCGTCAGGCGGTAGACCTCCCGGCCGCTCATCCGTAGACGGGCTCGTGCGGCAGCAGCGCGGCGGCCGCCTCCCGGCGGCCGGACCGCAGCAGGGCGCGGATCTGGTGGGCCGTGTCCGTGACGTCGGTGATCGACACCGTCCACTCGTCGACGTACCGGTCGACCGCCTCGCCGCTCAGGCCGAGCTGCAGCGAGCGGTACGGCAGCGGCTGGAGGTGCAGGTCGCGCTCGGGATCCCACTGGACGCGGACCGGGGACGTGCGCAGCCGGTCGGCCCACTCCTTCCGGTCGGCGAACTCGCCCCGCTCGTAGTGGCTGGGGCAGGCCGCCGCGAGCGCCCAGTCGAAGCCGGCGTGGGTCAGCTCGACGGCCAGGACGACCTCCTGGCCGGGCTTCGTGGCCCAGCCGCTGCGGTACATCATCCACAGGAACGACGGCTTGACCCAGGTCATGCGGTCGCGCTTGAACGGGGCGACGAAGCGGCCGGCGGCCAGGGCCGGGACCGCGATCGACGCGGAGTAGGCCTGGTAGACACGGATCGTTCCGGCGGTGTGCCAGGCGCGGACCTGGCGGTTGGGGACGTCCATCACGAGTCCCGGCGCGAGTCGTTCATGCTGTGCATTGTGAAAGACTTCGACCTTGGCGACCTCCCCGCCCGGGCCGCCGACATCGCCGGCCACCTCACCGCCAACGGCTTCACCGAGGCGCCGCACCTGCGCCAGACGCTCGCCCTCGCCGAGGAGGTGGGCGAGTTCGTCGGCGCCGTCCGCCGCCACTACGGGATGGCCCGCCGCTCCGGTTCGTTCGACGACGTCGAGGCCGAACTGGCGGACGTCGTCATCACCGCGTTCGTGACGGCCCACACGCTGGGCATCGACCTCCCGCGAGCGATCGCCGACAAGCTCGACGTGGTGTTCACCCGCGGCTGGCGATCATGACGTACTGGCTGGAAGCGTTGGGCTGGGCCGGCTCCGCCCTGCTCGTGTGGTCGCTGCTGCAGACCCGGCAGCTCAGGCTGCGCCGGCTGAACCTGGCGGGTTCGCTGGTGCTCGTCGCCTACAACTCGGCCGTCCAGGTGTGGCCGATGGTGGGCCTCAACGCCGTCCTGTGCGTGATCAATGCTTGGCACCTGTACCGCATGCTGCGCACCCGCCACGACGAGAACACCTACGCGGTGGTGGAGGTGTCCCCGGACGACGCTTTCCTGGCCCACGTGCTGCGCGTCCACTGGGCGGACATCGCCCGCTTCAACCCCGATTTTGCCTATGCTGCGGACAGTCAGGCCTTCGTGACGCTCTACGGCGACGAGGTGGTCGGCGTCCTGCTCCTGCGTCCGTTGCCGGCCGGCGTGGCCCAGGTGGACCTTGACTACGTCACGCCGCGTTACCGTGACCTGTCGCCGGGGGAGTTCGTGTTCCGCCGGTCGGGCCAGCTGACGGCCCGCGGCTACCGGCAGGTCCTGACCCCGCCGGGCATGGTGGCGCCGTACTACGGCCGGTTGGGCTTCGAGAAGCACGGCGACCGCTACCGCCTGGACCTCCCGTCCCCGGACCTCCAGCCCGACTGACACCACCACAGCCGTCCCACCCCCCGCCCGGCCCCCTCGCGGGACCGCCCCGCTGTCCCCCCCGCCCCCCTCCGCGTCGATCTTGCACCTGTGGTGCCTGACAAACCCGGACCTCTTGGGAGTGTCGCGGCACCACAGGTGCAAGATCGACGGCACGGTTGCGGCCCGCGTGGCGCACCCCGGCCCGACCTCCTCGTTAGCTCTGCTAACGAGGTATATAGTGGAAGGGTGGATCATCAGGGGCTTGCCGACGGGCTCGCGGAGCGGCTCAACGCCGTGCGGCGGGTGCTGCGGCGGCGCCTGCGGGCCGGGTTGGCCCGGCCGCCGTTCACGGGCAGCCAGGTGGAGCTACTCAAGCATGTCGAGGCGGTCCCGGGGGTCGGTGTCGGGGCCGCCGCGCAGGCGCTCCACCTGGCCGGCAACTCGGTCAGCACGCTCGTCAACCAGCTCACCCGCGACGGGCTGCTCACGCGGGAGCGGGATCCCGGCGACGGGCGGACCGCCCGGCTGTTCCTCACGCCGCTCGCCGCCGACCGGCTGCGCACCTGGCGGGCCGCGCGCGGGGAACTGCTCGCCAAGGCCCTCGCCGAGCTGACCGAGGACGAGCGGCGGGTGCTGGCCGGCGCGCTGCCGGTGCTCGACCGCCTGGCCGGCGCGCTCGAAAAGACGGAAGGAGGCGCGCGGTGACCAGTGCCGTGCGGATCGACGGGCTGCGGCACCGGTTCAAGGAGACCGTCGCCGTCGACGGGATCTCGCTGGAGGTCCGGCCCGCGGAGATCTTCGGGCTGCTCGGGCCCAACGGCGCCGGCAAGACCACCACCATCCGCGTGCTGACGACGCTGCTGCGGCCCCAGGAGGGGAGCGTCGCGGTGTTCGGGCTCGACGTGGCGAAGCGCCGGATGGCGGTGCGGCGCCTGATCGGATACGTGCCGCAGGCCCTCTCGGCCGACGCCGCGCTCAGCGGGCGGGAGAACGTGGCGCTCTTCGCGCGGCTGTTCGACGTGCCGCGCCGCGAGCGCAAGGAGCGCACCCAGGGTGTCATCGAGGCGATGGGGCTCACCGACGCCGCCGACCGGCCCGCCGCGACCTACTCCGGCGGCATGATCCGCCGGCTGGAGCTCGCCCAGGCGCTGGTCAGCGCGCCGCGGCTGCTCGTGCTCGACGAGCCGACGATCGGCCTCGACCCGGTCGCCCGCAACGGCGTGTGGGAGCGGATCACCGAGGTCCGCGCCCAGACCGGGATGACGGTCCTGGTGACCACCCACTACATGGAGGAGGCCGAGGAGCACTGCGACCGCGTCGCCCTCATGCACCGCGGCCGCATCCGGGCGCTCGGCACGCCGGCCGAGCTCATCGCGGAGGCGCCGGGGGAGAGCCTCGACGACGTGTTCCGCGCATACACCGGCGACGATCTCGACGTAGGAGGGTTCAGCGATGTCCGCGCTACTCGCCGCACCGCCCGCCGTCTTGGGTAGGACCCTGTGGACGCGGGTCGTCGCGATGTGCCTCGTCGAGCTGCAGAAGCTGCGCCGGGACCGCACCGAGGTCGTCACCCGCGCGATCCAGCCCGCGCTCTGGCTGATCATTTTCGGTCAGACGTTCACCCACCTGCGGGCCATCCCGACCGGCGGCATCCCGTATCTCGACTTTCTCGCGCCGGGCATCCTGGCCCAGTCGGCGCTGTTCGTCTCGATCTTCTACGGCATCCACATCATCTGGGAACGCGACGCCGGCGTCCTGGCCAAGCTCATGGTCACCCCGACCCCTCGGGCGGCGCTGGTGACCGGGAAGGCGTTCGCGGCCGGCATCCGGGCCCTCGTCCAGGCGGTGGTCGTGGTGGTACTGGCGGCGCTGCTCGGCGTCGCCTTCACGGTCAACCCGCTGCGGCTGCTCGGCACCGCCGTCGTCCTCGTCCTCGGATCGGCCTTCTTCTGCTGCCTGTCCATCACCCTCGCCGGCCTGGTGCTCAAGCGCGACCGGATGATGGGTATCGGTCAGGCGATCATGATGCCGCTGTTCTTCGCGTCGAACGCGCTCTATCCCGTCTCGGTGATGCCCGGCTGGCTGCAGGTGCTCAACCACGTCAACCCGCTCAGCTACGAGGTGGAGGCGCTGCGCGGCCTGCTCATCGGCACCCACATGCGGCTCTGGCTGGACCTGGGCGTGCTCGTCGGCGCGACCGCCCTGGCCGTTTTCGCCGCGTCGGCGATGCTGGGCCGGCTCACCCGCTGAAAGCCGTGCCGGACAGATGGACCTGCTGCATCCATCGGGCTGTATAAGGTGTACGCGTGAGCCACGGCGACCTCGACCGGATCGACACGACCACCGCCCACCCCGCCCGGCGGTACAACTACTGGCTCGGCGGCAAGGACAACTTCGCCGCCGATCGTGAGTCCGGCGACGCGATCGCCGCCATCTACCCGGCGATCCGCACGACGGCCCTGGAGAACCGGCAGTTCCTGCGTCGCGCGGTCCGCTTCCTGTCCGAGGAGCAGGGCGTCCGGCAGTTCCTCGACATCGGCACCGGCATCCCGACGGCCGACAACACCCACGAGGTCGCCCAGGGGATCGCGCCCGAGTCGCGGATCGTCTACGTCGACAACGACCCGATCGTGCTCACGCACGCCCGCGCGCTGCTCACGAGCACCCCGCGGGGCGCCACCGCGTATATCGACGCCGACCTGCGCGACCCGGCCGGCATCATGGGCCACCCCGACCTGCGCCGCACGCTCGACCTCGACCAGCCGGTCGCCCTGATGCTGATCGCGATCGTGCACTTCCTGTTCGACCACGACAAGCCGTATGAGATCGTCCGGGGCATGGTCGACGCCCTGCCGTCCGGCAGCTACCTGGTGATGTCCCACGGCACCGCCGACCTCAACGACCCGGCCGCCCGCGCCCACGCCGAGGCCGAGATCCGCGCCGGCCGGCTCAAGGTCGACGCGCAGCCGCGGTCGAAGGACGAGATCGCCCGCTTCTTCGAGGGCCTGGAGCTCGTCGACCCGGGCATCGCCCCGGTGCTGGAGTGGCACAACCCCGTCCCGGAGGCCGACCGCCCGCCGCTCCAGGACGTCGCGATGTACGGCGTGGTGGCCCGCAAGCCGTAAGGCCACACGAACGCTCCGCGATCTTGGGGTTGTGGTCCCGGATTTAGGGTGTATATCCGACATATCCGGGACCGCAAGTCCAAGATCGCGGGCTGGTGGGGCGAAGCCCCGGCCGGCGCCGCAGCGACGACCGGGGCTCGACGGGCTCAGGACAGGCCGCGCTCCACCGCCGCGATGATCTGCGGCCGCAGCTCCGACGGCCGGATGATCGCGTCCACCGAGCCGACCTCGACCGCCCGCTGGATGCTGTGCACGCCGTCGAACTCGGCCGCCACCTCGCCCAGCTTCTCCGCCCGGACCGTCGAGCGGACCTCCATGAGCTGCGTGACCAGCGCCGCCTTCGTCCCGCCGGTCGCCGCGGCCACCTGCGCCTCGAGCGCGGCCACCCGCGGGTCCTTCGCGGTGCGGGCGTCGACGTCGCCGGCGAAGACCACGGCCGCCGCCGGGGCGCCGCCGATGACGGACGCGAACGAGCCGTCGACGGCCAGCACCGTCATGTTCGGGTTGAGCGCCTTCGAGAACACGACGAACGCGCCCCCGTGGTACCGGGAGATGACACAGAAGACGATCGGGCCGCGGAAGTTGACGATCGCGCGGCCGATCTCCGCACCGTACTCCAGCTGCAGCCGCCGCATCGACTCCGGCGACCCGTCGAAGCCCGACAGGTTCGCCAGCACCACCAGCGGACGGTTCCCGCTGGCCGCGTTGATCGCCCGGGCCGCCTTCTTCGACGAGCTGGGGAACAGCGTGCCCGCGGTGTAGGTGTCGGGGCCGTCGGTGGGCGGGAAGCCGCGCCGCGGCACCGAGCGCGACTCGATCCCGAGCAGGCAGACGGGGATGCCGCCGAGATACACGTCCTGGACGACCGCCGTCTCGGCGTCGGCCATGCCGGCCCAGCGCTCCAGCACCGTGTGGTCCTGGTCGGCCAGCGCCCGCATCAGCGTGCGGATGTCGAACGCCTTCTTCCGGTCGGGGTTGTGCTCCCTGGAGAAGATCTCGCCGACGGTGGTGAAGTCGCTGTCCGGCACCGAGTGCGGGAACGGCGAGATGTCGCGGTCGGCCGGGTCGGTCGTGGCCGCCCGGCGCGGCCGGGACTCGCCGGGCGCGATGTAGGTGTGGTCGTAGTACGTCATGAGCAGGTCGCGGGCGGCCTGCAGGTCGGGCGCCCAGTACTGGGCCTGGCCGTTGGGGCCCATGACCCGGTCGTAGCCGCCGATGCCGAAGTTGTCCTCGGCCGACACGCCGCCGGAGAAGTCCAGCGACTGCTTGCCGGTCAGCACCATCGCCGAGTCCGGGGTCATGACCAGGATGCCCTTGGTGTGCATGAGCATCGTGGCCTCGGCGTTCCAGTACGGCTGGGCGCCGACGGTGATCCCGGCGACGACGATGTTGATCTCACCGCCGGCCTGGGTGAACTCCACGATCCGCTTGAGCGCGGCGGCCACCCAGTCCATGTTCTCGGTGCCCGAGTTCATCGCGATCCGGGCGCCGGCCGAGAGCGCGAGCCAGTCGACCGGCACGCGCATCTCCTCGGCCAGGTCGAGCGCCGCGATCACCCGCGCGCACTCCGGCTCGGACAGCGCGCCGAGCGACCGGGTCGGGTCGCCGAACAGCGCCACCCGGGTGACGCCCTCCGGATACCGCTCGGTGGGCGTGCGCACCACGCCGGCGACGATGCCGGCCTTGTTCTGCCCCTTCGGGCGGTCGACCGGGACGAGCCGGCCGGTGTCGTCGAGGTCGTGCTCGACGAACTGGCCCAGGTTCCCGGCCAGCATCTCGGTGAGCTCGTACGGGTACGTCGTGCCGCGGCGGCGCGCCGAGAGCACCTTCTGCCGGTAGTCGTCGAGCGGCTGGATCAGCTCGGTCGAGGGCTGCGTGACCGACATGTGCATGCCCTGGTCGTACGACACCTGCACCGCGATGTCGGCCAGCTCCCCGGTCGCCGGGTCGCGCTGCCGGCCGAGGAACAGCACCTCCTCCAGGCCCGCGTTCGCCGTGATCGGCAGCAGGCGGTGGGCGACGGCGCGCAGCTCCTCGACGGACAGCTCGCTCGCCGGCCAGACGTAGATCGTGATCCGGTTGGTGTCGAACCGCTTGCGGGCCGGCCGCCGCGCCTGGACCTTGCGGATCGCGTCGACGCAGCCGTCGAGCGCGCCCTCCAGGGCCGGCAGCGCGAGGATCCGGCCGTCGGCGTCGCGCAGCGGGGTGATGTCGCGGACCTGGGCCATGGCCGCCAGCCGCTCGTCGGCCGGGTTGTCCGGCGCGACGCAGTGGAAGACGTAGACCTCCTCGTCGGCCGACGGCAGGCGGGTGAGGTCGAAGTTGCGCAGCCGGGGCACCTGCAGGCGCTCGGCGATGAGCGGGTGCAGGCCGCGGATGACCCGGTCCTCGCCGGAGCCCGGCAGGAACGTGAAGTGGTGGTGCATCGCGCTGCCCGTGCGGCCGGCCACCGACACGGTCACCCGCCGCAGCGACTCGGGCAGGGCGGCCCGGTCGACGAACTCCTGCAGCGTCGCCGCCATCGCCTCGATGTCGGGCTGGTCGGCCCAGCGCAGATAGACGTCGGCGATCGCGTCGGCGGTGACCAGCCCGGCGACCTGCTCCAGGGTCGCCGGCAGCTCGGTGAAGTCGGTGGCCGTGGCGATCAGGCGGAAGCCGTCGTAGGCGGCGGTGAAGAAGTAGTGCCCGGCACTGAAGAACGAGCGCGGGTCGCTGACGCCGCGATTGCCGTAATACCGCCGGCTGAGCACCTCCAGCATCGGGCCGTGGTCGGCGCCGGTCTTGCCGATCCGCTGCCCGAGCAGCCGGACCAGCGGCTCCGGCGAGGAGACCATGCGGGCGATCCGCTCGGCCCGGTCCTCGGCGTCGGGGTGCCGGTCGAGATACCGCAGGTGCTCGCGCACGTCCACGTAGACCTCGGCCCGCTTGCGCCGCAGCATCGGCTGGGCCGCCCACCGGAACACGATGCTGCGGGCGAGGTCGCCGACGACCGGGAACCGCAGCTGGGTGGCGAAGATCAGGTGCTCCAGCGCCTGCCCGACCAGCTCGCGCAGCCCGTCGCCGGGCAGCGGCTCGGTCAGCCACTGCTGCAGGAACGTCACGATCACCGACACGTCGGCCGAGGCGCGCTGCTGCGCGAGGAAGATGCGGAACACCGCCTCCTCCAGCGCCGGGGTGCGCTCGAAGTCGTCGATGCCGTAGTGGGCGAGGGCCCGGGCCAGCCGGGTGCGGAACGTGTCCGACAGCCCGGCCCGGTCCACGTCGAGGCTCTGCAGGTACGTGTGGAAGTACTCGCGCGGGCTGTGCACCCGGGTGTCGGCCCGGTTCTCCTCGCCGGCCGGCCGGTTGCGGCTGAGCTCCGTCAGGTCGGCGAAGACCCGCAGCAGCTCGACTTCCTCCTCCAGCGGCCGGTGGGTGAGCTGGGCGCGGGCGGCGAGGTACTCCGACAGGGCCCGCCGCTCGTCGCGCGGGTCGAGGTCGTAGCCGAGCAGCAGGCTGCGCAGGTCGGCGATGCCGCGGGCGACGCGCTGCTCGGGCGCGAGGCCGGTCGGCTCGGGCGGCAGCTCGAGGTCGACCGTGGCGGTCTCGGTGGTCTCGGTGTCGGTGCCGTCGCCGACCGGCTCCAGCCGCAGCATCGGCGCGCCGGTCTCGACCTGGCTGCCGACGGTGACCAGCCGCTCGCGCAGCTTCGCCTTGAACGGCGCGCGCAGGACGGTCTCCATCTTCATGCTCTCCAGGACGAGCACGGGGGCGCCCGCCTCGACCTCGTCGCCGACCTCGAGCGGGGTGGCGACGACCAGCGCCGGGGCGGGGGAGCGCAGCACGCCGCCCTCGTCGCGGCTGACGCGGTGGGTGACGCCGTCGACCTCGACCAGGTGGATCGGGCCGTGCGTGTCGGTGACCAGCCGGTAGCGCCGGCCGTTGACCAGGATCCGGCCGGTGTGCTCGTCGAACCGGTCGAGCTCGACGTCGACCGTGGCGGCGTCGCCGATGCCGACCCGGAACCGGCGCGGGCCGGTCTGGGCGACGGTCACCCGGTAGGTCGCGCCGCGCAGCTTGAGGTCGATCGGGCGGCCGCTCTTGTGCTGGACCTGCGGCCGGCCGCCGTGCGCGGTGGACAGCAGTCGCTGGCGCTCGACGAGCGCCTCGTCCTCGTAGCCCTCGATCGCGGCCGCGGCCAGTGCGACGCCGGAGTTGCGGGTGGAGACCAGCCGGCCCTCGGCGCGGACCCGGTCGATCCAGCCGGTGTCGGCGCTGCCGTCGATCACCTCGGGCTGGTCGAGCAGGTCGAGCAGGAAGCTCTTGTTGCTGGCGCCGCCCTCGATGATCACGGTGGTCTCGGCGACCGCGCGGCGCAGGCGGCCGAGCGCCTCGTCGCGGTTGCGGCCGAACGCGATGATCTTGGCGATCATCGAGTCGAAGTCGGCCGGGATGACGTCGCCCTCGCTGACGCCGGTGTCGACCCGCACGCCCGGGCCGCTCGGCAGCACCAGCCGGACGATCCGGCCGGGCGCCGGCGCGAAGTCGCGGTCGGGGTCCTCGGCGTTGAGCCGCGCCTCGACGGCGTGCCCGGCCTCGGGCGGGACGAGGTCGCCGAGCCGGCCGCCGGCGGCCACGTGCAGCTGGGCCTTGACCAGGTCGAAGTCGGTGGTCGCCTCGGTGATCGGGTGCTCGACCTGCAGCCGGGTGTTGACCTCCAGGAAGGCGAACAGGCGCTCACCCGGGTGATAGAGGAACTCGACCGTGCCGGCGCCGCGGTAGTCGACGGCGAGGGCCAGCCGCTCGGCCGCGTCCTTCAGCTCGCGCGCCTGCTCGGGGGCGAGCACGGGGGAGGCCGACTCCTCGATGACCTTCTGGTTGCGCCGCTGCACCGAGCAGTCGCGGACGCCGAGCGCCCACGCGGTGCCCTGGCCGTCGGCGATCACCTGGACCTCGACGTGCCGGGCGCCGGTGACCAGGCGCTCCAGGAACACGATGCCGCTGCCGAACGCGCGGGCGGCCTCCAGGCTGGTGCGCTCGTAGGCCTCGGTGAGCTCGTCGTCGCTGCGCACGACCCGGATGCCCCGGCCGCCGCCGCCCGCGGTCGCCTTGAGCATCAGCGGGTAGCCGATCTGGGCGGCGGCCTTCTTGGCCGCCTCCAGGGTCTCGACCGCGCCGCGGCTCCACGGCGCGACCGGCACGCCGGCCTCCTCGGCGATCAGCTTCGCGCCGATCTTGTCGCCGAGCTTGCGCATCGCGTCGGCGCTGGGGCCGATGAAGGTGACGCCGGTCTTCTCGCAGAGCTCGGCGAAGGCGGGGTCCTCGGCGACGAAGCCCCAGCCGACCCAGGCGGCGTCCGCGCGGGTCTGGACGAGCGCTTTCTCCAGGACGGCGTGGTCGAGATACGGCCGGGCCGACGCGGGGCCCAGGCAGTAGCTGTCGTCGGCCTCCCGGACGAAGGTCGCGGTGCGCTCGGCGTCGGTGTAGAGGGCGACGGTCTCGATCGGCGTGGCCCCGGCCTCCGCGTTGAGCTCGCGGACGGCGTGGATCAGCCGCATGGCGGCCTCTCCCCGGTTGACGATGGCGATGCGGCTGAACACCGAGCAAGCCTCCCAGAGGTGCAATCACCAACAGAACTGTTGGACCCGCCACCCGGCGGGAGCGATCCTTGTGAAAAACCTACAACGGCACCTGTCGAGTTCAGCACACGGCAACGTTCACGATGACAGAATCGGGCCCGTGGAGCCACGCACGGTAAGGTGAACCGGAAGCATCACCGACTGGCGCGCCGTCGGGGCCGTCGTGCGGTCCAATCGTGACAGTAGCATCGATACCGCCACCCGGCCCGCCTGCTCGATCGGCGCCGT
The DNA here is from genome assembly GCF_014647515.1 of Dactylosporangium sucinum. Lineage (GTDB taxonomy): Bacteria > Actinomycetota > Actinomycetes > Mycobacteriales > Micromonosporaceae > Dactylosporangium > Dactylosporangium sucinum. Next base: position 10,404 of record NZ_BMPI01000102.1, on the reverse strand, counting down.
CAGGGTGGTGAGCGGCGGGTGACAGAAGTCGGCGCCGAAGATGTCGTCGCAGCCGACCACGCTGAGCTCCTCGGGCACCCGGACCCGCCGCTCGCGCAGCCGCTGCAGGATCCCGATGGCGAGCAGGTCGTTGAAGACGATGCAGGCGGTCACGCCGGTGTTCAGCAGCGCGTCGGCGGCGGCTGGCCCCGAGCCGCGGCCCGACGGGAACGGCCCGACCCGGGTGAAGGTGAGCCGGTGCCGCGCGGCGACGTCCTGGGCCGCGCGCCAGCGGGCCTCGTTCGGCCACGACCGCTCCGGGCCCGACACGTAGGCGATCCGGCGGTGGCCGAGTGAGATCAGGTGCTCGGCGGCCTGGTGGATGCCGGCCGGCGTGTCGATGATCGTGCTCGGCACGCCGCGCACGTTGCGGTTGATCGTGACGAGCGGGATCTCCTCGGCCAGCTTGGCGAGCGCCTTGTCGGGCAGCCGCGACGCGGCCAGGATCGCCCCGTCGAGCGACCGGCGCATCTTGTGCAGCAGCTCCGCCTCCAGCTCGCCGGAGTCCTCGGTGTCGATGAGCAGCTGCGCGTAGCCGGCCGCCTTGAGCTGCTGCTGGGTGCCGCGCAGCACGCCGAAGTAGAACGGGTTGGTCACGTCGCTGACCAGTACGGCGATCGCCCCGGTGCGCCCGGAGCTGAGCGCGCGGGCCTGCGAGTTCGGCACGTACCGCAGCTCCCGCGCCGCCGCCTCGATCCGCTCCCGGGTGGCCGGGTTGACCCGGCCGGGGTTGTTGAGCGCGCGCGAGACGGTCGACGCGGCCACCCCGCAGGCGGCGGCGATGTCGTTGATCGTGACCGGCCGGTCCGCGGAGCCGAACTGATGGGCGCGAGGCATGGCGGCATTTTGGCAAACGGTGGCAAACGATTGCCATCGTCCGAAAGGCGTTGATAGCTTCGCCTCAATCCGCCCCGTGCTTCCGACACCCCCGGGAGACACCTCCATGAAGCGCTTACGGATCCTCGCCGCGGTCTGCGCCCTGAGCCTGCTCACGGCCGGCTGCGGCAAAGACGACACCGACAGCAACAACGGCCCGAGCGGCGCCGGCAAGACCCTCAACGTGCTGGTCCAGGCCAACACCATCTACCCCGAGCAGCAGCGCGCCTGGTTCACCGAGATCAACGACAAGTTCAAGGCGCAGACCGGCGCCGAGGTGAAGTTCGAGACCTTCGCCTCGGCCAACGACGAGCTCACGAAGATCCAGACGGCCGTGCTGTCCGGCCAGGGCCCCGACATCTACTCGCTGGGCACGACGTTCACCCCGACCGCCTACGCGACCGGCGCGTTCCTCGAGCTCAAGGACGACGACTGGAAGAAGCTCGGCGGCAAGGACGCCTTCGTGCCGGCCACGCTGGGCATCTCCGGCCCCGACGCCGAGCACCAGGTGGGCATCCCGTTCACCAGCCGGCCGTTCGTCATGGCCTACAACACCGAGATCCTCGGCACCGACAAGCCCGCGACCACGTGGGACGGGCTGCTGGAGCAGGCGAAGAAGTACACCGGCAACGGCCGCTACGGCCTCGCCGTCGCCTACGCCGACGGCTTCGACCCGTGGAAGTTCATCTGGGCGATGAGCGTCCAGGCCGGCAACCCGCTGGTCAAGGACAAGAAGGCGGCGCTGGACGACCCGGCGACGCTGAAGGCCTACCAGACCTACCTCGGCTGGCTCGCCACCGACAAGGTCGTCAACCCGGCCGCGGTCGGCTGGAAGAACGCCCAGGCCATCGCCGAGTTCGGGGCGGGCAAGGCGGCGTTCCTGCCGATGGTGTCGGCCACGTCGAAGGTGACGCTGGACAAGTCGTCGGTCGCCGGGAAGTACGCCTACGCGATCATGCCGACCGTCCCGCCCGGCGCGACCAGCACCGCGTCCAACGGCGTGGCGGCCACCAGCATCCTCTCCGGCGACAACCTGGTCGTCGCGAAGTACACCAAGAACAAGGACCTGGCCCTCGCCCTGGTCAAGCTGCTCACCAGCCCCGAGCAGCAGGAGTCGTACTACAAGACGTTCGGCGAGCTGCCCACGAACGCGACGGCGGCCAAGAAGCTGCAGTCCGACCCGGCGCTCGCGGCGATCGTCGACTCCGCCTCGAAGGCGGCCGGCACCCCGTTCAGCGGCGCGTGGAGCCAGGTGCAGCTCGCCCTGCTCAACGTCGTCGTGCAGTCGATCCCCTCGCTGCAGGCCGGCAAGGTCGACGACGCGAAGCTCAGGTCGCTGGTGGCCGACGCGCAGAAGGCGGCGCAGGACGCCCTCGACAAAGCAAAGTAGACGGATGACAGTCACCACGGAGGTTCGGCCGGCGACCACCCGGCCGGCCACCCGCAAGCGCAGGACCGTCAGCCGGCGTCAGCGTCCACTGTGGATGCTGACGCCGGGGGGCGTCCTCATGGTCGTCGTCATCCTGGTGCCGCTCGCCGTCGCGCTGCTCGTGTCGCTGCTCGACCTCGACCAGTACACGCTGCGCGAGTGGACCGGCGCCCCCTTCATCGGCCTGGACAACTACGTCGAGGCGGTCACCGACACCCCGCTGCCGCACGCGATCTGGATCAGCGTCGGCTACTCCGTGCTGGTCACGGTGGCCACCCTGCCGATCGGGCTGGCCGCGGCGCTCGCCACCCAGCAGCGCTTCCGCGGCCGGGCGCTGGTCCGTTCGGCGTTCCTCGTCCCCTACGTGCTGCCGGCGTTCGTCGTCGGCACCGTCTGGCGCACGATCCTGCAGCCGTCGGGGCCGGTCAACGCGATCCTCGGCGAGCAGCACCTCTGGCTCAACGGCCCGCTGAGCTACTGGGCCCTCGTCGTCGTGCAGCTCTGGACGTCCTGGCCGCTGGTGTACCTGCTGGCGCTGTCCGGCCTGCAGGGCATCGACGGCGAGGTGCACGAGGCGGCGGCGCTGGACGGCGCCGGCTGGTGGATGAAGCTCCGGTACGTGATCTTCCCCTACCTGCGGGGCGTCCTCGGCCTCGGGCTGGTGATCTCGTTCCTGCACAACCTCAACAACTTCACGCTGCCCTATGTGCTGTTCGGCGTGCCCGCACCGCACGACGTGGAGGTGCTGCCCGTGCTCACCTACGTGGAGAGCTTCCAGAACTTCCGGTTCGGGCTGAGCGCGGCGATGGCGGTGCTGTCGCTGCTCCTGGTGTCGATCCCGCTGGCGCTGTACCTCCGAGCGGTGCGGTTGAACCGCGATGAGAGCTGACGTCCAGCGGCTGCTGCCGCGCTGGCTGCAGACCGTCGTCATCGCGCTGATCCTCGCCTTCGCGCTCGCGCCCGTCGCCTACATGCTGCTCGCATCGGTCAACGACGATCTCGCCGTCACCCGCGGCGACGTGTGGCCGTCGGCCTGGCACCCCGGCAACTACGCCCGGATCTGGTCGACCGTGGAGCTCGGCGCCGGCCTGGTCAACAGCGTCGTCGTCGCCGGGACCGTCGCGCTCGTGTGCGCCGTCGTGTCGGTGGCCAGCGCCTACGTGCTGGTGCGGTACAGCTTCCTCGGCCGCGGCCTGATCCTGCGCGGCCTGCTCGCCCTGCAGAGCATCCCGGGCACGCTCATGCTGCTGCCGGTGTTCGTGCTGTTCGCGAACCTCGCCTCGGTGCTCGGCCTCCAGGTCATCGGCACCCGGTGGGCGCTGTTCGTGACCTACCTGACCTTCGCGCTGCCGTTCTCGACCTGGGTGATGGTCACCTACCTGCGCGGGCTGCCGCACGAGCTCGACGAGGCCGCCCGCCTCGACGGCGCCTCGTCGTGGCGCATCCTGCGCTCGATCGTGATCCCGCTGAGCTGGCCGGGCCTGGTCGTCGCCAGCATCTTCGCGTTCCTGCTGGGCTGGAACGACGTGCTGTTCGCCTCCGTCATGACCAACCCCGACAGCCGCACCGCCGCGGTGGCGCTCCAGGTCTTCGGGGCGACCCAGGAGGGCGGGGCGATTCCGGTGTACGGGCAGCTGATGGCCTCCGCGCTCGTCTGCGCCCTGCCCGTGGTGGTGTTGTACCTCGTGTTCCAGCGGTTCCTGGTCGGTGGCCTGACGGCCGGAGGGGTCAAGTAGATGCTCAACGTTGCGATCGTCGGCGCCGGGATCATCGGCGGCAACCACGCCGACGCGATCGTCCGCCACCCACGGCTGCGGGTCGCCGCCGTGGTCGACTCGGTGCCGGCGGTGGCTGCGGCGCTCGCCGCGCGGCTCGACCCGCCGCCGGTGGTGTGTTCGACGCTGGCCGATGCTCTTGCCGCGGGGGACATCGACCTGGTGGCCATCTGCACGCCGAGCGGGCTGCACGTCGAGGCCGCCGAGGAGACGCTGCGGGCCGGCGCGCACCTGCTCGTCGAGAAGCCGCTCGACGTCGCGCTGCCCAAGGCGCGCGCCTTCGCGAAGGTCGCCGCCGAGGCCGAGGCGCGCGGCCTGGCCTGCGCGGTGGTCAGCCAGCACCGATTCGACCCGGCGCTCGTCGCCGTCCGGCAGGCCGCCGAGGAGGGCCGCCTGGGCCGGCTCACGTCGGCGGTGGTGTCGATGCCGTGGTTCCGGGAGCAGTCGTACTACGACAGCGCCGACTGGCGGGGCACGTGGTCCTACGACGGGGGAGGGGCCCTGGCCAACCAGGGGATCCACCTCGTCGACCAGATGCTGGCCCTGCTGGGGCGCCCCGCGGAGGTCTCCGCGCAGACCGCCCGCGTCTCCCACGAGCGGATCGAGGTCGAGGACCTGGCCGTGGCCACGATCCGGTTCGCGTCCGGCGCGCTGGCGGTGCTGCACGCGACGACGAGCGCGCGCCCCGGCCTGCCGGTCCGGCTGGCGGTGCACGGCACGCAGGGCTCGGCGGTCCTGCACGACGATCAGCTGGAGTACTTCTGGTCCGTCGACGGTGCCGACGTCGCGCTGCCCGCTGCGGAGCGCTTCGGGGCGGCGAAGGAGCCGGACGCGTTCGTCGTCGGGCACCTCCGGCAGTACGACGACCTCGTCTCGGCGATCGAGACCGGCCGCCCGCCGGGCGTGCGCGTGGCCGACGGCCTGCTGGCGCTGGCCCTGGTCCGCGCGGTGTACGTGTCGGCGACCCTGGGCCGCCCGGTCGACTTCGAGCAGGTCCTGGACGGCGCCTTCGACGACGTGACGGTCTCTACTGAGGAGCGTTCGTGAGATTCTCGGCCTTCACCGCATCCACCCCCGACTGGACCCCTTCGGAGGCCGTCCGGATCCTGGCCACCCAGGGCTACGACGGCGTCGAGTGGCGGGTGACCGACCAGGACGACGCCCCGACGCCGGGCTTCTGGGCCGGCAACCGCGCCACCTGGCCGCTGACCGGCCTGGAGGCGCTGCTCCCGTCGATCGCCGCGATCACCCGGGACGCGGGCCTGGAGATCTCGGGCATCGGCGGCTACGCCCGCTGCTTCGAGCGCGACGATGTGGCCCGCTTGATCGCCGCGACGGCCGCCCTGCAGGCCGGCCGGGTCCGGGTCACGATGCCGATGCTGCGGACGGGCCACTACCGCGACCTGTTCGCGGGCGCCCGCAAGGACCTGGCGTGGGCCTGTTCGCTCGCCGCCGACCAGGGCGTGACGATCCTGATCGAACTCCACCACGAGACGATCGCCTCCTCGGCGTCGGCCGCGATGCGCCTGGTCGAGGACCTGGATCCGGCGTCGGTGGGCGTGATCCACGACCTCGGCAACCTGATCATCGAGGGCCACGAGGACCACCGCGCCGCGTTCGAGCTGCTCGGGCCGTACCTGCAGCACGTCCACGTGAAGAACGTCGCCTGGCACCCGTCGCCGCCGTCCGGGGACGGCGTGGTGACCTGGCAGCCGGACTGGTCCCCGCTGCGCGAGGGCCAGGCGGACGTGGCCGCGTACCTGCGGTTGCTGCGCGAGGTGGGCTACGACGGCTGGGTGACCCTGGAGGACTTCTCGACAGCGGTCCCGCTGGAGGAACGCACGGCCGACAACCTGGCCTACCTCCGCTCGCTCGTCACCGGGTGAGGTAGCGCAGGCCGTGCTTGCAGTACGTGGCGGCGACGCTCAGGGGACGCGGCGGAGGTGGGTCAGCGCGCTGTCGTGGTTGCGGAACATTCCCGCGTCCAGGCCGTGCGTGGCCAGGAACGCCGACGTGCAGCGGGCGCCGGTGTCCGCGTCCTCCCACGTCGTTGACGCCGGGAGGAACGGCAGGCGGGGCGGGACGTACGGCTCGCCGTAGCGGTGGCCGTCGAGCCACTGGAACACTGCCACCTCGTCGTCCAGCGCGTAGGCCAGGGCGGGGGCCGTCGACCGGGCCGCGGAGCGCAGGCGGTGCAGCTCGCCGTGCTGGACGACGTGGCGGATCCGCTTGTACTGCGCGATCCGTGTCGCCGCCTCCGCCTGCTCGTCCGGCGTCCACCGGGCCAGGTCGCCGCCGATGCCCAGTACGCCGGCCATCGCCACGTGGAAGCGGAAGCGCAGTGGCAGGCGGTTGCCCGTCAGGAAGTTCGGGGCGTCGGTCACCCAGGCCGTCATCGCGCGGGCCGGGTAGAGCTGGCCGAAGCCCTCCTGGATATGCAGGCGGTCGCTCGCGTCGGTGTTGTCGCTCGGCCAGACCTGGTCGGTGCGGGCCAGGATGCCCGGGTCCACCCGGCCGCCGCCCGAGGCGCACGACTCGAAGCGGACGGTGGGGTGGTCGCTCCGGAGGCGGTCGAGGACGGCGTACAGGGCGGACGTGTGCGCCGCGGACCAGGACGGGTCCGGGCCGGGGTCGGTCACCGGGCGGTTCATGTCCCACTTCACGAACGCGATGTCGTGCCCGGCGAGCAGCGCGTCCATCCAGCCGTGCAGCCAGGCGGCCACCTCCGGCCTGCCGAGGTTGAGGACCAGCTGGTTGCGCAGCTCGTGGCGGGGGTAGCCGGGGGTCGCGTACACCCAGTCGGGGTGCGCGCGGTACAGGTCGCTGTCCGGGTTCACCATCTCCGGCTCGACCCAGATGCCGAACCGCATGCCGAGCTCGGTGACCCGCGCGACGAGCGGCCCCAGGCCGGTGGGGAAGCGGTCCGGGTTCGGCGTCCAGTCGCCGAGGCCGGCGTGGTCGCTGACGCGGGCGCCGAACCAGCCGTCGTCCATCACGAACAGCTCGCAGCCGAGGGCCGCGGCCCGCTCGGCGAGGGCCAGCTGGTTCGCCTCGTCCAGCCGGAAGCCGGTCGCCTCCCACGAGTTGTAGAGGACCGGGCGCAGCTCGGCGCCGGACGGCATCACGCGCTCCCGGAGGTACCGATGCCACATCCGGCTGGCGGATCCGAAACCGTCGCCGGTCCACAGGCCCGCTGACACCGGCGTTGTGTGGGCCTCGCCGGCGGCGAGGGTGAACGATGCACCGGCGCCGACCGCGGCCACGACCCGGCCGGCGGGCTGCCGCTCGACGTCGATGTGCCAGGTGCCGGACCAGGCGAGGGCGGCGCTCCACACCTCGCCGGCGGTCTCGGTGGCGGTACCGTCGTCGAGCGCGAACCACGGGTTGTGCATCGGGCTGGTCGTGGTGCGCCGGCTGCCCAGCCGCACGACGCCGTCACCCAGCGGCTCGCGCCGCAGCTGCCACTCGGCGGCCCACCGGCCGTGCACCGATGACAGCCGGTAGTCCTCGCGGCGGGGCGGGCACCAGGCCGCGCTGTCCGCGCGTAGCACCTCGACCGGCTCGCCGGCGGCCAGCTCGGCCCAGCGCTCGACGACGTCGCCCGCGACCCGGTGGTGCAGCACCAGCCGGACGGCCCGGGTCAGCTCGGCGAAGACCAGCCGCAGGTGCTCCCCGTCGGCCGAGGCCGACACGAACCGCCACCGCACGGTGCGCTGCCCGTCCGGGAAGCGCAGCGCGAGCGCCGGGGTGGCGAAGCGCAGGCCGCGGTCGGACGGGTACTCCTCGTGGCCGTCGAGCGGGCTCTCCCAGCCCCGGCCCGGGCCGAGCGGCACCCGCGCCAGCGCCAGCGCGGTGTCGTCGTCGACCGGGGCGCCCCAGTGGGCGGTCAGCGGCACGTCCTCGCCGCCGAGGTGGACGACGTACGCGCTGCCGGGGGTGCGCAGGACCCAGCAGCCGAACGCGGGAGAGGTGATCGGCATCCCACGGTGATAGCACCCGCGGCCCGGCCGCGAAACCTCACCCGCGGTCGCGCCCGGCCCACGCCGCGCCCAGCAGCGCCGCATGCTCGGTGTCCGCCACCGGGCGGGCCGGCACGTCGAGCGCCAGGGCCGGCTCGATGAGGTCCCAGGCGCCGGTCATCGACCCGCCGACCACGACGACCTCGGCCCGGAAGCGTCGCAGCCACTCGGTGAGCAGCCGCCCGAGGGCGCCGAACGCGTGCCCGACGACGGCGTTGGCGTGCCCGTCGCCGGCGCGGGCGAGCTCGGCCAGGCCCCGCATGCCGTCCACGGTGGTTCCGGTTTCGCCGTGGTACCGCCGGATCAGCGCACGATCGGAGACGACGTCCTCGATGTTCAGGCCGTCCACGTCACAGAAGTGGATCTCCCCGTCCGGTGGGACGTCGGGCCCGCTCGACACGATCGCCCCGTCGGCGAGCCAGCCCGACCCGATGCCGGTCCCGAGGGTGATCGCGACCGCCCGGCTCGCTCCGGCCGCGGCGCCGGCGACCCACTCGCCGAGCAGGAACGCGTCGGCGTCGTTGACGAACGTGAACGCCTCCGGCCGGGCCGGGATCGCCGCCGCGAGCGTCTCGCGCAGGCTCACCCCGTGCAGCTTGTCGAACTTCGCGACGCCCTCGTGCAGCGAGACCCCGGCGGCGTAGTCGAACGGGCCGGGCATCGCCACCGCCCACCGGTCGCCGGGCGCGGGGTCGAGCCGCTTCCCCGCGTCGGCGAGCACGCCGATGATCGCGTGCGCGTCGCGGCTCGGGTCGAGGTGGTGCCGCTGCCGGTCCAGCACCCGGTGCCCGTCGAGCCGCACGCTCGCCGCGGTCACGTGACTGCCGCCCACTTCGAGGACCCGCACCAACCCATGCACGGCGGTAACGTTACTGCACACATGATCGGCAGGAGGCTGAGCTGGTGACCGTGGAGCACGACCCGAACCGCTTGCTGGACCAGGACGGCGGCCTGCCCGAGGCGCGGCCCCCGTGGCCGGCCCGCGACGGCCTGCGGATCACCGCGGTGCGGCCGATCGTCACCGCGCCCGAGGGCCTGCCGCTCGTGGTGGTCAAGGTCGAGACGTCCGAGCCGGGGCTGCACGGGCTGGGGTGCGCGACGTTCACCCAGCGCTACGCCGCCGTGGCCGCGGCCGTCGCCGAGCACGTCGGGCCGCTCGCGGTCGGCCGCCACCCGGCCGACATCGAGGACATCACCCGGACCGTGCACTTCTCGTCGTACTGGCGCAACGGCCCGGTGCTCAACAACGCCCTGTCCGGCCTGGACCAGGCGCTGTGGGACATCGCCGGCAAGCGCGCCGGCCTGCCGGTCTACGAGCTGCTCGGCGGCCGCGTGCGGGGCGGCATCGAGGTCTACACGCACGCCTCGGGCAACTCCACTGACGAGGTGCTCGACGAGGCCGAGCGCTTGATCGCACTCGGTTACCGGTGTGTCCGCCTCCAGCGGGCCGAGCCCGGCCTGGGCAGCTACGGCGCCGCGGGCACCGGCGGCCACTACCCGGGGTCGCCGAACCCGGACGGGTGGGACCCCGAGCGGTACCTCAGGGGCACGCCGTCGCTGTTCGAGGCGGCCCGGGAGCGGCTGGGCCGCGAGATCAACCTCATGCACGACGTGCACAGCCGGCTGACCCCGAAGCAGGCGATCATGCTGGCCCGGTCGCTGGAGCCCTACGGGCTGTCGTTCCTCGAGGACGTCATCCCGCCGGAGCACTACGACCGGCTCCCCGAGGTCCGCGCCGCGTCGCCGGTCCCGCTCGCGGTCGGCGAGCAGCTCGGCTCGGTCGTCGACGCGGCCCGGCTCATCCGCGACGGCGGCGTCGACCTCATCCGCCTGCACACGTCGGCGATCGGCGGGCTCACCCCGACCCGCAAGCTGGCGGCGCTCGCCGAGCTGTGCGGGGTGCGCACCGCATTCCACTCGCCGGCCGACGTGTCCCCGGTCGGCGTGGCCGCCAACCTGGCGGTCGACGTGTCGAGCCCGGCGTTCGGGTTCCAGGAGTCGCACGAGTACAACGACGCCACGCACGAGGTCTTCCCCGGCTGCCCGGACGTGACCAACGGCTACATGTATCCGTCGGACCGGCCCGGCTGGGGCGTCGACCTCGACGAGCGGGAGGCGGCGAAGTACCCGCCCACGAAGTTCCTCTTCGACCGCTGGGCCGCGGTCGTCCGCCGCCCCGACGGCGCGCTGGAGGCGCCGTGAGCGGTCCGGAGCGGAGCGGAGGGGCCGCTCACCATGGGCTCAGCGAGGTCTCGCGGGGCCGGAG
>NZ_BMPI01000101.1:17827-34176 GCF_014647515.1 Dactylosporangium sucinum | reverse complement strand
TGCCCGCGCTGGCCGAGCTGCGGATCGGCTGGGCGCCGGGGGTGCGCGACTGGCGGCCGCTGCTGGCGATCCCCGCGCTGCAAACCGTCACCGCCGCTGTCGACCCGGACACGGCCGAGGCGTTGACGGAGCGCGGGGTGGCCGTCAAGGCGCCGTAGCGCGCCCGCAATGCATTGACGACCTTCCGGAAGAAGACCCGCCGGAGCCCGTCCTGCTCCGCCCGGTGGGTCTCGACGTACCTGCGCCGGGAGTAGTAGGCGAGGTCTTCGGTCATCGCCTCGTTGGTGTAGAGCCGCACCTCGCACACCGTGTGGGAGTCCAAAACCCTCGCGCGGCCGTTGAGCAGGGGAAAGTGGTGACGTTCACTACCTTCCCCTGGAGCGTGAGCAACGGTGTCGGTACGGCTGGGCTACCTCATGTTCTGCCGGAACCTGGCCTGGCTGGTCCTGCTGCCGCAGCCGAGCCAGCCTGCACGCGCAGCCGCTCGTGCTGCGCCACGAGAACCAGGTGCTGCCCCGGGCCAACCCGAGACTGCGGCTGGACTGGTCCGACCGGTTCCTGCTGGCCGGGTTGATCCGCAAGCTCGCGGCCCTGCTGTGTCGCCAGCGGCTGGTCACCCAGCAACCGTGCTGGCCTGGCAGCGCCGCCTGCTCGCCAAGCACTGGACCTATCCGAACCGACCGGGTCGGCCGCCGATCGACCCCGAGATCGCGGCGTTGGTCGAACGGATGGCCAGCTCCCGGGCGCTGTCGGGCAAGGATCTCAACCGGTCCAGGATCAGGTCTTGCGCGGCCCGCGGTACCGCGTCGACGTCGGCTCTGAGCATCTCGGTGACCAGCAGGGGGTTTCCACCGGTCAGGCCGAAGATCCTGGCGCCGCTCAGCCCGACCTTCGCGGCCTGCTCCAGCACGCAGTCCCGGGTCAAGGGTGCGAGCGTCAGCCAGCTGACGACATCGCGCGGCAGCGCCGCCAAGGCTCCCCGATGCCGGTGGTCGGGGCCTATCTCATCGTCACGGAACGTCACCAGCATCAGCGCCGGCATCTGTTGTATCCGTCGCCCCAGAAAGACGAGCAGGTCGAGGGTGGCCTCGTCGGCCCAATGCACGTCCTCGACGACCACCACCGGCCTCGGCACCTGCCGTGGCCGGGTCAGTTCGTCGATGAAGGCCCCGAAGAGTTCGTGCTGTGCGGCGTTGCTCCGCGCACGTTGCGCGAGAGCACCGCCTGCCTGGTGCGCGATGTCGTGGAGCGGTCCCAGGGCGCGCGGTGTGATCAGCCGATCGCACCATCCCCAGAGAAAGCGCGCCCGCATCCTCGAACGACGAGCGTGTTCAGCCAGGAGCGCCGACTTCCCGATGCCGGCCTCACCCGAGATCAGAGCTATGCGACCGCCGTCAGCGCTGTGCTTCAGCAATACGTCGAGGGCATCCAGGGCAGCTCGGCGTTCCCACAGCTCCACCCCTGCGAATATAGGACGTCGGCGTTCATCGCGGCGGCGGTCAGACGGGTTTGCGGCAGACGACGAGGTGCTGGTCGACGACGAAGCCGACCTTCGCGTAGACGCCAGCAGCGCCGGTGGGGTTGTCGGCGTCGGTGTCGAGCGCGGCGTGGGTGTAGCCGGCCCGGCCGGCCGCACCGAGCACGTCGGCGAGCAACGAGCTCGCGATACCCATCCGGTGCCAGGACTCGGCGGTGCCGATCTGGCCGATGTACAGCCTCCCGGGTTCGGCCTGGTCGTGCGGCAGGACGTAGCCGACGATGGTGTCGCCGGCGAGCGCTACCCGGGCCAGCTCGGGCAGGAAGATCTCGGATCGCACGGTCAGCGCCGCCCAGGACTCGAAACTGCGGTCCTGGTACCCCCACAGGTCGCGGAACGCCGCCGTGTGCACGGCGTACACCTCACGCTCCATGCCTTGGTCGTACGGCGTGATCCGCACATCCTCGGCGGGTGCGACGACCGGCGCCGGCGTGGTGGGCGCCGTCATCGCCAGGAAGTATCGCGCGACGGTGAACCCCAACCGTTCGTACAGCGGGATCGCGGACGTGTCGGCGACGCCGGCGGCGACCTGGGCCTGCCATTGCGCGTCCGGCGCGACCTCGGCGCGGCGTGCCGCGGCCCGGTCGAGCTGTCAGGCCAGCAAGTGCCGACCGATCCCCGCTCCGCGCCGGTCGGAGTGCACCCCGCCGATCAGCTCGACCCGGTGGCCGCCGTCGGGTGGCAGCGGCACCAAAGCGGCGGCCGCCAGCTTCCCCTCCGCGTCGGTGACCACCAGGGTGTCCGCCGCCAGGTCCTTGACCTCGTTGTTCAGCACGTCTTCGATCTCGGCGACGGTGTGCCCTCCGTGCCCGCCGCCGGCCTTGAAGACAAGGTTGATCAAATCCGTAACCGCCGGAGCGGCATCCGGACGGTAGGCGCGTACGTCGTAATCCTTGAAATCCATCATCCCGCCGAGCGTACGAAGCATCGTTGAGGTCTCGCTGGAGTATCGCTGGCGCCGGACGGCTTCAGCCAGTTTCAACCGGCTTCAGCCGGCACGGTACACGCAGCGGTTGCCGGTGTGGACGGTGGCGCTGAGATGGGCACCGATGATCGGGTCGGCCAGTTGGACACGGTGGATGGCCCGGCGGATCGCCTTGCCGACGGCGATGCGCGCTCGCTCGGCGTTGTCCACGAACGACCGGGTCCGCCCGCCCAGACCGGCGACCGTACGCAGTTCGTCGACCAGCCAGTCGCGCTCGCTGCGACCGGCCGAGCGGTTGCCGACCGGCGTCGCGCCGGAACTCTCCACTTGCGCCAGCCGCTGCCGGTACTGGCCGATCGCGACCTCGTCCACGACCAGTTGGTCGCTGCGGTCGGCGGCGCCGGCGTTGGCGGCGAGGTTGTTCACGCCGGCGACGAGGTCTGCGGCGGGGATCTCCGTCCCGGGGTTGGCCAGCAGTACTGCCAAGTGGAGCATGCCGACGCTGTGCCCGACCAGGACGGTGCGCCGTCCCAGCTCGACCTGCCAATGCCGGCCCCGCCTGGTGCACCGGGCCGCCTGGCTGCCGTCTACCGGCCCGGAAGCGCCCGCAGTCGCCGGGTTTGCGCGCTGCGTTCCGGCGGATGCCTGCAGACCGAGGGCCTCTGCGAGCCGCTGACGGGACAGGGCCGCCGCCGGGGCATGCCCGAGGGCGAGATTGTGCCGGGCCGCCTCGGCGAAATGCTCCACGGCCCGGTCGATCGCGCCTGTGGTGAGGGCCGCCACCCCGAGGGCGTGGCGGACCGAACCGAAGCACGTCACGCCGAGGCTCGCGATGGCAGGCAGGTGCCCGTACGGCCGGAGCAGGTCGTACGCCTCGGCGGCCAGCTCGGTGTCGTGGAGCAGGTGGGCGGCCTCCACCGCGCCGTACATCGTCACCAGCCAGCTGCTCGATCGTGGTAGCTCGGCGAGCCCGGTCCCACGCAACCGGGCCAGGGCCGCGGCGGCTCGTTGCCGGTCTCCGGCGGTGGCCGCCGCCATCGCGAGCGCGGCGAAGTAGGCGTTGTCGACGGCGCTCAAGGTGGGGGTGTGCGCCAGCTCGTCCAGCAACGGCAACAGCTCCGGCAGCCTGCCCTGGTACCAGCGGATCGCGACGAGCTGCGCGCCGAACCAGCCGGCGGTGTCCGGGTCGCCGGCGACCGTACCGTAATCGACACAGCGGCGGGCCAGCGTTTCCGCGGCGTCGAGATCGCCGGCGCGGATCGTGAGCATCACCTCCATCACCGCGCTGACATAGCTTAGGGCGAGGTGCTCGCGCTTCGTCAGCAGCTGCCGCAGCTCGCGCAACTGCCGCTCCGCGTGCCGGTCACCGTCGAGGAACTGGTCGACGGTGCTCCAGAGCATCCCTTTGAGCAGATCCTCCCAGCGGCCGGTACGGTCGCTCACCCCGATCAGCTCGCTGGCGAGGGCTCGCCGCAATGCCCCGTGGTCCGGCCCCAGCACACAGTGGTGGGCGAGGTGAAGCGCTTCCGCCCAGGCCATGGGGTCCGCACTCCGCCGAGCCTCCTCGAGGACCTCGAGCACCGCTGCGTGCTGCCCCGTTCGGTAGTCAGCCTCGCCGGCGAGCCTGACCCGCACCCGCAGCTCCAGGGGCGAACGTGGGTCCAACAACCGGAGGACCTCACGCAAACGGGCCTCCATCCGCGCCGTGGCGACAGCCCCGCGGTCCTGGTGCACCCAGGTGCCGGCGAGTTCGAGCAGCGCCAGTGCCATGCCCTCGGCGTGACCGATCTGCGCTGCCAACGCATATGCGAGTGCGGCGAGCGACCGGCCGGTGCGCGGGTCCACATCGTTGCGCTGCCGGTGAGCGACCGCAGCCGAATGGACGGTCAAGGTCTTCCCCCGCATAGCGGCGAGCATAGGGTAGCCCGAGCACCTGACGAGTCGACGGTGTCGGCAGTCGGACACTCGGCGTGGCCATTCGGTGCCCGCATTTCACATGACCAGGAGTTTCGCGCCGGCGCTCGCAGGTCGGCACCAGCGCGGATGGAACGGAATGGCACGGAATGGAACGCCTACCTGGCGTGCGGTTCGTTCCAGGGCCGCGGTCCAGCAGGGACTCGGTGTCTTCGCCCAGGACATCCACCGGGGGAGATAGCGACCGTGAGCATCGTCGAAAAAGCTGGATGTCGTACCGAGTATGCGGCGCCACCCGCGTGAAATGCGTGCCGACGGCGGTCACCGAGGCGTGCACGACGGCACCCTGTGAGCGCTCGTAGAACGCCGGCACCCAGATCACGACCGGTATGATGGCCAGGAGATGCCCGATCGAGGCGGCCCACACCCCGCGCGGCCGGTCGAAGTCCGCGCCCCGGCGGTAGAACGCGGTGGCGAAGCTGCCCACGACCAGACCGGCCACCCCGCTCTGCACGGGATGCCGGCCACCGGAGACGAACAGCCACCCGACCGTCACCAGCATGCCCGCGACAGCGCCGCCGACACAGCGCACGGCGGCCCACCGCAACGCCCATCCCGCCAGCGGCCGACCGCGGACGGTCGGGCGCAGGGCCATCCGCCACGACTGAATCGGCGGCCGTCCCCGGTCCGCTGAGTGCGATTCCCGCTTGAGTCGTCTACACCGCCGCATCGATATTCATCGAATCGGTCCGGGCGAGTTCACGATGTCCGCAGCGCTACCGGAATCCCGCCGGTACGCGGTTATCGGCCTCGACGACCGTGCGTTCCTCCAAACGCCCGGACCGACGCATGATGTCGCAGGCAAAGCGGGCACAATGCAATACGGCCTCTCATGACCGTGTGCCCGCTCATCGGCAGATGAGTGCACTCAAACCAGGCAATCCGAACCGGGAACCCGGCGCCAGCCGAAGCGACTCGCACGCCGTTGTGAGCAGGTCCGAACTGAAATCGGGCCCGCGTGTCGGCCCACCGTCACCGCCCCGCCATCGGCGAACGTCCGCCGCCGGAGGGGAGCAAAGCGGGAGCACAACGGCTCCCCAAACAGCGCTGTACCGCGCTGAACGGCTCCCAGTTGCGTCCTACTGCTCCCACGTCTCTGCAGGTCATTGCATCGCCGCAGGTCAGAGGCGGTGCAGCCACATGGTTCACACCGAAGAGGTCACTGGTTCGATCCCAGTATCGCCCACGAGCTCAGGCGCAGTCTGTTCATCAGGCTGCGCCTGATTCCCATCTAGCTCGTGGTGTTCCCCGCGCTCGCTTCGCTCGCTCCCCAGTGGGGGCTTCGCCACCCACACCCCCTTCCCGCGCTCGCGCGGGCGGGCTCGCTGCGCTCGCCTCCGGTCGGGGTCGTTGCACTCGCTTTGGTCAACCCTCTCGGGTGGATTCGTACAAGGGTGTCGCCGTCGGGTATCCGGTCGTGGGCCTTGATCGCTGATCACTGGTGTCGCGGCTGCCTTGGGTTGCCCGCCTCGACGAGCAGCATCTGGCAGGCGTCGCGGTTCTGGGGGAGGTTGACCTCGGTGAAGTGCGGCATGGTGTATTTCGCCCGTTTGCCCCAGTTGTTCTCGTTGTTGACAAGTCGGCGTAGGAACTCCCGTTGGTTGCCGGTGAGCGGTCGGTCCTGCCACCCAGGCGGGAACGCCACCCGCAGCAGCGGTCCCCACCCCGCGTTCGACTCCGCCGCCTTCGCCAGCGGCGACGGCCACCGCCTTCGCCCGCAACTCCTCGTCCGTGCCACCCCACGCCGGAGAGGTCGCCGCGGTGCCAAGCAGGTCCAGCAGCCGGCCGGGCAGCTCCTACCCGGCCGGCGGCTTCGGCTATGCCCGGGCGGCGACGCTGCGCCGACGGACGGCCCGGCGTATCACGACGACGGCGGCTGTCGCCAGCAGTACCGGCACCAGTAGGCACAGCGCTGCCTGCGCGATCACCGACCAGCGGGCCGGCAGCGCCGCAGGGTCGGGCACCGGGCCGCCGAACCGCCCGTCGCGGAGCCGGTTCTGCGCGATGTCGATGGAGCTGACCTCGGCCGGCGGGTCCAACACCACGCTTACGGCGCCGTCCGGCTGCAGCGCCAGCACGCGGACGTGTCGGGTCTCCGACCGGCCCGTCTCGTCCGGTTCAAGCAGGATCTCGTCCTCGAGCTCGTACTGCACGACGACGAGGGTGCCGCCGGTCCAGCCGAGCGCTCGCACCGCTGGACCGCTCACCGCAGGCAGCGCTTGCCCTTCGCGGTCCGCACCCGTGACGGCGTCCACGTAGGAGACGTGCCACTGCCGGGCGGTTAGCTGGTCGTGGCCGCACTCCTTCGTGCAGCCGTCGATGGTCAGCAGGGCCACGGCCGAACCGTCCGGCGTGTAGGCGCCCGCGCCGGCCAGCCGCCGGTCGCCGAGGTCACGGGTCCACAGCCGCCGCCCGGCGGCGTCGTAGCCGCGCAACTCGGTGCCGTTGGCGTTGGGCCTCGTCGCGACGAAGCCGCGGCCGTCCGGCGCGAACGCCGCCACCCACGCCGAGGCGACGGGGTCTCGCACGAAGACGTCGTCGACCGGGGTCAGCGCGCCGCCGGCCAGGTCGACCAGGACGTACTGCGCCGACTTGCCCGGGTTCTGGTTCGGCCCCGGTTCCACGACGCCGTTGGCGTCGCGCAGGACCAGGACGGCGCCGCTGTCCGGTCGCCACGCCGCGACCTCGAAGCAGCAGGCCGGCGGCCCATCGCCGTAGCCGCGGCTGCGGCCGGTGCGCAGGTCGGTGACCACCAGCCACCCGGCCGGGCCGCCGGTCAGCGTGCTCTGCGCGACGAGGTTGCCGTCCGGCGACAGCCGCACGTCCTGCCCTGCGCGCAGCCCTTCCACCGGATAGCGCAGCACGCGGTAGTCCCCGTTGCGGCCGACGACGGCGAGCTTGCCGCCCTCCTCCTCGAACGGGTCGCCGGTCAACCCCCAGCTGTCACCGCCGAAGAGCACCGTGGCCGGGCCCGACGGCGCCGTGTCGACCGTCGCCTGCCAGGGGTACGGAAGCTCGACGCTGCGGGGGATCGCCGGCCCGGCTTCGGCCGGCTGCGGCTCGACGTGCACGCCGGGCGCGACGGCGGCGGTCGCGCAGAACAACGCCGCGATGACGGCGGCGACGATTTTTCCCCGCTGCCGCTGCCTTCTCCCGCGCCGCCAGAGATCCGCAGGCAGCCGGGCGGGTGCCATCTGCTCGCCCAGCTTGTGCAGCGTGTCACGCAACGGCACGGTCATGACATCACCTCCGAGCAGCGCATCGCCTCGGCGGTCGCGGTCTCGGTCAGATCTTCGAAGTACCGCAGGATCAGCACCGCCCGCTGACGCGGCGCCAGCTTCGCGAGCGCGGCCTGGACCGCCAGCGCTGTGGTGACGGCGTCCGCGCCGTCCGGCACCGGGCGGTCCGGCGGCTGCTCACTGAGCCGCACGTGCCGCCAGCGACGCCGCCACAGCGACACGTGCTGGCTAACCATCGTGCGCCGCACATACGGGTCTGGATCGCCGCCGGCGATCACCCGTTCCCAGTGCCGGGCGACCCGGACCAAGGTCACCTGTACCAGGTCCTCCGCCGTGTGCCGGTCACCACACAGCAGGTACGCCAACCGGGACAGCGCCGCCAAACGGCCCGACGCATACGCGTGGAACGACTCCTCCGCCTCCACCACACCTCCTATCCGGGCACACGCTCGCAGACGCGTGTGCGGATGGGTGGCCGGGGGCTGCTCCAGGAATTCGCTGGCCCTTGGCTACTGCCGGCGCGGCGACCCCGGCGGCGCGCTGGTTCGGGCTGGACCCGCCGAAGCCCCGACGCTCCGCGTTGGGAGCACCGGGGCTACACGCGATCACACTGCGGCGGCCAACGAGCCTGTGCGCCTTGCCCTCAAGAAAGCTCATCAGACCGAAACGCGTTGCGTAGCAACGGATCGGAGCAGCTACAGCAGTCCGAGCAGGGCTTCACATCGAAGAGGTCACAGTTCGTTGTCCGTGCCAGCCCACGCCGGAGCCTGCGCCGCGGTGCCCAGCAGGTCCAGCAGCTTGGCGGTGTGCCAGAGGTCGCGCACCGTGCTCGGCGCGTCGGTCGTCGGCCCGGTGTGGCTGCCCGGCCAGCCACCCTCGTCATCCCGCCAGTCGACGGCGGCAAGCAACGCCTCGACACAGTCCAACCCGGTGCTCCTGTCCACGCCCCCATCCAGCCCGGCAACAGTGAACCACCTCTTGGGCCCACTTGGCGCGGCTGCAACGGAGGGCCCCGCGACCCCTCTCCTGAGCGGGGGTCACGGGAGTGCACAGCACAACGGCGGACGTACGCCGATCTGAAAGCCTTACGTCACAAAGGAAGTAGGCAGTCCGTACACCGCTAGTACGGTCACCGCTTCCGAACGCCGTCGGCCAGCCGGCGCCCGCCGCGATCCATCCACAATGGACGGTTGCTGTCGCCCTGTGTGCAAAGAGTCACGTGTCGCACAGCGTCAGGTTGGGTAGGACTTGAAGGGTTTGCGACTGCGTTGCCGGCGAAACCCTGGAGTATCTGTATGCGTTTGCGTGGCCACGGTGTGCTGTCCAACGTGTCGTCTCTGCTGCTCTGTGGACTGCTCGCCGGCGTGGTGGTGGCCGCCGCGACGTTCCCGGCACTCGCCATGTCGGGGCTGTCGGCCAAGGCCGGCGCCGATCACTTCGAGGGCCTGCCGACCACGTTCGACGTGCTGCCATCGCCGCAGATCTCGTACGTCTACGCCAGCGACGGCACGACGCTGCTGGCGATGATGTACGACGAGAACCGGCGGGACGTGCCGATCACCGATGTCGCGCCGGTGATGGCGCAGGCGATCGTGGCTGCCGAGGACACGCGGTTCTACCAGCACCACGGCGTGGACCTGAAGGGTGTGGCCCGCGCGTTCGTGAACAACCAGAACGGCGGCGACCAGCAGGGCGCCTCGACGCTGACGATGCAGTACGTGCGGCAGGTCTCCGCCTACTCCGCACGCACGCCGCAGGAGGTCGTGGAGGCCACCGACAAGACGCCGGGACGCAAGGTGCGGGAGATGAAGCTCGCGATCGCGCTGGAGAAGAAGCTCTCCAAGGAGCAGATCCTGGAGCGGTACCTCAACATCTCGTCATTCGGCCACGGCGCGTACGGCATCTTCGCCGCGTCGCACGTCTACTTCGACAAGGACCCGAAGGACCTCACGCTGCCGGAGGCCGCGCTGATCGCCGGCCTGGTCAAGGCGCCGACGACCAACGACCCGGCCACGGCCGAGGGCCTGCCACGCGCGCTGGACCGGCAGAAGTACGTGCTCGGCCAGATGGTGACGATGGGCTACATCACCAGGCAGCAGGCCGACGAGGCGGCGGCCACCGAGCTCACGATCGTCGGCAGGCGGGCCCCCGAGGGCTGCGAGGCCGTCCAGCGCCCCGACCTCGGCGCCGGCTTCATGTGTGACTACCTGCGCCGGTGGTGGCTCGAGCAGCCCGCGTTCGGCGCCGACGCCTACGAGCGGCAGAACAAGCTGCGCTCCGGCGGCTACACGATCATCAGCTCGATGAGTGTGCAGGCCCAGGCTGCCGCGTTCAAGTACGCCCAGAACCAGCCGGGCGCCGGCGACTCCGTCAAGATGGGCGACTCCGAGGCGGTCATGCTCGCCGCGATCGAGCCGGGCACCGGGCGGGTGCAGGCCCTCGCGACGAACCGCAACTTCAGCAACGACCAGACCCACAACGGGCCCAGCACCAACCCGTCGAAAAAGGGACAGAAGGGTAACTATCCCAACACAACGGTCCCGCTCATCACCGGCGGCCCGGAGATCCCCGGCTACCAGGCCGGATCGTCGTTCAAGATCTTCTCGGCGGTCGCCGCGCTGGAGGCGGGCCTGCCGCTGTCGCACACCGAGAACGTCCAGAAGCAGTTCATGTCCGACTATCCGGTCGACCCGAGCAGCCCGACCGCCTGCAACGGCGCACACTACTGCCCGAAGAACTCGGGTGACCAGGCCGGCGACTTCAACATGTGGCAGAGCTTCGGCATGTCGCTGAACACGTACTTCGTGCCGCTGCAGCAGAAGGTCGGCGCCGAGAAGGTCGTCGACGTGGCGCAGCGGCTGGGCATCCAGTTCCGGTCCGCGAACGACGCCAAGCTGGCCGCCGACGCCCACCTGTGGGGCGCCTTCACGCTGGGCGTGTCGGACACGACCCCGCTGGACCTCGCCAACGCCTATGCCACCCTGGCCGCCGACGGCACGTACTGCGCCCCGACCCCGATCGTCGAGATCCGGGACCTCAACGGCAACAAGATCGACGCCGGAGGCCCGCAGTGCAAGCAGGTCGTCGACCCGGACGTGGCCCGGGCCGCCGTGGACATGGCCCGCTGCCCGGTCGGCGACCAGTCCGCGTTCAACGCCTGCCCCGACGGCGGTACGGCCGCCGGCGTCCACGGCCAGGTCGACCGGCCCGTCGCCGGCAAGACCGGCACCACCGACAGCGAGAAGAGCGCGACGTTTGTCGTGATGGCCAAACAGCTCGCGGTCGCCGGCATCGTCACCGACCCCGACAATCCGCAGACCAACAAGACGATGTCGCACCCGGTCATCAACAACGCGGTCGCACACACGCTCAAGGACGCCCTCGCCGGCGTGCCCGCAGTGAACTTCACCCCGCCGAGCCACGCCAAGGCGTTCGGCGGCTGAACGGTCGAGGGTGGCGTGATCATCTGACCGTGCCGAACCAATCTGTCCTTCGTGGACGGCCAGCCACGCTGTCGTCCATACCACAACGCTCAGGGCCAGGGGCGTCTGTCGCGGGACGGAGATATCGGCGAGTGTTTTCCGTCTGGTGTGTGATGACCCGCGCGTGCCGTGCGCCATAGCGTCTTGCGGCGGCCTCCCGCCGCGTCTGCGCCGGCTCGCGCGGACCTCGTCGACGTTTCGAACTGGCAGGTTTCGATGAACGAATCCGGGATCGCGGCGACCCGACATTTCGGCGCCCGCCGGACCTTGTGGATCGCGTTGCTGGCCGCGGTCGCGGCCGTGGTCTCCGTCGGGTCGGCTCGTGCCGGCACCGGCGGTGGCGATCAGCCGGGCCAACTATCCGCGTTCGAACGACAGACCATTGCGTGGCACGGCTGTGCGGCCGGGCCGGATGACGAGACCGGCGCGGCGCTGGCGGCCGCCGGCGCGCAGTGCGGTGAGATCCGGGTTCCGCTCGACTACCGCGATCCCAGCGGCCGGACGATCACGGTCGCGCTGGCCCGGCGCGTGGCCACGGACACCGCGCACCGGCTGGGCACGCTGATCGTCAACACCGGCGGGCCCGGCCCGTCCCGGGACGGGGTGGTCGCCGTCGCGGTGGGGCTGCCGGGGCTGTCGCCGCGCGGCGCGCCGAACCTCGCGGCCCGCTACGACCTCGTCGGGATCGACCCGCGGTTCTTCGGGCTGAGCACCCCGCTGGAATGCGGCTGGCCCACCAACCTCGCCCTGCGCGCCAGGCAGTTCGCCGCCCCCGATCCGCGGAGCTTCGAGGCCAGCGTGGCCAACGCCAGGGAACTGGCGGCGCGCTGCGTGCCCTACGGCGATCGGCTGCCGTTCGCCTCGACGCGGAACATCGCCCGGGACATGGACCTGGTGCGCGCCGCCCTCGACGAACCCCGAGTCTCCTACCTCGGCTGGTCCTACGGCACCTATCTCGGCGCGGTGTACCTGCAGATGTTCCCGGACCGGGTGGACCGGATCGTGCTGGACAGCGCGCTCGACCCTGGCGTCTACGGCCCCGGCCTGACCCGTCCCCTCGGCGCGGCGGACGCCGCCGCGCTCGAGGACTGGGCGGCGTGGGCGGCGCAGCGCAACCGCCAGTACGGTCTGGGTGCCACCGCCGAGGCGGTGCTGGCCGGCGTCGACCGGATCTATGCCGCCGCTCGCCGGCGCCCCCTGCAGGTGGGCTCCTACCGGGTCGGGGGAAGCGAGATCGCCGGGCTGCTGCTCACCGTTGAGGACACCGACACCGCCTACGCCGGCTTCAGCGCCAAGGTCCGCAACCTGCGCGACGCCGCGAACGGCGTGAACGTCACCCCGAGCCCGGACCTCGACCAGACGCTGGCGCTCTACGCGAGTACCGACGTGCTTGCCGAGCTCAACATGAGCGCGACCACCGCCAACCAGTGCGCGGACCGCCCGGCGTCGCGGGACCCGAAAACCTACTGGCGCGACATCCGCGAGCACCTCGCGACCGAACCGCTCTACGGACCGCTGTTCCGCACCATCACCCCGTGCGCGTTCTGGCCGACGAACCCGGTCGAGGCGGCGACGACGGTCGACAACGACCACCCCGCCCTGATCGTCAGCGCCAGTGGCGACCCGGCGGCGGCGTACCCGGGACAACTCGCCATGCACGCCGCCCTGCACGGCTCCCGCATGGTCACCCTCGCCGGTGCGTTCCGGCACGGGGTGTACCTGGCGGACGGCAACGCCTGCGTCGACAGCGCCGTGGAGCGCTACCTGCTCGACGGCGTGCTGCCGGCGGGCGACCACACCTGCACGCGCAGCTGACCGATTGTGGTCCGGCCCGGCGACGCCTACCGCTCGCCGGGCCGGACCACACCCGCCTCGTACGCCAGGACCACCGCCCGCACCCGGTCCTGTGCTCCCAGTTTCGCCAAGATCTGGCTGACGTGGGTCTTCACCGTGCCCTCGGTGACGTTCAACCGCTGGGCGATCTCCGCGTTGCGCCATCCGCGGGCCATCGCGATGAGCACTTCCCGCTCCCGTGCGGTCAGCGCGGCCATCAGCCGCACGGCGTGCGGGTCGAGGGCCGGCGCAAGCTGGTCCAGCAGGCGACGGGTCGTCGACGGCGCGAGCACCGCGTCGCCGGAGTGCACCGCCCGCAACGCGGCGAGGATCTCCTCCGGCGGCGCGTCCTTGAGCAGGAAGCCACTGGCACCGGCCCGGATCGCCGCCACCGCGTACTCGTCGAGGTCGAACGTGGTGAGCACGACGACCTTGGGCGGTGTGGGCAGCGCTTGGATGCGCCGGGTCGCCTCGATCCCGTTCAGCACCGGCATCTGCACGTCCATCACGACCAGGTCCGGCGCCGACGCCCGCGCCTGGTGCACCCCGCTCAGCCCGTCGTCGGCCTCGCCGACCACCAGCAGGTCCGGCTGCGAGTCGATCACCATCCGGAGCCCGGCGCGCAGCAGCGCCTGGTCCTCGACCAGCAGCACCCGCACCGGCCGCACCGCCGAGCCGGTCACCGCAGCACCGGAATCCGGGCGCGCAACGCCGCACCACCGCCCGGCCGGGCCGCCAGGGTCACCGTCCCGCCGTACGCACCGACGCGCTCGCGCATGCCCGCCAACCCGTAGCCGGCGCCGGACGACGCGAAGGCCGGACCCCGTCCGTTGTCCAGCACGTCGATTTCCAGCAACCGCCGACCCCAACGCACCGCGACCTCGGCACACGCGTCCGAACCAGCATGCTTCATCACGTTGGTCAATCCTTCCTGAACGATCCGGTACGCCGCCAGCGACAGCCCGGGTTCCATGCCCGCGGGCGGCAGGTCCAGGGTCAGGCGGACCGCGAGCCCGCCGGCCCGGATCCGCTCCACAAGACCGGGCAGGTCGTCAACACCGGCCTGGTGCGCCGCGAAGCCGTCGGGCCGGCCGGCGGACTCGTCGCCGTCGCGCAGCACACCGAGCGCCCGGCGGGTCTCCGACAGCGCACGCCGTGCATGCTCACCGATCGCGACCAGCGCCGCAGCCGCGGCCTCCGCCGTTGCGGCGTACCGGCCACCATCGGCCTGCGCGATCACGACCGCGAGTGAATGCCCGACCACGTCGTGTATCTCCCGGGCGATCCGGGTCCGCTCACCGAGCACGGCCAGCCGGGCCTGCTGGTCGCGCTCGATCTCCAGCAGCCGTGCCTGCTCGGCAAGCGCATCAACCTGGCGCCGCCGCACACGCTGCAGGCTGCCGATCGCCCACGCCGCCAACCCGCTGCTTGCGAAGAAGGCACCCACCAGCAGGTGCGCCCAGGCCGGGCTCGGCAGCAGCGGCAGCATCACCCCGGCGAGCACCGCCTCGACCAGCACCACCGCCAGACCCGCCCGGCCCGCCCACACCCTGCCGTACGCCGCGGCGGCGTGCACCGCAATCGGCACCGCGACATCGGCCGGCAGCGCTCCGCTACTGCCACCCACGGTCAACCACTGCACCAGCGTGACCGCGGCCACCGCCACCAGACACAGCTCGGGACGCACCCGACGCACCGCCAACGGAGCCAACAGCAACAACGACAGCGTCAGGTACCCGGCACCGGCCCGCGTCATCAACCCGACCACCGCACACGCCGCGGCCAGCCCGATCGCCATCGCACAGTCAACGGCGAGGGCCCGGGCACGCAGCCAGGCAACCAGACGCTCACCAGGCGTCGCATCCACCAAAGCCATGCCCCGACGATAGATACCGCCGGGCCCCACGACCTCCGCCTGCGGGCAGAGGACAACACCGAGGCAGTACTCCTACAGACGGAGCGATCCGGCTTCGTGGGGCGCGGCGGGAGGAGGCCGCTGACATGATGGGCGCCATGCTCACCGCCCGACGTTCCCGCCACGACCAGGTCTCGGCCTGGCTCGCCGCCCGCGACGATGCCGAACTGGCGGCGCTGCTCCACGCCACACCCGCCGGTGCCGTGGGCGTGGGCGGAGGATCCGCGATGCTCGACGTTGACGGCGTGCCGGTGTTCGCCAAGCGAATCCCGATCACCGACCGGGAGCTGGCACATCCGCAGAGCACGGCGAACCTGTTCGACCTGCCGGCCTACTGCCAGTACGGCATGTTCCGCATCGGCGGCCCGGGCTTCGGCGCCTGGCGCGAGCTGGCCGCGAACGAGATCGTCACCGAGGGGATCCTGGCCGGTGAGGCAGTATCGTTTCCGCTGCTGTACCACTGGCGGGTGCTCCCCGGCCGCGCACCCATCGCGTCCGAGCACCTCGACATCGACGCCGTCGTCGCCCAGTTCGGCGGCGCCCCGGGCGTGCGGATCCGCCTCGAGGAACTGGCCGGTGCCGCCTCCAGCCTGGTGCTGTTCCTTGAGTACGTCCCCTATCCGCTGCTCGACTGGCTGAACGAAGACCCGGTCGGTCGGGCCGAGACGTTCGAGCGGCAGCTGTTCGACGTCGTGGCGTTCCTGCGCAGCCACGAACTGCTGCACATGGACGGGCACTTCGGCAACATGCGTGCCGACGATGACCGGCTCTACCTCGCCGATTTCGGCCTGGCCACGTCCCCCCGCTTCGACCTGTCCGACGCCGAGCGCGCCTTTGTCGCCCACCACGCCGGCCACGATGCCGGCTACGCGGCGATGCGGCTGGTCAACTGGCTGGTCACCACGGTGTGCGGGGTGCCGTTGCCGGCCACCGGCGGCCCCGTCGCCCGCAACGAGTACGTGCGCCGGTGCGCGGCCGGCGACATCCCGCGGGGAGTGCCGGCGAGCGTCGCCGGAATCCTGGCCCGGCACGCCCCCGCCGCGGCACGGATGAACGACTTCTGCTGGCAGCTGTTCGACGGCGACATCCACGCGCGGTATCCCGGCCCGTAGCGTCGGCCGGTGATCACCTAGCGGTCCGTGGTGATCTCCCCGTGCTGTTCGGGCTCGCGCTCGGCCGGCGTCGGCGGTGGGGCGGCCTTCTCGATCGGGACCCAGAAGCCCCTCACCGGCGGGGCCAGGGCGCCCAGCCGGTTCATCTTCTTCGGGACCACCCAGCCCGCGTAGTCCGGGCCGTGCCCTTCCTCGCCGGCGCCCGCCGGCAGCGGCTGGTGGATCTCGACGAAGCGGCCGTCCGGCAGACGCCGGATGATGCCGGTCTCCACGCCGTTGACCAGCACCTCGCGGTCGTGCTGCTGGAGGCTGAGCGCGACCCGGTACGCCAG
>NZ_BMPI01000101.1:17458-17770 GCF_014647515.1 Dactylosporangium sucinum | reverse complement strand
CAGCGGCGGCAGGATCAGGATGCCGATGCGGCCCGCCCACGTCATCGCGTTGAGGCTGATGTGGAACTTGTCGGCCACGACGTCATTGCCGCCGGAGATGAGCAGGACCACGTAGAAGGTGATCGCCATCGCGCCGAGCGCGGTGCGGGACGGGTTGTCCCGCGGGCGCTGCAGCAGGTTGTGGACGGCTCTGTCCTTGGCGAACCTGGCCTCGATGAACGGGTACAGCATCGGCAGCACCGCCAGGAGGCCGGGCAGCACCACCGTGGGCCAGAAGATGGGCGGGATGGTGTAGCCGTTGCCGAACAGGTG
>NZ_BMPI01000101.1:0-17426 GCF_014647515.1 Dactylosporangium sucinum | reverse complement strand
CGGATCTCCCAGGCCGGGAAGAGGCGGGTCGAGCCGTCGAGGAACATGACATACCAGTCGGGCTGGCTCGCCGCCGAGACCACCGCGGCCTTGTAGGGGCCGAACAGCCAGATCGGGTTGATCTGGAACAGCCCCGCCAGGGCGGCCAGCACGGCGAACACGATCATGAAGAAGCCGCCGGCCTTGGCCGCGAAGCCCGGGAACATGCGCACGCCGACCACGTTGGTGTTGGTCCGGCCGGGGCCGGGCCACTGCGTGTGCTTCTGCTTCACCAGCAGGCCCATGTGGACGGTGATGAGGGCGAGCAGCGCACCGGGGACGAGCAGCACGTGGACGATGTACAGCCGGCCGAGGATGACCTCGCCCGGGAACTCGCCACCGAACAGCGAGGTGGTCACCCAGGTGCCGATCACCGGGATCGACAGCATGATGGCGCTGGCGATGCGCAGCCCGGTGCCGGACAGCGCGTCGTCGGGCAGCGAGTAGCCGGTGAAACCCTCGAGGAAGGCCATCCAGAACAGCAGCAGGCCGACGATCCAGTTGGCCTCGCGCGGCTTGCGGAACGCGCCGGTGAAGAAGATGCGGAACATGTGCACCACGATCGCGGCCGTGAACAGCAGCGCCGCCCAGTGGTGCATCTGCCGCACGAACAGGCCACCGCGCACGTCGAACGAGATGTTCAGCGCGGTGTTGTACGCCTGCGACATCACGACGCCGCGCAGCGGCGTGTAGCTGCCGTCGTAGACCGTCTCGCTGAGCGAGGAGTCGAAGAACAGCGCGAGGAAGGTACCGCTCAGCAGCAGGACGACGAACGAGTACAGCGCGATCTCGCCCAGCAGGAACGACCAGTGGTCGGGGAAGACCTTGTTGAACAGGCGGCGCAGCGGCGTGGCCGCCTGGAACCGCTCGTCGAGCGCCTTGGCCGAGTTCGCCGGAAGAGCCCGGCGGTCGAATTTACGTCGTTTCACGGCCGCTCCCAGCGTGCTGATCCGATCGCAACGTCGTACTCACCGCGCAGGAACTGCGGGGTGAGCACCCCGCCCATACGAGCCGCCGCTGCCCGCTCTCGGTAGGCCGAAACAACAGCCGATGGGGACCATGTGGGTGATCGTCGACTGCTTCGCCAAGGATTTCAGGGGCCGCCGAGGCCTTGTTCGCGAGCCCGGACGATGGCCTGGCTGCGGTCCTTGACCTGGAGCTTCACGAAGATGCTCGACACGTGGTTGCGGACGGTCTTGGGCCGCAGCGCCAGCCGGTAGGCGATCGCGGTGTTGTCCAGGCCGCCGGCGACGAGCCGCAGCACCTCCCGCTCCCGCTCGGTGAGCTGCGGGAACGGCTCGGGCGCCGATGCCCGGGCGGTCATGAGGTCGACCGCCCGCGCGCCGACGGCCGGGCCGAGCAGGACCGATCCGGCGGCCACCGCCCGGATGCCGCGCTCGACCTCGGCTGGCGAGGCGCCCTTGAGCAGGTAGCCGGAGGCGCCGGCGCGCAGCGCCCCGTAGATCGAGTCGTCGTCGTCGAGCATGGTGACGACCAGGACCGTCACGCGCGGGTAGCGGGCCCGGATGAGCCGGGTCGCCTCGATGCCGGAGTCCCGGTCGAGGTGCAGGTCCATGAGTACCACGTCCGGGTGCCGCTCGCCGGCGAGGACCACCGCGGAGGCGACGTCGGCGGCGTCGCCGACGCACTCCATCCCGTCGAGCGTCTCGATGAGCGCGACCATGCCCAGGCGGAACACCGGGTGGTCGTCGACGACGGCGACCCGGATCGACGCCCCGCCGCTCACGGGTGCGCGGCCCGGTCCGCACCGCCCGCCGCGGCGGGCCGGGCCGCCACGGACGGCCGGGGGACGACCAGCCGGACCCGCGTGCCCGACGCGCCGGCCGGGCCGATCGACAGCCGGCCGCCGATGCTCTGCGCGCGCTCCCGCATCGACCGCGTGCCGACGCCCGCGACCGAGCCGGGATCGATGCCGGCGCCGTGGTCGACGACCGACACCTCCAGTGCGTCTCGCCCGTTCATGACGTCGATCATGCAACGGTCGGTCGAGGCGTGCCGATGCACGTTGCGGACCGCCTCGGCGACGATGCCGTACACGGCGGTCGCGATCGCCGGGGCCAGCCGGACGGGCGGGCCGTGCACCTCGACCCGCAGGCCGGCGGCGCGGTACCGCTCGCGCAGCTGGTCGAGCGCCGGCCGCAGCGCGCCGTCGTCGAGCAGCGGCGGTAACAGGTCGTGCGCCAGCTCCCGCACGGCCACCGCCTGCCGCTCGGCCTCGGCGGCGAGCTGCCCGAGCAGCGCGTCGGCCCGGTGGACCCCGGGCTGCCACCGATGGTCGCGCAGCAGGTTGCGGGCCGCGGCCAGGCCGAGGCCGAGCCCGGACAGCGCCGGCCCGAGGCCGTCGTGCAGGTCGCGGCGCAGCCGCCGGCGCTCCTCGTCGCGGGCCCGGGCCGCCTCGTCGCGGGCCCGGTCGACCTCGGCCTGGGCCGCCGCCAGCTCCACCAGCGCGGTCACCATCGGCGCGAGGTCGGTCAGGACCAGCGCGGCCCGCCGGCCGAGCCGCTCGCCGGCCCGCGGCCACGCGCGCAGCACGCCGACCTCCCGGTCGTCGCTGGCGAGCGGCACGGCCAGCGGCTCGCCCCCGGGGCCCGGCCCGGCCGGCGCCGGGACGACGCCGGTGGTGATCGTCACCGCCTCCAGGCGCAGGGAGCGGGCGATGCCCTGGGCCACCGCGTCGAGCATCTGCTGGCCGCGGTCGACGTCGCGGAGGCCGTCGGCGACCTGCCGGATCAGCGGCTGGCCGGCCTCGCCGTGGACCAGCCGGTCGACCCGCACCTGGACCCACTGCCGCACCGGCTGGAAGGCGGCGGCGAGCAGCGCCGTGGCCAGGACCTCCGGCAGGATCGAGGGCCGCGGTACCGCGAAACCCAGCACCAGCACCACCACCGTGTAGGCGCCGATCACGCCACCGGTCATCAGCCCCCAGACGAGGGTCCGGCGCACCGCGAGCTCCGTGCCCCACAGCCGCTGCCGGAGCACGACGACGAGCACCGCCGCCGGGAAGAACGCCTGCGCGGCCAGCATGAGCGCCGGGGCGAGCGGCACCGGCACCGGCCCGCCCAGCGCCGGGCCGAGGGCCGGCGGCAGGATCGCCAGCGCCAGCAGGAACGTGCCGGCGGCCAGCCAGTTCAGCCCGGCCCGCCCGGCCGGCGGCGCCTGGTGCCGCCGCCACAGCACGCCGGCCGCCGCGGCCACGGTGAGCAGCAGCCACACCGGGTACAGCCAGCGGACGACGTGCGCGCGCAGCGCCAGCAGCCCCGGGTCGGTGATCGGCAGCGGCGCCAGCGACGACTCCGGGCCGGCCATCGTGCACAGCTGGACGGCGACGACGAAGACGACGCCCGCGCCGAGGGCCAGGCGGTCGGCCGGGACGAACGGGCGGGCCGGCAGCAGCCACGGCAGGAGAACGGTCAGGGCGTGGTAACCGGGGACGAACAGCCAGTACATGGCGCCGAGGACCCGTTCCGCCGGCATCGGCCCGGGCCAGGCGCCGATCATCGACCACGACACGACCGCGGCCGAGAGCGCGCCGCTCAGCCCGATGGCCGCGACGATCCAGGCGGCCGCCGCCTGCCCGCCCCGGGCGAGCATCAGCCAGCCGACGAACCCGTAGAGCGCCCCCACCATCAGGTCGACCAGCCAGTACGGCGTCCACGGCGCCCAGCCCGGCGCGGCCAGCACCCAGCCGGCGGCCGCGGCGAAGGTCGCGGCGCCGGTCAGGGCGAGCACGGCCCAGGCCGCGGCCGGCCACCGGCGGTCGGCGACCGACACTCCTGCTCGACCTCCCTCGGCGCCCCCGCAACCGGACAGCGGACCGCCGCGACCGGACGGGACGGCGCAGTCCCCGGGCGACGGTAGCCGGTGCTGTCGAGCCCCGTTCGACCCGGACTCGGCGCCCGGCCGGCCGGGGCCGTGGTCCCTGGCGGGCCGGGACGGTGGCCTGGTGTCCTGCGCCGACACCCATCGAAAGGAACAAACTCGTGCACCACCCCGACCTCCAGGTCCTCGGCCCGGTCACCGCGACCCGGGACGGCGCCGAGATCCCACTGGGCGGCCGGCGGCAGCGGATGGTCCTGGCCGCGCTGCTCGTCGCGCGCGGCCGTGTCCTGCCCGCCGACCGCCTCCGGGACCTCGTCTGGGGCGACGGCGACCGCACCGCGAGCCGCGCGACGCTACACGGCTACGTCGCCGGCCTGCGCAAGGCGCTCGAGCCCGGCCGTCCGGCCCGCGGCGGCCGCGTGCTGGTCCGCGAGGGCCCCGGCTACCTGCTGCGGCTGCCGCCGGAGCGGATCGACGCCGAGCGGTTCACCCTGGCCGTCGCCCGCGGCTCGGCCCAGCTCGACGACGGCTGCCCGGCGCAGGCCGTCGCCACCCTGGAGGCCGGGCTGGCGCTGTGGCGCGGCCCCGCCTTCGCCGGCCTCGGCACCGCGTCGTTCGCGCTGCCGGAGGTGGCCCGGCTCGACGCGCTGCGGGCGGCGGCGGCCGAGCTGCGCCTGGCCGCGCTGCTGGAGCTGGGCCGCCACGCCGCCGTGATCGGCGAGCTGGAGGCGCTGGTGATCGAGCAGCCGCTGCGGGAGCGGGGGTGGGAGCTGCTGGCGGTCGCCCTCTACCGGGCGGGCCGGCAGGGCGACGCCCTCGCGGTCGTCCGCCGGGCCCGGGACGAGCTCGCGGCCCAGCTCGGCGTCGACCCCGGCCCCGCGCTGCGCCGCCTGGAGACGGCGATCCTCGCCCACGCCGACGACCTGCAACCGGCCATGACCCAGCCGGCCGCCGGCGCGGCGGCGGCCGGGGCCGGGAACGTGCCGGCGGCGACCTCGTCGTTCGTCGGCCGGCGGCGCGAGCTGCGCGCGGCCGGGGCGCTCGTGGCCGCGCACCGGCTGGTGACCCTCACCGGCCCGGCCGGCGTCGGCAAGTCACGGCTCGCGACGGAGCTGGCCCGCCGCCGGCCCGATCCGGGCGGGTCGTGGCTGGTCGACCTGGCCGGCCTGCGCGACCCCGCCGGGGTCGCCGCCGTGGTCGCCGGGGTGCTCGGCGTGCCGGCCGGCACCGTGGACCGGCTCGCGGCGGCCCTCGCCGGTCGGGCCGCCCTGCTCGTCCTCGACAACGCCGAGCACCTCCTGCCGGGCGTGGTCGCCGTGGTGGACGCGCTGCTGAGCCGCTGCCCGCGGGTGCGGGTGCTGGTGACCAGCCGGGAGGCGTTGGACCTTCCGTCCGAGTGTGTGGTGACGGTACCGCCGCTGCCCCTGCCGGACGCCGTCGTCCTGCTGCGCCACCGCGCCGCCGCTGTCAGCCGCCTCACCGCCGCCGACCTGGCGGTGGCCGAGCGGGTCTGCGCCGACCTCGACCGGCTCCCGCTCGCGATCGAGCTGGCCGCCGCGCAGTGCCGGGCGCTGTCGCTGGCCGAGGTCGCCGACCGGCTGCACGACCGCTTCGCGCTGCTCACGGCCGGGGGACACCGCCCGGAGCGGCACCGCACCCTGTCCGCCGCGATCGCCTGGAGCTACCGCACGCTCAGCGACGGCGAGCGGCGGCTGCTGCATCGGCTCAGCGCCCTCACCGGCGCCTTCGACCTCGCCGCCGCCCACCGGATGGCCGGCCCCGACGCGGCCGGCTCGATCGTGCCCGACCTCGTCGGGCTGGTCCGCAAGTCGCTGGTCATGGTCGACCCGACCAGCAGCCCGCGCCGGTTCGGCCTGCTGCGCACCGTCCGCGCCTACGCGCACCGGCGGCCGGCCTGACCCGGCCATGCGGGCCCGCCCGGCGACCGCGCCGGACGGGCCCGCATGGTTGCGCCGGTCACGTCCTGGCGACGGCCTCCGCGATGCGGAGGCTCTGCAGGACGTCATCGACCTCGGGAATGCCCTCGGTGTAGCCGGGCACCGTGGCGAGCCGGACGCTCGCCGTCTCCAGGCGCTGCCGCAGCTGGGTCGAGCGGTAGTCGACCATCCAGTTCAGGCAGCGCTCGATCGGATCGTTGTACTCGGCCCAGGTGCACGGCACGAGCTTCGGGCTCTGGCCGGCACGCGGGTCGGGGTCGCCCTGCTTGCGCACCACGCACACGCCGTCGCCGTCGACCCGCTCGCAGTAGTTGTCCCGGGCCTGGACGAACGGCGCCAGGACCTGCGAGCCGCCGAGCTCCGACGGGATCCGCGCGAAGCCGAACAGGTGCACGCCGATCAGCTCGTCCTGGCGGACCGACGTGGCGAAGCCGAGCTTCGTGTACGCCTGCAGCAGCCGCACCCGCTCGGTGAGCTGGGCGGAGAGGTCGTACAGCGGCTGGCCGGGCGTGGTGAGCTCCTTGACGACCGTCGCGTAGTACTGCCCGGCCTGCTGGTACAGCCAGTCGCGCACCCGCTGCCGCAGGTACGGCTCGCTGCTGTTGTCGTAGGCCGCGGACTGCTCGAACTGCGCCTTGTAGGTCGACACCCAGCCGGTGTTCATCGCCTGGATCGGCGTGATGACGAAGGACTGGCCGCCGCGGTTGGGCGGGTAGTACTGCTCGATGCGGCCGTACGGGTACACCTTCTTCCACTCCCGCGCG
Organism: Dactylosporangium sucinum; assembly: GCF_014647515.1. Taxonomy (GTDB): domain Bacteria; phylum Actinomycetota; class Actinomycetes; order Mycobacteriales; family Micromonosporaceae; genus Dactylosporangium; species Dactylosporangium sucinum. The sequence goes on along the minus strand of NZ_BMPI01000101.1, from coordinate 10,825 downwards.
ACGACCGGGGGCTGTCCCGGGTCCCACTGCTGCTGCACGCGGAAGGTGACCTCGAGGTCGGCGTTGCGGGTGTACGGCCGGGTCCCGTCGGGATCCTCGGGCCCGGTGACGTTGACCCACTCGGCCAGGTAGCAGACCGTGGCCGGGGTGTTCGGCCGGCCCGCGACGGCGACCCACATCGGCTGGAGGTCGAGGCTCACCACGTTGGCCGGGCGCGAGCGCTGCGGGACGCTGCCGGCGCCGCAGGACGAGATCGCGGCCGGTTCGGCGGACGGCTTCTCCACGGTCTGGTCGGGCCGGCCGAACATGGTGTAGCCCCAGCGGTACTGCTGCTGGGCGTCCCGGATGGCGTGCAGCCGCTGGACGATCGCGAAGCCGGTGGCGCGGTAGTCGTCGACGAGCCGGGTGAACATCGGGTTGAGCCGCTCCGGGCTGCCCGCCGGCCGCGGCTGGCTGAACAGCCGGACCGAGTCCTGGATCGCCTCCCCGGAGGCGAGCACCTGGTCGGTCACCCCGACGACCTCCTTGGCCCGCTCCGGGTTCTGGGCCAGCAGCACCTTGTAGCCCTCGGCCGCCATCAGCCAGTACTCGATGGCCGGGACCTGCGTGGCGGCGGCGGTGAGCCCGAGGTTGCGCCGGGCGTAGTCGTTGAGGTAGGCGACGGAGCCGTTGAAGCCGTAGAGGCCGAGCACCGTCGCCGGGTCGCCGCTGCCGACCGGGGCCGCCATCGGCACGTTCACGCTGCGGTTCGTCGCCGCGAACTGCAGCTTCGACACCTGTGCGTAGTACTCCTCGAACGTCAGCTCACGGCCGCCCGTCCGGGTGCGGTAGCTGGCGTACTGGTTGATGACCTCCTCGACGACGAGCCTCTCCTGCGTCTGCCGGTCGAAGTACAGCGCCTGGCCCCAGAAGTCCACCTTCTTCGTCAGCTCGGCCAGCTCCCTCGTGATCCGGGCCAGCCGTTCCTGGGTCGCGTGCTGGAGCTCGAGGAGTTCGTCGAACTTCGCGTTCATCGTGTCGTAGATCTCGACCAGCGCCGACTCGACCCGGTCGAACCGGTCGTGCATCTGCTCGGTGAGGTCGGAGACCTGCTCGCGCAGCGCGTTCAGCTGGTCCAGGATGATGTCCTCGATCGTGGGCTGCGCCCCGCCGAACAGCGGCACCAGCGCCTGGATGGCGCCGAGCACGTTGGCGGCGAGGCCGATCCCGCTCATCGAGGTCAGCGCCGCGGTGAGGCCCTTGCTCGCCAGCGCCGGCAGGAAGGCGTTGACGGCCGAGGCGATCTGCAGCGCCGCGCGGCCGGTGCCGGCGACGATCTCGGCCGCCCTGGGGTCGGCGAACGACACGAGTGTGGCCAGCAGGTGCACGCCGGCGGCGGCGCCGTCGAGCCACTCCTGGCGCTCGGCCGCCTCCTGCTCGCGCCGCTGCTGCTCGGCCAGGTCCGGGTTCGCCCCCTGCACCGGGAAGTACAGGTTGACCTCGCCGGCGGACTCGGTGGCCGCGGCGGTCCTCGCGTTGATCTCGGCGAGGAGCCGCTGCAGCATCTCGCGTGCCTCGGCCTGGAACTCGCTGCTGTTCTGGGCATGGTCCAGCAGTGCCTGGGTGTTGACGAACGTCCCCACGATCGGGTCGGCCATGAGCTGGTCCTGGCTGGCGGCCGCGGAGACGGTGTACCGGGTGCCGAAGTAGGCGTCCCAGGCGTGGGTGAAGTCGGCGTCGGTGCGGCCCTGCTGGGCGACCAGGCCCCAGATCCGGTCCTGGATGCCGTGCGCCTGGCTGAAGAAGGCGTACTGGAACTGCGCGGCGGTGATCTCGTCGAGCATCGCGCCGTTCGCGCTCATCTGCTGGCCGAGCGTCTCCTCGACGAGCAGCTTGATGATCGGCGCGGCGGTCGCGGCCTCCGGATGCAGCGCCGAGAGCTCCAGCAGCTTCATCGCGTACTTGTAGACCGACCGGTCGAGGTCGTCGGCGCCCATGTTGGACGTGTAGTACGCGTCCATGCTCACGATTCGCTTGAGCAGCGTCGCCTGGCTCACGCCCGGGTTCTTCTGCCGGTAGCCGTACAGGTAGGCGCTGAGGAAGAGGTGGCGCAGGCCCTCCTTGCCGTTGGTCCGGCTGCGCATGTAGGCCGAGAAGAGCCCGTCGCGCAGCGTGTCGGTGTTGACCACGACCGGGCCGTCGGCGGCGTGCGCCGGGGTCACCGGCACGGTCGCGGCGGTACCGATGGTGAGCACGGCCAGCAGCGCGGTGAGCATCCGCTGCCACGGCCGGGCCGTTCGGGATCTGGGTCTGGACACGGTGGTTCCCTTCTGCGGGGGTTGGTGGTGGTGCTAGGCGGGGGTGCCGATGCCGCCGGTGAGGGCGGGCGACTGGAGGCCGATCTCGTCGGTGCGCACGTAGAAGCGGACGTACGTGGCGGACGGGAGGCCGGTGACGGTGTGCGGGACCCGGCCGGTGCCGGCGTGCGGTCCGATGTGGACGGTCCGGGCCTCGGTGGTGGTGACCCACCGGCCCTCGCGGTCGACCTTGCGGACCAGCCAGTCGTAGGTGATCGTGAAGCCGTCCTCGGTCAGCGACGGGTCGGTGAACTCGACGGTGATGTCGTTGCCGCCGCCGACGGCCGTGGTCGTCAGCGCGAGGTCCCGCGGTGTCGCGGGCAGGTTGGTCCACGGCAGGATGCCCAGGATCACCGAGTACGGCGCCTCGGGCAGCGTCCCGTCGGGCACGTTGCGCAGCGTGAGGCCGACCTGGTGCGGCCCGGCCGCGTTGGGGGCGGGCACGACGATGTCGAAGCCGACGTTGCCGGCCTGGCCCGCGTGGTACCGGTCGGCCCGGAAACCGCTGAAGACGGTCTGGTCGACCCAGAGCGAGACGGTCACCGGGCCGCCGTTGACGTCGCGCGCCCAGCCCGAGATCCGGTAGGTGCCGTCGCTGTACCCGTGCGACTCGATCCGGCCGGTGGGCGCCTTGTCGCTGCCCTCCGGCACGGGCGACTCGGTCGGCTCCGGCGGCCCGCCGCCGTCGCAGGCGGGTGGCGGCACCGGGACGTTGCAGTTGGGCTGGGCGAGGGCCGCCCGGCCCGGAGCGGCCAGGACCAGCCCGGCCGATACGGTCGCGGCCAGGGCCGCGGCGAGAGTGCGTCGCATGCTCCTCAGCGAAGCGGCGCGCTCTGTGATTTCTCTGGGATCCCGCGGCGGGTGCGCGCGAACGCGACGAGGGCCGCCGGTTCGAGCGAACCGGCGGCCCTCGCGTCACCTAGCGGGTGGACTCGCGGTTGAACAACTTCTTGGACCAGAGGTAGCCGCCTGCCGTGATGGCCACGCACCAGGCGACCGCGATCAGCGGGCTGTTGCCGAGCTCCGCGCCCAGCAGCAGGCCGCGGATGGTGTCGATCATCGGGGTGAAGGGCTGGTACTCGGCGAACCAGCGCAGCGCCGTGGGCATCGAGTCCGTCGGGACGAAGCCGCTGCCCAGGAACGGCAGCAGGATCAGCGGCATCCCGACGTTGCTGGACGACTCCACCGTCTTGCTGGCCAGGCCCAGGGCCACCGACAGCCAGATGAAGGCCAGCGCCATCAGGGCCAGGATGCCGGTCAGCGCCAGCCAGCCGGCCACGCCGGCGGTCGGGCGGAAGCCGATGAGCAGGGCCACGCCGGTGACCATCGCGATGCCGAGCATCGTCTGGACGAGGCTGCCGACCACGTGGCCGGTCAGGACCGAGACGCGGGCGATGGCCATCGTGCGGAAGCGGTCGACGATGCCCTCCGTCATGTCCATGGCGACCGAGATCGCCGTGCCCTGGACCGCGGCGGTGATCGTCATCAGGATGATGGCGGGGGTGACGTAGTTGACGTACTCGGCCCGGCCGCCCGCGGGGCCGCCGATGCCGGCGCCGAGGGTCCCGCCGAAGACGTAGACGAACAGCAGCAGGAACACGATCGGCATGCCGATGAGGGTCACCGTCATCGACGGGTAGCGAATCATGCGCCTGAGGTTGCGGCGCAGCATGGTCGCCGAGTCGGTCAGTGCGTAGGTCATGGCGTGGCCACCTTTTCGCCCGTGAGGGCCAGGAAGACGTCGTCGAGGTCGGGGGTGTGCACGCTCAGCGAGTCGACCTCGACCACGTGCTCGTCGAGACGGTCGAGCAGCGCCTTCAGCGCGTGGAGGCTGCCGTCGTGCGGCACCCGCAGGGCGAGCGCGTCGCTGTCGCGGGTGGCCTGACCCGCGGCGCCGCCCACGGCGCGGGCGGCGGACTCGAGGCCCGCGAGGTCGGCGAACCGCAGTTCGACGTGGCCGCCGGGGATGCGGCGCTTGAGCTCGTCCGCGGTACCTTCGGCGACGATCCGGCCGTGGTCCAGCACCGCGATGCGGTCGGCGAGCTCGTCGGCCTCGTCCAGGTACTGCGTGGTGAGGAAGATGGTCACGCCGCCCGCGACCAGGTCCCGCACGATCTGCCACATGCCGCGGCGGCTGCGCGGGTCCAGCCCGGTGGTGGGCTCGTCGAGGAAGATCACCTGGGGCGTGCCGACCAGGGTCATCGCGAGGTCGAGCCGCCGGCGCATGCCGCCGGAGTAGGTCACGGCGGGTTTCCCGGCCGCGTCGGCCAGGCCGAACTGGTCGAGCAGCTCGGCGACCCGGCGCCGGCCCGCCGCCCGGCCCAGGTGGTTGAGGTCGGCCATCAGGTGCAGGTTCTCCTGGCCGGTCAGCAGATTGTCGACCGCGGAGAACTGGCCGGTGACGCCGATCGCGGCCCGGACCGCGTCGGGCTCGGTGGCCAGGTCGTGGCCCGCGACCCGGGCGCTGCCCCCGTCGGCGCGGATCAGCGTCGACAGGATCTTCACCGTGGTCGTCTTGCCGGCGCCGTTCGCGCCGAGCAGCGAGAAGACGGTGCCCCGCGGGACGTTCAGGTCGATGCCGTCGAGCACGACGTGGTCGCCGAAGGACCGGCGCAGTCCGGTCGCCGTGATCGCCGTGATCGCCGGCCGGGGTGGCGTGGTCATGGGAGGCCCCCTTCGAGAGGTCTGGTCAGGAGCGGCTGATGGTGATGTCGCCGTAGGAGGTGTGCGCCCGGACCTCGACGGTCTCGTCGGACTGCTCCGGGCCCTGGCCGAGGTCGTCCAGGGCGTTGCGCACCCGCCCGTGCCCGGTCTTCAGGTCGAGCCACGCGGCGGTACCGGCGGCGATCCCGATCTCCAGGTCGCCGGCCGCGGTGTTCAGCGCGACCGAGCCGCGCGCGACCCAGCCGACCCGGATGGCGCCGTTGGAGGTCTTGGCGTCCACGCCGGCGTCGGCCCGGTCGACGGAGATGAAACCGTTGGCCGAGCGCGCACGCAGGTCGCCCGTGACGGTGCCGATCTCGGTGTTGCCGTTGGAGTTCTTCACGACCGCGGCGCCGCCGACCTCGCCGATGCGCACCTGCCCGGTGCCGGTGGCGACCTCGGCGGTGCCGGTGACCGCCTCGACCGTGACGTGGCCGGCGGTCGTGTCCAGGCGAAGCTGGCCGGTCCGGTCGAGCCGGAAGTGCCCGACGGACGTCTTGAACCGGCACTCCCCGAGCACGCCGGTGCTGTGGACGTCGCCGAGCGACGCCTCGCCGTGGACCGCCGAGCCGGTGGGCAGCTCGACGAGCACGGCGACCGACCGGGTCTTCTTGGAGAAGTCGAACATCCGGGCCTTCGGCCCGCGCACGGTCAGCACGCCGTCGGCGTACTCGACGCGGGTCTGCTGCGCCGCCTTCACGTCGGACTCGTCGGACTCGTCGCTCGGCCGGACCTCGACCAGGGTGTCGGTGCGGTCGCTCGCGACGAGCCGCACGTCGCCGCAGGACAGGTCGATCGTGACGGAGATGGGTTCCGGGGTGGCGAAAACAGGCATGGTTGTCCCCTCAACATGGGTCGGATGGACATCCCCGCTGGTAGGGGACGTGGAGGTGAAGGTGGGTTACCGCGCCCAGCCGGTATACCGCTGCGCGCCGGGCTTGCCGCGCCGCTCGGCAGCGTGGTCGCGCTCGGAGGCGCGCAGCGCGGCCGAGGCGGCCCGCACCAGCCACGCGTTGACCGACCGGCCCTCCCTGCCGGCCGCCTCCTCGACCGCGGCCTTGAGCTGCTCCGGGAGGCGGACGTTGATCCGTGCCGTGGCGCCGTCGTCGAAGCCCGGCGCGGCGTCGTCGGCCGGCGCCGCACCGCGGTCGGCGGTGTGATCCTGCGCCGGCTCCACCTGGTGTGCCGTCACGACGAACTCCGGATCGCGGCCACGCAGCCGCACCTGGACCGAGCCGGGGGCCAGCTCCCTGGTGATCTCGTCGGCGGCGGCCGACAGCGCCTCGAGCATGGCGAGCCGGATGGCCGACTCCATCGACACGGTCAGCCGCTCGATCACCGCGGCGCTCTCGTCGCCACCGGTCTCGACGGCCGTCAGCAGCTCACGCCCGAGCGAGGCCACATACGGGTTCAGGTCCATGGCACCACTATGGCACATGTATGGCACCAAGACAACCCGTTTTGGCTCAGGTTGGCTCAGCTTGGCTCAGGCTGGCACCGCCGGCTCAGGAGCGGGTCGGCGTGGGCGCATCGGCGAGGGGCTGCGGGAGGAGGCCGTCCGGGGGTTGGTCGCCGAGCCGTACGATCCGGTCGCGGAGATCACCGCGGTAGGCCCGGTCAGGGTGCGGGCACCAGGGACGGGGTGCCGCGGGGCACCGACACCCAGCCCATCTCCTTGAACCAGCCGGGCAGGGCCCGCCGCAGGTCGGCCGGGCCGTCGACCACCACGTCGCCGCGGCGCAGGACGTGGGTCCAGGTGCGGTTGCCGAGCCAGACGTCGACCAGCGCGCGCAGGTCGGCCGTCACGCGGACGCCCACCTCGTGGCCCGGGTCGGCGTCGCAGACGTCCGCCTCGGTCGGGGTGAGCACGAGCCACCAGTACCGCACGGAAGGCGCGACCGACGGGAAGCGGAACCCGATGACGGTGCGGCCCGGCGGCAGCGCCGCATGGTCGACATTCCGACGCATGTCCCACAGCAGCAGCTTCGGGTCGAGGTCGCGGTCGCCCAGCTCGCCGATCCAGCGCACGCCCCAGGCGCCGATGGCCCGCACGATCGGCTCCAGCTCCCGGCCGGCCGGGGTGAGCTCGTAGCGCACCTCGGTGCCCTCCGGCCGCCGGTCGACGAGACCGGCGCCGACCAGCTGCTGGAGCCGCTTCGACAGCAGCGTTGGGGACATCCGCGGCAGCCCGCGGCGCAGGTCGTTGAAGTGCTGGCTGCCGGCGATCAGCTCGCGCACGACCAGCAGCGTCCACCGCTCGTCGAGCAGTTCCATGGCCTTGGCGACCGGGCAGAACTGGTAGTACGAGGCTCCCATGTCCTGACGGTAGAGCGCGGTACAGATGTTGTACTAGGCGTCGCCGAGTCGCGTTTCTAGCTTCGACAGCATGGATGAGCTGAAGCAGAAGCACCGGGCCATGTGGGCCCTGGGTGATTATCCGGCCGTGGCCAGCGACGTCATCCCCGAGCTGGGTGAGGTGCTGGTCAAGGCGTGCAACGTCGGCCCCGGGCAGCAGGTGCTGGACGTGGCGGCGGGCACCGGCAACGCGGCGGTCCCGGCGGCCCTCGCCGGGGCGCAGGTCGTCGCCAGCGACCTCACGCCCGAGCTGCTGGCGACCGGCAAGGCGGCGGCGCCGGTCGCGCTGGAGTGGCGCGAGGCGGACGCCGAGGCGCTGCCGTTCGAGGACGCGTCGTTCGATGTGGTCATGTCCGTCGTGGGGGTGATGTTCGCGCCGCACCACCAGGCGGCGGCCGACGAGCTGGTGCGGGTGTGCCGGCCGGGCGGGACGATCGGCCTCATCAGCTGGACGCCGGCCGGGTTCATCGGGCAGATGTTCAAGACGATGAAGCCCTACGCGCCGCCCCCGCCGCCCGGCGCGCAGCCGCCGCCGCTGTGGGGCGACCTGGAGCACGTCACGGCGCTGCTCGGCGACCGGGTCACGGACGTGGTGGCGGAGCGCCGCACGGTCCACGTCGGCAACTTCGCCGACGGGGCCGAGTTCCGCGACTTCTTCAAGCGGGTCTACGGCCCGACGATCGCCGCCTACCGCAACCTGGCCGACCGCCCCGAGGACGCCGCCGCGCTCGACCGCGCGCTGGCCGAGCTCGGCGACGGGCCGGACGGCAGGGACTGGGAGTACCTCCTGCTGACCGCGGTCAGGGCGTGAGGGCCCCTACCTGGTAGATCGCCACCGACTCGCTGCGGAAGCGCAGCTTCGCGACGTCACCCAGCCGCGGTGACAGGTTCGGGTCGGTCTCGTCGACCATGAGCCAGCGCACGTGGTAGCGCGTGCCCAGCACCCCGATCGTCTGCGCCGACGGCAGCCTGAAGGCGGCGTCGTTGTCGGCGAGCCTCGACGGGTCCCAGTAGGGCACGTAGATCGCGTTCACGCCGGAGGCCGCCGCGGCCTCGTGGGCCTTGGCGGTGAAGCCCCAGCCCTCGACGAGGAAGCGGCGCTCGGCGTACGCGGCGAACCAGAAGTGCCGGTTGTCGCAGCCGCCGGCGGTGGCGTACGGGCCGCCGACGCAGTGCGCGTTCGTGGCCACCAGGTCGTCCGGCGCGGAGTGGTCGCGCAGCCAGTGCCCGGCCGCCCGGGTGCCCGGGGTGACGAACGGGGCGGTCTGTGCGACGCCCCGCCAGCCGCCCCGGGCCGACTCGCGGGTCATGCGGAACAGGTGCTGCACCGAGGTGGCGAGGCAGGCGCCGGCGAGCAGGGCGACGACCAGCGTGCGCCACTCGGGCCACCGCGTCCGCCGGACCAGCCAGGCGACGGTCGCGAGCAGCAGGAGGCTCACGAGGTACGGCCAGATCAGCGCCCAGGCGGTCAGCGCCACGCTGCCGGTCGTGCCGGGCCGCGGCACCCGCTGCGGGCCGAGCACGTGCACGACGCCGAGGACGAGGCCGCCGCCCGCCACGGCGGCGACGACCCGCAGGACCGTGCGGCGCACCGGCAGCCCCTCCGGCGTGAGCAGGGCCAGGCCGGCCGCGGCGGCCAGCGACAGGTACGGGCGGCCGGAGACCATGAACCAGCCCTCGGCGCCGCCCTCGTGCCCGAGCAGCAGCAGCGCGGCGACGCCGGACAGGCCGATGCCGAGCACCAGCACGAGCGGCGTCGGGTCGCCCGATCCGGCACCCGGCCGCGCGCGCAGCCGGGCCAGTCCGGCCAGCCCCGGCCAGATGCAGGCCCAGCAGACGAGGGTGAGCGCCAGCACGACCAGCAGCCGCCACGGCTGGTGGTCGCCGTCCTGGCGGGCGAAGCCGGCCGTGTACGGCGCGCCGGAGATCTGCGCGAAGTGCAGCGGGTCGACGGTCATCCCCTGGGAGGCCCCGCCGAACAGCACGAACTGCGCGAACAGCATCGCCAGCAGGGTGAGCCCGGTGGCGGCGAGCACGCCGGGGTGCACGTGCCGCCGGGCCAGCAGTTGTACCGCGATGACGAGCAGCAGCCCGGCCAGCAGCATCGGGATGAACGTGGCCTTGCCGCCGGTGACGGCGACGACGAGCAGCACCACGAGCGCCCACCGGGCGGCGCTCGGCCGGCGCAGCGCCTCCAGCAGGGCGAGCACCAGGCCGGCGAAGAGCACCGCGCCGAACGTCTGGGTCGGGCTGGTCCACAGCTGGGCCCGCAGGGAGGAGCCGTCCTCGTAGGCGTTGGTGCCGAAGGAGGAGAACCAGCCGGCGAGGGGCCAGTGGTACGGCAGCGGCGCGAGCACGAAGAACGTGATGACGACGGCCGTGGCCGCCGCCCACCAGCGGCCGGTGAGCCGCCGGCCGAGGACGCCGACGAGCGCGGCCAGCCCGAACAGCATCGGCAGCGGGCCGAGGCGGACCAGGAGTACGTGCGGCTCGATGCCGGTCGCCCAGGACGTGGCGGCCAGCTCGGCGTAGACGAACCAGTGGTACAGCACCGGCTGGTCCGCCAGCCAGGGCGACATGAGCGGCATGTGGTGCTTCGCGTCGCCGATCAGCGCCAGGTGGAACGGCGAGTCGGCGTCGGGGCTGAGCATGCCGGGCTCGGCGAGCGCGTGCGTGCGGAAGAAGCGCACGCAGCTCCAGTAGAACAGGACCCCCGCGGTGCCGGAGACCACCGCCGACCACCACACGGGCGTGCGGTCCTCGTCGCGGTCGCTGCGCCGCCAGTACCGCCGCAACCTCGGGACCGCCAGGAACAGGCCGATCGTGCCGGCCGCCCAGGCCGGGGTGAGCAGCGGCAGCCCGGCGGCGCGGGCGGCGATGTACACGAGCACCTCGCAGCCGTAGCCGACGGCCAGCCCGGCGGCGGCGTCCTCGACCAGCCAGCCGGGCCGTCCGCGCGCGGCCCGCCACAGCAGCGTGCCCGGGACGACGATGCCGAACCCCACGTACGCCGCGAAGCTCGCGGTGTCGACGGCCGAGACCCCGTAGTACCGCAGCCCGGCCGTCACCGCGAGCGCGACGGCGACGGCCGGCACCCAGGCGAACGACCGCCGCCGTCCGGGAGCCGCCCCGTCCGTTACGACCGGTTGGTGGTGAACGACCGTAGATGCCACAAAATCCGCCGTTTCACGTAGTGATGGGGGAAACCTACGAAACGCGGAACGGATGCGTGCGGCAGCGCCACTCCTTCACCTCGAAGGAGTGAGCGTGGGTGCCGCAAAACACACGAATCACCGCGAACCCGGCGGGGTTCACGGCGTGGCTCGCTCGTCGCCTGCGGCGGCGCCGCCACCCGACGGCCGCCAGGAACGCGAAACCCGGGGGGCCGGCTGGTGGCCGGCTCCCCGGGTGTGGGTGGGTGTTGTTCAGAT
>NZ_BMPI01000100.1 GCF_014647515.1 Dactylosporangium sucinum | reverse complement strand
GCGCGCGGCAGCGGCGGCAACGGCGCCCAGAGTAGTCGCACCCATTTCCGCGGCGGACGGGCGTGCATGGCTCGCGCGCAGTCCGGCTCGGCCCGGGCGGCCGACGTGAGCATCCCGGCCGCGCCGAGCGCCACGACGAGCGCGCTGCCGCCGTCGGAGATGAACGGCAGCGGCAGCCCGGTGATCGGCATGAGCCCCACGACCCCGCCGATGTTGATGATCGCCTGCCCGACGAACCAGATCGTGATCGCCGCCGCCACCAGGCGCCGGAACGGGTCCTCGACCCGCCGCGCGATGCGCAGCCCGGTGTACGTCAGCATGCCGAACAGCAGCAGCACGACCAGGCACCCGACGACGCCGAGTTCCTCGGCGACGATCGCGAAGATGAAGTCGTTGTGCGCGTTCGGCAGCCGGCCCCACTTGAGGTGGCCCTCGCCGAGCCCGACCCCGAACCACCCGCCGTTCGCGACCGCCCAGAGCCCCCGGAGGTACTGGTACCGCCCGTGCTCCGCCTCGGGGTCGATGCTCGGCTGGAAGAAGACCTTGATCCGGTCGAGCCGGTAGTCCTTCTCGGCCGGCAGCAGGATCAGCGCGACGATGCCGGTCAGCGCGAGCCCGCCGAGCCAGCCGAACACCGGCAGCCGCGCGCCGGCCGCCCAGAGCAGCCCGGTGAACAGCACCAGCATGCAGATCATCGAGCCGAGGTCGTTGTACCCCACCAGGATCAGCAGCCCCACCGTCACCGGGAACAGCGGCATGAGCAGCTCCCGCCAGCTCAGGATGCTGCGCCCCTTGCGCACGAGCAGGTCGGCGCCCCAGATCACGAGCGCGAACTTGGCCAGCTCGGCGGGTTGCAGCTGCAGCCCGCCGACGTGCAGCCAGAGGTCGTCGACCCAGATCGGCCCGAGGTGGATGGCCTGGACGTCGGCACCCGGGGGCGTGCGCCGCGCGGCGAGCCAGCCCATGAGGTCGACGAACCCCATCAGGACGAAGGCGCTGATCATCAGCGGTGCCGCCACCGCGCGGAACGTCCGCACGGGCAGCCGCTGGCAGACCCAGAACGCGATGAGCCCGACGACCGCCGAGAGCACCTGCTTGGCGATCGAGGTGAAGGGGCTGCCCGTCGTCGCGTAGTTGTCGATGCTGGTGACGGAGAAGACCATGACCAGCCCGATGAAGACGAGCAGGCCGACGCTGGACAGGAGCAGGTAGTACGACGCCAGGGGGCGGTCGAGCAGCCCTCGCAGCGTGTCGAGCCACGCGGTGGGCCAGGAGCTCCCGCCGGCCGCCGCCTCCTGCTGCTCCCCCTCACCGCGCATGGGCACCATCATGGCCCGCGAGCCGGGCCGGGCCGCCGACCTCGCGGCCCCCGGCGTGTCGCTGCCGCCCGCCCGGACCGCGATGGTGGTCGATGCCCGACATTTCCGAAATATCGGGCTCACTACGCTGAGCGAGCGGTGGATGCGGCCAGGAATCCTTGATCAATGGAACGATCTGGTTGCCGGGACAGCCAGACCGTTCCATTGATCATGAGCGGGGCGGACCGGCCATCCCCGCGTCGCGGGTCAGCCGGAGCCGCTCATCACGCGCAGGAAGTCGGCCGCGAACAGGCCCAGCGACGCGGCCATGCCGAGGCCGGCGATGATCCAGAAGCGGACCACGATGTTGACCTCGCTCCAGCCGGCCAGCTCGAAGTGGTGCTGGAGCGGGACCATGCGGAAGATGCGCTTGCCGGTGGTGCGGTACGAGCCGATCTGCATGATCCACGTGACCACGATGATGAAGAACAGCAGGCCCATGAGGGGCAGCAGCAGGATCGTCTTCGTGGCCACCGCCAGGCCGGCGATGAGGGAGCCCAGCGCCATCGAGCCCGTGTCGCCCATGAAGATGCGCGCCGGCGACGTGTTCCACCACAGGAAGCCCACCAGGGCGCCCACCGCGGCGCCGGCGATGAGGGCCATCTCCAGCGGGTCGCGCACGTCGTAGCAGTAGTTGGCGGTGTAGGAGGTGTCGGCGCACCAGTGGCGGTACTGCCAGAACGCGATCGCCATGTAGCTGCCGATCACCAGGATCGAGGTGCCCGTCGCCAGGCCGTCGAGGCCGTCGGTCAGGTTGACCGCGTTCGACATCGACATGACCACGAAGACGAAGAACACGACGGCGCCGATCTTCGTGATGTTCAGCCAGTCGACGTCGTGCACCCAGGAGAGCTTCGGGCTCGCGACCGTCGTCACGACGGCCCGGCCGGTCTCGTTCGCCGGCACGTAGAGGGCGATCGCGCCGAAGATGGCGCCGATGAGCGCCTGGCCGATGAGCTTGCCGCGCTTGTTGAGGCCGTCGCTGTTGCGCTTGGCGACCTTGAGGTAGTCGTCGAGGAAGCCGAGCAGGCCGGTGAACACGAACAGGCCCAGCAGCACCACGGCGGTGGCGGTCGGGCCGCTCGGGCGCAGCTGCTTGTCCGGCAGGGTGGTCAGGGCGATGTGCCCGCCCGTGTAGGCGACCAGCGTGGCGAAGATGAACACCACGCCGCCCATCGTCGGCGTGCCCTTCTTGCCGAGGTGGGTCTGCGGGCCCTCGGACCGGATGGGCTGGTCCGCCTTGAGGCGGGTGAAGTACCTGATGGCGATCGGCGTGCCGAACAGCGAGATGAGGAACGCCACGAAGGCCGCGACGAAGACGGCCCTCACTTGTCGGACACCTCAGCACGCAGGGCGTCGGCGACGTCCCAGGTCCGGTACCGCGATCCCTTGACGAGGACCACGTCGCGAGGAAGCAGCGACCCGCGCAGCAGCGCGACGGCGGCCTCCTGATCGGTCACGAGCACCGAGTCTCCTCCCCAACTCGCCACGGCGGCCGCGCCGTCCAGGATCGGCGCGGCTTGCTCGCTGATGGCCACCAGACGGTCGACGCCGAGTTCCGCGGCGAGGCGACCGACCTCCTCGTGGCCGGCTCGCTCGTACTCGCCGAGCTCCGCCATGAAGCCGAGCACGGCGATCTTGCGCCGCTCCCCGGCCACGTCGACGAGCGCGCGGAGCGCCGCCGCCATGGACGCCGGATTGGCGTTGAACGAGTCGTCGATGACCGTGACATCGTCGGCACGGTCGAAGACATCCATCCTTCGGGTCGACAACCCCGCTGGATCTCCGAGGGCGGTGGCGATCTCGTCGGGCGTCACCCCGGCGTGGGTCGCCACGGCCGCGGCCAGCAACGCGTTGCCGACCTGGTGGCGGCCCGCGGCAGCCAGCCGCACCGGCACCGGCGCCGCACCGGGAACGTGCAGCGTGAACCCGAACCGCCCGGCGTCGAGCGCCACCACATCGGTGCCCGAAATGTCCGAGGAGGACGACTCCCCCGCCAGCACCACCCGCGCCGTCGTCCGCGACGCCATCGCCCGCACCCGGTCGTCGTCGGCGTTGAGCACGGCGAGTCCGGAAGCCGACAGAGCCTCGACGAGCTCCCCCTTGGCGAGCGCGATGCCGTCGACGGACCCGAACTCGGCGATGTGTGCCACACCCACGTTGACGACCACGCTGACGTCCGGGGGTGCGATCTCGCAGAGGTACCGGAGGTGCCCCACACCACGCGAGCCCATCTCCAGCACCAGAAAACGGGTCGCGGCCGACACCTTGAGCGCCGTGTACGGCGTGCCGAGCTCGTTGTTCTCCGAGCCGGTCGTGGCGACGGCCGGCCCGGCGGTGGCGAGCAGCTTCGCGATGAGGTCCTTCGTGCTCGTCTTGCCGGAGGAGCCGGTGACCGCCACGACGGTCAGCGCGGGCAGCCGCCGCAGCACCTCGCGGGCGAGCAGCCCCAGCGCGTGCCGCGGGTCGTCGACCACGATCGTGGGCACGCCGGGCACGGGCCGGCTGCCGAGCACGCCCACCGCGCCGTCCGCGACGGCCTTGGCGGCGAAGTCGTGGGCGTCGACCTTCTCCCCCACGAAGGCGACGAAGAGCCCGCCGGCGCGGATCTTGCGGCTGTCGTACTCCACGGGCCCGTCGACGACAGGCTCGGGCGCGCCGTACAGCGCGCCGCCGACGACGGCGGCGATCTCGCCGAGTGACATGGGGATCATGCGCCGGCCGCCTTCCGCAGCGCCGCGGCGAGCTCGACCCGGTCGTCGAAGGGCAGCACCTCGCCGTTGACCTCCTGCCCGCGCTCGTGCCCCTTGCCGAGCAGCGCCACCACGTCGCCGGGCTTGGCCTCCTCGACGGCGCGGGCGATCGCGGCCCGCCGGCCGTCGACCTCGACCACAGCGGCGGTGCCGTCGGTGGTGCCGGCGAGCAGCTCGGCGCGGATGCGGGCCGGGTCCTCGGTGCGCGGGTTGTCGTCGGTGACGATCACCAGGTCGGCGCCGAGCGCGGCGGCGCGGCCCATGAGCGGGCGCTTGGCCCGGTCGCGGTCACCGCCGGCGCCGACGACGCAGATGACCCGCCCGCCCCGGGCGGCGGCGAGGGTGCGCAGCGCGGCGAGCACCTCGACCATCGCGTCCGGCTTGTGCGCGTAGTCGACCACGCCGAGCACGTCGCCGGGCGCGTCGACCTGCTCCATGCGGCCCGGCGAGCCGGGCGCCCGGGCCACGGCCGCGGTGGCGACGTCGAGGTCGACCCCGACGGCGACGAGCGAGGCGACGGCGAGCAGCGCGTTGGCGACGTTGTGCCGGCCCGGCAGCCGGACGCCGGACGGCGCCGAGCGCTCGCCGTGGCGGACGGTGAAGGTCTGGCCGTAGCCGTCGGTGGCGACGTCCTCGGCGCGGAAGTCGGCGGCCGGGTCGCCCGCCGCCGAGTACGTCCACGAGGCCGGCTTGCGCAGCCGCATGACGCCGGCGTCGTCGAGGTTGAGGATCTCGGTCGCGGCGCGGCCGTCGAACAGCCGGGCCTTCGCCGCAAAGTAGGCGTCGACGTCCGGGTGGAAGTCGAGGTGGTCGAGGCCGAAGTTGGTGTAGCCGGCGCTGGCGAACCGGACCCCGCCGACCCGGCCGAGCTCCAGCGCGTGGCTGGAGACCTCCATGACGACCGACTGGACGCCGTGCTCCAGCGCGGCGGCGAACAGCGCGTGCAGGTCGGTCGCCTCCGGCGTGGTGCGGGCGCTCTCGACGACGACGTCGCCCAGCCGGGTCTCGACGGTGCCGATGAGCCCGGTGACCTGGCCGGCGGCGCGCAGGCCGGCCTCGATGAGGTAGGCGGTCGAGGTCTTGCCGGCGGTGCCGGTGATGCCGAGAACGGTCAGCCGGTGGCTGGGCTCCCCGTACACCTTCGAGGCGATCTCGCCGAGGGCCGCCCGCGGGTCGTCGGCCACGATGACCGGCAGGTCGCCGGCCAGCTCGGCCCCGGCACGGTCGGTGAGCACCGCGACCGCGCCCCGGGCCGCCGCGTCGGGGATGAACTGGGCGCCGTGCACCCGCGACCCGGGCAGCGCCGCGTAAAGGTCACCCGGGTGAACCGTCGAGCTACTGTGGGTCACCCCGGTGACGGCGACGTCACCCGCGCCCCCCAGCTCGGCGATGAGCACGGGGCGGACATTCCTCGGACGGGGATAGCCGGGCACGGGGTCAGACCCTACCCGCCCCACCGCGGGGCGCCGGACCCGGTGTCACGGGTAGATCGTCAGTGTCGGGGCCGGGGTGCCGGTGGGCACGACACCGAAGTTGCTGAGCGTGACCGCCATCATCTCCTTGAACGCCGGTGCCGCCACGGAGCCGCCGGCGCCCTTCGGCACGTGGGCGGTGACGGCCACGACGAAGCGCGGGTCCTCGGCCGGCGCCATGCCGATGAACGACACCACGTCGCCCGGGGCGTAGCCGCCCTTGTCCGGGACCTGCGAGGTGCCGGTCTTGCCGGCGATGCGGTACCCCGGGATCGACGCCTGCCGCCCGGTGGCCTCGTCGAGCGTCGTCACGCCCTCCAGCATGACCCGCAGCTCCTGCGCGTGCTGCGGGTCGAGCACCCGGCGGGTCTGCTGGGCGGCGGGCTTGGTCACCGTGCCGTCCGGCGCGATGATCTTGCGGACGAGCGTCGGCTGCACCCACAGCCCGTCGTTGGCGATCGCGCCGAACACCGCGGCCATCTGCATGGCGGTCGTGGCGACGCCGTTGCCGATCGGGATCGAGCCCGGGCTGGAGCCGGTCCACTTGTCCGGCGGGAGCAGCTGCCCGGCCGACTCGTTCGGCAGGCCGACGCCGGTGCGCGAGCCGAGCCCGAACTTCTGCTGGTACTCGTACAGCTTGTCCTTGCCGAGCCGGTCGGCGACGGCGATCGTGCCGACGTTCGACGACAGCGCCAGGATGCCCGGGATGGTCATCTGGGTGCCGTCCTTCTGCGGCGGGTGGTCCTTGTAGACCGTGTCGCCCTTCTTCACGCTCGAGTTGACCGTGATCGTCGACGACGGCGTGATGATGCCCTCCTGCAGCGCGGCCCCCATGACGATCGCCTTGTGGACCGAGCCGGGGTCGAACACGGTCGCCGTGCACTGGTCCTTGAGCTGCTCCTGCGGCGACTTGCCCGGGGCGGCCGCGGCGAACGACGGGTAGCTCGCCATCGCCATGACCTCCATGGTCCGGCGGTCGAGCACGATCGCGGTCGCGAAGTACGCGCCCAGCGGCTCCATCCGCTCGAAGAGCGTGTTCTGCACGGAGTACTGCAGGTCGGCGTCCAGCGTCAGCTCGACCGAGCTGCCGGGCCGGGCCGGGCGCAGCTCGTCGTAGCCCTGCGGCAGCGGCTTGTCGAGGTCGCCCTCGCCGTGCTCGTAGATGTGCAACCCGTCGACGCCACGCAGCTGCGCGTCGTACGCCTGCTCGATGCCCAGCTGCCCGGACAGGTCGCTCTTGCGCGTGAAGCCGATGACGTTGGACGCCAGGTCGTAGCCGGGGATCTGCCGCCGCTCGTCGCGGGCGACCTTGAGCGCGCCGATCTTCATGGCGGCGATCCGGTCACCGTCGGCGACGTCGATCTGGTGCGCGAGGTACTCGAAGCGCGCGTTGGTCTTGCCGTCCTCCAGCTTGTGCGGCGTCATCTTGCGGACCAGCTCGGAGCGGGTCACGCCGTACTGGTCGAGCACGTCGAAGAGCTTGTCGGCGAGCGCCTCCGGGTCCTTGACCACCATCGGGTCGACCGCCACGAAGCGGGTCTCGATCGAGTGCACGAGGATCTTGCCGTTGCGGTCGAGGATCGCGCCGCGCGGCGCGGGCAGGACCTCGCGGATGATGCGGTCCCTGAGCCCTGCCGCGGCGTACGCGCTCGCGTCGGTGAGCTGCAACTGGACCAGCCGGATGCCGATCGCGCCGAACATCAGCAGCGCGAGGACGGTGGCCAGGCGCAGCCGGCGGCGCGGCTCGGCGAGCTTGGGCAGCTTCGCCCGCCGGGCCGGCCGCGGGACCTTGACCCGGCTCAGCTTCCGGGGCTTCCGGACAGGAGTCGTACCGCGGGCGCCGCCACGCGCCGGGGTCGCCTTGGACACGCGGCGCAGGGCCGGCTTCGGCGGCGTCGCACTGCGCGCGGAGGTGGACCGTGCGGTGGTTCGCCCGGACCGCTGCGCGCCGTTGACGGCGGTGTCGCGCTCGGCGGTCTTGCGCTGGGCGTCGCGCGGCTCGGACCGGCGTCCGGTGCCGGTCCGGGGCTCGGGAGCCGCCTCGGGTTCGGTGGCCCGGGCGGCCGCCTTGGTTTCCGCGGCCCGGGCGGCGGCCCCCCGCCGCTGCGGGTCGGTGCGGCGGGGCTGCTCCCGCGGCTGGTCGGCCCGTCCGCCCTGCAGCACCTCCAGGGCGGGCCGGAACGGGTCGCCGCGATGCTGGCTGCCGGCCTCGACCGAGGCGTCGCGGACGGACCGGCCCCGGGGTGTGTAGCGGCGGGCCTCGGACATGGTGCCGCGCGACGGCTCGGCACCCTCGCCGGAGCCGGCGCCGGCAAGGGGACGGGCGGCCGCGCCGGCACCCCCCGCGCCGGCGCGGCCGCCCGTCCGCTGCCGGCCGGCGTCACCCCCGCGGCCGGTGCTGTCGCGTCGGTCGGCGCCCCCACGCCGCTCGGTGCCGCCCCGCCGTTCAGGAGTGTCGCCAGCCATCGTCCTGACTTTCCTCGGTGTTCCTACGACCCTGACTTGCCGGCCTTACTTACCGGGACCCGGCATTTCGAGCTTCGTGCCGTCCGGCAGCAGCAGGAAGGCCGGGGTGCGCGACGGCACCAGGCCCAGCTGCTTCGCCCGCGACGCGAGGGTCACCGGCGACTCCTTGTCCGCCAGGTCGCTGCGCAGCCGCTGCTCGTCGCGGTCCAGGCCGTTCTGCTTGGTCTTCAACGCGTCGAGCCTGAAGGCGTTCTCGGCGATCCTGGTGTTGAGGACCAGGATGCCGATGACGCCGGAGAGCACCAGCACCAGCACGAGCGCCACGAAGGGCGCCCGCGGCGCACTGACCGGTGCCGGCGGCGCCACGCGCAGCCGGGGCGACGCCGGCTTGCCGGGCGTGCTGCCCGGCGTCGTGGTCTCGCGCTGCGGCTGGAGTGCCGTCGCGCCGTCGATCAGGTGGTCCCGCTCCTCGTGCTCAGCAGCTCGCGCCGCGGTCCGGCCCCCCGACCGCGGTGCGGCCTGCTGGTTGCCGCGCTGCCGGCTGGCCGGCAGTGTCGTCACGTTCATCACACCTCCCCCAATGTGTCTGTCCTCTTGGGACGGTCCTTGCGTTCCACGGCGCGGAGTCGCACGGACGCCGCCCGCGGGTTGGCCGCGATTTCGGCCGCGTCGGGGAGCTCGGCCCCCCGGGTGAGCGCCCGCAGCGTCGGTTCGCTGCCGGGCGGCTCGAACGGCAGCTCGACCGGTGCGGTCGAGCGGGTCCGCTCGGCGATCGCCTGTTTGACCAGGCGGTCCTCGAGCGAGTGGTAGCTCAGCACCACCAGGCGGCCGCCCGGCTTCAGCGCGTCGAGCGCCGCCGGGACGGCCCGCTCGAGGACGGCCAGCTCGCCGTTGACCTCGATGCGGAGCGCCTGGAACGTGCGCTTGGCCGGGTGGCCACCGGTCCGTCGCGCGGGTGCGGGGATGGCCTCGCGGACCAGTTCGGCAAGGCGGGCCGAACCGGTGAGCGGGGTCTTGGCCCGTTCCCGGACAATGAACTGAGCGATACGGGAGGCGAACTTCTCCTCGCCGTACACCCGGAGCACCCGAGCGAGGTCACCGTGGCTGTAGGTGTTGAGCACCTCGGCCGCGGTGATGCCGCGGGTCTGGTCCATGCGCATGTCGAGCGGTGCGTCCTGGGCGTAGGCGAACCCGCGGGCGGCGTCGTCGAGCTGCAGCGACGAGACGCCCAGGTCGAACAGGCCTCCGTCGATCTGCTCGCCGGCCAGGACCTCGGGCAGCTCGTCGTAGACGGCGTGCACGAGACGGATCCGGTCGGCGAACGGCGCCAGCCGCCGGCCCGCGAGGCCCAGCGCCTGCGGGTCACGGTCCAGGCCGAGCAGCCGCACCCCGGGATGCGCCCGCAGCACGGCCTCGGCGTGACCTCCGAGACCGAGCGTGGCGTCGAGGTACAACGCGCCCGGCCGGGCCAGCGCGGGGGCGAGCAGCTCGAGACAGCGCTCGAGCAGCACGGGCACATGGATGTCCCGCTCCCCCATCGTCGACCCCCTACCGCGGCGGGTTCGCGGCCCGCCGTCGTGCTGATCTTGCTTGCCCAGCGCGCCGGTTCCTCAATCACCCGGCCATTGGGTGCGGTAGTGCACGAGCGCCGTACCGCCAGCTCTCCATCCGCCCACCCCGCCCTGGCGCCGGGGAAGTGGCGTCAGGACCTCGGGGCGGCTGGAGAGCTCGCGGCACGGCGGCCTCGATCCGGTGTCTGCAGATGGACCTCACAGCCCGCCCGGCAGCACCCCCTCCTCGATGCCCGCGAAGTCCTCTTCGCTTTCGGCGAGGTAGGTGTCCCACGCCTGCTTGTCCCAGATCTCCACCCGGGTGCTCGCACCGATCACGACGAGCTCGCGGTCCAGCCCGGCATACTCGCGGAGATGCTGCGGGATGGTGACCCGACCCTGCCGGTCGGGAACCTCGTCGTGCGCGCTGGCGAAGAACACCCGGCTGTAGGCCCGGGCGGCTTTGTGGGTCATCGGTTGAGCGCGAAGCTGCTCGGCGATCCGGGCGAACTCGGCGCCGGGGAACACGTAGAGGCAGCGCTCCTGTCCCTTGGTGATCACGACACCTCCCGCCAGCTCGTCCCGAAACTTGGCCGGCAGGATCAACCGGCCCTTTTCGTCCAGGCGAGGAGTGTGGGTGCCGAGAAACATGCGGCATCCACCCCTTCCCACCGCGAACGGTCCCCCCGGGGCCGGCCGAGCCCCCCGGCTCCGCCATCGCGCTCCACTGTACTCCACTTCCCTCCACCGTCAACGGAAAACCACGGGAGGTGACATCGGTGTGCGTGAAGAATTCCCACGTCAAACGGGGTGGGGCCGGGTGGAGGACGCCGAGGGTGACCGATCGGCCAACGGGTGAATTCGGAGGTGTAGCGGCGCCTAAAACCCCCGCAAAACGCCCACGAGGGCGATAGCTGGGGCCGATCGCCGCGCCGCCGCGCCCGGCGTGGAGGAAAGTGGAGGACCCCGCAAGCCAGCAACCCCGCCGCGCAGCGACGCATAGCGGCGCGGGGTGGGACCCACACACAAGACCGCAGACGAAGCCACGGAGCTAACAAGAGCGAAGCCAAAGTGCGTCGCGCAGCGACGCATGGGGGGTATGGGGTGGACCCACCCACACACAAGACCGCCGGCGAAGCCCGTCGAGCTAGCAACAGCCCATAGGGCCGCAAGAGCAGGAACCGCGCCCCTCGCGAAGCCAAGAAGTGCGTCGCGCAGCGACGCATGGGGGGTGTGGGGTGGGAACCCCCTCACATGACCGAGGGCGAAGCCCGCGGAGCTAGAGACAGCCCATAGGGCCGCAAGGTCGGAAACCGCGACCCCCGCGAAGCCAAGAAGTGCGTCGCGCAGCGACGCATGGGGGGTGTGGGGTGGGAACCCCCCACAAGACCGCGGGCGAAGCCCGCGGAGCTAGAAACAGGTAGGGTCAGCGCATCCCGAACACCGTGGAAGCGAGATGACGGACAACAAGCTGCCGATGCGGGCCAAGCTCGCCAGTTCACTATCGCGCGGCGCGGCCGCGCTGTCCCGCGCCACCGGCCGGGGGGACGGTTCGGTCATCGGCGGCCGGATCGGCCTGATGATCGACCCGAACCTGCTCGCCGAGCTGGCGGCGGGTCGCGAGATCGCGCTCATCTCCGGCACCAACGGCAAGACCACCACCACCCGGCTGACGGCCGCCGCGATGGGCGTGCTCGGTGACGTGGCCACGAACAGCCTGGGCGCCAACATGCCGACCGGCCACACGTCGGCGCTGGCCAAGGCCGGCGCCACGCCGTATGCCGTGCTGGAGGTCGACGAGCACTACCTTAAGCAGGTGCTCGACCAGACCAAGCCGCGGGTCGTCGCGCTGCTCAACCTCAGCCGCGACCAGCTCGACCGGGCCAAGGAGGTCGCCATGATGGCGGCCCTCTGGCGCGACGCGCTGCCCGGCCGCAGCCTGCACCTCGTGGCCAACGCCGACGACCCGATGGTCGTGTGGGCCGCGGGCAAGGCCGTCGCCCAGGGCACCCCGGTGACCTGGGTCGCGGCCGGCCAGCGCTTCCACGACGACTCGTGGGTCTGCCCGGAGTGCGGCGCGTCGATCGAGCGCAACGGCGAGCAGTGGGCGTGCGTCCAGGGCAACCTGACGAGGCCGATCCCCCACTGGTCGATCAGCGGCGACGGCGTCGTGGACAACACCGGTCAGTACCATCACATCGAGCTCCAGCTGCCCGGCCGGGTCAACCGCGCGAACGCGGCGACCGCGCTGGCCGTGGCCGCCCAGTTCGGCGTGCCGCCGGCCAAGGGCGCGCCGGAGCTGGCCAAGGTCGCCTCGATCGCCGGGCGCTACGCGACCGTCGTGCGCGACGGGCGCACGATCCGGCTGCTGCTGTCGAAGAACCCGGCCGGCTGGCTGGAGGCCTTCGACATGGCCGAGGACGTGCCGACCCTGCTGTCGATCAACGCGCGGGACCCCGACGGCCTGGACACCTCCTGGCTCTACGACGTCGACTTCTCCCCGCTGCGCGGCCGGCGCGTGCTGGTCACCGGCGACCGGGCGATGGACCTCGCCGTGCGCCTCGAGGTCAACGAGGTGCCGTTCGAGCACGTGAAGTCGTTCGGGCAGGCGCTGTCCCTGGTGCCGCCGGGGCGTCTGGAGGTCATCGCCAACTACACCGCATTCCAGGACATCCGAGCGGAGCTGGACCGTGTCAACTGAGTCCCACCTGCGCATCATCTGGCTGTACCCGGATCTGCTGTCGACCTACGGCGACCGGGGCAACCTGCTCATCCTGGCCCGCCGCGCCGACCTGCGCGGCCTGCCGGTCGAGTGCGCCGAGGTCCGGGCCGACCAGCCGGTGCCGGCCGACGGCGACGTGTACCTCATCGGCGGCGGCGAGGACGGCCCGCAGGCCCTGGCCGCGCAGCGGCTCATCGCCGACGGCGGCCTGCACCGGGCCGTCGAGCGCGGCGCGACCGTCTTCTCGGTCTGCGCCGGCTACCAGCTGATGGGCCACGCGTTCTTCGCGAAGGGCACCAAATGCCCCGGCCTGGGGCTGCTCGACATCACGTCGGACCGGGGCGAGACCCGGGCGGTCGGCGAGCTGGCCGGCGAGGTCGACCCGATGCTGGGCCTGCCGATGCTGACCGGCTTCGAGAACCACGGCGGCCGCACCCACCTGGGCCCGGGCGTGCGCCCGCTCGCCCGGGTGACCACGGGCATCGGCAACGACGGCGCGTCGGAGGGCGCCTGGAAGGGCCGGGTCCTGGGCACGTACTCGCACGGCCCCGCGCTGGCCCGCAACCCCGCGATCGCCGACCTGCTGATCCGCTGGGCCACGGGCCTGCAGCTGGAGCCGATCGACGACCGCTGGCCGACCAAGCTCCGCGAGGAGCGCCTGTCCGCGGTCCGCTGACCCTCCCGCTCCGCGTCGATCTTGCACCTGTGGTGCCGCGACACTCCCGCAATGCCCGGGTTTGTCAGGCACCACAACTGCAAGATCGACGCGGAAGGGCGGGGGCCGCCCCTTCGCGTGGACGGGCTGTCCACGCGGAAGGGCGGGGGCCGTCCCCTCGCGTGGACAGCGCGTCAGACGACGACCGAGACCATCCGGCCGGCGACGACGATGACCTTCTTGGGCGCCTTGCCCGCCAGGTGCGACTCGACGGCCTCCAGCGCCGCCGCCCGTACCGCATCCTCCGCCGCGTCCGCCGCGATCTCGATCTTGCCGCGGACCTTGCCGTTGACCTGCACCGGGTAGGTCACCGACTCGGCGACCAGGAACGCCGGGTCGGCCACCGGGAAGTCGGCGTAGGTGATCGAGGACTCGTTGCCCAGCCGCTGCCACAGCTCCTCGGCCAGGTGCGGGGCGAACGGCGCGGCCATCCGCACCAGCGGGTCGGCCACCTCGCGCGGCGTGCCCTCGGCCGAGACCTGGGTGACGCGGTTGGTCAGCTCGATCAGCTTGGCGATCGCCGTGTTGAAGCGCATCTCCTCGATGTCGACCCGCACGCCGTCGATCACCCGGTGCAGCAGCCGCCGGGTCTCGTCGTCGACCGGGGCGTCGACCACGCGCAGGCCGTCGGTCTGCTCGTCGACGAACAGCCGCCAGACGCGCTGCAGGAAGCGGTGCGCGCCGACGACCGCCCGGGTCTCCCACGGGCGGGAGACGTCCAGCGGGCCCATCGACATCTCGTAGACGCGGAACGTGTCGGCGCCGTACCGCTCGCACATCTCGTCGGGCGTGACGACGTTCTTCAGCGACTTGCCCATCTTGCCGTACTCGCGCTGGACCTCGACGGAGCCGTAGAAGTACTTGCCGGCCTGCCGCTCCTCGACCCTTTCCGCCTCGACGTAGACGCCGCGGGCGTCCTTGTAGGCGTAGGCCTGGATGTAGCCCTGGTTGAACAGCCGCCGGAACGGCTCCTCCGAGGACACGTGGCCCAGGTCGAACAGCACCTTGTGCCAGAACCGCGCGTACAGCAGGTGCAGCACCGCGTGCTCGACGCCGCCGACGTACAGGTCGACGCCGCCGACGTCGCCGTCGCGCTGCGGGCCCATCCAGTATCGCTCGTTGGCCGGGTCGACCAGCTTCGCCGGGTTGGACGGGTCCAGGTAGCGCAGCTCGTACCACGACGAGCCGGCCCACTGCGGCATCACGTTGGTCTCGCGGGTGTACGTCCGCGGCCCGTCGCCCAGGTCCAGCGTGACCTCGACCCACTCCTTCGCGCGCGACAGCGGCGTCTCGGGCATCGAGTCGGCGTCGTCGACGTCGAACGTGCGCGGCGAGAAGTCCTCGACGTCCGGCAGGGTCACCGGCAGCAGCGACTCGGGCACCGCGACCGGCATCCCGGTCTCGTCGTAGACGATCGGGAACGGCTCGCCCCAGTACCGCTGGCGGCTGAACAGCCAGTCGCGCAGCCGGTAGGTGATCGCGCCCTGGCCGTGGCCGTTGGCCTCCAGCCAGTCGATGATCTTCGCCTTGGCGTCGGCGATGCCCAGCCCGTCCAGGAAGCCCGAGTTGACGGCCGGCCCCTCGCCGGTGAACGCCTTGCCGTCCGCCGGGAAGTCCGCGGAAGGCTGCACGGTGCGGATGATGGGCAGGTCGTAGACCTCGGCGAACTCCCAGTCGCGCTCGTCCTGGCCGGGCACCGCCATGATCGCGCCGGTGCCGTAGCCGGCCAGCACGTAGTCGGCGATGAAGATCGGGATCTGCGCGCCGGTGACCGGGTTGGTCGCGTAGGCGCCGGTGAAGACGCCGGTCTTCTCCTTGGCGTCGGCCTGCCGCTCGACGTCGGTCTTGCCCGCCGCGAAGGCGCGGTAGGCGGCGACCGCCTCGGCGGGCGTGGCCTTGCCCCCGGTCCAGTGGGCGTTGGCGGTGCCGTCGGGCCACGCCGCCGGCACGATCGCGTCCACCAGTTCGTGCTCCGGCGCCAGCACCATGTACGTCGCGCCGAACAGCGTGTCGGGCCGGGTGGTGAACACCCGGATCGGCTCACCCGCCCCGGTCGGGAAGTCGATGTGCGCGCCGCGCGACCGGCCGATCCAGTTGCGCTGCATGGTCTTGACCTTCTCCGGCCAGTCCAGCCGGTCCAGGTCGTCCAGCAGCCGGTCGCCGTAGGCGGTGATCCGCATCATCCACTGGCGCAGGTTGCGCTTGAAGACCGGGAAGTTGCCCCGCTCGCTGCGCCCGTCCGGGGTGACCTCCTCGTTGGCCAGCACGGTGCCCAGGCCGGGGCACCAGTTGACCGGCGCCTCGGAGATGTAGGCCAGGCGGTGGTCGTCGACGGCCTGCCTGCGCTCGACCGGGCTCAGGTCGGCCCACGCGCGGCCGTCGGGCGTCGCCCGCGTGCCGGCCTTGAACTCCTCGACCAGCTCGGCGATCGGGCGTGCCTGCTGCCGGTCGGCGTCGAACCACGAGTTGAAGATCTGCAGGAAGATCCACTGGGTCCAGTGGTAGAACTCGGTGTCGGTGGTCGCGACGCTGCGCCGGTCGTCGTAGGCCAGGCCCAGGCGGCGCAGCTGGCCGCGGTACCGCTCGATGTTGGCCTCGGTCGTGGTGCGCGGGTGCGTGCCCGTCTGCACCGCGTACTGCTCGGCCGGCAGGCCGAACGCGTCAAAGCCCATCGGATGCAGCACGTTGTAGCCGGCCATCCGGAAGTACCGCGTGTAGCAGTCGGTGCCGATGTACCCCAGCGGGTGCCCCACGTGCAGGCCGGAGCCCGACGGGTAGGGGAACATGTCCATCACGTACATCTTCGGGGCGCCGGCGCGCGGGTGGGCGGGGTCGCTGAGCGGGCCGGTCGGGTTCGGCGCGTGGAACGTGCCGTGCTCGGACCAGTAGTCCTGCCAGCACGCCTCGATGTCGCCCGCCATCGCCGCGGTATAGCGGTACGGCGGGATGTCGACCGCTCCGTCGGTCACTGCCTCGCTCATGACTGTCGCCACCTCAGGTCTCGGGATTCCCCACAGCATTCTCCGGGCATGAAAAAACCCCTCACGCAGGAGGGGTCGCCGTGCCGTCGCAGCTGGTGCGTCAGCACGGCTCACTAAGAAGCCGGACCGCCGGGGTCGTCATAGCAGCGAGTGTACCCCAGGGTGGCCGAACGTCCCTCCCGTGTTTCCTCAGCCCACGACGGCCGGCGCGCCGGACCGGCAGGCCACGGTCACCCCGAGGCGCACTCCGGCCAGGTTGAGCTCGACCCGGGCCTGCTGGCGCGGGCCGCGGTCGACGCTGAGCAGGTCGGCGCCGAGCACCGGCAACACGTCGAGGATGCGAACGGTACTGCCGACACAGCTGGCGACGACGACACCACCGAGCGTACCGAGCCGGGCGGTGACCTCTGGCGCCTCGCTCGGCTGCACGATCGGCGCCTGGGTGGTGGGCGCGGCACCCGGCGCCGTCGTCGGCGGGTTGGCCGGCGGGTTCGTCGTCGGGTTCGGGCCCGGGTCGCCGGGGTTCCCGGCGGCCGGGTCGTCGCCGACGATCGCGTTGCCCGGGCGGTTGTCACCCTCGGCGCCGGCCCGGCTGACCGGCTGGCCGCCGCCGGCCTCGGCCGACGGGCCCGGCTCATCCCCCGGATCCTCGCTCGGCGGCGTCGCCGGCTCGGCCGGGACCAGGGCGGTCGGCAGGTCGGCCGTCGGGCCCGCCTCGACGAACGGCGGGCCGGCGTCGCGACCGAGCGCGAACGAGGCGACGAGCACGGCCGCGGCGACCGACAGCGCCAGGGCCAGGCGCATGCGGCGGCGGTCGTGGAACTCCTCGGCGACGCCGTCCGGCCCCGGGTCGACCCAGATGCCGACCGCCCGGGTCGGGCCGTTCCAGTCCGGGTCGCCGAGCGCGGCCACGGCGGCCCGCCCGACGGCCGGCTCGGTCGCCAGCCCGGCCAGCAGGGCGGCGGCGTCGACGGCGAGCGGCCGCTCGGCCGGGCTCTTGGCCAGGCAGGCCGCGACCAGGTCACCGACCTCCGCCGGCACGCCGGGCAGCTCCGGCAGCGGCTCGGGCGCCCGCTCGACGTGCGCCTCCACCAGTTCCTCGGTCGTCGCCGCGGCCCACGGGAGGCGGCCGGTAAGGGTGCGGTGGAGGACGACGCCGAACGAGTACACATCGCTGGCCGTGGTCACATCGTCGCTGAGCAGCCGCTCGGGGGCCAAATAGGCGGGCGTGCCGAGGATCGGCGTGCCGGGATCGGGGTCACCGTGTTCGCCGGTGAAGCCTGCGATTCCGAAATCGACCAGTTTTACCGCTTCGGGGGTGATTACGATATTGGCGGGCTTGACATCCCGATGTACCAGACCGGCAGCATGTGCGGCGGCGAGACCGGCCGCGATCTCGGCGCCGATCCGCAGGGCCGGCCCGGCCGGCAGCGGGCCGCCGGCGAGGCGCTCGGCCAGGGTCGGTCCGTCGAGGAGCTCCATGACCACGAACGGCTCGCGGTCCGGCGTCTCGCCGTAGTCATGGACGTTCGTGACGTTCGGGTGCGAAAGGCGCGCGGCCGCACGGGCCTCGCGCAGGATCCGCCGGCGGCGGTCGTGGTCGTCGGCGTACCGCGCGGCAAGGACCTTCACCGCGACCGGTCGCCCGAGTATCTCGTCGAGTGCCCGCCAGACCTCGGCCGACCCGCCCTCGGCGAGCCGGGTGAGAAGGCGGTAGCGGCCGTTCAGGAGCTGCCCGTCATCCACGCCGATCAGTCTGCCCCAATCGACGTCCGCCGACATCTTGGGCACGCCGTTTGTCGGACATTCGCGGGGGTAGTCGGGCGGCGCTCAAAATTGGTTGGACAGCTCGGGGCGGGATGTCCGCAATGACGGAATCCCGTCCGGCGGCTTGTCAATTCCCCGGCTAGCCTGAGGGGATACCAACGGCTTCGGTTGCCGCGAACGCCGAAATCTCCGGCAACCGAGCGGTTCACCTATGGGTCTTACACCTGACGGTGGCCACGGCACGACCATGAGGAGGCCAGTTGACCAGGCACCGCACGTTCGAGGAGCTCGGGGCCCCACTCCCCGCCCCCGAGTTCCGCGCCGCGACCGATGCGATCGTCGCCAACATTGAGCAGGTCATCGAGGGCAAGACCGCCACCGTGCGGCTCGCGCTCGCCGTCATGCTCGCTGAGGGCCACCTCCTCATCGAAGACGTCCCCGGCGTCGGCAAGACGAAACTCGCAAAAGCGCTGGCCCGCTCGATCGACTGCTCGGTGCGCCGGATCCAGTTCACGCCCGACCTGCTGCCCAGCGACGTCACCGGCGTGAGCGTCTACAACCAGGAGACGCGCGACTTCGAGTTCAAGCCGGGCGCGGTGTTCGCGAACATCGTCGTCGGCGACGAGATCAACCGCGCCTCGCCGAAGACCCAGTCGGCGCTGCTGGAGAGCATGGAGGAGCGCCAGGTCACGGTCGACGGCGCGACCTACCCGCTGCAGGTGCCGTTCATGGTCATCGCCACGCAGAACCCGATCGAGATGGAGGGCACCTACCCGCTGCCCGAGGCGCAGCGCGACCGGTTCACCGCCCGGATCGCGATGGGCTACCCGGACATGGGTGCCGAGCTCGCCATGCTCGACGTGCACGGCCGCCACGACGCCCTCGACGACATCGCGCCGGTCTCCGATGCGACGACGATGCGCCAGATGATCGCCACCGTCCGTGACGTGCACGTCGCCGACGCGGTGAAGCAGTATGCGGTCAACATCGTCACCGCCACCCGCGAGTCGGGCGAGCTGCGCCTCGGCGCCTCGCCGCGCGCGACGCTGCAGCTGCTGCGCACCGCCCGGGCCGTCGCCGCCATCGAGGGCCGCGAGTTCGTGCTGCCCGACGACCTGCAGGCGCTCGCCGTGCCGGTGCTCGCGCACCGCGTCATCCCGACGGCCGAGGCCCAGCTGTCCCGCCGCACGACGGACGCGATCATCGCCGAGCTGGTGCACCGGCTGCCGCTGCCGTCGGACCGGCAGCCCCGGTCGCCGTACGACACGCGGCAGCGCGGTCCGCAGTACGGAGGTCGTTGAGCATGCGGGAAGCGCTGCGGGGGCTCACCACACGGGGCCGTAGCTTCCTGGCCGCCGCCGCAGCGGCCCTCATCGCATCGTTCATCCTGGGTGAGCGCGATCTCCTGCGGGTCGCGGTGCTGCTGGCGGCGCTGCCGCTGCTGTCGGCGGCCTACGTCGGCCGCACGCGGTACCGGCTGTCCTGCAGCCGCACGCTCGACCCGCACCGGGTGCAGGTCGGCGCCAGCGCCCGGGTGATCCTGCGCCTGCAGAACCTCTCCCGCCTCCCCACCGGCACGATGCTGCTGGAGGACCGGCTGCCCTACGCGCTGGGCAGCCGCCCGCGGCTGGTGCTGGAGAAGCTCGGCGCCCACCAGGCCAGCTCGGTCGCCTACACGGTCCGCGCCGACGTCCGCGGCCGCTACGAGGTGGGCCCGCTGGTCGTGCGCCTCACCGACCCGTTCGGGCTGTGCGAGCTGACCCGGGCGTTCCCGTCGGTCGACCGGCTCACCGTCATCCCGCAGGTCGTGCCGCTGCCCTCGGTCCGGCTGGCCGGCGAGTTCGCCGGCTCCGGTGAGAGCCGCGCCCGGTCGGTGGCCGTGCACGGCGAGGACGACGCCGCCACCCGGGAGTACCGGTACGGCGACGACCTGCGCCGCGTGCACTGGCGCTCGACCGCGCGCACCGGCGAGCTCATGGTCCGCCGCGAGGAGCAGCCCTGGGAGAGCCGGGCGACGGTCGTGCTCGACACCCGCTCGACCGCCCACCGCGGCGAGGGCCCGACGGCCAGCTTCGAGTGGGCCGTGTCGGCCGCCGCCAGCATCGCGGTCCACCTGCGGCACGCGGGGTACAAGATGCGCCTGGTGACCGACGCCGGCGTCGACGTCGACGCGACCGAGATCGACGGTGACGGCCCGCTGCTCGACCAGCTCGCCGACGTGCGGCTGGCACAGCGCGGCGACATCGGCACCCTGATCGACCGGGTCCGCCGGCGCAGCGACGGCGGCCTGATCATCGGCATCTTCGGCCTGCTGTCCTCGGCCGAGGCGGAGCTGCTGGCCGGGTTCCGGTCGAACAACGCGACCTGCATCGCGCTGTTCATCGACTCCTCGACCTGGCTCAACCTGCCCACCGCCGCCCGCGAGGAGGCCGACCGCGCCCACGGCGTGGCGTCGCTGGCCCTGCTGCGCAGCGGCTGGCGGGTGGTCGAGGTGCCGCATGGGGCGAAGCTGCCCGCGCTGTGGCCACAGACGGGACGGGGGTCGCAGGGCTTCGCCTGGCGGGCCGCGTCCGCCGAGAGCGTCGCGGGAGGCGTCCGGTGAACCAGCGCAAGCACCTCACGCTCATCGCGGCCGGCTCGGCGTTCCTGGCCTCGCTGCCGCTCATCAACGTCTTCGAGCACCAGACCTGGGCCATCCGCTCGTTCCTGGTCGTCGCCGCGATGTGCGGCGTGGGGCTGCTGGTGCGCAGCCTGCGCGCGCCGGCCTGGGCGCCGACCGCGTCGATGGCGCTGACCGGTCTCGTCGCGTTGACCTGGTTGTTCCGCAGTCACCAGGAGTTCGTCGGGATCATCCCCTCGCCGGGGACCATCGCGCACTTCGCCGAGCTGCTGCGCACGGCGACCACCGAGATGAGCGAGTTCGCGACGCCGGTCGGCGACCGCGAGGGCTTCCTCTTCCTCGCCACGCTGGGCGTCGCCGTGGTCGCGCTGCTGGTCGACCTGTTCGCGGTCGTCCTGCGCCGGCCGGCGCTGGCCGGGCTGCCGATGCTCGCGATCTACTCGGTGCCGGTCACCGTCACCACCGAGAGCACCAGCTGGTTCCCGTTCGTGCTCGGCGCGCTCGGCTTCCTGTGGCTGCTCGTCACCGACAACGTCGACCGGGTGCGGCGCTTCGGCCGCCGCTTCACCGGCGACGGGCGCGACGTCGACCTGTGGGAGCCGTCGCCGCTCGCCGCGGCCGGGCAGCGGCTCGGGGCGGTGGGTGTGGCCGCTGCGGTACTGCTGCCGCTGCTGCCCTTCGCGATGCCCGCCGGCGTGCTGGAGCGCTTCGGCACCGGCGCCGGCGGCGGCCCGGGCATCGGCGGCCGGGGCGGCAACGGCCGGTCCGTGAGCATGTTCGCCCTGCTCGACGGCCAGCTGAACCGCAACAAGAAGACCGACATGATCAAGGTCACCAACGTCAACGACAAGAACCCGTTCTACCTGCGGTTCAACGTGCTCGAGGAGCTGACCAACAAGGGCTTCAACGGCAAGCCGATCACCGGCGGCCAGTCCGTCAACTCCGGCATCGCCGGCCCGACCTGGGACCCGTCGATCAAGACCACCACGTACAAGGCGAACATCGAGGTCACCAACGAGCTGGCGATCGCCTTCCTGCCGCTCTACATCTGGCCGACCAAGATCGAGAAGGTCGACAGCGAGTGGGCGTTCGACCGGCGCACCGCGGTCGTCTACGCGAGCAAGAACAAGCAGACGTCGGCCAAGAAGAAGTACACGGTCGAGTACGTCCGGCCCGACATCACCAACGACGACCTGCGCAACGCGGACCCGATCAACACCAACGACCCGCAGCTGCGCGACGTGCTCTCGGCCCCGGCCAACTCCTACGTCAAGAACCTCGTCGCCGAGCTCACCAAGGGCAAGACGACGGAGCTGGACAAGGTCCTGGCGATCTACAACTTCTTCGCCCCGTCGAACGGGTTCGTCTACGACACGTCGACCGGCCCCGACACCAGCGGCACGAAGATCGTCGACTTCCTGCAGAACAAGCGCGGCTACTGCGCGCAGTACGCGGCCGCCTTCGGCTGGCTGCTCCGCGAGGCCAAGATCCCGTCCCGGGTCGCCTTCGGCTTCGC
Organism: Dactylosporangium sucinum; assembly: GCF_014647515.1. GTDB lineage: Bacteria > Actinomycetota > Actinomycetes > Mycobacteriales > Micromonosporaceae > Dactylosporangium > Dactylosporangium sucinum. The sequence continues at coordinate 12,916 of NZ_BMPI01000100.1, read as the reverse complement.
CCGCGGCGGCGACCGGCAGGGCGACACGATGACCCTGACCAACATCAACCTGCACGCCTGGACCGAGGTCTACTTCCCGAGCTTCGGCTGGCTGCCGTTCGACGCCACGCCGGCCACGGCGATCATCGGCTCGGTCACCCCGTCGTACCTTCCCCGCTCCGACGACACCGTCGTGGGTGACGACCCGGTCGACCGCGGCGGCGCCGACCCGGGCGTCGACCCGTCGGCGGGCGCGGCCGCGCCGGGCAGCGACCAGGGCAACAACCCGGGCACGACCACGGGCGACACCGGTCCGCAGAAGGCGTCGCTCCTGTCGACGATCGGCACCGTCGCGCCGTGGGCCGGCGGCGGCCTCCTGCTGCTCCTGCTGCTCCTGTCGCCGGCCCTGGCCCGCAGCCGCACCCGCCGACGGCGCCTGACGCTGGCCGCTCCGGGCGGCCCGGTGCCGGTCGCCCACACGCCACCCGGCATGTCCCCGGACGCCCCGACGATGACGGTGCTGCCGGTGGACGACCAGTCCTACGTGCGGGCCCGCGCCGACGCCCACAGCGCCTGGGACGAGCTGGTCGACCTGATGATCGACTACCACGTGCCCACGGACGAGGCCGAGACCCCGCGAGCGACGGTCGACCGCCTGGTCACGAAGGAGCGCCTGCGCGACAACGCCGCCGCCGGCGTCCGGCTCCTGAGCACCGCGGAGGAGCACGCCCGCTACGCCCGCCGGCCGCTGACCGGCCGCGAGCTGCGCACGGCGGTGTCGGACGTCCAGTCGGCGTTCGCCGCCAGGGCCCCGCGCAAGACCCGCATCCTGGCGGTGGTGCTGCCGCCGTCGGTCCTGCGCCGCTGGCGCGCGGCCATCGGCATCCGCTCCAGCAACATCTCGGTGGCGCTGGGCCGGGGCTGGGACCAGCTCGCACGGGCCCTGAGCGTCCGCCGCTTCGTGGCGAAGCGAGCCGACCGCTGACCGTTGCGAGGAGAGAGGGGCGCCCGCCGTTCCGGCAGGCGCCCCTCTTCACGTCTCCAACCGCGACCCGGCCCCGGAAACCCCGAGCGACCTTCCCCCGGGCGGTCACCCTCCGCTCCGGCCGGCTCCGCCTCCCCGATCCGGTTCGGCGCCGACCCGACTCCGGCCCCGACCCGAGCCGACCCGATTCCGGCCCCGACCCGAGCCGACCTGACACGCCCCGATTCCGGCCCCGATTCCGGCCCCGAGCCGAGCCGACCTGACACGCCCCGATTCCGGCCCGAGCCGAGCCGATCTGGCCCGCTCCGACGCCGCTCCGATTGCGGTCCGATCTCGGTCCGGGCCGGCGCCCTCTGTCCCCGATCCGCCGCGAGCCCGCAAGGCCCATGATCGATGGAGACTTTCGGCTGCCATGGCAACCAAAACTCGCCATCGATCATGGGCAGCACCGGCCGGCCCGCACGATCGCCGGCCACCATCCGCCGGCCTCGCCGGACTTGTCGGACTTGTCGGAAATGTTGCCCGGGACCTGACACTCGGCGGGCAGCCGGCGTGCCCGCACCGCTAGCGAAGCGGCGCAGAACAAAGCGGCGCAAAGACGCCCGAAATGAACGAATGGCGCGCGCCCTGTAGGTACACAAGGCGCGCGCCACTCAAGCGCGTCGCGAACGGCGGCAGGCCGCCCGCTGGAGTTGCGGCTGGACCCCGAAGGTCAGACGTCGCCCTCGGGGCGGCGTCGCCAGCGTTCCTCCAGGCGGTCGACGAGGCCGCCGCGGCGGGAGCGGGTGCGGCGGGTCGCAGTGCCGCCGACCGCGTGCAGGTCGGTGGTCTGGCCGCGCCGGTACGCTTGCATGCCGAACGCCAGGGCGCCCAGCATGACGACGAAACCGCCGACGCCGAGTGGCGGGACGGAGATGGCGACACCGTAGACGAGCAGCCCCATGCCGGCGAGCAGGAACACCGCGGCGGCGATCATCCGGCGCTTGGCATGGAACCGCGGGTCGGTGGCGCGCACCGCAGACGCGAACTTGGGATCCTCGGCTAGCGACCGCTCGATCTGCTCGAACAGCCGCTGCTCGTGCTCCGAGAGCGGCACGGCACTCCTCCCCGGTCGCGAAGGCCGGCCCCGATGGACCGGCTGTCCGGCACAGCCGGACGGCTGCGTACTGGCAAGTTTACGAGGGGGTCAACCCGTCGGAAAGCGGGACGATGGTCCGGCCGTGCCGATTTTCCGTCGAGTGTGGCTCCTATGTCCTTCCATTGTGTCGCGTCTGGGACTCTCCTGCCCGCTCCCGGGCGGGTGCGGCGCCGTTTCCATCCGGGCGCAGCCCGTCGCCGCCGAGCAGACTGGCCGGTTGCACGAGCCCCGACCCGAACCGCGCGGCCACCGCGTCGGCCGCCCGCTCGGCGTCGCGCCAGCCGTGGTCGCGCTCACCCAGCGTCATCTGGCGGGGCGTGCCGTCGGCGTGGACAAGGCCCTCGACCCGCACGCCGATCAGGCGAATCCGCTCGCCCAGGCGTGCGGACTGGAACAACGACCAGCCGATCTCGAAGATCTCGCGGCTGACGTCGGTCGGGACGTCGACGGTGCGTGACCGGCTGAGCGTCTGGAAGTCGGCCAGCCTGATCTTGACCGAGACCGTGCGGCCCGCCTGGCCCGCCTGGCGGAGGCGCTGGGCGACCTTCGTCGACAGGGCCAGCATCGTCCGTCGGATGATTGACAGGTCGCTCACGTCGACATCGAACGTGGTCTCGGCGCCGATCGACTTCTCCACCTGCTCGGGAATCACCCGCCGGGGGTCCCTCCCCCAGGACAGCTCGTGCAGGTGGACGGCCGCGGCGTCCCCGAGCGCGGCCCGGAGCATGCCCACGGGTGCCGCGGCGAGGTCGCCGACGGTCTTCAGGCCGAGCCGCTGGAGGACCTCGGCGGTCTTCTCGCCGACGCCCCAGACCGACGCCACGGGCAGCGGATGCAGGTATTCCAGCACGCGCCCCACCGGAATGACGGCCATCCCGTCGGGCTTCGCCCGCGTCGAGCCGAGCTTCGCCATGAACTTCGTCGGCGCCACCCCGACCGAGCAGGTCAGCCGCTGCTCCTCGGCGACCCGGCGGCGGATCAGCGCGGCGATCTCGGCGGGCCGGCCGAGCAGCCGCCGCGCGCCGGCCACGTCGAGGAACGCCTCATCGAGCGACAGCGGCTCCACCAGCGGCGTCACGTCCCGGAAGATCGCCATGACCGCCCGCGACGCCTCCCCGTAGGCCGTGAAGTCCGGCGGCAGGAACACCGCGTGCGGGCAGAGCCGCTGCGCGCGGCTGCCGGGCATGGCGCTGCGCACGCCATACTTGCGGGCCTCGTAGCTCGCCGCCGACACCACCCCGCGCGGACCCGCCCCGCCCACGATCACCGGCTTGCCTCGCAACTCCGGTCTCCGGCGGATCTCCACCGACGCGTAGAACGCGTCCATGTCCACGTGCAGCACCGTGCAGCCGGTGTCGTCGGCCCCCGGACCGAACTCCCCCGACCCCGCCCCGTCGCGCGGCACCACCTGACTTCGCCCCACACCGCGAACCTTAGCCGGACCCTCTGACAATTCCGGGCGGCCGAGCCGAGCAGCCGAGCCGGGCGGCCACCCAATTGACTCTAAGTTAGGCATGCCTTACCTTCCTGGCATGGCCCTCCTCGCGATGACATCGCCACTGGCACCGGTCGTCGCCGCCCTGGAGGGACTTCGCCGCCGTCACCCGGAAGAGGTGGCGTGCGTCGCCCCGGGCCTGGTGATCCGCCCCGACGAGGCGGTCGCGCGCGCTGTGACCGCGGAGGGTCTGGCGGTACTCCTGGTGGCCGGCTGGACCCGGGCCCACCGTGTCCCGCTGCTCTTCGCTGACGCGACGTTCCTCACCGGCACCGGACAGCTCGGCGTCACCCGGGCCCGCGTGGCCGTCCTGGACGGCGACCCGGCCGCCGCCCACCCGGGCGTGGTGGTGGCCCGCACGAGGCGCGACCTGTTGACGATCGTGCAGGCGAACCTCTGCGCGCTGTCTCCCGGCCCGGGCCTGGCGCCCGCCATCCACGCGTTGACCGAACGCTGGTCCGCGCCGGCCCCGGCCGCCGCATCACTCCTGACGCATCACTGCTGATACATCGGGATGGATGCGCCAACCGCAACGCGACGCGCGGGTCAGCGGAGCAGGCGCGGCGGAGGCGGAGGCGGAGGTGCGGCGGAGGCGCGGGTCAGCGGCGGATGACGAGCAGGGGGATCTGCATCTCCGCGGCCGTGCTGGAGCCGTGGAACGCGACCATCCGCGACAACCGCGCCGGCTCGTGGGCGCTCGCCATCACCACCCAGCGCTCCCGGCACGCCACCACGACGTCGCCGATGCGGGCCAGGTGCTGCTGCGGGATCGGGCCGAACCAGCCCGACGCCACCGCCTCCTCCCGTGACACCACCCACGCGCCGTCGCCCAGCACGCCGCGCCAAGAGGCGATCACGTCGTCCAGCGCGCCCGGGATCACGTGCAGGTAGCGGACCCGGGGCTCGCCCGCGACCACCGCCACGCCCTCTCTGAGGCGCGGATCCAGGTCCAGGTCCAGCCGGCGGTCCAGCGGGATGTCCAGTTGGCCGTGGTCGGCCGTGACCACCAGGGCCGAGTCCGGGGGCAGGCCGTCGATCAGGCGGGTGAGCAGGCGGTCGGCCGACGAGACCGCGGCGCGCCACTCGCCCGTGCCGATGCCGTGGTCGTGGCCGGCCCGGTCGACGTCCGGCAGGTAGCCGTACACCAGCTGGGACGTGGCGAAGGCGGCCAGCATCTCGGAGGCCACCGCGTCGGCCAGGATGCCGGCGCCGAAGCGGGCGCCGCGGTAGGCGGAGACGGACAGGCCGCTGCGCTCGAAGGCCGGGTTGCTGACGACCGTCGCGACGATGCCGGCGTTGGCGGCCCGGGTGAAGGCGGTGGGCAGCGGCTGCCAGGAGGCCGGGTCGGGCTGGTCGTCCCAGTGCAGGTGGTTGACGATCTTGTCCGTGCCCGGCTGGTTGAGGGTGATGCCCACGATCCCGTGGGAGCCGGGCGGCGCGCCGGTGCCGAGGGTGACCAGGCTGACCGGGGTCGTGGACGGGAAGCCCGAGGTGATCGAGCGCGCGGTGCCGAGGCGGCCGCCGATGACGTCGGTCAGCGTCGGCGCGTGCGGCGCCGCGATCCCCAGCTGGTGCCAGCCGAGGCCGTCGAGGAGGACGACCGCCACCCGCCGCACGCCCTGCAGGGCCGGGCCGAGGCCTAGGGCGTCGCGCTCGTACGGCATGCCGAGCACGCTGAGCACGCTGGGCATCACCTCGGCCAGGCTGGCCTGCCCGTAGCGGGGTGGCACCGGGTCGAGCTGGCCCATCAGGACTTCCGGGCCAGGAGATGCAGCTGGGTGGCGATGTCACGGTACGGCGGGATTCCCGCGAGCGCGAGCTCGAACGCCTGCAGGGCCTCCGGCTCGCTCTCGGCGACCGTGCCGGGCACCAGGTCGGCGACGACCCGCACCCCGTGGATCTCCTCCACGGTCAGCCCGCCGCCGCTGAGCAGCTCGGTGGCGGTCTCGGCGGAGTAGCGCCGGCGCAGCCGGTCCCGCGTGTCGCCCCGGCCGTCGGGGCTGGCGACCAGCAGCGACGCGGCGGCGAGGTGCCCGCCGATCGCCTTGGCCAGCACCGCCGCCGCCCGGCTGGCGACCACCACGCTGGCGGCGCCGCCGGGGCGCAGGGTCGCGGCGAGTGCGGCGACGACCTTCTGCGGGTCGTCGACGACCTCCAGCATGCTGTGGCACAGCACCAGGTCGACGCTCGCCGGCGGGACCAGATCGCCCAGGCCGTCGCCGTCCCCCTGGACCGCGCTGACCCGCTCGCCGACCCCGGCCTCCGCCGCCCGGCGGGTGAGCGCCGCCAGGGCGTCGGGGCTGGGATCGACGACGGTGACCGTGTGGCCGGCCTGGGCGAGCGGCACCGCGAACCCGCCGGTGCCGCCGCCGACGTCGAGGGCGGTCAGCGGGCGGCCGGCGCGCGCGAGCTCACGGCGCAGGACCTGCCACACGACGGCGGTGCGGGGCGCTGAGGACTCCACCCGTCAGACCCTAGACCACCCTAGGAGTACAGCTGCGCACCACTCTCGACGAACTCGCGGGACTTCGACCGCAGCCCCAGGTCCCGCAGCTCGTGCGAGATCTTCATCGAGCAGAACTTCGGGCCGCACATCGAGCAGAAGTGGGCGGTCTTCGCCGGCTCGGCGGGCAGCGTCTCGTCGTGGTACGCGCGGGCGGTGTCCGGGTCCATCGCCAGGTTGAACTGGTCCTCCCAGCGGAACTCGAACCGCGCCTTCGACAGCGCGTCGTCCCACGCCTGGGCGCCCGGGTGGCCCTTGGCCAGGTCGGCCGCGTGCGCCGCGATCTTGTAGGCGATGACCCCGGCCTTGACGTCGTCGCGGTTCGGCAGGCCCAGGTGCTCCTTGGGCGTGACGTAGCACAGCATCGCGGTGCCGTGCATCGCGATCATGGCGGCGCCGATGGCCGAGGTGATGTGGTCGTACGCCGGCGCGACGTCGGTCGTGAGCGGGCCGAGCGTGTAGAACGGCGCCTCGTGGCACCACTCGCGCTGCAGGTCGACGTTCTCCTTGATCTTGTGCATGGGCACGTGCCCCGGCCCCTCGATCATCACCTGGACGTCGTGCTCCCAGGCGATCCTCGTCAGCTCGCCGAGGGTCCGCAGCTCGGCGAGCTGCGCTTCGTCGTTGGCGTCGGCGATCGACCCGGGCCGCAGCCCGTCGCCGAGCGAGAAGGCGATGTCGTAGCGCGCGAAGATCGCGCACAGCTCGGCGAAGTTGGTGTAGAGGAAGTTCTCCCGGTGGTGCGCCAGGCACCAGGCGGCCATGATCGAGCCGCCCCGCGACACGATCCCGGTCACCCGCCCCACCGTCATGGGCACGTAGGACAGCAGGACGCCGGCGTGGACGGTCATGTAGTCGACGCCCTGCTCGGCCTGCTCGACGATCGTGTCGCGGTACACCTCCCACGACAGCCGCACGGGATCACCGCCGACCTTCTCCAGGGCCTGGTACAGCGGCACCGTCCCGATCGGCACCGGCGAGTTGCGGATGATCGCCTCGCGGGTGGCGTGGATGTGCTTGCCCGTCGACAGGTCCATGACCGTGTCGGCGCCCCACTTCGTCGCCCAGGTGAGCTTGGCGACCTCCTCCTCCACGCCGGAGGTGACGGCGGAGGTACCGATGTTGGCGTTGACCTTCACCAGGAACCGGCTGCCGATGATCATCGGCTCGCTCTCCGGGTGGTTGACGTTGTTCGGCAGGATCGCCCGCCCCGCGGCGATCTCCTCCCGCACGAACGCGGGCTCGACGCCCTCCCGGATCGCGACGAACTCCATCTCCGGCGTCACGATCCCCTGGCGCGCGTAGTACAGCTGGGTCCGCTCGACCACGCGCTGCGCGATCCACGGCGCGCGCAGCGCCGGCAGGCCGGCCGGCGGGTCGTTGACCGGCCCGGACGTGTCGTAGAGCCGGACCGGCGGGTTGCCGCCGCTGAGGTCCACCTCGGCGAACGGGACCTGGATGTCGGGCCGGGAGCCCTGGACGTACACCTTGCGTTTCATGGGCGAGTCCCCTCTTTCGGGCAGGGTGCAGCGCCTCCCGAGCCCCGTGGCGCGGGAGGTGTACCGCGGGTGTCAGCGCAACGGGCCCCAGTCGAGTGGCCCGTGACCGGACCCGAGGGTCCAGCCGGCCGAGCGCGACAGTGCTTCGTGGACGTACGCCTTCGCGCCGTGCAGCGCCTCGGCGAGCGGCTGGCCGAGCGCGAGCCGGGCGGCCGTGGCCGCCGCGAACGTGCACCCGGTGCCGTGGTTGTTGGCCGTGTCGATCCACGGCGCGGTGAGCAGCTCGGTCGTGCCGTCGTGCCAGACCACGTCGACGGCCTCCGCGCTGCCGCGCAGGTGGCCGCCCTTCACCACGACGCACTCCGGCCCGTAGGCGGCGAGGTCCTCGGCCGCCTTCACGGCGTCGTCGACGTCGGTGACCGCGCGGCCCAGCAGTACCGCGGCCTCCCGGAGATTCGGGGTCACCACGGTGGCGTGCGGGAAGAGCAGGTCGAGGTAGGCGCGCTCGGCGTCGGCGGTGAAGAGCCGGTCGCCGGACGACGCCACCAGCACCGGGTCGACGACCAGCCCGGGCAGCCGCGGCGCGAAGCTCGCGACGAGGGCCACCGTCTCCGGGGTGGCGAGCATGCCGGTCTTCACCGCCGCGACCGGCAGGTCGGCGAGGACGGCGTCGAGCTGCTCGCCGACGAACGCGGCCGGCACCGCCGAGATGCCCCGCACGCCGACCGTGTTCTGCGCGGTCAGCGCCGTGATCGCGCTGGTGCCGAACACGCGGTGCGCGGCGAACGTCTTGAGGTCGGCCTGGATCCCGGCCCCGCCACCCGAGTCGGACCCCGCAATGGTGAGTGCCACGACAGGGTTCATGCGGTCAGCAGCTCCTTCACGAACCGGGCCGGGTCGTCGGCGCGCATGACGGCGCCCATCACGGCGACGCCGGCCGCGCCCTGGTCGAGGCAGTCGCGCACGCGTGCGGGCGAGTCGACGCCGCCCAGCGCGTACACCGGGATGGACACCGCGAGCGCCATCCGGCCCAGGCCGGCCAGCCCGAGCGGCGGGCCGTAGCCGGGCTTGGAGCGGGTCGGGTAGATCGGTGACAGGGTCGCGAGGTCCACGCCGTCCTCGGCCGCGCCGACGAGGTCGGCCAGGCCGTGGCACTTGCGCAGCTCCGGCCCCTCCTCCAGGACGAGCCGCCCGCCGGCCCCGGCGACCATCGCGCCCAGCCGCGCGGCCAGCTCGGCCCGCTCGGCGGCCGGCAGGTCGTCCTCGCGGAGCACGAAGACCCGCGCCCCGCCGTCGATCGCCCGGTTGACCACCTCGTCGAGCGGGCGGGCCGCCTGGCGGCGGTCGGTGAACACGATGAGCCTGGGCGTCACCACGGCAGCCCGCCGGTGGGGCTCGACGCGGTGGCGTGCAGGCGGCGCGGGATGCGCCCGGCCGTGTACGCGAGCCGGCCCGCCTCGACGGCCAGCCGCATCGCCCCGGCCATCCGCGCCGGGTGCTCGGCCCGGGTGACCGCGGAGGCGAGCAGCACCCCGTCGCAGCCCAGCTCCATCGCGAGCGCCGCGTCGGAGGCGGTGCCGATGCCGGCGTCGAGGATGACCGGCACGGTGACCTTGTCGCGGATGAGCGCGATGTTGTGCGGGTTGCGGATGCCCATCCCGGAGCCGATCGGCGCACCGAGCGGCATGACCGCGGCGCATCCGACGTCGGCGAGGCGCTGGGCGAGGACCGGGTCGTCGCTCGTGTACGGCAGGACGGTGAACCCGTCCTCCACCAGCTGGGCGGCGGCCGCGGCCAGCTCGACCCCGTCCGGCAGGAGGGTGTCCTCGTCGCCGATGACCTCCAGCTTCACCCACGCGGTGCCGAAGGCCTCCCGCGCGAGGTGGGCGAGCTTCACCGCCTCGGTCGCCGTGTAGCACCCGGCGGTGTTCGGCAGGATCCGCACCTCGCAGCGCTCGACGACGTCGAGCAGCGAGGGCGCGGCCGGGTCGAGCCGGCGCAGGGCGACCGTGACGAGTGCGGTGCCGCTGGCCCGGATGGCGGCCTCCAGTGCGGCGTGGCTGGTCGCCCCGCCGGTGCCCAGGATGAGCCGCGACGCGAGGGCCTCGCCCGCGATCTCCAGCGTGTCCTCAGCCACCCTGGACCGCCGTGAGGACCTCGACGTGGTCGCCGTCGGACGGGCGGGTGTCGGCCCACCGCGAGCGGGGCACGACGTCGCCGTTGAGGGCGACGGCCACCCCGCGCGGGTCGGGCCCGGCGAGCTGCTGCACGACGTCGGCGACCGTGATGCTGTCGTCGACGGTCGATGCGACGGCGTTGACCACGAGGTGCATATGGCTCACTCCTGCCTCCCTGCGCCGGCATGATCCGGATCAGGTTCGACGGTCGGGGGCTCTCAGCCCCCCTCTCAGCCCGGTCACACCGGACTCCCGTGGGGTACGCCTTGACCATAACCCCGCCGTACGGCTCAGGTAAAGCGGCCCGCCCCGAACGGTGCCAGGTCGACGTCGGCCGATCCGCTGGTGACCAGGCCGGCGATGGCCTGCGCGGTCACCGGCGCGAGCAGCACGCCGTTGCGGTGGTGCCCGGTCGCCACCAGGACGCCCTCACCCAGGCGGCCCAGGACCGGGGCGTTGTCCGGGGTGCCGGGGCGCAGCCCGGCCAGGGTCTCGGCGAGGGCCAGCTCGGCGACACCGGGCAGCAGGTCGGCGGCCGGTCGCAGCAGGTCGAGCACGCCACCGGCGGTGACGGTGGTGTCGGCCCCGCGCTCCTCCTCGGTGGCCCCGACGACCAGCTCGCCGTCGGCGCGGGGCACGAGATACACGTGCCGGCCCAGGGCGACGCCCCGGATGACGTGCCGGACCAGCGGCTCGGCGCCCCGCAGGCGCAGCAGCTGGCCCTTCACCGGGCGGACCGGCAGCCCGGTCAGCGCCGCGGCGCCGACGCCGTTGGCGACGACCGTCACAGGGTCCCGGATCGTGGACAGGTCACCGATCTCCAGCGGCTCGACCGGGATCGGCAGCGTCCGCAGCGCGCGCAGGACGAGCCGGGGGTCGACCTGCTGGTCGCCGGGCGCGAAGGCGCCGCCCCGCACCCGCGGCGAGAGCAGCGGCTCCAGCTCACGCAGCTGCCGGCCGGTGAGCGGCTCGATCGGGGTGCCGGCCCGGCGGTAGTACTCGACCATCCGCCGCACCTCGGCGAGGTCGTCGTCGGTGAGCGCGACGAGCAGGCTGCCCTCGGTGCGGTAGCCGACCCCCTGGCCGGTGGCCGCCTCCAGGTCGGCGGCCCAGGCCGGCCACCGGCGCATCGACTCCAGCATCAGGGCCTGCAGCGCCTCCTCGCCGAAGTTGGCCTCGGCCGTGGGCGCGAGCATGCCGGCGGCGACCAGGGCGGCGCTGCGGCCGGGATCGGGGTCGTACACGGTGACCTCGACGTCCCGCCGCAGCAGCTCCCAGGCGCAGGCCAGGCCGATCATCCCGGCGCCGACGATCGACGCTCTCATCGCGGTACCACCGTGAAAAACGCCGCCGCGGCGGCACCCGGATCGACCGCGGTGCTCACCGCGCCCACCACGGCGACCGCGTGCACGCCCACGGCGAACAGCTCGGCGGCCCGCGCCGCGGTCACCCCGCCGATCGCGACCACCGGCACGTCGACGGCCTCGACCACCGCCTGGACGCCGGCCGGGCCGATCGCGTCGGGCAGGCCGGTCTTCGTGGTGGTGGCGAACGCGGGGCCGACGCCCAGGTAGGTCGCGCCGTCGGCGACCGCCCGCCGGGCCTGCACCGCGTTGCGCGCGGTCGCCCCGAGGATCGCGTCCGGGCCGAGCACCCGGCGGGCGGCGGCGACGGGCAGGTCGTCGGCGCCCACGTGGCCACCGTCGGCGCCGGCCGCGACGGCGACGTGCAGCCGGTCGTTGACCAGGCAGGCCGCGCCGTGCCGCCGGCACAGCTCCAGGATGCGCACGGTCAGCTCGTATGCCTCGCGGTCGGTGACGGCGTCCTCCGGGCGCACCTGCACGGTGTCGAACCCGGCTTGCAGGGCCGCCGCCGCCACGGCCACGGCGTCACGCCCCGGGCGTGTGTCGGTGATGAGATGCAGTCGTCCCACGGTGCGCACGGCGCTAGTTTTTCAGACATGCAACAGGTGCGACTCGGCCGGACCGGCCTGAAGGTCTCGGAAATCTGTCTCGGCATGATGAGCTACGGCTCCCCGCAGTGGCGCGACTGGGTGCTCGACGAGGAGGCCGCCGACCCGTTCGTGCGGCGCGCCGTCGAGGCCGGCATCACCTTCTTCGACACCGCCGACGTGTACTCGCTCGGGGAGAGCGAGGTGGTCACGGGCCGGCTGCTGGCCAGATACTTCACCCGGCGCGACGACTACGTGCTGGCCACCAAGGTGTGGAGCCCGATGAGCGACCGCCCGAACGACTCGGGCCTGTCGCGCAAGCACATCCTGGCCGGCATCGACAACTCGCTGCGCCGGCTGGGCACCGACCACGTCGACCTCTACCAGATCCACCGCTTCGACCCGCAGACGCCCGTCGAGGAGACGATGGAGGCGCTCCACGACGTGGTCCGGTCGGGCAAGGCCCGCTACATCGGCGCGTCGAGCATGTACGCCTGGCAGTTCGCGAAGGCGCAGTACACGGCCCGCAGCAACGGCTGGACGGAGTTCGTGTCGATGCAGAACCACTACAACCTGGTGTACCGCGAGGAGGAGCGCGAGATGCTCCCGCTCTGCCTCGACCAGGGCGTCGGCGTCATCCCCTGGAGCCCGCTCGCCCGCGGCATGCTGGCCGGCAACCGCGGCCGCGGCGACGACCGCCGCACGACCCGCTCGAAGAACGACGCGTTCAGCGCCATGTACAACGACGACGACTTCGCCGTCGTCGACGTGAACGCCGAGGTGGCCCGCGAGCGTGGCGTCTCCCCGGCCCAGGTCGCCCTGGCCTGGCTGCTCTCCCGCCCGGCCGTGACGGCCCCGATCGTGGGCGCGACAAAGCTGTCCCACCTGGAGGACGCGATCGCGGCCACGCGGGTGACGCTGGACGAGAAGGAGATCGCCCGCCTCGAGGCCCCGTACGTCCCCCACCCCGTCCTCGGCCACTGAAACGGCCGCGGCCGGCCACCCTGCGTGGGGTGGCCGGCCGCCGGCGGGTCTGGTGCTCAGTTCGAGGCAACGCCCAGGTGGCCGGCGCCACCGTCGGTGTGCAGCTCGGTGCCCGAGGCGAACTCCGACTGGAAGGACTCACGCAGCGCGTCCAGGTTCGAGAACTCAGCCGCGTGCGAGGACTCCGAGCCCTCGGCCGCGAAGA
>NZ_BMPI01000099.1 GCF_014647515.1 Dactylosporangium sucinum | reverse complement strand
CTCGCCAAGGTCCGCTGGGTCCAGACCAGCCTCAGACAACTTGTTGACAACAATGCGAAGTAACGACACCAGAATCACGCGACACTAGGTGTTTCGCCAGGTGATCGACATACAGTCGATCACCTGCGTGGCTGTAGCTGATGAACACATGTCCCGTCACCAGGTGACCGTATCGTCGTGCCCGCGGTCTGTGAACCTCAAGCGCCAGCCTCGGCCCTTCGTGAAGGCCGTCCGTGGTTCATGGTCAGAAATGAAGGAAGTGCCTCCAGTCTGGGATGATCTGGCTTGTCTAGGGCCCTGATCACCTGCCACGGAAGGCACTTACCGAGTGAAGGCTACCCGAACGCGTCCAAAGATCATCGTGAGTGCCGACGGGCGTGGGGTGGTCGGTCATGCCGGCGCTCGCCTCCTCGCCGACGTCGCCGAGGCGACCGGGCTGACCGCCGCGTTCAGCGAGGCCCTGGCTGGGTTGCGGCAGCGCCGCGGTCGTCATGATCCGGGTCGGGTCGCAGTCGATGTCGCGGTGATGCTCGCCGACGGCGGTGAGGCGATCTCGGACCTGGCCGTGCTGCGGGATCAGCCGGGCCTGTTCGGCGTGGTGGCATCGGACCCGACCGCCTGGCGGCTGCTGTGCGATGTGGACGAATCGATGCGCACCAGGTTGCGCACCGCCCGGACGACGGCTCGGAACTGGCGTGTGGTCGGGCCGTAGGTGGTCAGGAAGGCGTAGCTCGGTTTGACGAGGCGGAGCTTGATCAGGCAGCCCAGGCCGCGGGTCAGCTCCTTGCGGCACCCGTCCCCGCCGGCGGCCGCAGTGCCAGCGGTCGCGATCGGCAAGGTCTGCCATTTCGACCCGTGCAACTCCTCGGCGGCCTGCCACCGGGCTTGCCACCCGCGGCCGGCAAGGTTCTGCAGATCACGCAGAAACACCGCCACCGGCTCCACCCGCTCACCGAGGCCGTCCGCCACCAGCCACGGCGACGTGCCGTCGGAGGCTACGACACTGCCCCACAACGGCAGCCGAATCTTCTCGATCGCTCGCCGATCATCGTCACTAATCGCCACACACGCATGGGTAATCTGTGCAGCTCAGGGCAGAGATACGACACGCCGGGGTTCAATAGAAAGTCCGGTCAACATGTCGGTAACGATGATCAGGTCGTAGGCAGCGTGGTCGGGGTGGCCGAGTGCGCCGTCGCCGTAGATGACCTCGACTTGGGGGTAGCCGGCCGCTTCGAGGCTCTCGGTGGCGCTGGCGGCGAGGTCGTCGTCAAGTTCGATGGTGACGACGGTGCCGGTCGGGCCGACGAGTTCGGCGAGGAGAGCGGCGTTGATGCCGGTGGCCGCGCCGATCTCCAACACTCGCTGGCCGGGCTGTACGGCGAGTTGTTCGAGCATGGTGGCGACCAGTTTGGGGCTGGAGGCCGAGGACACGGAGGTGCCGTCGGCGGCGCGTCGGGTGACAACCGGTTTGCGCCCGTAGGCGACCTCGAGGGGCACGTCGGGCAGGAACAGGTGCCGGGGGACGGTGCGGAACGCGGCTTCGACCTGCGGTGTGCGGAACGTGTCCCAGCCTTTGATGTAGTCAGCCAGATCGTTGCAGAGCTGTCTGACAGTCGGTCAGGTCGGTCAGGTGAGGTCCGGGACCAGGATCCGTAGCTTCCCGTCGGCCGTGGCGAGCAGGAGTTCGAGGAGTCCGTCGCCGTCCACGTCGGCCAGGACCGGGTTGTTCACGGCCGCCGGGAACTGTTTCCACCAGAGGACCTCACCGTCGCGCAGGCAGAGCAGGCGGCCGTCGCGGGTGCCGACGAGGAACTCGTCGCGCCCGTCGCCGTCCACGTCGCCGGCCACCACCGCGCGTTCAGGCACGGTGGGACCGGTGTCGAGGCGCCAGCGTGGTGCGCCGGTGGCCACGTCGAGCGCGACGAACTCGCCGTCACGGGCGACCGCGCCGAGCAGCCACCGTCCCGGCTCGGGTGCGCGCGCCAACGCGGAGCGGCCGGGGAAGTAGCGCCACAGCTCGGTGTTGACCCGCCACACGGTCCGCCCGTCGAGGTCGATGAGTTCCAAGCCGTGGATGCCGTCCGCGCGCAGCAGGGCGGCGGTGCCGCCGTCAGGCGCTGGCACTGCGATCGGGGTCGTGTAGGCCGCGGTCCAGTCGTTCTCCGCCCGAATCTTGCCGGTTTCGTCGTACAGCCGTAGCCGGCCGTGGTCGTCGGCGGCGATGAGCCAGGCGTCGCCGCCCAGCGGCACCACGCCGGGTCGGCTCGGATGGCCGCCGTGCAGCGGGTCGGCGCACAGTTGGGTGCCGTCATCGGCGAACGTGGCCAGCGCGGCGGTGTGTACGCCGGTATGCAGATTCGCCAGCAGTCGGAAGGCGAGCCCGTACGGTATCAACGCCAGGGCGGCCGGCGCGGGAAGCCGGATGGTTGTCGGCTCCGCACCGCCGCCTGGTTCGCGGTGCACGATCACCGCTGGAGAGTCGTTGTCCACCGCGGATACGACGAGCCGGTGGGTGCCGCCGTCATCGCGGTGCAACGCGGGCAGGTGGCCCGGCACCCGCCAGGTGTTGCCGAGCCGGCCGGGTTCGCCGCGCCTGGGTGTGGCGCCGGTGACCTCGCCGCCCGCCAGGTCGGTCACCACCTCTGGGTCGTGTCCGCGCGTCCAGACCAGGGGCTGGCAGAACCGGCCCGGTGCGGGTACCGGCCGGCCGGTGGGGAGCAGGTCGGGGCCGCACCGGCTGACCTGCCCGTCCGCCGTGGACAGAATGAGCTCGGCTTCGTACCAGTCGGCCCGGGCGTACTGTGGCCCGGCCAGCCACCGCAGCGTGCTGCCGGTCCAGACGTGGATGCCGTCGTCGCGCCGCACAAGCAGGCCGGCGGTGCCCGAGGCGTCGCGGACCTCGACCGGGCTGCGCCGGTCGGCGTTGAAGTTGACGTGCTCGGGCAGCACCGAGTCGGACGAGGTGACGAGCGTGGCGTCGGGCAGGGTGGCCAGGGTCTCCAGGGTCGTGCCGTCGATGAGTTCCAGCACTGTCCGGCTGCCCGGTCTGCGTGCGGACTCCCGGCTCACCACCAGTTCGGCGATCGCGTCGCCGTTGAGGTCGTGGCATCCCCAGAAGTACCGGCCCGGTAGCGCCGCCACCGCCCGCTCGGCGAGGCTGTCGCGGTCCGGTTCGGCCTGCGGGCCGGCGGGCAGGTCGAGGACGAGGGTCTGCCACCGGCCGTCCTGCCAGAGGCCGACGACGAGGTCGGGGCGCCCGGCCGTGCGGACGTCGGCGATCGACGTGATCTGCGGGCGCAGCTCGCGATGGTCCTCGGGCCAGTCCTTCTCCACGAAGTGGCCCCACGCGCGGTCGAGGCCGGCGGGGGAGTGGCCGGTCACCGAGACGTACTCCTCGACCTGGCAGCTGACCAGCACGATGCCGCGGCGCCCACCGTCGTCCAGCGGTACCGGCTGGAGCAGGCCGTACGGCCGGGCGCACGGGTAGTCGCCGGGGTCGGGCCGGTAGCTGGTGGCGAGCCGCACGGCGCCGGTGTCCGCGTCGAGGACCGCCTGGTACAGCCGTCCGTCCTCGCGCCCCAGTACGAGCGCTTCGGTGTCCGTGCTGGCATATCCGGTTCCGCACCTGCTGGACAGCACGATCTCGGACCGGCCCGTGCCGGTCATGTCCGCGACGGCGACGGTGGGGCCGAAGCCGGCGTCGTAGCTGTCCCCGTAGTCGACGTCCCACACCACGCGGGGGTGTGCCGGGTCGGTGAACTGTACACAGCGTCCCCGCGTCGAGTAGGTCGGGAAGCACACCCAGTTCAGGGCGCCGGGGGTGCCGAACACCTTGGATGCGCCCGGACCGGCGAGGTTGGCGCGCGCCTCGGTGGACCATTGCCATACCGGCTCGGCGGTGTCCAGGTCGAGCAGGACCACGGTGCGCTCGTCGGTCGTGACGAGCGCGTGCCAGCCTTCGGGCCGCCCGAACCGGCCGGCGTGCAGCACGCGGGTGACGCCGAGCGTGTCCGCCCGCCAGATCGGCGTGCCGTCCCAGCCGGTCGCGGCAAGCGTGCTGCCCGCCTGGACCAGCAACGCTGCGCCGCCGCGGACCCGGACGGTCCGCGCGAACCGCACGTCGCCGCCGGTGTCGAGGTGCCACCGCTCGACGGGGGCCGCGCGGAAGCGGCCAGTCAGGTCGGTGCGACCGAGGTTGCGTCCGTCGCCGCGCGGGGTCCACCATTCCCCGGCGCCCGCGAGGCCGGAGTCCGCCCGTCCGCCGTCGACCACCGCACCCCCAAAGTTGTCTTAAGACAGAGGTTAGGAGGCGGTGCTGCCGCTGTCCAGATCCCGGAAGCGCTGCCGAGCGCGCTCCAGGATCGCTCGCATGCACTGCTCCGCGAGCTGGGGGTCGCGCGCCTCCAGGGCCAGCAGCAGCGCCTGGTGCTGCGTGTTCGTCTCGGCGTGGGTCAGTCCGGCGGCCTCGGTGAGCTGTCCGCCGCGGTGCCGCTCGGCGGTGAGCGCCTCGGCGAGCGCGTCCAGGATGGCCTTGAAGAACCGGTTGCGCGAGGCGCGGGCGATCGCGTCGTGGAAGGCCATGTCGAGCTCCACCCGGCGGGTCAGGTCGTCCTCGGCCGCGGCGAGCTCCGTCATGATCTTGCGAAGCTCGGTGATCTCCTCGGCCGTCGCCCGGACCGCGGCGAGGCCGGCGGCCTTGGTCTCCATCGCCAGCCGCAGCTCGAGGAGATCGTCGATGGCTTCCTCGTTGGCGTCGACGGCGAGCCGGAAATAGTCCTCGACGGCGACCGGCCGCAGCCCGCTGACCGTGGCCCGCTTGCCCTGGTGGGTTTCGACGATGCCCTGGTTGGTGAGCGTGCGCAGCGCGTCGCGGACCACCCGCTGGCTGACCCCGTAACGCCCGGCGAGCTCCGACTCGGAGGGCAGCGGATCGCCGTCGGCCAACCCCTCGGTCTTGATGAGGTCCCGGATCTGTTCCGCGATCTGCGCCCCGAGTGGTACCCGGGTGTGCCGCCACTGCCCCTGCCGTGCCGACGCCCCGATGGCCACGCCGGTCACCCCTTCCCACCTGTGTTCGACCCTAGGTCCGATCTTGGTCCGCTCCCGTCGGACCGCTCGCCGGCCCGGATTCGTTGACTCACGTCAGATCGGGCGTTTCGGCGAGCTTCGGAGAACAGCGTAGCTGGCCGTGTAATAACCCGGAAACCTGAGGTATGACCTAGGGCCGAACTGTGGTTGACTCTGACTGTCCGCCTGGCGCGCGGAACAGAGGGAGGGACAATGCGAGTCACCGGTGTCCGTCAGTGGATCGCCGACTTCGGGTTCTACAACGCCATCTACCTGCGGATCGAGACCGACGAGGGCGTGGTCGGCGAGGCCGAGGTGGCGATGCGGCGGCGAACCAGGTCGGTGTCGGCCCTGATCGAGGAGCTGTCCGAGTACCTGATCGGGCGCGACCCGACCCGGATCGAGCAACACGCCGAGCGCCTGTACCGTGACGCGTTCCTCGGCGGCACCCTGCTCACGATCGGGATCAGCGCGCTCGACCAGGCACTGTGGGATCTCAACGGCCGCGCGCTGGGCGTGCCCGTGCACCGCCTGCTGGGTGGAAAGTTCCGCGACCGGGTTCCGGTGTACACGCATGCGAAGGCGGGCGGCTCGCCGGAGGCGATGGCGGCCGAGGTCAAGGACCGGGTGGACCGCGGCTTCAAGGCCGTGAAGACCACCCTGCCCGGCTTCTACGAGAAGGTGACCAGTGTCCGGCACGACCGCCCGGCGCTGATCCCGGCCCGGCAGACCGAGACGGAGCTGCTGCCCACCTGGACGTTCGAGGTGATCGCGGAGTACTTCGCGGCAACCCGGGAGGCGGTCGGCCCGGACATCCACCTGATGCTCGACTGCCACGGCCGGCTCAACGTGGCCAACGCCATCCGCCTGTGCGAGGCGCTGGAGCCCTACAACCTGACCTTCATCGAGGAGCCCGTACCCGCCGACCGGGTGGACTGGATGCTCGAGGTCAGCCGCCGCACGTCCACCCCGATCGCCGCCGGCGAGCGCTGGGGCAACCACTTCGGCTCGGCCCCGTTCATCGGCGCGCACTCGGTCGCCGTGGTGCAACCAGACGTGGGGATCTGCGGCGGCATCACCGCTGCCCGCAAGATCGCCACGTGCGCGGAGGTGCACGGGCTGTCGATCGCGTTCCACAACCCCTTCGGCCCGCTGCAGAGCGCGGCCACCTGGCAGCTGGCCGCAACGCTGCCCAATCTGCTGATCTCCGAGTCGATGCTCACGCCGAGCCAGCTGGAGTACTGGGACCGGTACACCGAGGACCCGCCCCGGGTGGAAGACGGCGAGTGGGTCGTCACGGACGCGCCGGGCCTCGGGCCGCGGCTGCGGGTCGAGGAGATCGTCAAGCACCCGTTCAAGCCCGAGCTCGACCACGGAGGTACCCGGTGAACGCGCCGTACCAGCTGCTCATCCACTCCGGGCTGGTCGTCGACGGGTCGGGGAATCCCGGCTTTCAGGCCGCCGTCGGGGTCCGTGGCGACCGGGTGTACGTGCTGCGCGGCGACGTGTCGGACGTGCCCGCCGACCGGCGGATCGACGCCCGCGGTCTGGTGGTGGCGCCCGGTTTCATCGACGCGCACTCGCACTCGGACCTGGTGCTGATGGTCGACCGGACGCTGGAGATGAAGGTGCGCCAGGGGGTGACCACCGAGATCCTCGGCGTCGACGGCCTTTCCTACGCCCCGTTCGACGACCCGGCCGACCTGGTGCGGTTCGTCCGGCTCAACGCCGGCATCGCCGGCCACCCGGACCTCGACTACTCCTGGCGCTCCGTGGCCGACCTGCTGGACCGCTACGACGGCAACGCCTCGGTCAACGTGGGGGTCTTCGTGGGCAACACGGCGCCCCGGATCAGCGCGCTGGGCTGGTCGGCCGCGCGCGCCGACGCGGTCGCCCTGGATCGGATGCGCGGCATCGTGCGCGACGCGATGCGCGACGGCGCGTTGGGCCTGTCCACCGGGCTGGACTACCCGCCGGGCAGCCACGCCGACACCGACGAGCTGGTCGAGCTGGCGAAGGAAGCGGCGCGCTTCGGCGGGATCTACCACACGCACGTCCGGTACGCGCTGGGCGACACGTACCTCGACCCGTTCAAGGAGGCGCTGGAGATCGGCCGGCGGGCCGGGCTCCCGGTCCAGCTGACGCACTTCTCGCGCTCGTCGCGGGCCACCTACGTCGGTGGTGCGCAGCGGATGCTCGACCTGGTGGACGACGCGCGGTCGGACGGGCTCGACGTCACGTTCGACACGTACCCGTACGAGTGGGGCGGGACGCGACTGGTCCGGCTGCTCCCCGGCTGGCTGCAGGCGGACGGGCCCGACCTGCTGCAGGAGCGGCTGTCCGATCCGGCGCTGCGCGACCGGCTGCGCGCGGAGCTGCACGACAGCGCCGCGGTACGGCAGTACGCCGCGAGCCGGCCGTTCGTCGACGTCCGGCTGGGCAACCTGAGCGACCCCGCGCACCTGCGGTTCGAGGGCTGGAATCTCGCCGAGGTGGTCACTGAGCTGGGCGGGGACCTCACCGGGACGCTGTGCGACCTGTCGGCCGCCAACCCGGGTGCCACGTTCACCAGGCCCAGCCCGCAGGCGATGACGCTGTGGAAGTTCGTCTGCCATCCACTCGGGATGATCGCCAGCGACGCCGTGCTCATCGGCGCATACCCCAGCCCCCGGGCGTACGGCTGCTTCGCGCGTGTCCTGGGCGACTTCGTCCGGGAGGAGCGGCTGCTGTCGCTGCCCGAGGCGATCCGCAAGATGACCTCGTTCCCCGCGCAGCGGCTCGGGCTGTCCGACCGCGGCCTGCTGCGCGACGGCATGAAGGCGGACCTGGTGGTCTTCGACCCGAAGACCGTCAACGCCCCGGCCAGCTACGAGCGCCCGCGCGAGCTGGCGCAGGGGGTGTCCTACGTCGCGGTGAACGGCCGGCTGGTGCTCGACGGGGGCGTGCTCACCGGTGCGACGCCGGGGCGTGCGCTGCGCGGCCCGGGCGCGGTCCGCTGAGCCGGGACCGGTCGTGACGGTGGCCGCGCCTCCCACGCCGGGCGGCGCGGCCACCGCCGGGGTCAGCGCCCGGCGAGCAGGCCGGCCAGGGTCTCCCGCTGGGCGGCGGTCAGCGGCTGCAACGGCGTCCGGCTGTAACCGCCGTGCAGGCCCCGCATGGTCAGCATCTCCCGGTAGATCGCGAGGTCGTTGACCGGGCCGAGCGGCTGCCGCGTGTAGAGGTACTTGATCGGCAGGATGCGCGACCACGCCTCCCGCGCGGCGGGCAGGTCCCCGCGCTGCACGGCCTCCCACAGCGCGACCGCGTCCGGCGTGGCCACGTTGAGAATGCCGCTGACCCAGCCGTGCGCACCGCCGGCCATGCCCTCCAGCGGGGCCATGAAGCTGCCGTAGAACGTGCGGAAGCCGTCGTCGGTGGCCGCCCGTACCTCGTGGACCTGGTGCACGGTCGGGAAGGTGCTCTTCACCGCGTGTGCGACACCCTCGTGGTACAGCGCGCCGATGTCCTCGGCGGAGAGCGGCTCGGTGCCGGAGTTGGCCGGGTTGTTGTAGATCATCACCGGGATGTCGGCGGCCCGGCCAACCGCCCGGAAGTGGGCCATCACCTCGTCGCGGTGCGGTCGCTGGTAGTACGGAAGGATCACGATCGCCCCGGCGGCGCCGGCCTCGCCGGCCGCACGGGTCAGCTCGACGGTCTCGGCGGTACCGAACGCGCCCGTGCCGGCGATCACCGGCACCCGGCCGGCGGCCGCCTTGACCGCGACCTCGAAGAGCCGGCGGCGTTCGCGGCCGGAGAGCGACACGAACTCGCCGCTCGTCCCGGCGACGACCACGCCGTGCGCGCCCTGCCCGACCAGCCAGTCGAGGTGGGCGGCGGTGGCGTCCTCGTCGAGGCGGCCGTGTGCGTCGAACATCGTCAGTGCGGCGGGGAAGATCCCGCCCCAGGTGGTGGTGGGTTGCATGACCGTCCTCTCGGTGGCGGCGGGGTGTCACGACCGGATCGGTCGACGCCGACCCCTGCGGCGAATCACGGTAGCACCTATGACCTATGTCAAGGGACTTGACCGCCCCTACCTCTCGACCTAGTGTCTGCGCTTATCAAGTGGCACTCCAAGGGAGGCGGGATGCGGCCCACGACAGCGTCTGTCGCGGTGTTGTTGCTGGTCGGCGCGGCTGCGCTGGCCGGCTGTAGCGGCTCCGAATCCGGCGGCAACGGCGCCGGCACCGAGATCACCATGTTGCAACCCGAGCCCAGTCAGGGCCTCGACCCCAATGTCGCTGCCGCCGATGCCTCGCGTATCCCGATGGCGATGATGTACGAGACGCTCACCGAGCGGGACGCCGACGGCAAGCTGGTCGGCGCGCTCGCGGAGAAGTGGGAGGCATCTGCGGACAACACCACATACACGTTCACGCTGAACGGCAAGGCGGGCTTCAGCGACGGCTCCCCGGTCACGGCGGAGGACGTCAAGTTCTCCTTCGAGCGGATGAAGACCGGCGACGTGATGAAGGGTCTGCTGGCCACCCTGACCAAGGTCGACGTGGTGGACCCGAAGACGGTGAAGTTCACCCTGTCGGCCCCGTCGCGGATCTTCCCGGAGACGGTCAGCCGGCCGGGCAGCGCGGCGATCCTGTCGAAGAAGGCGGTCGAGGCGAAGGCGGACTACTTCACCTCGCCGACCGCGACCTCCGGGCCGTGGAAGCTCACGTCCTACATCCCGAAGGGCAGCGCGATCTTCGAGGTCAACACGAACTACCCGACGCCGCCGAAGATCACCAAGATCCGGTACACGTTCTCGGAGGACCCCTCAGGGCACGCCGCCGCCATCGAGTCCGGCTCGGGTGACATCGCGAACATCGGATACACCGACGCCGAGCGGCTCAAGAAGAGCGGCGGATCGGTGCAGGTGCTCCAGTCCGACACGCTGGCCCCGCTGTTCTGGGGCTGGGACCGCACCAAGGCCCCGTTCTCGGACAAGAACGTGCGCCAGGCGGTCGCCTACGCGGTCGACCGGGAGGGCCGGCAGACCGCCTGCTGGTCGGGCACCGGCGGCGTCACCTACGGCAACATCCTGCGGCCGTGGGACCCGAACTATGTCGAGATCAGCACGTACAAGACCGCGGCCCGCGCGGAGTCGATCAGCAAGGCCAAGGCGCTACTGGACACGGCCGGCTGGGTGGAAGGCTCCGGGGGCACCCGGACCGCCAAGGGCGTCGCCGGCGTCGCCGACGGCACGCCGTTCAAGGTTTCGGTCCCATACGAGTCCAACTGGCCGGCGGCCGGGTGTCACGTGCAGGTGCTGCAGCAGAACCTGAAGGACATCGGCATCGAGGTGACCCCCGAGAAGTACGACCCGGCAGCGTACTGGGGCGACGTGGCCAAGGGCAAGTTCACGATGTACCACGGCGGAGCCGGCGCCAGCGGGGCGGCGGACCTGTACCAGAACTGGTTCCGCACGGGCGGTTCGCTCACCGCGCTGACCACCCACCTCGCCGACCCGGCGCTCGACGCGAAGATCGATCGCGCACTCGGCGCCGGCAGCACCGAGGACGCCAAGACCATTTTCAAGGAGTTGGAGCAGTGGCAGGCTGACGAGTTGCCGATGCTGGTGGTCGGCTACCAGTGGCCACAGGTGGCGGTCAGCAAGCGGGTGAAGAACTTCACCGCGCCGCTGGACGACGACTCGTACAGCCTGGTGCGCGCCAGCGTCGGCTGATCCGGTCTCGTGACGGATCGGTGGTGACCGGCACCGGCGCCGGCACCACCGATCCCTCGATCCCTGGGAGGAGGGGGCGATGCTCCGGTACGCGATACGAAGGATCCTGCTCGCGGTTCCTTTGCTCTTCGGGCTCTCCGTGCTCTCGTTCGGCTACGTCCGGCTGATTCCGGGCGACCCCATCACCGCGATGCTCGGCGTGAACAGCAATCCCACGGTGGTGGCGCAGCTGCGCGAACGCTTCGGCCTGGACCGGCCGCTGCTCAACCAGTACGGGGACTGGCTGACCGGGATGGTCCACGGCGATCTCGGCGTCTCCTTCCGCTCCCAGATGCCAATCAGCACGATCATCGTGGACCGCATCCCGGCCACCCTGCAGCTGGCCGGCGCCGCGCTCCTGGTGACACTGCTGATCGCGATCCCGGCCGGGGTCGCCGCCGGCATGCGCCCCGGCTCGCGGCTCGACTCGATGATCACGTCCGCGACGCTGTTCGGGCTCGCGGTGCCGGCGTTCTTCCTGGGCACGCTCCTCATGCTGCTGCTGGCGCTGAAGCTGCGGCTGGTGCCGTCGCAGGGCTACGTGCCGTTCGCCGACGACCCGGCGCAGAGCCTGCGGCTGACCCTGCTGCCGGCGTTGACGCTCGGCCTCGCGATCAGTCCGTACCTGGCCAGGCTGACCAGGTCCGCAGTGGTCGAGGTCGCCCAGGAGCCGTTCGTTCCGTTCGCCCGCGCGAAGGGCCTGGCACAAAGGAAGATCTCCATCGGATACGTGCTGCGCAACGCGCTGCCCTCGCTGGTCGCCGCGCTCGGCTTGACGATCGCCTCGCTGATCGCCGGCTCGATCGTGGTGGAGGCGCTGTTCAACTGGCCCGGCATGGGCCGGTTGGTGGTCGGCGCGGTCACCGAACGGGACTACGCGATGGTGCAGGCGCTGGTGCTCATCTACGGCGCCCTGTTCATCGTGGTCAATCTGGCCGGCGAGCTGGCGCAGGGCCTGCTCGATCCCCGGGTGCGGCTGTCATGACGGCCCCGGCCGCAGCGGTCCTCGTCGAGCAGCCCCGGGTCGCGGCACGGCGCAGGGCGCCACTGCGGACCGTCGTCGGCGCCGCGCTCGGCCTGCTGGTGGTGCTCACGATCCTGCTCGGGCCGTGGCTGGTCGGCAAGGATCCGTACGCCATCAACATCGACAACCGGTTCGCCGGGCCGGGCGCGGCACACTGGCTGGGCACCGACGAGCTCGGCCGCGACGTAGCCAGCCGGATCGCGCACGGCGCCCGGTCCACCGCACTCATCGCGCTCGGCGCCGTCGCCATCGCCTCGGCCATCGCGATCCCGCTCGGCGTGCTGACCGGATTTCTCGGCGGCTGGCTGGACCTGGTCGTCACCCGGATCGTCGACCTGTTCT
Source organism: Dactylosporangium sucinum (assembly GCF_014647515.1). Taxonomy (GTDB): domain Bacteria; phylum Actinomycetota; class Actinomycetes; order Mycobacteriales; family Micromonosporaceae; genus Dactylosporangium; species Dactylosporangium sucinum. The sequence continues at coordinate 23,012 of NZ_BMPI01000099.1, read as the reverse complement.
TCGCGATCCCCTCGCTGCTGGTCGCGATCGGGGTGGTCGGGCTCTTCGGCGCCTCGCTGACCACGACCGTGCTCGCGCTCGGACTCTCGTACTGGCCGTTCTACACCCGGCTCGTCCGCTCGGCCGTGGTGGGCATCCGGTCCCGGCCCTACGTCGACGCGGCCCGGGTGCTCGGCGCGTCCCGGCTCCGCGTCATCCGCACCGACATCCTGACCGGCCTGACGCCGCTGGTCCTGGTGCAGACGACCGTGCTGCTCGGGTTCGCCATCCTCGACGAGGCGGCGCTGGGCTTCCTCGGGCTCGGCGTGCAACCGCCGCAGGCGTCGTGGGGATCGCGCCTGGCGGAGAGCCGCGAGTTCATGCTGTCCCATCCCGAGCTCGCGCTCGTCGCCAGCGTGCCGATCGTGGTCGCGGTGTTCGCCATCAACCTCCTCTCCGACGCGCTGCGCGACCGGCTCGACGAGCGGAGAGTGTCGTGACCGCCGCCGACGCCGCGGCCGTGCTGGAGGTCAGCGGCCTGACGGTGGAGTTCTCCCTCGGTGGCGGCGTCGCGCGCGCCGTCGACAGCGTCGACCTGAACGTACGGGCGGGCGAGATCGTCGGCATGGTCGGCGAATCGGGCAGCGGCAAGAGCGTGACGATGCTCGCGCTGCTCGGTCTCGTACCCCGGCCCGGCCGGATCGTCGCCGGCTCGGTGCGCCTGCGCGGCAAGGAACTGCGCGATGCCCGCCAGCGGGAGCTGGCGAGCCTGCGCGGCCGGCAGATGGCGCTCATCCCGTCCGACGCCGGGGCCGCACTCAACCCGGTGGCCCGCATCGGCGTACAGGTCGGGGAAGGGCTCTCCGCGCACCTGCCCGAACTGCCGCGTGCCGAGCGGCAGGGCCGGATCCTCGACATCCTCGGCCGGGTCGGCCTGCCCCGCCCGGCGGACCAGGCGCGCCGCTTCCCCCACGAGCTGTCCGGCGGGATGCAGCAGCGGGTCGCGGTCGCGATGGGCGTACAGCTCGGACCGGACCTGCTCATCGCCGACGAGCCGACCACCGCGCTGGACGTCACCATCCAGGCGCAGATCCTGCGGCTCCTGCTGGACGTGCGGGAGCAGTCGGGCACCAGCATCCTGTTCGTCACGCACGACATGACCACCGTGGCGGAGATCTGCGACCGGGTGCTCGTCATGTACGCCGGCCAGATCGTCGAGTCGGGCCCCGTCGTCGACGTGTGCACCGCACCGGCCCACCCGTACACCCGGGCGCTGCTGGCCGCCGTCCCGCCGCTCGGTGGCGAGCCACCCGAACGGCTGACCACGATCCCGGGCTCGCCGCCGGATCCGCGGGCCTGGCCCGCCGGTTGCCGGTTCGCCGAGCGGTGCGCGCTGCGCGCGTCGATGGGCAACCCGTCCGAGTGCACCTCGAAGGCGCCGCCGCTCGTGTCCGTCGCCGACGGCCGGCGCAGCCGCTGCCACTTCAGTGAAGCGGAGGACGCATGACCGAGCCGCTGCTGTCGGTGCAAGGGCTGGTGAAGGAGTTCCACGGGCGTGGCGTCGGCGCCTCCCGGCCGGTCGTCCGAGCGGTCGACGACGTCTCCTTCGACGTGCACCCCGGCGAGGCGCTGGGCCTGGTCGGCGAGAGCGGCTCCGGCAAGACGACGATCGGCCGGCTCATCGTCCGGCTCGAGGAGCCGACCGCGGGCCGCGTCGAGGTGCGCGGGCAGGACGTACGCCGGCTCGCGGGCCGGGGGCTGCTGGAGTACCGCCGCGACGTCCAGATGATTTTCCAGAACACCCAGGGCGCGTTCAATCCCCGGCGTACCGTGCGGTCGGTCCTCGCCGACGGTTTCCAGATCCACGGCCTGGCGTCGGGCCGGGAGCTCGATGAGCGCATCGGTGACCTCATGCGGCGGGTCGGTCTCAGCCCGGAGATGCTCGACCGGTACCCGCAGCAGTTCAGCGGCGGGCAGCGGCAGCGCATCGGCATCGCCCGCGCGCTGGCCCTCGAGCCCGCGCTCGTGGTGGCCGACGAGCCGGTGTCGGCGCTGGACGTCTCGGTGCAGGCCCAGGTGCTGAACCTCTTCGCCGACCTGCGCCGGGACCTGGGGCTCTCGATGCTGTTCATCAGCCACGACCTGCGTGCCGTGTACTTCCTGTGCGAGCGGATCGCCGTGCTGTACCTAGGCCGGCTGGTCGAGATCGGGCCGCGGCGGACGCTGCTGGAAAACCCGGTGCACCCGTACACGCGGGCGCTGGTCGGTTCGATACCGGCCTTCCGCCCCGGCGGCGGCTTCACCCGCGACGTGATCCGCGGCGAGATCTCCGACTCCGGCCCGGCCCCGACCGGCTGCCACTTCGCACCACGCTGCCAGCTGTGGCGGGAGCTGGGCCGGCCGGCCAGGTGCACGCAGGAGCGGCCGCTGCTGCGCCCGGTCACCGGCGGCGGCCTCGCCGCCTGCCACTTCGGGGACACGCCGCCCGACGACCGGACCATCGACGCGGACACCGTCGCCGGAGGAGTTGCGGGAGGAGTCGTATGAGGATCGGCTGGATCGGTACGGGCCTGATGGGGGCGCCGATGGCGGCCCGCCTGATCGAGGCCGGGCACCAGGTCGGCGTGCACAACCGGACCCGCGCCAAGGCGGAGCCGCTGCTCGCCCTCGGCGCCGAGTGGGCCGGCTCCGTCGCCGAGGCGGCCCGGGACCGGGACGTGGTCGTCACGATGCTGTCGTACCCGCAGGACGTGGCGGCGGCGTACGAGGCGCCGGACGGCATTGTCGCCGTCGCCGCGCCCGGCACGATCGCGATCGACATGTCCACCTCGTCGCCCGGGCTGGCCCGCCGCCTGGCGGAAGTCGCCGCCGGCGGGCCGCTCGCCGCGGTACTGGACGCTCCGGTGAGCGGAGGCCCGGCCGGAGCGCGCGGCGGCACTTTGTCCATCTTCGTGGGGGGCGACGCCGACGCGCTCGCCCGGATCCAGCCGCTGCTCGCCGTGCTCGGCACGACCGTGGTGCACCACGGCCCCGCCGGCAGCGGCCAGGCGGCCAAGCTGGTCAACCAGGCGCTGGTGGCGAACGTGACGCAGGGCGTCTGCGAGGCGTTCGCCGCGGCCGAGGCGGCCGGGCTGGAGCCCGACCGGGTGCTGGAGTCGCTGCGGGTCGGGGTGGCCGGCTCGCCGCTGCTCGACTTCGCCTGGACCCGCCTCGCCGCGGGCGACCTGGAGCCCGGGTTCAAGGTGGCGCACCTGGCCAAGGACCTCCGGCTGGCCCTCGACGAGGTCGGCGACGCCCGCGAGCTGCCGGGAACGGCCCAGGTGTACGCGCTGTGCCAGGCGGTCGTCGACGCGCTCGGCGGCGACCGCGGCACGCAGGCCCTCATCACGACGACCAGGAACAGTAGAGGCACGCAATGATGCTGACCCTGCCCGGCCGGTACTACCGGCTCCACCCGTCCTTCGACAACCCGCTCGGGCACGCCGAGGAGCAGTTGGAGCTGGACCCGGCGCGCACCGGCTTTCTCATCGTCGACGCGTACGGCCGCGGCTTCGACGACGATGACGACGCGGGGGAGGGGCGGACCGGCATCTACACGCCCGACCCGGTGATCAGGCGGATCGTCCGCGAGCACATCGTGCCGGCCCGTGACGCCGCCCGCCGGGCCGGCCTGCCGGTCGTCCACGTCACCAACCACCTCTCGCCCGGCCTCGCCGAGAGCACCGAGTGGCGCAACCTCTCCATGCGTACCTGCGACGTGGACGTGCTGGAAGCCTGGCGGGAGCCCAACGACGTCCTGGCCTACTCCGACGTCGTCGCGCCCGGCCCGGGCGAGCCGCTGATCCGCAAGCAGATGTACAGCGGCTTCTACGAGACCACGCTGGACTCCACGCTGCGGGCGCGCGACGTCAAGGATCTCGTGGTGGTCGGCTTCGACAGCCGGATCTGCCTCGGCAACACGGTCACCGAGGCGATGTACCGCGGGTACCGCGTCATCGTGCTGCGCGACTGTGTGCGCACGTTCGAGTACCCGGAGACCCGCGATGGTGAGCTCGCCAACCTGCTGGCGATCCGGTACATCGAGTCGAACGTCGGGTACACGGCCACGTCGGAGGAGTTCATCGCGTCCTGCGCCCGCCTGGTGCCCGGCGATGCGTGAGCCGGGCGCCGCGGCCGGGATCGTCGACTGTCACGTCCACGTCGGCCTCACCAAGTACCGTCCGGTCGAGGACTACCGGGACAGCATGCGCCGGTGCTGCATCGACCGGGCCGTGCTCGTGCAGTACCTCGGCAACGCCGACAATGCCTACCTGGAGCGGGTCGTCCAGGAGGATCCCGAGGTGTTCACCGGGATCGGGCTGGTGGACCCGGACGACCCCGCGGCACCGCGGCAGATCGACGAGTTGGCGCGGCGAGGGGTGCTCGGCGGGGTCCGCCTGCCGGCGCGGGTGCGTGGCGACGTCTGGAAGGCGATGGACGCCCACGGCCTGACGGCGAGCGTCACCGGCCCGTTCACCGACGTCGTCGACGACACGTTCCTCGACGTGGTGGACCACCACCCGGGCGTGCACTTCCGGCTGGAGCATCTCGGGTGGCTGCGGTTCGCCGACGATCCCGCCCCGTACCCGGGGTTCCGGCGGTTCCTGCGGCTGGCCGAGCGGCCGAACACGTCGGCCTCGTGGTCGGGCTTCTTCCTCAACGCCGCCACCCCGTACCCCTACCCGGACGCCGTACCGTACCTGCGGATGTGCCTGGCCGCCTTCGGCGCCGACCGTCTCATGTGGAGCGGCGACTGGAACCGGGCCGGCGGTACGGACGCCGACTACGCCGCCGCCGTCGCGCACGTGACCGACCACATGACGTTCCTCGGTCCGGACGAGCGGGACCGGGTGCTCGGCCGCAGCGCCGCCACGATCCTCGGGAGGGTTTCATGGGTGTAGGAATCCTCGGCCCGGGCGCGATCGGCGCCTGTCACGCCCGGGCGGTCCGGGCCGCCGGTGGCCGGGTCGTGGCGGTGGCGGGCCCGAAACCCGAGGAGAACGCCGAGTTCTCCGCCGGGCAGGACATTCCACGCTCCTATGTGGACACCGACGAGCTGCTGGCGGACGACGACGTCGACGCGGTCATCGTCGCCGCGCCGAGCCCGGTCCACGCCGCGTTGAGCGTCGCCGCGCTGCGCGCCGGCAAGCACGTGCTGTGCGAGATCCCGGCCGGTGTCTCGCTCGCGGAGGCCGAGCTGGTGGCGCGGGTCGCCGCGGAGACCGGCCGGCATGCGGCGATGGGCCACACGCTGCGGTTCTGGGCGCCGCACCTGGAGGTCCGCGCCCGCGTGGAGCGCGGGGAGCTGCGGCTGCGCCACATCATCGCGCGCTCGCTGCAGCTGCGGCAGAGCAACGTCGGCTGGACCGGGCGGACCCGGGACTGGACCGACAGCGTGCTCTGGCACCACGGCGCGCACCTCGCGGACACGGCACTGTGGCTGCTCGACGCGACCGAGGCCAAGGTGTACGGCGGCTGCGGCCCGGACTGGCCCGGCAGCGGCGGCCCGATGGACGTCGGCGCGGTGCTCGTCACCCCGTCCGGTGACATGGCCACGCTGTCGCTGTCGTACCACTCCCGCGAACCGGTCAGCGACTACGTGCTGATCGCGGAGGACCAGACGTTGCACATCAACGACGGCCGCCTCTACGGGCCCGACGGCGTCATCGTCGACTCGGCCGGTGTGGCGGCCACCCAGGACGCGGCGATCGAGGCGCAGGACGCTGATTTCCTCGCCGCCGTCGCCGAGGGTCGCACCCCGCGCTGCACGGTGGCAGACGTGCTGCCGGCGATGCGGGTGCTTGACGCCTTGGAGCACGCCTCGTAACCGAGAAGACAAGGAGTTCGTATGCGCCGACTCGTCTTCCATCTCTCAACCTGTCTCGTGGTGGCGGCAGCCGCCGGCCTCGCCGGCGCGGCACCGGCGGCGGCGAACCCGCCCGCAGTAGGCAATGTCATCGTCCTCTCCGGCGGCGCGGTGCTGCCGGTCAACAAGGTGACCGGCAGCACGACGGTCAGTGCCGTCGGATTCGAGCTCACCGGCGGCACGCTGCGCGCCGTCGACCAGTCCGGCACTCAGCTGTGGACGGCGAGCACCACCGGATACGGCCCGTACGGCGGGTTCGACTACGACAGCGACGGATGGCCCGACGTGTTCGTCGTGGTTTCCGCGCTGACCGGCAACATGTGTGGCACCACCCCGGAGCAGACCACGACGCTGTACTTCTACAGTGGACGGACCGGGGTGCGGCAGACGCCCCTGTCCCCGCTCACCGACCTCTGCTGGAACTTCGGCAGCACGATCTACCCGACCCGCCAGTGGACCGAGATGGGTGTGCTGTGGGGCGGCACGACGAGCAAGATCGCGGTGTCGCCGTACTACGCCGGCACCTCCTGGTTCTTCGGCTTCAACGGCACCTCGTTCACCACGGACGGGGCGCTCTACTTCCCGTCGACGTCGTCGTACGACGGGACGTACACCAACGCGCAGCTGAACACCTACCCGACCGGGACGAAGTACATCACCAACTCCCACGTCGCCAACGGGCTCATCACCAGCGTGTCGGGGCAGCAGCGGCTCGTGTTCTGGACGTCGGGACGGGTCGTGCAGTATGCGGTCGGTGCGTTGAGCGCGAGCCAGCTCGTCGCGGACCGGCCCTACCTGACCGGTGGCCGTACGGACATCGCCGGGCGTAACTACGGCGTCGTCGCCGTCGACCCCGGCAACGCCGACAAGGTGGTGCTGGTCGCCGGCACCAGTAACTATTCCCTGTACCTGGACCGGCTCTCCGGCACGATGAGCCGCGACCCGTGGGGCGGCATCGAACGGCACGTCTCAGTCTACAGTCTCGGCGGCAACACGATCGACGACCGGTTCTACTCGTACGCACACGACAACAGCGACGGCAACAAGTACGAGAACCGGGTGTCGTACCCGGCGAATCCGTTCGTCCGTACCGGAGGCACGTCCCGGATCGCGTACAACGTCTACAGCGGCGGGCACTGGTACCTGCACATCTCCGATCCCGGCGCGACGACCGACCGGTACGCCATCAAGGACCAGTTCCTCTGGGACATCGCCGACGTCGACGGCGACGGCGTGGACGACTGGCTGGTCTCCCCGACGCGGGATCCCGGCGAGCCGGATGTGCCCGGCTACTACTTCCCGAAGTGGCAGACCAACATGTACCACTGGACGGAGTCGACCGCGACGCTGACGAACTTCCGTAGCGAGACCGGGTACATCCCGCACTTCCAGGAGACGTTCAACCGGGCGACCGCCACCTCCAGCGACGGGTACCTGACGCCCGCTCAGACGTACATGGACGGCGGCCAGCTCAAGCTCATGATGATCAACAGCGCGGGTACCGTCTCGGCCCGCTGAACCGGCCGTGCCCCGCCCGGGCGTTCCGGGCGGGGCACGGCGACAGCCGCCACCGGTCACGAGGACCGGCGAAACCGATGTGACACAACACCTGTACGGCAAGGCAACAATCACCGGGTCTACTTCTGTTCAACTAGGGTTCCCCGTAGTGGACAGAGGTGGGTTGCCGTGGCGGACCGGTACGAAGCGCTGAAAGGCCTCACAGACCAGCATCAGACCCGATTCATCCTGGCGACCTTCGTCGACCTCGACGGCAAGCCGTGCGCCAAGCTGGTGCCGGTCGAGGCGCTGGAGGCTCTCGCCACCGAGGGTGTCGGTTTCGCCGGCTACGCCGCGGGCGCGCTCGGCCAGCAGCCCTGCGACCCCGACATCATGGCGATTCCCGACCCGGCCAGCTTCGCCGCGCTGCCGTTCCTGCGCGACGGGCTCGCCATGGTGCACTGCGACCCGCACGTCGAGGGCAGCCCGTGGCCGTACGCGCCACGCGTCATCCTCCAGGCCGTCCTCGCCGACCTGCGGGGGAAGGGCTACGACGCGCACGTCGGCGCCGAGATCGAGTACTTCCTGCTCAACCGGGACGTGAGCGGTGGTCTGCGCACCGCCGACGCCGACGACCGAGCCGCCCAGCCCTGCTACGACGCTCGCGGCGTGACCCGCATGTACGACCATCTCACCGCGGTCTCCACCGCCATGAACGGCCTCGGCTGGGGCAACTACGCCAACGACCACGAGGACGCGAACGGCCAGTTCGAGCAGAACTTCACGTTCGCCGACGCGCTCACCACCGCTGATCGGGTGATCACCGCCCGCTATCTGATCCAGATGCTGGCAGAGCAGCGCGGCATGCTCGCCACCTTCATGCCGAAGCCGTTCACCGACCGCACCGGCAACGGCCTGCACCTGCACATGTCACTGTGGTCCGGGGCCGAACCGCTCTTTCCGGACGACGCCGACCAGCGCGGTCTCGGGCTCTCCGAGCTGGCGTACTACTTCGTCGGCGGGGTCCTGGAGCACGCGCCGGGCCTGCTGTCGGTGCTCGCGCCGACCGTCAACTCCTACAAGCGGCGCGGCGCCGTCTCCACCAACTCCGGTGCCACCTGGGCGCCGAACCGGGCCAGCTACGGAGGGAACGATCGCACGCACCTGATCCGCGTCCCCGACCGCAACCGCATCGAGGTGCGCGGCGGCGACGGCTCCGCCAACCCGTACCTGGCCATCGCCGCCCTGCTCACCGCCGGCCTCGACGGCATGGAGCGCAAGGTCGATCCCGGCGATCCGTCCGGTCCCGGGCAGCACCCGGCCGGCGCCGTCCCGCTGCCGATCACGCTCCTGCACGCCGTCGACGCGCTGCACGCCGACCCGATCGTGCAGCGCGCCCTCGACGCCGCCGGTCCCGGCGTCGCCGGCTACTTCGCCGACCGCAAGCGCGACGAGTTCATCGGCTGGCACAACACCGTCACCGGCTGGGAGACCAACCGGTACCTGACCGCCGTCTAGCACGCACCGAAGGAGGTACCGACATGTGCGGAATCGTCGGCCTGCACCTGCGCGACGACACGCTGCAGCCCCGGCTCGGCGCGCTGCTGCGCGGCATGCTCCACCAGGTCTCGGAGCGCGGCCCCGACTCGGCCGGCATCGCCGTCTACGGCGACGACACCCTCGCCCCGCAGGGCCGCGCCACCGTCGCCCTGCTGGGCACGACGGTCGCGGAGGCGCAGGCGGCCGTCAAGGGCGTGACGGCGGCCGAACGCGGGGGAGTGGTGTTGCTCAGCGCCGCGATCCCGACGGCGCTGCTGGCCTCGCAGGTCCGGGCGGCCCTGCCGCACGCGCTGATCGCCGGTCGCGGACCGGGTCTCGCCGTGCTCAAGGGCGTCGGCCATCCGATGGCCGTGGCCGATCGCTTCGGCCTGGACTCGATCACCGGCTACCAGGCCGTCGCGCACACCCGGATGGCGACCGAGTCCGCCGTCACGCCCGAGGGCTGCCACCCGTTCTCCGTCGAGGACGGCGTCTGCCTGGTGCACAACGGCTCATTCGCCAACCACGCCACGATCCGTCGCGAGCTGATCGGCGAAGGCGTCGCCTTCGACAGCGACAACGACTCCGAGGTCGGCGCCCGGTTCCTCGCTCACCGGCTCAGCCGGGGCGACGACGTGGAGAAGGCGCTGCGGCTGCTCTGCGAGCGCTTCGACGGCTTCTACACCCTGCTCGTCTCGACCGCCGACAGCTTCGCGGTGGTGCGCGACGCCGTCGCCTGCAAGCCGGCCCTGATCGCCGAGACCGACCGCTGGGTCGCGATGGCCTCCGAGTACCGCGCGCTCGCCACGCTGCCCGGCATCGAAACTGCCCACGTCTTCGAACCCCAGCCGGAGGAGGTCTACTCGTGGACACGCTGACCGTCGACCTCGACCGTTCGCCGGTACGGGAAGCGAACCGCGCCCTCCGCGAACTGCCGGACGGCGCCGCCATCCGGCTGGCGAACCCGATGGGCCGGCACAATCTCGCCGTCGGCCTCGACGCCGACGTCACCGTCACGATCGACGGCGCGGCCGGGTACTACGTCGGCGGCCTCGGCAAGCGCGCCACGGTGCTCGTCAACGGGCCGGCGGGCTGGGGCGTCGGCGAGAATCTGATGTCCGGTCTGGTGCATGTCAAGGGCGACGCCAGCCAGAGCGCCGCGTCCTGCGCACACGGCGGCACGGTCGTGGTGGACGGCGACGCCTCACTACGGGCCGCGATCTCGCTCAAGGGCGGCACCCTCGCCGTCGGTGGCGACGTCGGGCCGTACTGCGCCTTCCTCGCCCAGGCCGGCACCGTCCTGATCGGCGGCGACGCCGGTGCCCACCTCGGCGACTCCCTCTACGAGGCGGTCATCTACGTGGCCGGGAAGATCCGCAGCCTCGGCACCGACGCCCGGGTCGAGGAACTGACCGAGACCGACGTCGCCCGGGTACGCGAGCTGGCCGCCCGCTGCGGCTTCGACCACATCGATCCGGAGAACGTCACCCGGGTGGCGTCGGCCCGCCAGCTCTACCACTTCGACACCCACGCGCACGACGCGTACTGACCGGGAGGCCCCGTTGGACAACCACACCTTCTCCCCGGGCGTGCAGGCCGACATCCGGGAGCGGGCCCGCCTCGGCCGCTACGCGATCCGCGGCATGGGCGCCCGCCGCGCCGTGCCAAGCTTCGACGACCTGCTCCTGCTCACCGCGAGCGCCTCCCGCTATCCGCTGGAGGGCTACCGGGAGCGCTGCGAGACCCGCACCGTGCTCGGCGCCAGGAACGCCCGGGAGCCCGTCGTCCTCGACATTCCGATCACCATCGCCGGCATGTCCTTCGGCTCGCTCTCCGCGCAGGCGAAGGAGGCGCTCGGCCGGGCCGCCTCCGAGGTCGGCACCTCCACCACCACCGGTGACGGCGGCATGACCCCCGAGGAGCGCAAGAGCTCCAAGACCCTGGTGTACCAGTGCCTGCCGTCGCGGTACGGATTCAATCCGGACGACCTGCGGGCGGCGGACGCCGTCGAGATCGTCCTTGGGCAGGGCGCCAAGCCCGGCGGCGGGGGAATGCTCCTGGGCCAGAAGGTGGGCGAGCGGGTCGCCGCCATGCGTACCCTGCCCGAGGGCGTCGACCAGCGCTCGGCCAGCCGTCACCCGGACTGGACCGGCCCCGACGATCTGCGCATCAAGATCGAGGAGCTGCGCGAGGCGACCGACTGGCGGGTCCCGATCTACGTCAAGGTCGGCGCCACCCGGACCTTCCACGACGTCCGCCTGGCCGTCGCGGCCGGCGCCGACGTGGTGGTCGTCGACGGCATGCAGGGCGGCACCGGCGCCACCCAGGACGTCTTCATCGAGCACACCGGCATCCCGACGCTCGCCGCGGTCCGCCAGGCATCCGACGCCATCGAGGGCAACCCGGACGTCAAACTGATCGTCTCCGGCGGTATCCGCTCGGGCGCCGACGTCGCCAAGGCCCTCGCCCTCGGCGCCGACGCGGTGTCGATCGGGGTGGGCGCGCTCATCGCGCTGGGCTGCAACGACACCGAGTACGACGGCCCCGGCGGCACCCGGCTCGACGCCCGCCCCGGCTACCTGTCGCTGGCGACCGCCGCCGGATCGTGCACCGCCTGCCACACCGGCGGCTGCCCGGTCGGCATCGCCACCCAGGACCAGGCGCTGACGGAGCGCCTCGACCCGGTCGAGGGCGGTCGCCGCGTTGCCAACTACCTGCGCGCGTTGACCATGGAGACCACCATGCTGGCCCGCGCCTGCGGCAAGTCCGACGTACACCATCTGGAACCGGAAGACCTCGTGGCGCTCACCGTGGAGTCCGCCGCCATGGCCCGGGTGCCGCTGGCCGGCACCGACTGGATCCCCGGCCTCCGGGAAGGTCGGTGAGGTGCCGTGTCCGCGGTCGAGGTGGCGGTGATCGGCGCCGGGCTGATGGGGGCAGCGACGGCCTGGGCGTTGGGTCGCCGCGGGGTGTCGGCGGCGCTCTTCGAGGCGCGGGAGTTCGGGCACACGGCGGGCAGCTCGCACGGTTCGGCGCGGATCTACCGGCGGGCCTACCCGGATCCGCTGTACCTGCGGATGACCGGGCTGGCGGGGGAGCTGTGGCGGGAGCTGGAGCTGGCCGCGGGGGCATCCGTGCTGAGCACGACCGGTGGCCTGGACTTCGGGCGGCGCCGTGACCCGGCGGCGATCGCGGCGCGGCTCGCCGAGGCCGGCGTGCCGCACGAGCTGATACCCGCCTCGGAGGCGTTACGGCGCTGGACCGGGTTCGCGTTCGACGGGCCGGTGACATACCACCCGGAGGCGGGTGTCGTCGACGCCGATCTGGCGGTGCGTTCGATGATGTCGGAGGCCGCGCGGGCCGGGGTGCCGGCGTCCGCGAGCACGCCGGTGCGGCGGATCGAGCCGCTGGCGGGCGGTGGCGTGCGGCTGCACCTGGCCACGGGCGGCAGCCAGGTCGCCGGGCGGGTGGTCGTGGCGGCCGGGGCCTGGATGTCCGACGTGCTCGGCGGGCTGACGCCCCTGCCCGAGCTGACCGTGACGCAGCAGCAGGCCTTCCACTTCCCCCGGCGGGACCCGAACACGGAGTGGCCGGTCTTCGTGTACAAGGGCGACGACACGGCCAGCTACGGGTTGCCGGGCGGGCGGGACGGCGGGCCGGGCGGGGCGATCAAGGTGGCCGAGCACGCGGAGGGGTCGGTGACCACCGGGGACTCGCGCGACGGCGTGGTCTCGCCGGCCAGTCGCGCGCGGGTGACCGACTACGTACGGCGCCGGTTGCCGGGGCTCGTACCAGAGCCGTTCGCGGAGGCCAGCTGCCTCTACACCAAGACGGCGAACGAGGACTTCGTGCTGGATCGGGTTGGTGATGTGGTCGTGTGCTCGCCGTGTTCGGGGCACGGGGCCAAGTTCGCGCCGCTGATCGGGGAGATCGCGGCGGATCTGGCGATGGGGAAGACGCCGTTCGACCCCAGGTTCACGCTGGCCGCGCACGGTGTGCCGGCGTCACTATCCTGATCACATGCGCGATACGGACGACGCGGCTCCGGCAGCCTTCGCCGAGGGGGCATTGGAGCAGACGATCGCGCTCCGGGTCCGCGAGTACCGGCAGGCGGCCGGACTGTCGATCGCCCAGCTCGCCGGCAAGATCGGACTCTCCAAGGCGATGCTGTCGAAGATCGAGAATGCGCAGACCTCATGCAGCCTGACCACCCTCGGCCGGCTCGCCGGCGGCCTGGGGATCCCGGTGACCGCACTCTTCCGGGGCGTCGACACCGAGCTGGAGGCGGTCTTCACCCCGGCCGGCAGCGGGGCCGAAATCGTCCGGCGCGGGACCCGGGTCGGGCATCACTACCTGCTGCTCGGCGGCCTGCGCGGGGTCCACAAGCGGATGGAGCCGGTGCTCGTCACGCTCACCGACTCCAGCGAGGTCTTCCCGCTCTTCCAACACCCGGGCACCGAGTTCCTCTACATGCTGGAGGGCGTGATGGTGTACGGCTACGGCGACACCCGGTACACGATGCGGCCAGGGGACGCGCTGCAGTTCGACGGGGCGGGGCCGCACGGGCCGTCGCGGCTGGTCGAGCTGCCGATCCGGTTCCTGTCGATCACCGGCTACCGGGATCAGGACCGCGACGGCTGATCGGCCGACGCACGCGGCAGCGATTTTCGCAGTCCGACACCGCGGGAAATCGATCAGCAATGTAGCGGGTTACCGGCCGAAACGAGGCTTGAGTGCACTGCTGGGTGACAGCGGTTCATGCGATGATACTCAAGGAGCCTCTACAGTGGACACTGGTAGTACCGCCTGGTTGCTCGCGAGCACCGCGCTCGTCTTGCTGATGGTCCCCGGACTCGCCCTCTTCTACGGCGGCATGGTCGGCGCCAAGCGAGTCGTCAACATGGTCATGATGACCTTCGGGGCCGTGGCCGTGGTCTGTTGCATCTGGGTCGTCTACGGCTACCAGTTCGCCTTCGGCGACTCCATCGGCGGTGGCGGCATCCTCGGCCTCGACACCGCCAACTTCGGGCTCGGTGGGCTGCTGAAGGGCGACGAGGCCGCCACGATTCCGCCGGCGCTGTTCGCCGTCTTCCAGATGCTCTTCGCCGCGCTGACCACCGCGCTGATCGCCGGGGGCGTCGCCGACCGGATGAAGTTCGGCGTCTGGCTGGCCTTCACCGCCGTCTGGGCGACCCTGGTCTACCTGCCGGTCGCGCACTGGGTCTTCGCGTTCTCCAGCGACACCGTCACCGGCGGCTGGATCGCCAACAAGATCAAGGCCATTGACTACGCCGGCGGCACCGCCGTGCACATCAACGCCGGTATCGCCGCCCTCGCCGTGGTGCTCGTCCTCGGCAAGCGCACCGGCTGGCCGAACACCCCGCACAAGCCGCACAACCTGCCGCTGACCGCGCTCGGCGCCGGCCTGCTCTGGTTCGGCTGGCTCGGCTTCAACGGCGGCTCCGCGCTGTCGTCCGGCAACGCCGCCGCCGTCGTGGTGCTGAACACCGTCGCCGCCGGCGCGGCCGCCGGCCTCGCCTGGATCGCCTTCGAGCGGCTCAAGGGCGGCGCCATGACCTCGCTCGGCAAATCCTCCGGCATCGTCGCCGGTCTGGTCGCCATCACCCCGGCCTGCGGCGCGGTCAATCCGCTCGGCGCGCTCATCATCGGCGTCATCGCCGGCGCGGCCTGCGCCTTCGCCGTCAACCTCAAGTACAAGTTCGGCTATGACGACTCGCTCGACGTGGTCGGCGTGCATCTCGTCGGCGGCGTCATCGGGACCCTGCTCATCGGCTTCCTCGCCACCGCTGACGCCCCGAATGGTCGCGACGGTCTCTTCTTCGGCGGCGGGTTCGGCCTCCTCGCCGACCAGGCCACCGCGGTCATCGCCGTCCTCGCCTACTCCTTCGTCCTCACGTGGGTCATCGCGAAGCTCTTCGACGTCGTCGTCGGCCTGCGCGTCCCGGCCGAGGTCGAGCGGGAGGGCATCGACAGTGTGCACCGAGAGTCGGGCTACGACCTCCTCGGCGCGGACCTGCCCGAGGTCGTCGAGGAGGAGCGCACCCCGGAGCCCGCCGCCGCCTAGCCTCACCTCAGATCGTGGTCCCGGCGCACCCCGCCCACTCCTCCCGGGTGGAGATCCATGCGCCGGGACCCGCTTCCCTCCCAGCCGCATGCAATACCCACGGCTCAGGCGCAAAGAGTTCGCGGTCGGCTTGTGGAAGGACGTCTCCGCCGCTCGCACCGTGATCCAGGCCTTTCCCGGCGTCGGGGCGTTCCGGTCGTCGAATGCGAAGTAGTCGTGGGCATCGTCGCCCGCCGTCGCCCAGATCACCATGCCCAGTGTCAGCAGCTCATCCCAAAGCTCCTCGGTGGAGGGTGCCCGCTCGCCCGCGGCGTCGGTGCCACAAGGTTGCCGGCCGCCCAGAACGCGTTCGCGATCTCCATGAGCAACACTCCGTCCAGTCCCTCGAGGCCCGAAGCGGCTCGCACCTACCGGACGGTCGGCGGCCCCGCCCGAGCGCCTCCCGGACGGCCCACGGTGGCAAGCCCTCCGGAGCGCCGCCGTGAGTGCCGATGTGCCTTATGCGGCCGCCCGGAAATCCACGTCGCTGCAGAAGTAGTACGACTGGTCCATGTGGCTCGCCTGCCAGATCGTGTAGACGATGTGCCGTCCGGTGCGCGTGCCGGCGTCGACGTCGATCGAGAGCGAGAGGCCGTTGTCGGCCGGCTGCCACTTGGCGGCAGGAGTGCTGCCGATCTGGCTCACCAGCTCCAGGTCTCCCCAGCCGAGCTGTTGTTTGGTGGGGTCGAACCCCTGCCGGGTGATGTAGACGCGGACGTAGTCCGCCCCGTGCTTGGCCTGGTCGAAGATGTTCACCGAGAAGTTCCGGCCCTTGGGTGTGGCCTTCCACTGGCCCACCGCGTCCAGCGCGGCGTAGCGTCCGGTCTGCGTGCGCCCGGCGCTGCAGAGCTGCCCGTCCGGGATGGCAGCCCGGTGGTCGCCCTTGACGCCTTCGCGGTACAGCCCGTTCCAGTTCCACATCGCGCTCGGGTCGGCCTTCCATGCCTGGTAGCACATGGGATCCTGGCTCGCCATCTCCGGCGCCTGGTGGTTGTTGCTCCACCGCTGCAGGCAGTCGTATGCGCGCGCCGGCGGATCGGCTGCCGATCCGTGGGCGGAGGCAGCCTCAGGCAGGGCGGTCACGAGCAGCGTCGCCGCCGCCGTCGCGACGGTCAACGCACCACGCATCAGGGCGCGACGGGGCGACACGAGAGCAGACATGGAACCTCCAGGCGGTACGTATTGATGCTCACCGACGTGGCGCATGGAAGCGCTCCCAGGACCATACCTGTCCCATCTAGCTGGGACTACGGCACCATCCCCTGCGACGCCACCGCCGTTTCGGACTCCGCCACTGTCCGTGCCCGGCGGCCCTGTCGCCGCGAGGGGTCCTTACGCCTGCATACTCGCCCGAATGTAGAGGCCGAGTTCGGTGTCGGTGGTGGTGTGGAGGACGTGGCGGACGGCCGTGCGGCGTTCGTCGCTTGGCCAGCGGTGTTCGCCGCGTTCGAGTTTGCCGATCCAGCGGCCGTCGACGTATTGGGTGGTGAGGTCGCGGCGGGGGTAGAGCTGGTCGATGGCGGTGTTGACGGCGTCGGCGAGCTCGGGCCGGGACATGCTCTGCCCTGTCCGCAGGGGCGAGGGGGTACGCAGACGGGCGTCGCGCAGCAGGGTGTTCGGCGTGATCACCGCATCGGGATGACGAGGCATCGGCCTCCTCCCTCGTGACGAGCGGCTGGCGAGATGCCGCAGCGTGGCGTGATCTGTAACCGGGGCCTCTGCGACCTGTTGGCGTGGGGCGGCGATTGTGTGCGATGACGCGGCACTGTCGTGTTCTGCGATTGAACTGGCCGGTGCGGATGCCGTTGGTAAAGGCGTCCCAGGCTGCCGGATCGAATTCCAGGATGGGTCCGGCGGAGTTCTTCGAGTCGCGTACGCCGATAGAGCCGTCGTCGGCATGGGCGACCTCAACGCAGTTGCCGTCGTCACTGCGGGTGGACTTGCGCTATCGGGTGTAGGTGCGGGTTGTCATGCTGCTGCTCCTGTAGTCGGAGTTAGGTCCTGCCCGACGGCGTGTAGAAGGTGAAGGCTCGCATCGGTGGTGAGTGCGGCCGCTCTGAGCCGGGCGTGTAAATGTGCATAGGGGTCGATCTGCGATGGCTCGGTGTGGATGAGGTCTTCGACGAGCGTGTCGACCGCGACAGCGACCGAGTGTTGTGCGTCGCGGTAGCGGTAGATCGAGTAGGCCGAACGGGGCGCACTGTGACCCACAATCGGCATGCCGATCGGCAGCACCCGAACCGTGACGTTCGAATGTTCCGAGCACACGGCGACGATGTGTCGCAGTTGCTCGGCGACGACATGCGGCTCGGCGGCGTATCGGCGGATCGCTGCCTCGTCGAGCACGACGTCGTAACGTGGTCCGTCGGGCGCGAGCAGCAGTTGCTGGCGTTTCGAGCGGGCGGCGACGGCGGCGGCGGGATCGAAGTGATCGCTGTGCCGGGCCGGTTCGCAGCGTAACCGGGCGTTTGCGAACGCGGCTGTCTGCAGCAGGCCCGGCACGAGCGCGAAGGCGTACTCGGAGATCGTGTCCGTTCCGCTTTCGAGGTCGGCATAGGCGGCCTGCCGTGTCCCCATCAGTTCGGCATCGGCCGCCCACCATCCGCGGGCCCAGCCATCGGTGGCCGCGTCAATGATCGCCGCGCGGCGGTTGGCGCCCACGCTGAGGTAGTCGCAGATGCCACTGACGAGGTCGATGTCCGGCCCCACGCGCCCGTTCTCGAGTGCGCTGAGTTGCCGGCGGGGGAACCCGATCGCCCGGGCCAGCGGCTCAGCGGCGATGTTGTGTCCTCGCGCAACCGCCGGATCTCACGTCCCAGCCATTGCCGGCGGATGTATGGACTGGGCGGGTCACCGGCAGCGTCCAACGGGTCGTTGAGAGCCGGACCGTCCAATCGCGGCCGTCCGGCGACCACAATGTAACCCCGGATTCAGCCGGAACGATCTTGGTGCGGCGTGGCGGGCGGTATTGAGACCCAGCTCAGCTGCCGGTCGGACAACAAGTCGGTACGCAAAGTCGGACGGTAGGTCGGTATTCCCAGCCGCCCGGGTGATCGTTATGTCGCAACACGTTGTCCGTCGATGGACGGCGCGGCGGTCCCGATCCAATGTTGGCTCGATCGGAACTCGGCTGCGGGCAGGCAGGAAATCCCATTCCGAGGAGACCGCCGTGATCACCAAGTTCGACGCCGGAACCGGTCAGGCGGCTGAGCACCCAGCGGTCGACGCCACGCTGCGGATTCGGGCGCAGGACCTGATGCGTTCGCACGTACCTAGCGAAAGTGGCTGTTGCCGGCATCCGTCCTGTGAGGGCGTGGCCTATCCGTGGTGGCCCGGCCATGAGTACTCCGGGCCGTCAGACAAGCCGCTGGCTTCGCAACCGTGCGATCCGGACGAAGCTCTCGATCATCCTCACGATCCCTGTCGTCGCCGTTGTTGTTCTCGCGGCGCTGGTGTTCTTCGATGCTTACGGCTCGGGGCAGCGGGCGGAGGAAGCGCGCCGTGTGGTGGTCTTGGGCGTCGACGCTGGCGGTCTCGTCGCGCAGTTGCATCACGAGCGGGCGGCTGCCGCGTTGGTCTTCGCGCCGGGGGTGGCGACGGCCGGGCGAACGCTGCATACCGTGCCGCGGCTGAGGACACCGATGCGGCGGCCGTGGCGTTCCGTCAGCACAGCGGTGGTGTCAGCGTTTCGCCGGATGTGCGGCTGGTGCTCGCCCGGATCGGTGATGGTCTGGAGGATCTGTCGGCGTTGCGCCGTCAGGTGCAGGATGACCCGCGGGCGTTGTCGAGCGTGATCCTGTTCCGGTACCGGGCGCTGATCGCTGATCTGCTGACGTTCCGGGCGTCGCTGAGTCAGATCGGTGTTCCCGCGGCGACGGGTAACGGGTTGCGTGCGGCGGCGGCGTTGTCCCAGGCGATCGAGGCGCAGGGTTTGCTGCAGGTCGCGGTGATCCGTGCGCTGGCTGGTGGGGTGCTCACGCCCGCCATGCAGCAGGAGATCGTCGGCGCGTCCAGCATGTTCGGTGAGTCGTTGACGGACTTCCAGCTGTCGGCGCCGGCTGTGTGGCGGGCTCGGCTCAACACGGACGTGACCGGCCCGGTGGTGGCCGGTGCGGAGCGTGATCAGGGCGTTGTCACGCGGACGCCGCCGGGCGAGCGGGTGAAGCTCGCGGTGGACGCGGCCGGGTGGTCGGCGGCCATGACGGCGCGCAGGGACCTGATGCATGCCGTTGAGGTTGCGATCGACCGGCAGATCCTTGCCGAGGTTGCGGCGCAGCGTGACGCGGCGCGTCGTTCGGCGGCGTTGATCGCGGTGCTCGTGCTGGCGGTGCTGGCGCTGACCGCCGGCGGCGCTACCGCCAGGATCGCGAGTGCCCTGGCGGCAGGCGACCACCGGTCCGGGTAATACGGGGGACATAGCTTCCTCTCAGGACGTGCCGAGGCGGGCAGCGAGGGCGGCGGTGATGCCGCCCGCCCGGATGTCGCGGTAGCTCGCGGCGAACGCGTCGGCGAAGGTCGGGCGCTCGGCGAGGTCGCCGAACAGGTCGGTGTCGCGCAGGAATCCGATCGGGTCCGCCTGCTGGCGGCGGACGGCCGCGGCGACGGCCGCGCGCTGCCGGTCCGGCGCGCCGGGCTCGTCGACGTCCGCGGCGAACACGGCCCAGCCCGCGACCACCAGCGCGGCCATCGGTGCCGGCCGGCCGAGCCGGACCCGGTCGTGCACGACCGGCAGGAGAAACTTCGGGATGCGGTCCGAGGCGTCGGTGGCCAGTCGGGCCAGGGTGTCGCGGACATACGGGTTGGCGAACCGGTCGAGGAGCGAGCGCCCATAGGCGGCGAGGTCGATGCCCGGCACCGGCCGCAGCGTCGGGGTGGCCTCCTCGTCCATGTACCGGGTGAGCAGCTCGACCAGCCGCGGGTCCGCGGCGGCCTCGTGGGTCAGACGGTGCCCGAGCAGGTAGCCGGGGTACGCCAGGGCCTGATGGCTCGCGTTGAGCAGCCGCAGCTTCATCAGCTCGTAGGGCGTGACGTCGGTGACGACCTGGACGCCGACGTGTTCGAAGGCGGGCCGCCCCAGCGTGAAGTCGTCCTCCAGGACCCACTGGACGAACGGTTCGCACAGCACCGGCCAGGCGTCCTCGACGGCGAACTCCCGGGCGACGAACGCCCGGTCGGCGTCCGTGGTGACCGGCGTGATCCGGTCGACCATGCCGTTGGGGAACGCGACGGTCGCGTCGATCCAGTCGCCGAGGCCGGGATCGCGCAGCCGCGCGTAGGCGACGAACGCCTTGCGGGCCACGTCGCCGTTGCCGGGCAGGTTGTCGCACGACATCACGGTGAAGGGCGGGATGCCGCGAGCGCGGCGGCGGGCGAGGCCCTCGACGACGTAGCCGAAGGCGGTGCCCGGCGCCGCGCCGGGCCGCAGGTCCTGCCGCACGCCGGGGTTCGACTCGTCGAACTCGCCGGTGATGTCGCTGGTGTTGTAGCCGCCCTCGGTGATCGTCAGCGAGACGATCCGGGTGGCCGGGTCGGCCAGCCGTTCCAGCACCCGCTCGGGATCGTCTGGGCCGAAGAGGTACTCCACAATCGAGCCGATGATGCGGGCGTCGGTCGACCCGTCCGGCCGGCGCTCGACCAGCGTGTAGGCCGTGTCCTGGCTGGCGAGTGCGTCCCGCATGCGCCGGTCGCCGGGCAGCAGGCCGACGCCGCAGATCGCCCAGTCGAGGTCCTCGCCCCTCTCGAACAGCCGGTCGAGGTACATGGCCTGGTGCGACCGGTGGAAGTTCCCGACGCCGAAGTGGACGATCCCGACGGACAGGCCGGACCGGTCGTACCTGGACGGCTCGTACGCGGGCCTCATGTGCCGGCCACCAGGGCTGCCATCGGCTGGATGGCCACCGCGTGATGCGCCTCCCAGAAGTCGACGCACCGGCCGTCGGGGTCCGGTGCCTGCCCGGGAACGGTGTCGATCAGCATGGTGGCGCGGGCCGTCGGTGTGTAGGGATCCCACGGGCCGAGCGCGCCGCCGCCCGGGTCGCCGTCGGTGACGAACCGGGCCAGGGCGGTGCTCACCGCCGCGCCGAGTTCGACCGCCGCCTGGTTCAGCGAGCCGAGCAGCGCGTCGACTCCGGGCGCGTCCAGGTTGCCAAGTAGGAACGGCCGGTCCACCAGGTGCCCGGAGCCGACTCGCCCGCCGCGCGCGCTCGACGGCCAGGCGAACAGGTAGCGAAAGACGCACCCACCGGCTCGGGTCTGCGCGTCGGCCACGGCCCGGGCGGGCTCCGTCCAGTCGTGGTCCGTCAACGCTCGGTACGCCAGGTCCGCGGGCCCGCCGGGCAACCGCTCGTAGAGCGCCTTGGCTTCGGCCCAGGCGTCGGCGTCGATGAGCAGCCCGTCGAGGACCTCGTCCAGTGAGGCAGGGGCGGTGCTCCAGCCGGTGACCTCGAACAGCCGGGACTCCACCACGGTGGTGCCGATCATGAGGTCGACCCCGGCGGCGTCGCCGCGCCGGATGGCGGCGACAGGATCGGAATCGAGGATCACCCCGTCCCGGACCAGCGGTGTCACGGGTACCAGGCCGAGACCGCGCTGCACCGCGGGGATGCGCAGCTCGGTGAGGACGTCGCCGTCCGGGTCGATGCGCAGGCCGGCGAGGACCCGCGCCGTGCCGGCCCGGGCGGCCTCCAGGGACGGGAAGACCGCCGCGTGGCCGCTTTGGTCCACCGCGCGGTGGAACAGGCCCCGGGCGGCCGGCGCGGCCAGCAGCGCGACCGTCGACATCGCGCCGGCCGACTGCCCGCCCACTGTCACCCGCCCGGGGTCCCCGCCGAAGGCGGAGATGTTCGCCGCCACCCAGCGCAGCGCGCAGGTCTGGTCCTGTAGCGCTAGGTTGGACCGGCCCGGGTCGAGGTCGCCGAGGTAGAAGCCGCCGAGCGCGCCGAGTCGGTAGTTGACCGTCACGATCACGATCCCGTGCGCGCGGGCCAGGCTTGCGCCGGCGTTCCACTCGCCGGTGCCGGAGCCGAACTGGAACGCCCCGCCGTGGATCCAGACCAGGACCGGCACCGCGCCGTGCACGTCGGGCGACCAGAGGTTCTGGGTTAGGCAGTCCTTGCCTGTGACGGCGCCCTCGTGGAAGAAGTTCCGCTCGATCGGCGGTACCGCTTGGATGAGCGGATCGGGGTCCTGGATCGAGATCGGGCCGAACCGGCTGGCGTCCGGCGGCGGCGCGGCGACCGGCGGCGCGATCGGGAACGGCCCCACGGGCGGCTGCGCGAACGGGATGCCGCGGAAGACGGCGACACCGTCCTCGATCCGCCCATTGACCGGCCCGCATGGCGAGTGGACCGCGTTTAACATAGATGCTCCTCGAATGAGTTGGCCACGGCTCACCCGGCGGCCGAGCGGGACTGCTCGTCTGAACGTCGATCAGCCCGCCCGCCACCACCGCGCTGCCGTGGCGGCCCAGCTCGCGCGGGACGGCATCGGGCCGGTGCGGGGTCCCACACCGAACGGTGTGAGCGGTGGCGGTGCGGGAACCTTTCAAGCTCGTACATGCGGTTCGGGGCTTCCGACGTGGCCTGTTGGTGAAGACCGGGACGTTGACGTGGTAGCTCAGACCGTTGTCGCCGTCCGGCCAGCCATGCCGTCTCTGTACCGTTCAGAAAACTCGGCTTGGCTAGGCTGCCTGCGAGTAGTCGTTGACCGGTCCATAGAGGACTTTCCTGCGCGGACCCGGAGATGCAGGGCCTGGCCGACGCCGCCGGGGGCCGCGAGCTGATCCTCGAGAAGCTCTCCTGACGGGAGTCAGGTCATCTGCGGCCTGTCGCTCTCCCGATATGCGGCAGGAGGGCGGAGTGATGTGATCAGGCTCGGCTCTTCATCCTTTCGGTGGCTTCGTCACGCATCTTGCTGCGGCGTACCTTGCCGGAGTCGTCGCGCAGTGGCTGGTCGATGAACTCGATGGAG
>NZ_BMPI01000098.1 GCF_014647515.1 Dactylosporangium sucinum | reverse complement strand
GCCCAGCCCGCCTCGGCCTGCTCGGCCTGCTCGGCCGCTCGGCCTGCTCGGCCCGACCCGCCCAGCCCCGCCCAGCCCGCCCTCGGCACCGCGCAGCCTGCCGGGCCCCACCCTCCCGGCGATCTTGGAGTTGTGGTCCCTAATTTGTCCGACAAATCACCCTAAAGCCGGGACCACAACTCCAAGATCGCGGGAGGCGTGCGACTGCCGGAGTCCACCCACCACCGCGCGGGCGCGGTTGGGAGGGAGCCAGGGTGGCGTGCCATGCTCAGGAGCGTGCCGCTGCAGCTCGGAAGCTTCGTCGTCGATCCGCCCGTGGTGCTCGCGCCCATGGCCGGGATCACCAACGTGGCCTTCCGGCAGCTGTGCCGCGAGCAGGGCGCAGGCCTCTACGTCTGCGAGATGATCACCACGCGCGCGCTCGTCGAGCGCAACCCGAAGACCATGAGCATGATCAGGTTCGGGGTGGACGAACGGCCGCGGAGCCTGCAGCTGTACGGCGTCGACCCCGCGACCATCCGCAAGGCCGTCGAGATGGTGGTCGAGCAGGACCTCGCCGACCACATCGACATGAACTTCGGCTGCTCGGTGCCCAAGGTCACCCGCCGCGGCGGCGGCAGCGCGCTGCCGTGGAAGCGCAGCCTGTTCGCCGCGATCGTCTCCTCCGCCGTCGACGCGGCCCAGGGCCTGCCGGTCACCGTGAAGATGCGCATCGGCATCGACGACGACCACCAGACGTTCCTCGACGCGGCCCGGACCGCCCAGGACGCGGGCGTGGCCTGGGTCGCCCTGCACGCCCGGACCGCCGCCCAGCGGTACTCCGGCGAGGCCGACTGGGCCGCGATCGCCGCTCTCAAACAAGCCCTGGACATCCCCGTCCTGGGCAACGGCGACATCTGGGAGGCCACCGACGCGCTGCGCATGATGGCCGAGACCGGCTGCGACGGCGTGGTCATCGGCCGCGGCTGCCTGGGCCGCCCCTGGCTGTTCGCCGACCTCGCCGCGGCCTTCGCGGGCTCCGCCGACCGCGCCCTCCCGAGCCTCGGCGAGGTGGCCGCGCTGATGTACCGCCACGCCGAGCTCCTCACCGAGTGGCTCGGCACCGAACGCGACGGCGTGACGGACTTCCGCAAGCACGTCGCGTGGTACCTGAAGGGCTTCCCCGCCGGCGGCGAGCTGCGCCGCCAGATGGCCATGTCCTCGTCGCTGGCCGAGCTGAGCGACCTGCTGGCCCAGCTCGACCCCGCGGCCCCGTTCCCGCGGGAGATCCTCGGCCAGCCACGCGGCCGCACCGGCACCCCCGGCAAGGTCGTCCTCCCCGACGGCTGGCTGGACGACCGCGACTCCGACCTGGTCCCCGAGGGCGCCGAGCTCGACGACAGCGGCGGCTGACCCCGGCGGTCCGCTGGGGAATCAGCGGTGCTGTTGCTCCGGTTCGACCCGGCCGATGACGAGAACGCAGGAAGTTCGGTCCGTCCGGAGCCGACGCCGCGGGCGGTCAGCCCAAGACGTACGACTCGTCGCCGAAGTCGGCAATGATCTTCAGCTTGCCGCCGAGTGCCTGCACGTAGGCGGCCAGCGTGTCGACCTCGCTGCGCTTCAGTTCGCCCTTCTCGATCCGGGACACCCGGGCCTGCGTGACGCCCATTGCCTTCGCGATGTCGGTCTGGGTCGCGTGCTGGCGGCGGCGCACCTCGGCAAGCCGATAGGCGCGGGCCTGAGCGATCAGCTCCTGTGCCGCGGCAGCGACGTGCGCCCGCTCGGCCTCGGTGAAGCCGAGCTCCTCCTGCATCTCCTCCCAGGAGATTGCCTGCGGGTCCTTGAGGTGGTCCATCATCACTCGCCGTCCTTCTCCTGGATCCTCCGCAGGTGGTCGGCGTACGCCGACTCCGCGATCGGTATCGCCGTCCGGTACCACCGCTGCCAGTTGCCGGACTTGTCGCCGCCCACCAGCAGCACCGCCTGCCGAATCGGATCGAACACGAACAGCAGCCGGACCTCCGATGAGCCGGTCGAGCCCGGCCTCAGCTCCTTCAGGTTCGCGAGGGTGGAGCCGCGGACCGTGTCGACCAGGGGCCGGCCGAGTGCGGGCCCTCCTCGGACAGAGCCTTGACCGCCGCGCTGATCTGCAGCAGTGTTCCGCGATCCGACCGGCGCAGTTCGTGGAGCCATGACCGAACCGGCTCGACCACCACGATCGTCCACACCACAGCCGCCCCCGGTAACCATGTCTCATACATTATATGTCGCCAGTATTGTATCCGGACACTACGCTTGGTGGTCACGAGGTCGCAAACTTGACTACCGTGCTCAACTCGACGACAGCGGCGGCCGAGCTCGACACAGCGGCGACTGAGGCCCGATCGAGCCGACTGCAGGACGGGGTCACCACCCGGTCGCCGACCACGAGCCGGAAGAGTCGCTGCTGATCGCCGCCGCACGGCACCAGGGCGGAACTTTGGTGCCTTGGCGCGCGACAATCCAACCGTGGAGTGTGAGCAGTACCGCGAGGCGCTGTCGGCCCGGCTCGACGGCGAGGACGAACCGATCGAGCCGGCGCTCGTCGACGCGCACCTGACCGGGTGCGTGGCGTGCCGGCAGTGGGAGCGCGAGGCGCAGGCCGTGACCCGGCTGGTGCGCCTGCAGCCCCTGACCGCCACCCCGCCCGACACCGGGAAGCTGCTGGCGGGGTTCCGGAAGGCGAACCCGCACAAGCGGCTCGTCCAGGTGCTGCGGGTGCTCCTCGGCGCGTTCGGGATGGCCCAGTTCGTGCTCGGCATCGCGCAGGCCGCGACGGCCGCCAGCACCAACCACATCCACCAGGCCGGGCACGTCTTCCACGAGTCCGCCGCCTGGAACGTGGCGATCGGCGCCGGCTTCGCCTGGATCGCCACCCGGCGGGCCAGCCCGGCCGGGGCGCTGCCGATGCTGACCGCGTTCGTCGCGCTGCTCGCGCTGCTGAGCACCAACGATCTCATCGCCGGCACGGTTGCGACCGAGCGGCTGGTCAGCCACGGGTTCGTGCTCGCCGGCTACGTGATCGTCCTGGCGCTGACCCGGCCGGGGCTCGACCCGGGCCGCCCGCCCGCCGGCCGGCAGGGCCCGCCGTGGCGCTGGCGCCGCCCGGCCGCGCTCGACGAGGAGCCCGCGGCGCCCGTGCGGCTCAGGGTGATCCCGGGTCAGGCGACGGCGAGCCTCAAGAAAGCCGCCTGAGCAGGTACGTGTCCATGATCCAGCCCTTGCAGGCGCGGGCGTCGGCGCGGACCCGCTCGATCTCGTCCAGCACCTCGCCGAGCCGCCCGGCGACGAGCAGCTCGTCGGGCGTGCCGAGGTACGCGCCCCAGTAGATGTCGATCGCCTCGTCGCGGTACGCCCGGCAGGAAAGATCGGCGTCGAGCATCACCACGACGTCGTCGCACCCGGCCGGCCACCCGGCCGCCAGCCGCCGGCCGGTCGTGATGTGCACCGCGCCGGCGACCCGGTTGAGCGGCACGCGGTGCCGCGCGGTGAGCACCTGCACGCTGCTGACGCCGGGGACGACCTCGTAGTCGACGTCGCCGAACGACTCCAGGATGCGGATCGTGCCGTCGTAGAGGGCCGGGTCGCCCCACACGAGGATCCCGCCGACGCCCTCTTCGGCCGCCATCGCCTCGTGCAGGACCCGGGCCCGCTCGTCGCGCCACTCCCGGACGGCCCCGCTGTAGTCGGCGGCGGTCCGGTCGCGGGGCGGGTCGGGCAGCGTCACCGTGCGGTACCCCCGAGTGACGAAACGCTGCAGGATCGCGTGGCGGGCCGCCGTCAGATCGGCGGTGGAGCCGCCCTTGTCCAGCACGAAGAACACGTCGACGGCGTTCATCGCGGCGATCGCCTGCACGGTGACGTGCTCGGGATCCCCGGCCCCGATCCCGATGACCAGCACCTTGCGCATGCGGGTGACGCTACCGGCCGGGTTGCAGCAGGCCGCGGGCGACCAGGAGCTCCCGGGCGAGCCCGGTGTCATCGGGCGGCATGAGGGTCCACGGTACCGCGAGCACGCCGCTGCCCTTGACGGTCACGACCCAGAACTCCCCGGTGTCCGTGACCCGGTCGACGCCGTCCCACTCGTAGGCGCCGCGGAAGCCCGGCGTCGTGGCGACCACACCCGTGTCGGTCAGCTCGTAGGTCGCCGTCTCCGCCAGCAGCCCGGTGCGCGCCTTGGCCGCCGCCCGCGGGAGGAGCCACGGCAGGACCAGCAGTCCCACGCCCACGCCGACCGGCGCGTACCCGGCCGGTTGGCCCGCCACGACCAGCGCCACCCCCGCGGCGGCGAGGAGGATCCCGCCGACGAAGAGCAGTTGGAGCTTGCGCCGCTTGGCCGCCCGAACCTGCCGTCGCGCCCGTTGCCGGTCGGGCGGGACGGTGAAACTGATGTGCATCGCTCCCCGATCATCGATCGTCCGTGGAGACAGTACGCCACGTCGATCTCTGGCGGCGATCAGATGCCGTCGGCCGCCGACCCGACCGTCCAGTACACCTGGTTGTAGTCCTCGAGCTGCAGCGGACCGCCGTCGCCGGCGCAGCGGTAGGTCGTGACGCCGCAGTTGGCCGGGGCCTGCCCCTCGGGCCACCGCTGGGCCTGCGAGTAGCTCCAGCCCTCCAGCAGGAAGCGGAAGCAGCGCAGCGCGCCGCCGTGCGTGACGATCATGACCCTCTGGCCGGCCCGGTCCTGGAACAGCCCGTTGAGGAAGGTGTGCACGCGGCCGGTCACGTCGGCGAGGCTCTCGCCGCCGGGCGGGCGGGCCATGAAGCCGCCGAACGTCTGCCAGTACTCATTCAGCCAGGGGAAGGCGGCCTCCGCCTCGGCGGTGGTCATGTCGTAGGCGAAGCCGGGGTCGCGCTCGCGGATGAACAGGTCGCTCTTGCACCGCATCCGGGCGCGCTCGGCCGGGCTGTACGCACTGAGGATGCCCTCGGCGGTCTGCTCGGTCCGCGTGTAGCCGCTGGTGTAGACGTAGTCGAACGTGCCGAAGCGGGCGCGGATCCCCTGCCCGGTCTGGACGGCCTGCTTGTGGCCGTCCTCGGTCAGCTCGACCAGGTGGTCGGGGACGCCGCGGACGACTTGGCGGGCCGCGTCGTCGGCGAAGTAGACGCTGCCCTTCTTCGCCTGGTTGCGGGCGGACTCGGCGTGCCGGACGAGCACCAGGAGCGCGGGGCGTTGCAGATCCATCTACGACTCGTACTGCTCTTCCGGCGCCGGGATCAAGGTGACCTCGGACACCTCGAGATATGGAATCGTCTCCCCGTTCACCGAGTCCTTGATCTGGCGCGACGTGTAGCGGCCGGTGACCCGCAGCCACTGCTCGTCGGCCAGGCCGTCGGGCAGGTCGCCGTCGAGCGCGATCTTGACCGGCCGCGCGTCGGCGGCGCAGCAGCTCACCATCATGCGGGCGAGCAGCCAGGCGTCGCCGGGGCCGCGCATCGCGAAGCCGGTGAGCTCCACGCGCCGGTCGCCGAGCGACACCCCGCGGTCGAACACGGCCCGGGACGCGTAGTCGAGCATCGAGATCCGGACCGGGTCGCCGGCCGGCAGCGGCGCGAAGTCGGACTTCTCGACGAGCGCGGAGCCGGAGCGGCCCGCCGCGTAGGACCCGAGCGCGGGCGGCGCCACGAGCAGCAGCCCGAGCACCGGCGCGAGCAGCAGCCAGGCGACGCGCGGCCCGCCGTGCCCGTGCCCGTGGCCGTCGTCCGCGTGCTCGTGGGCGTGCTCGTGGGCGTGGCCCTTGTTCGGCCGTAGCTCATACCACAGCGTGAAGATGCCGGCCACGACCAGCAGCGCGCCGGACGCGATGAGGTAGGGCTGGAGGCTGGGCTTGACGTAGTTGAGGTACTGCCCGGTGAGGCTGGCCCGCAGGACCGCGCCCCCGACGAGCAGCAGGATGACGGCCTGCGCCTGCCGGTTCACAGCAGCACCGTTCCGACCACGGCGGACACTCCGATCGCGAGCACGAAGGTGGCCGGCGCGAACCGCAGGGCGAAGGACCTGCCGAAGATGCCGGCCTGCATGGCGAACAGCTTGAGGTCGATCATCGGGCCGACGACCATGAAGGCCAGCCGGGCCGTCATCGAGAACTGGGTCAGCGAGGCGGCCACGAACGCGTCGGCCTCCGAGCAGATGGACAGCAGGACCGCGAGCAGGCCCAGCACGACGATCGCGACGGCCGGGTTGGCGGCGAGCTGGGCGAGCCACTCCTTCGGCACCACGACCGCGATCACGGCCGCGCAGGCCGCGCCGATAACCAGGAACCCGCCCGCGTGCAGCACGTCGTGCCGCACGGAGGCCCAGAACGCCGGCCACTTCCCCATGCCGTCGAGGTGCGGCCGCTCCGGCATCCGCAGCCAGCTGCCCTTGCCGAAGGCGTGCCACAACCAGCCCATCAGGCAGGCCACCACGAGGCTGGCGAGCGCCCGGGCGACGACGACCTTGGGCTGCCCGGGGAAGGCGACGGCGGTGGACACCAGCACGATCGGGTTGACGGCCGGCGAGGCGAGCAGGAACGCGAACGCGGCCGCGGGCGTCACCCCGCGCCGCACCAGCGCCCCGGCGACCGGCACGCTCGCGCACTCGCAGCCGGGCAGCACCACGCCGGCCACCCCGGCCGTCGGCACCGCGAGCGCGGGGTGGCGGGGCAGCGCCTTGGCGAAGAACGAGGGCGGCACGAACACCGCGATGACCGCCGAGAGCACGACCCCGAAGACCAGGAACGGCACCGCCTGGGTCATCACCGACACGAACACGGTCAGCCAGGTCTGCAGGGCCGGCGCCGCCAGCGACCGCGTGATCGGCCCGCGGAGCACCACGACCAGCACGAGCAGCCCGGCGAGCACCTCGACGGACCCGACCCGCCACCGCCTCCGGCCGCCCTCGGGCGGCGCCGCGGCCGGAGCGGGCGATTCGGGGTGATCGGTGAGCGTCACGGGCCTGAGGGTATCGCGTGGGTTGGTACCTTCGGCATGAAGCGCCGACGAACACTTCGGAGCGTGATGTGATGGTCGCAGGATTCGACTCGATCGGCTGCGCCCTCGCGCACGGCGCCGTGGAGCCCGCGGCCGACGGCCGCGCACTGGTGGCGGTGTTCGACTCGCCGGTCGCCACCCACCTCATGCACTTCGCGGCGACGCTGGGTTACCGCGTGTCCCTGGCCGAGCCGGACCTGTCCGCGGCGACCATCGACGAGCAGACCGACGTGGTGGTCTGCGACCACGACCGCCCGGAGCTCGGCGCCGCCCTGCGCGACGCCCTGGCCTCGCCGGCCCGCTGGATCGGCGTGATGGGCAGCCCCCGCCACACCGGCCCGCACGTGGCGGCGCTGCGGGAGCTGGGGGTGCCGGAGGAGCAGATCGCGCGGGTGCACCGGCCGATCGGCCTGAACATCGGCTCGAAGACGCCGGCGGAGATCGCCCTGGCCACGCTGGCCGGCCTGATCGCCGACCGCAACGACCGCCCGGGCGGCTTCACCTTCTGACCGCGGCGCACCCACCCCATGATCAAGGGAGACTTCCGGCTGCCGGAGCAGCCAGATCCTTCCCTCGATCATGCAGAGCCCCGACGGAGATCATGCAGGGCCACGACGGAGATCGTGCAGGGCCACGGCAGACCGGCTCAGCCCGCCTCCCGCGCGTGCGTCACGGCGTCCGCCACGATGTGGGCGATGTGCTCGTCGGTCAGCGAGTACGCGATCTCCCGCCCCCGCCGCGCCCCCCGCACCACGCCCGCCCCGCGCAGCACCCGCAGGTGCTGCGACACGAGCGGCTGCGCCGCACCGAGCGAGTCCACCAGCTCGTGCACGCACCGCGGCCCCCCGGCCAGCTCGGTCACGATCCGGATTCGCAACGGGGCCGACAGGGCCCGGAGCAGCTCGCCCGCCGCCTCGTACCCGTCACTTGTCGACATATGCGTAACGGTAACCGTTCTCACTTTGCGGCTGCGCGCCCGTGCGGCGCCGCACCGCCCGGACCACGGCCACGCCGACGGTCACCGCGAAGAAGCCGGCGATCGCCAGCAGCACCACCGTCGCGCCCGGACCCGTGTCGATCCGCGTCGACAGCCAGACCCCGCCGCCCGACGCCAGCAGGCCCAGCACCACGGCGGCCAGCATGGTCACCTTGAAGCCGCGCGTGATCTGCTGCGCGGTGGCGACGGGCACGACCATGAGGGCGCTGACGAGCAGCAGGCCGACCGCCCGCATGGCGACCGTGACGGTGACCGCGGTCGTGATCGCCAGGACCAGGTTGAGGGCGCGGACGGGCAGGCCGGACACCCGCGCGTACTCCTCGTCGTGGCACACCGCGAACAGCCACGGCCGCAGCAGTACCGCCACACCCAGCACGATCGCGCCCAGCACGAGCATGACGGTGAGGTCCTGCCGGCTCGTGGTCAGGGGCGAGCCGAACAGGTAGGTCACGAGGCTGCGGTTGCTCTGGGCGTCGGAGAGGTTCACGAGCACCACGCCGCCGGAGATGCCGCCGTAGAACAGCATCGACAGCGCGATGTCCCCGGAGGTCCTGCCCCGCTCCCGGACCAGCTCGATGACCACGGCCCCGACGGCCGCGGCGAGCACCGCCATGAGCACCGGCGACTGGTTGGTGAGCAGCCCGACGCCGACTCCGGTCAGCGCGACGTGGCCCAGCCCGTCGCCGATGAGCGACAGCCGGCGCTGGACCAGATAGATGCCGATCGCCGGCGCCGCGGCCCCGGTGATGAGCGCCCCGATCAGGGCGCGGATCATGAAGTCGTACTGAAACAGGCTCATGCGGCACCGGCGTGGGGGTGGACGTGGTCGTTGTCCGTCTCCGGCGGGTCCCCGTCGTGGACGATCTCGCCGTGGTGCACGACGACGGCCCGGGTGATGAGCGGCCGCAGCGGCCCGAGCTCGTGCGCGACGAACACCACGGTGCCCCCGTCGCGGACGAACCGGTCGAGGCACCCGGCGAACGCCTCCTGGCTGGCCGCGTCGACGCCGGCCGTCGGCTCGTCGAGCACCAGCAGCTCCGGCCCGCCGGCCAGCGCGCGGGCGATGAGCACCCGCTGCTGCTGCCCGCCGGAGAGCACCGCCACCGGCTCGCGGGCCCGCTCGGCCAGCCCGACCGCCTCGAGCGCCTCGGCGACGGCCCGCCGGTCGGCGGCGGACGCGACGCGCAGGAACCCGCGCCGGGCGAGCCGCCCCTCGGCGACCACCTCGGCGACCGTGGCCGGGACGCCGCTGCCGGCGCCCACGCGCTGCGGCACGTACCCCAGCCGCCGCCACTCCCGGAACCGCCGCAGCGGGGTGCCGAACAGCCGCACCTCGCCGGCACTCAGCGGCACCAGCCCGAGGGCGGCCTTGACCAGGGTGGACTTCCCGGACCCGTTGGCGCCGAGGATCGCGACCACCTCGGCCGGGGCGACCTTGAGGGACACGCCGTCGAGCACTGGGCGGCCGTCGTACGCCACCACCGCCCGGTCAACCTCTAGCACCACGCTGTCGAGCCTGCCCGATAATGAGAATCGTTGTCAACTTAAGCGATCTTGAACACGGCCAGCGCGACCAGCAGCCCGAGGATCACGACCCGCGCCACCCGGGCCCGCGGCGGGTGCACCGCCCAGGTCTTCGTGAGCAGCCACAGCACCCCGGCCGCCAGGAGGAACAGCAGCGCTCCCCCGACGATTCCCGGCAGCACGAGCGCGACGAACACGAGCACGCCGACGCCGAGGAAGACCGCGGTCGGGTTCAGCCGGCCGAGCCGGATCAGGACACGCTCGGACATCTCACTCCTCAGGTCCGTATGCTCGCGGCATGCTGGTGGTGACACGGTTCGTGGTCGAGGATCCCGCAGGCTTCCCCGAGCGGGCGCACGCCGCGCTCGGCGCCCTGGCGGCGTGCCCAGGGTATCTCCGGGGGAGCCTCGGACGCGCGTACGACGACCCGGCGCACTGGACGATCCTCACCGAGTGGGCGTCGGTCGGCGCCTACCGCCGCGCCCTGTCGAACTTCGACGTGAAGATGCACGCCACCCCGCTGCTGGCCCAGTCGCTCGACGAGCCGTCCGCGTTCGAGGAGCTGGCCGTGGTCGCGCCCGGCGGCGAGCTGACCGTGACCGCGAGTGACCGCGCCTGAGGACGGATAGGCTTCGGTCATGATGCCGCCTCAGGTCGATGAGGTGCCCGCGCCGCCGGCCGGGCCGGGGGTCGTCGCGCCGTTCGCCGCCCCGCCGCGCGACCGCGACCTGAAGGGCCTGTGGATCGGCCTGGGCGTCGGCGGCCTCGTGCTCGTCCTGTGCTGCGTCGGCGGCGTCCTCGGCGGCGGCTTCTTCATCTCCTTCGCCGACAACCTGGCCCGCACCCAGGTCGCCGACGCGGCCCGCGGCTACCTCGGCGCCCTGCAGGCGGAGGACTACGAGCGCGCCCACGACGAGTACCTGTGCGCCGCGCAGCAGAGCCGCCACCCCGTCAGCTGGTTCCGGGACCACTACGCCGCGTCACCGGTCGTCGCCTTCTCCGTCGACGAGAACGACGTGATCATCCAGCAGGACATCGTCGTGCCGGCCACCGTGCAGCAGAAAGGCCAGGTCCAGCGAACGATGGAGTTCGTCATGTCGCAGGAAGGCACCCGATACGTCATCTGCGGGGGCGTCGAATAATCTGGTGCGGCTCACCGTTGCGTAACCGTACCGTCGATGGGGACGTTGACGGTTCGCCCGTCCTGTTCAACCACAACCGCCTTGCCGACAGCCAGTCGCCGTGAGGCCGAGGAGGAACCACAATGGCCGCCGACCGCATCGATTCCGTCGTCAGCCTCGCGAAACGGCGGGGTTTCGTCTTCCCGTCGAGCGAGATCTACGGTGGCACCCGCTCCGCCTGGGACTACGGTCCGCTGGGCGTCGAGCTCAAGGACAACGTGCGCCGCCAGTGGTGGAAGACGATGGTCCAGCAGCGCGACGACATCGTCGGCCTGGACTCGGCCGTCATCCTGGCCCGCGACGTGTGGGTCGCCTCCGGCCACGTCGAGGCGTTCGTCGACCCGCTCACCGAGTGCGCCTCCTGTCACAAGCGCTTCCGCGCCGACCACCTCGAGGAGGCGTGGGAGGCCAAGAACGCGGGCAAGCCCTTCGTGCTCGGCGAGCTCAACTGCCCCAACTGCGGCAACAAGGGCACGTTCAGCGAGCCGCGCATGTTCAACGGCCTGATGAAGACCTACCTCGGCGCGGTCGAGAACGACGAGGGCCTGCACTACCTGCGCCCCGAGACCGCCCAGGGCATCTTCGTCAACTTCAACAACGTCGCCGGCGCGGCCCGCAAGAAGCCCCCGTTCGGCATCGCGCAGGTCGGCAAGAGCTTCCGCAACGAGATCACGCCGGGCAACTTCATCTTCCGCACCCGCGAGTTCGAGCAGATGGAGATGGAGTTCTTCGTCGAGCCCGGCACCGACGAGGAGTGGCACGAGTACTGGTTGCAGGAGCGCTGGAACTGGTACATCGACCTGGGCATCTCCGTCGACAACCTGCGCTTCTACGAGCACCCGCAGGAGAAGCTCTCCCACTACTCGAAGCGCACGGTCGACATCGAGTACCGTTTCCGTTTCGGCGGCACCGAGTTCTCCGAGCTCGAGGGCATCGCCAACCGCACCGACTTCGACCTGAGCACGCACTCCAAGCACTCGGGCGTCGACCTCTCCTACTTCGACCAGGAGAAGAAGGAGCGCTGGGTCCCCTACGTCATCGAGCCGGCGGCCGGCCTGACCCGCGCCGTGCTGGCCTTCCTGCTGGAGGCCTACGACGAGGACGAGGCCCCGAACACCAGCGGCGGCGTCGACCGGCGCACGGTCATGCGCTTCGACAAGCGCCTGGCCCCGGTCAAGGCCGCCGTCCTCCCACTGTCGCGCAACGCCGACCTCTCCCCCAAGGCCCGTGACCTGGCCGCCCAACTCCGCAAGCGCTGGACGGTCGACTTCGACGACGCCCAGGGCATCGGCCGCCGCTACCGCCGCCAGGACGAGATCGGCACCCCGTTCTGCCTCACGGTCGACTTCGACACGCTGAACGACAACGCCGTCACGGTGCGCGACCGCGACTCCATGACGCAGGAGCGCGTCTCCATCGACCAGGTCGAGACGTACCTGATCGAGCGCCTTCCCGGCTGCTGATTTTCTTCAGGGACTCGGGTCCGCGCAAGGCGCGACCGTCGCTCCCGCCAGGCACCGCTCGTGGGGCCGGTCCATCAAGGACCGGCCCCACGTCGCTGCCGTCGCCGTCGTGGCAAGGGCCCGCGACCTACCGGCCGCGCGGACGCCCGAACCACGCACCGCCCGCACGCGGTTCCCGGAGGTCGACCGAGCCTGCGCACAGACGTTGGCCGGTCGCGCGGACGCCCGGGCCTGCGCACAGACGTTGGTCGATCTACCCTCACTTTCCGAGATCGACTTGAGGGTAGATCGACCGACGTCTGTGCGCAGGCCCGCGGCGGCGGCTATGCCCTTAGGGCAGCGCGGCGCGGATCGAGGCCGCCATCTCGTCGAGCTCGGCCCGCGTCGGGCGGCCGGGCTGGACGACCAGCTTGAAGCCGTCGCCCTCGTAGCGGGGTACCACGTGCAGGTGGACGTGGAACACCTCCTGGCCGGCGGCGGCACCGTCGGCCAGGAACAGGTTCACGCCCTCGTGGCGGACCACCCGGCCGAGCCGGTGGGCGACCCGCCAGACCGCGGCGCCCGCGAACTCGTCCAGGTCGGCCAGGCCGACCGCGTGCGAGCGCGGGATGACCAGCAGGTGCCCGGGCGTGACCGGGTTCAGGTCCATGAAGGCCACGACGTCGTCGTCCTGGTGGACGAAGCTGGCCTCGGCGGCGCCGGCGACGATGGCGCAGAAGATGCAGTCCATGGTGGTCCATAGAAGCATGAAGTCGTGAAGCTCTATGCCGACCGTGCCCCCACCGCCATCCGGCAGTCCCTCACCGACCTGTTCGTCGCCGCCTGGGTGTATGCCTGGGTCCGGCTGGGGATGACGGTGTTCGACCTCATCCAGAAACTCGCCGTGCCCGGGCAGAAGCTCGAGGGCGCCGGCAACGGCCTGGCCGAGAACCTCAACTCGGCCGGCGACAAGATCAAGGGCGTGCCGGGCGTCCCCGACTCGGTGGCGGCCCCGTTCACCAACGCCGCCAACGCCGCCACCTCGCTGGCCAACGCCGGCCGCGACCAGCAGGAGATCGTCGCCGACCTGGCCTGGATCCTCTCGATCGTCCTGGTGGTGCTGCCGGTCGCCCTGGTCGTGCTGGTCTGGCTCCCGCTGCGGATCCGCTGGATGCGCCGGGCCGGCTCGGCGGCGCGGCTGCGCGGCGCCACAGCCGGCCGCGACCTGCTCGCCCTGCGGGCCCTGGCCACCCAGCCGATCGGCAAGCTGGTCAAGCTGGACCCGGAGATCGCCGCCCGCTGGCGCAAGGGCGACAGCGCCGCGGTCGAGGCCCTGGCGAGGCTGGAGCTGCGCGCCCTGGGCCTGCGCCCCTGGGCCCCGGCCGGCGCCCCGGACGCCAAGCGCCCGCCGGAGCTGGACCTGCGGACCTGACCCCCGCGCCGATCTTGCAGTTGTGGTGGCGACGAAAGCCCGCGATCGAGCACGAAACGGGCACCACGACTGCAAGATCGACGGACGAGGGGTCAGACGCGGCGGCGGACGTCGTCCGCCGTCGAGGCCCCCGGCTGCCACTCCGACGTCCAGGCGCCCGCCGGCGGGGGCGGGATCACGCCGTCCTCCAGCGAGCGGTACCGGCCCTCCAGCACCCGCTTGGCCGCGGACGCCTCGATCGCGTCCACGTTGTGCCACAGGTCGTGGAACAGCGCCTCGACGCGCAGCGTCGCCTGCCGGCAGAACAGGTCGGCCAGCTCGACGCCTTCCGGCCGCTCCGCCCGCTCGGCGCGGGCCTTGACGCACGCGGCGGACATCGCGAACAGCTCCGCGCCGATGTCCACGATGCGGCCCAGGAAGCCCTGCTTGTGCTCCAGCTTCCCCTGCCAGCGGGCCATCCCGTAGAAGGTCTCCCGGGCCAGTCTCCGCGCCGCCCGCTCGACGAACCGCAGGTGGGACGCCAGCGGGCCGAACTCGCCGTAGCCGCCCGGCAGCTGCCCCCGCCCGGCGACCAGCGTCGGCAGCCAGCGGGCGTAGAAGCCGCCCGCCTTGCCGGCCGCCCTGGCCTTCGCGCCCAGGCGGGCCTCCGGGTCGATGATGTCCCCGGCGACCGACAGGTGGGCGTCGACCGCCTCGCGGGCGATCGCCAGGTGCATGATCTCCGTCGAGCCCTCGAAGATGCGGTTGATCCGCAGGTCGCGCAGGATCTGCTCGGCCGGGATCGGCCGCTCGCCGCGGGCGGCGAGGGAGTCGGCGGTCTCGTAGCCGCGGCCGCCGCGGATCTGCACCAGCTCGTCGGCGATCTTCCAGGCCAGCTCGCTGGCGTAGAGCTTGACCAGGGCGGCCTCGATGCGGATGTCGTTGCGGTCGTCGTCGGCGAGGCGGCAGGACACGTCGAGCATGGCCTCCATGCCGTACGTCGAGCCGGCGATGAATGCGATCTTCTTCGCGATCGCCTCGTAGGTGCCGATCGGGCGGCCCATCTGGACCCGCTCGGCGGCCCACTCGCGCGCCACGTTGAGGCACCACTTGCCGGCGCCGACGCACATCGCGGGCAACGACAGCCGGCCGGTGTTCAGCGTGCTCAGTGCGATGCGCAGGCCCTGGCCCTCGCCGCCGATGACGTTGCCGGCCGGCACCCGCACGTCGTGGAAGCGGGTCACGCTGTTCTCCAGGCCGCGCAGGCCCATGAACGCGTTGCGCCGCTCGATCGTCACCCCGGGCGCGTCGCCCTCGACGACGAACGCGGTGATCCCGCCGCGGTGCCCCTCGCTCTTCGGCACCAGCGCCATGACCACGAACAGCGTGGCGAGCGTGCCGTTGGTCGCCCACAGCTTCACCCCGTTGAGCAGGTAGTCACCCTCCGGGGTCGGCACGGCCGAGGTGCGCAGGTTGGCCGGGTAGGACCCGACCTCGGGCTCGGTCAGCAGGAACGCCGACACCTCGCCGCCGGCCAGCCGGGGCAGGAAGCGCTGCTTCTGCTCGTCGGTGCCGACCAGCTTCAGCGGCTGCGGCACGCCGATCGACTGGTGGGCCGACAGCAGGGCGCCGATCGCCGGGCTCACCGACCCGGCGAGCGCCAGCGCGCGGCAGTAGTCGAGGTTGGTGAGGCCGAGCCCGCCGTACTTCTCGTCGATCTTCATGCCGAGGGCCCCGAGCTCGCCGAGCGAGCGGAGGACCTCGTCGGGGATGCGCGCGTCGCGCTCGATCTGCTGGCCGTCGACCTCGGCGGAGAGGTACGTGGCGAGCTTGTCGCGGAACTCGGCGCCGCGGGCGAGGCGGGTGGCGTCGAGCTCAGGGAGCGGGTCGATGAGGTCCAGGCGGAACCGGCCGAGGAACAGCTCCTTGCCGAAGCTGGGCTTGCGCCACTCGGACTCGCGGTTGGCCTCGATCACCTTGCGCGCCTCGCGCTCGGTGTGGACCGGCTGGGTCGGAACCTGCGTTGCGTCGGTGGTCGCCATGCCAACCCCCAAAGGCAGGAATCGCTGGGATACAAGCCAGGTTATTACCCGCCGGTAGCCTCCGCCATACATCGAGCGATGATGGCATCCGCCACCGCGCCGGGCACCTGGTCGGGGATCCAGTGGCTCACCCCGGCCAGCGGCACGAACCGGTAGTCGGCCGCCACGCGGGATGCGCACCCGCGGGCCGCCGTGGCACCGATCGCCAGGTCCTCGTCGCTCCAGACGTACGTGGTCGGCACACGGCACCGCCCGATGCCGATGAGGTCGGCCTTCGGGTTCATCGCGCGGTACCAGTTGAGCGCGGCGGTGAGCGCGCCCGGCTGCTGCAGGGGGCGGACATAGCTGTCGACGCCCTCGTCCGTGAGGCCGGAGCCGGCGAAGAGCGCGCGCATCCGCCGGGCGTCGTCCTCCAGCAGCGCCGTCTCCGCCCTCCCCGGCTGGCGGAACAGCTTGATGTAGGCGGACCGCTCGCGCTGGTCGGCGTCGAACAGGTACGCCCGCGCCGTGGCGTGCGGGTGCGGCACCGAGACCGCGGTGAGCGTGCGCACCCGGGCCGGGTGGCGCAGCGCCACGTGCCAGGCGCAGATCGCGCCCCAGTCGTGCCCCACCAGGTGTACCGCCGGAACCCCCAGCGCGTCGAGGACCGCCACGGCGTCGAGCGCGCACTCGGTGATCCGGTAGTCCTCGACCGCCTCCGGGCGGGCTCCCGGCGAGGTGCCCCGCTGGTCCAGCGCGTAGGTGCGCAGGCCGGCGGCGTGCAGCAGCGGCGTGACCGCGGCCCACTCGCCGCTGTGCTGGGGGAAGCCGTGCAGCAGCAGGACCGGGGGCCCGTCCGGCGGGCCGCCCTCGATGACGTCGAAGACCAGCGACCGGGCCGTGATTTTCATGACCCGAGACTACGAGGAAGCGACGTTCACTGTTACCTTCGGGAAACAACTGCACATCCGACAGGGGAGCGCACAGCGCTGAGAGTGCGGCAGCCGTGGAATCCGGCGCCGCAGACCCTCGAACCTGATCTGGGTAATGCCAGCGCAGGGAGCTCGGTCACCTCACGCCACGCACCACGCGTCCGTCGAACGGGCGCGTGGTGTCGCGTCTCCTTCTGGTTCACCCCCGAACTAGGAG
This sequence comes from Dactylosporangium sucinum, assembly GCF_014647515.1. Taxonomy (GTDB): domain Bacteria; phylum Actinomycetota; class Actinomycetes; order Mycobacteriales; family Micromonosporaceae; genus Dactylosporangium; species Dactylosporangium sucinum. The sequence continues at coordinate 18,515 of NZ_BMPI01000098.1, read as the reverse complement.
GCATCAATGCAGACCCGCTGGCGCACGGTCGACATCGTCGTCGCCTCGATCATCGCGGTGGCGTTCGCCGCGGTGTTCTACGCCTGGAACAACCTGTGGAACGCGCTGGACGGCTGGGCGCTGCCCTGGCGCGCGCTCATCTACGGCGTCTGGCTCATCCCCGGCGTGCTCGGCCCGCTGGTGATCCGCAAGCCGGGCGCCGGCCTCTACACCGAGGTCGTCGCCGCCTCCGTCTCCGCCCTGTTCGGCTCGGCCTGGGGCCTCGGCGTCGTGCTGTCCGGCCTGGTCCAGGGCGTCGGTGGCGAGTTCGGCTTCGCGCTGACCGGCTACCGCGGCTGGCGGCTCGGCAACGCCGTCGTCGCGGGCGCGCTGGCCGGCGCCGGCGCCGCGCTGCTCGACCTCAACGTCTACTACGGCGCGTTCAGCGTGCGGGACAAGTGGCTGTACGCGGCGATCGTGGTGGTCAGCGGCGCCGTCGTCGCCGGCGCGGGCAGCTGGTCGCTGCAGCGGTCGCTGTCGAGGACGGGCGTGCTCGACCGGTTCCCGTCGGGCCGCGAGCGAGTGGCCGTCTGAGCACCGTCGTCTTCGAGGGGTTCGGGTGGCGGCACGCCGGGCGCAAGGCCTGGGCGGTCCGCCACCTCGACCTGCGCATCGAGCACGGCGAGCGGGTGCTGCTGGCCGGCGCCTCGGGCGCGGGCAAGAGCACGCTGCTCGCCGCGCTGGCCGGCCTGCTCGCCGACGACTCCGGCGAGCAGGAGGGGCGGGTGCTCGTCGACGGGCGGCCGCCCCGGGACGTGCGCGGCGAGACCGGGATCGTGTTCCAGGACCCGCAGACCCAGCTGGTGATGAGCCGGGCCGGCGACGACGTCGCGTTCGGGCTGGAGAACCGGGGCGTGCCGGCGGCCGAGATCTGGCCGCGGGTGGACGCGGCGCTGGCCGCGGTCGGCTTCCCCTACGGCCGCGACCGGGACACGGCCGCGCTGTCCGGCGGGGAGCAGCAGCGCCTGGCGATCGCGGGCGTCCTCGCGCTGCGGCCGTCGCTGCTGTTGCTGGACGAGCCGACCGCGAACCTCGATCCGTTGGGAGCCCATCTGGTACGGACAGCGCTGGGCAAGGCGTTGCAGGAGCTCGACGCGACGATGGTGCTGGTCGAGCACCGGGTCGAGGAGGCGCTGCCGCTCGTGGACCGGACGGTGACGATCGGCTCGTCGCCGTCGGACGCGGTCTGGGCACCGGGCGTGACCCTGCCGTCGCGCCGCGCGGTCTCCCCGCCCGGCGAGGTGCTGCTACGCGCGTCGCGGCTGGGGCTGCGGTACACGGGTAACATCGTGAACATAGCGATACATTCGGGCGAAGCGCTCGCGGTGCTCGGGCCCAACGGCGCCGGCAAGTCCACCCTCGCGCAGCTCCTCGGCGGGCTCACGAAGCCGGTCGCCGGCGATGTGCAGGCCACGCCGGCGCTGGCCGGGGACGACGCGGCGAGGCCGCCGCACCGCTGGCGGGCGGCCCGGCTGGCCCGGCGGATCGGCTCGGTCTTCCAGAACCCGGAGCACCAGTTCGTCACCGACACCGTCCGCGCCGAGCTGGCCCTGGGCGGGGCGCCCGCGGCGACCGTCGACGACCTGCTGGACCGGCTGCGGCTCGCCCACCTCGCGCTCGCCAACCCCTACACGCTCTCCGGCGGCGAGCAGCGCCGGCTCAGCGTCGCGACCGCGCTCGCCGCCGCGCCGTCGGTGCTGGTGCTGGACGAGCCGACGTTCGGGCAGGACCTGCGGACGTGGCGGGAGCTGGTGGTACTGCTGGCCGACCTGCGCGACGAGGGCCGCGCGCTGGTGCTGGTCACGCACGACCCGCAGCTGGTCGAGGCGCTCGGCGACCGCACGCTGGAGCTGTCGTGACCGGGTGGCTCGGGCGGCGCGACGCGGTCGCCAAGCTGCTCGCCGCGACGCTGCTGACGGCGGCGGTGCTCACCACCGTCGACCCGTTCGTCACCGCGGTCGCCGTCGCCGCCGAGCTGGCGCTGCTGCCGCTCACCGGCCTGGCGCCGGGCGCGCTATGGCGGCGCGGCTGGCCGCTGCTGACCTCGGCGCTGTTCATCTTCCTGTTCACCGTGTTCCTCGGCGCCCGGGACAGCCCGGTGCTGGCGTCCGTCGCCGGCGTCGACGTCCGGGAGCACGCGGCCGGCTACGCGCTGCGGCTGGTCGCGGTCGGGCTGCCCGGGTTCCTGGTGTTCGCCACGATCGACCCGACCGACCTCGCCGACTCGCTGATCGCCCACCTGCGGGTGCCGCCGCGCTTCGCGATCGCCGCGCTCGCCGCGCTGCGGCTGGCGCCGCTGCTCGCCGACGAGTATCGGCTGCTCGGCCTGGCCCGCCGGGCCCGCGGGATCGACGCCGGCTGGAACCCGGTCGCCCGCCTGCGGCTGTTCGCCTCGACGCTGTTCGGGCTGCTCGTGGCCGCGATCCGGCGCGGGATCCGGCTCGCCACGGCGATGGAGGCGCGGGGGTTCGACCGCGGCACCCCGCGCACGGCCGCCCGCCCGGCGCGTTTCGGCTGGCCAGACGCATTCGTGGTGGTCGCTGGCGTGATGCTTGCCGCGGCCGTGATCACGCTGAAGTTCGTGCACACATAGGCAGATCGCTACCTGTTGTTCGCAGAAGCGGTCGAGATTCGCCCATGAGGACCATCAACACCGAACGGAGCCTCTTCATGGGCCACGGCCACCACCACCATCACCACGAGGACATGCCGCAGGCAGCCGGCGACGTCCCCGCGGTGCTCGACGCCTCCATCCCGGACAGCGAGCTCTCGCCCGCCGACGTGTCCCGCCGCGGCTTCCTGCGCCGCGCCGGCCTGCTCGGCGCCGCGGCCGCCGCGGGTGGCGCGCTCGCGAACGCGGGCATCGCCCACGCGCACGGCGACGACGACAACCACGGCGGCTTCGACGGCTTCGACCGTCACGGGCACGGCCGCCCGGTCTCGCAGAACTACAAGTGGCTCGCCGGCGACCACCACATCCACACGCAGTACAGCAGCGACGCCATGTACCGGGTCATCGACAACGTGAAGCACGCGTCGGCGTACGGCCTGGACTGGATGGTCATCACCGACCACGGCAGCGTCAACCACGCCAAGATCGGCGTGGAGAAGGTCAACCCGCAGATCCGCGAGGCCCGCGAGGACTTCAAGGACCTGCTGGTGTTCCAGGGCCTGGAGTGGAACATCCCGGCCGCCGAGCACGGCACCGTCTTCGTGCACCCCGGTGCCAACGAGGTCGCCGTCCTCAAGGAGTTCGAGAACACGTTCGACGGCTCGGTCGTCGGCGCGGTCAACCCGGCCAACGTCACCGAGGCCCTCGCCATCGCCGGCGTGAAGTTCCTCGGCGAGCAGGTCGCCAAGCGCCGGATCCAGGACGCGCTGTTCCTGGCCAACCACCCGGCCCGCAACGGCATCGACTCGCCGCACGAGATCCGCGGCTGGCGCGACGCCAACCCGAAGATCGCCATCGGCTTCGAGGGCGCCCCCGGCCACCAGGCCGCCGGCTTCGCGGTGCCGAACGGCGGCGGCAGCGCCCGCGGCTTCTACGGCAACTCGCCCAACGCGAACTCGTTCGCCGGCTACCCGCCGGAGAGCTACCGCACCTGGGGCGGCTTCGACTGGATGACCTCGACGGTCGGCGGCCTCTGGGACAGCCTCCTCGCCGAGGGCAAGTCGTGGTCGATCACCGCCAACTCCGACTCGCACGTCGTCTACGGCGAGACGGCGAAGCGGCCGGCCGACAGCGACTTCAACAAGAACGGGTTCCACTCCGACCCGGTCTACGGCCAGCCGACCAGCCTCACGCCCGGCGACTTCTGGCCCGGCTACTACAGCCGCACCCACGTCGGCGCGCGCAACTTCGGCTACGCCGCCGTCATGGAGGGCCTGCGGGCCGGCCGCGTCTGGGTCGACCACGGCGGCCTGATCAGCGACCTCGACGTCACGGTCCGCCCGAAGGGCACGCCGGTCGGCGTCACCCTCGGCGACTCGCTCGTCGTCCGCCGCGGCCAGAGCGTCGAGCTGGTCATCAAGATCCAGCTGGCGAACACGCCGAACTGGGCGAACTTCATCCCGACGCTCGCCCGGGTCGACGTCATCCGCGGCGCCGTCACCGGCGAGGTCGCGGACAAGGACTCGTTCAAGGCCCCCGACACCAAGGTCGTGAAGTCGTTCGAGGTGAACAAGAGCACCGGCACGGTGTCCTTCACCTACGACCTCGGCCGCGTCGACCAGGCCTTCTACGTCCGCGTCCGCGGCACCGACGGCAACCGCACGGCGCCCGGCTACCTCGGCGCGGCGATCGACCCGGTGGGCCCGGCGATCGACGTGATGGGCGACGCCGACCCGTGGAAGGACCTCTGGTTCTACGCCAACCCGATCTGGGTGTACGGCAAGTAATGCAGTTCGACGATGTCAAGGCGGCCGACCACCACATCCTGGTGGGCGGCCGCCCCGCGTTCACGCACTTCGCGGGCGGCAAGGTCGAGGTAGCGTTCGAGGACCCGCCGGAGGGCGCGCGGGCGGTCCTGTTCGAGGGCTCGGACAAGCTGGTCGGCACGATCCCGGTCGCGACGGTCCTGGCCGAGTCCGCGATCGACCAGGTGACAATCCTGGGCGGCGCGCTCGTGGTCCCGGAGATGCTGATCGACACCCGCGACTTCGTGCGCCCGATCTGGCGCGAGGGCAAACTGACGCTGGTGACCCAGTTCGCCCGCAACGGCGTCCTGGTCCCGTTCGAGCCCCCGTCCCAGACCCCGTGCTGCCACGACCACTGACGGTCGCGGCCATCACCGCGTCGATCTTGCAGTTGTGGTGCCTGACAAACCCGGACATTCACGGAGTGTCGCGGCACCACAACTGCAAGATCGACACCTGAAGGGGGGTTACGCGGTCAGGGTCGGGATCACCGGGTTGGGGATGGCGCCGCCGAAGCGGCGGTCGCGCTTGGCGTAGACCTCGCAGGCGTACCACAGGTGGCGGCGGTCGAAGTCGGGCCACAGGGTGTCGATCGAGACGAACTCGGCGTAGGCCGCCTGCCAGATCATGAAGTTCGACGTCCGCATCTCGCCCGAGCTGCGGATCATCAGGTCGACGTCCGGCAGGTCGGGCTCGTCGAGGTACCGCGCGAAGGTCTTCTCCGAGATCCGGTCCGCCTTCAGCCGGCCGGCCGCCACGTCCGCGGCGATGCGGGCCGCCGCGTCCGCGACCTCCGCCCGGCCGCCGTAGTTCACGCACATCGTGAACGTCAGCTTGTCGTTGTGGCGGGTGAGCTGCTCGGCGTACTCCAGTTCCTGGATGACGGAGCGCCACAGGCGGGGGCGGCGTCCCGCCCAGCGGACCCTGATGCCCATCTCGTGGAACTCGTCGCGGCGGCGGTGGATCGTGTCGCGGTTGAAGTTCATGAGGAAGCGGACCTCGTCCGGGGAGCGCTTCCAGTTCTCCGTCGAGAAGGCGTACGCCGAGACGTACTTCACGCCGAGCTCCAGGGCACCCTCGATCACGTCGAACAGGGCCGCCTCGCCCGCCGTGTGCCCGGCCGTGCGGGGCAGGCCGCGCTGCTTCGCCCAGCGGCCGTTGCCGTCCATGATGATCGCCACGTGCTGCGGGACGGCCTCCTTCGGCAGCGCGGGCGGGCGCGCACCGCTCGGGTGCTGTGACGGCGGACGGTAGGTGCCTTTGCTCACGAAGCGGTGTCCTTCCGGATTCGCGCGGTGTCGTCACGGTCGACCAGCGGAAGCGAGCGTAGCGCGCGTTCCAGGTGCCACTGCAGGTGCGCGGCGACCAGCCCGCTCGCCTCGCGCCGGAACACCGGCTCGCTCGCGTCGGCGCTCGGCCAGTCACCCTCCGCGAGGGCCGCCATCAGTTCGATCGTCGCAGGTGCCGGGTGGCCGGCGCCGGGCGGGCGGCAGTCGGGGCACACGGCGCCGCCGGCCGGGACCGAGAAGCCGCGGTGCGGGCCCGGGGTGCCGCACACCGCGCACTCGCGCAGCGCGGGCGCCCAGCCGGCGGCGGACATCGCGCGCAGCAGGTAGGCGTCGAGGACCAGGCTGCTCGCGTGTTCGCCGAGGGACAGGGCGCGCATCGCCCCGAGCGTCAGGAGGTACAACTTGAGCGACGGCTCCTGCTCGACCGGCGTGAGCCGCTCGGCTGTCTCGGCGATGGCGCTGGCCACCGTGTACCGCGGGTAGTCCGCCATGAGCCGCCGGCCGAACAGGTCCACGCCCTCGACCTGGCTGATCACGTCGAGCGTGCGGCCCTCCATGAGCTGCACGTCGACGTGGCCGAACGGCTCGAGCCGCCCGCCGAACTTCGACATGGTCCGGCGCACACCCTTGGCCACCGCCCGGATCCGCCCGTGGTGGCGGGTGAACAGCGTCACGATCCGGTCGGACTCGCCGAGCTTCTGCAGGCGCAGCACCACCGCGTCGTCCCGATAGAGCCGGCCCCGGAACTGCATCTAGAACCCCAGGCGGCGCAGCTGCTTCGGGTCGCGCTGCCAGTCCTTGGCCACTCGGACGTGCAGGTCGAGGTAGACGCGGCCGCCGACGAGGTCCTCGATGGCGCGCCGCGCGCGGGTGCCGACGTCCTTGAGGCGGCTCGCCTGGTGGCCGATGACGATCGCCTTCTGGCTGGAGCGCTCGACGTAGATGTCGGCGTAGACCTTCGTCAGCCCCGAGTCCTCGACCAGCACCTCCTCGACCAGCACCGCGATCGAGTGCGGCAGCTCGTCGCGCACGCCCTCCAGCGCGGCCTCGCGGATCAGCTCGGCCATCAGCACGTGCTCGGGCTCGTCGGTGAGCATGTCGTCGGGGTACAGCTGGGGGGACGCCGGCAGGTGGCCGATCATGACGTCGACCAGCGTGCCGACCTGCTCCCCCGACACCGCGCTCACCGGCACGATGTCGGCGAACTCGCCCAGCTCCTGCACCGCGAGCAGCCGCTTGGCGAGGGTGGCCCGGTCGACCAGGTCGGTCTTGGTGACCACGGCGACCAGGGTCGCCTTCAGCTCGGCGATCTCGCCGCTGATGAACCGGTCACCCCGCCCGATCTCCTCGTCGGCCGGCAGGCAGAGGCCGATGACGTCGACCTCGCTCCAGGTCGAGCGGACCAGGTCGTTGAGCCGCTCGCCGAGCAGCGTGCGGGGCCGGTGCAGCCCTGGGGTGTCGACCAGCACGAGCTGGGCGTCGGTCCGGTGGACGACGCCGCGCACGGTGTGCCGGGTGGTCTGCGGCTTGGCCGACGTGATCGCGATCTTCTGACCGACGATCGCGTTGGTCAGCGTCGACTTCCCCGCGTTCGGACGGCCGACGAAGCACGCGAATCCCGCGCGATAGTTCTGCTGCACGATGGTTCAGCGTACTCAGACTTCCAGGCGCAACTGGCGGGGGCGCTGTGCAGGAGTCGTGACGGCTGCGCCGGCCGTCGCCACCTGCAGCTCGATCGTGCCCTCCACAAGGCCCCGCCCGGCGGCCCGCAGCGCGATCCGGCCGGGCATGAGCCGGGACAGCGAGGTCGGCACCGCGCTGCGCTGCTCGGTGGCCAGCACGAGGTGCACGCCGGCCGCCTTGCCCTCGGCGGCGACGCGGGTGAGGGCGTCGTTGAGCAGCGGGTCGTGGCCGTCGACGAGCACCAGCACCCGGGCGCCGTGGTGCTCGTCGAGGGCCGCCCGCTCGCGGACCAGGCTCTCGATCGTGCCGAGCAGCTCCAGGGCCTCCTCACCGCTCACGCGGTACACCCGGACCGCCTGGGCGTCGTAGCACCGCTGGAACGACGCGGCGATCGTGTCCAGCAGCGTGGTCTTGCCGGCGCCGGCCGGTCCGAAGACCAGCAGGTGGCCGAGCTCCTCCAGGTCGAGCTGCCAGACCTGGCGGACCTGGGAGTTGGGCAGGTCGACCATGCCGATCGGGGCGGTGAAGACGCCGGGGGCGGCTTCCAGCGCGTCGAGCGTGTACGTCGCCGCGAGCGGCGGCTGCCAGGGCCGCGGCTGGTCGGGCACCCGGGCCTCGCGGTGCGCGGCGGCGATCGCCTCGGCGAGGCGCTGGAGGTCGGTGCGGTCGCCGTCGGCGGCCACCGGGGCCCCCGCGTCGGCGTCGAGGCCGGACTCGAAGCGGACCTCGGTGATCGCCGTCGGCTGGGTGCGGCGGCCGGCCGGCGAGCGGAACCCGCCGTACGCCACCTGGACCGGCTCCGGCTCGCCGCCGCCCAGCCGCACGAACGCGCGCCCGGGGAGCAGGGGCGAGAGGTGGGCGGCGTCGGGGCGCTCCAGCACCTCCAGGCTGTCGGCCTCCTCCTCGACCCGCAGGGCGATCCGCAGCGCGGCCTCGGCGCGCAGGTCGTCGTCGACCACGCCGTGCGGGCCGGCCGTGGCCAGCAGCAGGTGTACCCCGGTCGCCCGGCCCCGGCGGGCCAGCTCCCGCAGCCCGGGCACGAACTCCTCGGGCGCGGCGGCGATCTCGGCGACCACGATGAGCAGGTTGGCCGGGGCCGCGGCCGGGTGCCGGCGCTCCATCTCGCCGATGTCCTTCACCCCGTGCCGGCGCAGGACGCCCTCCCGGCGGCGCACCTCGGCGTTGAGCGAGATCAGCACCCGGCGGGCCCGGTGCTGGTCGGTGTCGGCGAACACCCCGACGGTGTGCGGCAGCGTCGCGCACTCGGCGAACGTGTCGGCCCCGGGCTCGTCCACGAGCACGAACGTGAGCCGGTTCGCCGGGTAGGTGGCGGCGAGCGCGACCAGGTACGAGCGCAGCAGCCAGGAGCGGCCGGAGCCGGCCACCCCGGCGACCAGCCCGTGCGGCCCGTCGCGGCGCAGGTCGACGGTGACCGGGCCGGCGCCGCCGAGCCCGATCGGCGCGGCCAGCCCGCGGTCGCGGGTCGACGGCACCCAGCGCTTGACGATCGTGCTCGGGGTGACCTCGGCCAGCCCGAGGACCTCGGCCAGCGGGGCCACCCGCGGGGCCGCGCCGCCGCCCGCGTCCCGGGTGGCGGCGAGCGCGCGGGCGACCCGGTCGGCGACGGTGAGGCTCAGCCCGTCGCCCTCGCGGGCCGGCACGCCCGCCGGCAGCTCGGCGGCGGTCGCCGCGCCCACGAGCAGGCTGATCCCGCCCCGCGGGCCCTCCTCGACCAGCCGGGCCAGCGCCTCCCGCGGTACCGGACGGGGATCCGGGAGCACGACGACGACGTGCGGCGTGAACGCCTCGGCGATCGCGTGGCGGCCGCGGCGGCGCTGGCGCAGGAGCGCCTCGACGAGGGCCAGGACGCGCGCCCGGTCGTCCGGCTCGGCGGCCACGGTGCGCGCGCCGGGCGCGATCGCGGCGGTCAGCGTGCGGGTGTGCGGCAGCCAGCCGGTCCACGCCCACGGCCCGGCCCGCTCCGGCTCGCACAGCACGACGAGCGCGAGGTCGTTCGGCCGCACGAGGGCGGCCAGCTGGACGACCCACGAGCGCAGGACGGCGTCGCGGCCGGGGCCGGTCGCGCCGAGGGCGCCGAGCGCGCGGAGGTCGGCCTCGACCGGGACGTCGGGGTCGGTCGCGTACCGCTCGCGCAGCGCCGTGATCCGGTCGGTGTGCGCGGGGTCGAAGTCGCCGCTGGTCGCCGCCTGCTCGAAGCGCAGCCGGCTGGGGCGGTCGGCGGTGCCGACCCGCAGCGTGACGAAGTCGAGGTCGTCGGGGCGGCGCCGGGGCGGCTCGTGCCGCTCGGCCGCCCGCACGACGTGGGCGAGGCTCGGCAGCTCGGCCCGCCGCGTGCGCACGACGGAGCGGTGCTTCACCGCCGCGTCGACTTCCGCCCGGTCCATGGCCGCGGCGAAGTCGGCGGCGGGATCGGCCGGGCTGCGCCGGAACCGCCGCTTGCGGACCGGCTGCGGCACCGCGGGCAGCCACACCGCCGGCGGCGGCCCGCCCGGCACGGACGGCTCGGCCGGCACCTCCTCGACCGCGATGAGCGTGCCGCCGAGGCGCAGCAGCTGGCCCCCGGTCAGCGTCACGGTCCCGGTCAGCGGCTCCCCGTCGATCCGCGTGCCGGCCGGCGAGCGCAGGTCGGTGGCGGCCACCTCGTGGCTGCCGATGCCCAGGTGCAGGTGCCGGCGGCCGGCGGCGGGGTCGTTGAGGACCAGGTCGCCGCCGGGGTCGGTGCCGATGACGAACTCGCCCGGCGGCAGCGGCAGCCAGGTGCCCGCGTCCGGCCCGGCGACGACGAGCAGCTCGAACCGGTGCTCGCCACCCGGCGGCGGGACCGGGGGCTGCTCCGGCGGGCCGAGCAGCAGGACGTCGCCGCAGCGCAGGCCCTGCTCGCCGACGGGTTTGGCCGGGTCGAGCCGCCGGCCGGTGCGCTCCAGCCAGGCCCAGGTGGTCTGCTGCGGGCGGTCGGCCGGGTCGAGCGAGCCCAGGAACGCGGTGATCAGCTCAGTCACGGAGCCGGCGGGATCGGTGCGGATCCGGACCGTGCGGTCCAGGGCCACCGTCGAGTCCCGTCGCGCCACTCGCACGTCGATCAGCAGGTCCATCGACCGGCCCCTTCCTTCCCGCGCAGCATCACCCGACGTCGGTTTCCAGAAAGCCTGGTGGCGGGGCGGGCGCACTGCAGGGCTCCGCCCTCGACAGTAAGCGCCACAACGCCGAGTGATTCGCATCGACGCGCGCCAGGATTTCGTGCTATACGGTCTTAAAACGGGTGGAATGCCACATGGGTTACCCTCTGTTCGTGCGTGTCGCCATGTGGTCCGGCCCCCGCAACATCTCGACGGCCATGATGCGCAGCTTCGGCGCCCGGCCCGGCACCGTCGTCGTCGACGAGCCGCTCTACGCGCACTACCTGTCGGCGACGGGCCTCGACCACCCCGGGCGCCGCGACATCCTCGCCTCGCAGCCGTGCGACTGGCCCACGGCGGTGGCCTCGTTGCTCGCGCCGCTGCCGGCCGGAGTCACCCTGCAGTACCAGAAGCACATGACCCACCACCTGCTCCCGCAGATCGAGCTTTCCTGGCTGGAGTCGGTCACCAACGCGTACCTCATCCGCCACCCCGCCAGCGTGGTCGCCTCCTACGCGAAGGTCCGGGGCGAGCCGACCCTCGAGGACCTGGGCTTCCCCCAGCAGGTGTCGATCTTCCGGCGGCACCCGGGGCCGGTCGTCGACGCCGCCGACGTGCTCCGCGCGCCGGGTTCGGTGCTGCCCGAGCTGTGTGCGGCGCTGGGCCTGCCGTGGGACCCGGCGATGCTGGCGTGGGAGCCCGGGCGGCGGGACACGGACGGCGTGTGGGCCCCGCACTGGTACGCGGCGGTCGAGGCGTCCACCGGCTTCGCCCCGCACGACCCCGCTCCCCCGGTCGTGCCGCCGCGGCTCGCCGGGCTCGTCGCCGCCGCGCTGCCGCTCTACGACGAACTGGCCGCGCACCGCATCAGATGACGCTGGTGGCGTTCGCCCGGGCGTGCTCGCGGTACAGCTCGGCGATCTTGCGGGTCACCGGGCCGACCTCGCCCGTGCCGATCGGCCGGCCGTCGATCCGGGTGACGCCGGCGATCTCGCCCATGGTGCCGGTGCAGAAGACCTCGTCGGCCGTGTACATCTCGACCTGGGTGACGTCGCGGACCTCGACCGGATAGGGCGCGATGCGCAGCACGGTGTCGCGCGTGATGCCCTCCGGGCAGGCGACGGCCCGCGGCGTGACGAGCGTGTCGCCGCCGACGGCGAAGAGGTGGGTCGCGTTCGTCTCGGCGACGAACCCGCGCGCGTCGAGCATGAGCGCGTCGTCGGCGCCGGCGACGTTGGCCTCCATCTTGGCCAGGATCGAGTTCAGCAGGTTGTTGTGGTGGATCTTCGGGTCGAGCACGTCCGGCCCGGGCCGCCGGACGCTGCTGGTGACCAGCGTCAGCCCGCCCGTGTCGTACACCGGCGCCTTGTGCTCGGCCAGCACGATGAGCGTGCAGCCGGCGCGGTTGAGCCGCGGGTCCATGCCGCTGGTGACCTTGACCCCGCGGGTGAGCGTGAGCCGCACGTGCACGCCGTCGCGCATGTCGTTGGCCCGCAGGGTCTCGGTCAGCGCCGCGACGATCTCGCCGTCGCCCGGGATCGCCGCGAAGCCGAGCGCGACGGCCGAGCGGCGCAGCCGCGCGAGGTGCGCCCCGAGCCCGTAGATGCCGCCGTCGTAGAGCCGCAGCCCCTCCCACACGGCATCCCCGCCCTGCACGACGGAGTCGAACGGCGAGATGCCCGGCTCGTCCCGGTGCCGCAGCGTCCCGTTCACCCAGTAGCGCAGGTCGGCGTTGCGCTCGTCGTACCGCTGCAGCATGCTCAGTCGTCCTCTCAGGATGTCACGCAGCCCGTCGCCCGCACGACCGGCGCCCCGGGCGCGCTTCCCCGCCCTCCGCCCGCAGCGGTGGCGGCGCGGGCCGAGCCGTGCGGGCGCGGGCCGGGTCAGTCCGTGACGGTGGCGAAGACCGTGGCGTCGGGGGCGGCCAGGTGGATCGGGGCCGACGGGGACACGTCCCGCACCGCGGCCCGGCCCTGGGCGTCCAGGGCGGACGCCTCGGTCACCACCGCCGCGGCCTCCAGCTTCGTCGCCCCCGAGGCCACCGCGCTCGCCACCGCGAGCTGCAGGGCCGTCAGCGTGAGGGACGGGAGGGCGACGGAGGCCGCGTTGTACGTGCGGCCGTCGCCGTCGCGGACCGCGGCCCCCTCCACGGCGCCGATGCGGGCGCGGGCCGCCCGGGCCAGCGTCACGAGCTTCGCGTCCTCGGGGGACAGGTCAGGCATCGGCGTGCTGCCTCTCGGTCTCGGGGGTCGCGGCTTCCTCGTCGTCGGGGTCGGCCCGGCGCACGAGCAGCGTGTCGATGCGGTTGCGCCGACCGGCCGTGCCCTCGGCCACCAGCACCAGGCCGCCCACGACGGCCGTCGCGCCCGGGATCGGGACGCGGCCGAGGGCCTGGGCCAGCAGCCCGGCCACCGTCTCGACCTCGTCGGCGGGCAGCTCGACGTCGAACAGCTCGCCCAGGTCCTCGATCGGCAGGCGGCTGGTGACCCGCACCGCGCCGTCGGGGAGTTCCTCGACGGGCGGGCGCTCGGCCACGTCGTACTCGTCGGTGATCTCGCCGACGATCTCCTCCAGGATGTCCTCGATCGTGACGAGGCCGGCCGTCCCGCCGTACTCGTCGATGATGATCGCCATGTGCACCCGGGCCGCCTGCATCTCGCGCAGGAGGTCGTCGACCGGCTTCGATTCGGGCACGAAGGTGGCGTTGCGCATCACCTGGGCGACCGGCATCTCGCTCGCCGACGGGTCGTCGCCGGCGGTGCGGCGCACGAGATCCTTGAGGTAGACGATGCCGAGCACGTCGTCGACGTTCTCGCCGACGACCGGGATGCGGGAGAAGCCGCTGCGCATCGCGAGCATCATCGCCTGGCGGACCGTCTTGTGGGCCTCGATCCACACCATCTCGGTGCGCGGGACCATGACCTCGCGGGCGATCGTCGTGCCGAGCGCGAAGACCGAGTGGATCATCTCGCGCTCGCCGTGCTCGACGACGCCCCGCTGCTCGGCCAGGTCGACCAGCTCGCGCAGCTCGATGGTCGTCGCGAACGGACCCTCCCGATACCCCTTGCCGGGGGTCACCGCGTTGCCGATGAGGATCAGCAGCCGGGCCAGCGGGCCCAGCGCCGTGCCGAGCCAGCGGACGAGCGGCGCGGTGAACCGGGCCACGTGATACGCGTGCTGGCGGCCCATCGTGCGCGGGGCGACGCCGACCACCACGAAGCTGACCACGGTCATCGAGCCGGCGGTGATCAGCGCGGCCAGCCAGTCGCGGTCGCCGCCGACGGCCGCGGCCGTCACCAGGGCGACGAGCGTGGTCGCGGTCAGCTCGCAGAGGAGCCGCAGCAGGAGCAGGAGGTTGATGTACCGCGCGGGATCGGCCGCGATCACCTGCAGCGCGTTGGAGCCGGGCCGGCCCTCCCGGGCCAGCTCGTGGGCGCGCGCCGGCGAGACCACGTTGAGCGCGGCGTCGGTCATGGCGAACAGGCCCGCGAGCACGACCAACCCGGCGGCCGTGGTCAGGAGCGTCACGTCACTCAACGGGTCACGACTTTCGCCAGCTCTCCAGGAGACGCGCCTGCAGGCCGAACATCTCGGCCTCTTCCTCCGGCTCGGCGTGGTCGTAGCCGAGCAGGTGCAGCGTGCCGTGCACGGTGAGCAGCGCGAGCTCGTCGATCGTCGCGTGCCCGGCGGCGGCGGCCTGCTTGGCGGCCACCTCCGGGCAGAGCACGATGTCGCCGAGCAGCGCCGGCTCGCCGCCGCCCTCGCCCGGCCCATGGTCGACGCTACCCTCGTCCATCGGGAAGGCGAGCACGTCGGTCGGGCCGTCGCCGTCCATCCACCGGTGGTTGAGCTCCGTCATGTACTCAACGTCGACGAGCAGGATCGACAGCTCGGCGAGCGGGTTGACCCCCATCTCGTCGAGGGCATGCCGCGCCACCGCCAGGATGGTGTCGGAGTTGACGTCGACTCCGGACTCGTTGGCGATCTCGATGGACAACAGGGCTCCTGACTCGGTCAGCGTCGTCGCCCGTGCCGGCCGCCCTGTGCGGCACGGTCCGGGACGGCGCGCACCGGCTGCTCCGCCTCCTGCGCTTCGTCCCACCGGGCGTAAGCGTCGACGATCTCACTCACCAGCCGGTGGCGCACGACATCGGCGCTGCCGAGCTGGGCGAAGTGGACATCTTCGACGCCGTCGAGGATCTCACGGACCACCCGGAGCCCACTGCGGGTCCCCCCGGGTAGGTCGATCTGCGTCACGTCACCGGTGACGACGATCTTCGAACCGAAGCCCAGCCGCGTCAGGAACATCTTCATCTGCTCGGGCGTGGTGTTCTGCGCCTCGTCCAGGATGATGAAGGCGTCGTTGAGCGTCCGGCCCCGCATGTAGGCCAGCGGCGCGACCTCGATCGTCCCGGCGGCCATCAGCTTTGGGATGGACTCCGGGTCGATCATGTCGTGCAGCGCGTCGTACAACGGCCGCAGGTACGGGTCGATCTTGTCGTAGAGCGTGCCGGGCAGGAAGCCCAGCCGCTCGCCGGCCTCGACCGCCGGGCGGGTCAGGATGATCCGGTTGACCTGCTTGGCCTGCAGGGTCTGGACGGCCTTGGCCATGGCCAGGTAGGTCTTGCCGGTGCCGGCCGGGCCGATGCCGAACACGATCGTGTGCTGGTCGATCGAGTCGACATACCGCTTCTGGCCCAGCGTCTTGGGCCGGATCGTGCGGCCGCGCCGGGAGAGGATGTTGAGGGTCAGCACCTCGGCCGGGCGCTCGGTGGTGTTCTGCTGGAGCATCCCGACGGTGCGGCGGACGGTGTCCGGCGTGAGGGTCTCGCCCTTGCGGACCAGCTCGATCAGCTCGCTGAAGATGCGCTCGGCCAGCGCGTTGTCGGCGGCCGCGCCCGTGATGGTGATCTCGTTGCCCCGGACGTGCACGTCGCTCTGGACGGACCGCTCGACGAGCTTGAGAATCTCGTCTCCGGCACCGAGCAGCCTGACCATCGTGTGCGGGTCGGGAACCGTGATCTTGCTGATGGCCCGCACGGGCTGCTCCGTCGACGCTGCCGTGGGGGTTGGGGTCTCGGTCATACCTTGGCCGCGGTGGGCCTCAAGCACCTGCTTCCGGGGCTCGCTCCTGTCCTGGCTCTTCATGGTATCGGCTGACCGCCCGCACGGCCGTTCTGATTTTCTTCAGGGACCGTGGCGTGCCGTCGCCGACTTTCTTCAGGCGACTCCTCAGGCGACTCTTCAGGCGACCGTGGCGTGCCGTCGCCGACTTCGCGTCCCGTCCCCGATTCGGGTTCGGCCGAAGATGCCACTCGTCGCGAAACGCCCTTCACGTGCTTCCCGGTGCTGGTAAGGAGGCAGATGACCGATTCTCGCGAGGAGGCCCAGCCATGGTCGAGCGCACGGGATACATCGACGGGGAACCCTGCTGGGCGGACGTGGTGGCTGCCGACGTGCCGGCCGCGCAGCGGTTCTACCAGGCCGTCTTCGGATGGACGTTCGTCGACACCGGCGCCGACTCCGGCCACTACACGATGTGCCTGAAGAACGGCCGGATCGTGGCCGGGATGAGCGCGCCGATGCCGGGCGCCGAGGCCCTGCCGGCGGCCTGGAGCCTGTACCTCATGTCGCACGACCTGAAGGACACCGCCCAGCGGATCGACGAGCACGGCGGCAAGATTCTCGTCCCGCCGATGGAGATCCCGCAGAACGGCCGGATGCTGTTCGCGACGGACCCGTCGGGCGCGGCGTTCGGCGCGTGGGAGCCGGGGCGGCACACCGGCTCGCAGCTGTTCGACGAGAACGGCGCCCTGTGCTGGGCCGAGGTGAACACGCGCGAGCCGACCGTGGCCGACTTCTTCTACCACGGCCTCTTCGGGTACCGGCAGACGCGCATCGACGGCGGCGGGGAGCACTTCGACTACTCCGCGTGGAGCCTCGGGGGCGCCGACCCGGTGGCCGGCCGGCTGACGATGACGCCGGCGTGGGAGGGCGTCCCGGCACACTGGATGGTGTACTTCGCGACCGACGACACCGACCGGGCGGCCGAGCGGGTCGCCGCGGCCGGCGGGCACGTGCAGCACGGCCCGTTCGACTCGCCGCACGGCCGCATCGCCGTGGTGGTCGACCCGAACGAGGCCGTGTTCACCCTGATCAGCCGCTGACCGCCGGCTCAGAACGCGTGGCCGTCGAACGCCTCCTGGGTGCGGGTCACGCGGTACGTCGCCCAGTGCATCCGCACCACGCGGCCGTCCTCGTCGCGGGTCAGGCGCAGCAGCTCCCCGGCCTCCCGCCCGGACACCGTCCGCAGCAGGTCGGGCCGCCCCTCGACCGGCGCGAACCGGGCCGGCGGGCGGGCCGCCGGGTCGTCGGCGCCGCGCGCCTGCAGGCCGCCGTCGCGCCAGCTGAAGACCAACTCGAAGCCCTCGCTCCA
Source organism: Dactylosporangium sucinum (assembly GCF_014647515.1). GTDB lineage: Bacteria > Actinomycetota > Actinomycetes > Mycobacteriales > Micromonosporaceae > Dactylosporangium > Dactylosporangium sucinum. Next base: position 1,515 of record NZ_BMPI01000098.1, on the reverse strand, counting down.
CCAGCGGCCGAGGACCGAGCGGTACTCCGGCGGCGCCGGCTCGCCGGGCACCCACGGCGCGACGTCGGCCGGGTCCTCCTCGACGACGGCGGCGAGCAGCTCGTGCGGCAGCTCGCAGATCTCCCGCGCGGTCCCCGACGAGCCCAGGGCGGCGACGGCGAGGGCACCGGGGGTACCGCTGCCTCCGCTGCGGCCGTAGACCCCGGCCAGGAAGCCCGGCATGGCGCCGTCGTGGCCGACGTGCACGATGCGCCCGGGGCCGGCCTGGGGGTGGACGATCAGCCCGAGCCCGAAGCCCCGGGTCCAGAGGACGTCCTCGGTGACGGCCTGCGGGGCGCGCATCTCCTCGACGGTGGGTGCGGCCAGGACGGCGCCGTTGGGGTCCATCTCCCGCGGGTCGGCCAGGAACGCCGCCCAGCGGGCCATGTCCGCCGCGGTGCTCCAGAGCTGGGCCGCCGGGCCGACGGCGCCGAAGTCGTCGGGCCGCTCGGGGTGCGCGTAGTCGGACCAGGCGTCGACCATGTACCCGGTCGCGGGCCGCTCGGGGACGGACGCGGTGTCGTGCAGGCCGAGCGGCTCGAGGATCCGGTCGCGCAGGACCTCCTCCCAGGTGCCGCCGCGCAGCCGGCCGACGAGGTGGCCGAGCAGGGCGACGGCGAGGTTGGAGTAGTGGAACCGCAGGCCCGGCCGGAGCACCTGCTCGGCCCGGTCGAGCTGGGCCAGCAGCCCCTCGACGTCGGGCGCGCCCAAGGTGTCCCACACGTCGCCGAACGGCTCCCGCTGCAACCCCGACAAATGCGACAGCATGCGGCCGATCGTCAGCTCCCCGTGCGCCTTGACCGGCAGGTGGCGGGCGATCTGGTCGTCGAGGTCGAGCAGCCCGTCGTCGCGGCACTGCATGACGAGGACCGCCGTGAACGTCTTGGTGACCGAGCCGATGCGCAGCTGCGTGCCCGCGTCGGCGCCCACCTGGAACGTCCATAGTGGACGGTCGGCCCGGTGGACGGCGACGCTGAGCGCCGGCACGCGGGCCTCCGCCTGCACGCGCCGGACGATACGCTCGTACCGCTGTGCCGGCCTCATGCCGAGACCATCGGGCCCAGCGGCTTGCCGCCCAGGACGTGCGCGTGCACGTGGAAGACCTCCTGCCCGCTGTGCGGGCCCGAGTTGAAGATCACCCGGAAGCCGCCCTCGCCGAGCCCCTCGCCCGCGGCGACCGCGGCGCAGGCGGCGAGTACCTTGCCGGCAAGCCCGGGGTCGGCGACGGCGAGCTCGGAGACGTCGGTGTGGTGGACCTTGGGGATGACGAGCACGTGGACGGGCGCCTTGGGCCCGATGTCACGGAACGCGAGCGTCTCGTCGGTCTCGTGGACCACGGTCGCCGGGATCTCCCCCGCGACGATGCGGCAGAACAGGCAGTCATTCGTCACCAACGCATCCTAGGAGACCGCTGAATAATCCGGCGTGCCGTCGCACCGGTTTGATCGGGTTTGGTCGATAATAGGTGGGTGCAGG
>NZ_BMPI01000097.1 GCF_014647515.1 Dactylosporangium sucinum | reverse complement strand
CAGCCTATTGAGACACCTTCCCCGTCACCTCTGACCAGACCCCGGTCCAGAAACCGGATTGTTCAGCGGTCTCCTAGAAGGCTTCAAAAACGGCGGCGTGGGTATCCACCAGGGCACGGAGGTGAACCCACATGACTCGATACCGCAACCGCGCCCTGAAGGCGAGTGCCGCACTGTGGCTGCTCGTCCTCCTGGCCGACGCGGCCTGGGTGGCGACGTCGGGTGCCGCCGCGGTGGCCGCGACGGTGCTCGCGCTGTGCGTGCTCGTTTCGGCCGCGCTGCTCGCCAAGTTCATGCTCAACCTGCGTGAACAGCAGCCCGCGCCGGTGCGCGTGCGCGCGCAGCAACGCCGCCGCTAGCGCGACTCCGCCGGTGGTCGGTCGGGGGTTTCCCTCAACCGGCCGCCGGCGGTGCCGTTGGGGCGGGTGTGCGGTCGCTGCTCGTCCCCGTTCTGCTCCTCGGACTGGCTCCGGGCCCCACCCCGCCACCGGGCATGCCGTTGCCCGGCCCGCCGCCGCTGATCGAGCCGCGCGAGCCGTCTCCGGTCCCGTCGCTTCGCGAACCCACCGGGCGGCCGGCGTCCCCCTCGATCTTGCAGTCGTCGATGGTCTCGCCTGGACCGTCGTCGATGCCGTCGCGCTCGGCGGAGCCGCGGCGCCCGGCCCGCCGATCCTCGTCCTGGACCCCCCTCGCGGTCGTCGCGGTCATCGCCGGAACGGTCGCTTGGTTCGTACTGCGACGACGCCGTAACGCATAGTTGCGGAGACCTCCGCCGTTCGGCTCCCAACGGTTGCCGATGAGCGCAAGGACTCTCGTGGGAACCGCTCCTTTCCAGTAGCGTGCCGAGTCGTGATCCGTAGTGGCCCTGCCTCCCGCTGCGGTGTCGGAGCGCTCGCTGCAGTGACGAGGAGGCCCCCCGTTGGCTGGCACCGGTTCCCCCCGTGTCCCGGTTCCGCGCGGCGGCGGCCAGAACCGCCGTCCCGGCGGGACTGACACGTCGGTCGCCGGGCACCGCCGTGGCGGTGGACCGCGCCCGAGCGGCCTGCGGTCGGTCCGGACGCAGCTGATCGCCCCGATCCTCGTCGCCATGATCGGCCTGGCGACCCTGAGCACCCTCCAGGCGGCCACCGCCACCTCCGCCTCGCGGGACGCGAGCCGGACCCGGACCGCCGCCGTCACCGCGACGAGTGCCGTGCTGTTCGTGCACGAACTGGAGCGCGAGGTCGCCGAGACCGCCGCACTCCGCCAGCGCGGTGGCAAGTCCGGCGCCGCGCTGATGGTCGCGCAGCGGGAGCGCACCGACCAGGCGGCCCGCCGGTACCTCGACGACAGTCGCCGGGCGGTCGAGTCGGTGCCCGCGCTCGCCGGCGCCATCCGCAAGGCCAACGACCTCTACGGTCAGCTCGGCGCGGTCCGCGAGTCCGCCGACAACGGCGCGGCCATCACGCTGGTGGGCGACGCGGCGTACCGCGGACTGGCCGAGGCGCTGCTGGCCATCGCGGATGCGGTACCCGCGCAGATCAGGGACATCGAGCTCGCGAACGCGGCCCGTGCCGTCGCCGCCATCGCGGCCGTCGAGCACTACGCGGCGCTCGAGCGCGACCTCCTGCGCGCCATCTTCAGCCGCGGCGCCGTCGAGCCCGGCGAGCTCGGCACCATGTCCGAGATCCGCGGTGCGCGCGCCCAGCGGCAGGCGGAGTTCGAGCGCGCCGCGACCGCCGAGGAGGCGCGCGCGTTCGAGACGGTGCTGCGGGGCGCCGACATCGACAAGGCCGAGAAGATGAGCGCCGCCGTCCGCGACGTCGAGCGCAGCCCGGGCGGCGTCAAGGCCGACGCCGACGCCTGGTTCGTGGCGCAGAGCGGCGTCATCCGCCGGCTCAACGTCGTCAGCGTCGACTTCTCCGACGCGCTGGACCTGCGCGCCGACCAGATCGCGGTCAACGCGTCGCGGCGGGCCTGGGCCACCGGCATCGGCACCGCGGTGCTCGGCCTGACCGCCCTCGGCATCGCGATCCTGCTCGCGGTGCGCACCTCCCGACGCCTGCGCCAGCTGCGCGCCGCCGCGCTGCAGATGGCCCGGCGCGACCTGCCCGACGCGATCAACTCGGTGACCACCGGCGCCGGCCAGCGGCCCGAGTCGGCCGAGTCGGCGGCCGTCGTCACCCGGTCCATCGCCGCCACCAACGACGAGATCGGCCAGGTGGCCGACGCGTTCGGCAGCGTGCACCGCACCGCCCTGCGCCTGGCCGGCGAGCAGGCCGAGCTGCGGGTCGACATGTCCCGCATGGCCGAGGTGCTGGCCCGCCGCATCCGGACGCTCATCACGCGGCAGCTGCGGCTGCTCGACGAGTTCGAGCGCGACGAGACCGACCCCGACGTGCTGGCCCGGCTGTTCGCGCTCGACCACCTGGCCGCCCGCCTGCGCCGCAACGGGGAGAACCTGCTGGTCCTCTCCGGCGGCGAGCCCGGCCGCCCGCAGACCCACGCCGTGCAGTTCGGCGCGGTCGTCACCGCCGCGGCCTCCGAGATCGACGACTTCGAGCGGGTCGAGGTCGTCCAGGCCGACCTGGCCGTGGCGGGCCCGGCCGTCGGCGACGTGGTGCATCTGCTGGCCGAGCTGCTCGAGAACGCGGCCTCGTTCTCGCCGCCGACCCAGCCGGTGCGGGTCGACGCGCGGCCGACCGTCGACGGCGCGATGGTCCGCGTCCACGACAGCGGCATCGGCATCGTGCCGGCCCGGCTGGCCGAGATCAACGCCCGGCTGTCCGTGCCGAGCAACCTGAGCAGTGCCGCCGCCGGCACGATGGGCCTGCACGTGGTGTCGCACCTGGCCGCCCGGCACGGCATCCGGGTGCAGCTGCACGCTACCGGCAGCGGCACCGTCGCCTACGTCGCGCTCCCGCACCGCGTGCTGGAGCAGGCGAGCGCCCTGCCGGCCGGCCGCGGCGGCGTTGCCCGTCCGGAGCCCGTCCGTGGCGGCGGCGCCCGTCCGGAGCCCGTCCGTCAGGAACCGGTCCAGGTGCCCTCGACGGTCGGCGCGCCCCTCGGCCGGCCCCGCACCTCCGAACGACCGCAACAGTCCGGGACGGCGGCAGCACCCTGGTTCCGTCCCTACCTCAGCAGCGGCGAAACCCCGACGCCGCCACCACCCCCCGGCTCGTGGCCGCCACGGCCGGGAACACCGTCCAGTGCTGCCGGAGGTGGCTCGATGTCCGAAGCGAACCTTCCCCGCCGCCGTCCGGGCGCGCAGCTCGCGCCCGGAACCACCGAACAGCAGCCGCAGACCTCCCCCGCCGCGGCCGTCGACCCGGAGCTCGTCCGGTCCCGGCTCGCCGCGTTCGCGGAAGGGGTCTCGGCCGCCGCACGACGCACCAACAGCGCAGCCACAGGACAAAAGGATCAGTAGATATGGCCATGCCACAGCAACCCTCCGGCGCCGGACAGCTCGACTGGCTCATGGCCAGCTTCGCCCGGCAGGTGCCTGACGTCGCGCACGCGATCACCGTGTCCGGCGACGGCCTGCGGCTCGCGAGCTCGGCCGACCTGCCCATCGACCAGGCCGACCACCTCTCGGCCGTCATCAGCGGCCTCGCCAGCCTGGTCTTCGGCGCGGCCCGGGTCATGCAGGCGGGCCACGTCCGCCAGACGATCGTCGACATGGACGGCGGCGTGATGATCGTGATGTCCGTCGGCGATCGGGCCCTGCTCGGCGTGCTCGCGGCGCCCGGCTGCGACCTCGGCCAGGTGGGCTACGAGACCGCGATGCTCGTCCACCGCGTCGCCGACGCCCTGGACCCGCTGCCCCGGGACGCGTTGTCTCGATGACACGACGGGTGCTCGCGGCGGTACTGGCGGGAGCCCTGCTCCTGGCCGGTTGCGCGACCGTACCGCAGCGTCCGGGCGCCGGGCTCTGGCACGGCGGCCGGATCTTCATCGCCACCGGCAACACCACCGGCGTGTACTACACGATCGGTGGCGGCTACGCCGACCTCATCACCAAGCACGTCCCCGGCTATGAGGCGCGCGCCGAGGCGACGGGCGCCTCCGGCGAGAACATCGAGCGGGTGGCGAGCGGTGACATGGACGTGGCGCTGACCCTCGCGGACACGGCGGCCGACGCGTACACCGGCAAGGGCGCCTTCGACGGCGGTCCGCGCAAGATCGTGGCGCTGGCCCGGGTCTACAAGAGCTACATCCACCTCGTCGTGCGCAACAGCGCGCGGATCACCAGGTTCAGCGACCTGCGCGGCAAGCGGGTCTCGACGGGCTCGGCCGGCTCCGGCATCGACATCGTGGCCGGCCGCCTGCTCTTCGCCGGCGGCATCAACCCCGACACCGAGATCGTCCGGGAGCGGCTGTCGCTGCCGGAGACCACCAAGTCCATGCAGGCCGGCACGACGGACGCGTTCTTCTTCGCCGGCGGCCTGCCCACGCCGGGCATCGCCGACCTGCTCAACAGCGCGCCCGGGCAGTACTCGATCCTGCCGCTCAACGAGCTGCTCCAGCCGCTGACGTACACCTACGGCGCCGTCTACGGCCTGGCCAAGCTGCCGGCGACCGCCTACGGCACCCCGACCGACATCGACACGATCGTCGTCGGCAACCTCATCGTGGTGTCGCCCGACATGCCGGAGGAGCTTGCCTACGAGCTCACCAAGGTGCTCTTCGAGCATCAGATCGAGCTCTCGCGGGTGCACCCCGAGGGCGGCAACTTCGACCGGGCGTCGGCCCCGACGACCGACCCGTTGCCCCTGCATCCGGGCGCCGCAAGGTACTACAGCAGCGGATAGTTCGACGTTATGGATCTCTCATTCGCGCCGCGCGGACAAGGTGATCTCGGGACCGCAGTGTCAGGATGGGCGGCGTGACCACCCTCCAGCAAGACCTCGTTCGCCTGGACGACATCCGCGACGCTGCCGCGCGGGTCTCCGGCCTCGTGGTGCGCACCCCGTTGTTGCCCTGCCCCTGGGCCGACGACCTGTGGCTCAAACCCGAGAGCCTGCAGCCCATCGGTGCGTTCAAGCTCCGCGGCGCCACAAACGCCCTGCACCGGCTCGACCTGGAGCGCCGCAGCGCCGGCGTGATCACCCACTCCTCCGGCAACCACGGCCAGGCGCTCGCCTACGCCGGCCGCGCCCTCGGCATCCCGGTCACGGTCGTGATGCCCGACGTCTCCACCCCGCTCAAGATCGAGGCGACCCGCGGCTACGGCGCCGAGGTCATCCTCGTGCCGCAGTCCCAGCGCGAGATCGTGGCGGGGCAACTGGTCGCGGAGCGCGGCCTGACCCTCATCCCGCCGTACGACCACCCCGACATCATCGCCGGCCAGGGCACCGTGGGCCTGGAGATCTTCGAGGACCTCTCCAGCGTCGACGTGGTGCTGGTCCCGGTGGGCGGCGGCGGCCTGTCCTCGGGCGTGGCGACGGCGGTGAAGTCGCTGGCCCCGCGGGTCGCGGTGATCGGCGTGGAGCCGGCCGTGGCCGCGGACGCGGCGGAGAGCCTGGCCGCGGGCGTGGTCCGCACGCTGCCCGAGGCCCGGATGCTCAGCACGGTGGCCGACGGCCTGCGCACGCCGCTGTCGGAGTTGACGCTGGCCCACCTGAGCGCGTACCTGGACGCCATCATCACGGTGACCGAGGAAGAGATCCTGGACGCGGTGAAGACGCTGGCCCGCAAGGCCCGCCTGATCGCCGAGCCGAGCGGCGCCGTGACGACGGCGGCGGTGCTCCACCACCGCGACGCGCTGCCGGCGGGCCGCACGGTGGCGGTGGTGAGCGGCGGCAACCTGGACCCGAAGCTGGCCGCGACACTGTTCGCCTGACGGTTATCCACAGCCTGTGGGTAACGCCTGTGGGCAACGCCACCGTCACCTGGTGACGAGATCGACCGTTGCTGCCTCCGGTACGTGATTGAGCAGGCAATACAGAGCCGTGTGGATCGCTGGCGCTCGGTGTTGTCCACAGCGTTCCCCGCGTCCGTCCACAGCTGTCCACCGAGTTATCCACAGCTGGGGACGACGCGCTGTGGACGACACCACATGCCGCAAATTCCGACCCACTGGATCCGGCATTTCGCATATGTCGCGCACGGAGGGACGGCGACCCGAACTACTCCTGGGCGACCGCAGCCGGCGCCCTGGCTCCGTGGCCGCGCTCCATGATCGTGGGAACCGTCTGGTCGCCGGGGCAGCCAAACGGTTCCCACGATCATGGGCCGTGGTCGGTCAGGCGGCCTTGCCGACCTTGTCCAGGATCCAGGCCGTGATGAACGCCTCCTCGCGCCAGGCGTCATAGCGGCCGCTCGGCCCGCCGTGCCCCGCGCCCATCTCGGTCTTCAGCAGGACGTCCGTCGACGGGGACTGGGCCCGCAGCCGGGCCACCCACTTCGCCGGCTCGTGGAAGAGCACCCGCGTGTCGTTCAGCGACGTCACCGCCAGGATCGCCGGATACATCCCATCGGAGAGGTTCTCGTACGGCGTGTACGACTTCATGTACGCGTACACCTCGGGGTCCGCGAGCGGATTGCCCCACTCCTCCCACTCCGTCACCGTCAGCGGCAGCGACGGATCCAGGATGGTGTTCAGCGCGTCCACGAACGGGACCTGCGCCACGATCCCGGCGAAATCCGACGGCGCGAGGTTCGCCACCGCGCCCATCAGCAGGCCGCCGGCCGAGCCGCCGCGTGCGATCAGCCGGTCCGACGACGTCCAGGCGGCCTTCACCAGGTGCGCCGCGCAGGCCACGAAGTCGGTGAAGGTGTTCTTCTTCGCCAGGAGCTTGCCCTCGTCGTACCAGCGCCGGCCCATCTCGCCGCCGCCGCGGATGTGGGCGACGGCGAAGACCACGCCGCGGTCCAGCAGGGAGAGGCGCGGGATCGAGAACCACGGGTCCATCGACGCCTCGTAGGAGCCGTAGCCGTAGAGCACGGCGGGGGCGGAGCCGTCGCGGGGAGTGCCCGTCGCGGCCACGATCGAGATCGGCACGCGGGTGCCGTCCTCGGCGATCGCCCACTCGCGGTACTGCTCGTAGCGGGCCGGGTCGAAGTCGCCCAGCACCGGCTTCTGCTTGCGCAGCGTCAGCTCGCCGCTGTCCAGGTTGCAGTCGAAGATCGAGTCGGGAGTCACCAGCGACACGTAGTGCAGCCGGAAGGAGGTGGTGTCGTACTCCAGGTTCGCCTCCGGGCCGACCGAGTAGATCGGCTCGGGGAAGCTGATGTCGTACGGCGCGGCGCCGTGCAGCGGGACGACGCGGATCCCGGTCAGGCCGTCGCGGCGCAGCGAGACGACCAGGTGGCCGGAGAAGGCGTCGACCTGCAGCAGCCGAGTGCCGGGGTGGTGCTCGATGAGCGTGGTCCAGGCGCCGGGGTTGTCGACCGACGTGTACGACAGCGCGAAGTCCTCGGCGCCGTCGTTGTGCAGGATCAGGAACCGGTGCCCGTGGTGCTCCACCGAGTACTCGACGCCCTGGCGGCGCGGCGCGATCGTGACCGGCGGCGTGGTCGGCGCGTCGGCCGGGATCACCAGCACCTCGCTGGTGACCTTGCTGTTGAGGTCGATGAGGATGAAGCGCTCGCTGCGGGTCAGCTCGACGCCCACCCAGAACCGCTCGTCGGGCTCCTCGTGCACCACCACGTCGTCGGCGGACGGCGTGCCGATCGTGTGGCGCCACACGCGGTACGGCCGCCACGCCTCGTCGACGGTGGTGTAGAAGAGCGTGGAGCCGTCCGCCGCCCAGGCCGAGCCGTAGAACACGTCCTCGACGGCGTCCGGCAGCAGCTCCCCGGTGCGCAGGTCCTTGACCCGCAGCGTGAAGCGCTCGTCGCCGGAGAAGTCGGTGCTGTATGCCAGCAGGTTGCCGTCGACGCTCAGGTCGAACGTGCCGAGCGCGAAGAACTCCGAGTCGCCGGCGAGCTCGTTGCCGTCGAGCAGCACCTCCTCGCCGGGCAGGGCCGTGCCGTCGCCGATGTCGGGCGGGGTCGTCTGGCCGTCGGCCGCGGCGACCCGGCAGTGGATGCCGTACTGCTTGCCGGCCTCGGTGCGGGTGTAATACCAGAACCCGCCCTTGCGCGTCGGCACCGAGAGGTCGGTCTCCTTGGTGCGCGTCTTGATCTCGCTGAACAGCGTCTCGCGGAGCCCCTCGAGGTGTGCCGTCGCCGCGGTGGTGAACGCGTTCTCGGCCTCCAGATAGGCCACGGTGTCCGGATCGTCCTTCTGCTGAAGCCAGAAGTACTCGTCGACCACGGTGTCTCCGTGGTGGGTCCGCTCGTGCGGGACCCGCTTCGCGGTAGGCGGCTGCTCGCTCGTCACGCGTCCTTACGTTACCCGCTTTCCAACGCGGCCCCAGGACGAAGAAAGAGGCGGCAACCATGAGTGTCGTTCGCCGGTCCTAGTAATCAGGAGGGAGCGACGCCGGTACCGTCATGGTCTCGTAGTTCGGGCGAGGCCACGGAGGGATGCGGTGCGGCGTCGTGCACTGTTGCACATCGGGGTGACCGGGCTGGCAGCAATGCTGGTCCAGGCGTGCTCCGAGGGGTCGTCGACGACTCCGCGGGCGGGGGGTGGCCCGCCGGCCGGATCTCCGGGCGGCTCGGGCCGGGCCGCGTCGACGTTCGACCCCTCGGGGTACGTCCCCGCGGCGGTGCCGCTCGCCGAGCTGAAGAAGCTCTTCAACTACGACAAGAACCAGAGCCTGGGCGCCACCCTCACCGACAAGCGCACCGGCGACGGCGTGATCCTCGAGGACCTCACCTACTCGGACGCGCGCGGTCACGAGGATCTTCCGGCGTACGTCGTGGGGCCCGCGGGCGACGCCGGCCGGTATCCGGCGGTGATCCTCGCGCCGGGCAGCGACGGCAACCGGGACGCACTCCTCGACGAGGCGATGACGCTGGCCCGGGCCGGCGCGCTGGTCGGCGTCACCGGCCTGCCGCTCAAGCCGACCGGCGACGCGGCGGCCGACGCCAAGACCGTCGCCGACGCGGTCGTCGGCCAGCGCCGGGCGATCGACCTGCTGGCCCGCCGGTCCGACTGCGACCCCTCGCGGATCGCGTTCGTCGGCCACAGCTGGGGCGCGGCCCAGGGCGCGGTGCTGCTCGGCCTGGAGACCCGGCTGGCCGGCGTGGTGCTCGCGGGCGGGTCGGGCCGGATGTCCCGCTGGATGGTCAAGCAGCAGGTACCGCCGGATTGGCACGCCTATCTCGACTCCCTCGCCCGCTTCGACGCCGGCCCCTACGTGGCGGCCGGCGGCAAGCGCTCGGTGCTGCTGCAGTTCGGCGCCAAGGACGAGGTCTTCCCGAAGTCCGAGCAGGACGAGCTGGCCGCCGCGGTGGCCGGCACCAAGGAGCGCAAGGACTACGACGCCGGCCACGACCTGGACAAGCTCGCCGCCGCGAGCGCCGACCGGGCGGCCTTCCTCAAGCGGGTCTTGCGGCTCAAGTAGGGAGCCCGTAGGCTCTCGAACGTATGTTCGATGTCGGTTGGCGCGCCATGTGCACGCTTCCGGCGATCGATCGTGTGACGAGAGCGTCAATGGGAAAGCCAGGATCATGCCCTGGTTACCGCGATTCCCGGCGACCGATCTTCCCCCCAGCGACGGCGGCGGTTGGTGACCAGGGAAGCGGAGCTTGCGGTGACGGTGATCGAAGGGCTCGCGGAGGCGTGCGGTCCGGACCACGTGTGGGAGGCCGGCCCGGCCGACGCCGTGGACGGCGTGCCCGTGGGGTGGGTGGCGGCGCCCGGCGCTGCCGAGGACGTTTCGGAGGTGCTGCGGTTCGCCGCGGCGGAAGGCCTGTCCGTCGTGCCGACCGGGGCGGGCACCAAGCTCGACTGGGGCCTGCCCCCGACCCACGTCGACATCCTGCTCGACCTGGGCCGGATGTCCGGCATTCTCGACCACGACCCCGGCGAGCTGATCGCGACGATCGCCGCCGGCACCCCGATGCGCGCGATCCGGGCCCACCTGCTGCGCGAGGGCCAGCGCCTGGCGCTCGACGTCGGCTCGCCGGCCGCGACCCTGGGCGGCGTCCTGGCCGCCAACGAGGCCGGCCCCCTGCGCCACCGGTTCGGCGCGCCCCGCGACCTCGTCATGGGCGTGCGCGTCGCGCTCGACGAGGGCAGCCTGGAGCGCCACGTCGACGGCTTCGACCTGGCGCGGCACGTCTGCGGGTCGTACGGGACGCTCGGCGTCATCACCGAGGCCACCGTCCGGCTGGAGCCGATGCCCGCCGCCCGCGCCTGGGTCATCCGGCCGGTGACCACGCCCCGCGAGGTCCAGCAGCTCACCGAGGCGCTCCTCGCCTCGCACCTCGAGGCGGCCGCGATCGAGGCCGACCTGCCCGGCGGCAGCGGCGGGCGCCCGGCCGAGCTGGCCGCGCTGTTCGAGGGCGCCCGCGACGCCGCCTTCAGCCGCGCCGAGGCGGCGGCCAAGCTGCTCGGCGGCGGCGCCACGGTCGAGCAGCTGCCGCCGGCCTGGTGGGGGCGCTATCCGTTCTCCGCCGAGGACGTCGCGCTGAAGCTCTGGGGCCGGCCCAGCGAGCTGTTCGCGGTCGTCTACGCGCTGCGCGACGCGGCCGGCACGCCGGTGCCGGTGCGCGGGTCGGTCGGCCTCGGGGTGGCGCACGCGTCGCTGCCCGACTCGGTGGCCCCGGAGCGGCTCGCCGGCATGCTGACCGCCGCCCGGACCGTGCTGCTGGCCCGGGGCGGCGGTGGCTGCACGCTGCTGCGGGCTCCGCTGGAGCTGCGCGAGCTGGTCGAGACGTACGGCCCGGGCCGGATCGACGATGCGTCGGCCCGGTTGAAGCTCGCGCTCGACCCCGAGGACCGCCTGGCCCCGGGCCGCCTCCCCGACCCCGCCTAACCCCCACCCGCCCGCCCCGCCCCGCCTCCGCCCCGCCTCCGCCCCTCCGTGCGCCGCCTCGGCCCGGCGCCGCCTCGGCCCGGCGCCGCCTCGGCCCGGCGCCGCCTCGGCCCGGCGCCGCCTCGGCCCGGCGCCGCCTCCGCCCTGCCCGCGCAGCCTGCGCCCCTCCGCGTGCCGCCTGCGCCCCTCCGCGCGTCGCCTGCGCCCCTCCGCGTGCCGCCTCCGCCCGCCCCGCGCCGCCTCCGCCCCGCGGGCCCTCCGTCGCCGCGCCCCTCCGCGTCCTCGTGCGTCCGCTCGCCGCGCCCCTCCGCGTCCTCGTGCGTCCGCTCGCCTCGTGCGTCCGCTCGCCTTTGCGCCGATCTTGCAGTTGTGGTGCCAGGACACTCCCACGATGTCCGGGTTTGTCAACCACCACAACTCCAAGATCGACGCTGTGGAGCGGACGTAGAGGGGCGGAGGCGGACGGGTGGAGGGACGAGGCGCGGGCGGAGCGGAAGGGTAAGGGGCCGGCGGGGCGGCGGGTGAACGCGGAGGCGTGGAGGTGCCGCGCGCGTAGGCGGGGCGCCGGGCGGACGCGGAGATGTGGAGGGACGGGAACGGCTCGGGACGTCGTGGGCGGACGTGGCGGGCGGAGGTGGCGGGCGGACGTGGCTCGCGGGCGTGGTGGATGGACGCGGCTCGCGGAGGCGGTGGGCGGAAGCAGTGGGTGGACGTCACTCGCGGGCGTCGTGGGTGGACGCGGTGGGTGGACGTGGCTCGCGGGCGTCGTGGGTGGACGCGGCTCGCGGAGGCGCTGGGCGGACGCGGTGAGTGGTGGAGGGTTAGCGGCAGTGCCAGACGGCGGCGTAGAGGGCGCCCGCGGCGTCGTTGGCCTGGCCGGCGATCACCCGCCCGTCGTCGCTGAGCGTCTCCGGCAGGTTGCTGAACTCGTCAGCCTTGTGCAGGAACAGATCCGGCAGCCGTACCGACGTGCCCGCGCCGGTCAGCACGCCCCTGCCCTGCGGGTCGGTGCCCACCATCCAGCCCGACGCGTTGGCCGTGCTCGGGCGTATCTGCATGCCCGGCACGGACTCGGCCGCGCCGGTGTGGAGGTTCCAGCGCATGCCGCTGCTGCCGTGCAGACCGGTCGCCCAGCCGTTGCGCACCGTGAAGGCGGCCGAGTCGTCGCCGGACGCGAGTGGTCGTCCCTTGCCGTCGGGCGTCCAGGCGTAGGCCACGCGGTTCGTCCCGACGTACACGTAGCCTACCGCGGTGCCGTCGTCGTCGACCGCGCGCGCAGCGCCGCCCTGCGCGTCCGGCGGTACCTCCAGGGATATCGGCTCCGCCGTCGGGCTGGCCCAGCGGACCGGCCGGCCGGCGCGCTCGCCGACGATGACGTTGCTCGCGTTGATGCCCTGCGCCTCGGCGCTGCGGCCCGCGGGCAGTTCGCTCACCCGGCCGTCGCGGTACAGCCAGGCGACCGGCTCGCCGTCGACGTAACTGTGGCCGACGGCCACGCCGGCCGCGTTGACCGAATGCATCGCCTGATCGTCGCCGGGGACGTCCACCTTGGACGCCTTGCCGTTCGTCCACAGCAGGACCTGCTGGGTGCCGTTGCCGGGGTACGACCGCCCGAACACCAGGCGTCCGGTCGGGTCGGCGGCGGTGACGATCGACTTCGGCACGTTGTCGGGGATCGGGAGCCGATCGACCGTGCAGGACGTGGGCAGCCGCGCGGGCGCCTTGGAAGGCGAGGCGGAGGCGGATGGGCTCGGCGCGGCGGTGGGCGCGGCGCTGGCCGCGACCGACGGCGACGTGCTCGTCCTTTCCGAGATGTCCGATTTACTGGTACCGATGGATCGCAGGCCGATCGGCAACGCCGCCAGCGCCAGCGCGGTGAAACCCGCCGCGCCGCTGGTCAGCGCCGCCCGGCGGGCCCGGCGGCGGCGCCGGCCCTCGCGCATCGCGCGGCCGACGTCGATCGAGGACGGACGGGGTGGTTCCTGGGAGAGTGTGCCCAGCAGGTCGCCGGCGTTGGACTCGTCAAGGTGCACTTCACCGCTCCTGGGTGCTGGTCAGGGCCGCCAGCGGCTGCTCGCCGAGCAGTCGCCGCAGCGCCGCGAGCCCGTGGGAGGTCTGGCTCTTCACCGTGCCGGCCGAGATGCCGAGGATCTCGGCAACCTCGGCGACCGGCAGGTCCTGGATGAACCGCAGCACCAGCACCGCCCGCTGGCGGCGCGGCACCTGGGCCAGCGCGGCGCGCAGGACCGAGCGGTCCTCCACGCTGTCCGGCTCGGGTGCGGCCACCGGCGGCGGCTCCGCGAAGAGCCGCACCCTCGCCCAGCCGAGACGGCGCTCGTCGACGAAGGCGTTCACCAGCATGCTGCGCACGTATCGATCCAGGTGATCGGCCTGGCGGATCTTCGACCACCGCACGAACAGCGTGGTGATGGTCTGCTGGACGAGATCGTCAGCGCGGTGCGAGTCGCCGGTCAGCGAGTACGCGAGACGGCGTAGCGCCGGCAGCCGCGCCGTGACGTACTCGACATATTCCTGCTCCGCACCTGCTGGGTCCCGGCCCATCCGTGGCGCCCTCCCTCGGGGGATTTGGTCCACCCTTTGACGGGTCCGGGGTCACGTCAGGTTGTACGCGACTTCTCGGTCCAGACGACGAGCTGGTCCTGGCCGTCGATCTCGATCGTGTAGCGGCGCTCGGGGACCTCGACGAAGCCGAACCGGCGGTGCAGCCCGATCACCTGCTTGTTCCAGGCCAGCGTCCGCCCGCCGAACGACGTGAGCTTCAGGTCGTCGAACGCGTAGGCGACGGCCGCCTTCTCCAGCTCCATCCAGGCCGGCAGCAGCTCGCCGCGCTCGGTCAGGCCGTCGACGTCGAGGAAGAAGCCCCACTCGGCGGTGCCGGCGTCCGGGTCGTGGTCGTTGAAGGTCACCACGCCGGAGTCGATCCCGTGGTACGAGAAAATCAGCACCCGCCGGGACGGGTCGGCCTGCACGTTGGCCCACCACTGAGCGTGACCCTCGGGGGTGATGTATGCGGTGTAGATGCTCGCACCCCGGGTCTTCGGATGGTTCCGCCAGGTGCGGATGGTCTCCACGTCCGATTCGCGGGCGTCGCGCAGCACCTGGAAACCTCCCGGGTCGTTGAACCGCTCGCCAACGGTACACTCGCTGGCGGACCCGCATGCGCCCTGATCGAACAGGACCCTGATCTGATGAGCAACCTCGACCGGCTCCGTGTCGCCTTCCGCACCGCGCTTGGCCTCCCGGAGGACTTCGATGTCGACAAGCTTGAGTATCGGGGGATCGAGCAGTGGGACTCGCTCGCCCACCTGACGCTCGTGGCCGAGATCGAGGACGCGTTCGACGTCATGATCGACACGGACGAGGTCATCGACCTGAGCTCGTTCGACAAGGCCGTCGAGATCCTCGGGAAGCACGACGTTGAGCTCACCGGCTGAGGCGCCGCAGCGGGTCGCGCTGGTCACCGGGTCGTCGCGCGGCATCGGCCGGGCCGTCGCCCGCCGCCTCGCCACGGAGGGTTACCAGCTGGTCCTGCACGGGCAGCGCGAGGGCTCGGCGAAGACGACGGCCGACGAGCTGGGCGTCGACGCCCTCGTCGTCCACGGGGACGTGAGCCAGGCGGCCGACGTCAAGGCCATGATGCGGCTCGTGTTCGAGCGGCACCGCCGGCTCGACGCCCTGGTCGTCAACGCCGGCGTCCACGAGGCCGGCCTGCTCGGCATGATGAGCGACGCGGCCGTCGAGCGGCTGTTCGCCGTCAATGCCGTCGGCGCCACCCACACCGTCCAGTCCGCGGTCAAGCTGCTGCGGCGCGGCACCAGCCCGGCGGTCGTCCTGCTGTCGTCGGTGATGGGCACGTCCGGCGCCGCCGGCCAGGTGGTCTACGGCGCGACCAAGGCCGCCGTCGCCGGCTTCACCCGCGCCGCCGCCAAGGAGCTCGGCCCGGCCGGCATCCGGGTCAACGCGGTGGCCCCCGGCTTCATCGCCACCGAGATGCTCGACTCCCTCGACGAGGCCGGCCGCGCCGAGCGGGTCGCCGCGACCGCGCTGCGCCGGCTCGGCGAGCCCGAGGACGTGGCCGACGTCGTGGCCTTCCTGCTCTCCGACCATGCCCGGTTCGTGACGGGCCAGGTGATCGGCGTCGACGGCGGTCTCGTCGTATGACGCTGCTGCACCCGGGCGCCCGGCTGATCGACGCCGCCACCGGCGCCGTCGTGGTTCCGCACGCGACGGGCGCGTTCGCCGACGCGCCGCCCGGGGTGGTCTTCCTGCGGATGCCGACCACCGTCGACGCGGTCCTGCGCTATGTGGACGCCTTCGAGTCCGGCCGGCCGCTCGCGCTGCTCGATCCGGCCCTGCCGGCCGAGGTGCTGACCGACTTCGTCGACCGGTTCGAGCCGGCCGTGGTCGCCGGGCCGCTGCCCGACGAGGCGCCGAAGGGCTACCGGGTCGACGGCGACCGCTGGGTCCGCGAGTCACCGGCCGCTGCCGCCCACCCCGACCTGGCCGTCCTGCTGGCGACGTCGGGCTCGACCGGCAACCCGAAGCTGGTCCGGCTGTCGCGGGCCGCGATCCTGGCCAACACCGCGTCGATCGTCGCGGCGCTCGGCATCACCGGCGACGACGTGGCGATCAGCAGCCTGCCGTTCTACTACTCGTTCGGCATGTCGGTGCTCAACACCCACCTCGCGGCCGGGGCGACCCTGGTCGTCGAGGCCGATGGCCTGCTCGGGCGGCCGTTCTGGCCGGCGGTCAACACGTTCGGCGTCACCTCGCTGGCGCTGGTGCCGTCGCAGTACGAAATCTTGAAACGCCTGCGCTTCGATCCGGCGAAGTACCCGGCGCTGCGCACGCTCACCCAGGCCGGTGGACGGCTGCGGCCCGAGCTGGTCGAGGACTTCCATGGGCGGATGAGCGCCGTGTCGGGCCGGCTGTTCGTGATGTACGGGCAGACCGAGGCGGCACCGCGGCTCACGACGCTCCCGGCCGACCGCCTCGCGGAGAAGCTCGGGTCGGTCGGCCCGGCGGTGCCCGGCGGGCGGCTCAGCGTGCGGCTCGACGACGGCACCGAGACCACCGGCGCCGACGTGCGCGGCGAGGTGCTCTACCGCGGGCCCAACGTCATGCTCGGCTACGCCGAGACGGCCGCCGACCTGGCCCGCGGCGACGACCAGGGCGGGCTGCTGGAGACCGGCGACCTGGGCCACCTCGACGCCGATGGATACCTGTACATCGACGGCCGCCTCAAGCGGTTCGGCAAGGTGTTCGGCGTCCGGCTCAACCTCGACGACATCGAGGGCATGCTCCCCGGCCCGGCCGCCGCGGTGGCCGGCGACGACAAGATCGTCGTCTTCGTCGCCCAGGACGGCAACGACCCGAGCCGGCTGCGGCAGGACCTCGCCGACCGGCTCAAGCTGCACTGGTCCGGCTTCGAGGTGCGCAGCGTCGCCGCGCTGCCGCTGCTGAGCAACGGCAAGGTCGACTATCGAGCGCTGGAGGCGGCGCGATGAGTGTCTTCACGTTGGCGCAGTCCGAACGCGAGGCCCAGCTGCTGCCCCGGCTGGTCGAGCTCACCGAGCGGCACCGGTCCGGCGGCGCCGCCTACGACAACATCCTGAACGCGATCGGGCATGCGCGCGGCCGGCGGTACGACGCGATCTCCGACCTGCCGTGGCTCCCGGTGCGGCTGTTCAAGACCCAGGAGCTCAAGAGCATCCCGGACGACGCCGTCTTCAAGGTGCTGACCTCCAGCGGGACGACCGGCGACGTCAGCCGGATCTACCTCGACAAGGACGCCGCCGCGGCGCAGACCCGCATGCTCGGCCAGACCCTGCAGACCGTCCTCGGCCCGAAGCGGCTGCCGATGCTCATCGTCGACTCGACGGCGATCATCAAGAACCGCCGCTCGTTCAGCGCGCGGGGCGCCGGCGTGCTGGGCATGGTGACCTTCGGCCGGGACCACGTGTGGGTCCTCGACGAGCACGACCGCCCCGACGTGGAGGCCGTGCGCGGCTTCCTGGCCAAGCACGGCGACCGGCCGTTCCTGATCTTCGGCTTCACGTTCATGGTGTGGCTGTACCTGTACGAGCTCGCCCGCGACCACGGCCTCGACCTCAGCAACGGCGTCCTGGTCCACTCCGGCGGCTGGAAGAAGCTGGTCGACCGCCAGGTCGACAACGCCGAGTTCCGCCGCGCGTTCCAGGCCGACACCGGCCTCACGCGGATCCACAACTTCTACGGCATGGTCGAGCAGATCGGCGTCGTGTACCTCGAGGGACCGGACGGCAACTCGCTGTACTGCCCGGACTTCGCCGACGTCGTGATCCGCGACCCCGTCACGTGGGAGCCGCTGCCGCCCGGCAGGCCCGGGCTGGTCGAGGTGGTGAGCACCCTCCCCGAGTCGTACCCCGGGCACGTCCTGCTCACCGAGGACCTCGGCGTGGTGCACGGCATCGACGACGGCGCATGGCCGGGCAAGCGGTTCTCGATCCTCGGCCGCCTGCCGCGCGCCGAGGCCCGCGGCTGCAGCGACACCTTCCAGGCGGCGGCGTGATCACCGCGCGCTTCCCGGCCGGTGCCGAAATTCGGTCGGTCGACCGACTGATCGCCGAGGTCACCCAGGAGCCGGCCGGTGGCCGGCTGACCGTCGGCGACGAGCGCGTCCGCGACTTCCTGATCGCGTTCTCCCGCCGCCTGCTCAAGCCCGACCTGGCCCGCCGCCACCCCGAGCTGGGCTCGCTCGGCTTCTTCCTGCGCAAGAGCGAGCTGGCCAAGGCGGTCGAGCGCCTCGGCGACGGCGCCGCCGGCCACCGCCGGGCCCCGCGCGGGCTGGTCCTGCACTTCCCGCCGGCCAACGTGGACACGATCTTCGTGTACTCCTGGGCGCTGTCGGCCCTCGCCGGCAACCACAACATCGTGCGCGTCTCCAACCGCTCGGCGGGCGCCGCCCAGACCGTCCTGGAGGCGCTCAACGACGTGCTCGCCGACGCCCACCCGGCGATCGCGCAGACCCAGCGGATGGTCACCTACGACCGCGACGACGCGCTCACCGGCGCCCTCATGGCGGCCTGCGACCTGCGCGTCCTGTGGGGCGGCGACCAGTCGGTCAACGCGCTGCGCACCTTTGCGGTGCCGCCGCTCGCCCGCGACCTGGCCTTTCCGGACCGCTCCTCGTTCGCGGCCGTCTCGGTCGCCGGCTGGCGGGCCGCGACCCCGGCCCAGCGCCGCGCGGCGGCCGACGGCTTCGCCAACGACCTGTACTGGTTCGACCAGGCCGCCTGCTCCTCCCCGCGCGACCTGTTCTGGATCGGCGACCCAGCCGCGGCCGACGTGGCCAAGGCCGAGTTCACGGAGCTGCTCGGCGAGGTCGTCGGGCAGCGCGGCTGGTCGGTCGACGCGGCGATGGCCGTCGAGAAGTACGTCGCCACGTACGGGCTGGCCGCGACCGGCGCCGCGACGCGCGTCGCCTTCGCCGGCAACGCGGTCGCCAACGTGGAGCTGGCCGACCTCGGCTTCGTTCAGCGGGAATGGCTGGGGGCCGGCACGATCTGCCACGTGACGCTCGGCTCGCTCGCCGAGCTGGCCCCGGCGATCCAGCGCAAGGACCAGACCCTGGCGCAGTTCGGCTTCACGATGACCGAGCTCGACGACTTCGTGACCACCCTGGCCGGTCGCGGCATCGACCGCATCGTGCCGTTCGGCCAGGCGTTGACGTTCGCGGGTGTCTGGGATGGTTTCGACCTGCTGCACGAATTCACCCGAATCATCACTATCCAGGCCTGAGTGGCTCCGTCCGGCCCGGGCTGGAGTACGGTGAGGTCCTTCGCGATAGTGAGGAGCCCCCGAAGGTGTCCCTGTCCGTCGTCGTCCCGTGCTACCGCTCGGCGCGCATCCTGCCCACGCTGGTGGAGCGCCTGAATGCGGTCCTGCCCGGCCTGCACCCCGACCACGAGGTCATCCTGGTCGTCGACAGCACCGACGACACGTGGGACGTGGCGAGCGAGCTGGCCCTGAAGTACGACCATGTGCAAGCCATCCGCATGGCCCGCAACTACGGCCAGCACAACGCCCTGATCGCCGGCATCCGCGCGGCCCGCCACGAGCGCATCGTCACGATGGACGACGATCTCCAGCACCCGCCGGAGGAGCTCCCGAAGCTGGTAGCGGCCCTGACCGACGACCTGGACGTGGTCTACGCGGTCTCGGAGGTCGAGGAGCACGGCGCGTTCCGCAACGTGACGAGCTGGGGCGCGAAGTCCCTGGTGATGGGCCGCACGATGGGCATACCCAACGCCGACGTCCTGGGCGCCTGGCGCATCTTCCGCACCTTCCTGCGGGCGGGCTTCGACCAGGTGAGCGGCCCGCACGTCTCGGTGGACATCGTCCTGAGCTGGACGACGACCCGGGTCGGCTCGGTCACGGTCAGGATGGACCAACGCCAGGAGGGCAGGTCCGGCTTCACCGTCAAGTCGCTGGTGAAGCACATGGTCAACATGATCCTGGGCTACTCGACCAAGCCCCTGCGCTGGGTAACCTGGCTGGGCTTCGCCATCGGCCTGGCCGGCCTGGCCCTGACGATCATCTGGATCATCCAGTACGTCCGCGGCGAGACGACGGTGGCCGGCTTCACGACCCTGGCGTCGCTGATCGCCTTCTTCTCGTCGGCGCAACTGGTCGGCATCGGCGTCCTGGGTGAGTACCTGGGCCGGGTCCACTCCCACGGCATGGGCCGCCCGACGTATGTGATCCGCGAGCACATCACCCGCGGCCAACGCATCGAGCGCCGCTAGCCCCGCCTAGGCCGGATTGAAGACGCCGTTCGTCAGGACCGGGACGACGTTCGAGACGCCCGACTCTACGGCCAGAGCCACGTCCTCGGCGAAGCCGCGGCCGATCAGCTCCTGGCCGCTCACGCCCTTGCGGACGGCGGCGGGCACGTTGCGGACCGAGGCCAGCGCGGCCAGCGTCACCGCCGCCTCGACCGACAGCGGGGCGCCGAGCAGCGACAGGCCGTCGAGCACCGCGGCCGCGCCGAGCAGATCCTCGACGCACGGGCGCAGGGTGCCGTCCGGCCACAGCTCGCCGGCCGCGATCACGCCGACGGGGTGGGACGGGGTGCCGTAGCCTCGTTCGCGCAGCCAGCGGGCGACGGCCGGCGCGTTGCGCAGACCCGCCGTCACCACCGGGACGCCCGTGGAGGAGGCGGCCGAGCAGATCGTCGCGCCGTTCGGGGACGGCAGGACCAGGTCCGCCACGACCGGAGCCCTCAGCAGCGCGTGCGGCGACAGCGACCACGGCGACGACGGGGACACCTTCGAGCGGCCGACCGCGACGGCGGCGCCCATCCGGTCGGCGTAGGCGCGGGCCTGGTCGCTCCACGGGAACGGGTGGACCCGCATGCCCCGGCCGACCGCGATGTCCACCGAGGTCGAGAACGACAGGACGTCGACCACGACGAGGACCGAGCAGACGCGGGCCAGCTCCGCCGCCCCGGCCGGGCCCCAGTCGAACCGGGCGCCCGAGCCGGGCTGCGCGAAGACGGTCATGTCAGACGTCGCCGGGCGACGCCGGCACCTCCGGGGCCTCGACTTTTTCGAACATGGCCGGCGGTGCGGTCGGCTCGACGTACGCCGGGGCCTCCGTCGAGACCTCGCCGAACAGGGCCGGCAGCGTGCCGGTCCAGGCCGCTCGCAGCTCGTCGAGCGAGATCGTGAACTGGCCGCGGATGTCCAGCGTGCGGCTGCGGCCGTCGACCGAGCCGATCACCGTGACCGGCAGGCCGTGCTGGGCGGCCAGCGACGCGAACGCCTTCTCGTGGCCGCGCGGCACGGAGACGAGCGCGCGGGCGGTCGACTCCGAGAACAGCGCGACGAACGGGTTGAGGTCCTCCGGCAGGACGATGTTCGCCCCGTGGTCGTACCGCAGGCAGGCCTCCACCAGCGCCTGCGCGAGCCCGCCGTCGGAGAGGTCGTGCGCCGACGACAGGTGCCCGCGCTCCCCGGCCTCGGTCAGCACCGAGGCGAGGATGCGCTCGCGGGTCAGGTTCACGCGCGGCGGCTGGCCGCCGAGGTGCTGGTGGGTGACCCAGGCCCACTCGGAGCCGGACAGCTCCTCGGTCGTCTCGCCGAGCAGCATGATCACGTCGCTGTCGCCGCCGAAGCCCATCGGGACCCGGCTGCCGACGTTGCCCATGACGCCGAGCACGCCGACGACCGGCGTCGGGTGGATCGCCTGCGAGCCGGTCGAGTTGTAGAAGCTGACGTTGCCGCCGGTGACCGGGATGCCCAGCTCGGCGCAGCCGTCGGCCAGGCCCCGGACCGCCTCGGCGAACTGCCACATGACCTGCGGGTCCTCGGGGGAGCCGAAGTTCAGGCAGTTGGTGACGGCCAGCGGGGTCGCGCCGGCGGCGGCCACGTTGCGGTACGCCTCGGCGAGGGCGAGCTTGGCGCCGTTGTACGGGTCGAGCCGCGCGTAGCGGGCGTTGCCGTCGACGGACAGCGCGACGCCCAGGCCGCTCTGCTCGTCGATGCGGATTACGCCCGAGTTCTCCGGCTGGGCGAGGATCGTGTTGCCCTGCACGTAGCGGTCGTACTGCTCGGTGACCCAGCTCTTGTCGCACAGGTTGGGGCTGGCGGCCAGGCGCAGCAGGGTCTCGCGAAGCGCGACGCCGCTGCGCGGGCGCGGCAGCGTCTCGGCCCGGTCGGCCTGCAGCAGGATGAGGTCGGCCGGCTCGCGCATCGGGCGGGCGTAGACCGGGCCGTCGTCGGCCAGCGAGCCCGGCGGGACATCGACCACGACCTCGCCGTGCCAGCTGATGACCAGGCGGCCGGTGTCGGTGACGGTGCCGATGGCGGTGGCGAGGACGCCCCAGCGCTCGGCGACCTGCAGCACGTCGTCGAGCTTCTCCGGAGCGACGATGAGCAGCATCCGCTCCTGCGACTCGCTGGCCAGCACCTCCTGCGGGTCCATCGAGGCCTCGCGCAGCGGCACCAGGTTGAGGTTGACGTCCATGCCGGTGCCGGCCGCCGCGCTCGTCTCGGTCAGCGCGCAGGTCAGCCCGGCGCCGCCGAGGTCCTGCACGCCCACGATCAGGCCCCGCTCGTACAGCTCGAGGCAGCTCTCGATGAGCAGCTTCTCGATGAACGGGTCGCCCACCTGCACCGACGGCCGGCGGGCCGGGCCGTCCTTGTCGAAGGTGGCGCTGGCCAGCACCGACACGCCGCCGATGCCGTCGCGGCCGGTCTTGGCACCGAGCAGCACGACGATGTTGCCGGGGCCGTGCGCCTCCTTGTTCTGCAGCCGGTTGACCGGCAGCACACCGACGCACAGCGCGTTGACCAGCGGGTTGCCCTGGTAACAGGGGTCGAAGACGACCTCGCCGCCGATGTTGGGCAGGCCCAGGCAGTTGCCGTAGCCGCCGACGCCGGCGACGACCCCGGGCAGGACCCGCTTGGTGTCCTCGTGGTCGGCGGCGCCGAAGCGCAGGGGGTCCATCACGGCGACCGGCCGGGCGCCCATCGCGAGGATGTCGCGCACGATGCCACCGACGCCCGTGGCCGCGCCCTGGTAGGGCTCGACGAAGCTTGGGTGGTTGTGCGACTCGACCTTGAACGTCACGGCGATCTCGTCCGAGATCTTGATGACGCCCGCGTTCTCGCCGATGCCGGCGAGCATCAGGTCGGACTTGGGGGCCTTCTCGCCGAACTGGCGCAGGTGGACCTTGCTGCTCTTGTACGAGCAGTGCTCGCTCCACATGATCGAGTACATGGCCAGCTCGGACGTGGTCGGGCGGCGGCCCAGGATCTGGCGGATCCGCTGATACTCGTCCTCGCGCAGGCCGAGGTCCTCGTAGGGCTGCTCCTCGTCGGGCGTCTTGCCGGCCTGCTCAACGGTGTCGACGGTCATACTCGGGCTCCCAGATGTGCGAGCACGGACGTGAAGATGCCGAGCCCGTCGATGGACGGGCCGGTCAGCACCTCGACCGCGTGCTCCGGGTGAGGCATGATCCCGACGACGTTGCCGGCAGCGTTGGTGATCGCCGCGATGTCGTGCAGCGAGCCGTTGGGGTTTCCCCGCACGTACCGCGCGACGATGCGCCCCTCACCTTCGAGCTCGTCAAGCGTACGCTCGTCGGCCATGTAGCAGCCCTCGCCGTTCTTGACCGGGATCACGACCTCCTGGCGCGGCGTGAAGTCGCGCGTCCACGCGGTCGTCGTGCTCTCGATCCGCAGGCCCTGGTCGCGGTTGCGGAAGTGCAGGTGCTGGTTGCGGGTCAGCGCCCCGGGCAGGAGGTGGGCCTCGCACAGCACCTGGAAGCCGTTGCAGATGCCGAGAACCGGCAGCCCGTCGCCGGCCGCTCTGATGATCGACTCCATGACGGCGGAGAACCGGGCGATCGCGCCGGCCCGCAGGTAGTCCCCGTACGAGAAGCCACCCGGCAGGATGACCGCGTCGACCCCGTAGAGGTCGGCCTCGGCGTGCCACAGCGGGATCGGCGCCGCGCCGGCCAGCCCGACAGCCCGGGCGGCGTCGCGGTCGTCGAGCGAGCCGGGAAACGTGACGACACCAATGCGGGCGGTCACTGCTGTTCGACCTCCGGCTCCTCGACGCGCAGCGTGAAGTCCTCGATCACCGGGTTGGCGAGCAGCATGTCGGCGATGTCGCGGGCCCGCTCGAGGTCGGCCGAGCCTTCGAACTCGATCTCGATGCGCTTGCCGATGCGCACGGACGTCACGTCGGCGACGCCGAGACGCGGCAGCGCGTTCGCGACCGCCTGACCCTGGGGGTCCAGGATCTCCGGTTTGAGCATGACGTCAACCACGACGCGGGCCACGGGGCACTCCTGACGTTGAGTCGGGCGCTCGAGGGCGAGCGACACGAGCCTACCGGGCGGGACAACGCCGCAGATCACCGGCTTGTCGCCCAGCACGCATCTTAGCGGTACCGCTGAATGCCAAGATCGGCGTCAGAGAATCGGTGGCGGGACGTACGCCGCCGCGGCCGGGTTGGCGGCGACCACCTCGTCGATCATGTCCACCACCGCCCTGACCTGCGCGGATGCCGCCCCGACGAACTGCTGCGGGTCGCTGACCAGCGCCTCCACCTCGGGCCGCGACAGGCGCAGCCGCTCGTCGTCGGCCAGCCGCTGGAGCAGGTCGTTGTCCTGGATGCCCTTTTCGCGCATGGCGAGCGCCACCGCCACGGCGTGCTCCTTGATCGCTTCGTGAGCATCCTCACGGCCGACCCCGCGCCCGACGGCCGCGACGAGCACCCGGGTGGTGGCAAGGAACGGCAGGTACCGGTCGAGCTCGCGCGCCACGACCGCCGGGTACGCCCCGAACTCGTCCAGGACGGTCAGGAAGGTGGCGAACAGCCCGTCGACGGCGAAGAACGCGTCGGGCAGCGCCACCCGGCGCACCACCGAGCACGAGACGTCGCCCTCGTTCCACTGGTCGCCGGCCAGCTCGCCGACCATCGAGAGATACCCCCGGACGACGACGGCCAGCCCGTTGACCCGCTCGCAGGAGCGGGTGTTCATCTTGTGCGGCATCGCCGAGGAGCCGACCTGGCCGGCCTTGAAGCCCTCGGTCGCCAGCTCGTACCCCGCCATCAGCCGGATCGTCGTCGCCAGGCTCGACGGCCCGGCCACGGCCTGGGCGAGCGCCGACACCACGTCGAAGTCCAGCGAGCGGGGGTACACCTGGCCGACACTCGTCAGCACGTTGCGGAACCCGAGGTGCTCGGCGACGCTACGCTCCAGCCGCGCGAGCTTCCCGGCGTCGCCCTTGAGCAGGTCCAGCTGGTCCGCCGCCGTCCCGACCGGCCCCTTGATCCCGCGCAGCGGATAGCGTTCCAGCAGGTCTTCGATCCGGCGGTACCCGATGAGCAGCTCCTCGGCGGCGCTGGCGAAGCGCTTGCCGAGGGTCGTGGCCTGCGCCGGCACGTTGTGCGACCGCCCGACCATGGCCAGCTCGTCATACTGCTGGGCGCGCCCGGCCAGCCGGGCGAGCGCGGCCACCATCCGGTCCCGGACGAGCTCGAGCGACTTGCGGATCTGCAGCTGCTCGACGTTCTCGGTGAGGTCCCGCGAGGTCATCCCTTTGTGGATGTGCTCGTGCCCGGCGAGGCCGGCAAACTCCTCGATGCGCGCCTTGACGTCGTGGCGGGTGACCCGCTCCCGCTCGGCGATGCTGACCAGGTCGACGTCGTCGAGCACCCGCTCGTAGTCCTCGACGACCCCGTCGGGCACCGCGACCCCGAGCTCACGCTGCGCCTTGAGCACGGCCACCCAGAGCCGCCGCTCCAGCCGCACCTTCTCCTCGGGAGACCAGATCTCCACGAGCTCGGGCGAGGCGTACCGGTTGGCGAGCACGTCAGGAATCCGCGGCTTGTTCACGCCCCCATTCTGCCCGCCGCCCTCGCCGCCGCCGTCGGACGGCTCGTCTTGCGCGCCCTGCAAGGCACCTTGCATGATCCGCAAGCTTCAGCCGGTTGGTGGCTCCATTCCATGATCAAGGGAAGGATTTGGCTGCCAGGACAACCAAATGCTTCCCTTGATCATGGAGCAGTCGCCCGCGGGACCTTAGGGTTGCCCGCTTTGCGGCTGCCGGGTGCGCGCCCGGCCGCCGTTGCGTGCTCGCCGTGGGTCGGGCCGTGGCGGATCAGGACTG
Source organism: Dactylosporangium sucinum (assembly GCF_014647515.1). Classification (GTDB taxonomy): domain Bacteria; phylum Actinomycetota; class Actinomycetes; order Mycobacteriales; family Micromonosporaceae; genus Dactylosporangium; species Dactylosporangium sucinum. Next base: position 9,897 of record NZ_BMPI01000097.1, on the reverse strand, counting down.
GCGGACCATCCGGGGATCCCCGACGGTGCCTGGCCGCGCGGATAGGCCGGCGTCACCGCCCACGACCGCCACCGCGGACCTCCACCGCCAGGCCTCAGTCGGTCGCCGAGGGCTTGGTGCGGCGGATGCGGAAGACCCAGAACTTGGTCAGCTGGTAGTTGATGATCGGGGCCGTCACGATCAGGATCGCCTGCGAGATCAGGACCGGGATGCCCGCCAGTTCCACCAGCAGCGGCAGCCCCACCAGCGTGAAGCCCAGCGCCCACAAGCACACCACGTAGAACTTGAAGAAGCCCGCGATCACCGGGCCCTTCGACTGGAAGACGAACTGGCGCTGGAGGGGGTAGGTGACCAGGGCGCACAGGAAGTTGGCGGCGAAGGTCGGGACCAGGTAGTGCAGCCAGTCGCGGGTCAGCAGGTAGAGGGTGGCGTAGAAGGCGTAATACGAGACCGCCGACACGCCGCCGACCAGCAGGTAGCGGACCCGGCGGTCGTTGGCCAGCGCCACCACCGTTCGGGCCAGGCGAGGGCGGGCCTCGGTGTCGGTCACTCGCGCGGCCGGAACGTCTCGACGGCGTTGATGACCAGGTCGATGTCGTCGTCGGTCATGCCCGCGTAGAGCGGGAGGCGCAGCAGCCGGTCGGCAACGTCCTCGGTCACCGGGCAGCCCTCGGGGCCGACCCGGCCGAACTTCTCGCCGGCCGGGGCCAGGTGCAGCGGCTGGTAGTGGAACGTGCCGAGGACGCCGTGGCCCAGCAGGTGCTTGAGCATGCTCTGGCGGCTGTCCAGGTCGGGCAGCAGCAGGTAGTAGAGGTGCGCCGGCTGCTCGCGGTCGGCCGGGACGGTCGGGCGGACCACGCCGTGCTCGGCGGCCCAGGCGGCCAGGCGCGCGTCGTAGCTCGACCACACGTGGTGGCGGCGGCGCTGGATGTCGGCGAAGTGCTCCAGCTGGGCGGTCAGGAACGCCGCGAGCAGGTCCGACGGGAGATACGACGAGCCGATGTCGATCCAGCGGTACTTGTCGACCATGCCCCGGAAGAACTGGCCGCGGTTCGTGCCCTTCTCGCGGATGATCTCGGCGCGCTCGAAGTAGCGGGGGTCGTTGAAGACCAGCGCGCCACCCTCGCCGCACTGCACGTTCTTGGTCTCGTGGAAGCTCTGCGTCGCCATCGCGCCGATCGAGCCGAGGTTGCGGCCGCGATAGGTGCCGCCGAGGCCGTGGGCGTTGTCCTCGATCACGACGAGGCCGTGCCGCTCGGCGATCGCGTTGATCGCGTCCATCTCGACGCCCACGCCCGCGTAGTGCACGACGACGATCGCCTTGGTGCGGTCGGTGACGGCCGCCTCGACCTGCCGCTCGTCCAGGTTGAGCGTGTCCGGCCGGATGTCGACGAAGACCGGGACGGCGCCCCGCAGTACGTAAGCGTTGGCGGTCGAACAGAACGTGAAGGACGGCAGGATGACCTCGTCACCCGGGCCCAGGTCGAGCAGCATCGCGGTCATGTCGAGCGCGTGGGTGCACGACGTGGTGAGCAGCGCGTGCGGCGCACCGACGAGCTCGGTGAGCAGCGCGCTCGCCCGCTTGGTGAACGGGCCGTCGCCGGTCATCGGTCCACCGGTCATCGCCTGGTGCATGTAGCCGGTCTCGTCACCGGTCAGGAATCCCTTGTTGAAGGGGACGGCGAGTTGGTTGGTGGACGTCACTGCTGGAGCCTACCTAACGTCAGGACGGGGCCAATTGGTATACGACGCAGGGGCCCGACCGGTAACGCTCGGTGGCGAACGTTCCCAGTTTCGGTGAAACCCCGCCCTGCGACTCGTCGACGAACAGCCACCGCACGCCGTAGCGGTCACGCAGCGTAGCGACATTCTCGGCGGTCGGGTCCTTGAAGACGGCATCGTTGTCGGCCAGGATCTCCGGCCGCCAGTAGGGGATGTAGCCGACCCACTCGCCGAGCCGCGCCGCCTCCTCGTGGGCCGTCGTCGAGAAGCCCCAGCCCTCGACGAGCATGCGGCGCTCGCTGTACGCCGTCATGGAGAAGTGCAGGTCGCTGCACTTGCCCTCCCACATGAGGCAGTGCGCGTTGGTGGCGACCAGGTCGTCGGCATCGGAGTGGTCGCGCAGCCAGCGGCCGGCCTCCAGCGTGCCCTCGCCGACGATCTGGGTGCCCTGCACGACGTTGCGCCAGCCGTCCGCCCTGGACTCCCGCGCGATCAGGTTGTAGTTCTCGATGCTCGTGTTCAGGCCGTAGCCGGCGAGCAGGGCCACGGTCAGCGCCAGCGCGGTGCCGAACCCGAACGACCAGCCGCGCCGGCGCAGCAGCACCGCGGCGACCACGAGCGCGGCCAGGAACAGCGCGGCGGCCAGGCCGAGCTGCGCGTAGGGGGCGACGATCTCGTGCCGCCACGCGCCCTCGTTGGGCATCCTGTTCCGGGTTGGGATCGTGGTGCGGCCGTGGGCCTGGACGAGCTGGACCGCGATGATGCCGAGGACCGCGCTGCCGAGCAGGGCCGCGCCGCGCTTCCAGGTCATCCGGCCGGCCGGAAGCAGCGCGGCCAGGCCGACGACCGCGGCGACCGAGATGTAGGGCCGGGCGGCCTCGATGAAGAACCGCTGGCTGTCGCCCGACTGGCCGGTCAGCATGGTGGCGCCGGCGCCGCTGAGCCCGATGCCGAGCATCACCATGATCTCGGGCGAGCGCGCCGAGCGGCGGAAGAGGCCCAGCAGGCCGGCCCAGACGCAGCACCAGCCGAAGATCGTGAGGAAGGCCAGCAGGTTCAGGTGGTCCTGCGGCAGGAAGGCCACATACTGCGTCGTCATGCCCAGCGGGCTGGTCACCACGACGTTGAGCGCGTTGAAGCCGCTGCCCTGGCTGGTCGAGCCGAACAGCACGAGCTGGGAGTACGCGAACGCGACGCCGGTCAGCCCGAGCGCGATCAGCGCGCCGCCGTGCAGCCGGCGACGGAACACGAGCTCCACCGCAAGCACCAGCAGCAGCCCGCACACCAGCAGCGGCAGGTAGGTCGCCTTGCCGCCCATCACGCCGGCGAGCAGGATCGCCAGCAGCACCCACCCGCGGCGGTCGCTCTGCCGGACCGTCTCGCGGAGCCGGTCGACCAGCACCAGCATCACCGGCACGAACAGCAGCGCGCCGAAGGTCTGCGTCGGCCCGGACCACACCGTCAGGCGCAGCGACGAGCCGTCCTCCAGCGGACTGAAGGCCAGCTTCTCGTACGCCGGCAGCATGTGCCACCCGAACGGGTTCGGCGCGAGCACGAAGAGCGTCACGACCGCGGCCGCGACGCCGGTCCACCAGCCGCCGGTGAGCTTGCGGGCGAGCACCGCGACGAGCACCGCGAACGCCATGAGCATCGGCAGCATCGACAGGCGCAACAGCAGGACGGCGGGCTCGATGCCGGTGACCCAGCTGGTCGCCGCCATCTCCGGGTAGACGAACCAGTGGTAGTAGAGCGGCTCGTCGGTGATCCACGGCACGACCATCGGCATGTGGTGCTTGGCCTCGCCGACGAGCGCCAAGTGGAAGGTCGAGTCGGTGTCCGGGGTGGAGTTGTACGGGAACCGCAGGCCGTAGACGCGGTAGAACTTGCAGCTCCACAGCAGGATCAGGCCGGCGATCCCGGTGAGTGCCCACTGCCACGGCAGCGGGGGGCGCTCGGCGTCGGGGGAGCCGCGCCAGTACCGCCGGAGCCCGGGAACCGCCAGGAACACCGCGACGGTCGCGAGCGGCCAGGCGAGCACCAGCAGGGGCAGGCCGACCCAGCGGGCGGCCACGTAGCAGAACACCTCGCCGACGTAGCCGAGCGCCAGGCCGGCGGCGACGTCCGCGACGAACCAGCCCTTGCCGCGGTGGAAGAACCGCCACCAGAGGGTGCCCGGCAGGGTGATGCCGAGGCCGAGGTACAGCAGGAAGATCGCCGTCGTCGCGGGCGGGACTTCGTAGAACCACAACACCGCGAACGTGGCGACAAGAAGGATCGCCGGAGGCAGCCAGCCGACGAGCGGCAGGCTGCGCGACCGTTCGCCCGGCGACCCGTCCGTCACGGGTTCGCCACGCTCCGCGACGGTCGCCCCGGTTGGCGTCTGCATGCTTCTCGAGCCCCCCGAAACGGTGAACTGGGCGCACTGGCAGGCATCGGGCCGTGCGGCGGCACAATGTTATGGCGTCGCCCCTGCAGTGTCGACCGTTCCGTTCAGATGCGGTTTACCTGTCCGGACGTCCCACACGGAGATCGCCCATTCGTCACCATTGGTCGCGGCGTCGAAGCCGACGTCCGCCGGGAGCAGGATCGGAAGCTTGAACGACACCCGGACGGCGTAGGCGTCGGGCAGCCGGCCCTCCAGCGCGGCGAGGCACCGCGCCTTCGTCCACATGCCGTGCGCGATGGTGCGCGGGAAGCCGAACGCCTTGGCGAGCAGCCGCGAGGTGTGGATCGGGTTCCGGTCGCCGGAGACCGCCGCGTAGTCGGGGCCGGTCCGCTTCGGGACCCGCCAGACCGAGCGGGCCGGGACGGGCTCCGTTGCCTCCTTCTTCGCGCTCTTGGATCCGGCGGTACGGCGCAGGTACGTCGAACGGCCGGACCAGACGACCTCTTCGCCGATCGTGGCGGTCGCGACGACGTCCAGTTGGGTGCCCCGGTCGTGCGGGCGCAGGGCCTCCGCCCGTACCGCCAGATCAAACGCGTCCGAAGCCCGCAGCGGCCGGTGCACGCGGATCTCGTTCGCCACGTGCACCAGCCCGAGCAGCGGGAACGGGAACTCGCCGGCGGTCATCAGCCGCAGGGCCAGCGGGAACGCGAGCACGTGGGGGTACGTGGCCGGCAGCGTGTCGCCGAGGCGGAAGCCGCACACCCGGTCGTACGCCGCCAGGTGCTCGCGGTCGGTGCGCACGCCGCGCAGGACCAGCTCGACGTCGGGCAGCCGCGGCTCCCTCGCCGTGCTCCTGCGCAGCGCGGCCGACCGGTAGAGCGGGCCCAGCGCCGGCGCCCGCTCGAGTTCCAGCCGCATCACGCCCCCAGCAGGCTCTGGCCGCAGACCCGGATGACGTTGCCGCTGACCCCGCCGGAGGCCGGGTTGGCCAGCCAAGCGATCGTCTCGGCCACGTCGACCGGCAGGCCGCCCTGGGACATGCTGTTCATCCGGCGGCCGGCCTCGCGGATGAACATGGGCATGGCCGCGGTCATCTTGGTCTCGATGAAGCCGGGCGCGACCGCGTTGAGCGTGAGCCCGCGGGCGGCGACGGCGGCCGCGCTGGACTCGACGATGCCGATGACGCCGGCCTTCGAGGTCGCGTAGTTGGTCTGGCCGCGGTTGCCGGCGATGCCCGACACCGACGAGACGGTGACGATCCGCCCGTTGCCGCCGAGCAGGTTCTCGGCGAGCAGCACGTCGTTGATCCGCTCCTGGCTGGTCAGGTTGACGTCGAGCACCGACTGCCACTGCCCCTCGTCCATCCGGCCGAGGGTCTTGTCGCGGGTGATCCCGGCGTTGTGGACGAACACGTCGGCGTGCACGTGCCGGGTCGCGATGAAGTCGGCCAGCCGCCGCGGTGCGTCGTCGGCGGTCAGGTCGAGCTGCAGCGCGGTGCCCTTGAGGTCGTTGGCGACCCGGGTCAGCTCCTCGCCGGCGGCCGGGACGTCCAGGCAGACGACGTGGGCCCCGTCGCGCGTGAGCACCTCGGCGATGGCCGCGCCGATGCCGCGGGCGGCGCCGGTGACGATCGCGGTCTTGCCGACGAGCGGCTGCTCCCAGTCGTCGGGCAGGTCGACGCTGGCCGGCCCGATGCGCACGACCTGGCCCGACACGTACGCCGAGCGGCCCGACAGCAGGAACCGCAGCGTCGACTCGACCGCGTCCTCGGCGCCCGGCGCGACGTACACGAGCTGCGCCGTCGTGCCGTGGCCGACCTCCTTGGCGACCGAGCGGACGAACCCCTCCAGCGCGCGCTGGGCGGTCGCCTCCCGCGCGCTGGCGCACAGCTCGGGCGGGCTGCCGAGCACGATCACCCGTCCGGAGGAGGCCAGCGTGCGGATCACGGGGTGGAAGAAGTCGTACAGCGAGCGCAGCCCTCCGCTGTCCGCGATCGCGGTGGCATCGAAGATCAGTGCGGCGTTGCGGTCGGACTCGGACGGTTTCGGCAGGGTCTCGATGATCTTGCTGATTGGCGCGTTGAGGCGCCCGGTCCCGCCGATCACGACCGGCCCGGCGAGCACCGGATCACCCGGTCGGTACCGGCGCAAACGGGGCGGGTCGGGCAGGCCGAGCCGTTTCACGAAGAACCGTCCGGCGCCCGAGTGGGCGAAGCTGGCGTAGCGATCGGTCATTGCAGTGCCTCCCCAGTCACAACAATCGCGCTAACCTACTCACGAGTAGGCTAGCGCCTAGGATGCCCTGACGCGTCGAGAAGGAGACACCGATGGCCCCGGTCCGGGTAGCGATCGTCGGCGGTAACCGCATTCCCTTTGCGCGCTCAGGCAGCGCCTATGCCACTGCATCAAACCAGGACATGCTGACCGCCGCCATAGACGGACTTGTTGCTCGGTTCGGGCTGGCCGGGGAGCGGCTCGGCGAGGTCGCGGCGGGTGCGGTGCTCAAGCACAGCCGCGACTTCAACCTCACGCGCGAGTCGGTGCTCGGGTCGCGGCTCGACCCGCGCACGCCGGCCTACGATGTGCAGCAGGCCTGCGGGACCGGCCTGGAGGCCGCGATCCTGGTGGCGAACAAGATCGCGCTCGGCCAGATCGAGGCCGGCATCGCCGGCGGCGTCGACACCACCTCCGACGCGCCCCTGGGTGTCAACGAGGACATGCGGCGCATCTTCATGGAGCTCAACCGGGCCCGCTCGGTCGGCGCCCGGCTGCGCGCCGTCGGCAAGCTCCGCCCCACGCAGCTCAAACCGGACATCCCGCGCAACGCCGAGCCGCGCACCGGCCTCTCGATGGGCGACTCGGCCGCGCTCACCGCGGTCGACTTCGGCATCACGCGCGGCGACCAGGACGCGCTCGCCCTCGCCTCGCACCTGCAGCTCGCCGCCGCCTACGAGCGCGGCTTCTTCGACGATCTCATCACGCCGTACCTCGGGCTCGCCCGCGACCAGAACCTGCGCCCGGACACGTCGCTGGCCAAGCTGGGCTCGCTGAAGCCGGCCTTCGGCCGCGGGCCGTCGGCCACGATGACGGCCGGGAACTCCTCCCCGCTGACCGATGGGGCGGCGGTGGTACTGCTGGCGTCCGAGGCATGGGCGGCCGCGCGGAACCTGCCGGTATTGGCATACTTCGACACGGCGGAAACGGCGGCGGTCGACTTCGTGCACGGCGCCGACGGCCTGCTGATGGCCCCGGCGTACGCGGTCCCGCGCATGCTCGCCCGCGCCGGCCTCAAGCTGCAGGACTTCGACTTCTACGAGATCCACGAGGCGTTCGCGTCGCAGGTGCTGGCGACGCTGAAGGCCTGGGAGGACCCGGCGTTCTGCAAGGAGCGGCTCGGCCTGGACGAGCCGCTCGGCGCGATCGACCGGTCGCGGCTGAACGTCAACGGTTCGTCGCTGGCCGTGGGTCACCCGTTCGCGGCGACGGGCGGCCGGATCGTGGCGACGCTGGCGAAGCTGCTTTCGGAGCGCGGTTCGGGCCGCGGCTTGATCTCCATCTGTGCTGCTGGCGGGCAGGGCGTGACGGCGATCCTGAGCCGCTAGGTCGCTGGGGGCCGCGCGGCTGTCCTGCGCCGCTGTGGTTGCTGGTTGCTGGCCGTCGTTGCGGCTGTCTTTTGCCCGCTGTCCTCGCCCGCTGTCCTCGCCCGCTGTCCTCGCGGTTGTCCTCGTCCGCTCTCCTTCCGCAGGCGGCGAGCGGTGGTCGCCAATATCCTCGGAGCATGACCGGCATCCAGCCCACCATGCTCCGCCCGGCCCCCGCCCGACCGGCGTGGCAGACGGTCCTCGGCTTCGTGCTCGTCCTGCCCGCGTTCATCCTCCTGCTCATCACCTACGTAGAACCGACTGTCTGGACAATCCGGTCAAGCTTCAGCACCTTCACCGGAGTCAGGTTCAGTCCCGCCGGCTCCACTTCCGGCTTCGACAACTACTCGCGGGCGTTCGACGCCGGGCTGGGCGACAACCTGCTGTACGCCCTCAGCCTGGCCGCACCACAGCTGGCCTTCGTCCTGATCCTGGCGCCGCTGCTGGCCTGGGCCGCCTCCCGCAGCGGCCGGATCGGCCGCTCGTCGACGCGGGCGGTGCTGACGATCCCGCTGGCCGCCTACGCCCCGATGGCCATAGCGCTGGCCCTGCGCGTCTCGTACTTCAAGGACGAACCCAGCGCCCGCGTCTCCTACTGGCTCGGCACCTTCGGCTTCGTGGTCGCGGCGGCGACCCTGGTCTACCTGGCGGCCTTCCGCAGCCGCCGCCTGGTGCAGCCGCTCGTCGTCGCGGCGGTGATCCTGGTCCTGGCGGTATTGTCGGCGGGCCTGCAGGAGTTCACGTACTCCTACGTCGCGGGCTTCGGCGATCGGACCGACCAGACCCCGGCAGGCGCGGCGGTACAGCAGAGCCTGGTCTTCTTCCGCCCCGGCGTCGGAGCCGCAGCATCGGTGATCATGCTGCTCCCACTCCTCCTCTTCGGCGCGTTGGCAACGGTGCTGATCATCCGCTCGGGCCTCCGCCTGGAGTCGGACCCGCGCCCCCCGGTCGACCCCCCGACCCGCTCCGCGGCCCCGTGGACGGTGACCGGAATCCTGCTGCTGATGGTCCTGGCCGTCACCCTCTCCGCGCTGTGGCCGTGGCTGTCGAACATCACCAACGAGTCACCGAGCTCCCGCTCGACCGCGGTCAACACCTGGGTCCCCCCGCTGATCTCGACGGCCGTGGCCGTGACGGTGGCGGCCCTGGCGGCATTCGGCATCAGCGGCCTGCGCCCGCTGGGCCGCCACAGCGAGTGGCTCCTACTGCCCTTCGGCCTGTTCCTGTTCGTGGGCGTGGCCCCGCTGGCGCTGCGCGCCTTCGCCAGCGGCCAGACGGCGCACCGCCTGAACACCTTCTTGGCGCTGATCCCGCCGTCGAGAGTGGCGATCCCGGCCCTGTTCGTCCTGGCGCTACTGTTCAGAGGCCAGGCACTACGCCGCGACGTGTCGCTGCAGGAGGGCCGCCCGGCCCCGTGGAGCCCGCTGATCCTCCCGGCCGTCCCGATGCTGGCCCTGGCCTACGCCGCAACCTGGCTGTCCCAGGTCCAGAACGTCCTGTGGCCGTACATCACGGCAGCCGTCCCCGACCACATGACCGCCCACGTGCAACTGATCCAGGTCCTACAGACCTTCGACGTGGACCACCTGCCGTACGGCAAACTCCTACCCCTCCCGCTCCTCGTACTCCTGCTGCTGGCGGGCGTAGCGACCCAACTCTTCTATCTGGACCGCGTGGCGCTAAGGGCCGGCCTCCCAGAACGAGACCACCCACCCCGCACCTGACCAGCCGTTCCGGGGGTTGCCGCTAATACTGCGGCCCGCACACGGATGCGGTGCTTGTGCAGTCGAACCCACGGAGACGCGGAGCGCCTCACCGGTTTCAAGACCAGGTGCGACAGGGGCTCTCACCTGCTCAAACGCGGGCGCGCCGCGCCTCTATGACACAGCCCAGGCACAACGCCTGCTGTGACGCTCCCTACCGCTCCTCGGGTGCCGGCCGAAGGCGACCCGACTTCGGGTCGTAGCGGACCAGACCACGCTCGTCAGCCATCCCGGCGGCCTCGGCGGACACCTCGTTGGCCACGCTGTACATCATGCAGAAGTAGGTCAGCGGGTCCGTAGCCTTCAGGGTTCGTGCGCCAAGCAGACTCGGAGGTGAGCTCGTGTAGTGGACCTTGAGTCGTAAGTTCGTCGTCGCCTGCCGGTGT
>NZ_BMPI01000096.1 GCF_014647515.1 Dactylosporangium sucinum | reverse complement strand
CGCCGCCCGCCCGCGCCGCCCGCCCGCGCCGCCCACCCGCGCCGCCCGCCCGCGCCGCCCACCCGCGCCGTCCACTGCCGGCGCCCGCGCCGCCCACCGCCGCCGCCACTGCCCCCGCCCACTGCCGCTCCGCCGGCGGCCGGAACGGCGCCACCCCTACCGCCGCGACCGGCTGGACTCGTGAGACGTTGGTCGATCTACCCTCAGATTCCGCGCCCGGAACGAGGGTAGATCGACCAACGTCTGTGCCATGCAAAGCCCACCGCCGCCGTCACCACCGCCCGTCGTCCACTCGCACCTGCCCGTGGCACGCACACGCCCGCCGGCGCCACGCACACGCCCGCCCGTGCGCATCCCGCGCGCGCCCCGCGGACGCACCCCATGTCGCGAGGGGCGGTAGCTTTCGAGGTTCTCAGCAGAAGTTATCGACTTTTCAGCGGAAGTCCCTTAGCGTGACCTAACACATCGAGGATCGTCGGTCCGCCATATCGACGAGCCTGGTTGCCCGTGCCCGTCTTCGGCGAGCGCGTACGGGAGTCCCGACGGCGACTGCCGTCCGACACTCCTCACTCTGGAGCGTTCGAAATGCAGCGATGGACAGCCCTCTCCAGCGTACTGCTCACAGTCATCGGCCTCCTGCCCGCGACCTCGGCCCAGGCCGCCGTGCCGGCGCAGACGCCCGGCGTCACGCTGCGGGTCTTCGACCTGCAGGTGCCGCAGAGCTCGATCTGCACGCTGAAGTCCGGACAGACCCCCAACGTCGACAAGCTCATGCCCACGATCAACTGGACCACGGCGGCGGACTTCGGGCTGGAGAACTACTTCCAGGCCCAGGTTCTCGGGAACCTCAACGTCACCACCGCCGGCTCGTACGCGTTCCGGCTCACCAGCGACGACGGCTCCCGGCTGCTCGTCGACGGCGCCACCGTCATCAACCACGACGGGCTGCACGGCGCGACCGCGGCGGAGGGCAGCGTCAGCCTCACCGCCGGGTACCACGCGCTGCGCGTCGACTTCTTCGAGCGCGACGGCGGCCAGCAGCTGACCCTGGAGTGGCGCCCGCCCGGGGCGACCGCGTTCACGCTCGTGCCGAATTCTGCCCTCAGCACCGACGCCGACGTGGTCCGCGTGACCGCGCCCGGGCGCAAGGAATGCGAGGGCTCGGCCGACAGCCCCGGCGACGGGCTGCCGCTGACGTCGGTGCACCCGGGGTACACCCTGACCAATCTCCGGCCGAACGGCTTCAGCCCGCAGGTCAGCGCCATGGACTGGTTCCCCGACGGGCGCCTGGCCATCGCCACCTGGGGCGGCAGCGAGACGACCGCCGGCGAGGTGTACATCCTCGGCGGCGTCACCGGCGCGACCTCGCCGGCGCAGGTCACCTACACCCGCATCGCGAGCGGGCTGCGGGAGCCGATGGGGCTCAAGATCGTGGACGGGATCATCTACGTCTCGCAGAAGCACGAGCTCACCGAGCTGACCGACACCAACGGCGACGGGCAGATCGACCGGTACCGCACCGTCGCCACCTGGCCGTTCGACGGCAACTTCCACGAGTTCGCGTTCGGGCTGCTCTACCAGGACGGGTACTTCTACCTGAACCTCTCCGTGTCGATCAACCAGGGCGGCGCGACCACCGAGCCGCAGGGCTCGCCGAACCGGGGCACCAGCCTGAAGATCAACCGGTCGACGGGCGCGGTGCAGTACGTGGCCGGCGGCCTGCGCACCCCGGACGGCATCGGCTGGGGGCCGCAGGGCGAGCTGTTCGTCACCGACAACCAGGGCGGCTGGCTGCCCGCCTCGAAGCTGGTGCAGATCAAGCAGGACCGCTTCTTCGGCCACTACACCAACCCCGACGGCCCGTTCGACGGCCAGCCGGTCACCGCCCCGGTGCTCTGGCTGCCGCAGAACGAGATCGCCAACTCGCCGAGCACCCCGCTCGTGCTGCACAGCGGGCCGTTCGCCGGGCAGCTCGCGTTCGGCGACGTGACCTACGGCGGGATCCAGCGCGCCTACCTGGAGAAGATCGGCGGCGAGTACCAGGGCGCCGTGTTCCGGATGACCCAGGGTCTCGAGATGGGCGTCCTGCGGCTCAGCGAGGGCCCCGACGGCGCGCTCTACGCCGGCGGGCTCGGCGCGGGCGGCAACTGGGGCCAGGAGGGCAAGCTCACCTACGGCCTGCAGAAGCTGACCCCGAACGGCACCGGCACGTTCGACATCAAGGCGATGCGGGCGGTCCCCGGCGGGTTCGAGTTCGAGTACACCCAGCCGGTGTCGACCACGACGGCCGCGCAGCTCGCCTCGCACTACACGGTCAAGCAGTGGCGGTACGTGCCGACGCCGGCCTACGGCGGGCCGAAGGTCGACGAGGAGACCCTCGCCGTCCCGTCCGCGACCCTGTCGGCGGACCGGCTGAAGGTGACCCTGTCCGTCAGCGGCCTCAAGCCGGGCCGGGTGGTGTACGTGCGCTCGCCGCGGCCGTTCACCTCGACGTCGGGCGCGTCGCTGTGGAGCACCGAGGCGTGGTACACCCTGAACGCCCTGGCCGACGGGACCCTCCCGGCGACCGGGCGGGTCGAGGCCGAGCACTCCGGGCTGAGTGGCAGCGCGTTCGTGGCGACGGACCACGGCGGGTACACCGGCAGCGGGTTCGTCGCCGGGTTCGGCAACGCCGGCGCCGCGGCCACGTTCAGCGTCACCGCGCCGGTCGCGGGGAACTACCCGGTGACGCTGCGGTTCAGCAACGGGCCGAACCCGTCGCCCGGGACCAAGACCGTGAGCCTGTACCTCAACGGCGCCAAGGTGAAGCAGGTCTCCCTCGCCAGCACCGGCGACTGGGAGACGTGGGCCACGCAGACCGAGACGCTGCCCCTGCGGGCCGGCGGCAACGCCATCGCCTGGAAGGTGGACGCGGGCGACATCGGGCACGTCAACCTGGACCGGATCGACGTCGGCGCCCCGCCGGCCGACCGCACCGGCACCATCACCGGCATCGGCGGCAAGTGCGTCGACGTCAGCAACGCCGGCACCACCGACGGCACCAAGATCCAGCTGTGGACGTGCAACGGGACGACCGCGCAGAGCTGGACCCGCCTCGGCGACACGCTGCGGGCCGTGGGCAAGTGCCTCGACGTCGACAACGGCGGCACCGCCAACGGCACGAAGGTGCAGCTGTGGACCTGCAACGGCAGCGGCGCCCAGGTCTGGCTGGCCCAGGCCGACGGCACCCTGCGCAACCCGCAGTCGGGCAAGGTGCTCGACGCGGCCGGCGGCGCGAGTGCCGACGGCACGCAGCTGCAGCTGTGGGACGCCGCCGGGGTGCCGCAGCAGGTCTGGACGCACAACGGCACGAGCCGGGTGACGCTGTTCAACGGCGGCAGCCTCAACGCCTTCGTGGGTCCCGACGGCGCCGCGCCGACCTGGCCGGTGTCCGGCGGGTCGGCCGAGGTGCTCGGCGGCGACCTGCGCACCAAGCAGGCCTACGGCGACTTCAAGCTGCACGTCGAGTTCTGGCTGCCGAACCTGCCCGCCGACGTCACCGGGCAGGCCCGCGCCAACAGCGGCATCTACCTGCAGGACCGCTACGAGCTGCAGGTGCTCGACACCTACGGCAAGGCCACGCTCGCCAACAACGAGTGCGGCTCGATCTACCTGAAGCGGGCGCCCGACAGCAACCCGGCGACGGCGCCGGAGACCTGGCAGACGTACGACATCACGTTCCGCGCGGCCCGCTGGAACGGCACCACGAAGACCGAGAACGCCCGGGTCACCGTCGTCTGGAACGGCGTGACCGTGCACAACAACGTGGCGATCGACGGCCCGACCGGCGCCGGCGCGGCGGAGAGCGCGGCGCCGCTGCCGATCCGGCTGCAGGACCACGGCGACCCGGGGGCCAACGTGCGGTACCGCAACATCTGGATCGAACCCGCGTAACCACCAGCGGAACCAGCCGGCGGCCGCCTACCGGTGGCCGCCGGCGCCCAGGTGGTCGAGCAGGACCCGTCGCAGGGCGGTGTCGCGGGGCAGTCGCGCCCCGGGCACGTCGATCTCGTCGATGTCGGCCATGCCGTCCATTGTGGGCGGTTACCATAGAATTTGTCCGGTGCGGACGGGGAGTGCTTCGGGGGACGCATGCGAGGTCGGCGTTCGCTGGTCGTCGTGTCGACGGCGGCAGCGGTGGTGGTGGGTACGGCGACGACGGCGGATGCGACGTCCGGCACCGAGATCGCCGTCTGGCAGATGAACGAGTCCGCCGGCGCGCGGACCATGGCGGACAGCAGCGGCCACGGCTTCGACGGCCGCATCGGCGGCGAGGTCGTCCCGGGCGGCGGCGCCTACCGGTTCGCCCGGCTCCGCCCGGACACCCCGCCGACCCACCCGCAGCACCTCGTCACCGTGCCCGACGCGCCGGCCCTGGACCCCGCCGACCGCGACTACGCGGTCACGGTGCGCCTGCGCACGACCCACAACTTCGGCAACATCGTCCAGAAGGGCCAGGCGACGGTCGCGGGCGGCAACTGGAAGCTGCAGATCCCCAGCGGCATCGTGCAGTGCCTCTTCCGCGGCTCCCGCGGCTCGGTCATCGTCTCGGCGAAGACCCGCATCAACGACGGCGCCTGGCACACGGTCCGCTGCGAGCGCACGGAGCAGGGCCTGACCCTGACCATCGACGGCCGCGTCGACGCCCGCCGGGCGGGCCGCACGGGCACGATCGCCAACTCGTGGCCGGTGTCGGTCGGCGGCAAGACCAGCTGCGACCAGGTCGACGTGGGCTGCGACTACTACGCGGGCGACCTCGACTACGTCTCGATCGAGGCCCGCTGACGCCGTGCCTCAGCTCGCCGCGGCCACGGCCTCGACGGGCTCGGCGGCGCCGCGCGCCTGCCGCACCACCAGCAGCACCAGCAGGCCACCGGCGCACAGGGCGGTGCTCATGCCGAACGCGAGCCGGAACCCGAACTGCTGCGCCACCCCGAACAGCGGACCGGCCAGCATCGCCCCGATCGGGAACGTGTTCGTGAACAGTGTCGTCGCGCGGCCCGGCTCCGACGGCAGCAGGTCCTGCATGAAGCTGATCCCCAGGCCGGTCACCGCCGCGATGAACAGCGCGTTCACGACCTGCGCGACGAGCAGCACCCACACCGCGCCGGCGGCGGTGGCGATGCCGTAGTACGTCACGCCGAACGCGGCGCCGGCCAGGATCAGCAGCCGCAGCGGTACCCGCGTCGACAGCCAGCCGAACAGCAGCATGAACGGGATCTCCAGCGCCGCGCACAGGCCCAGCAGCAGGCCGGCGTCGCTGACCTGACCGCCGAGGTCGCGGCTGGTGAACAGCGGCAGGGCCTGGGCGCCCAGCGTGAGCGGGCACTGCAGCAGCGTGAACGCGACCGCCAGCGCGAACAGCTTCCACCGCGGCGCGGCTTGCGAGACGGCGTCGGGCGCCGGTTCGGGCTCCACGACCGGCACCGACGGCTTCAGCCACAGCGCCGCGACGGCCACCGCGACCAGGTAGGCGCCGGCGGCGACGCCGTACACCAGCTCGAAGCCGCCGGCGGACAGCAGCGCCGCGCCGAGCGGCGGCCCGCCCACCCAGGCGACCGAGAACACCGTCCGCAGCGCGCTGATCCCCATCGCGGCCCGGGCGGGGGCGTCGCGCAGCAGGATCTCGCGGGCGTACGCGAACGTCTGCGGGAACAGCGTCCCGGCCATCGCCGTGGCGGTCACGGCGAGCCCGAGCAGGATCCAGTAATCGCGCACGAACGCGGTCGCGACCGAGCCTGCGGCCCCGGCCAGGGCGGCGGTGACGAGCAGCCCGCGGCGCACCGCCCGCCGGTCCGAGAGCCGCGCGACCGCGGAGGACACCAGCACCCCGGACAGCGGCGCGACGATGAGGAACGCGGTCACCCGCAACGGGTCGGCGCGGACCTCGGTGCTGAGGAACAGGGCGAGGAACGGGTACGCGAGCGCGGTCGACACCCCGACGACCAGGAACACCAGCCCCAGCGGAAGCAACGTGACGCCGATGTGCCGCGCGGGCGGTGCCTGGACCATGATGCGTCACCCTAACGGCCGCGGTCCGGCGCCGCCCACCCGTTTCCCGGCAGCGTGCTTGACGGCGCCGATCTCGTTCTCTAAGTTATGCCCCGAAACTTAGGAAAGGCTTACCTATGCGAACCGGTGGGCGGGCGGCGACGTTCGGGCTCGGGGACGTCGTGCGGGCGGGCGTGGCGATCGGGCTGGCCGACCTCACGGTGCAGGGCGTCGCCGACGCGCTCGGGGTCACCACGGCGGCCGTCTACCGGCACGTGCCGACCCGCTCGGCCCTGGAGCGGCTGGTCGGCGAGGCCGTCCTCGGCGAGCTGGTGCTGGTCGACAACCCGGCGGACGCGGTCGTGCCGCACCTCGTCGACTTCGCCGGCCAGCTGCGGAGCTTCATCCTCGCCCGCCCGGGCTCCGCGCAGTACTTCATGCGGCTCTTCCCGAACGGGCCGTCGGGCGTCCGCCTGATGGAGCACCAGATCGCCGCCCTCGGCCGCCGCGGGTACGAGCCCGCGGCGGCCGTCGTGCTGAGCTCGTCGATCGCCACCATCGCCATCGGCGCCACGGTGGCCGAGCAGGAGCGGGCCGTGGCCCACCTCGACACGCAGGCCACCGAGGAGGCGTGGGCCGCCGTCGCCGGCTCCCCCGTCATCCGCGCGGCCGCGGCCGGGATCCCACCCCACACCCCGGAGGACTACTTCGTGTTCATGCTGACCGCGGCGGCCCACGGGCTCGTCGCACAGTTCCCGGCCGGCCGGCCGGTCACCCTGCCCGCCCCCGGCGGGGACCGCTGATGGCCCGCGGGTACGGCGGCGCCGTCGCCAAGGCGTTCGGCGCGCGCGACCACACGCTCACCGTCGCCGAGGTCGTCGACGTGACGCCCCGGTACCGCCGGATCGTCTTCGACGCCCCGACGTTCTTCGACGGGCAGCCCGTCGAGCCGGCCGCGTGGGTGCGCATGTGGGTGCCCGATGGCACCGGCCGCGAGCACCAGCGCGGGTACACCCTCGTCGCCCCCGACCCGGACGCGCGGCGCGTCAGCCTGGAGTTCCTCATGCACGAGCCGGCCGGCCCGGCGTGCGCGTGGGCGAAGGCCGCCGCCCCCGGCGCCACGGTCGAGGTGACGCGGTGGGCGTCCACGCACTTCGCCGTGCCCGAGCCGGCGCCGGCGGGCTACCTGCTCATCGGGGACGCCGCCTCGCTGCCGGGCATCAACGCGATCCTGGCCACGGTGCCGCCGACCGCCCCGGTCGAGGTGCTGCTCGAGGTGTACCACGAGGACGACCGCCGGATCCCGATCACGCCGCACCCGCGGTGCACGGTCACGTGGGTCGGCCCGTCCACGATCGCGGAGGCGATCGACGGCCGCGACTGGTCCGACTGGTACGCCTGGGTCACCGGCGAGCACTCCACCGTCAAGCAGGCCAAGGCCCGCCTGAAGGAGCTCGGCTTCCCGCCCGCCGACACGCACGGCCGGGCGTACTGGCGCGCCGGCAAGGCCATGGGCACCGACCGCGAGGCGCCGGCCGCGCACCAACCGGACAAGCCGCAAGCCCCGGCCGGCCGGTGGCGGTCGCAGGCCGGGTCCCGCCTGCTCGCCCCGCTGCGCTCCAAGCTCATCCTCGCCGGCGTCCTCCAGGGCGTCGTCTCGCTGCTGCAGCTCGCGCCGTACGTCGTGCTGGTCGAGCTCTGCCGCCGCCTGCTCGCGGGCGACGACGACGTCACCGGCCTCGGCCTGCTCGCCCTCACCCTCCTCGGCGCGGGCGCCGTCCTCGCCGGCGCGCTCGTCGTGGCCATGCACGTGCTCGACGCGCGGTTCGGCCACCGGGTCCGTGTCGACGTCGTCGACAAGCTGTCCCGCATGCCGCTCGGCTGGTTCGCCGAGCGCGGCTCCGGCCGGGTCAAGCAGGCCGTCCAGGACGACGCCGCGAGCCTGCACTACCTCGTCACCCACGCCGTCCTCGACGTCGTCGCCGCGCTCGTCACACCCCTCGCCGTCCTGGTGTACCTCTACACCGTCTCCGGCTGGCTCACCACGATCCTGCTGATCCCCCTGCTCGTCTTCGCCGTGCTCACCGCCCGCATGGTCCAGGCCTCGACCGCCCAGCTGGCCCAGTTCACGGTCTGGGAGGAGCGGGTCGGCGCCGAGGCCGTCGCCCACCTCGACGGGCTGGCCGTGGTGCGCGCGTACGACGCCGGACCGGCCGGCGGGCTCCGGGCCACCCTCACCCGGCGGGCCGCGTTCCTCGAGGCCTGGCAGCGGCCGATGTCCAGCCGCAAGACGGTCGTCGACCTGGTCAGCCGCCCGGCGACCTCGCTGCTGCTCATCGTCGCCGCCGGCGGCGGGCTGGTGGCGGCGGGCGGGCTGCGGGCCACCGACCTGCTGCCGTTCCTGCTGCTCGGCGTGACGTTCGGCGCCCAGCTGCTGGCGGCCGCCTACGGCATGGGCTCGGTCCGCGAGGCGACCGCCGCCGCCCGCCGCATCGGGCTGCTGCTCGATGAGCCCGAGCTGGCCGCGCCGGCCCGGCCGCGCACGCCCGGCGGCGACCGGCACGAGGTGCGCTTCGAGGGTGTCGGCTTCAGCTACGACGGCGAGCACCGGGTGCTCCGCGACGTCGACCTGACCCTCGCGCCCGGCACGGTCACCGCGCTCGTCGGGCCCAGCGGCGCCGGGAAGTCGACGCTCGCCGCCCTGCTCGCCCGCTTCCACGACCCGAGCGCCGGACGGATCACCCTCGGCGGCGTGGACCTGCGCGATCTCGCGCCTTCCCAGCTGTACACCACGATCTCCTTCGTCTTCCAGGACGTGGCCCTGGTGCGGGGCACCGTGCACGACAACATCGCCCTCGCCCGGCCCGGCGCCACGCGGGACGAGGTGGAGCGGGCCGCGCGGGCCGCCGGCATCCACGAACGGATCACCCGGCTGCCCGACGGCTACGACACGACCGGCTTCCGGCTGTCGGGCGGCGAGGCGCAGCGGCTGACGATCGCCCGGGCGCTGCTCGCCGACCCGGCGGTCCTGGTCCTCGACGAGGCGACCGCGTACGCGGACCCGGAGTCCGAGGACGCGGTACAGCAGGCGCTGAGCCGGCTCGTCGCCGGGCGCACGGTGCTCGTCATCGCGCACCGGCTGCACACCGTCACCGGCGCCGACGCGATCGTCGTGCTCGACGGCGGGCGCGTCGCGCAGCGCGGCACCCACGAGGAACTCCTGGCCCACCCGGGCCTCTACCGCGAGCTGTGGCAGGTGGCCGCATGAAGAAGACGCTCATCACCCGGTACCTCGGCCTGCTCACGCTCGGCGCGGTGCTGCGCGCCGGGGCCGTGCTGACCCTGGTGCCGCTGCTGCCGGCGGTGTTCGGCGACGGCTCCCCGTGGCCGTGGACGGCCGCCTTCACCGGGCTCGTCGTGCTCGGCTGGGTCGTCGACCACCGGGTCGCCGACGCCGGCTTCACGATCGGGTTCGAGCTGCTCACCGGCCTGGAGGGGCGGCTGCTCGACCGGCTGCACCGGACGCCGCTGGGCTGGTTCACGCCCGGCCGGCGCACCTCGGCGCGGCAGGCGCTGACCTCGTCCGGCCGGGAGCTGTGCCAGGCGATGGCGTGGCTGGTCACCCCGGCGATCAACGGCGTGCTCACGCCGGCCTGCATCGGCGTCGGCCTGCTGTTCGTCGCACCGGTGCCCGGGCTGGTCGCGCTGGCCGCGGTACCGCTGCTGCTCGGCGCCCTCTGGGCGAGCATGCGCACGGTGCGGGTCGCCGACGACGCCTACGCGGCCGCGTCGGGCGAGGCAGCCGACCGGGTCATCGAGTTCGCGCAGGCGCAGGCCGCGCTGCGGGCCTCCGGCCGGGCGGGGACGTTCGTCGGGCGGGCCCTGGCCCGGCAGCGGGCGGCCACGCTGCGGCTGATCGGCTGGGGCCTGCCGGGCCAGCTGCTGTTCGGGCTCACCGCGCAGGCGGTGCTGTTCGGGCTGGTCGCGTCGGCGGTCCTGACCGACCGGCCGGCCGCCGAGGTCGTCGCCATGGTTGTCGTCGGCGTGCGGTTCGTCGAGCCGTTCACGACCCTCGCCGACCTCTCGCCGGCGCTGCAGAACCTGCGCGCCACGCTGGCCCGGGTCCGGACTCTGCTCGACGCGCCGGTCCTGCCCGGCGGCACGGCGGCGCCCGACCCCGCGGCGCCGGCCCTGCAGCTGCGGGACGTGCGGTTCGGCTTCGAGCCCGGCGAGCCCGTCCTCGACGGCGTCTCGTTCACCGTCGCCCGCGGCACGACGACGGCGGTCGTCGGCCCGTCCGGCGCCGGCAAGAGCACGCTCCTCGCGCTCATCGCCCGCTTCCACGAGGCGGAGTCGGGCAGCGTCCGGGTCGCCGGCCACGACGTCCGCGACTACGACCCCGGCGTGCTCATGGGCCAGTTCGGGATCGTGTTCCAGGACGTGTACCTGTTCGAGTCGAGCCTGCTGGACAACGTGCGCCTCGGCTGCGCCGACGCCGCCGCCGACCGCGTCGAGGCCGCGGCCGCCGCGGCGCGGCTCGACGAGGTGGTCGCGCGGCTGCCCCACGGCTGGCAGACCCGGGTCGGCGAGCGCGGCGCGACCCTGTCCGGCGGCGAGCGGCAGCGGGTCAGCATCGCCCGCGCGCTGCTCAAGGACGCCCCGATCCTGCTGCTCGACGAGGCCACGGCGGCGCTGGACCCGGCGAACGAACGCGCCGTCGTCAACGCCCTGTCGTCGGGCCGCGGCGACCGTGCCACGCTGGTGGTCGCCCACCGCCTCAGCACGATCGCCCGCGCGGACCAGATCCTGTTCCTGGAGGACGGCCGCATCGTGGAGTCCGGCACGCTGTCGTCGCTGCTGTCCCTGGACGGCCGCTTCGCGGACTACTGGCGCCGCCGCGAGCACGCGGCGGGCTGGACCCTGTCCCGTGCCTGAGCTACTCGCGGCCCACCTGGTCCTTGACGTCGTCGTAGGTGACCTTCGCCGGCGGCTCGGTGGGGACGTAGATCACGCGGATCACGCCCGTCGGGAAGGCCTCGGTGCGGGTGACCTTCAGGTGGTATGGGGCGTCGCCGTCGTCGAAGAGCCTGCGGCCCTTGCGGGCGGCCACCGGGTGCACCAGCAGGCGGAGCTCGTCGACCAGGCCGGCGGCGAGCAGCTGCTGCACGACCGAGAGCGACCCCGGGATGAGCACGCCCCGCACGGCGGGGTCGGCCTTGAGCGCGGCGGCCCCGGAGACCAGGTCGCCCTGGAGGAGCTCGGAGTTGCGCCAGGTGAACTCCAGCGGCTGGCGCGAGACGACCACCTTGCGCAGGTCGCCGAGCTGCTTGGCCATCGGCGCGTCGTCCCCGCCCGCGGCCTCGCGCCCGGGCCACGCCCCGGCGAAACTGTCGTAGGTCTCGCGCCCGATGAGCAGCACGTCGGCCGCGGCGTAGTCCTCGGCGACGGCCCGCCCCATGTTCTCGTCGAAGTACGGGAAGTGCCAGTCGGGGTCGATCTCGGCCACACCGTCGGCCGAGATGAACAGCGTGGAGATGATCTTTGCCATCGCGGTGATCCCATCCAGTCGGTTCGCCAGCATCCGACCCTACCGGCTGCGCCCCGCCGCCCGCGGCCGCACGGCGGGTGCGGTCACACGAAGCGGTCGAAGACGGCGTGCAGGTGGGGGCGGTTGCCCGCGCAACGGTAGGCGTCGCGGCCGCCGGTGTCGCGCAGGCGGGGGTCGGCGCCCGCCCGCAACAGGGCCTCGACCAGCGCGTCCGAGCACAAGCCGCGGCGCAGCACGTGGTGCAGCGGGGTGCGGCCGGCCGCGGACCGGGCGTTCACGTCCAGGCCCAGGCGGAGCAGCACCGGCAGTACCGTTGCGAAATCCAGTTGATCGAGCGCGTGCACCAGCGTCGTGCCGCCGCGGCCGGGCACCGGGGGGAAGCCCGCCTCCAGCAGGCGCACCACGCCGGCGGAGTCGCCGTACAGGACGCGCTGCCAGAGCTCGTCGTGCAGGCGTTCGAGCTCGTCCGGGAGCGGCTCGCCGCCGGTGCGCCAGCGATCCAGCGCCACCGAGCAACCCGCGGCCGGGCCGCCCAGCGCGCCCAGCACGGCCTCCCGTCCGAGGTCCTCGACCGTGTGGTCCAGCGCCACCAGGGCGCCGGCGCGGATCGCGAGGCGATGCGTCGCCGGGCCGCACGGCACGGGCACGACGGCGTCGACGGGTGACGGGCGGTGCGGGCGGCGGTACGGGCCCACGAGCGCCTCGTGGACCAGGGGGTGCAGCTCGGCCGGGTCGAGGTACCGGTGCCGCACCAGCTCCGCGTCGAGCGGCTCCATCCACTCCCCGGCGCGCAGGCGCGCGGCCGCGGCGGCGCGCAGGCGCGCCGCCGCGGCCGGGCCGTCGGTCAGCAGCCGCGGGCCGTCCAGGTCGAGGAACAGCGCGGGCCCGAGCCGCACCACCGGCTCGCGGCGCCGCAGGCGGGCCAGCAGCGCCCGAGCCGCGGGCAGCAGCCGCGACCACACCCACGGCTGCTCGAACACGTCCGGCGGCGCCGAGCCGGGGTCGATCCCGGCGGCCTCCGCACAGGCCCGGCCCCGGCCGGTCACGTGCGCGCAGGCGGCGCCGGGCCGGACCGGCGCCGGCCCGCACACGTCGCGCAGGCCGGCGGTGTGCCGGTCGTCCCACAGGTGCCGGGGCAGCTCGACCATCGCCCGCGGCACGGACCGGGCGAACGAGAGCATCGACCGGCGGTTCAGCAGCAGCGCCGACCCGTCCGGGTACCGCGCGACCGGCACCACCTCGTCATACCAGTCCCAGGTCGCGTGCCCCGGCTGCGGCAGGTGCCACCGCAGCAGGTCGGGCACCAGGTGCCGCAGGTCCTCCTCGACCACCGGGGGCAGGTCGCCGACCTGGATCCGCGCGGCGGCGCACGCACCCCGCCAGTCGCCGTCGAGCCGCCGGGCCGTCGCCAGGTCGATCGTCTCGGCCGGCACCGCGAACCGCCGGTACGACAGCCACTGGCGCAGGTACGGCCCCACGGCGCAAAGCCTACCGTCAGAACCCGATCGCCTCCCGCAGCAGCAGCACGGTGACGCGGCCCGGGTGCAGCTCCGCGTTGAGGACGAGCAGCCGGTTGATCGCGCTCGGCTGCCCGTACACGGCCTTGGCCCGGGCACTCTCCAGGGGCAGCGAGTGCTCCTCCACGCGGCGCAGCGCGGTGCCCAGGTCCGGCACCAGCTTCTGCGCGCCGACGATCCAGATCGCGCGCCCGGCACCGCCGGAGTACGCGGGCAGCTGGCTGCCGCTCGCCGACGCGACCACGAGCGAGCCGGTCTCGGTGACCGCCGCGACGCTGCCCACGACCACGTCCGGCCCGGCCGACAGGCGGCGGATCTCGTCGGCCTCGGTGGCCCGGTCCATGGCGAGCAGCCGCGGCCGCAGGGCGGTGTACCGCCCGCTGGCGTTGATGTCCTCGTCGATGCCCGACAGCCGCAGCGTCTCGCTGGCCGAGGTGAACACCGACGCCCCCGGCGGGATGAGCTCGCCCACCCGGCGCCGCGCGGCGGCGGCGTCGTCGAGCAGCTCGGCGCCGAAGCCGTTGGCCGTCAGGGCGGCGGCCGTGCGTTCCAGCCGGGTCGGGGTGGCCGGTTCGGAGAAGAGGGTCATGCTGTACCTCCACGATGACGTCGTTGCGGAGGTCCGACGACGGAGGCGCGCGAAATGTCAGGCGGCCCGGTTGGTACCGTCACCTGTGCACATCCGCTTCGACATTCCCGCCGATCCCGCCTACGCCGGGCGGGTCGCGGCCCTGATGAGCGGCCTCTACCTGCGCAAATACCGCACGATCGGCCTCGTGCTGATCGCGTTCGGCCTGTGCGGGCTGTTCGTGCCGCTGCCCGGCCGGGAGAACGGCTACGACCCGTCGCCGGTCTTCGGCACGATCATCGCGGTCGGCGTGCTGTCGATGCTGTTCCCGCTCTGGATGCGCTACTCCGCGAAGCGGCGCGCCGGCGGGCTCGCGGTCGAGGGCAGTTACGAGATCGACACCGAGAACATCATGATGCGCAGCGGCGCCGACAGCCACGGCATCGCCTGGGAGGGCGTGACGCGGATCCTCGAGACCGACGAGTTCTGGGTGGTCTACGTGGGCCGCATCGCCGCGACGGTCATCCCGCGCCGGCTCATGGCGCCGTCCGACGAGCAGGCGCTGCGCGCGTTCCTGGTCACGCGGGGCTGGCTGGCCGGCTGACCCTCGTCGTCAGGCCGAACGTCACCCGCTGGTCGCGCCCATCGCCGTCCGGATGGCGCGGACCAGCGTCCCGACGACCAGCGCGACCGACGGCCGGACGGTCGACACCTCGAGGCTGACGTTCCCGGCGAACCCGGCGCCGTCGCCGATCTCCTCCAGCCGCCGGTGCGCGGCCGCGACGTCGCCGCCGGGCAGCGCGAGCGTGGGCTCCATGCGCGCCGCCGCGACCAGCGCCGCGAGGGCCGCGGTGCGCTCGTCGGGCGCCTCGTCGCCGGTGAGCGCCCGCCCGAGCCGCGCCCGCACCTCGGCCTCGACGGACGGGTCGACCGTCGGATACCGGTGCAGGTGGATGAACCCGAGCGTGGTCTCGTCGACGTCGCAGATCACCCCGCGCGCGCAGAGGTCGGCGAGCAGCCGGTCGCGCAGCCCGTGCCGCAGGCGCTGCACCCACGAGGCCGGCGTGTGGGGCGTGTCGGCGGCCAGCCGCCCAAGCACCTCGTCGGCGACGGCCTGCCCGGTCGGCCGCTGGTCCCGGACGATGATCATCCCGTCCGCGTACACGACCCGCCCGGCGAGCGCCAGCTCGACGAGCACGGCGGCGGCCATGGCAAGATCGAGCCCGATGGTCGATCCGGTCGCCTTCCCCGACTCGTCGTCGTAGGCGAGCAGCAACAGCTCTTCGGCCAGCGCAACGGTGCTCATGACCTCGGACGCTAGTACCCGCCGGCAAGAACACCCATCCTCCGCCCGGCGGATGCGCCCGATTCCGGATCAAACGCCGGCCAGGACCCGGCCGCGACGGCGCACCGCCGTCACCGTCCACCCGGCCAGGACCGTCCACGGCGCGATCAGCAGGATCCACAGCCAGGTCCGGGCCGCCGGCGACACCAGCTCGTCCCGCATGACCGGCCGGACCAGGCCGGTGCGGTCGACGACCACGGGCGCGTCCTCGCCGACGCGGTACGACTCGTCGCTCTTGAGCGTCGGCCGGCCCTCCGGGCAGCGCAGCTCGTAGGTGTACCTGGTGGTGACGGTGCCGCGCCGATTCCGGTCGGTGTCGCTGTCCGCGGTCTCGACCTTGCAGGCGACGACCGTGCCGTGCGCGGCCAGCCACAGCATGCGCGGGCCGTAGACCCCGCTGAAGAACAGCGTCAGCGCGGCGACGAACACCGCGAGCCCGCCGATGACGCCGGCCCGGAAGGCCGCGCTGGACGCGGCCCAGACGGCGGCGCCGGCGATGGCGAACCCGGCGAGCATCGACCGCGGCTCCCCGGCGACGGCGCTGCCGAACCCGCCCCACGCGGCGGCCACGAGGAGCCCGGCGACGCCCATGGTCCAGCGGTACCACACGCGCCGCCACTCGGCCCCCGCGAGCACCTCGACGGTGCTGTACCCGTTGCCGGCGTCCCACCGGTACCGCCGCCAGACCGGCACCAGCCAGGCGCCCATGATCCCGACCGGCACCAGCAGCGCCCACCACAGCAGCGCGGTGTTCGGCGGCTCGTCGACCGTGACCGGCTCCAGCCAGCCGCGCGGGGCGAGCGTCCCGGCGAACATCAGGTGGACCGCGGCGACGACCGACAGCCCGCTGAGCACGGCGGGCCCGACGGCGGATGCCGCCCGGTACCAGCAGAGGACGCCGGCGAGCCCCGGCCCGAGCGCGACGACGCCGGCCGCGGACGACCCGGTGTACCCACCGACGAGCACCCCGAGCAGCCCGGCGCCCAGGAACGCCCCGGCCGCCGCGACGAGCCGCTTCCAGACGGTGTCCCACGCCAGCTCCATGAACCGCCCCCTCTTGTCCGAGGGCGCAGGCTACCGACCGTGGCGTGCAATCGGCGTGCAACGACTTCCCACGATCATGGACCGCGACCGGGGCCGCTCAGCCGGAGGTCACTGCGCCGCGATCTGGATGAGGTTGCCGCAGGTGTCGTCGAAGATCGCGGTGGTGACCGGCCCCATCGCCGTCGGCTCCTGCGTGAAGACGACGCCGAGGGCCCGCAGCCGCTCGTACTCCTGCTGCACGTCGTCCACCCCGAACGACGTCCACGGGATGCCGTCGGCGATGAGCGCGTCCCGGAACGGCTTCACCGCCGGATGCTCGCTCGGTTCGAGCGAGATCTCGGGGCCGTCCGGCTGGTCCGGCGACACCACGGTCAGCCAGCTGACCGGCCCCATCGGGATCTCGGTCTTCTTCACGAAGCCGAGCACCTCGGTGTAGAAGCGGAGCGCGGACGGCTGGTCGTCGACGAACACGGACATGACAGTGACCTTCATCGGGACTCCTTCGGTCGGCGGGTCAGCCACCGCCCGACGATCGTGTCGAGCGGCGTCGGGTCGACGGAATGGAACTTGTACCGCCCCTCCCGCCGCGCCACCACCAGCCCGGCAGCCTCGAGCAACTCCAGGTGCTGCGAGATCGCCTGCCGCGACGACGCGATGCCGTGCCGGGCGATCAGACGGTTGCAGATCTCGAACAGCGTCTGGTCGCCGCGCTCGGTCAGCTCGTCGAGGATGCGCCGGCGGGTCGGGTCGGCAAGCGCCTTGAACAGCACGTCACCGTCGTCCACGCCACCAGCATAGGCAAGTCACCACTTGCATATCAAGTAGACTCGCGGCATGACCTGGACGCTGACGATCGACTGCGCCGATGCCCGGCGGCAGGCCGAGTTCTGGTGCCTCGCGCTCGGCTACGTGCCCGCCGCCCCGCCGCGCGGGTGGGACACCTGGGAGGCCAGGCTGCGGCACTTCGACGTGCCCGCGGATCTCCTTCCTCAAGGTGCCCGAGCCCAAGACCGTCGTGGTCGTCACGATGTGGAACAGCCAGGCGGCGGCCGCCTCCGCGGGCGCTTCGTGAACCTTTCACCTCCCGTGCCGGCCTGACCTGGGCGTTCGCGGTCGCGGCAGCGGCCCGGCGGTTTTTGTCGGACCCCCCGCCTATGGTCCGCGTATCCCGCCGTCCGAGGAGGACCCGCGATGCGCCGCTGGAAGCCCGCCCTGACCCTCGCCGCGACCTGCGCACTCGTCGCCGCGATGCTCTCCGTCGCGCGGCCCGCGGCAGCCGCGGAGCCCTATCTCGACCCGAGCCTGCCGGTCGCGACCCGCGTGGCCGACCTGCTGTCGCGGATGAGCCTCGACGAGAAGATCGGGCAGATGACCCAGGCCGAGCGAGCGTCGGTGACGCCGGCCGAGGTCACGCAGTATCGGCTGGGCTCGATCCTGTCCGGGGGCGGCTCGGCGCCGTCGCCCAACCAGCCCACGGCGTGGGCCGACATGGTCGACACCTTCCAGAACGGCGCACTCGCCACGCCGCTGCGCATCCCGCTGGTCTACGGCGCGGACGCCGTCCACGGCCACAACAACGTCGCCGGGGCCACGATCTTCCCGCACAACATCGGCCTCGGCGCGACCCGCGACCCGGCGCTCGTGCAGCAGATCGGCAAGGCGACCGCCGAGGAGGTCGCCGGCACCGGCGTCGACTGGACGTTCTCGCCCTGCCTGTGCGTGGCCCGCAACGACCGCTGGGGCCGCACCTACGAGTCGTTCGGCGAGAAGCCGGAACTGCCGGTGTCGATGGCCACGATCATCGACGGCTACCAGGGTGGCGGGGTCATGGCGACCGCGAAGCACTACGTCGGCGACGGCGGCACCACCGGCGGCGTCGACCAGGGCGACACCCAGCTGTCCGAGGCCGAGCTGCGGGCGATCCACCTGCCGCCGTTCCAGGAGGCGGTGCGCCGCAACGTCGCCTCGGTGATGGTGTCGTTCTCGTCGTGGAACGGGCAGAAGCTGCACGGCCACGACTACCTCATCACCACGGTGCTCAAGGGCGAGCTCGGCTTCGGCGGGTTCGTCGTCTCCGACTGGAACGGGATCGACCAGATCGAGGGCGGCGCCGGGTTCACCGCGTCGGAGGTGCGCCGGGCGATCAACGCCGGCATCGACATGGTCATGGTCCCGACCGAGTGGAAGTCGTTCATCTCGACGCTGAAGGCCGAGGTGCAGGCCGGTCGGGTGGCGATGTCGCGCATCGACGACGCCAACCGCCGCATCCTGACCAAGAAGTTCGAGTATGGCCTGTTCGAGCGCCCGCTCGCCGACCGCTCCCTCACCCCGACCGTCGGCAGCTCCGCCCACCGCGCGATCGCCCGCCAGGCCGTGCGCGAGTCGCAGGTGCTGCTGAAGAACTCCGGCGTGCTGCCGCTCGCCAAGGGCGCGAAGCTGTTCGTGGCCGGCAAGAGCGCCGACAACATCGGCTACCAGAGCGGCGGCTGGACGATCAGCTGGCAGGGCGGCAGCGGCGCGACGACGACCGGCACGACGATCCTGCAGGGCATCCGCTCGGTCGCGCCGCAGTCGACGGTGACGTACAGTGCGGGCGGCGCCGGCATCGACTCCTCCTACGCGGCGGCGATCGCGGTCGTCGGCGAGACGCCGTATGCGGAGGGCCAGGGCGACCGCACCGGCTCGCTCGGCCTCGACGCCACCGACCTGCAGACCCTCGCCACGCTGAAGGCCTCCGGCGTCCCGGTCGTGGTGGTGCTGGTCTCCGGCCGCCCGCTCGACGTCGCCGCCCAGCTGCCCGACTGGTCCGCGCTGCTGGCCGCCTGGCTGCCCGGCACGGAGGGCGCCGGCGTGGCCGACGTCCTGTTCGGCGACTACAACCCGACGGGCAAGCTGCCGGTGACCTGGATGCAGTCCGCCTCGCAGGAGCCGATCAACGACGGCGACGGCAAGCCGTCCCTGTTCGCCTTCGGCGCCGGCTTGTCGTACTCTCCGCCGGCCCAGGCGCCGGGCCGCCCCGGCACGCCGGTCGCCTCGGCGGTCACCTCGACCACGGCCACGCTGACCTGGACCGCGCCGACGTCGGGCGCCCCCGCGGCGTCCTACCGGGTCTACCGCGGCACCGCCCTGGCCGCGACGACGACCACGACGTCGGTCCAGCTGACGGGCCTGACGCCGGGGACGACCGCGCAGTACACGGTGGTGGCGGTCAACGCCGCCGGCCAGGTCGGCCCCGCCTCGTCCCCGGTGACGGTGACCACCCCGCCGGTCCAGACCGGCTCGTCCTGCGCCGTGACGTATGCGGTGAACGACTGGGGCGCGGCCTTCGGCGCCACGATCACCATCAAGAACACGGGCGCGTCCGCGATCACGGACTGGACCCTGGCGTTCACGTTCCCGGGCACGCAGCGCATCACCCAGTCGTGGTCGGCGGTCTGGTCCCAGTCCGGCGCGGCGGTCACGGCCCGCAACGAGTCCTGGAACGGGACGATCCCGCCGGGCGGCTCGGTCTCCATCGGCTTCAACGGCTCGTACTCCGGCACCAACCCCCGCCCGGCGTCCTTCACCCTGAACGGCACCGCCTGCACCACGTCGTAACCACACCGCACCCACCACCCCACGGCGAGGCGGGCGCTGGCGGCGAGGGACGCGGCAGCACCTTCGCGGCGCGCGGCGTTCCGCACGCCGCACGCCGCACGACGTCCGGCCGGGCCGACCCACCCGGGCCGAGAACCGCCGGACGTCGCGCCCGTCCACGAGCACGCAGCAACCGCCCGGGCCCACCCGCACGGCCGCACCGCCCCGATGTGCGGGGCCACGGCTCCGCATCACACCCGACCTCGCTCCCCCGCCGGCCGAGGGCGCGGCCCCGCCAGGCCGCGCCCTCGGCGCCGAGCGGGTGCTCCGCCGCCTCGGGGTGGCCGCGGTCGCCGATCCCGCCTTCCTGGACGCGCCGGTGATCGCCGGCCGCTACGGCGTCGCGGCGGACACCGTGCAGATCTTCCGGATCCCCGAGCCGAGGGTCGTCAGGATCTCGTTCCCGCGCCCCGTGGTGCAGGGCAGCCTGCGCGACCGCGACATGCACGCCGGCCAGCACCAGGTCCCCCTGGCCCTACTTCCGCTGCCCGTGCCGTCCACTGTGGAGCCGCTGGTGCCGTGATCGCCGCCGCGCGCGGAGGGCGGCGTCGGGCAGGCACGACCGGGTGCCGCGCGGGGCTGGTTAGGATCTTCGCATGGCATTGCTGCACCAGGCGGAGCTCACTCCGTCGAAGCTGGAGCTCATCGCGGCCTGGCTGCCGGCCCAGGCCTGGTTCCGCGACCCGACCACCGAGGGCCTGGCCCGCGTCGCCGCGTACCGTTTCGACGACCCCGCCGGCGAGGTCGGCATCGAGGCGCTGCTGGTCCGGGTCGGCGACGGCCCGGTGTACCAGGTCGCGCTCACCTACCGGGGCGCTCCCCTGGCCGGCGCGGAGCCGTGGCTGGTCGGCACGACGGACCACTCGGTGCTGGGCAAGCGCTGGGTGTATGACGCCTGTGGCGACCCTGTCTACGCCACCGTCCTGGCCGGCGCCCTGCTCGGCACGACCCGGCAGGCCGAGGAGTTCCTGGAGGTCGAGGGCAGCCTCGTGCCCCGCAAGCCCCTGATGACGGTCACGACCGTCCCCGCCGCCGTTCCCGCCGCCGGCCCGGCGGCCGACGGCGGCTCGTCAGCCGGCGCCGAGTCGGCGGTCGGTGCCGACTCGGCGCTCGGTGCCGTCCACGAGGTCGTCAGCGGCGATCCAACGGTCATCGAGACCGGCGTCGCACGCCTCGCCGTAGTCCACGTGCTCGGCGGCACCCCGAGGCCCAACGACGCCGCGGTGCTGATCGGGCACTGGGACGGGTCGGACGGCTCGGTCCTCCTGGCGTACGCCACCCGCTGACCCGGTCGGCGCCAGCCTGACCCCGTCGGCCCCGGCAACCCGGCCCGGGCATGGTTCGGCAGTGGCTCGGCCCCGGCCCGGCACCATCCGGCACCCGCCCCACCCGGCCTGGCTCGGCGCCGCTCCGCCTGGCCCCGCCCGCCTGGCACCGCCCGCCTGGCACCGGCGGGCCCTGCCCGACCTAGCTCGGCCTGGCAGCGCCCGGCCTGGCAGCGCCCGAACCCGCCCGGCCTGGCTCGGCCCGGCGGCGTCAAACTGGCGGCGGGGCGCCCGGGCGGGCGGCGGCCCGTCTCACATCCGGCGGAGGACGCACACGACCTTGCCGAGGATGATGGCGTCGTCGGCGGGAATGACGTCGTACGCCGGGTTGCGGGGCACGAGCTCGGTGTGGCCGTCACGCGAGCGGTACACCTTGACGGTAGCCTCGTTGTCGAGCATGGCGGCGACGATGTCGCCCTGCTCGGCGACCGACTGCTGGCGCACCACGACGATGTCGCCGTCACAGATGGCGGCCTCGATCATCGAGTCACCCTTGACGTTGAGCGCGAACAGGTTGCCGTGACCGACCAGCGTGGACGGCAACGTCAGGTCGTCGTCGCGGTGCTCGACGGCGAGGATCGGCCCACCGGCGGCGATCGTGCCGACCAGCGGCACCCGCACCCCGGGGTCGACATCGAGCGACCCGGGAGCCTCCCCTTCGTCACCGGACGGCGCGAGGTCGCCCGGGCGTCGCGCCGTGCCGCCACCGCCGACGACCCGGCCCGCGCCACGTCCGCCAACCGCGCGGAGCCGCGCGCCCGGCCCGCCCGCCGCCGCTTCGCCGGCAGTGGACGTCGAGAGGGCACCCGGGCCGCTCACCGGTAGTCCGTCCACGGTGGACGCCGGCCGGCCGCCCGGGCCGCCCGCCCGCGCGGCGTCCACGGCGGACGCCGAACGGGCACCGGCCGCGAGTCCCAAGGCGCCGGCGTCTGCGGATCGCCGGCGCTGCAGGCCGGTCGCGAGTCCGCCCGCCGAGCGCAGGGCGTGGATGCCGGCCGGCCGGGCGTCGACGGCGCGCGGCCCGCGGGCCGCGCGGCGCAGCAGGCCCCGCTGCTCCAGCGCGCGCAGGTGGTGGGCCACCGACGACGGCGAGCCGAGCCCGACGGCCGCCCCGATCTCGCGCACGGTCGGCGGATAGCCGTGCTCGTCGACCCACGCCTGGATCACCGCAAGGATGTCACGCTGGCGCTCGCTGATCTCACCGACCGCTTCCATAGCGGCACGATACTACATTTTCGATCAGATGTACGATTTTCGTGATGCAATCATATCGGTCAATCAACCATGCCCACCGGACCCCAAAGACGACGGTCAATCTCGGGAAACTCGCCGACATCTCGCGAATGGAGTCGGGCACGCCGCAGGCCGGAGAACGAACCCGGGCCGGTGGCCGGCCGTCGCGAAGAACGGCCGGCCGCAGCACACTGGCCGCGATCGCGCCCCGCTGGTGCGGGACCCGGCACGAGCGGGCTGCGGCCGGCGGGTCAGGCGTCGCGGCGTTTCAGGACCACGGCGGCCACCAGCAGGGCGCCCAGGGTCCACAGGGCCAGCACGCCAAGGCCCTTCCACGGGCCCGTCACGGCGTCCGCGGTCGTGGCCTGCACGGCCAGGCCGGCCGTCGACGGGCCCATGCGGCGTAAGCGGTCGCGCCACTCCTCGTCGTGGATCACCGACAGGACGATCGGCAGCGCGTAGAGCAGGGCCAGGATCGTGCCGATCGCGGCGGCCGCGCTGCGCAGCGCCGTCGCCGCGCCCAGGGCCAGCAGGGCGATGAGGACGAGGTACAGCACCGAGCCGGCGGCCGGGCGCAGCGCCAGGTCGTGCTCCGGCAGCATCAGCTGCGACACCGTCACCGCGCCGGCCACCGCCGGGACGGCCGCGACCGCCACCGCCGCGGCCAGCACGGCGGCCTTCGCGAGCAGGACGTGCAGTCGGCGGGGCATGGCGGTGAGGGTCACCCGGACCATGCCGGTGCCGTACTCATGGCCGACCACCAGCACGCCCAGGATCGCCACGACCGCCTGGCCGAGCTGCACGCCGGTGAGGCCCAGCCGGGGCAGGTCCGCGTCGCACCCGGCACCGGAGCAGGTGCTCGCCGCCGCGCTCACCCCGACCGTCGCGACGACCACCCCGACCAGCAGCGCCAGGGTGCCCGGCGACGTGCGCAGCTTGGTCCACTCGGCCCGCATGACGTCCTTCATGCGTCCCGCTTCCTCAGGAGTGCCGCAGCTGCCATCAATGCCACCGCCGCCCACCCGGCGAGGACCGCCAGGCCGGCCCAGGGCGCGAGCGGGTAGTAGCCGTTGGCGGGGATGTAGAGGTTCGCCACCTGCGGATACGCCGGGGACGCCTGCTGCAGCGCGAACGCCGCCGCCGGGCTGACCCGCAGCACCCACTCGCCGGCCGGGGTCGGCAGGACGGTCATCGCCAGCAGGTACGGCATGACGATCACGACGACGGCCGTGGTCACGGCGGTGACGCCGCGGCGCAGCAGGGTGCCGAGGGCCAGGGCGAGGACGGCAGCGACGGCGAGCAGCGCGGCGGTGCCGGCGACGACCCGCACCTCGGTCGCGGTCGAGGCGGGATGCAGGTACACACCGTTGCCGCGCAGCACGTCCTGCCCGAGCGTGACGACGACCGCCGCCGCGACCAGGCCGGCCACGAACGTGACGCCGCCGACGACGGTGGCCTTCGCCACGAGCAGGCGGACCCGGTGCGGGCTGGCCGCGAACGTGGTGCGGATGAGCCCGCGCCGATACTCCGCGGTGACGAACACGGCCCCCAGGACGACCACGACGATCAACCCGGCGAACGTGCCGACGAGGGTCGAGGAGATCGTGACGCCGATGCCGGCGGCGCCGGGCACGGCGGGCGCGATGTCCCCCGAGCCGGTGAGGCGCAACGTGTCGCCGGCGCGCTCGGCCCCGGTGGTCAGGTCCGGCGCCGCAGCGACCGTGCCGGGACCGCTCGGACCGGAGGGCGCGCCACCGGGAGCGCCGGCGCCGCCGCCCGGGTCGCCGCCGGGGCCGCCCGCGGCGCCGATCACGTCGGTCTTCCACGCGTCGCCCTGCCACCCGCCGGCCAGGGCCAGGCGGTCGAAGACGCCGGTGGCGTGGCTGGGACCGCCCATCGCGCCGGCGCCCAGCCCGTCGTCGACCTCTTCGGCATACTGCGGCGAGGTCACGAACAGCCCGGCCTCGACGGTCGACGGCAGCCCGGTGAGCCTGGCCGAGCCGACCGTGGTCCACGCGACGCCGTCGGTCGACTCGGCGGCGGTGACGGTGTCGCCGGCGCGCGTGAGCCGCAGCCAGCGCGGCGCCTCGGCCGACACGCTGCCCGGCTTCCCGGCGACGTCGTGGGTGAAGTCGTACTGCAACCGCACGCCGTTGGCGCCGGTCATCATCACCGCCGCGTACGCGGCGCCCGGCGTGGTGGCGGCCCGCACGATCAGGCCGGCCTTCGCCCACGGCACGAGGCCGGGCCGGGGGCCGCCGCTGTCGGTGCCGGGCAGCCGGCCGGTCAGCCCGGTGAGGCGGACGGTGACGCTGCCGTCGCCGGCCAGCGGCTGGTGGACGAACGTGAAGCTGTCGGTGACCTCCTCGCCGCCCGGGCCGACGGGCAGCACGCACTCGGACCCGGGCCCGTTCTTGCCGCAGGAGCCGCCCAGGCCGGGCAGCAGCCCGAGGCCCACGATCAGGCCGGCGGCGACCATGACGGCGGCGACCCAGCCGCGCATGGTGCGGAACTTGGTCCACTCGGCGGCGAGGGCGCGCAGGTATGCGGTCATGACGTGGTCTCCCAGCGGTATTCGACGGCGTCGCGGGTGAGCTCCAGGTAGGCGTCCTCGAGCGACGCCCGGTGCGCGGACACCTCGGAGAACGCCACGCCGTGGCGGTGCAGCACGGCGACGACGTCGCCGGCGGCGAGCCCGGCGACGGTGAGCACGCCGTCGCCGGCTTGGCTGACGGATGCGCCGGCCTCAGCCAGCACCACCGGAGCCTCTGCGGAACGGGAACGTAACGTCACCCGGTCGCCGGACGCGGCGGCCAGCAGCTGGGCGACGCTCGCGTCGGCGATGACGCGGCCCCGGCCCGCCACGACGACGTGGTCGGCGGTGTCCTCCAGCTCGCCCATGAGGTGGCTGGAGACGAGCACGGCGCGCCCCTCGGCGGCGAGGCCGCGCAGGAACCCCCGCATCCAGATGATCCCTTCCGGGTCCATGCCGTTGAACGGCTCGTCGAGCATCAGCGCCGGCGGGTCGCCGAGCAGGGCGGCGGCGATGCCGAGGCGCTGGCGCATGCCGAGGGAGAAACCGCCGGCCCGGCGCCGGGCGACGCCCTGCAGGCCGGAGCGCTCGAGCACCTCGTCGACCCGGCGGGCGCCGAGGCCCTGCGAGTGGGCGAGCCACAGCAGGTGGTTACGCGCGGTGCGGCCGGGTTGCAGGGCGCTCGCGTCGAGCAGCGAGCCGACGTGCCGCAGCGGGTGGCGCAGTGCGCGGTAGGGCCGGCCTTCGACCAGGGCCGTGCCGGCGTCGGCGGCGTCGAGGCCGAGGATCACGCGCATCGTGGTCGACTTGCCGGCGCCGTTGGGGCCGACGAAGCCGGTGACCCGGCCGGGATGGACGGTGAAGGTCATCCCGTCGAGGGCGGTGGTCGTGCCGAACCGTTTCCTGAGTCCGTTCACGGTAATCATGGGTCCCGGTTCTACGCCGCGGGCGGTGTCAACGAGGTGCCAGCGGCTGACACCTCACTGACACCGCCGGCCTGGCAAGGTAGTGGCATGCGCGTGCTCGTCGTGGAGGATTTCGAGGTCCTGGCCCGGACCCTCGGCACCGGCCTGCGCCGGGAGGGCATGGCGGTGGACGTGGTGCTGGACGGTGACGACGCCCTGGAGCGGCTGGCCGTCACGCGCTACGACGTGGTGGTGCTCGACCGGGACGTGCCCGGGACGCACGGCGACGACGTGTGCCGGCGGATCGTCGCCGACCGCTCGGGCAGCCGGGTGCTCATGCTCACCGCGTCGAGCACGGTGAAGGACCGGGTGGAGGGGCTCGGGCTGGGCGCCGACGACTATCTGCCGAAGCCGTTCGACTTCGCCGAGCTCGTGGCCCGGGTCCGGGCGCTGGGGCGGCGTCCGGCGGCGCTGCTGCCGCCGGTGTTGGAGTCCGACGACCTGACGCTCGACCCGGCCCGGCGGGTGGCGTCGCGGGGCGGGCGCCGCCTGGACCTGAGCCCGAAGGAGTTCGGCGTGCTGGAGTGCCTGCTGTCGGCGCAGGGCCGGCCGGTGTCCGCGGAGGAGCTGCTGGAGCGGGTGTGGGACGAGGCCGCCGACCCGTTCACGACGACGGTGAAGACGACGATCCGGCGGTTGCGGGCCAAGCTCGGCGACCCGCCGGTGATCCACACGGTCCGCGAGGGCGGCTACCGGGTCGGTGCGCCGTGAAGCGCCGCTCGTCGCTGCGGCGGCAGCTCATGCTGATCTACGCGGGCCCGTTCTTCGTCGTCGGGGCGGTGCTGCTCACGGTGCCGCTGCTCGGGGTCAAGGAGACCGCGCCGGTCGCGCCGGGCGGCCAGGCGAGGCCGGTCGAGCGGGCCGCCGAGTTCCCGGTGCTGACCTGGTCGCTGTCGATGTTCGGGCTGCTGCTGCTGGCGCTGCTGGTCGGCTGGGTGGTGGCCGGACGGTTCGTGGCCCCGTTACGGACGATCAATTCGACCGCCCGCGAGATCTCGGCGAACAACCTGCATCGCCGGCTCGGTTCGATGGGCCGCAACGACGAGTTCGCGGAGCTGGCCGAGACGCTCGACGACCTGTTCGCGCGGCTGGAGGCGGCGTTCGCGGCGCAGCGGCAGTTCGTGGCCAACGCCTCGCACGAGCTGCGCACGCCGCTGACCGCACAGCGGACGTTACTGCAGGTCGCGATGGCGGACCCGGAGGCGAACGTCGACACGCTGCGCTCGGCGTCGGAGGAGGTGCTCGCGCTGGGGGCGGCGCAGGAGCGGCTCATCGGCGCACTGCTGTCGCTGTCCGACGGGCAGGTCGGGGTGGAGCGCCCGGTGGCGTTCGACCTGGCGGCGGTAGCGCGGCGGGTGGCGATGACCCGGCACGCGGCCGACGTGCGGATCACGACCCGGCTGCGCCCGGCGCCGATGGCCGGCGACCTGGAGCTGGTGGAGAGCCTGGTGGCCAACCTGGTGGACAACGCGGTGCGGCACAACGTGCCGGACGGCTGGGTGGAGGTGGTGACCGAGACCGAGGCCGGGTATGCACGGGTGATCGTGCGCAACTCGGGCCCGGTGGTGCCGCACGAGGAGCTGCACCGGCTGTTCGAGCCGTTCCAGCGGATGAAGACGCAGCGGGTCGGGCACGGCGACGGTCACGGCCTCGGCCTGGCGATCGTGCGGGCCATCGCGTGGGCGCACAGCTGCGACCCGGTCGCCCGGGCGCTGCCGGAAGGGGGGCTGGAGGTGCGGGTGACGTTCCCGCCGCGGGGCGTGCCGCAATAGGCGATCGGGCAGGGCGCGGGCCGGCGCCGTCCACGAGCCACAGCGCACCAGGCAGTGCCGAGGGCCGGAGGTCAGGCGCCGGCGGCGGTGAGCGTGGCCGTGACGTAGGCCTGGAAGGTTCGGCCGTCCAGGGTGGCGCCCGCTGAACGGTCCCGGCCGTGGCTTTCCAGGGCGGCGGCGATGACCGGGCGGTGCTCAAGCGGGACCTGACCGAGTGCCCAGGCGCCGGCGGCGGGCTTCGACGTCCACGAGCGCAGGGCGCGGTAGCGGAGGGCGCGGCAGGCGTTGAGCACGGCGTTGTCGCCGGTCTGGGCGGCGACGGAGGAGGCGACGACGGGGAGGAGCTGGTCGTAGGGGACGCGGGTGGTCAGCGTCGCGAACGGCGGGCCGGTCAGGGTGCGGGACTGCTGGTGGACGATGTCGCGGTCGATCGGGTACCAGAAGGCGGGGCCGTCGCCCGGGTCGGTCTCGGCCTTCGGCTCCAGGGCGCGGCCGGTGTTGAGGTTCAGCGTGAAGCCGGCCTCAGTGGTCAGGGCCGCCAGGGTGGCCCGGTCGTACAGGACGAACTCCAGCCCGGCCGCGGGGCAGGGCAGGGCATCGTGGCTCAGGGCCGCGGCGATCGGGGCCGGGTCCGGGTGATCGGCGACGGCGACCAGGTCGAGGTCGCTGCGGCCGGGGCGGTAGGCGTCCAGGGCCACGGAGCCGGCCGGGTACACGCCGACGAGGGCCGGGCCGAGAAGGTCGCGCAGGCGGGCCACGACCGCGTCCAGGTACGCCCGCACGTCGCCGGGCAGCCCGGCCGGGGTCCAGACGCCGCCGGCCAGCGAACGGCCGGGCCGAGCCGCTGCGTCCACGCGGCGGGCGTCTCCCGGACAGACGGCGTCGAAGCGGTCGCCGAAGGGGGCCGTCACCGGGGTGCCGATGCGATGCGGTCGAGCCACTCCCCCAGCAGCCCCCGCTCGTGCGGGGTCAGCACCGACGTCCGGGGCAGCGTTGCCCGGAGCGCCACCGCGGCCGCGGCCGGGCCGGGGCGGGCGGCTGCCGGCGAGTCGGTGGTGATCGCGGCGATGACCGCCTCCCGGGCCAGCTGGGACAGGGTCATGTCGCGGTCCTGCTCCGCAAGTGCGATCAACGTCAGGGTGGTGCCGCAGCCCGCCGAGTGCACCAGGTGCGCGGCCACCGGTTCGGGCAGCCGCAAGCGGCCGGCCTCCGCGACGCGGCGGATCTGCGCGGCCAGGACGCCGGCCGCCGCCACCGCGGCCGGTGGGGACTCGCCCGGGCGCGGCTCGCCGTAGACCAGGGCGTACAGCGCCGGGTTGGCCAGGCCGAAGCCCACGTGCAGGTCCCAGCCCGCGCGCAGGTCCGCCACCGGGTCGTCGGTGGGATTGCGGGCCGTCCTGCCGGTCAGGTACGTCGCGAAGCCGTGGGTGGCGACCGCCTCCAGCAGGCCCTGCTTGTCGCCGAACAACCGGTAGATCGTCGGGGCCTGCACGCCCGCGGCGGCGCTCACCGCGCGCGTGGAGACCGCCTCGCGGCCGCCCTCGGTGAGCAGGGCCGAGGCGGCGGCCAGGATCCGGTCGCGGGCGCCCTCCATGATGACAACGATAACAGAGCAGCGTTAGCGGCGATAAGCTCGCGGCGCGATCTACGACGCAGACGCGCCTGCGGCACCCGGGCTACGCGCCGTACGCGGCGGGCAAGGCGGCCACCGAGAGGCTCACCGCCGTGCTCGCCAAGGAGCTGCGCGGCCGTGACGTCACCGTGAACGCCGTCGCCCCCGGGCCGACGGCCACCGAGCTGTTCAACGGCGGTGCGGCGTGAACACGGCGGCGGGGCGACTGTGAGAAGATTGAAACCAGTCGGCAACAATCGCCGGCCCGGACGAGGCGCACCGTACCCGGCTCTGCAAAGACGGCGTGTTGGAGGCCGTCGTGATACAGCTCGCCGGGTCGCTGCTGGTCCTGCTCCCGTTCGTGCTCGTGCAGCTCGGGCGCATGCAGACGCGGAGCCAGTGGTACAACCTGCTGAATCTCGCGGGATCCGGGATCCTCGCCGTCGAGGCGCTGCACGGGCGGCAGTGGGGGTTCCTGCTGCTGGAGGGCGTCTGGGCGGCCGTCTCGCTGCGCGCCGCGGTACGGTGGCGGCGTGGTCATCGATCTGGACAGGCCACGCAGCGAGAGGCCACGCAAGCCGACGCGTAGCCTCGGCTTGGCGGTAGCGGTCGGCCTCGTCCTCGTCGCCACCCAGCAGGTCCAGCTCCTGCCGCTGCTGCGGCCGGTGGCCACGCTGCCCGGCGGCACGATGGCGCTGGTGGGCACGAGCCAGGGGTTCTTCGTGATCCGGGGCACCGGCACGCTCGCGTGGAACGTCACCGCCTACGCGTGGACCGGTGCCGAGCGCTGGCGGCGGCCGCTCGCCGGGCCCGACCCGGGGCTGGCCGTCGCCGCCGACGCGGTGTTCGCCACGCACCAGCCGTGCGACGCGCAGCACCCGCCGCGGGTGGACCGGCTCGACCCCGCGACCG
Organism: Dactylosporangium sucinum; assembly: GCF_014647515.1. GTDB lineage: Bacteria > Actinomycetota > Actinomycetes > Mycobacteriales > Micromonosporaceae > Dactylosporangium > Dactylosporangium sucinum. The sequence continues at coordinate 5,910 of NZ_BMPI01000096.1, read as the reverse complement.
GCGATCCGGCCTGGACGTCCGAGGGCGTGCTGCTCGGCGCGGCGGATTCGGATGCGGTGCTGCTGGCGACCGCCAGCAGCGGCTGCGGCACGCTGCGCCTGGTGACCGCGCTGCAGGCGGTGCTCGTCGGCACCGGCCGCCCCGTCTGGACCAGGAGGCTCGATCCGCCGCAGGCGGTGGCGGCGGTCGCGCGCGACGCCGCGGACCCCGACGGCTGGCGGCTGCTGCCGCCCGACCGGCGGGTCGCCCAGCGACGCGGGCGGATGGGTGTGCTCGACCCGGCGACGAACTCCGTGCGGACGATCGGCCGGATGGACGTCGAGCAGGCCCGCTGCGTGACCGATGGCACGCGGCTGGCCTGCGTCGACACCACAGGAACGACCAGGCTCTGGAGCCTGTAGCCGCTTACTTCTTCTTGCCCTTCTTCTTGTCCTTCTTCTTTTTCTTCGCCATGTCCATCACCTCCTTCAACGTTGACAGCGACCACCGTAGCGGCAAACAGCCGGTAAACAAAGGCTTTCCAGCAGATTCACAGGGCACATTCCATCCAGTTGTGTCGATCTCCAATATCGACAACGACGTCCAATGTGGACCGAGCACCGATGCGGACCAGCGCAGACACGTTCGGTACAGTCAGGGTGAAATGAGGTGAGCATGACTATAGCCAATCAAGAACGTGTATATCGTGCGCCGCGCCGGGAGGCGCAGGCCACAGCCACGAGGGAGGCGATCGTCACGGCCGCCGGGCGGTTGTTCGCCGACCAGGGCTGGGCGCCGACCACGATGGCGGCGATCGCGGCCGAGGCCGGCGTCACCGCCAAGTCGGTGTACACGGTCGCCGACAAGCCCGGCCTCCTCCTGCTGGCGATGGCGCAGCACGACCGCGAGCGGCCGGGCGACGACCTGGCCGCCGAACTGCTCCGGCACTACCCGCTGTGCCGCACCCTGGAGCACGCGGCCGCCGCCGAGCCGGCGCTGCGCGACGCCTGGCGCGCCCACCAGCGCCGCCACCGCGCCGACGCCAAGCGGATCGTGCGCGCGGCGGCGGACGCCGGCCGCCTGCGGGCGGGCCTCCCGGGCGGCCGGGCGACCGACGCCGTGTGGTCGCTGATCACCTGGCACTCGGTCGCGCTGCTCGTCGAGGAGCGCGGCTGGGGCCGCGCGAAGCTCGCCCGGTGGCTCGACGAACTCGTGGACCGCGTGGTCGCCGACTAGCAGGTTCGACCCGCAGCTGCGGGCGGTCACCGGCCCGCTCGGGCGGCGGCACCGGCACAGCACCCCGAAGCGGAGCGGCTGCTGGGCCGGCGCCCCGCCCGGCGGCGGAGACGGTGGTCGACGGCGCGCGGAGCCGGCTAGACGGGCAGGCGGGCGCCGGCGTTCGCCGTCACGATCTTCGGCACGTCCGCGGTCGCGTCGAGCCCGGCCCGCAGCGCCGGGGTCCAGCCGGCGTCGGTGCCGATGTCCGGGTCGTTGGCCGCGTTGAACTCGGCCAGCAGGTTGACCGCGACGACCGGGCCGGTGCCGACCCGCGTGAGCGTGCCGCGCTCGGTCATCACCGTGCCGCCCCAGTTGTACACCAGGTCGCCGAGCGGGATGTCCGCACTGCGCAGCACGAAGTTGTTCTCGGCGTAGATCGCCGACTGCACGCCGACGCCGAACACGTAGGAGAACGTGTCCTCGTCGGTCAGGTAGAAGTAGTTGTTGTACACGTCGACCTGGCCGAAGCGCACCCGCGGGATCCGCTGGCCGAGGTTGGCGAAGCGGTTGTGGTGGATGGTGACCCGCAGCTTGCCGACGTCGACGCCCGGCGTGTTGGTCGAGCCGATGAGCATCGACTTGTCGTGCTCGAACAGGTAGTTGTACGACACGGTCACGTAGTCGGAGCCGCGGATGATGTCGGCCAGCCCATCGTGCACCTGGTAGGGGCGGCCGAAGTACACCGGCTGGTCGACGTCCTGGTTGGCGCCGTCGGTGAACGTGTTGTGGTCGAGCCACACGTTGGTCGCGCCGCTGAGGGTGACGTTGTCGTACAGCGAGTTCCAGTTGCCGTCGGCGCCGTCGGTCGGCGTCCAGGCCGGGAAGCAGTCGGCGGCGTCGACGAACGTGACGTTGCGGATGATGACGTTGCTGACGTTCGTCAGCAGCAGGTTGCCGGCGAGCAGCTGCGCGCCCTTGAGGCCGTAGATGGTGGTGTTCGACCCCACATTGACCTTGATCTGGTCGCCCTGGGTGCGCGTCGAGCGGACCCGCGCCTCCTCCAGCGGCCCGGTCGGAGCGACGCGGCCCCACACCGCCGGGTCGTAGGCGGCGAGATAGGCGCCCAGGCTGTACTGCGGGTCGGCGTAGTCGGCGCAGGTCCGGCCGGCATTGGCGTCGATCTTGCCCGCGATGAGCACGATCTTCGGCGTGTTGCCGGCCACGGCGGCGACCAGCTCGTCGCGGGTGCGCACGACGAAGACGTGGGCGTCGTCGGCCGCCGACCCGCCGCTGGTGCCGGCGCCGGCGGCGCCCCACCCGTCGTTGGCGGCGAGCGTTTGGCGGGCCTGCGCGGGGACGCTGACGCCGGTGCTGCGGGTGTCGGCGGCCTGAGCGATCGCCGTGGCGGCGGCGAGGGTCAGCCCGGCCACGGTCAAGACGGTGAGGCCGAGCTTGAGGTGCACGTGCATGCATTCCTCCGGACGTTCACGGACAGCGGGAACTGAGAGGAAAGCGCATTCCTGGGAAGTACGGTGGCACGCCGCACGGGGCGCGTCAACGCGTGGCGTTTGCAGGTTTGTTGCAGTCGTCGATCTCAGCCGGCGTAGCGGGCCTCGAGCGCGGTGTGCTCCTCCAGCCCCACCAGGGCGTTGAACTCGTCGAATCCGGTCATCGCCAGCGGCGTGCCGCCGTTGGCGAGCGCCCGCAGGTACGCGCGCATGCCCTCGGCCGCGGCGAACGCGGTACCGAGGGAGAACACCGCGAGCGAGTAGCCCATGTCCTGCAGCGCCGCCACGCCCGGCAGCGGGGTGCGGCCGCCCTCGATCTGGTTGCTGAGCACCGGAACGACCCCGCGGAACGCCTCGGCGATCGTCCGCATCTCGTCGAGCCCGCACCGCTTCGGCGACGTCTGGTCCTCGACGTGCAGCGCCGCCGCGCCGGCCCGCTCCCAGGCCCGCACCGTGCGCCGGACCGCGAGCGGGTTGCCGTAGCCGGTGTCGGCGTCGGCGATCACCGGCACCGCCGCGATGTCACAGATCGCGGCCCTGCCTCGCCCGCCGGGGTGGCTTGGGTCACTCGCCCCGCGCCTGCACGCTGCACCCCCGCCGGTGGAGAGCAGGCTGCGATCATGACCGCCCCCAGCGTGCCCCGCCGGTTCGCCGCGCTGCGCAACCCGGACTGCCGGCCGTACCTGTTCGGCGCCGCGCTGGCGATGATGGCCGACAACATCGAGCACGTGATCACCTACTGGGTGCTCTGGGAACGGTTCCACTCCCCCGCCCTGGCCGGGTTCCAGGTGATCAGCCACTGGGTGCCGTTCCTGCTGTTCTCCGTCTCCTTCGGCGCGCTCGCCGACCGGTACGACTGCCGCCGCGTCATCCAGTGCGCCCAGGCCCTCTTCATGGCCGCGTCCCTGGGCTGGGGCATCCTGTTCGCCACCGGCACGCTGCAGGTCTGGCACGCGTGTGTACTGCTGGTGATCCACGGAATGGCCGGTTCCCTGTGGGGTCCGGCCGAGCAGCTGATGCTCCACGACTTCGTCGGCGACACCGAACTGCCCTCGGCCGTGCGCCTCAACGCGACCTTCCGCAGCCTCGGCGTCCTCTTCGGACCCGCCGTCGGCTCCGCGCTGCTGCTCGGCCTCGGCCCGACCTACGGCATCTTCGCCAACGTCCTGTTCTACCTGCCGCTCACGATCTTCCTCTTCCGCACCAGGTTCACCGGCCACAGCCGCGACCACGGCGTCCCCCGCGCGCGCATCGGCCTCGTCGACTCGGTGCGCGTCCTGCGCGAGGTCGGCGCCAACCGGGCCCTCGTCAGCATGATCCTGCTCGGCGGCCTGGGCGCGTTCTTCGTCGGCGCGTCGCTGCAGTCCGCCATGCCGATCTTCGCCGGCGACCTCGGCGCGGGCGACGCGGGCACCGCCTACGGCGTCCTGCTGTTCGCCAACGGCGCGGGCGGCGTGCTCGGCGGCATCCTCCTGGAGGCGACGGCGCGCCTGCCCGCGACCGTGCTGACGGCGGTGTTGAGCACGCTGGTGTACGGCGTGACGAGCCTGCTGTTCGCCGTCACCACCAGCTACCCGTTCGCGGTCGGCCTGCTCCTGCTGGGCGGCGTGGCCAACCTGGCCGCGATGTCGATCGGCCAGACCGTGGTGCAGCTGCTCGCCCCGCCGGCCGACCGCGGGCGGGTCATCGGCGTGTACGGCGTCTCCGCCAACGGCCTGCGGGCCGGCAGCGGCTTCACCGTGGGCCTGCTCGGCGCCGCGATCGGCGTGCACTGGTCGCTCGGCCTGAGCTCGCTGGCGTTGGTCGTGTCGACGCTGGGCGCCGCGTGGTTCGCACTCCGCGCCGCCCCCACCCCGCGTTGATCTTGCAGTTGTGGTGCCGGGACACTCCCGCCGTGTCCCGGTTTGTCAGGCACCACAACTGCAAGATCGGCGTGGGTCAGGGCAGGGGCGGGGACCAGCCGTCGCGGAAGGTCACCGCTCGCACCCTGTGCTGGTCGTGCGTGATCGCCGCCGGCCGGTCGGACAGCACGCAGACCCGCTCGTCGGGCCACCACCAGCCGGTGGCTCCGGCCAGCAGTACCCAATCCTCGAACGCCGCCTCGTCGGAGGGACGGTAGGCGGCCAGCCCGAGCGTCCGGAGCGCGTCGTAGTAGGCGATCCAGGGGACGTCCTGCTGGCCGTACCAGCCGACGGGCACCCGGTCCGGCACACCGAGCGCGCGACGGACCGGCCAGGCGAGCCCGGCCGCGATCGAGTGCGACAGTGTCTCCTGGACGCCGTGCCGGAGCACCTCCCGCAGCGGGTACCCGGCGTCGAGCGCCTCCTCCGGCCGCAGCGTGGCCAGCTCCGGCCGCTTCTCCTTGGCGCTCTTGCGCGGTGGTGCGCTGAGATCGGGGTGGTCGGCCGCGGCGTCGAGCGCCCCGCGCAGCCGGGAGAGCCCGGCGGCGACGAGACTGACGAACGGCGGCTCCCCCGCCGGCGGCCGGACCGAGATCCACTGCCGCAGCACGGCATGCCCCGGCCGCCCACGCAGCAGCGGCAGCGCCGCCCGCGGAGACTCCACCCAGTGGAAGTGTGGACGCGATCGCCCGAGCCGCAGGTAGATCCGCTCGACGGCGGCCTCCGCCGCGCCCCGATCGGCGGGCCGGGCACAGACCCCGGCCTCGAACCAGCTCTGCCGGACCGGCACGGCCCGACGCCAGCGATCAAGAACTCGTGTGGTGGTGCGAGAACCCGGCAGCGCCGGGGCGGCTTCCCGCCGCAGGAGCGCGGTCATCGCGCGAGGGCGGACACGCCCTTTCGATCAGTGCTGATCATGCGCTCCATGATGACCGCGCCCCGGGGTCGAACGCAACCCCGCGCCGACCGTCGTTCGCAAACCCGAACCTGCGTGTCGCGCGCCGCTCCCCGTACCACGTCCTAGGAAGCTAGGTCACTACCCCTGGCCGACGACCGGCCAGGCCAGGCCCGAACCGGCCGATCGCGCGCGAAAGCTCGCGCTCGTGGGGCGGCACCGGCGGTCGGCCCACGCTCATGATCGATGGCGAGTTCCGGTCGTCATGGCAGCCAGGACTCGCCATCGATCATGAGCGTCGGGAATCCACTCGCTACCGCACCGCACCGGCGCGCAACTTACGTGTCGTCCGGTTGGGTCGATGGTCTCTCCGTCAGCGTTACAGACCTGCAGGGGAGGCCGTGGTGAG
>NZ_BMPI01000095.1 GCF_014647515.1 Dactylosporangium sucinum | reverse complement strand
CGGTGCCGCTGCCGACGTGACGCTTGTTCCGCGGGGCTTCGCCCGCGGTGTGGTCGGGGTTTCCAACCTGCGGACCCGCCGCGCCCCGCGCCCCGCGCCGCGACGCGGCTGGTTTCCGTGCTTCTCTTGACTGTTCACTCGTGGGGCGTACCGCCTGCGTACCACGGGCCCGGCGGAATTTCACCCGGTCGTGCCGTCGGGTGAAGCGTGGCTCTTCGCAGGTCGTTGGGCTGATGGGTGACGGCCTGGCAGGTTGCGGTCCGGACACGAGCCGGCAACGGCCCGGCACCGGCGTGTGCCGTCCCGAGCTGTGGATTCCACTTCCCGGCGACATACCCCGCATAATTGGCGCCGCAAAGCGAATACCCGGGTGACCGACGGTTGCCCGAAGGAACGATGGCCGATCGTGAGGATGGCGCAGGTGACGTTGGTCGAAGCGGAGCCCGTCCCGGAGGCACCCGTCCCCGACGGGCCGGCCGCCGCCGCGCCGCGCCGGCCCGGGCTGCTGCCGCGGTGGGGTGCGCTCGCCGCCGCCGCGGCCGCCGGTGTGGCGATGCTCCTGGCGTTCCCCACCTACGGGCTGTGGTGGGCCGCGCCGGTCTCGGTCGCGCTGCTCGCCGTGGCCGTGCACGGGCGGCGGCTGCGGGCCGCGTTCGGGCTCGGCGCGCTCGCCGGGGCCCTGTTCTTCACCCCGCTGCTGTCGTGGACCAACCTGCACACCGGCGCCGTGCCGTGGCTGCTGCTGTCCGGGCTCGAGACGCTGTATTTCGGGCTCGTCGGCGCCGCCTGCGCCTGGACGTCCCCGCTGCTGGACAAGGGCCGGTGGGCCCGGTGGAGCTGGGTGCCGCTGCTCGCGGCGCTGTGGACCGCGCAGGAGGCGCTGCGTGACCGCACCCCGTTCGGCGGGTTCCCGTGGGGGCGGCTCGCGTTCAGCCAGGACGATTCGCCGCTGCTGCGCATCGCCGCGCTCGGCGGGGCGCCGCTCGTCACGTTCGGTGTGGCGCTCGCGGGTGCCTGCCTCGGCTACGGCGTCATCCGCGGCCTGACCGCCGGGGTGAAGTGGCGGCTGGCCGCCGCGCCGGCCGCGGCCGCCGTCGTGGTCGTCGCGGGCTGGCTGGTGCCGCTGCACACCCCCACCGGCCCGGGGGTCTACGTGGCGGTCGTGCAGGGCAACGTGCCGCGCCTCGGCCTGGACTTCAACGCCCAGCGGCGGGCCGTGCTCGACAACCACGCCAACGCCACCATCGAGCTCGCCGAGAAGGTCGACGCCGGGCAGGCCCGCCGTCCCGACCTCGTCATCTGGCCGGAGAACTCCAGCGACATCGACCCGCTGCGCAACCGCGACGCCGCCGCCGTCATCGACCGGGCCGCGCACGCCATCGGCGCGCCGATCCTGGTCGGGGCCGTGCTGTCCAGCGCGAAGGGCGTGGAGAACGTCGGGCTCGTCTGGTCACCCGATCAGCCCGCCGGGGCGGAGATCCCGCAGTACACGAAACGCCACCCGGTGCCGTTCGCGGAGCGGATGCCGCTGCGCGGGATCGCCCGGATCGTGTCGAAGGAGGTCGACCGGGTCACTGACATGACCGCCGGCACCGAGCCGGGCGTGCTCACCGTCGGTCCCGCCGTCGTGGGTGACGTCATCTGCTTCGAGGTCGCCTACGACGACCTCGTCCGCGACACTGTCGACGGCGGCGCGCAGCTGCTGGCCGTGCAGACGAACAACGCGACGTTCAACGAGTCCGAGGCCCGGCAGCAGCTGGCGATGGTCCGGTTACGGGCCGTCGAACACGGCCGGGACGCGCTCATGGCGTCCACCGTGGGGATCTCCGCGTTCGCCGACAGCCGCGGCGGCACCAAGAGCGAGACAAAGTTCAATGAAGCCGCGGTCATCCTTGCCGAGCTGCGCCTCGGCACAGCCCGTACGCTTGCTACAAGACTCGGCGTGATTCCCGAGTTCGTGATCGTGGTGGCCGCCCTCGCCGGACTGGCCGCCTGCGCCGAAGTGCGCCGCCGCGACCGGCGGGCGCAGCCGAACCCGACAGTGGGCATCAAGGAGGACGTGTGAGCACAACCGACCGAGGCGTGGATCAATACCCCGGAGTCGGCAGGGTCCTCGTCATCATCCCCACCTACAACGAGGCCGACAACATCCGCCTCATCGTGGACCGGGTCCGCACCGCCGTTCCCGCCGTCGACGTGCTCGTCGCCGACGACAACAGCCCCGACGGCACGGGCGCCGTCGCCGACGAGATCGCCGCCGCCGACCCGGCCGTCCACGTGCTGCACCGGCCCGGCAAGCAGGGTCTCGGCGCGGCGTATACCGCCGGGTTCGCGTGGGCCGCGGAGCGTGACTACGACGCCGTCGTCGAGATGGACGCCGACGGGTCCCACGCGCCGGAGGAGCTCACGCGGCTGCTCGACGAGCTCGCCGAGCACGACGTCGTCCTCGGCTCGCGGTATGTGCCCGGCGGCAAGACCGTCAACTGGCCCGCGCACCGGCAGGCGATCTCCCGCACCGGGAACCTGTATGTGCGGCTCGCGCTCGGCATGCCGATGCGCGACGCGACCGGTGGGTACCGCGCCTACCGCACCCCGATCCTCGACAAGATCGACATGGGGTCGGTGTCGTCGCAGGGGTACTGCTTCCAGGTCGACCTCGCGTGGCGGGCGTACAAGGACGGGTTCCGGGTCGCCGAGGTGCCGATCACGTTCACCGAACGCGAGCGCGGCAAGTCGAAGATGAGCTCGTCGATCGTCCGTGAGGCGCTCTGGCGGGTCACCGTGTGGGGGTTCGCGGCCCGCTGGCAGTCGTTGAAGCGGGTCGTCGCCGGCAACGGGGCCACGGAAAAACGGCCGGGTAATTCGGCCGGATAGAATCTGTTCATGCGTCCGCTGGTCCTGGCCGCGATTGGCACCCTTCTGCTGGTGATCGCCGAGATCACCGCGTTCGTGCTGGTCGCCAAGGCGATCGGATGGCCGTGGGCGGTGCTGCTCGGCATCGCCACCGGGTTCGTCGGTGCGATGCTGCTGCGCCGCGAGGGGATGCGCGCCTGGCGGCGGTTCCGCGCCGCCGTCAGCGAGGGCCGCCCACCCGGCGCCGAGGTCTCCGACGGTCTCACCGGCCTGCTCGGCGCTGTGCTGCTGCTCACGCCCGGGTTCATCACCGACACCGCCGGGCTGCTGCTGCTCCTGCCGCCCGTGCGGGCCCTCGCCCGGCACGGCGTGCGCCGCGCCACCGAGCGGCGCCTCTCCGCGGCCGCCGCCGGCGACCTGTTCGGGCCCCGGTTCGTGCGGGCCCAGCGCGCCGACCCGCCACCCGCGCAACCCGCGGCCGGCGACGACGGCGGGACCGGCGGATCCGTCGTCGAGGGTGAGGTCGTCGAGGGGGAGATCGTCGACCCGCATCCCCGGCGGCCGTGAAAGCCCACCCGATCAGCCTCGACGCGCTCGTCGCCGACCTCGTCACCCGCATCGACCGGCTCGACACGGCCGGCGCCGCCGGCGAGGCCGGCTCGGCGGTGGGAGCCGGCGCGCCTGTGGGAGCCGGCGCGGCTGCCGGGGTCGGCTCGCATGGTGGGGTCGGCTCGGCTGGCGCGCTGCGGCCGCGGGTCGCCGTCGACGGGCCACCCACCGCCGGCGGGGCCGAGATCGGCGAGCGGCTGGTGAGCGCGGTCCGGCAGCGGGGCGGGTGGGCGCTGCACGTGCCCGCCGACGGGTTCCTGAAGGCCAACTCGCTGCGGTACGAGCGGGGCAAGACCAACCCGGACGCGTTCTACGAGGACTGGCTCGACCTGGCCGCCCTCACCCGCGAGGTCCTCGCCCCCGCCGGGCCCGGCGGCACCGGCCGGGTCCTGCCGTCCCTGCGCGACCCGGCCACCGACCGCGCCACCCGCGCCGCGTACGTCGACGTCCCCGACGGCGGGGTCGTCGTCGTCACCGGCACCCTGCTGCTCGGTGCCGGCCTCGACTTCGACGTCACCGTCCACCTCATCCAGTCCGACGCCGCCCTCGCCCGGCGCACCCCACCCGAGCGGCAGTGGACGCTGCCCGCCTACGCGCGCTACCGCGACGAGGTCATGCCGCAGTACCAGGCCGACCTGGTCGTGCGGGCCGACGACCCGCGCCACCCCGCCCTGGTGCTGGATGCCTGAGTTCCTGCCCGGGCTGCGGCTGTGCGGGATCTTCTACGAGGAGGCGGTCCGGCCGCTGCTCGACGCCGCCTACCCGGGGCTGCCGCACGCCGCCGCCCGCATCGGCGCCGGCTCCGAGGTCCTCGGCTACGACGGGCCCCGCTCCACCGACCACGACTGGGGCCCCCGCCTCACCCTGTTCCTCGACCCCGCCGACACGCACCACGGGCCCGGCATCGACGCGCTGCTGCGCGACCGGCTGCCGAAGGCGGTGCGGGGCTGGCCGACGAACTTCGAACCACCCGGCGAACGGGTGCGGGTCATGACCCCGACCGGCGGGCCGGTCCACCACCGCGTCGACGTCACGACCGTCACCGCGTTCAGCGCGGCGCAGCTCGGCGTGCCCGGCGGCCCCCGCACCGCCGTCGAGTGGCTCGGCACCCCCGCGCAGCTGCTGCTGGAGACCACGGCCGGCGCCGTCTACCACGACGGGCCCGGCGATCTCACCGCCCTGCGGGAGCGGCTCGCCTGGTACCCCGACGACGTGTGGCGGTACCTGCTCGCGGCCCAGTGGACCCTCATCGCGCAGGAAGAGGCGTTCGTCGGCCGCGCCGCGGAGGCCGGCGACCCGATCGGCCGGCAGGTCCTGGCGGCCCGGCTCACCCGCGCGCTCATGCGGCTCGGACTGCTGCTGCACCGCCGCTACCCGCCGTACAGCAAATGGCTCGGCACCGCGTGGACCGGTCTGGGCCTGGCCTGGCCGGTCGGACCGCCGGCCGGCGACCCCGACCGGCTGGCCGACGCCTACGAGGCCGCCGGGCGCGCCCAGAACGCGCTGCCGCTCGCCGGCCCGGTCGACGCGACCCGCCGCGGCTACCACGACCGGCCCTACGAGGTCATCGACGCCGGCCGGTTCGCCGCCGCCCTCGCCGCCCGCATCACCGACCCGGCCCTGGCCGGGCTGCCGCTCATCGGCGGGATCGACCAGTACGCCGACAGCACCGACGTCCTCACCCGCCCCGCGCTGTGCCAGACGATCATGGCGGCGGCGTATTCCGCCCTGCGCGGAGCGGACCCTGACGGGCGGCCCGGCGGGATAGCTTAGGAGCGGTGAAGACGTTCTGGGTCGACCGCGACCACGACCGGTATCGGCAGCGCGTCACCACCGGCGTGGGCCTGTTCGCCGAGGCCCTCGGCGACATCGCACCCGTCAGCTTCGCCTGCGCCGCCTGGATCCTCGCCATCCCGCCCGTCCTCGACCCCGGATATGTTCGCTGGCACCGGCGCGTCCTCACCGCCACCTGCAGCCGCAACCCGTTCGACGGTGGCCTCACCGCCCGCGTCGAGCTCGTCTCGCCGCTGCCGGCCGAGCTGACCGCCAACCGGTCCTGGTGGCGCGACCGCGGCTGGCGTGGCTGGCCCGAGCTGTTCGGCCAGTTCGTCCAGCCCGCCGAGCGGGACCTGAGCCGCCACCCGCACCTGCGCGCCACCATCCTCGTCGAGGCGCCGCTGCCGCTGGACGGGCTGCCCGTCGCACCCGAACGCACCGACGACGTCGAGGACATCGCGGTCGCCGCCGAACGGGCCGTCACCGTCCTCGTCCGCGACCTCAGCGACCTCGTCGGGCCGGTCCTGCAGCAGCTCGACACCGACCCGGCAATTCCCTGACGCCGATATCCGGGTTGCGTGGCGGCGGGCGAATTGGGAAGGTCCACCGGTGGACGTGCGACCCCTCACCGGCGACGACTGGCAGCTCAAACGCGACCTGCGTCTCGCCGCGCTCAAGGACAGCCCATCGGCGTTCGCCAGCACGTATGCGCGTGAGGAGCACCGCACCGAGCTCGAGTGGCGCGGCTGGCCGCACCCCGGCGCGTACTTCTGCGCCTTCGACGCCGACGGCACCCCGCTCGGCATCGCCGGGTCCTGGGTCAGCGCCGCCGAACCCGGCATCACGCACCTGATCAGCATGTGGGTCGCGCCCGTCGCCCGGGGGCGGCGGGTCGCCGGGGCGCTCGTCGCCGCCGTCGTCGGCTGGGCGCGGGAGCGCGGGTCGGACGTGGTGGAGCTGGAGATCGCGGCCGGCAACGAGGCGGCGATGAGCGCCTATGTGCGGTGCGGGTTCACCGTCACCGACCGGGAGCCGTTCACGGCCGGCGGCACCGTGATGCGGCACCCGCTGCCCTGACGTTGACCGCGCCCAACTGCGTCGATCTTGCAGTTGTGGTGCCGAGACACTCCGTGAATGTCCCGGTTTGTCAGGCACCACAACTGCAAGATCGACGCAGTTGGCGCACCCGCGGTGTGTCGCCGCTTCGGCTGACCGTTTTGGAGGGGTATGAGCCGTTCTTTCGGCGGCTGGGGCCGCCTGTCGGCGTTCATCATTTGGCTGAACGGTTGAGGTGTTTTGCGAGAAATGTGGCTTTCAGCTACATACTGTAATCGCGTCATCACGACACGAGGGGAGTCAACATGATGCGAAACACCCAACGGATCCTGGCCCTGGCGGGCATGACCCTGGCCGCCGGCGCGGTCATCGGCATGAACGCCGGCGTCGCCTCGGCCGCCACCACCCAGGCCGAGAAGACCACGGTCGCCAAGCCCGGCCCGAACGACAAGAAGCCCGGCAGCGACTTCCGCAACGGTGACCGTCGCGGGGGCGGTGACCGTACCTGGACGGTCGGCTTCTTCAAGAACAAGAAGGCCTGCGAGTGGGCCGGCAAGATCGGCAAGTGGCACGGCGACTTCGACGACTACGACTGCTACCGCATCAACCGCAAGGGCACCAACATCCTGGTCGCCCACGACTACCGGCACCGCGGCCGGCACCGCTAGTCAGTCCGGCACGCGCGTCACGGGCGGCTCCCCAGGCTGGGGGGCCGCCCGCTCCGTCGGAAGAGCCCGGTCCGCCGCGGAGCGCACCGCTCCGCCCAGCAGCAGCACCGCGCCGACCGCCGCGGCCAGCAGCTGGCTGCCGGCCAGGACCGCCGCGATGACCGCGACCGGCGCGTCGGCGAACAGCGAGAACGACGCGGCGCCCACCGCCGCGCCGGTCAGCTTCAGCCCGGCGCCGAGCGTGAACACCTGCGTGCGGGTGTGGGGCGGGGCCTGGGTCGCGCGCACCTGCAGTACCGAAGCGAGCAAAGGACCGTCGAAGAACCCGGCCACGGCGAACAGCCCGACCAGCACCGGCCACGACGCCGTGAACGGGACCACCGCCAGGGCCGCCCCGCACGCCGCCAGGCACACGAGCACCACCCGGTGCGCCGGCCAGCGCGGCGGGTGCCGCGCCACCAGCAGGGAACCCGCCAGCGCACCGACCCCCAGAGCAGTCACCAGCAGCCCGCCACCGGCCGCGTGCCCGGACCGCGCGCCGAGCAGCACCGCCACCGGGGTCAGGATGCCCAGCCCGAACGCCTGGAACAGCGTCGCGACCGTCACCGCCCGCAGGACCCGGTCCACGACCACCGCCCGGAACCCGTCCCGCAGGTCGTCGACGAACCGGGCCTCCCGCGTCCGGTGGGGCTTGCCACCCACGGTCAGCAGCAGTACCGCCGCCGCCACCCCCGCCCCCGCCAGCACCCCGGCGGCCGGTGCCACGCCCGCCCACGCCGCCAGCCCCGCCGCCACGGCCGGCCCGGCGATCTCCGCCACGTTGTACGTCGCCGCGTCCAGGCCCCGGGCACGGGCCTGGCGCTCCTTCGGTACGACGTCGTCGAGGCGGCTCGACAGCCCGCCGAACACCATCGGCCCGCAGCACCCGGCGACCAGCGCCAGCACGAGCACCACCGGCATCGGCGCGTGGCCGAGCAGGAGCAGGACCCCGCCGAGCGCGGCGCCGAACACCGCCGCGAACCCGGCATGCACCAGCCGCGGGTTGCGCGCCCGGTCGGTGATCAGCCCGACGAACGGGCCCGCGGCGAGCTGCGGCACCAGCAGCGCCGCCATCGCGAGCGCGCCCCGGGCCGGGCCGCCGTACGCGTGCACCGACGCGAGCACTGCCACCACCGCCCCGCCCGAGTCGGCCGTGCGGGCGAGGGTCGCGGCCGTCAGCAGCCGGGCGAGGGGACCGAACACCGGGCCACGGTAACGGACGACCCGCCGTCGCCCCCTTCCGTTTTCGCCCTTGCGACAGACGCCGCGTCCCGCCGGCGCCGTGAAACCGGAGCCGTCAGGCCGGAGCGAGGACGCAGAACTCGTTGCCCTCCGGGTCGGCGAGGACGACCCACGAGACGTCGCCCTGGCCGACGTCGGCCGGCGTCGCGCCGAGGGCCTGCAGCCGGGCCACCTCCGCCGCCTGATCGTCACCGCGACACGGCACCACGTCGAGATGGGCGCGGTGCCGCAGGTCCGTCAGGTGGGGCGTGCGGAGGAACTCAAGATACGGCCCGGCACCCTTCGCGGAGCGCAGCAGCGCACGATCGTCGGTCGCCTCGTGCACGGTCCAGTCCATCGCCTCGCCCCAGAACCGGGCCATGGCCCGCGGGTCCGCGCAGTCGACCACCACCGCGGCGATCGGCCCGGTGTCCCGGTAGATCTCCCGGGGCTCCAGCACGCAGAAGACGTTGCCCTCCGGATCGGCCAGAACCGTCCACGGGACGTCGCCCTGGCCCACGCCGGCGGGCGTCGCGCCGAGCTCCCGCAGGCGCGCGACCAGCTCCGTGTGATGCGCCGCGGAGGTGGTCGCGAGCTCGAGGTGCGCGCGGTGCCGCACCGACTCGGGGTCCGGGACGGCGATGACATCGACGCAGACCGGGGCGTCGGGGTCCGTCCAGTCGAAGCCCGCGGGTGCGACGCTCGTCGCGCCGGAACCCGAGCGGGAAACCCAACCGAGGGCCTGCGCCCAGAACCGGCCGAGCGCCGCGTCATCCCGAGCCTTGACATTCGCCTGAACCAGTCGCAAGGCCATGCGGGCTACCCTATCCACAGCCGGGTATCGGCACCGCGACCACCCGATCGAGCGTCAGCTCAACGGCCAGCTCTCGTCGGCGGTCGGCGACACGTTGCTCACCGGCGCCCCGAGCGCGCGCCGGCCGGGCCAGCATGGGGGCATGGATGTGACAGTGACGAACCCCTCCAGCGACGTCGCGCTGGTCACCGTGCAGGGAGCGATCGACGTGGACACCGCCGCCGGCCTGCGCGCGGCCCTGGAGCACCTGCTGGACGTCGGCACCCACCGCATCGTCGTCGACCTCGGCGGCGTCGACTTCTGCGACTCGATCGGGCTGGGGACGCTCGCGTACACCCACACCACCTGCACCGCCGGCGGCGGCTACCTGCGCCTGACCGCCCCGACGCCGTTCATGCAGCGGCTGCTCACCACGGTGGGCCTGACGCCACCGATCCCGGTGTTTCCGACGGTGGAGGCGGCGCTGCCGTCCTGACCGGCGCGGTCGGGACGGGCGGTCTCAGCGGCGGCGCGGTTTGGCCGCACGCTTTCCTGCAGCTCGTCCCAGCGACGCCGGGCCGGATGTTGCCGAGGCCGCCCAGTGCGCGGGCCGGGTCAACCGCTCGGGAATCCGCGTCGACGCATCCCCGCGGGAGGCGTCGAGCTGCGACTGGATCAGGAACAACGCCCCGTCGAGCCGCGCACCGCGCACATCCGCCCCACGCAGATCGGCGCCGATGACGTCCGCGGCCCGCAGGTCCGCGCCCCGCAGATCGGCCCCGACGAGCAGCGCACCGCGCAACGCCGCACCCCGCAGGTCGGCACCGCGGAGGTTCGCGCCCATGAGGTCCGCCGGGAGCGGCGCGGCACGATACCCGGCCCGGGCCAGCTCGCTGGCCTCCCGCAGCAGCGGCACGCACCGCGACCGGTGCGCCTCGACGTCGACCGCCGCCAACGCCGCCGCATCGAGGCCGGTCAGCGTATCCGTGTCCGCCAGGGCGCGGTCCAGCGTCGCCGCCAGCGCGGCACCGACGGGGAGCGAGCGGGCCTCACCGAGGTACCAGAGCAGCTCGTGCACCTGCCGCATCACCGTGAACGCGGCGAACATCGGCGCCGCCGACGACGGGTCCGAGCGCCAGTCCCGGCCGGCGAACGTCACCTGCGCCACCTGCTGGCCGGCGCCGAAACAGTCGTACACCGTGCAGCCCGCGAACCCCCGCTCCCGCAGGCTCGCATGGATGCCACACCCGAAGCCGTCGCCGAGGTTCGGGCACGCGTGCCCGGCCGGCTTGTCGATCGCGAAGTCGCTCGACCGCGCGAACGCCGGCGCCACACAGCACAGACCGAAACAGCGACTGCAGTCGGCCTTGAGCCGTTCGGCCACGATTCCTCCACGGTACTGCGGGCAGCCCGCGCGGTCGCAAAGGACCCCGGCGACCGGGTGGTGGTCGGCCGGGGCCCTTGTCGCGTGGGACGGCGGGTGGAGCGGCGCCTCAGGCCGAACGGCCGCGGCGGAGGCGAACCTCTTCCAGCCGCTCGTTGAGAATGTCCTCGAGCTCCGCGATCGAACGGCGCTCGAGCAGCATGTCCCAGTGGGTGCGCGGCGGCTTGGCCTTCTTCTGCTCCGGCTCGCTGCCGTCGACCAGGCGGGCCACGCTGCCGTCGAACTTGCACTCCCAGGTCATCGGGACCTCGGCGTCGACAGCGAACGGCACCTCGAACTGGTGCCCCTTGGCGCACAGGTATTCACGGGTCTGACGCGGAGCCAGCTCGGTGTTGCGGTCGGACTCGTAGCTGACGGCTCCGAGACGGCTGCCGCGCAGCATGCGCTCGCCCATGGTTGGTCTTCCCCTTCGAATCGTGTTGCGCTTCGCTGTAACCAACGACGCCGAGTGGCCTGACGATTCCCACCGCGGGCGGGCAGATTACACGACCTCCCGGGGACAGCGGTAGGGGAGTCGCCGGGTCGGTACCCTGATTTTACGTTGGGTTTCCATGATCGACCAGTTTGCCGAAATCGTGGCGAGACTCACCCAACGTAGTTTCGGCAGGTCACCCGGTGGGTTGACCTTTCTCACCCGGCAGCCTCACGCCCGGTTCCCGACATGCTGAGCCGGGTGACCGCCTCCGTGAGGCGCATCACCTGCCCGCGCAGGTCGTCCGCCCACCCGTTCACCCGGTCGACCTCCGCCCGCAGCCGCGTCAGCTCCTCCCGGGCCGCGATGAGCCCCGCCTCGGCGGTCGCCGCCCGGGCCCCCTCGGCGTCGAGCCGCCGCTGCAGCCGGTTCTCCATCTCGTCGCGCTGCCGCGCCGACTTCTCCACCGCGGCGACGGCCGCGTCGCGTTCCCGCAACGCCGCACCGGCGGCGTCCCGGGCGGTGTCACGTTCCCGGTACGCCTCCGCCCGCAGCACCCCCTCGGTCGCCGCCTCCCGCCGGGCGGTGTCACGCTCGACGATCGCGGCCGCGAGCGCGGCGTCGACCTGCCGGGCCGCCTCCTGTGCGGACGCGACGGCCCGCCCGGCCCGCTCCTCGACGGCGTCGGCCCGGGCGGCCGCCTCCCGCGAAGCCGCCTCCGCGGCCTGTGCCGCCGCCGCCATGCCGGCGACCTCGCGACGCGCCTCGGCCCGGGCGGCCTCGGCCTCGGCGGCGGCCCGGGACTCGGCGGCCGCGGCGGCGAACTGCGCGGCCTCGACCTCCGCCGCGGCCGCCGCCAGCGCCGTCTCGATCTCCGCGGCGGCCGCCGTCCGGGCGGCTTCGACCTCCCTGGCAGCCGCCGTCGCGGCGGCTGCGACCTCGGCCGTGGCCGCCACGCGGGCCGCCTCGACGTCGGCCGTGGCCGTCGCTCGCGCTGCCTCGATCTCGCGGGCCGCCTCGGCCGCCGCCTCGCCGGCCCGGCGCTCGGCCAGGGTTTCCGCCGCCGCCACCCGGGTCTGCGCCGCGCTCACCGCCTCGTCCGCGTCCGCGGTCGCCTGCGCCGCCGCGGCCTGCGCGTCCACGGCCCGGCGCCGCTCGGCCGCGAACGCCGCCCGCGCCGCGGCCAGCTGCTCCCGCGCGTCGTCGCGCTCGGCGTGGGCGGCCACGACGTCGGTCGCCGCCTCCGCCCGCGCCTCCGCGATGCGCCGCTCCACCCCGGCCGGCGACAGCTCCTCGTGCAGGGCCTCCACGAGCGTCTCCACGACCTGGTCGAGCCGCTCGGCGACCTCGTACGCCCGCGCGACCTGACCGGCCAGCCCGGGGGAGGACCGCTGCCGCATCCGCGAGTTGCGGGCGTTGCGCTGGCACTCGCCGTCGTTGTCGCGGCAGTACCGGAACGGCCGCCCGGCCGCGTTGCGCTGCGGGACGGGCCGCCCGCAGTACGCACACGGCCGCTCTTCGGCCGGTTCCTCGCTGGGTATCCGCACATCGATCCGGGACGACGTCACGCCCGTGAGCGTAGGCGCCGCCGGACGTCTTCCGCCGCGCGACACGCGAGATTTACCGAATTTCTTTTACCGATAATCCGATAAACCACGCGCGACGGGATACACCATAATGACTGTTATGCGCGACGTGAGACTGGCAGTATGATGTAGGCAGCGCCCTGGAAGCAGCGGCGGGAGCGAATGCGTGCGCCGAGCAGAGGAGAGCGTGCCGCTGTGACCAAGCAATGCCGGACGTGCGGCGAGACCAAGCCCATCGCCGACTTCTATCGCAACCCGGCAACGGTCCGCAGCGGCGGCCACCGGCCCGACTGCAAGGCCTGCACCAGCACCGCGCGGCGCAAGCGGTACGCGGACACAGGCGGGATCGAGGCCCACCGGCAGGTCCTGCGGTACGCGTACGGAATGCGCCCCGAGGACTACGCCGCGAAGCTGGCCGAGCAGAACGGCGTCTGCGCCGTCTGCGGGACGGTCGAGGTGGCGACGTACAAGGGACGCCCACGCCGGCTCGCCGTCGACCACGACCACGTCACCGGCAAAGTACGCGCGCTGCTCTGCCAGCGCTGCAATCTGCTCGTTGGAGCGATCGAGCAGAACCCGGCCCTCGTCGAGCTCGCCGCCGCGTACCTGCGCCAGCACGGCGCGTGACCCAATAGCGACGGCGCGATCGTTCCGTGGCCGCGACGTCGTCGTGACGGACCTCGGCCGTGAAGTGCGCGACGTCCGTGCCGAACTTCGCGAACACCGAGAACGGCACGCCGTGGAAGATGCTCGTCGAGGTCGGTGAACCCGGTCGCCGTCCACGGGCGGCCCAGCCGGGCCGACCCGGCCGCCTCCACGGCCCGCACCATCGCGGGCCGCGCGAGCAGGTGACCCATCAGCCGAACCGGTCGGCGAGCCACCGCAGCACGTCGGGACCTGCCGTGAGGACCGAGATGTGCCCGTCGCCGGGCCGCTCCCGCAGTTCCGCGCCCGGGATGCGGCCCGCCAGCCAGGTGCTGTGCGACGCCGGGACCATCCGGTCGGCGGTGCCGTGCACGAGCAGCACCGGGCAGCGGGCGGTGGCCGGGTCGCAGCCCCACGGCCGCACGTACGCGACGTCGTCGTCGACCTGCCCGTCCGGCCCGTTGCGCAGCGCCGCCTCGACGATGCCGCCGAACCAGCCCCACGGCCCGTCGAACATGGCCAGGTCCGACTGCGTGAACGCGGACTCGTCGCCCTCGTCGGTCTCCGCGTAGGCCCGCCGCGCCTCCCGCCCCTCGACCGCCGCCGACAATGCCGCCACCCCGCCGGGCGCCATCCCCGCGAACCAGCCCGGAGCGACCACCGGCCCGACCACCGGAGCGGGCGGTGAGGCGGCGGGCCGGCGGAACGGGTCGAACGGGGCCACCGCAGCGATCGCCGCCGCGGCCGTCACCCGGCCCGGGAGCAGCGCCGCGCAGGCCAGCGCGTGCGAGCCGCCGCCCGAGTGGCCGAGCACCGCGAACCGGCCCACGCCCCGCGCGTCGGCCACCGCCGCCGCGAAGCCGGCCGCCGAGGCGATGTCGCGGCCCGGGAACGGGGTCGACGAACCGTACGCCGGGCGGTCGAACGCCAGCCACCGGATGCCCAGCCGGGCCGCGGTCTCGAACAGGGGCGCGGGCGGGGCGCCGATGTTCGGCGTGCCGTGGTGCCACACGACCGGGAGGACGCCCGTGCCGCTGTCGTAGCCGTGCAGCGTCCGCCCGTCCGGCAGGATCACGTCGAACTCCTCGATCACCCCCGTGAGCTTGCCAGAACCGGACGATCCTCGCGGACCGGCGCCCGCTCGTACCGGCGGAACAGCGCCCAGCAGCCCAGCAGCGCCATCCCGAACACCGGCAGCCAGGCGACCCGCGCCGCCAGCCACGCGACACCGTCCGGCGGCGTGTGCAGGCCCGGCAGGGCGCGGCCGGCCAGCAGGTGGCCGGCGCCCGTCACCGCGAGCATCGCCGTCTGGTGCCACAGGAACACCGTCATCGCCGACAGGTTCAGCAGTGCCACCGCCGCCCACAGCGCCGGGCGGCGCAGCACCCGCCGCAGCGGCCCGAGCAGTAGGATCGCCGCGCCGCACTGGGCCAGCCCGAACGTCACCGCGGCCAGCGTCGGCGGGTTCAGGTTCGACAGGCCGTCGCCCGGCACGCCGACCATCGACGCCGGATAGCCGCCCCAGTGCACCAGCCCGACGGTCGCGAGCCCACCGAGGACGAGCAGCGGCCACCCGGAGACGGCGGCGCCGGCGCCGACGCGGGCGCCCAGGCAGTACGGCACGAGCCAGCCCGCGGCCAGGTTCACCCAGCCGACCCAGCCCGGCAGGCCCAGCACGAACCGGCCCGCGTCGACCAGCGCCACGACGAGCAGCGGCCATCCCGGATGCAGCCGCCAGACGAGCGGCGTCGCCGCCGTCAGCGCCGCGAACACCAGCAGGAACCACAGCGGCGACAGCACCAGCCGCACCACCGTGTGCACGGCGTGGTCGTCCAGGCCGGACGTCGGCAGCAGCGCGGCCACCAGCGACCACACCGCGAGCAGGGCCGCCACCGGGCGGAAGAGGCGCGACAGGCGGGTGCGTAACCACGTGCGGTACACCTGGATCGAGGAACGCCCGGCGAGCAGCCCGCCGACGAAGAAGAACACGGCCAGGGTCTGCAGGAGCCAGGTCACCGGGGTCAGGGCCGGCAGCCGCTGCAACGGGCTCGCCCCGAACACCCCGCCATCCACGACCACGGCCGTCACCAGCCAGTGGCCGAGCACCACACCGGCGATCGCCAGACCGCGCAGCGCGTCGACGGCCCGGTCCCGCTCCGGCGGGGTCCGCGCCTCGACCGCCGCGACCAACGCGTGCATCGACATGACCGGCACGCTAGGGCCGTGGCGGGCCGCGGATCGTCACACCCGGGAGCCATCCTCGGGTAGCTCCGCGGTACTACCCGCAACGGCTCAGCTGCCGGTGCGGAGCAGGTAGACGAGGTCGTCCCAGCGGGTGATGACGAGACCGGCGACGAGGCCGGTGGCGAGGCCGGGCAGGTTCGTCGAGCCGGCCGGGCCGGACAGCGTCAAGGCGGCGCCCGTCGTGGCGACGGCGAGCAGGACGCCGTTGCGGACGAGCTGCGGCGCGCCCAGCTCACCGCCGTCGGCGCCGAAGCACTCGCAGCGCACCGAGCCGCCGGTGCGCAGCGCCTGCAGGACGGCGAGGCTGAAGGCGGCGAGGGTGGCGGCGGCGAGCAGGAAGCCGAACGGCACCGTGGCCGGGACGGCGACGAGCCCGACGATCAGGCATTCGGCTGCGACAACGGCGAATGCGAGCGGGACCCGGAATCGGGCCGGGACATAGCCGAACGCGGTCAATGTGGTCGTGAAGGCGGTAAATCTGCGGAGCTTGCCGACGACGGCGACGGCGAAGACAATGCCGAGCAACGCCCGGCACAGCGCGATGGCCAGCAGCATGTCGACCTCGGTCAATTCGCCTGTTGGGTCTGGATGAGCCGCGTGATGTCGTGCCCGTCGAGCCAGCCGAGGTGCAGCGCGAGTGCGCCCAGCTGGAAGCGGTTGCGGAGTCCGTACTGCGTCATGGTGCAGCCGATCCGCCGCTCGACGGTGCGTAAGCCGAGGTGCAGCCGGTCGGCGATCTCCCGGTCCTGTGCACCTTCGACGAGCAGACGAACAATAAGGGTCATTTCAGCATCCGGCATGTCGCAACTCCCCCGTCGTGCCAGCCGTCCGGGGGAACGTATCGAGGCCCGCGATCAGCCGTCAAGCGCCCTATTTTTCCCGTCCGACCCCGGCCGCAACGTTGTGACCTGCGAATTCACCAATATCTGGGAAGCCTGGGGAAGTGGCGGGTGCCCGCCATTTTTGTTAACTAACCTTGTAGTTAGGTCTGGGCGGCTCCTAACGTCTCGTGGCAGCGCGCGCTACCCATCGAGGTATCGACATCACGGAGGGCACGCAGTGACGAAAGTGCTGACGAGGCCGCTGCGCCGGGCGATGACCAACATCGCCTGGCTGGTGGCGCCGAGCGAGAAGGCCGGGGCCTGCACCGCCAGCAACGGCACCACCTGCTGGTGCGACTGGTGGCGCACCTGTAACTCCAGCGGTTGCTACTACATCTCCAAGCGGTACATCTACGACTGCTACGCCAACTGCTACCAGTACGGCGGCTGCTGACCGGCGTCACTGCTCCCGTGGCGGCGCGCTGCTCCGTCACGGGAGGTCCGGTCCGATCACAGATCACACGGATGGGATGGTTGTGGATACATTGCTGGCGGCCGCCGCGATCGGCGGTGTCGTGCTCGGTGCGGGAAACCTGTTCCTGACGCTCGCATTGGCGAAGAAGGTCCGGGAGGCGGGCACCTCCACCGCCGGGCATCACCAGAAGGCGAGCGTCCCCGAGATCGGCGACAAGGTCGGCGGGTTCTCCGCTCCCGACGCCCACGGCGGCCGGATCTCGCACACCGACCTGGGCCCCGGCCGGGCCCTGCTGCTGTTCCTGATGCCGGGCTGCGGGCCGTGCGAGCTGATCATCGCCGCGCTGCCGCGGGAGTCCGGCCGCCCGACGTTCGCGTTCATCGTCGGGGATCCGGCGGACGCGAAGGTCGGCGGACTGGTCGCCGCGCTGCCGGCAGACGCGCGGGCGGTCGTGCTGCCGCTGGACGTCGACATCATCGAGTCCGCGTTCCACGTCGGCCGATTCCCGACCGTGCTCGAGGTGCAGGACGGGTTCGTGACGTACGTCGGATCCAAGCTGCCCGAGCTGCACCCGG
Organism: Dactylosporangium sucinum; assembly: GCF_014647515.1. Taxonomy (GTDB): domain Bacteria; phylum Actinomycetota; class Actinomycetes; order Mycobacteriales; family Micromonosporaceae; genus Dactylosporangium; species Dactylosporangium sucinum. The sequence continues at coordinate 20,113 of NZ_BMPI01000095.1, read as the reverse complement.
CCCGATGACGGGGGACGGGCCGCGCCGCCGGCTCGGGCGGTCGCTCCTGGCCGCGCTGCGGCTGGGCTGGCGGGCGTCGCCCGGCCTGCTGCTGCTGTCGGCCGGGTTGACGGTCCTGGCCAGTGCCCTGCCGGCCGCGGCGGCGTGGGCGAGCAAGCTGCTGGTCGACCGGCTCACGCGCGGCGAACCGGACGACGGGGCCCTCGTGCTGCTGATGGCGGCGGTCATCGGCCTCGGCGGGGTGGCCCTGCTGCTGGGGCACCTCGGAGCGGTCGCGACCGCCGCGCAGCAGCGGGCGATCACCATCCACGCCGAGGGCGGCCTCTACGCGGCGATCAGCGGCTTCCCCGGCCTGCGGTACTTCGAGGACCCGGTGTTCCGCGACCGCATCCAGCTCGCCGAGCAGTCCGCGCAGGTCGCCCCGCGGGCGGTCAGCGACGTGGCGTTGTCGCTGGTGCGCACCGCCGTCACCATCGGCTCCTTCCTCGGTGTCGTGATCGCCGTGTGGTGGCCGATGGTGTTCCTGCTGCTGGCGGCGGCGGTCCCGGCGATCCTCATGCAGTCGGTCCTCGCCCGCCGCAAGGCCCGCACCAGTGAGGCGATCATGTCGCAGAGCCGGCAGCGGCTGCAGTACCAGATGCTGCTGACCGACCTGGAGGCGGTGAAGGAGATCCGCCTGTTCGGCCTCGGCGGGCTGTTCCAGCGCCGGATCGCCGGGCACCTGGCCGACACCAGCCGCCGGGAGCTGCGCACCGAGCGCGGGGTGGCGCTGACCCAGGCGCTGCTGACGCTGTTCAGCGTCGTGGTCACGGTCGGCGGCGCGGTCGTGGTCGTGCTGCAGGCGGCCGCGGGCCGGCTGACCGCCGGTGACGTCCTGCTGTTCGTGGCGGCGGTCGGTGGGGTCCAGGGCGCGTTCGGCGGGTCCGTGGTCCAGCTGTCGTCGGTGGGGCAGGCGCTGTACCTCTTCGGCCATTATCTCGACGTGACCGGCACACCACCGGACCTCGTCGACGGCGACCGGGATCCGGGGCGGCTGCGGGAGGGCATCGAGTTTCACGACGTGTGGTTCCGCTACTCCGAGCAGGCGGGCTGGGCGTTGCGCGGGGTGTCGCTGCGGATCCCGGCCGGGGTGGCGGTCGGCCTCGCCGGCGCGAACGGGGCCGGCAAGAGCACGATCGTGAAGCTGCTGTGCCGGCTGTACGACCCGGACCGGGGCCGGATCACCTGGGACGGCGTCGACCTGCGCGACCTGCGCCTGGCGGACCTGCGCCGCCGGATGGGCGTCACGTTCCAGGACTACGTGACGTACGAGCTGAGCGCGGCGGAGAACATCGGTGTGGGGGCGGTGGCGGCGATCGCGGACCGGGACCGGATCCGTCAGGCCGCGGCCCGGGCCGGCGCCGACGACGTGATCGAGGCGCTGCCCCACGGGTACGACACCATGCTCACGCGGCTCTTCTCGATGAACGGGCCACAGGACAGCGGCGTGATGCTCTCCGGCGGGCAGGCCCAGCGGGTGGCGGTCGCGCGGTCGTTCATGCGGCCGGACGCGGACCTGTTCATCCACGACGAACCGACGTCGGCGCTCGACCCCTTGGCGGCGGAGCAGGTCGGCGGGCAGCTCGAGGCGTTGCGCGGGGACCGCACCGCGGTGGTCATCTCGCACCGCCTGGCCGCGCTGCGCTCGGCCGCGACGATCGTCGTGCTCGATGCGGGCGAGGTCGTCGAGCAGGGCACCCACGACGGGTTGATGACCGCGGACGGCGTCTATGCGCGGATGTTCAGCGCGCAGGCGGCCGGCTACCAGGACGACCGGGTCGACGGGCCGGGTCTCGCCATGCACAACGGAACGCAAGAGGGGATCGCGCATGAGATCGGGGCGATGGGGTTCGGTCCTGCTGTGTCTGGCGTTGTTCGCCGGCGGATGTAGCGGCGACGCCGAGCCGTCGGCGACGCCGACGGTGGTGGACGGCAAGGCGGCGGAGGCCAAGCGCAAGGAGCAGGAGCGGGCCTTCGCCGCCTGCATGCGTGAGCACGGCGTCCCGCTCACCGACGACCCGTCGCAGCAGAAGGTCGGCGAGATCAGGGCCGACGACACCTACCTCGCCGCCTACCAGTCCTGCGGCAGCCTGCAGCCGGCGCAGACCCTGAACCCGCAGGAGGCGGTCGAGAACCTCGAACACCGCCGGAAGAACGCGCAGTGCATGCGGGAGAACGGATTCCCGGACTGGCCCGACCCGGACCCGATGGTCGACGGGGACCCGCCGCCGCCCGGCGTGGACCTGGACAAGGCGAAGGAAACGCTGACCATGTGTTCCCGAAAGAACTCCTAGGACGTACCGTGCCCACCTATGTCTGGCTCCTGCTCGCGGCGGCCGCCGCCGCGGGCATCGCGCTGGTCCGCCGCCGGTTGCTGGTCGTCACGGTCGCCGGGGACAGCATGTCGCCCAGCTACGGCGACGGGGACGTGCTGCTCGCGGTGCAACGGCGGCGGTTCGCCGTCGGTGACGTGGTCGTGTTCCGCAACCCGCTGCACCCGAACGCGGGCCTGGAGAAGCTGGTCAAGCGCCTCGTCGCCGTCGCGGGTGACCCGGTCCCGGCGGAGATCCGTTCGGCGGCCGGCTGCGATGTCGTACCACCGGGGAAGGTCGCCGTCCGTGGGGACAATGTGGACAGTGTGGATTCGCGCCGGCTCGGGCTGATCCCGGCCGCGGACGTGCAGGCGGTCGTGCGGTTGCGGCTGCAGGAGGCGGCCTCGTGAAGCGGCGGCGGTTGCTGCTCCTCGGTGCCGGGCTGGCGGTTGCGGCTCCGGCGACGTACATCGGGGTCGCCGCGGCCCGCCGGCCCGACGAGGCCGGGCCGGCGCCCGAACCGGCCACGGCACCGGTCGTGCGCGGTGACCTGTCGGACGTGCGGACGCTGCGCGGCACCCTCGACCACGGGCCGGCGGAGCCGCTGGAGTGCCAGGCGACCGGCATCGTCACGGAGCTGACCCCGGTCGGCGCGACGGTCGAGCGGGGCGGGGTGCTGTTCCGGGTCGACGACCTGCCGGTGGTCGTCCTCTACGGGGCGGTGCCGATGTGGCGCGAGCTGCACGGCGGCATCACCGGCCGGGACGTGACGCAGCTGCAGGAGAACCTGACCGCGCTCGGGCACGGCAAGCTGACCGCCGACGGGTCGTTCACCCGCTCGACGGGGCTCGCCGTGCGCCGCTGGCAGAAGTCGCTCGGGCTGCAGGAGACCGGGACGGTACCGCTGGGGCAGGTCGCGTTCCGTCCGGCCGCGGTCCGCATCGCCGACCACCGGGTCCGGCCGGGAGCCCGCACGTCCGGGCCGGTCGTCGGCGTCACGGGCACGGCCCGCATGGCCACCGTGCCCGTCCAGCCGGCCGACAAGGCGCTGGTCAAGGCCGGGGTCGGGGTGTCCGTGCTGTTCAACGGCGGCGGATCGGTCGCCGGGACGGTCACCGGCGTGACGCAGGTCGCGGAGCAGCTCAGCGCGACGGTCTCCCTCGCCGAGCAGGCCGCGGCGGCGAAGGTGACCGATCCCGCGGTACAGGTGCAGCTCGTGGTCGCCCGGCGCACCGGTGTCCTGTCGGTTCCGGTCACGGCCCTGCTGGCGCTCGCGGACGGCGGGTACGGGGTGGAGCTTGTCGACGGCCGGGACACCAGCGTCGTCAAGGTCGAGACAGGGCTGTTCACCCAGGGCCGGGTGGAGATCTCCGGAGCGGGAATCGAGGCCGGAGATCTGGTCAAGGTGCCGGCCGCATGACAATGGTGGAGTTGGCCGGCGTCAGCAAGGACTACGACTCCGGGGTCGTGGCGTTGCGCGACGTCACCCTGACGATCGAACCGGGTGAGCTGGTCGGCGTCGTCGGACCGTCCGGATCCGGCAAGTCGACCCTGTTGCACGTCGCCGGGCTGCTGGACCGGCCGACGTCGGGACGGGTCAGCGTCGCCGGCCACGACGTCTCCCGGCTCGCGGACCGGCAACTGTCGGCGTTGCGCGCCCAGTACATCGGCTTCGTCTTCCAGCAGTTCCATCTCGCGGCGCGGGTGTCGGCCCTCGACAACGTCGCCGACGGACTGCTCTACAGCGGCGTGCGCCGGCCGGTCCGGCGGGACCGGGCGGCCGAGGCGCTGCGCCGGGTCAACCTCGGGCACCGGCTCGAGCACGCCCCGCACGAGATGTCCGGCGGCGAGCGGCAGCGGGTCGCGATCGCCCGGGCCATCGTCAGCGAGCCCACGATCCTCTACGCCGACGAACCGACCGGCAACCTCGACAGCGTCGCCGGGCAGCTCGTCATGGACATCCTGCGGCAGCTGTGGGCGGCCGGGACGACCATCGTGATCATCACGCACGACCGGGAGATCGCGGCCGGCCTGCCTCGGCAGGTCACCCTGCACGACGGGCGGGTGACCGCGGCGTGAGCGCACCCCTGACGCCGAAGCGGATGCCGTTCGGCGATGTCGTCCGGGTCGGCGGGTCGGGACTGCGGACCCACCCGCTGCGGGTGCTGCTGTCCGCGCTCGGCATCGCCATCGGCATCGCGGCGATGGTGTCGATCGTGGGCATCACCAGCTCCGGCAAGGCCGGCCTGAACGCCATCCTGGACAAGCTCGGCACCAACATGCTGGCCGTCGCCCCGGCGAAGGGCGCCCTCGGCTCCGACGTCACGCTGCCCGCCGAGGCGGAGACGATGATCGGCCGGATCGAGTCGGTCGAGTCGGTGACCGCGATCGGCGCGGTCAAGGGCGTCAATGTGTACCGCAACGATCGCATCCCGGCCGCCCAGTCCAACGGGATCACCGTCGTGGCGAGCCGGCTGAACCTGCCGGACGTCGTCGGCGCGCGGGTCGCGTCCGGTTCGTGGCTCACCGAGGCCACCGCGCAGTACCGGACGGTCGTGCTGGGCTCGACGACGGCCCGGTGGCTCGGCCTGAGCGCCACGAACATCGGCGGGCAGATCTGGCTCGGCGGCCGATGGTTCACGCTCGTCGGGATCCTGGAGCCGATCGCGCTCGCCGAGGAGCTCGACGTGGTCGCGTTCATCGGCTGGGAGCAGGCGGCGACCGAGTTCGCCTTCGACCGGCTCTCCTCGACCATCTACGTCCGGGCGCAGGAGCCCGCGATCGGCAGCGTGCACGCCCTGCTCGACCGGACGGCGAACCCGAAAAGCCCGCAGGACGTCCGGGTCTCCCGCCCGTCCGACGCCCTCGCGGCGAAGGCGGCGGCGGACAAGGCGCTGACCGGGCTGCTCGTCGGGCTGGGCGCGGTAGCGCTGCTCGTCGGCGGGGTGGGGGTCGCCAACACGATGGTCATCTCGGTGCTGGAACGGCGCCCGGAGATCGGGTTGCGCCGGTCGCTGGGGGCCACCCGGTCGCAGATCTGGCTGCAGTTCCTGACCGAGTCGCTGCTGCTGTCGCTGCTCGGGGGCGGTGCCGGCGTGCTCCTCGGCGGGCTGGCGTCGGCGGCCTACGCGGTGTCGCAGGACTGGGCGATCGTCATGCCCGGCTGGGCGGTGCTCGGCGGGCTCGGTGTCACGCTGCTCATCGGCGCCTGCGCGGGCATGTACCCGGCGGTGCGCGCCGCCCGGCTCAGCCCGACCGAGGCGCTCACCGGCGCGTGAGGGCGCTGGGGTATTACTGCAGTCATGACGAGAGTGCTGGTCACCGGGGCGACCGGGTATCTGGGGCGGCGGGTCGTGGCCCGGGCCGCCGCCCAGCCGGGCTGGCGGGTCGTCGGCACCTACCTGCGCAACCCCGGCCCGCACGCCACCGAGCGGCTCGACATCCGGGACCGGGCGGCGACGGTCGAACTGGTCAGGAACGCCGACCCGGACCTCATCATCCACACCGCCGCCGGCCGCGACCGTGACGACTGGACCGCCAACGCCGACGGCGCCGCCAACATCGCCGTCGCCGCACAGGGCCGCCGCCTCGTGCACGTGTCCAGCGACGCCGTGTTCAGCGGCCGGGCCGGCGAGTACGACGAGGCGGCGCTGCCCGACCCGGTCAACCGGTACGGGGCGTCGAAGGCCGCCGCCGAGACCGCGGTCAGGGCCGTCGTTCCCGACGCCGCGATCGTGCGGACATCGCTGATCATCGGGCACGGCGAGGGCGGCCACGAGCGGCTCACCCACGCCGGCGCCGTGCTGTTCACCGACGAGATCCGCAAGCCCGTCCACGTCGACGACCTCGCCGACGCCCTCGTCGAGCTCGCCGGCACCGGCTACGCCGGCGTGCTGAACCTGGCCGGCGAGGACGCGATCAGCCGGTACGACCTGGGCATCCTCGTCGCCCGCAGGGACGGCCTCGACCCGTCCGCGATCCCGGCGGCGGTGGCCGGGCCGCACCGGCCGACCGACGTGCGGCTCGCCACCGGCCGGGCGACGGCGCTGCTGCGCACCAGGCTGCGCGGCGCGCACGAGTTCATGGCCGCAGCAACCTGAGCACCGTGGCGAGCGGCGGCCACCCGGCCCGGCCCCGGCGCGTCACCGCATAGACCTGCATCGTCACGTCCGGGGATCGCAGTGGCAGCAGGTGTACCCCGGGCTGCAGCGGCAGCAGCGCCGGCAACAGCCCGACGCCCAGCCCGGCGACGATCAGGTCCTGCACCAGCTCGAGGCTGTCGGCCCGGTGCGCGATCCGCGGCTCGAACCCGTCCAGCGCGCCGAGCGCCCGCACCACGGTCTCGTCGGCGGTGTTGCGGGAGTTGACGATCCAGTCGTGCGCGGCCGGCCCGGCGAAGTCGTCGGGGACGCCCAGGCCCCACGACGTCGTCCACAGCGGCACCACGTCGACCGACGCGTCGAACGTGACGGGCGCCAGGTTGTAGGCGTAGGTAAGGGCCAGGTCGACGTCGTCGGCGGCGAGCAGCGCATACGACTCGGCCGGCTCGTGCTCGTTGATCAGCAGCCGCACCCGCGGATGCGAGCGGGACAGCTCGGCGACCATCGGCAGCAGCGCCCGGCGGATCGCGGTCGCGAACCCGGCGACCCGCACCGTGCCGGCCGGCTCGGCGTCGGGCGCCAGGTCGAGGCGGGCCGCGTCGACCGCGGCCAGGATCGTGACCGCGTGCTCGGCGAGCCGCCGTCCCGCCGGGGTCAGCCGCACGCGCCGCCCGTCGGGCTCGACGAGCGCGGCGCCGGCCTCCTTCGCCAGCAGGGCGAGCTGCTGGGAGACCGTCGACGTGGTGACGTGCAGCGCCTCGGCGACGAGGCGCATCGAGCCGCGGTGCGACAGCTCGACGAGATAGCGCAGGCGGCGGGTGTCCACGCCACCATTGTTCAGGATTCCCGAATGGTACCTCCACAAATCCGACGTGGACGTGAACGATTCCGGCTGGGTCTACTGAGCAGCATGACCCCGACCCGTACCGGCGCCGCCCTGGCGCTCGCCGCCATCGTCTGCGTCCAGCTCGGCCTGGCCGCCTCGACCGGGCTGTTCGACGAGCTCGGCCCGTCGGGCGCGGCCTGGCTGCGGCTGGCCTGGGCCGGGATCATCCTGCTCGTCGCCGCGCGGCCCCGCCCGTCGGCGTTCACCCGCCGCGCCTTCCTCGCCTGCGTCGCGCTCGGCGTGGTGTCGGCCGGCATGACGCTGACGTTCATGACCGCGGTGGCGCGGCTGCCCCTCGGTACCGCCGTCGCCATCGAGTTCCTCGGACCGCTCGGCGTCGCCGTGGCCCGCGGGCGTGCCCGGCTGTGGCCGGTCCTCGCCGCGCTCGGGGTGGTGCTGCTCACCGAGCCGTGGCACGGGGGCACCGACCTGGTCGGGATCGGGTGCGCGCTGGCCGCGGCCGCCTGCTGGGCCGGGTACATCCTGCTCACCCAGCGCGTCGGCGACGAGGTCGGCGGCCTGCGCGGCCTGGCGGTGTCGATGCCCGTCGCGGCCCTGGTGTCGACGGTGGTCGTGCTGCCGTCATCGGTCTTCGGCAACCTGACGTGGCCGATCGCCGGCGTCGGGTTCCTGCTGGCCGTGCTGCTGCCCGTGGTGCCGTACACGCTGGAGTTCCTCGCCCTGCGCCGGCTCACCACCGCCGCGTTCGGCACGCTCATGGCCCTCGAACCCGCCGCCGGGCTGCTCGTGGGCTGGGCGTTCCTGCACCAGACGCCCGGCGTCGCCGGGATCGCCGGGGTCGCGTTCGTGGTCGCGGCCGGTGTCGGGGCCGAGCGCTCCGGGGCCCGGCACGCTTCGGCGCTGCCCGAACCGTCCCCGGCCTAGCGTTGCGGGCATGGTGATCGAGCCCCGCATCCTGTACTTCGGCACGCCCGTCGTCCTGCTCACCACCCGCAACCCGGACGGCAGCGCCAACCTCGCGCCGATGTCGTCGGCGTGGGCGCTCGGCCGTACCGTCGTGCTCGGCGTCGGCGCCGAGGGGCAGACCGCCCGCAACCTTGCCCAGCACCCGGACCTGGTGATCAACCTGCCGCCGCCGGAGCTGTGGGAGGCGGTCGAGCGGCTCGCCCCGCTGACCGGCCGGGACCCGGTGCCGCCGGCGAAGGCGGACCGGTTCCGGTTCGAGCCGGCGAAGTTCGCCGCCGCCGGGCTGCACCCGATCCGGTCGGAGGTCGTGGGCGTGCCGCGGGTCGCCGAGTGTCCGCTGCAGCTGGAGGCGCGGGCGGTTTCGGTACTGCCGGACGTGACGGGCGATTTTCGCATCGTGGAGGCCCACGTGGTGCGGGTGCACGCCGACCCGGCGCTGGTGGTGCCCGGCACGCAGCATGTCGACCCGGCTCGGTGGCAGCCGCTGGTGTACAACTTCCGGCACTACTTCGGGCTCGGGCCGGAGCTGGGCCACAGCTTCCGTTCGGAGACGGCCTCGGAGCATGCTGCGCTCAGTGCGCAACAATGTGTGGCGTGAAGCCCACCGAGCCTCGGCTGCCCCTGACCCGCGAGCGGGTGCTGCACGCCGCGATCCAGGTCGCCGACGAGGGTGGCCTGGCCGCGCTGACCATGCGCCGCCTGGCCGACGTCCTCGGCGCCGAGGCGATGTCGCTGTACTACCACGTCGCCAACAAGGACGAGGTCTTCGACGGCATCGTGGAGGTCATCGCCACCGAGATCAACGACCTGGTGGACAAGATCGACCTGCCGGCCGAGGGACCGGCCTGGAAGGCGGCGATGCGCCAGCGCATCCTGACGGCGCGCGAGGTCTTCCTCCGCCACCCGTGGCTGCCAAAGGTCTTCGAGTCCCGCACGGGGGCGAACTTCGCGGTGCTGCGCTACAACGACGGCGTGATCCGCATCCTGCGCGCCGGCGGCTTCACGAACGACCAGTGCCACCACGCGATGCACGCCCTCGGCAGCCGGGCGATGGGCTTCGTGCAGGAGCTGTTCACGCCGGGTCCGGGACCGGTGACCCCGGAGGCGCTGGACGGCATCCGGGCCATGTCCGACACGCTGCCCCACCTGGCCGGCATGCTGCTGGAGGTGGCCCACGACGAGCCCGACGCGACGGTGGGCTGGTGCGACGATCAGGCCGAGTTCGAGTTCGGCCTGGACATTCTGCTGGACGGCCTGGACCGCCTGCGCCCCTGACGGCCCGCCGCCGTCGCGCCCGCGGCGCCCGCTCGCGCCCACCTGCGGCGCCTGCTCCAGCCGTCGGCGCCGTCTGCGCGGCGCCCGCGGCCTCTGCTCGCCTGCTCCGGCCCTGCGCTGCGCCTGCCCGTCTGCTTCGGTCCGCCGCATGGCATTGTCCCGCCCCGCCGTTCCCGCGCGTTGCGTTGTCCGCGCCTGCCGCACAGACGTTGGTCGATCTACCCTCACTCGCCGAGATCCAAACGAGGGTAGATCGACCAACGTCTGTGCATAGACGGCGCGCACGGCGCGCGGGACGGCCTGGTCGGCGACGCCGAGACCCGCCAGCCCGCCTGCGCTCGCAAGCGCCTGACCGGCCCGCCAAAACAGCGCCTTGACGTCTCTTACGTCGTAAGGCTACCTTACGACGTAAGAGAACCTTACGTCGTAAGAAGGAGTGCTCCCATGAAGGCGTTCGTCCTGCGCTCGTACGGCCCGCCCGACGTCCTCGAACTCCGCGACGTCGCCGACCCGGTCCCCGGCCCCGGCGAGGTGCTGGTCCGCGTCCGCGCCACCTCGATCAACCCGTACGACTGGCACCTCATGCGCGGCGAGCCCCGCGTCGCCCGGCTCATGCCCGGCGGCCTCGGCCTGCGCCGCCCGTCGGTCGACATCCTCGGCTGCGACATGGCCGGCGAGGTCGAGGAGCTCGGCCCCGGCGTCACCGGCCTCGCACCGGGCGACAACGTCTACGGCCTGCTGGTCGGCGGCGGCTTCGGCGAACGCGTCGCCGTCCCCGCCGAGCTGCTCGCCCCGCTGCCGGCCGGCCTCACCCACGAGGAGACCGCCGCCATCCCGATGGCCGGCGTGACCGCCTACCTCGGCCTGCGCGAGGCCGGCCAGCTGAAGTCCGGCCAGACGGTGCTGGTCAACGGCGCCTCCGGCGGCGTCGGCACCTTCGCCGTCCAGCTGGCCAAGGCGATGGGCGCCCACGTCGTCGCCGTCTGCGGCACGCACAACGTCGACCTCATCCGGTCCCTGGGCGCCGACGAGGTGATCGACTACCGCCGCGACGAGTACCCGGGCCGCGTCCGCCGGTTCGACGTCGTGCTGGACAACGCCGGCGCCCGCCCGGTCTCCGCACACCTGCGAGCCATGACCCCCGGCGGCATCTTCGTCGCCGTCGGCGGCCCCGCCGGCCGTTGGCTGAGCCCGGCCGACCGCGTGGTCAAGGCCCAGCTCCGCACCCGTTTCGCGGCCCAGCGCGCGGCCCTCGCCGACGCCGTGAACTGCAAGGACAAGCGCTCCGTGCTCCTGGCGCTCAACGGGTACATCGAGGCCGGCCAACTGCGCCCCGTCGTCCACCGCCGCTACACCTTCGACGACCTCCCGGCCGCGGTCGCCTACCAGGAGGCCGGCCACGCCCCGTCAAAGGTCGTCGTCACGATCCCCTGAGACGGGGTGCACGGCCACCAGCACCAGCGCGTCAAGCAGCCGCACCCAGTCGCCCTCACCGAGCTCCCGCCCGGTCACCAGGGCAAGCCGAGCCAGCGCGTCGAGCACCCGCTCAGCCAACGCCACCGGATCCTCATCCAGGTGTACCGCCATGGCGCGCACATCCCGCCGGAAGCGCCCACTCCGCCCGAGCCGCACCAGGCCGGCCGGCAGCGCCACCGACCCGGCACCGTCGCCGGCAGCCGACTCCTCTTCAGTGTCGAACCGGATCGTCGCGCGAGTACCGAGCGCCTCGGCGATCCGGTTCAACGCATCCAGCGTCGGGTTCCCGCGCCCGTTCTCGAGATTCGCCACGTACGGCACCGACAGCCCAGCAGAAGCCGCCACCGTCGCGACGGTCCGCCCCTGCGCCGCCCGCAACCCCCGCAGCCGCTGCCCGAGCCGCTTGCGATCCACCCGGCACCCCCGTTCTGTCTTGACAGAACACTATCGAACGAAGCTATCTTTCAGGAACAGTCAGTGCGGTCGACTCCGCCGCGGAAACGTGGTCCGGCTGCTTCGAGGATGCGGACGGAGCCGCGCTCGGAGCGGCTGGCGGCCGCGCAGCGCTGTTGCCTGGCGGTCCGGCTGGGGTGCGGGCGTGCGGTGGAGGAGCGGCCGGTGTTCGAGGCACTGCGGATCCTCGACTTCCGGCTGCTGTGGTTCACCCGCTCGGTCAGCCTCCTCGGCACCTGGCTGCTGGTGGTCGCCGTCCCGGCCCACGTGTTCACCCTGACCGGCTCCCTGACCGCGACGGGCCTGACGCTGGCCGCCGAGTTCCTTCCCCCACTCGTGTTGGCCGCCCTGGCGGGCGCACGGGCCGACCGGGTGGACCGCCGCCACCTGATGATCACGGCCGACGCGGCCCGCGCGGCCACGGTGCTCCTGCTCCTCCTGGTCCGCGACCCGGCCGACGTATGGCTGATCTACGCGGTCCTGACCATCGAGGCATCGGCCACCACGGTGTTCCGCCCGGCAGCCCAGTCGCACACGCCGGCGGTAGTCGGCGCCGGCACGGCCCTGAGCAGCGCCAACGCCCTGAACGCGACAACGGACGGCACGGTCCGCCTGCTGGCCGCGCCGCTGGGCGGCGCCCTGTACGCCTGGCTCGGCTTCCCCCCACTCGTCGCCGTGAACGCCACCACCTACGCGGTCTCCGCCGCCGCCCTCCTCCTGACGACGCGACTCCCAAGGCCAACGACACACGCCAAGGCCGAGCCGAGTCCGCCCGGCAGCGCCGCGGCGGCCGGGGGAGTACGCCACCTGCGCGCGGCACTGCGGCAGGCGCCGGCCGTCCGCACCCTCCTGCTCGTCAACACGGCCTTCCTCGGCGCGAACGCCAGCCTGAGCGCGCTCCTCGTCCCCTACGGCATCACCGTCCTCGGCGGCCCCGCCCAGGTCGGCGTCGTGATGTCCGCCCTCGGCATCGGCTTCCTGCTCGGCGCGCCCCTGACGAGAGCCCTCGTCGACCGCGCACCGCCCGCGCATCTCCTCGCCGGCGCCCTCACCGTCACCGCCGCCGGCTACGTCCTCCTGTTCTCCGCCGCCACCCTGACCGTCGCGCTGCCCGCCGCGGTCGTCATCGGCGCCGCCGGCTCGACGTTCCTGAGCGCCACCCAGACCACCCTGCAACGCGCGACCCCGAACGCCGTCCTCGGCCGCACCACCGCCCTCCTGCTCACCGGCGAGGCCGCCGCCACCCTGCTCGGCGCCCTCGCCGGCCCGGCAGCGGCCCAGGCCCTGTCCCCGACGTGGGCCGCGGTCCTGGCCGCCGCAACCACCGCGCTGACGGCGTTGGCCGCCGCACTCCGGCTTCCGAGAACCGCACCGATCGCCCGGCCGTCCGGCGCCAGCTGACGGCCCGTCAACCTGCCGGCCGCCGCGCCCGGCCTGAAGGGTCACCCCGAGGGCCGCCGCCCGCAGCAGGCGACCGAAGCGCGGTCGTGGGTGCGCGGCCGATCCCGTCCGGGGCACGGAAGGACACCCGGGAGGGGTCAGTGGGTGTGGCTGGCGGCCTGGCGTAAGTCGAGCTCGTGGATCAAGGTCCGGGCCGTGTCGTCGTCCAGGTCACGGTTCCGGACGGCCTGGTGCAGGGCGTCCCGCTGGACGTCGAAGTCGGCGTCGGTCAGCGGGCCGGTGTGGGTGACCGCGGACCTCGCTATCGCGGCGCCCTTGGACAGCAGCGCGGCCGACTCGGCCCGCTCGGCGGTCACGTCGAAGTCCAGGCGGCGGACCAGCAACGGGATCGTCAAGCCCTGCAGCAGCAGCGTGCCCAGGGTGACGAACAGCGCGATCGCCTGGATCGCGTCGCGGCCCGGGAACGGTGCGCCGTTGTGCAGGTGCTCGGGCACCGCCGCGGCGGCGGCCAGGGTCAGGATGCCGCGCATGCCGGTCCAGCCGACGATCAGCCCCTCGCGGGCCGTCGGCTCGCCCAGCGGCATGCGCTGCGGGCGGCCGCCGCTGCGGCGCAGGTGCCAGCGGCGGCGTCGCTCGGCCCGCTCGCGGACGACCGGATTGGTCTCGACGAGGTGCTCCACGCGGCGCCGCTTCAGGCCCCACCAGCCGAAGATCCCGCAGACCCAGGCCAGCCGCACGACGATCACCGTGGCCAGCAGGACGCCGGCGCTGATGAGCGTGATGGCCAGGCCCGGGTCGTGCGCGTCGGCCAGGTTCTCCACGACGAACCGCAGCTGCAGGCCGATATACGCGAAGACGAACGTCTCCAGCAGGAAGTCCATGACCGGCCACACGGCGTCCTCCTGGAGCCGGGTGCGGTATGCGCCGGGATATTGATGGTTGGGATCCAGGGCCACGTTGATGGTCAGGAAGAACGCCGCCACGACGACCGCGAGGATCCCCGACGCGTGGACCTGCTCGGCGGTCAGGAACGCGGTGAACGGCAGCAGCAGCGACAGTGCCGTCTCCAGCACCGGGTTGTGCAGGCGCGGGCGCAGCAGCAGCGCCACCGCCGCGAACACGCCGCCGATCAGGATGCCGACCAGGGCGTTGTAGCCGAACAGGACGAACGCGTTCTCGAACATGGTGTGGCCGGCGCCGGCCGCGGCCGCCGCCAGGGCGAACAGGGTCAGCGCGGTCGCGTCGTTGACCAGGCTCTCCCCGGTGAGGATCGCGGTGACCCGGCGCGGCAGGCCCAGCTCGTCGCCGTGCGACACCGTGGTGATCGTGTCGGGCGGGGCGAGGACCGCCCCGAGCAGGAACGCGGCGGGCAGCCCGATGGCCGGCAGCAGCCACGACGACACCAGCCCGGCGACGCCGGTGGTCAGCACCACGAGCGTCACGCCCAGGGTCAGGATCGGCCGCAGGTTGGCCGAGAAGCCCGACGCCGAGGCGCCACGCGTCGCCGAATAGAGCAACGGGGGGATCACCACCGCCAGGATCAGCTCGCTGTCGAGCTCCAGCCGCGGCATGCCCGGGATGAACGACGCCACCGCGGCCAGCACCACGACGACGAGCCCGGGCTGCCCGCCGCGACGGTGCACGACGGCCGTGACGGCGATCCCGCCGACGACGATGAGCAACAGCTGAACCCCGTTCACGACGATCACCCTAAACAACCCCACTGACAAAACCGGAGAAGCCCCGCTTGACGGAGTGAGTACTCACTCCGTAATGTCGAGGGCATGGCTAGAGCACCCGCGATGAGTCCGGAACAGCGCCGCGCGATGATCGTCGCCGCCGCGCTCCCGCTCGTGGTCGAGCACGGCGCCGCCGTCACGACCGCCCAGATCGCCCGCGCCGCCGGCATCGGCGAGGGCACCGTCTTCCGCGCCTTCGAGGACAAGGACGCCCTGCTCGCCGCCTGCATGGCGGAGGCGCTGCGGCTCGACGACACGCTCGCCCACATCGAGGCGATTCCACGCGACGAACCGCTCGACGCCCGCCTGCTCGAGGCGATCGGGATCCTCCAGGGGTACCTCGCACGCATGGGCGCCGTCGCCGGCGCGCTCATGCAGACCACGCGCGTGAGCCGCGGCGAGCCCCGTCCCGGCGGCCGGCAGGAAGCCATGGAGAAGACCGCCGAGGCGCTGCAGAGACTGTTCGAACCCGACCGGGACCGCCTCCGCAAGAGCCCCGAGCAGCTCGCCCACGCCTTCCAGCACCTGGTCGCCGCGACGCGCAGCATCCCGCCCGAGGAACTGGTCGACCTGTTCCTCAACGGGGCGGTGCAGCAGTGAGGGTGGCGCTGCTGACCTGCGCGTTCCTCGGCGTCCTCGACGGCTCGATCATCGGCACCGCCCTGCCGTCGATCGTGCGCGAGGTGGGCGGTGACGACACCTGGTACCTCTGGCTCGTCACCGCCTACCTCATCACCAGCACGGTCAGCGTCCCCGTGTACGGCCGCTGCGCCGACCTGTTCGGCCGCAAACGACTGCTGCTCAGCGGCCTCGGCCTGTTCCTCGCCGGCTCCGTGGCCTGCGGCGCGGCCGGCGACCTGGCCACGCTCATCGCCGCCCGCACCGTGCAGGGCCTCGGCGCCGGCGCCCTCCTCGCCCTGGCCATGGCCGTGCTGCGCGACCGGACCGACCTCGGCAGCATCCAGACCGCGATGGGCGTCATGCTCATCGGCGGCCTCGTCGGCGGCCCGATCGCGGGCGGGCTCATCACCGACCACCTCGGCTGGCGCTGGGCCTTCTGGCTGAACCTCCCGATCGGCCTCGCCGCCGGCACGGTGATCGCGGCCCGGCTCCCGGCCGACCACGTCCGCCGCGCCGGCAGGCGGCTCGACCTGGCCGGCATCGCCCTGCTCACCGGCGGGCTCACGCTCGTCCTGCTGGTCTTGAGCCTGCAACGGTACTGGCTGCTGCTGGCCCCCGCGGCCCTCCTCCTGCTCGCCCTGGTCCCTGTGGAGCGGCGCGCCGAGCTGCCGATCCTGCCGCCCGGCCTGCTCGGCCGCCGCGACACCGCGGCGCTGCTCTCGGCCGGCTTCTGGTTCCAGGCGGCGGCCCTGCCGGTCGGCGTGTTCCTGCCGCTGTACCTGCAGAACACGCGGCACTTCCCGGCCGCCACCGCCGCGCTCGTCCTGCTGCCCATGCTCGGCGGGATGGCCGTCGCCAACCGGGTCACCGCCGCCGCCGTGACCGCCCTCGGCCGCACCAAACCCGCCCTCCTCGCCGGAGCCGCGCTCATCACCGCCGGCTCCGCCGCGTTCGCCGCGCTCCCGACGGACAGCGCCCCCGTGCTGCTCGGCATCGCCGCCGCCGCGGTCGGATTCGGCCTGGGCCCGGCGATGGGCGGCCTCACCATCGCCACCCTCCAGGCGGTGCCGCGCGCCGACACCGGCCTGGCCAGCGCCGCCTCCATCCTCACCAAACAGCTCGGCGGCTCGGTCGGCCTCGCCGCCGCCCAACTGGTCGCCCTGCCCGCGCTGCGGATCGCCGGCTGGGCCGGCCTGGCCGCCGGCACGCTCGCCTGGCTGTCCATCGCCGGCTTCCGCGAGGCGGCCCAGCCGCTCAGGGCGGCCGACCCGGCGGCCACCCGCTGACGCCGGCCGACGCCGCAGACCAGCGCGCCGCGGCGAGACGGCGCACAACCGTCGAAACCCACGCAACCGTCGAAATCGGTGGACAGCGCCGCCGTGCGCTGCAACGGTCGGCGGCATGGACTTCCTGCGCCAGCACGAGATCGCCGAGGCCGGGCACCGGATTCTCAACCCCTTCACCGACGAGAAGCTGATGCTGCTCGGCTCGCTCTGCCGGCTGCGCCCCGGCCAGCGGCAGCTCGACCTGGCCTGCGGCAAGGGCGAGATGCTGTGCCGCTGGTCGGACGCCTTCGGCACCGAAGGCCTCGGCGTCGACATCAGCGACGTGTTCCTGGCCGCCGCCCGCGAGCGCGCCGCCGAGCTGGGCGTCGCCGACCGCGTCACGTTCGAGCACGGCGACGCCGCCAAGGTCGAAGCCACCGGCTATGACGTCGTCTCGTGCATCGGCGCGACCTGGATCGGCGACGGCCTGGCCGGCACGCTCGAGCTCATGCGCCCGGCGCTGCGCGACGGCGGGCTGTTGCTGGTCGGCGAGCCCTACTGGACCGAGCCGCCGCCCGCCGAGGCCTACGCCGCGCTCGGCGTCACCGAGGACCTCTTCACCTCCCTGCACGGCACCCTGGAACGGTTCGAGGCGGCCGGCATGGACCTCGTCGAGATGGTGCTCGCCGACGGTGACAGCTGGGACCGATACGTGGCCGAGCAGTGGTGGACCGTCGACGAATGGCTGCGCGCCAACCCGGACTCACCCGACGCACCCGCGATGCGCGAATACCTCCGCGTCGCCCGGCACACGCATGTGCAATACCAACGCCGCTATCTCGGCTGGGGCGTCTTCGTCCTGAAGGTCAGCGCTCCAGTAACGTCTTGAGGTCGGACAGCAGCTCCGGCCATCCGCCGCTGCCGCCGAGCCGCCCGCTGATCGCCTCGTGCATGACGCTGCCCGGCACGAAGTCGTCGTGCACGAGCGTCAGGCGGACCCGCCCCGGCCCCGCGTCCTCGATCGTGAAGGTCACCTTCGACCGGGGCTCCGCCGCGTGCCGGGCCAGCTCCTCGGGGGACCACCCGAAGACCTCGGCGTGCTCGGGCTGGAACTGATGCCAGGTGTATTGCAGCAGCCGCGGCGGCTCGGCCCGCAGCACCCGGTCGCCCCGGTCGTGGAGCGGCCCGTCGGGGGAGTCCTGCCACCGGATCGGCGACCCGGCCTGCCAGTCGGAGTGCAGCGACGCGCCGCCCCAGTATTGCCGGGTGAACTCGGGCTGCGTGAGCGCCGCCCACAGCCGCTCGGCGTTGGTCGCGATGTAGGTCGTGTAGGTGAAGACCGGTCCGTCCATCGGTTCCTCCAGTGCGCGCTTGAGGTCGGCGAGCGCGCCCGCCCGCCCGCGGTGATATCGGTCGATCCAGCGCTCGGTGATCGCCCAGATCGGCGCGGCGTTGAGATAGTGCAGCTTCTCCCGGCCGCGCCAGGCGGTGGTGACGAGCTCGGCGGCCTCCAGCACGGCGAGGTGCTTGGAGACCGACTGCCGCGCCATGCCGAGCCCGGCACAGAGCTCCCGCAGCGTCTGCCCACCGCGGGCATTCAACCGGTCGAGCAGCTCCCGCCGACTGGGATCGGAAAGCGCCCTGAACACGTCGTCCACCGCAGCCAAGATATGCAGCCGCGTGGCTGCATGTCAACGCGACCGCCCGCCACAGACGGCGATCACGCGCCCGGAAGAGGCCAAAAAACCAGATGAAAGGGAGTTCGGAGGCGGAACGGGCGGTCGGTCAGGCGGCCATGCCGGCCAGCAGAAGGTCGGTCACGCGGGTGACCGTCGCCGGCCCGCGGGCACGCACCGCCGCGATCGCCATCAACGCCGCCCGCACATCGCTCGCCGACACATCGGCGCGGACAACCTGAGCCGTCCGGGCCCGGGACACCAGCACGTCCAGCGCCGCGGCGTGCGCGCGGCGTTCCGACTCGAACCCCACCAGAGCCTCGTTCAGGCGTTGGTCGGCCACCTGGCGGGCGGCGAACCGGCGGACCGTGCCGGACAGCGCCGACCACGGGTCCGGATCCGCCAGCGCCGCCCGCAGGTCCGTCGCGCAGCCCCGCACGAGCTCGGCCACCACGGCGCCAACCAGGTCGGAGCGGGAGGGAAAGTGGCGATACACCGTGGCCACGCCCAGGCCGGCCCGGGCGGCGACCACCCGGGTCGGCACGTCCAGGCCGGCATGAGCGAACACCGCGCCCGCCGCCGAGACGATGTGGCGGCGGTTGGCGGCCTTTCGAGTTGATTCCGTGCGCAAGACTCTCACTCCCGGTGTCCCAGCCGACCGTGGAAATACCGTAGCCCGCATGTTCGCGCTGTTCTTCGAGCGGTTCGGCCCGCCGGACGTCCTGCGGGTCGGGGAACTGCCCGCGCCGCACGCCGGGGCCGGGGAGATCCGCATCAGGGTCATGGCCGCCGGGATCGCGCCCGTCGACCTGGCGATCCGGGCCGGGCGGTCGCGGTCCGGCATCGATCTGCCGCACATCCCCGGCGTCGACGCCGCCGGGATCGTCGACGAGGTCGGCGCGGGAGTCGGCGGGGTCGCCGTCGGCGACGAGGTGTTCGGCGCCGTGGACGTCAAGCGGCTCGGCGGGGCGACCGCCGAGCACGCCGTGCTGCGGTTCTGGGCGCACCGGCCCGGGGCGCTGTCGTGGGCCGAGGCCGGCGCCGCCGGTACCAGCGTGGAGACCGCGACCCGGGCGCTCGACCGGCTCGGGGTCGGACCCGGGACGGTACTCGTCGTCGACGGCGCCGCGGGCGGCGTCGGGAGTGTCGCGGTGCAGCTCGCCAAGGCGCGCGGCGCGGAGGTCATCGGTACGGCCCGGCCGGACAGTCACGAGTTCGTCGCGGGGCTGGGGGCGACACCTGTGGCGTACGGGCCGGGGTTGCCCGAACGCGTCCGGCGCGCCGACCTCGCGCTCGACGTCGCCGGGAAGGGGTCGCTGGCCGAGCTGATCGCGCTCACCGGGCGGGCCGAGCGCGTGCTCACCCTCGCCGACTTCGCCGCGCCCGCGCTCGGTGTGACGATTTCCACCGGAGAGCTCGGTGGGCAACCGGACGGCCGCCACGGCCTCGCGGCAGCCGCCGACCTCGCCCGGCGGGGGCGGTTTCGGGTCCCGATTCAGGGTCAGTACCTGCTGGAACGCGGCGCAGAAGCGCATGCGGCGGCCGAGCGCGGGCCCCGCCGGGGAAAGCTCGTCACGCTATTGGCAGACCGCCAACGACGGCTACCAAACCAGCGTCCGAATGGTTACTCTTCGGTAGGTGAGCACTGAGGCCTTCGTATTCGACGCCATCCGCACACCCCGCGGGCGGGGCAAGCAGAACGGCTCCCTCCACGGGGTGAAACCCGTGTCCCTCGTCGTCGGGCTGATCGACGAGCTGCGCACCCGCCACCCCGGCCTCGACCCCGCCGCGATCGACGACGTCGTGCTCGGCGTGGTGTCGCCGCTGGGTGACCAGGGCAGCGACATCGCCAAGATCGCTGCCGTTGCGGCCGGGCTGCCGGACACCGTCGCCGGGGTGCAGTTGAACCGTTTCTGCGCGTCGGGCCTGGAGGCGGTGAATAT
>NZ_BMPI01000094.1:4635-38508 GCF_014647515.1 Dactylosporangium sucinum | reverse complement strand
CTGCGCCTGCGGCCTCTACCTCAACAACCCCACCGCCTGGCTCACACCCCCGACGAACTAACGCGGTGCTGCACTAGATCCTCACGCGTACAGCGCGAAGTAGATCGCGATGTGGTGGCAGATTGCGGCCACCAGCGTGCAGGCGTGGAAGAACTCGTGGTGGCCGAACACGGTCGGCCACGGGTTGGGTCGGCGGAGCGCGTAGAACACCGCACCGACCGTGTAGAACGCCCCGCCGACCAGCGTGAGCACCAGGGCGGTGACGCCGCCGTTGTGCAGCAGGTCGGGGAGCACCGCCACCGCGACCCAGCCCAGCGCGAGGTAGAGCGGCGCGGACAACCACCTCGGCGCGTTCGGCGTGATGAGCTTCATGCCGACGCCGAGGACCGCGCCGCCCCACACCACCGCCAGGATGACCTTGCCGGCGGTGTCGGGCAGGAGCAGCACGCTGAACGGCGTGTATGTGCCCGCGATGAACACGAAGATCATGGAGTGGTCGAGCCGGCGCATGATCTTGTAGCCGCGTTCGGACCACACCCGCCGGTGGTACAGCGCGCTCGTGCTGAAGAGCGCGACCACCGTCAGGCTGTAGACGGCGCAGCTCACGAACGGTGCCCAGCCGGGGCGGGCCGCCGCCAGCGAGCACAGCACGATCCCGCACACGACCGCGACCCCGGCGGCGTACGCATGCAGCCAACCGCGCATCCGCGGCTTGCCGAGGTCGACCGGGCGCAGGCGGGTTTCGGTCTTCACGGTCACGCCCTCCAGGCTACGGTACCGTAGGTTACTCGCAAGTATCGTGTGGACGTCTATCGTGACGGCATGCAGGTCCGTCCGGTCGGCGGCAACGCCCTGTTGATCGAGGTCGACGATCCACTCGCGTGGTTCGCCCACCTCGACGCGGAGCGCCGCGCCGGCCGACTGGCGGCCGTCGACATCGTGCCCGGTGCGCGCACGATTCTGCTGGACGGTGTGGCCGACGCCACCGCCGTCGCCGCCACCCTCCGCGACACCCGCCCCCCGTCCCGCCCGCCGTCGTCGTCCGTCCCCGTCGAGCTGCCGGTCCACTTCGACGGCGAGGACCTCCCGTTCGTCGCCGAGCACGTCGGCGAGTCCGTCGACACCGTCGTCGCCACCGTCCTCGCCACCGAGCTGCGCGTCGCGTTCTGCGGCTTCGCGCCCGGCTTCGCCTACCTCGCCGGCCTGCCCTGGACGCTGCCCCGGCTGCCCAGCCCCCGGCCGCGCGTGCCGGCGGGCGCGGTCGGTCTCGCCGCCGAGTTCCTCGGGGCGTACCCGACCGCCTCACCCGGCGGCTGGCGTCTCATCGGCCACACCGACTCGCCACTGTTCGATGTCGACCGCGAGACGCCGGCGCTGCTGTACCCGGGCCGGGCCGTGCGAATCGTGGCGGCATGACCCTTGTCGTCGACGCGGCCGGCCCGCTCACCACCGTCCAGGACCTGGGCCGTCCCGGGTACGCGCACCTCGGCGTCCCCCGCTCCGGCGCCCTCGACCAGCCGGCGCTGATCCTGGCGAACCGGCTCGTCGGGAACGACCCCGGCGCGGCCGGGCTGGAGATCACGCTCGGCCCGTTCGCGGCCACGCTCACCGCGGCCGGGACCGTCGCCCT
Organism: Dactylosporangium sucinum; assembly: GCF_014647515.1. GTDB lineage: Bacteria > Actinomycetota > Actinomycetes > Mycobacteriales > Micromonosporaceae > Dactylosporangium > Dactylosporangium sucinum. The sequence goes on along the minus strand of NZ_BMPI01000094.1, from coordinate 36,878 downwards.
CACCGGTGCCGCCGCGTCCCTCCGCGTCGGTGGCCGGCCCGCGGCGCTCAACGCGCCCGTCGCGGTCCGCGCCGGGGACCGGATCGAGATCGGGCCCGCGGTGCTCGGCCTCCGCGGCTACCTCGCGGTTTCCGGCGGTCTTCAAGCGGCAGCGGTACTGGGGAGCAAGTCGACCGACACCCTCTCGGCGCTCGGCCCGGCCGTCGTCCGCAACGGTGACCGGCTGCCGATCGGGCCACGATCCGGGGCGCCCGCCGCCGTCGACGTCGCCCCGCGGCCCTGGCTGGGTCGCGACGTGACCCTGCGGATCACCTGGGGACCGCGCGCCGACCGGTTCGCCGATGCGCAGGTGCTCACGCAAGGGCGGTACCGGATCGATCCCCGCAGCAACCGCATCGGGGCGCGGCTCGTCGGGCCCGGGCTCACCCGCGCCGTCGCCGGAGAACTGCCCAGCGAGGGCATCGTGCTCGGCGCCGTCCAGGTCCCGGCCGACGGGCAGCCGCTCGTGTTCCTGGCCGACCACCCGACCACCGGCGGGTACCCGGTCGTCGCCGTCGTCGACCCCCGCGACCTGGTCCTGCTCGCCCAGGCCCGGCCGGGCGATACGGTTCGGTTCCATGGACCTGAACAGTGACCTCGGGGAAGGGTTCGGCGTCTGGCGGCTCGGCGACGACGACGCCCTGCTGACCATCGTCACCAGCGCCAACGTCGCCTGCGGCTTCCACGCCGGCGACCCGTTCACGATGCGCCGCGTCAGCGATCTCGCCGGCGACCGGGGCGTGCGCGTCGGCGCGCAGGTCGGCTACCGCGACCTGGCCGGGTTCGGCCGGCGCCGGATCGAGGTGGACGTCGCCGAGCTCACCGACGAGCTGCGATACCAGATCGGCGCCCTGTCGGCGTTCGGGCCGGTCGGCTACGTCAAACCGCACGGCGCCCTCTACAACACCGCCGCCGTCGAGCCGGGGCACGCGTCCGCGGTCGTGGCGGCGGCGTCCTCGTTCGGGCTGCCCGTGCTCTGCCAGCCCGGATCCGTCCTGTACCGGCTGGCCGACGAGGCCGGGCTGCGGGTGGTCGCGGAGGGGTTCGCCGACCGGGGCTACCGGCCCGACGGGCGGCTCGTCTCCCGCGCCGAGGCCGGTGCGCTGGTCACCGACGTCGAGGCGGTCGCGGCCCGGGCCGTGCGCATGGCCGTCGACGGCGTGGTCGAGGCCGTCGACGGGACCGTGGTCGCGATGCCGGTCGAGTCGCTGTGCGTGCACGGCGACACCCCGGGCGCGGTCGCGATGGCCACCGCGGTCCGGGATGCGCTGGTCGCGGCCGGGGTGAAGGTCGCGCCGTTCGTCGCTTAGCCGTTGTTGTTCAGGCGTCCAGGCCGCGCAGGATCAGCGGGAGTCGCCCGGCGCCGTCCTCGGCCACCGTGATCGGCACGCCCCAGTCCTGGCGGGTGAGGTGGCAGGCCGGGAACTCGGCGTCGATGTCGCACGTCGCCGCCTGCGCCACCACCTGCAGTACACCCGTGGAAATCTCGGGATTGAGGACCAGGCGGCGGCGCAGGTCGGTCGTGATGCCCGCGCCCTCCAGCAGCAGCTCCGGCGGCGAGGCCGACACCTCCAGCCGGGTCGACGGGCCGAACGACTCGTCGAGCTTCTGGCCCGGGGCCGGCTCGAAGATCAGGTCCAGCGCGACCTCGCCGGGCGCCAGCACGGTGGACGGGCGCTCGGTGCGGTGCCGGGTCCCTTCGACGTCGATGCCGGCCGCCTGCAGGGTGCCCGGCGCGAGGCGGATCAGCCGGTGCGCGGCCGACTCGACCACGATGATGTCGCCGTGAGCGGTGCTGACGATGGCGCTGGGCTCGCGGAGGCCGTCGACGACGGTGGTAACGGTCTTTTCGGATATACGGCGGATTGCGCCGTTGTAGGTGTCGGCCACCAGGACGCTGCCGTCGGGAAGCGCGAGGACGCCCAACGGGTGCTGGAACAGCGCCTGGTCGACCGGCCCGTCGACGTGGCCGAAGTCGAACAGCCCCTGGCCGGCGGCGGTGTGCATCTCGCCGTCCTCGATCCAGCGGACGGCGGAGGACTCGCTGTCGGCGATCCACAGCCGGCGGCCGTCGGGGGAGGCGGACAAACCGGACGGCTGGGCCATCCACACCTCGTGCAGCGGCCCGTCCCTGAGCGCCTCGACGGTCGTGCCGGCATAGACGCCGGCCGTTCGCTGGACCGGGTTGAACCACCACAGCTGGTGGATGCCGGCCATCGCGACCACGACCCGGTCGTCGTACCAGGCGACGTCCCACGGCGACGAAAGGTCCACCGCCAGCGAGTCATGCTGGTCGAAGTCGACCGAGCCGCGCCACTGGCGGCCGCTGCCGGCGACGGTGCTGACCTCACCGGTATCCAGCCTGAGGCCACGCAGCAGGTGGTTGACGGTGTCGGCGACGACGACGTCGTATCCGGCGATCTCCGCGACATGCGGCGGCAGCAGGCACAGCCCGCCGGGCTCGGAGAACTGCGGCTCGGTGCCGTCCTTGCGCCCGCGCTCCCCGGTCCCGATGCGCCTGATCAGCGTCTCGTTGTCGGCGCCGAGCTCGACGATCGAGTGATGGGTCGAGTCGGCGACGAGGAAGTGCCCGTCGGGCAGCGCGAGCGCCTTGCCCGGGAAGCGCAGCACGGTGTCCTCGGCGGCTTGCTCCCGGGGCAGCGGCGCATCCCCGCGGCGAAGGGTGCCCCGGGCCTCGTGCACCCTGACGAGCTCCTCGACGAGCCGGGCAAGCCCCTCGGCATGGCCTTCGCCGGCCATGGTCGCGACGACGTACCCCTCCGGGTCGATGACGGTGAGCGTCGGCCAGGCCTTGGCGGCGTACTGCTGCCACATGTCCATGTCGGGATCGTCGAGCACGGGATGCTCGACCCCGTACCGCTCAACGGCGGCCTTGAGCGCTTGGGCGTCCTTCTCGTGCTCGAACTTGGGCGAATGCACACCAATGGTGACGAGAACGTCCTGGAACCGCTGCTCAAGCGGCCGCAGCTCGTCCAGCACGTGCAGGCAGTTGATGCAGCAGAACGTCCAAAAATCGAGGACGGTAATTTTTCCGCGCAGATCGGCCAGGGTGAGATCCTCGCCGCCCGTGTTGAGCCACCCGCGCCCGCGCAGCTCAGGAGCGCGGACACGGGCCTTGAGGAGCGGGGACGTCGCCGGATCGTTCATGGCGCCCAGTCTGCCGGATAGGCGAGGGAGGCTCGTGGCCTCCCTCGATCACCGCTACTTCTGGTTGGCCGGGCGGAGGCAGAGGACCTCGTCCTTCTGACCCTTGTGCTGCAGGACGATGTACGGCTGGCTGGCGTCCGAGCAGCTCTCCGGCTTGTCGACCTTCGAGACGATCTGGAAGGCGTCGGCGTCCGAGCAGTTCGCCTTCTTGGCCGAGTCGCCGTCCTGCTTGACGCAGGAGTTGACGGCGAAGCTCGTGCTGCCGGCGTTGCTGAGGGCGACCACGATGGCCGTGCCGGCGACCGCGAGCAGGAACACCACGACCACGACGACCAGGCCGAGCAGCAGGCCGCGGCGGCTCTTGGGGGCCGGGGCCGGGGTCGGGACGCCGGTGCCGCCGTCCACGGGCGGGGTCGGCGGGGGCTGCTCGCCGGGCATCGTGACGAGGTCGCTGTACTTCGGGGCGCCGACGGCGGTGGGCACCGACGCCTGGTAGACGCCGGTCGACGGGGGCGGCGAGGACTGGTAAACCCCCGTGGCCGGCGGGGCGCTGGTGGCCGGCGGGGCGAACGCCGTCGGCGGGCCGGCGGCCGGCGGTGCGGAGGAGGGGAAGGTGGCGGCGGGCGGGAAGGTCCCAGCGGCCTGAGGCACCGCCGGCGGGAACGTGCCCGCGGCCGGAGGCACTCCCGGCGGGTACGTGCCCGCGACCGGGGCCACCGCCGGCGGGAACGGACCGGCGGGCGGCGCGGGCGGCGCGCTGGCCTGCCCCGCGCTGGCTTGTCCGGCGGCGGGTGAGAAGGACGCCGGTGGGGCGCTGGCCTGGCCGGCCGCGGGTGAGAAGCTCTCCGGGGCGGTGGCGGGTGGGGCCGAGACGCTGGCCTTTCCACTGACGGGTGGGGCGGGCGGCTGGTACACGCCGGTGGCCGGCGGCGCCGACGACGGGTAGGTCGCGGGCGGGGCCGAAGACGGGTACGCGCCGGCCGCGGGCGGCGCCGACGACGGCGGGGCCGAGGCCGGGTACACGCCCGCTGCCGGCGGAGCGGAGGCCGGTGGGGCCGAGGCCGGAACCGTGCCCGGGGCCGGCGGCGCCGAGGTCGGGGGCACGGACGCGCGGGCCGTATACGTCCGGCCGGGCTGCCCGGTCGACGGGATCTGGCCGAGGCTCGGCGGCGCGGCTGCCGGCGGGGTGTCGGTGACCGGCGGGGCCGAGGCCGAAGCGGGGCCGGGCTGGGGCGGGGGCACCTGGGCCGAGCCGGCGGGGACGCGAGCCGAACCCGACGCCGGCGGGACCTGGGCCGAGCCGGAGCTCGCCGACGGTGGGGCGGCCCACGGGTTGTCGGCCGGCGCCGCCGGGGCATTTGCCGCAGCTGCCGTGAACGGCGGCGCGGAAGCGGGGGGAGCCGACGTCGGTGGGGTCGACTCCGGAGCCGGCTGGGCGACCGGCATGAAGCCGGGGAACGAGCCGGGTGGGCCGGGGACCGGGTGGGCGGGAGGCTGACCGTACTGGGTCGGGACGCCCGCGCCCGGGACCCTCGGCGGCAGCGGCCCGGCTGGCGGGAAGGGGCCGGGGCGGGGCGGCTCGGCTTCCTGGTCAGCCGGTGGTGGGGACGTCGGGGCCGGCACCGACGCCGTGGCGCGGACGGCCGGGGGCTTGCCGACCGGCGGCGTGGCCGCCGCCCCGTCGTCCGCTTCGGACGGGTTGGGCTGGTCGGACGTCATGCGAGCCTCCTGTTGGTCTGACCCTTGCGACCGTAGTCGACATGGGACGGACTTTGCAGAGCCGGTGCCGAGCTTCGTCGGCGGGTGCGACGAAGTGACCACACGTTAGCGGTACGAAAAAGCCGCCCCGGTCCGGGGAGGGACGGACCGGGGCGGTTCGGGGGTGTGGTCGGCGGCGCTCAATCGCGGCTGAGCATCGCGTGGAGCTCGTCGCGCAGGGCGTTCGACGGGTTCTTGGCGATGGCGCGCTCGATCGCGTCCATGCGGCGGGCGGCCTTGCGCCGCTGGCGGTACCGCTCGATGAAGGTGCTCACGGCTGGCTCCTCGGGTGGGAATGTAAGGACGTCTCTCGGTTCACGTCCATTACAACGCCCGGAAGCGCCGCGGATCCAGCGAATATGAAGTGACTCGCCCCACGTGCCGAAGATTCGTAGGCGGAAGACCTGGGTAAACGCCCAGTTCGTCGGCCACATGACAGTGGCCCCGGGCTCAGCCCGGGGCCACCTGCTGTGGATTGGCCTGCTCAGCTCCAGGCCAGGAGCGCTCCCTCGGGGTCCTCCAGGAACGCGCCGACGTCGCGCAGGAACTTCGAGCCCAGCTCGCCGTCGATGATCCGGTGGTCGAAGGACAGGCCGAGCGTGGTCACCTGGCGCACCTTGATCTTGCCCTTGTGCACCCAGGGCTGCTCGCGGATGGCGCCGAACACCAGGATCGCCGACTCGCCCGGGGGCAGGATCGGGGTGCCGGAGTCGACGCCGAACATGCCGACGCTGGTGATCGTGAACGTGCCGCCGGTCATGTCGGCCGGCGGGGTGCGGCCCTCGCGCGCGGTGGACACCAGCGCGTTCAGCGCGTCGGCCAGCTCGCGCGTGGTCAGCTCCTGCGCGTCCTTGACGTTGGGCACGATCAGGCCGCGCTGGGTGGCGGCCGCGATGCCGAGGTTGACGTAGTGCTTGACCACGATCTCCTCGCCCGCCCAGGTCGAGTTGACCATCGGGTGCCGCTTGGCCGCCAGGAGCACGGCCTTGGCGACGAGCAGCAGCGGCGAGACGCGCACGTCCCGCCAGTCGCGGTGCGCCTTGAGCCGGTCGAGCGCCTTCATCGAGCGGGTCACGTCGACCGTGAGGAACTCGGTCACGTGCGGCGCGGTGAACGCGCTGGCCACCATGTTCTCGGCGGTCAGCTTGCGCACGCCCTTGACCGGGATGCGCTCCTCGCGCCCGGCCGGGGGCTTGGCGACGACAGCGGCGGCCGGGGCGGTCGTCGCCGCCATCACGTCGTCGCGGGAGATCGAGCCGTTGGGCCCGGTGCCCGTGAGGCCGGCCAGGTCGACGCCCAGGTCCCGGGCGAGCTTGCGCACCGGCGGCTTCGCGAGGACGGGGCCGCCGGAGCGCGCCGCCGGAGCGGGCGCGGGCGCCGGGGCAGGCGCCGGAGCGGGTGGCGGGGGCACCTCCTCCGCGACAGGAGCGGGCTCGGCCGGTACCACCGGAGCCCCCGGGGACCGGGGACGCCGCTTCGCCACCGCGGTCTTCGGTCCGTAGCCGACGAGGACCGCCGTGCGCCCGCCGGGTGCGGGGCCGCCGATCAGGCCCGGCTCGACCGGCGCGTCGCCGGCCACGTCGACCGCCGCGAGCGACGCCGCCGACGGCGCCGGCAGGTCACCGGCGGCCGGGTCGGTGTCGATCGCGATGATCGGGGAGCCGACCTCGACGGTCGTCCCCTCCGGATGGAAGATCCGGGTCACCTGGCCGGCCCACTTCGCCGGGATCTCGACCGCCGCCTTCGCGGTCTCCACCTCGACGATCGGCTGGTTGAGGGTGATCGTGTCGCCGACCTGCACGAGCCACTTGAGGATCTCGCCCTCGGTGAGGCCCTCGCCCAGGTCGGGCAGGTTGAACTCTTTGACCCTGGTCACGTGCCCGCCCCCTAGAACCCGAACGAGCGGTCGACGGCGTCGAGCACTCGATCGAGGTCGGGCAGGTATTCCTCTTCGATGCGCGCGGCCGGATACGGCGTGTCGAAGCCGCCGACCCGCAGCACCGGGGACTCGAGGGAGTAGAAGCACTCCTCGGTGATCCGGGCGGCGAGCTCGGAGCCGAGGCCGAGGTTGACCGGGGCCTCGTGGACGACGACCGCGCGGCCGGTGCGGCGCACCGACGCGTAGACGGGCGCCATGTCCAGCGGCGACAGCGAGCGCAGGTCGACGACCTCGATCTCGCGCCCCTCCTCGGCGGCCGCGGTGGCGGCGTCGAGAGCGGTGCGGACCATCGGGCCGTAGGCGATCACGGTCGCGTCGCGGCCGGGGCGGGCGACCCGCGTGGCGTGCAGCGGCAGGCTCGCCGAGTCGACGTTGACCTGGCCCTTCTCCCAGTAGCGGCGCTTGGGCTCCAGGAAGATGATCGGGTCGTCGGACTCGATCGACTGCTGGATCATCCAGTACGCGTCGTCGGGGTTGGAGCAGGAGACGACCTTGAGGCCGGCGGTGTGCGCGAAGTAGGCCTCGGGCGACTCGGAGTGGTGCTCGACCGCGCCGATGCCGCCGCCGAACGGGATGCGGATCACGATGGGCAGGCTGACCTTGCCCTTCGAGCGGTAGTGCATCTTCGCGACCTGCGACACGATCTGGTCGTAGGCCGGGTAGACGAACCCGTCGAACTGGATCTCGCACACCGGGCGGTAGCCGCGGATGGCCAGGCCGACCGCGGTGCCGATGATGCCGGACTCGGCGAGCGGCGTGTCGATGACGCGGTCGTCGCCGAAGTCCTTCTGCAGGCCGTCGGTGATGCGGAAGACGCCGCCGAGCTTGCCGACGTCCTCGCCCATGACGAGGACCTTGGGGTCGCGCTCCATGGCCCGGCGCAGGCCGGTGTTGAGCGCCTTGCCGATCGTCAGGGTCTCGGCCATCAGTGCCCACTCCCCTCGAACGACGCAAGGTACCTGGCGAACTGTTCCTTCTGCTGGTCGAGCTCCGGCGACCCGTTGGGGTAGACGTGGTCGAAGAGCGTCATCGGGTCGGGGTCGGGCATGCTGAGCACCCGCTCGCGCAGCTCGACCGCGGCGACGCGCGCCTCCTCGTCGATCGCGTCGAAGTAGTCGGCCTTCGCCACGCCCTGCTTCTCCAGGAAGGCGCGCAGCCGCTTGATCGGGTCCTTGGCCTGCCAGGCCTCGACCTCGCTCGCGATGCGATACCGCGTCGGGTCGTCCGACGTGGTGTGTGCGCCCATCCGGTAGGTGTAGGCCTCGATCAGCGACGGGCCCTGGCCGTGCCGGGCGTCGTCGAGGGCCTTGCGGGTCACCGCGTAGCACGCGAGCACGTCGTTGCCGTCGACCCGCAGGCCGGGGAAGCCGAAGCCGCTCGCCCGGTGGTACAGCGGGACCCGCGTCTGCCGCTCCAGCGGCTCGGAGATCGCATACTGGTTGTTCTGGCAGAAGAAGACCATCGGGGCGTTGAAGACGGAGGCCCAGATGAACGCCTCGTTGACGTCTCCCTGGCTGGTGGCGCCATCGCCGAAGTACGCAATGACGGCCTCGCCGTCGTCGGAGCCGACCTTGCCGTCCTTGGTGATGCCCATCGCGTAGCCGGTCGCGTGGAGCGTCTGTGCGCCGATGACGATCGTGTACATGTTGAACTTGAACTCGTTGGGGTCCCAGCCGCCCTGGTCGACGCCGCGGAACAGGCCCAGCGGCATGATCGGGTCGATGCCCCGGCAGTAGAGGACGCCGTGCTCGCGGTAGGTCGGGAACGCCATGTCCTGCGCCCGCAGTGCCCGGCCGGACCCGACCTGGGCCGCCTCCTGGCCGAGCAGGCTCGCCCAGATGCCCAGCTCGCCCTGGCGCTGCAAGGCGGTCGCCTCGGCGTCGAGCTTCCGGACCACGACCAGGTCGTGGTAGAGCGAGCGGTATTCCTCGTCGGTGAAGTCGACCGTGTAGCCGGGGTGCTCGACCCGGTCGCCCTCAGGGGTGAGTAGCTGCACGAACGCGGGTTCAGGCGCGGCCCGCGTCCCAGACGTCCGGGCCTTAGCTTCGCCCTTCGCCATCCGTATCTCCCTGTCGTCTCTCGCGTCGGCAGCGGGGGTGACCCTGCCGCGCAGCGGGGGTGGCTGCCACGCGGCGTCCCGGTGGGGTCGGCGCGTCGCGGGTGGGCATGACCGTGATCATGCCCGGGAGCCGGCCCCGGGGGCTCTGCCTCGCAGGGTATGCGGAGGCTACGGCCCCGTTGCCGGTGTGTGTCCAGCATCGCAGAAGGCGTGTGGATCGACACCATGGAGTCCCGGTTCCCCGGACGGCGGATCCCGAAAAATCCACCCGAGCCGGGCAGATCTTCTCGTCGTAACGGCCCGTTAAACCTTTTGTCCTTCCCCGGATCGTCTTTCCCCGGATTTCTTGGAGTCCCCGTTGTCCTCCCCGTCTGACGGTGCGGACGTCCGCACGCATCGAACGTTCTCGCCGAACCGGCGGCCCTTGCTGATCTCGGCGCTGCTCGTGGCGCTGACCTCGGTGCCGACGATGATCGTCGTGGTGGCCGGCAGCGCGACGCTGGACAGCACGCCGCCGTCGCGGGCGCCGATCGTCGCCGAGCCCGGTCCCGGCCCGGTCGTGATCGACACGCCGACCGGCCCGCCCACCGGTGGACCGGGCCGGCAGTCGCTCGCCGCGGTCCCGACCGCTCCCCAGCCGCCGGGTCGCCCGCGGGCCTCGGCCGGCGCCTCCGGTGGATCCGGCGGCGGTTTCGGCGTGGGTACCTCCACAAAAGGGCCCCAGAAGGCGCCCTCCGCCGAGGCGTCTCCGCCCGCGCCCGTCAAGCCGCCGGCCGTGGAAACGCCCGCTTCCCCGGGCGTGCCCGATGGAGGGGTGCCGATCCAGGATCGCGCGTGGCCCGGCTGGGACGCCACGCTGCGGGGCCGCAAAGAGTCGACCGTGACCTGGCGCCGCCAATGGCGCTCCCCATCGGGTTCGGTCGATCAGGCGGTTTCTGCTGGCCGATCTCCGGACTGCTCGTACTGATCGGCTCGGGTCAGCGGGCGGCGCGGGTGTTCGAATTCCGCGTGACAACGGCCCAGGCGGTGACGAACGGCTTGCACGGCCACTGCGCACAGCCGGCGGTGCAGGCCGTCCCGGGTCCGCCGGTCGCCGGCTGGTGCCGCTCCGCGCGGCGCCGCGCGTCGGTGACCGCGTGGTCGTAGATGACGGCCATCCGCGCTCAGACTCCCTGCACGGCGGGGGCCGTCCACAGCAGGCGGGCGCTGTAGAGCTGCTGGGCCGTGGCCAGGGCCGCCTCCGCCGAGCGGAACGTCATGACCTCAGACTTGCCGTTGCCGAGCCGCCAGGTGAGCACGGCGAGATCGGGCAGCTCGTGACCCCAGGCGACCACTTGGGGGTGGTCATCGTCCTCGGGATCCGCGACAATGCCGAACAGCCGGGGCGCGCCCTCCAGCAGGAGCATGTCGTCGTCGAACACCGCTGATCTCCCTCCGGCTGAGGTGCGATCTGACTCCTTCAGAATGCACGTGCAGGTTTCCGCGGGCAATACGCCGTGCCGAAGTTGAGTAGAGCAACCCAATCGCTCAATGCGGGGCGCGGCTTGCGCGCCAACCCGGTAACGGACACACTCGTCTTGAGTAATGGAGGTGAGCGGTGTCCAGCGCCCAGAGCCCCACGTTCCCGCGTTTCCAGTTGGGCAAACAACTGCGCGTGCTGCGCGAGAAGGCGCGGCTCACCACCGAGGACGTCGGCCTGCAGCTGGACTGCTCGCCGAGCACGATCAGCCGGATGGAAGGCGGCAAGGTCGGGATCCGGCGCAGCACGCTGGAGCGCCTTCTCGAGATTTACGAGGTTGACGATCAAGAGCACATCGAGACATTGATCGCCCTCGCGCGGGAGGGTAAGACGCGCGGCTGGTTCGCCCGCTACGGCGACCTCCCGGCCAGCTACTCCCGCTACATCGGGCTGGAGTCCAACGCGGTCGAGATGCGCGACTACGAGGCGCTCGTGGTCCCCGGCATGCTGCAGACCGAGGAGTACACCCGAGCGCTGCTCGCGGCGGCGTCACCCGGCGAGTCCGAGGATGCCGTCGAGGCGCACGTCAAGGCCCGGCGCGAGCGGCAGGGCCTGCTCAACCGCGCCGAGAATCCCTTGCAGTTCATCGCGGTCCTCGATGAGAGCGTGATCCGCCGCCTCATCGGCGGACCCGACATCATGCGGTCGCAGCTGAAGCACCTGGCCGACATGGGCCGGGCGAGGAACGTGACGATCCAGGTCCTGCCCTTCAGTGGAGGGGCATATGCCGGCATGGCCGGGTCGTTCGCGATCCTGAAGTTCGAAGGTGCACCAAGCGTCGTGTATGCCGAGGCGATGGCCGGTGACATCTATCAGGAGGCCGGCGACGTCCAGCGGTACCACGACGTGTTCGAGAGTCTGCGAGCCGCCGCGCTCAGTCCCTACGAGTCGATCAGGTTGATCGAGCTCGCGATCGCTGAGACGGCCTGACCAGAAGGAGTGCGCAGATGGCTGCGCTCAACGAACGGTGGCACAAGCCCACCCGAAGCGGCAACAACGGACAGTGTGTCGAGGCGCGGTTCGTCGACGGTGTCGTCGAGGTCCGCAACTCCAACGCTCCCGACGCGGGCAGCGTGCGGTTCACCCGCGCGGAATGGGAGACGTTCATCGCGGCGGTCGACACGGACGGCGAATTCCGCCTGCCGTAGCCGTGTGACCCCGGCCCTCATCTGAGAACGGCGAAGGGACAGCCCCGACCGGCTGTCCCTTCGTCGTTTTAGCTGCGAGCCGTCCTCGATCGTATCGCCGATCGATCGTTTCCGTAACTGTCCGGTCGCTATCCGCGTGATGCTACAAAAGCCGCAGTTGGTAGCAATACCGCGATGTAGGTGTCGCCACCGGCCCCGGCGGAGTAAGGATGGGTTATGACCCAGCGTCGTCTTCGCAGGTGGTGGCGATCGTGACGGAAACCGTGGCGCACAGGTCCGGGTCCGCGGCCCTGACGATCCGGGCGTACCGCCCGACGGACCATCGCGAGTGCCGGCAGCTCTGGGCCGAGATGACGGAGGAGCACGAGGGTTCGGCCGACCCCGGCGCCTTGTTCGAGGAGTACCTCACCCGCCTCGACCTTTCCGGCATGTGGGTCGCCGACGTCGGCGGCACCGTGGTCGGCATGGTCGGGCTGCTCCTCGACGGCCGCGGCGGCGCCGTCGAGCCGCTGGTCGTGTCGTCCGCCCGCCGCGGCGAGGGAATCGGCCGCGCGCTGCTCGAACACGTCGCCGACCAGGCCCGCCGGCGCGCGCTGGGCCGGCTGACGATCTCGCCGGCGGCGCGCAACCTGGACGCGATCCGCTGCCTGCACGCGGCCGGCTACGACGCGCTGGCCCGGGTCACGCTCGCCATCGACCTGCGCGGGCGCGGCGGCACCTGGCAGGACGGCATAGACCTGCACGAGCTGCGGTTCAAGTACTGACCGCGCGGCTGTGGACAAAAACGGGCGTTGTCCACAGCCGAAAACCGCGAGTTCCGGCGGCGGGGCGCGGCGACGAGCCTGGTTGCATGACGACGACCACCGCCGAATCGCCCCGGCTGCGCCTGCGCAGCCAGTCCGACATCCTCGCCGCCACGCCCTACCTGCTCGGCTTCCACCCGACCGACAGCCTCGTGGTGCTCGGCCTGCGCGGCCCGGGCCTGCACTTCCACGTCCGCGGCGACCTGCCCGACGACCGCGACGACGGCGACGTCCTCGCCGAGGAGTATGCGGTGATGTTCGCCCGGCACGGGGTCGACGGCGTGGTGCTGGTCGCCTACGGCCCGGTCGAGCGAGCCGAGCCGTTCCTGCTCGCCGTCGCGGCCGCCATGCGGCGGCACGGCATCACCGCGGCCGAGTGCCTCCGGGCGCACGACGGGCGGTTCTGGTCGTATACCTGCGACGTTCCCGGCTGCTGCCCGGCTGAGGGCCGCCCGTTCGACGTCACCACCTCGGCGGCCGCCGCGGAGGCCATCCTCGCCGGGATGGTGGCGCTGCCGGACCGGGATACCGCGGTGCGCGGACTGGCCGGGCCGAGCGGGGCCGCGCTCGCCGCGATCGAGGAGGCGACCGACCGGGCCGGGCTGCGCCTGGTCCGCCTGGCCACCGAGGCCGCCGGGGCCACCGAGGCCCCCGGGGCCACCGGGGCCGTCGCGGGCGGCCACGGCGCGGGTGGCCTCGGCACGGGCGGGGTCGGGCCGGCTGCCGTGCGGGCCGGTGCGGTCGCGTTGGCGGCGGCGCTCAAGCGCTACCGGGCCGGGGACCGGCTCACCGACGACGAGGTCGCCTGGCTGACGCTGCTGCTGCACGTGCTGCCGTTCCGCGACCAGGCCTGGCTGTGCATCGACCGCGACGGGCCGGCGGGCCGGGCCGTGCACCGGCAGCTGTGGACCGACCTGGTGCGGCGGGCCGAGCCGGGGCTGGTCGCGCCGCCCGCGATGCTGCTGGCCTACCTGAGCTGGCGGTCGGGCGACGGCCTGCGGGCCGCGATCGCGGTGGATCGGGCGCTGGAGGCGGATCCGCAGTATCGCGGGGCGCGGCTCATGGCCGAGATCCTCGACCGGGCGCTGCCGCCGTCGGCGCTGCCGCCGCTGGGGCGGCCCCGTCGACGCGCTGTGCGCCGGCGTATGCGTTGAACGTCGGGCCGCGCAGGAAGCCGACCAGCGTCATGCCCGCCTCCTCGGCCAGGTCGACGGCGAGCGTGCTCGGCGCCGACACGGCGGCCAGCACCGGGATGCCGGCCATCCAGGCCTTCTGGCAGAGCTCGAAGCTGGCCCGCCCGCTGACCACGAGCACGTGGCCGGCCAGCGGCAGCCGGCCCTGCCGGGCGGCCCAGCCGACGACCTTGTCGACGGCGTTGTGCCGGCCCACGTCCTCGCGCAGGCAGACCAGCTCGCCGGCCGCGGTGAACAGCCCGGCCGCGTGCAGTCCGCCGGTGGTGGCGAACGCCCGCTGCCGCCGCCGCAGCGCGTCGGGCAGCGCGGCCAGCACGGCCGGCGCGACGGTCACCGGGTCGGCGGCGACGTCGAACCGCGACCGGGTCCGGACGGCGTCGATGCTCGCCTTGCCGCAGACCCCGCAGGAGGAGGTGGTGTAGAAGTTCCGGCTCGGGTCGGTGACCGGCGCCGGGACGCCGGGGGAGAGCGCGACGTCCACGACGTTGTACGTGTTCGGCTCCTGGTCGCCCGCGCACAGCTGGGCCGTGCGCACGTCCTCGGCGTCGCGGACGACCCCCTCGGTGACCAGGAAGCCGATGGCCAGGTCGAGGTCGTCGCCCGGGGTGCGCATGGTGACGGCGAGCGGTGGGCGGGGCCCGCCGCCGGCCGGGCCGACGCGGATCTCCAGCGGCTCCTCGGCGGCCAGCGTGTCGGGCCCCGGCGCGGCGCTGACCTCGGCGCCGTCGACGGTGACCCGGACGATCCCCCGGCGTTGGGTGACGCGGCCCATGTGTTCGTTCCCTTCACTGGTCCGGCCCCGCTGGTCCGGTTTCCGGCTCCCGGCTAGACGGTAAGTTCTGGAGGTGTCGTCGGCCAGTGTTCCCCGCAACCGTCCGCCCGCCGCCGTGGCCGCGGTGGTCCTCGCCGGCGGGCCCGGGCGCCGGATGGGCGGGCGCGACAAGCCGATGGTCCCGGTCGACGGCGTCCCGATGCTCGCGCGCGTCCTGACCGCGGTCGCCGCAATCGCGACCGAGGTCGTCGTCGTGGGCCCGGACCGCGGTGACCTGGGCCCGGGTGTCCTGACGGTGCAGGAACAACCGCCCGGAGGGGGGCCCGTCGCCGGTCTTGATGCCGGCCTGGCGGCGCTGCGCACGGCGCCCGATGTCGTCCTGGTGCTGGCGGCCGACCTGCCCCGGCTCGACGCCCCGGCGGTCAGACGGCTGGTCGGCGCCGTCGACGAGCGTGACGGAGCGGTCTTCGTCGACGGTGACGGGCGCCGCCAGGTGCTGTGCGGGGCCTTCCGGAGCGCGGCGCTGCGCACGGCGCTGAGCCGGGTCGGGGACCCGGCCGGGGTCGCCGTGCGGCAGCTGATCGAGGGGCTCGACGTCGGCGAGGTCGGGTGGGACGAAAGCGGCATTCCGCCGTATTTTGACTGCGACACCGAAGCGGACCTGCGGAGGGTGCATGAGTGAGAACGTGCTGGCCGACTGGCTCCGGACGGCTGCCGAGGCGCTCGGGGTCGACGCGCTCACGATCGAGGAGCGCGACGCGATCCTCGATCTCGCGAAGGACGTGGCGCACGGGGTGGCCCGGCCCGCCGCGCCGCTGACCGCGTTCCTGGCCGGGGTGGCGGTCGGGCGGGGGGCGGATCTGCAGCGTGCGCGGGAGGTGCTGGGCCGTCTGGCGACCCGGGCTGAGGGGACGATCGAGTCTGGATAGGGTGGGGCCGGGGGATAGGAGGCATCATGGCGGGTGACCAGGACGAGGTCCGGTCGTATGAGACGGCGCTCTTCGACGACGAGGACCCGGTCGGCGGCAACCTCAAGGAGAAGGTGGCCGAGGCCTGGCGTGAGTTCGCGCGGCACCTGGTCGGCGGGCTCAACGACCTCGCGCCCGGCACCACGCTCGACCTCACCCTCGACCCGACCGCGTCGGGGACCGGCGACGCCATCTATTCGGTGCAGGTGACCGGCGAGGACGACGACATGCTCGCGGCGACCGCGGTCGGCAACGCCGACCTGCCGACGGCGTATCGGCTGGACCGGACGGTCATCGCCGAGATCGTGGCGCTGGGCTGGGCGCCGCCGGGGGTGCTGCCCGGGTCGGGCGAGTCCTTCGGGCTGCGGGTGCCCAAGAGCGAGGCGACCCACCTGAGCCGGCTCGTGACGCGCACCCTGCGGGACATCTACGGCACGCCGCACCCCGCCTTCCTCACGTATCTCGCGCACGACGTCAACGGGCGGGTGGCGCCCATCCCGTCGCTCGGGGTCGCGCGTTCGCTCGCGTCGATCGCGGACGCGGACGGCGACGGGGTCGTGGACGTGCAGTCGGCCAAGCACGAAGAGATCGACGGGCTTCCGCTGGCCGACAAGGTGACCACGGTCGTCGCGCGGCTCATGAAGACCACGCCCGAGGAGCTGCCGATCGACCCCGACGGGGACATCGGCATCCGGTCGGGCTCGGCGATGGTGTTCGTGCGCGTGCGCGACAACCCGCCGCTGGTCGACGTGTTCTCCCCGATCCTCACCGAGGTGGAGCCCACCGAGCGGCTCTACGTGAAGCTGTCGGAGCTCACCAACCGGATGCCGATCGGCCGGCTGTATTGCACGAACGACACCGTGTGGGCCTCGGTCCCGGTGTTCGGCCGCGACTTCCAGCCGACCCACCTCATGCTCGCCGTCCAGGTCATGACCGGGCTGGCCGACGAGCTGGACGACCGGCTGCACGGCGAGTTCGGCGGCAAGCGGTTCTTCGGCGAGGGCGACAAGCCCAAGCCGGCGATCACCGGCGAGGGCGAGCGCACGGGGATGTACCTCTAACGGAATTTTGAGGTTCGGCCGACGGGACGTCGAGGTTCGGCTCGTTCCATCGACAGGTGATGAGAAAGCGGATCGGCGGCGCCGCGCTGGCGCTCGCCGCGGTGGCGATCTTCGCGGCGGCCTGCGGGTCGGGTGACGACTCACCGTCGGCCGACGCGGCGGCGTCCGGCGGCACCGACTATGCGTCCTGCCTGCGCAACAACGGCGTCGAGCTGCCGCAGATGAACGCGTCGAACCGGCCGACCGCCCGCCCGTCGTTCAGCCCGCGGCCGTCGGGCGAGCCGCGGCCGTCGGGCAGCGGCGGCTTCCGGGGCGGCGGGGGTCCGGGCG
Source organism: Dactylosporangium sucinum (assembly GCF_014647515.1). GTDB lineage: Bacteria > Actinomycetota > Actinomycetes > Mycobacteriales > Micromonosporaceae > Dactylosporangium > Dactylosporangium sucinum. The sequence goes on along the minus strand of NZ_BMPI01000094.1, from coordinate 20,121 downwards.
GCGGCGGTGGCTTCTTCGGCACCGCGGCGCCCAACGGCGTCGACCAGCAGACCTGGGAGAAGGCGCAGAAGGCGTGCGAGTCGCTGCGCCCGACCGCGTTCCCGAGCGGCGGCTTCGGCGGTGGCGGTGGCCCCGGCGGTGGCGGCGGCAACGGCCGGAACGCGGCCTACATCAACTGCCTCACCGAGCACGGCGTGACCGTCAACGGGCCGATCGACCAGCTCGACACCTCGGACCCGAAGGTGTCGGCCGCGATCACCGCCTGCGCGCCGCTGCGGCCGAGCGCCCAGCCGGCCCCCTCGGCGAGCTAGCCTACTGACGGGGTGCGTCGGCGTCGCACCCCCTGTGCGTCGATCTTGTGGCCGAGGAGTATCACAAACCGGGCACCGTGGGATGGACCCGGCGCCTCGGCCGCAGGATCGACCCGGGAAGCGCGTGTCGGTGCCGGGCGCCCGTCGTTGCCTAGGGTATGGACGCGCTCGACACCTTCTCCCGGACCTTCCTCTCGGCCACCGCGCTGGGGAGCCTGCGCGCGACCACCGTCGCCCGGCACGTCCAGGTGCTGCGCGGCTGCGCCGGTGACCGGGACGCGGTCGCCGTCGTGGCGCGGTGCTCGTCGCCGCTCGGCCGGCGTGGCCTGCTGATGCTGACCCGCAACCGGCTGGTCGTGACCAGCGAGTCCGGCCTGCTGCGCCGGGTGGCCCTGCACCTCAACGCGGCCCTGCACCACCTCACCGACGTCACGTGGACGCCCGAGCCGAGCCGCACCGGCCTGCAGCTGGGCCTGACCGCGATCGACGGCGTGCGCGAGAACCTCTGGATCCGGCTGGCCTGCGCCCCGGAGATGCGCCGCCTCGACGAGGCCCTGAAGCAGGCGTTCCGCGCCCCGTTCGGCGCCGTCCAGCCCGCGTTCGAGCCCGCCCGGGCCGGCGCGGCCTGGCAGCTGGCCACCGCGTGACCGATCGATAGCTCCCGAACATCCTCCGAACGTCCTCGGGCGCCGTCCACCGGCAGAATGGGGCGGTGGAGCAGGGCAAGGGTCTGGTGCTGGTCGTCGAGGACGAGCGGCCGATCGCCGATCTTCTCCGGATGTACCTCAGCCGCGAGGGCTTCGGCGTGCACGTCGAGCACGACGGATCGGCCGGCCTGGCCGCGGCGCGCAAGCTGCGGCCCGTCGCCTGCGTGCTCGACATCGCGCTGCCCGGCCTCGACGGCACCGAGATCTGCCGGCGACTGCGCGAGGCGGGCGACTGGACGCCGGTGCTGTTCCTGACCGCGCGCGACGACGAGGTCGACCGGATCCTCGGGCTGGAGCTCGGCGGCGACGACTACGTCACCAAGCCGTTCAGCCCGCGCGAGCTGGTCTCCCGGGTCAAGGCGGTGCTGCGCCGCACCCAGGGGCCGCCCGATGCCGAGCAGGTGCGCACGGTCGGGCCGATCACCATCGACCCCGCGCGGCGGGAGTGCCGCGTGGACGGTAGCCCGGTGAGCCTGACCTCGACCGAGTTCTCGCTGCTGGCCCACCTCATGGGCCGGCCCGGCCGGGTGTTCACGCGGGAGGAGCTGCTGGGCTCGGTGTGGGGGTACGCGGCGCACTCGGGCACGCGCACCGTCGACGTGCACGTCGCGCAGGTCCGCGGCAAGCTCGGCGACGCCGCCGCGGTGATCCGCACGGTTCGCGGCGTCGGGTACACCGCCGATGCTTAGGTCGCTGGCCGCCCGCACGGCGCTCGTCACGTGCGTCGTCGCGGTCGTGAGCGTGCTGGTGACCGCGCTGGTCGGCGCGCCACTGGCGGTACAGGAGGCGAACCGGACCGCGCGGCAGCACCTCACCGACGAGGCCGTCCTCACCGCCGAGCTGCTCAAGGCCCGCTTCAACACCCGCCAGAACGGGGACGAGCAGGCCATCGTGCGGTTGCTGAACAACCGCGGCATCGACGTCTTCCTCATCCGCTCCGGCCAGGCCGACCGCCCCGGGCTGCCGGAGAACGTGGTCAGGACCGTCACCGCCGGGCGGCCCGTCAGCGCGCGCCGGGTCATGGTCGACGGGCAGGTGCGCCTGATCGTCGGCCGTCCCGTCGGCGCGAACAGCGGCAACGGCGTGGTGCTCAGCGAGCCGCCCGGGACCGGCACCCTGAGCCGCATCGCCGGCCAGCTGTGGATCGCGCTGCTCGCCGGGCTGGCGGCCGGCCTGATCGCCGGGCCGCTGCTGGCCCGCCGGATCGCCCGGCCGATCCGCACGGTCGCCGCGGCCGCGAAGCGGCTGTCGGCCGGGGACCGCAGCGTGACGCTCGACCCGGGCGGGCCGGCCGAGGTCGCCGAGCTGGCCCACGCCGTGAACGGGCTGACCGCGGCCCTGGCCACGAGCGAGGGGCGCGAGCGCGAGTTCCTGCTGTCGGTGTCGCACGAGCTGCGGACGCCGCTGACGACGATCCGCGGGTACGCGGAGGCGCTCGCCGACGGCGTCGTCGGCCCCGACGGCGCCCAGCGCGCCGGGCAGACCGTGCTCGACGAGGCCGAGCGGCTCGACCGGCTGATCGCCGACCTGCTGGTGCTGGCCCGGCTGGAGGCCGCCGACCTGCCGGTCGAGGTGGTCGACGTGGACCTGACCCAGCTGGTGACGACGACCGCCGAGGCGTGGGGCGGGCGGATCGCCGCCGCCGGGCTCGTGCTGCGCACCGAGCTGCCGCCGCACCCGATCACGGTGCGCACCGACCCGGGGCGCATCCGGCAGATCGTCGACGGGCTGCTGGAGAACGCGCTGCGCGTGGTGCCGGCGCCGGCGCCGATCGTGCTCGCCGTCCGGGCGACCGCCGCCGAGGCGCGGCTCGAGGTGCGCGACGGCGGGCCGGGATTCACGGACGAGGATCTGGCGGTGGCCTTCGAGCGGGGCGCGCTTTCCCGGCGGTACCAAGGGATCCGCCAGGTCGGCAGCGGACTCGGGCTGGCGCTGGCGGCGCGGCTCTCCCGCCGGCTGGGTGGACGGATCGAAGCGCGTCACGCCCCCGAGGGCGGTGCGCAATTTACGGTCAGCATGCCGTTGCGGACCGTGTCATGATGCATGTCTATGCATACCTGGTGGGTGGCGCTGGGTCTGGGCGGCGCGGGCGCGTCGCTCGGGATCCTGCTCGTCCAGGTGCTGTTCTGGCAGCGGCTGCGGCGCGTCGACGCCGACCCGGTCGGCATCCTCACCCAGGGCATCGCCGTCGTGTGGGTCGGCGTGCCGCTGTGCGCGCTGCACGTGACGCTGTTCCTGCTGCTGACCCGGCTCGACCAGCCCGGCTGGTGGCTGGGCGGCGTGGTGACCGTCCTTTCGGTGCCGATCCGCCGCCTGCTCAACCTCAAGGCGATCTCGGTCGTCCTGCGCCGGGTCGGCTACGAGCACGGCCCGGTCGTCGACCGCGACGGCGTGCGGGTGGACCAGCAGCCGTACTGGTCGATGGTCCGCAGCTGGTATCGCCACGAGTATTCCGGCAAGGGTGTCGTCGACGTGGTGGCGATCAAGCTGATCGGCCTGCTCGTCCACCTGATGCTCTGGCCCGTGGCGGCGCTGGCCGCGCAGGCCTCGCACGTGTTGATGTGCCAGGACCCCTGCGACGCGCTGGGCCACTCGACCGACGGCCATGAGCGCCCGGGCGACGCCTTCCGGGCGCTGGGCACCCCGTATGTCAGGTTTGCGGCGGGTAAACCGCGGTAGAGGGCGAAATATAGGCCCGATTCCGAGGAGGTACCCCATGAGACGCTCGCGGATAGGCTTGATGATCGGTGCGGCGGCGCTGGTGGTCGCGGGCGGCCTGCCGACCACTGCCGCGGCGCAACCGACACCGACCCCCGCGCCACCGACCGCGCAGGCCCCGTCCCACGGCCAGAACATGTGGGGCGACGTCCTGCACGGCGAAGGGATCCTGCAGACGAAGTCCGGCCCGGTGCGGGTCGCGATGCAGAACGGCGAGGCCACGACGCTGACACAGTCGTCGGTGACGGTCCGTTCGGCGGACGGCTTCACGCGCACCTGGCAGCTCGGTAGCGACCTCAAGGTGTTCGACAAGCGCCACACGCTGCAGCCCGGCGCACTGCAGACGGGTGCCAACCTGATGATTGCCGGCAAGGTCACCAACGCCACGGCATCGCCCAACGCCACGGCGGCCCCGGCGACCTACACGGCGCAGGTCGTGTTCGTCCACTCACCACCTCCGTCCTCGTAGCGCTCTGGTATACCCGTGATCTTGGACTGCGGTCCCGGCTTTGTCGCATTTATCGGACATGGTCGGGCGCTGCGAGTCCAAGATCGCTGTTAGGCGAATGCTGACGGCGCGGCCCGGCGAGCCGGACCGCCCGGTGCCGCGAGGTCGGCGCGGCACGAGGCGGTACGCGGCGATCGGCAGAGCGAGCCCTACGGGCGCAGCTCCGCCACGCAGCACTTTACGCTGCCGCCGCCCTTCTTGAGCTCCGTCAGCTCCACCGGCACCGGGACGTAGCCCGCGGCCCGCAGCTTGGCGGCCAGGGCCGTGGCCTCCGAGTTCAGGACCACGTTGCGGCCGTCCGAGACCAGGTTGAGGCCGAACGCCAGCGCGTCCTCCTCGTCGGCCAGGACCGCGTCCGGGAACAGCTGGCGGAGCACGGCGCGGGTCGCCTCCGAGAACGCCCCCGGGTAGTACACGACGTTGGCGTCGTCCAGCGGGGCCAGCGCCACGTCCAGGTGGTAGAAGCGCGGGTCCACCAGCCGGAGCGAGATCACCGGACGGCCCAGCGCCTCCTGGGCCTCGGCGTGCGCGGCAATCTCGGTGCGGAAGCCGTGGCCGGCCAGGACGGTGCCGCCGAGGAACGACGGGAGGTACGCGAAGTCGCCCTCACCCTCGTTCGTCTCCGAGGGGGTGACGAAGCGCCAGCCGCCGTGGTCGACGTAGAAGCGCCGGTGCGCGGCGGCCTCCGGGATGCGCTGCGGGTACTTGAACCGCGCCCCGTACACCACCCCGTCGACCGAGAAGGCGCCGTTGGCCGCGTAGACCATGTCCGGCAGGCCGATCTCGGGCGCCAGCACGTGCACCGTGTGGCCCAGCCGCACGAAGGTCTCGCGCAGGCCTTCCCACTGCTTGACGGCGAGCTCGGTGTCGACCGGCGCCGTCGTGTCCATCCACGGGTTGATTGCGTACTCCACCGCGAAGTGCTCGGGCGGAGACATCAGGTAGGTGCGCTCGCGCTGGGTCGTCACAGAATGAAACGGTAGGTTCCTCGTGTTACACAAAACAGCGAGAAAAGTTGCTTTCGAGGAGGGATTCGTTGCGCCTCGACCCGATCGATCAGCGAATCATTGCGTTCCTACAGGACGACGCCCGTTCATCGTATGCGGAGATCGGCGCCCAGGTCGCGCTGTCGGCCCCGGCGGTCAAAAGGCGCGTGGACCGGCTTCGATCCAGCGGAGTGATCCGCGGCTATACCGCGCTGATCGACCCGGGCGCGGTGGGCTGGACGACCGAGGCCTTCGTGGAGCTGTTCTGCACCGGGCGCACCTCGCCCGAGCAGCTGCGCGCGGCCGCCAAGCGGCACCCCGCCGTCGTCGGCGCCTACACCATCTCGGGTGAGGCCGACGCCCTCGTCCACCTGCGCGCCGTCGACATGGCCGGCCTCGAGCAGGCGCTGGAGCGGCTGCGCGCCGAGCCGTTCGTCACCTCGACACGCAGCATGATCGTGCTGAGCCGGCTGGTCGAGACGCTCGCGCCGCGGGTCGTCGAATCGCCGGGAACCGGGGGACTGCCGGCATCGTCATAGGGCCATGAAGCGCGCCCTCGCCATGCTCGGTGCTCTGTGCGTCTGCATTTCCGGGTGTACCGCCGACAAACCGCGCCCGGCGCCGTCCCCCGCCGGGCCGCAACCGGCGCCGGCACTGAAGCTCGTCGCCTTCGAGTCCTGCGACGACCTGCTGGCCGGCCTGCGGGCCGCGGCACAGGAGGCGGTCGGCCCCTGGGGCCTGGGCGTGGGCCGCGGCGGGGTCTGGCTCGACGGCGCGACCGGCGACATGGCCCGCGCCGCCGGCGGCGCCGAGGCGAAGGCCGCCGCGCCCGGCGCCGAGACGTTCTCCGGCACCAACACCCACGAGGTCGGCGTCGACGAGCCCGACCTGGTGAAGACCGACGGCAAGCGGATCGTGACGCTGACGGGCGGCGGCGTGCTGAAGATCGTCGACGTGGCCGCCAAGCGCGTCACCGGCGAGCTGAGCGTGGCCGGCGCCGCCGACACCAACGGCAAGCGCGCGGCCATGGCGGCCAACCTGCTGCTGTCCGGCGACCGGGTGCTGGTGCTCGGCTACGACTACGGCGGCGGGGGCATCGCCGAGGATGTCAAGGACGCCCGGGCCGCCGGCGGTCCGCAGGTGACGCTGGTCGACATCGCCGGCGCCCCGAAGGTCATCGGCCGCTACACCACCGACGGCGCGCTGGTCGACGCCCGGCAGGTCGGCTCGACCGCCCGGGTCGTGGTCCGCTCGACGCCCCGGCTGCGGTTCCCCGACACCTCGAAGCTGAAGAACGACGAGGCGCGGCTGGCCGCGAACCGCTCGGCGATCGCGGCGGCGCCGCTGGCCGACTGGCTGCCGCGGTGGGACGCCGAGGACGCCACGGGCAGGCACACGAGCGGGCAGGTGGACTGCGCCGCGGTCAGCCGGCCCGAGCGGTACAGCGGGACCGCCATGCTGACCGTGCTCTCCTTCGATCTCGCGGCGCCGGCCCTGGGCGGCGGCGACCCGGTGACCGTGGTGGCCGACGGCGACACCGTCTACGCCAACGGGCCGAGCCTGTACGTCGCCAGCGACCAGCGCTGGCGGGTGGCCATGCCGATGGCGAGGACCGTCGCCCGGCCCGAGCCGCCGCGGACCGAGCTGTTCAAGTTCGACATCAGCGGATCCGGGAAGCCGCGGTACGTGGCGAGCGGCGAGGTGCCCGGCTGGCTGCTCAACCAGTACTCGCTGTCGGAGTGGGACGGATACCTGCGGGTCGCCACGACCGATGCGGACGACCAGGGCCGGCAGACGTCGTCCACGGTCTACGTCCTCAAGCAGGACGGCGGGCGGCTGGCCGAGGCCGGGCACGTCGGCGGCCTGGGCAAGGGCGAGCGGATCTACTCGGTCCGGTTCATCGCCACCGTCGGCTACGTGGTGACGTTCCGGCAGACCGACCCGCTGTACACGCTCGACCTGTCGAGCCCGGCCGCGCCGAAGGTGGTCGGCGAGCTGAAGATCACCGGCTACTCGGCGTACCTGCACCCGGCCGGCGCCGGGCGGCTCATCGGCGTCGGCCAGGAGGCCAGCGAGCAGGGCCGCGTCCAGGGCACGCAGATCTCGCTGTTCGACGTGCACGACCCGGCCAAGCCCACCCGCCTGGCCCGGCACCAGGTGCCGAAGGCCAGCTCCGAGGCCGAGTTCGACCCGCACGCGTTCCTCTTCTGGCCGCAGACGGGACTGCTGGTCGTGCCCCTCTACCAGCAGCAGGAGCAGGGTGCGCTGGTGCTCCGCGTCGGCGACGCGACCGTCGCGCCGGTGGGGACCGTCCGGCATCCCGGGCAGTACAGCGTGATCCGCCGCTCCCTCGTGATCGGCGGGACGCTGTGGACCGTCTCGGACGCCGGCCTGCAGGCCAACGACGCGGCGACGCTGGCCGAGCAGGGGTGGCTGGCCCTCTGAGGGCTCTGAGCGAACTTTGAGGTTGGGCCGAGCCGGTTCAAAGGCCCGGCCGGTGAACTTGCCACTCATGAAGGTGTGGTGGCTGGCCGGTGGTGCCGCCGTGCTCACGGCTGCGGTGGTGGTGACGGCCGTCGTGGTGGCCGCGGACGAGAAGCCCGCGCCGGCGGCGGTGACCACCGTGAAGGTGGCCCGCGGCGAGGTCGCCGCGACCGTGTCCGCGTCGGGCACGGTCCAGGCCCAGGCGAGCCGCTCGCTGGGCTTCACCACCAGCGGCACCCTCACCGAGCTCAACGTCAAGGCCGGTGACGTGGTCGCCGCGGGCGCGGTGCTGGCCCGCATCGACGGGACCGCGGCCCAGGACGCCGTCGACGCCGCCGAGGACAACGTCGGCAGCGCGGAGGACGCGCTCGACCGGGCCGAGGACGCGCTGGAGAAGGCCAAGGCGACGCCGACCGCGTCGCCCTCGAAGCCGGCCGCGTCGCCTTCGACGCCGGCCACCAAGCCCAGCGGCAACGCGGGCAACGGGGGGAGCGGCGGGAACAGCATCCAGACCGCCAGCGACAACCTCTACAACGCCCAGCAGCGGCTCAACAACGCCAAGCTGAGCCTCACCCAGGCCCAGGCCAAGCTGGCCGGCACGGTGATCACCGCGCCGCTCGCCGGCAAGATCCTCGCGGTGAGCGGCACCGTCGGCTCCTCGGCCGGCAGCAACGTCATCACCCTCGCCGGCACCGGCGACGTGGTGGTCAAGGCGCAGTTCACCGAGGCCGAGGTGGCCCACCTGAAGGTCGACCAGGCCGCCAAGATCACGCTGCCGGACGACGCGAGCGCGAAGTACGACGGCACGGTCATCCAGATCGACCCGGCCGGCACGGTGTCGAACCGCCTGGTGCGCTACGCGGCGCTGATCTCGTTCGCGAAGGTGCCCGACACGCTGCTCTACGGGCAGAGCGCTACTGTCGCGGTAGTCACCGCGTCGGTCGACGACGTCCTGTCGGTGCCGTCCACGGCGGTCCACGACGGGAAGGTGACGGTCCGCATCGCCGGCAAGGACGAGGAGCGGGCCGTCGAGACCGGCCTGCGCGGCGACGTCAACACCGAGATCAAGAGTGGACTTGCCGAAGGCGACGAGATCGTGACGGCCGGTCAGTGACGATGGAGCCGATGCCCGCAACCGCCGCCCAGCCCAAGGTGCTCGTCGTCGACGACGAGGCGAGCATCCGCGCCCTGCTGTCGGCCACGCTGCGGCTGACCGGGTTCGAGGTGCGGGTGGCCAGCGGCGGGCGGGAGGCGCTGGCCGCCGCCGCCGAGTACGGGCCGGATCTCGTCGTGCTCGACGTCATGATGCCCGACCTCGACGGCTTCGAGGTCGCCCAGCGGCTGCGGACCTCGGGCAGGCCGGTCCCGGTGCTGTTCCTGACCGCCCGCGACTCGGTCGAGGACCGCATCTCCGGGCTGACCGTCGGCGCCGACGACTACGTCGCCAAGCCGTTCAGCCTGGAGGAGGTCGTCCTGCGCATCCGGGCGATCCTGCGGCGCAGCCTGGGCGAGCAGCAGCAGCTCGTCGACGGCGGGGTCCTGCGCTATGCCGACCTGGAGATGGACGAGGACGCGCACGAGGTGCGCCGCGGCGGCAACCGGGTGGATCTCTCGCCGACCGAGTTCAACCTGCTGCGGTATCTGCTGACCAACGCCGGCCGCGTGGTGAGCAAGGCCCAGATCCTCGACCGGGTCTGGAACTACGACTTCGGCGGGGACGGCCGGATCGTCGAGTCCTACGTCTACTACCTGCGCCGCAAGATCGACAAGTGGGACCCGCCGCTCATCCACACCGTCCGCGGTGTCGGCTATGCCCTGAGACTGCCGAGAACCGAAGGCACATGAGACGCTGGCGGCACTGGACGGTCCGGACACGCATCGTCGTCTCCGTCGTGGCGCTCGCCGGCGTGGCGCTGATCGCGGCCAATGCGATCGGCGTCGGGCTGCTCAACTGGTACCTCATGAAGCGGGTCGACGAGTCGCTCGAAGGCGGACTGCGGGGCCCCGTTCCGCGGCCCGGCGCCTCGGCCAACCCGTTCCCGATGCCGTCGGTCAGCCCCGGCACCGGGTTCGGCCAGCGGCGTGAGGGCGAGCGCGGCGAGTTCTCGCCCGGCCCGGCCTACCAGATCTACGGCTTCGACAGCTCCGGCAAGCTCGTCAACCCCGAGCCGGTCCTGCTCGACCCGGCGCTGTTCGGCTCGATCCCGCAGCGGGCCGCCGAGCACAAGCCGTTCACCGTCGCCGGGCCGACCAAGAACTGGCGCGTCTTCGTCTTCCCGACGAGCTTCAACGGCCGGGAAGGCTACGGCGCCCGCGCGGTCTCGCTGGTCGACGTCTACGACACCCGCGAGCAGATGCTGCTGTTCACCACGCCGGTCAGCCTCGCACTGCTGCTGCTCGTCGGCTTCGCCACCGCCACGCTCGTGCGGGTCGGGCTGAGCCCGCTGACCCGCATGGAGGAGACGGCGGTCGAGATCGCCGACGGCAACCTCTCCAGCCGCGTGGTGGATGCCGACCCGCACACCGAGTCGGGCCGCCTCGGCACCGCGCTCAACACGATGCTCGGGCGCATCGAGGAGGCGGTGGGCGAGAGCGCCGCGTCGGAGCGGCGCCTGCGGCAGTTCCTCGCCGACGCGGCCCACGAGCTGCGGACCCCGCTGACCTCGGTGCAGGGTTTCGCCGAGTTGTACCGCCGGGGCGGCGCACCGCCGGGCCCGGCCCTCGACGAGGCGATGGAGTGCATCGAGGCCGAGGTGAGCCGGATGCGGCTGCTCGTCAACGACCTGCTGACCCTCGCCCGGCTCGACGAGGAGCGCCCCCTGCAGCGGCACCCGGTCGACCTGCTCGCCGTGGCCGCCGACACCGTCCGCGACGCGCACGTGCGCGTGCCGACCCGGTTCGTGCAGCTCTCCACGCTCGACGACCGCTCGGTGACGTTCGAGCCGGTGACCGTCGACGCCGACGAGGCACGCATCCGGCAGGTCGTCGCCAACCTGGTCAGCAACGCGCTGCAGCACACGCCCGAGGACACCCGGATCGTCGTGCGGGTCGGCCGCCCGACGCCCTCCGACACCCCGCCGACCGCCGCCGTCGGCGCCGACCTGCCGCCCGACCTGCCGCTGGCCGCCGTCGAGGTGGGCGACACCGGGCCCGGCATGCAGGCCGAGGACGCCGCTCGGGTGTTCGAGCGCCTGTACCGCGCGGAAGGCTCGCGATCCCGCCGGCACGGCGGCGCGGGGCTCGGCCTGTCGATCGTCGCCGCCATCGTGCAGGCGCACGGCGGGCGGGTCGAGCTGTGGACGGCGCCGGGTTCCGGTGCCCGGTTCCGGGTGCTGCTGCCGGCGATCGACGAGCCCGAGCTGTTTGACGATGATGATTCGGACATTCTGGAGTTTCCGGTAACCGGATTCCGAGGCAACTCCGAGGTTCGCTGAGGGTCGCTCCGAGCGAACCGCACCACGATTCCCATCATGCGTTTGTCGCTGCCGTCGCTTCGCCGACCACGGCTGAACTCCGTGACCCTGATCAACGCCGCGCTGGCGGTCGTGGCCGTCGGCGGCGCGCTGTGGGCGTACCAGATCGTCAACGGCCCGGCGACCGCCGAGGCGTCCCAGAACAACACCCGCACCCGGCTGGTGGCGGCGACGCAGGGGACGGTCTCGCAGACGGTGTCGGCGTCCGGCTCGGTCGCCAGCGCCTCGACGGCGAACGCGACCTTCACCACCTCCGGCACGGTGACCGAGGTGGGCGTCAAGGTCGGCGACGTGGTCACGAAGGGCCAGACGCTCGCGAAGGTCGACCCGACCTCGGCGCAGGCGTCGCTCGACACCGCCAAGGCCAACCTCACCGCCGCGAAGGCCGCGCTCACCCGGGCCGAGGACAACAACGCCGACGACGCGACGATCGCCTCGGCGGAGGCGCAGGTCGCGACCGCCCAGGCCAACGTGACGTCGGCGCAGCAGTCGGTCAACGGCACGGTGCTGACGGCGCCGATCGCCGGCACGGTCACCGCGGTCAACGGTGCGGTGGGTTCTTCCTCGGCTTCGGCGGGCGGCGGGAACTCCACCGGCAGCACCTCCTCCTCGTCGGGCTCCTCCGGGTTCGTCACCATCGCCGACCTGACCAAGCTGCAGATCAACGCGAGCTTCGCCGAAGCCGACGCGACCAAGCTCAAGGCCGGCCAGGTCGCCAACGTGACCTGGAGCGCGCTGTCCGGCACCCGGGCCACCGGCAAGGTCACCACGATCTCGCCCACGGCCACGACCAGCAACAACGTGAACTCCTACGCGGTCGTGATCACGCTCGACACGCTGCCGGAAGGGGTACGGCTGGGGCAGAGCACGACCGCCGTCGTCACCGTCGCCGAGTCGCAGAACGTGGTGCGGATCCCGAGCACGGCGCTGCGCACGGCCGGCGGCCAGCGCACGGTCACCGTCGAGGTCAACGGCCAGACCGAGGAGCGGCAGGTCGAGGTCGGCATCACCGGCGGCGGCTTCGTCGAGATCAAGTCCGGCGTCACGGCCGGCGAGCAGGTCGTGATCACCACGACCACGACGAACTCGACCACGGGCACGAACAACCAGCAGTTCCCGGGCGGCGGCCAGTTCCCCGGCGGCGGTGGCGGCTTCCCCGGCGGTGGCGGCTTCACCGGTGGCGGCGGCGGGCGAGGCAACTGACATGAGCGGTTCCGGAGCGAAGCGGGGGAGGCCGCTCATCATGAGCGCAGCGTGGAGCTTGTGCGGCCGGAGCGAAGCGGAGGTCGCATGAGCCCGGTCCTGGACATCCAGAACGTCAAGAAGATCTACGGCGAGGGCGAGACCGAGGTGCATGCCCTGCGGGGCGTGTCACTGACCGTCGAGCGTGGTGACTACATCGCGATCATGGGCTCGTCCGGCTCCGGCAAGTCGACCCTGATGAACATCCTCGGTTGCCTCGACATCCCGAGCTCGGGCAAGTACCTGCTCGACGGGGTCGACGTCAGCCGGCTCAACGACCGGCAGCTGGCGCTGGTGCGCAACCGGCGGATCGGGTTCGTCTTCCAGGCGTTCAACCTCATCGCCCGTACCACCGCGCAGGCCAACGTCGAGCTCCCGCTCGCGTATGCCGGGGTCAAGGCGGCCGAGCGCCGCCGGCGGGCCAAGCTGGCGCTGACGATGGTCGGCCTCGCCGACCGGTCCGGCCACGAGCCGAACCAGCTGTCCGGCGGCCAGCAGCAGCGGGTCGCAGTGGCCCGGGCCCTCGTCACCGCGCCGGCGCTGGTGCTCGCCGACGAGCCCACCGGCAACCTCGACACCCAGTCCACCGAGGACGTCCTGGCCATCTTCGACAAGCTCAACCGGTCGGGCCGGACCATCGTGCTGATCACCCACGAGCCCGACGTCGCCGAGCACGCGAAGCGACTGATCCGGCTGGTCGACGGACGCATCGTCCAGGATGAGCGGCTGAAGTGAACATCTTCGAGACCATCCGCTTCGCGCTGCGCGCGATCACCGCGAACAAGCTGCGCTCCAGCCTCACTGTGCTGGGCATCCTGATCGGCGTCGCCGCCGTCATCCTGCTCGTCGCGGTCGGCAACGGCTCGGCGCAGGCGGTGCAGAACCAGATCGAGGCGCTCGGCACCAACACGCTGACCGTGACCGCCGGCGCCGGCGGCGGGGCCCGCGGCGCGGCGTCGACGCAGAACACCTCGCTGAGCATGGACCTGGTGCCGGCCCTGTCGAACCAGGACGAGGCACCACACGTCCGCAGCGTCTCGCCGGTGGTCAGCGGCTCGCAGACGGCCACCTACGAGGGCACCGACCACACGATCACGCAGTTCGTGGGCACGTACCCGGGGTACGTCTCCGCCTCGAACTTCAAGCTCGCCCGCGGCGCGCTGTTCACCGACGAGGACGTCAAGGAGTCCCGCAAGGTCGTCGTCATCGGCTCGACCGTCGCCGAGGAGCTGTTCGGCCGGGTCGATCCGCTGTCGAAGCAGATCACGGTCTCGGGCAAGCTGTTCACGGTCGTCGGGGTGCTCGCCGAGAAGGGCGGCTCCGGCTTCAACGACCCCAACGACGTGGCCATGGCGCCGGTGAGCGCGGTGCAGGAGTCGCTGACCGGGTACGGCTCGCTGAACCAGCTGCTCATCCAGGCCACCTCGCCGGACTCGGTCGCCGACGCCCAGGCCGAGGTCACCGCGATCCTCAACGAGAAGCTCAACGTCAGCAGCGGCTCGACCACGACGGCGTACCGCATCCTCAACCAGTCGCAGCTGCTGGAGACCCGGGCGGACACCGCCGAGACGTTCACGATGCTGCTCGGCGCCGTCGCCGGGATCAGCCTCCTGGTCGGCGGGATCGGCATCACCAACATCATGATGGTGACCGTCACCGAGCGGACCCGGGAGATCGGCATCCGCAAGGCGCTGGGCGCGCCGAGGCGCACGATCCTCACCCAGTTCCTGGTCGAGGCGACGGTGCTGAGCCTGCTCGGCGGCCTGCTCGGGGTGGCGGCCGCGGTCATCGGCAGCCGGTTCACGATCGTGAACATCAAGCCGATCATCGTGCCCAGCTCGGTGTTCCTGGCGCTGGGCTTCTCGGTGGCGATCGGGCTGTTCTTCGGCAGCTACCCGGCCAGCCGGGCCGCCGGCCTGCGCCCGATCGAGGCGCTTCGCTATGAGTGACAGTTCGTTCCGTGAAGATCCCGCTCCCCAGCGGTTTCGCAACCCGGCCCAACCCGCACGGCCGTCGACGAGGAGCAATCCGTGAGCCACGCCGCTTCGCCCTTCCGCCGTCCGCCCGCCACCGGGTTCTCTGCCGATGACACCGAGGTGCTGGAGCCGGTGACGGACGACGATCTGCTCGCGGAGCCGATCGACGACGACCTCAACGCGCGGGTCGCCAAGGCCGGCCCGCGCCGCCTGGCCAACCGCGCCACCGTGGTCCTGGCCGGCCTCGCGCTGCTCGTCGTCGGCTTCGCGGCCGGCGCCCAGGTGCAGAAGAGCTACGGCGAGGCCCCGGCCGCGTCGGGCCCGGCCGGCGGCGCCAACCCGGCCGCGCTGGCGAGCGCCTTCGCCCGCAACGGCGGCTTCCCCGGCCAGGGCCAGCAGGGTCAGCAGGGCCAGCAGAACCGGAGCGGCGGCGGCATCACCGGCACCGTGAAACTGGTGGACGGCACCACCGTCTACATCGAGACCGCCGACGGCAACACGGTCATCGTCAAGACCAACGGCCAGACGACGGTCGCGACGCCGGGCGCCCTGAAGGACATCACCGCCGGCTCGACCGTCACGGTGCAGGGCCAGAACGCCGACGGCACGGTGACGGCAACCTCGATCACGAAGACC
The DNA here is from genome assembly GCF_014647515.1 of Dactylosporangium sucinum. Lineage (GTDB taxonomy): Bacteria > Actinomycetota > Actinomycetes > Mycobacteriales > Micromonosporaceae > Dactylosporangium > Dactylosporangium sucinum. The sequence continues at coordinate 5,080 of NZ_BMPI01000094.1, read as the reverse complement.
AAGTAGCGCCTCGCCCGGTTCGTCACCCAGCGCCCGCGCGGTGCATGCTGTGCCGATGGAAATGCGCAGCGGCTCCTGGTCCGACCCGCCGACACCGGCGCCGGCCAGCGCGCGGTGGCGGGTCTCGCCGGGCTTCGTCGGGCTGAAGTGCGCCGTGACCGTCATCCTGGTCGCCGCGGCGGTATTCTTCGCCGACGACCGCCGAGCGCTGACCGCGGCCGTCGTGGCCGCGCTGGTGGCCGGCGGCTACGCGCTGCGCGACCTGCTGGCGCCGGTCCGCCTGGCGGCCGACCTGTCGGGCCTGACGGTGGTGACGGGCTACGCCGGCCACCGCCGGCTGGCCTGGTCGGAGGTCGAGCGCATCCGGGTGGACACCCGCTCCCGCGCGGGCCTACGGTCCGAGCTGCTGGAGATCGACACGGGCGACACGCTGCACCTCTTCAGC
>NZ_BMPI01000094.1:4043-4596 GCF_014647515.1 Dactylosporangium sucinum | reverse complement strand
GTCTACGACCTGAACACCCACCCGTCAGCGGTCGCCGACGAACTCCTCCGAATCCGCGCCCTCCACCCCTGACCCCCACCCCACCCCACCCAGCCCCGCCCCCCCGTGCCCCGCCCCCACCCAGCACCGCGCACACCCCTCGACCGCCCCGACCAGCACCGCACCGACCCAGCGCCGCGCCCCGTGCGCCGCTCCCGCCCAGCGCCGCGCACACCCCCCTCGCACCCCGCTCGGCGCCGCGCACAGCCCAAAACCCCTGGCCGTCGCCGCCCCCGCCCCTGGCCGTCGCCGCCCAGCGCCCTCGCCCCGTCCCCGCCCGGGTGCGTGAGCTGACCTTGGTGGATTTCGGTCGTCCCGGCGACGGAAAACGACCAAGGTCAACTGGCGTACGGCCCGCGTCGTGGGTGCTCATCGTTAGACGTTGGTCGATCTACCCTCGAAACGATCTCGAAGGCTGAGGGTAGATTGACCAACGTCTGTGCAACAGCGCGCGGAGGGTGACGTCGTGCGGCGGCGGTGGCCGGGCGCGGCCGGAGGTCGCGGGCCCTTGGTG
>NZ_BMPI01000094.1:845-4002 GCF_014647515.1 Dactylosporangium sucinum | reverse complement strand
ACGGCGATGGCAGCGTCCGTGGCGCCGGGGCGGATGCACCGGCGCCACGAGCGGTGTCTGGCGGGAGCGACGGTCGTCAGTTGCGCGGACCCGAGTCCCAAAAGGTCTACAACCGCGGCCGGGACTTCGCCAACACCGCCATGGCCTTCTCGACCTGCTCGCGGCCGAGCTCGCCGTCGGCGGCCAGCGCCGCCTTCAGCAGCGCCGTGGCCTCGTCGACGGCCACGCCCGCGGCGCGGAGCTCGGTCTCGCGGACGCGGACGAGTTCCGACTGGGCGGCCAGGGTCTGGGTCATGTTCCAGAGTTCCACGAAGACCGATACCTTCGCGCGCAGGACCCAGGGGTCGAACGGCTTCGTCAGGTAGTCGACTGCGCCCGCCGCGTAGCCGCGCAGGGCCAGGTGGGAGTCGCGGTCGGCGGCGGTCAGGAAGATGATCGGGACGTGGCGGGTGCGCTCGCGGCGCTTGATGTGGCGGGCCGTCTCGAAGCCGTCCATGGTCGGCATCTGTGCGTCCAGGAGGATGAGGGCGAAGTCGTCGACCAGGAGGTGCTTCAGGGCCTCCTCGCCGCTCTCGGCGGCCACCGTCTGGACCGGCAGGCCCTGCAGGATCGCCTCCAGGGCGAGCAGGTTGTCCCGGCGGTCGTCGACGAGCAGCACCTTCGCCGGTCGGTCCGGTCCGGTCAACGCTCAACCTCCAAAGCAGATCTATACCGCTCGGCCCTCGCCGTTGACCCAGGCTGCCATCACGTCCAGGAGTTCGTCGAGATCGACCGGCTTCGTGATGTAGTCGCTCGCGCCCGCGGCCAGTGAGGACTCGCGGTCGCCCGGCATCGCCTTGGCCGTCAAGAACACTACCGGCAACTCGGCGAACCGGCGATTGCGGCGGATGGCGCGCGTGGTCTCGTTGCCGTCCTGGTCGGGCATCATCGCGTCCATCAGCACGATGTCGACGTTCGGGTGCTCCGACAGGATGCGGACGCCGTCGGAGCCGTTGTCGGCGTAGAGCACCGTCATGCCGTGCAGCTCCAGCGCGCTCGTCAGCGCGAACACGTTGCGCACGTCGTCGTCGACGATCAGGACCGTCGCGCCGTCGAGCTGGTGGGCGGCCGCGGACGGGCGGTGCTCGTGCGACGAAACGGGGCGCAGCATCGCCGGGCCGGCGGGGAGCGAGCGGATCTGCACCGGGGCCGGCTGGGTCGGCACGGTGTGCATCGTCGGGGTCACCTCGGTGGCGATGACGTCCGGGAGGTACAGCGTGAACGTCGCCCCGCGACCGACGTCCGACGTCACCCCGATCGCCCCGCCGAGGAGCCGCGCGAGCTCCCGGCTGATCGAGAGGCCGAGCCCGGTGCCGCCGTACTTCCGGCTGGTCGTCCCGTCCGCCTGCTGGAACGCCTCGAAGATGAGCGCCACCTTGTCGTCGGAGATCCCGATGCCGGTGTCGGCGACCGAGAACGCGACCACGCGGCGGGCGCCCGCCAGCGTGGGCAGGTTGAACTCGATCTCCGGCGGCGCCACCTCCATCGACAGCGTGACCGAGCCGGCGTCGGTGAACTTCACCGCGTTGGAGACCAGGTTGCGCAGGATCTGCTGGAGCCGCTGGGGGTCGGTGACGATCACCGGCGGGAGCGCCGAGTCGGTCCGCACCGTGAAGTCGAGGCCCTTGTCCTCGGCCTGCGGGGCGAAGGCCTGCTCGACGTACGAGCGGATCTCGTCGAACGACACCTCGCCGGGCTCGACGTCCATGCGACCGGCCTCGATCTTCGACAGGTCGAGGATGTCGTCGATCAGGGCCAGCAGGTCGGAGCCGGCGTTGTGGATCGTCGCCGCGAACTCGATCTGCTTCGCCGTCAGGTTGGTGTCCGGGTTGTCGGCCAGGAGCCGGGACAGCAGCAGCATGGAGTTGAGCGGGGTCCGCAGCTCATGGCTCATGTTGGCCAGGAACTCCGACTTGTACTGCGACGCCTGCGCCAGCTGCTGCGCCTTCTCCTCCAGCCCGAGGCGGGCCATCTCGATCTCGCGGTTCTGCTTCTCGATGTTGCCCTTCTGCTCGGACAGCAGCGTCGCCTTCTCCTCCAGCTCCGCATTCGTCCGCTGCAGCTCGGCCGACTGCTCCTGCAGCTCCAGCGCCAGCCGCTGGGACTGCGACAGCAACTCCTCGGTGCGCCGGTTGGCCAGGATCGTCTTGAGCGCCACGCCGATCGTCACCACGAGCCGGTCGAGGAACGCGAGGTGCAGGTCGGAGAACGGCGACACGCTCGCGAACTCGATCACGCCGAGCGGCTCGCCCTCGAACAGCACCGGGAGCACGACCAGGTCGGCCGGCGGCGTCGCGGCCAGGCCCGAGCGCACCTGGAGGCGGTTGTCGACCGGCGAGCTGACCCGGATCGCGCGGCGCGACAGCGACGCCTGGCCGATCAGCCCCTCGCCGGGCGCGAACGAGACCTCGGTGCCGGGCGCCACGTACCCGTACGACGCCTCGAGCCGTAGCCGCAGCCCCGTCGCCGCGTCGGTGCCGGCCAGGAAGAAGGCGCCGATCTGGGCGTCGACGAGCGGGGTGACCTCGGTCATGATCATGCGGCAGACCTCGCCGAGGTCGCGCTGGCCCTGCAGCAGGCCGCCGACGCGGGCCAGGTTGGAGTCGAGCCAGCCCTGCTCCGCGTTCTTCTTCGTGGTCTCCCGCAGGGTCACGATCATCTGGTTGATGTTGTCCTTGAGCTCGGCCACCTCGCCGAGCGCCTCGACCGCGATCCGCTGGGTCAGGTCGCCGCGGGTCACCGCCGTGGACACCTGGGAGATGGCCCGCAGCTGGGTGGTGAGCGTCGAGGCGAGCTGGTTGACGTTCTCGGTGAGGTCGCGCCAGGTGCCGGAGACGCCGCGGACCTGGGCCTGGCCGCCGAGCTTGCCCTCGGAGCCGACCTCGCGGGCGACGCGCGTGACCTCGTCGGCGAAGGACGACAGCTGGTCGACCATCGTGTTCACGGTGTTCTTCAGCTCGAGGATCTCGCCGTGCGCGTCGACGGTGATCTTCTGGGACAGGTCGCCCCGGGCCACGGCCGTGGTCACCTGGGCGATGTTGCGGACCTGGCTGGTCAGGTTCGACGCCATCGAGTTGACGTTGTCGGTGAGGTCGCGCCAGGTGCCCGAGACGCCCTT
>NZ_BMPI01000094.1:0-796 GCF_014647515.1 Dactylosporangium sucinum | reverse complement strand
CCGAGCTTGCCTTCGGTGCCGACCTCGCGGGCGACGCGGGTGACCTCGTCGGCGAAGGACGACAGCTGGTCGACCATCGTGTTCACCGTGGACTTCAGGGCCAGGATCTCGCCCTGCGCGTCGACCGTGATCTTCTGCGACAGGTCACCGCGGGCCACCGCCGTCGCGACCTGGGAGATGTTGCGGACCTGGGCGGTGAGGTTGGAGGCCATGAAGTTCACGTTGTCGGTGAGGTCGCGCCAGGTGCCGGCGACGCCGCGCACCTGGGCCTGGCCGCCGAGCTTGCCTTCGGTGCCGACCTCGCGGGCGACGCGGGTGACCTCGTCGGCGAAGGACGACAGCTGGTCGACCATGGTGTTCACGGTCGACTTCAGTTCGAGGATCTCGCCGCGGGCGTCGACCGTGATCTTCTGGCTCAGGTCACCGCGCGCCACGGCGGTGGCGACCTGGGCGATGTTGCGGACCTGGCTGGTGAGGTTCGAGGCCATGAAGTTGACGTTGTCGGTGAGGTCGCGCCAGGTGCCGGCCACGCCGGTGACCTGGGCCTGGCCGCCGAGTTTGCCCTCGGTGCCGACCTCGCGGGCCACGCGGGTGACCTCGTCGGCGAAGCTGCTCAACTGGTCCACCATCGTGTTCACGGTCGACTTCAGTTCGAGGATCTCGCCGCGGGCGTCGACCGTGATCTTCTGGCTCAGGTCACCGCGGGCCACGGCCGTCGAGACCTGGGCGATGTTGCGGACCTGGCTGGTGAGGTTCGAGGCCATGAAGTTGACGTTGTCGGTGAGGTCGCGCCAGG